>NZ_JASDTF010000027.1:0-154410 GCF_041441355.1 Propionivibrio sp.
TCTGCTGGCCGGCGAGGAAGTCGACGAGGTCGAAGGGGCTGCTGGCGCTGCGGATGAGATCGACATCGTCGCGCAGCTTGCCGACTTCGAGCGGGAGATCCTGATCGAGCAGCGCGTTGTCGATGCCCGAGATGCGCTCGGCTTCGACGCGCTTCTCCTCGCCCGGCGTGAAACGCAACAGGCTGTCGTCGCCCAGGTGATAGACGCCGCGGAAGGTCTTGCCCATGCCGATCGGCCAGGTGATCGGTGCGCACTCGATGCGCAGCACCGACTCGATCTCTTCGAGCAGTTCGAAGGGATCGCGCACTTCGCGATCGAGCTTGTTGATGAAGGTGATGATCGGCGTGTTGCGCATGCGGCAGACGTCGAGCAGCTTGATCGTTTGCGCTTCCACGCCCTTGGCCGCGTCGATCACCATCACCGCCGCATCGACGGCGGTCAGCACGCGGTAGGTGTCTTCCGAGAAATCCTCGTGCCCCGGCGTGTCGAGCAGGTTGACCGTATGTCCCTGGTATTCGAACTGCATCACCGAGCTGGTGACCGAGATGCCGCGCTGCTTTTCCACCTCCATCCAGTCCGAGGTCGCGTGGCGCGCGCTCTTGCGGCTCTTGACCGTGCCGGCGAGCTGGATCGCGCCGCCGAAGAGCAGCAGCTTTTCGGTCAGCGTGGTCTTGCCCGCGTCGGGGTGGGAAATGATGGCGAAGGTGCGGCGCTTCTGGACGTCGCGCAGGATGTCGGGCGGGAAGAGGGGCGAAGCGGGCGTCTGGGCGGAACTCATCGGAGGACTTTCTGCGGCAAGGAAAAGGCCGCAGGGCGAGGGTCGACAGGCGACCTCCGGCCGTGCGGCGCGCAGGCGCAACTATATCATGCAGCCGTTTTGTCCCCGCCCTCCCCGCAGGCGCAATGTCGCGACGGCGCATAAGCGGTATGGCATAGGGAGGTTCATGATTCCGAATGGGAATCATATTGTTCCGTTGCGGCATTAAAGAAGTGCGCGTTGGCGATCGAAAATCGTACAGGTCGGCACCGCTGGAATGGCGGCAAACGCCGATAGAATCAGGCTTGTCGCGGACCTCCCGGTTCGTGCCGGCTTTTCCGAAGCAGCTGTGGTGTCGAGTTGGAAGAAACGACGTCCTGCTCGACACGGTGGGTGACGCGCCCCGCGAATCCTGAATCCGAGGACTGGCCGTGAGCGCCGCGTCGAATCCATCAATCCATACCTATAAAACCTGCTTTGGAGACAGCATGAAATACAGCAATCTGGCCGACTTCCTCGCTTACGTGAAGGCGCGCGACCCGCAGCAGCCCGAATTCCATCAGGCGGTGGAAGAAGTGATGGACAGCCTGTGGAGCTTCATCGCCACGCATCCGCAGTACGCCGAGGCCGGGTTGCTGGAGCGTCTCGTGGAACCCGAGCGCGCGATCCAGTTTCGGGTCGCCTGGACCGACGACCGCAACCAGACGCAGGTCAACCGCGCTTTCCGTGTACAGCACAGTTCGGCGATCGGCCCCTTCAAGGGCGGGATGCGTTTCCACCCCTCGGTCAACCTCTCGATCCTCAAATTCCTGGCCTTCGAGCAGACCTTCAAGAACGCGCTGACCACGCTGCCGATGGGCGGTGGCAAGGGCGGTTCGGATTTCGACCCCAAGGGCAAGAGCCGCGGCGAAGTGATGCGTTTCTGCCAGGCGCTGATGCTTGAACTTCACCGTCACCTCGGGCCGGACACCGATGTCCCGGCCGGTGACATCGGTGTCGGCGGGCGCGAGGTCGGGTTCATGGCCGGCATGATGAAAAAGCTTTCCAACCAGTCCGGCTGTGTGTTCACCGGCAAGGGGCTGTCGTTCGGGGGCAGCCTGATCCGTCCCGAAGCCACCGGCTACGGCCTCGTTTACTTCGTGCAGGACATGCTCGCCATGCGCGGCATGAGCCTCGACGGGCTGCGCGTCTCGGTTTCCGGTTCGGGCAACGTTTCGCAGTACGCGATCGAGAAGGCCATGGCGCTTGGCGCCAAGGTCATCACGGCGTCGGATTCGTCGGGCACGGTGGTCGACGAATCGGGCTTCACGCCAGAGAAACTGGCTGTGCTGATGGAGATCAAGAACCACCGCTACGGCCGCGTCGAAGACTACGCGGCGCATTTCGGCCTGCCTTACGTGGCCGGAAAAACGCCCTGGCATGTGCCCGTCGACGTCGCGCTGCCCTGTGCGACGCAGAACGAGATCGACGGCGAAGCGGCGCGCCTGCTGGTCGCCAACGGCGTCAAATGCGTCGCCGAGGGCGCCAACATGCCGTCCAACCTCGAGGCGGTGCACGCCTTCATCGACGCGCAGATCCTCTATGCGCCGGGCAAGGCCGCCAATGCCGGCGGCGTGGCGACGTCCGGCCTGGAAATGACGCAGAACGCGCAACGCCTGCCCTGGTCGCGTGACGAGGTCGATGCGCGTCTGCACCAGATCATGCACGACATCCATGCCAATTGCGTGCGTTACGGCACGGGCAAGGACGGCTTCGTGAATTACGTCGACGGCGCCAACATCGCCGGCTTCGTCAAGGTCGCCGACGCCATGCTCGCTCAAGGCGTTTACTGATTCCGTCGGGGTTTTTCGCCCATCCTTTCCCCGGTCGCGGTGGTATGCCGTACCGGGGTTTTTTTATGCCGTTTGGGCGCCGATGGAATGGCTAGGAACGTCGTTGCCGATCTTGCTGTCATTGTGATGTCGCAAAGGGCAGGTACACTGTCCTCATAACAAGGATTGAAACAAAGGAGAACCGCATGAACGCCAAGCACGTCGAACCTCCGGAACACAACGCGAGCGGACCGGTCACGGGCGGCCAGCCCGGCAGCCCGGCCACGCCCGTCCCTCCGCGCAAACGCATCGCCCTGGTGGCGCACGACAACAAGAAGAAAGACCTGATGGAGTGGGCGCGCTTCAACCGCGGCACGCTGCTCAGGCACCAGCTTTGCGCCACGGGAACGACCGGCGCGCTCCTCGAGAAGGTGCTCGGCGTTCCGGTCGAGAAGCTGCGCAGCGGCCCGCTCGGCGGCGACCAGCAGATCGGCGCGCGGATTGCCGAAGGGGAGATCGATTTCATCCTCTTCTTCTGGGACCCGCTCGAGCCGCAGCCGCACGATCCGGACGTCAAGGCCCTGCTGCGCATCGCCGTGGTCTGGAACGTCCCGGTGGCATGCAACCGGGCCTCGGCCGACTTCATGATCTCGTCGCCGCTGATGACCTCCCCCTACCAGCGTGCGCTGCCCGATTTCGAGGCGCACCTGAGCCGCTTCAAGCACGTCGCGCCCTAGCCTTAAGCCGCCGCGTCTGTTGCGGAATTGCCGCGGTCGCCCCGTCTGCGGCGACCGCCATCCGCTGTCAGCGTTTCCCGGTGCTCGGTGGGTCGCTAAGATGCCGCTCTCGATCCCCAACCTTCAGGGAGTGGCTCCGTGTCCGCAACCTCCGTCCATCACCTCTTCGCCGCGCTGCGCGCGCTGGCCTGTGCTGCGGCGCTGCTCTTCGGGGCGGCGCCGGCGTGGGCGTCCTGCCCCGAGCCCCGTTTGACGCCACCCGGACAGGTGGCGCTCAAAGGCGATGCCGCGCTCATCGTGGTGCACGCCACCTCGGCGCACGATGCCCGTTTTGCCAGCAAGCGCGGAGTCGACGAAGCCGTGCGCTTCGCCAAGGGGCGCGGCATGCCGGTCGTCTATCTGGTGGACGAAACGCCGATCGAGCATTACTTCATGGAGGACTGCGCGCCCGACCACTGGGTGCGTTCGCAAGGCGGCGAGATTTCCTTCAAGGTGATGCCGCGCCACATCTACATCGTCGGCGGTCATCTCGAATTGTGTCTCGGCTATGCCACCAACGAAATCATCTACCAGTGGGCGCAGCGACAACCCGGCCAGTACCGGATCACCTACCTGATGGACGGGATCTATTCCAACGGCAAGGTGATCGACCCCTCCGACCCGTTCTACTCCGACTTCACCCGTTTCATGAGCGTCGTCACCTACGGCCGTCCGGGCGGCGAGCACTGGCCCAAGCTCAGCCTGCTCGAGACGATGGGCGTGATCGTCGACGAGGCCCACGAACTCGAGTACCTGAAGCAGGTGCTGCCGCGCTGGGACACCACCTTTGGCGACGACTTCCGGGTGACGGTCAGACTCAATGCCTCGGTCGAGAAAGTGCTGCGCAGCGCCCCGGGCTGGAACCCGCCAGCGATCAATTTCGTCTTTCTGGACTCGGCCGTGCCGGGGCCTGGGATCGAGCCGGCCACCCGCTAAGGACGTTGCCTACATCAGCGACGGCAGGTGGTGCGCCAGTTCGTCGAGCGCGGCCCGCGTGCGCAGCGGCAGGTGCAGGGTTTTCGGCCACAGCGCGTAGTACTCGACGGCCTGGCTCGACTTATCCTCGAGGACATGCACCAGCCGGCCGCTGGCAATGCGGTCGCGCACCAGCCAGTAAGGCAGCCAGGCCAGGCCGCAGCCGGCGACGGCCGCGTCGGCGATGGCTTCATAGTTGTCGAGCAGCAGGCGCGACGGCGGTTGCAGGCGCAGTGGCGTGTCGTCGTGACCGGCGAAAGCCCATTCCCGAGCCTGGCCGGAGCGGTAATACACCAGGCATTCGTGGCTGTAGAGCTCGTCGAGTTCGCGCGGCACGCCGTGTGCTTCGAGATAGGCCGGCGCGGCACAGACGGCCATGCGCTGCTCGGCCAGCTTGCGCGCCACCAGGTTGCGCTCGGCTTCCGAGCGCAAGGGGCCGGCGCGGACGACGAAATCGAAGCCCTCCTTGATCACGTCGACGCGCCGGTCGTCGAAATCGATCTCGAGTTCGAGGTTCGGCGTTTTCTGCGCCAGGGCGACGAGGATCGGTGCCGCACAGCGGCAGCCGAAAAGTACCGGCACCGAAATGCGCAGCTTGCCCTGCAGCGAGAGGCGGCCCGAGTCGAGCATCGCCGCGCCTTCGCGGACCTCGTTGACCGCGCGCAGGCAGCGTTCGTAAAAGAGCTGCCCGTCCTCGGTCAGGCTCTGGGTGCGCGTGGTGCGGTGGATCAGCTTGACGCCGAGCTTCTCCTCGAGCCGGGCGACCGTCTTGCCGACGGCCGAGCGCGAGAGATTGAGGCGGTTGGCGGCGGCGGCGAAGCTGCCACTTTCGACGACCATGACGAAAACGGCGACGCCGGAGAAATGATCATAAGCGCTCATCGATTGTAGATTTCAGCGATACAAATGAGGCGAATTATGTCGTCACACTGGCGTTTTCGAAAGTGATAGAGTCGAAACTCGAAAATCATTGCGGAAGGGAGTTCTCATGCGCTGGAAAATGCTGACGCTGTCCTTTTGTGCTTTTTCCGTCTCGGCCCTGTCCGGGACGGTCCTCGCCCAGACCCCGGTCAACCTCTACGCGCGCGGCGCGCAGGGCGGTCACGGCGCGGTTGCCGCGGCCAAGCCCGAGGCTTCGCAGGTCGGCGTCGACATCCTGAAGAAGGGCGGCAACGCGGTCGATGCCGCGGTGGCCACCGCCTTCGCGCTCGGCGTGCTCGAACCCAACGCTTCCGGCCTCGGCGGCGGCGGCTTCATGATCGTCAAGCTGGCTGGCATGAAGGATGCGGTCGTCATCGATTTCCGCGAAACCGCACCGGCGGCCGCGCGGCCCGACATGTACGCGCTCGGTGCCGACGGCAAGGTGCTCAACGCCGCCAACGTGGTCGGTGGCCTGGCCTCCGGCGTGCCGGGCGAAGTCGCCGGCCTGCTCTACGGGCTGGAGAAATTCGGCTCGAAGAAACTCTCCCGCGCGCAGATCATCCAGCCTTCGATCGACTGGGCGAAAAAAGGCATCCCGGTCACGGTGAACCTGGCCAAGATCATCACCGACGAACTGCCCAAGATCAACAAATTCCCCGCCACCGCGGCGATCTACACGCAGGGCGGCCTGCCTTACGAACTGGGCGACACGATCAAGAACCCCGAGCTTGCGGCAACGCTCGAGCTCATCGCCAAGAAAGGCAAAGACGGCTTCTACAAGGGCGAGCTGGCCAAGAAGATCGTCGCCGCCGTCAAGGACACGGGCGGCATCCTCACCGAGGCCGACCTGGCGGCGTATGAGCCCAAGGTGCGCAAACCGGTGACCGGCAGCTACCGCGGCTACACGCTCTACTCGACCCCGCCGGCCAGCTCGGGCGGCACCCACGTCATCCAGCTGCTCAACATCCTCGAGACCTTCGATGTCGCCAAGCTCGGTGACGGCACGCCGGCCACGCTGCACCTGTGGAGCGAGGCGATGAAGCTGGTGTTCGCCGACCGCGCCAAGTACATGGCCGACACCGATTTCGTCAAAGTTCCGCTCGAGGGCCTGACGAGCAAGCCCTACGCGATCAGCCTGGCGTCGAAGATCGACATGGAAAAACCGATGGAGAGCGTCTCCGCCGGCGATCCGTCGCGCTTCGAATCCGGCTCGACGACCAGCCTCTCGGTCATGGACAGCAAGGGCAACATGGTCGCGATCACCAAGTCGATCAACTACTTCTTCGGTTCGGGCGTGATCGTTCCGGGCACCGGCATCCTGATGAACAACCACATGGATGACTTCGTGCCGAAACCCGGCTCGGCCAACTCGATCGAACCGGGCAAGCGTCCGCTGTCGTCGATGAGCCCGACCCTGATGATCGATCCCGAAGGCCGGCCGTTCATGACCATCGGCGCGCCGGGCGCGACGCGCATCATCGGTGCGGTGGCGAGCGTGATTTCCAACGTCATCGACCATAAGATGCCGATCCAGCAGGCCACCATGGCGCCGCGCTTCTTCCGCATGCAGGCCGGCGAGTACAACCTCGAAGGGCGGGTCTCGATCAACACCAAGAATGCGCTCGAGAAAATGGGCCACAAGGTCGTCGTCAAGGGCGACTGGGATCCCTTCTTCGGCGGCGTGCAGGCGGTGCTCTTCGACCGCAGCGCGAAGCGGCTCGATGGCGGCGCCGACCCGCGCCGCGACGGACGCGTCGTCGCCTACTGATGATCGCCGGGGCGCGATGCCTGCCCGCTTCGTGCCCCTCGTCGATGTTTCGATTTGATTCGCCCCGCCCCCGGCGCGCGTTCCGGGGGACGGGATTTCGCCTAGTCCCTGAAACTGGAAGCCTTGCCATGAAACGTATCGCCCTTGCCGCCTGTACCTTCTTCCTCGCTTTTGCCGCCCACGCGCAATCGGCCTTTGCGCTCAAGGCGCCGATCGCCGACAAGCCCGCCGTGCTGACGTCTTCCGGCCAGAGCGCCGACATCGAGATGGTCAAGGTTCTGCTCGACCGCGCCAAGGTGCCGTACAAGCTCGACGCGCGCATTGCCGCCCCGGCGCTCGCCGGCAGTGGCGGCAAGTCGCTGGTCGTCGTCCTCGGCGGCAGCTCCAAGGGCCTCGGCGCCGCCGGCATTTCGACCCAGGCCGAGCTCGACCGCACCAAGGCGCTGATCGCCGAAGCG
This sequence comes from Propionivibrio sp., assembly GCF_041441355.1. Taxonomy (GTDB): domain Bacteria; phylum Pseudomonadota; class Gammaproteobacteria; order Burkholderiales; family Rhodocyclaceae; genus Propionivibrio. The sequence goes on from NZ_JASDTF010000027.1 coordinate 7,467, forward strand.
AAGAAACAGGGCTTCAAGATCATCGGCCTGCACGTCGGCGGCGAAGGCCGGCGCGGCGACCTTTCGGACAAGTTCCTGACCGACACCGTGCCCGCGTGCGACTACGTCATCGTCGTCGCCGACGGCAACAAGGACGGGTTGTTCACCAAGCTCACCGGCAACGGCAAGATCCCGCTCGACAGCGTCGAGAAGATCACCAAGGTTGGCGAACCGCTCGCCAAGGCCTTCAAGTAATCCTTCTTTCATGAACGCTTCTGCCCCCCGCATTCCCGGCGCTGGGGGCGGGGGAGAACTCGGAGTCTTTGTATGACAACAGGATTGATGTTCCTGCTGCTCATGGCGGTCGTGCTGGTGGTTCTGGTCGTCGTCGCCAAGTGGCCGGTGTCGCTCAGCCTGGCCGCCACCTCGGTGCTCATTCTGCTGCTCGCCGGCGATGGCGACCTGCACCTCGACAAGCTCGTCGAGGGCATGTTCGGTTACCTCGACGTCGGCCTGGTGCTCATCGCGGCGATGATCTTCATGAAGATCATCGAGGCCAACGGGCTGCTCGCCGAACTCACGCGCGCCATCATCGTCGCCTTCGGCCGCTCGCCGCTGCAACTCTTGATCGCGCTCACCGTGGTCATCATGTTCCCGGGCATGATCACCGGTTCCTGCACCGCCTCGGTGCTCGGCACCGGCGCCATCGTCGCGCCCATCCTCGTCGAACTCGGGCTGCCGCTGATCGTCGCCGGCGCCTTCATTTCCAGCGCCGCGGTCTATGGCATGATCGCGCCGCCGGTGAACGTGCTGGTGATGACCATCGGCGGCGGCATCGACCTGCCTTACATCGGTTTCGAGCTGCCGCTGCTCCTCTCCTCGCTGCCGCTCGCCATCCTGACCAGCCTCTACCTCGGCTACCGCCACGTGCAGCGCGACAAACTGGCCCTCGTCATCGAGCGCAGCCGCGCCGAAGGCGGCAAGGGCAGCTTCGGCCTCTATCTGCCGCTGCTCGTCGTTTTCGTCCTCATGGTCGGGCCGAAGGCCTTTCCGACCTGGTTTCCCGATCCGCGCCTGCCGCTCACCTTCCTGATCGGCGCGGTGCTCGCGCTGATGAGCGGCAAACGCGTCAATCCGCTGCGCTGCGCGCGCGATGGCGTGAGCGAAATCCTGCCCGTGATCGGCATCCTCTTCGGCGTCGGCATGCTGATCGAAGTGATGACGCTCACCGGCATCCGCGGCTCGGTGGTCATCGGGGCGCTGTCGTTGCCCAGCACTCTGATGCTCGCCGGCGTGGCGCTGATCCTGCCGATTTTCGGCGGCGTTTCGGTCTATGGCGGCGCCAGCGTGCTTGGCGTGCCGTTCGCGCTGGCCATGCTCGGACAGAACCAGATCATCGTCCTCACCGCGCTCTCGCTGATCGGCGCCATGGGCAGCTATATGCCGCCCGTCGCGCTGACTCCTGTGGTCACCGCCAAGCTGATCGGGGTGAACGACTACGGCGAGATCGCCAAGCTGTGCTTCTGGCCGGCGGTGGCCGCAGTGCTTGTCGGTCTCCTGATGATCGTCTTCGCCAACCCGATCGCCGCCTTCCTGGGAGTCTGATCATGACGCTGATCTATCGACTGATCGTCGTCCTGGCGCTGGTGCTGGTGGCGATGGAGCTGTTCTCGCAAAAGAGCGTGGCGCTCAAGCTCAACGCCGCGCTGGTGCTCATCCCGCTCGTCATGCGAGCCCTGATGGTGGTGTGAGGCGAAGAAAATGGAAACGAAACAAACCAAACCATTCGACGACCGCCGCAGCCTCGGCCTCTCGCTCGCCATCCTGATCTTCGTCCTCGCCGTGCTTGCCATCGTCGTTCCCGATGCTCTGAGCATGCGCGAGCCGGACGTGGTCAAGCAGGGGGCTGGGGTCACCAAAGTGGTCAAGCTCTCGCAGTATTTTGACGGCATTGCCGGCACTCGCGGCGACACCGACATCTACGTCCTCGATTCGGGCAAGCCCGGCGCCAGCGCGCTGGTGCTCGGCGGCACGCACGGCAACGAGCCCTCGGGCTTCATGGCCGCCATCGTGCTGATCGAAAACGCGATGCCGACTTCGGGCAAGCTCTACGTCATTCCCTTCGCCAACGCTTCGACGCTGACGCACACCGACTACATGGAGGGCACGCCGCGCCACTTCACCGTCGAAACGGCCGGCGGGCCGCGCCGCTTCCGCTACGGTTCGCGCGCCACCAGCCCCGCCGACCAGTGGCCCGATCCGGACATCTACGTGCACGCTTCGTCCGGGCAGAAGCTCTCCGGTTCGGAAACGCGCAACCTCAACCGCGCCTACCCCGGCCGGCCGGACGGCACCTTCACCGAGAAGGTCGCCTATGCCATCACCAGTCTGATCCGCGCCGAGAAGATCGACATCACCGTCGACCTGCACGAAGCCTCGCCCGAGTACCCGGTGGTCAACGCCATCGTGGCGCACGAGCGGGCGATGAAGATCGCCTCGATCGCGCTGCTCAACCTCGAGTTCGACGACATCACCATGGGCCTCGAACCCTCGCCGGTGAAGCTGCGCGGCCTCTCGCACCGCGAACTGGGCGATGCCACCGGCACCCTGGCGCTGTTGATGGAAACGACCAATCCGGCGCAGGGCCGGCTGCGCGGCGTGACCAACGAAGCCCTGATCACCCAGGGCAGGGACGAGCTCTACGTGCGGGCGCAACAACTCGGCCGCCTCTTCGTGCCTTTCGACGACAAGGGCTGGCCGCTCGCCACCCGCGTCGCCCGCCACGTCGCCGGGCTGCAGGCCATCTTCGCCGCCTACAGCTCGGAGACGCCCGAGCGCGCCCTGGTGCTCGACGCCGTTCCGGCCTACGCCGACCTCGTCGGCCAGGGCCTTGGCGCCTTCCTCAAGGCGCCGTAAGCAGCATGCTTCGCCTCGGAGGGGGCGAACCCTCGCCGCGCGGTGCCCCGCCCAGGTGCAGCGCGGTGCGAGCCTCTTGCCTGCCTCGCGCAGGCGGGGCGCATCCTGTCCCTTGCGTCCTTGCCCTTGCCGGAGTGAGACCTTGAATTCCATCCGCCTCGTCTGCTGCGCCGCGCTGCTCATTGCGTCCTTCGTCGCGCCGCTTTCGTCCTGGGCCGCCCCGACGGCCGCATTGAGCAGTCCTCCGATTTCCCCCGAAGGCGCTTCGGGCTACGTCGACAAGCCCGGCTGGGCCACGCGGCGCTTTGCCGTGGCGGCCGCCAATCCGCATGCCACGGCCGCCGGTTACGCCATCCTCAAGGCCGGCGGCAGCGCCGTCGACGCCGCGGTGGCCGTGCAACTGGTGCTGACCCTCGTTGAACCGCAATCGAGCGGGGTGGGCGGCGGCGCCTTCATCGTTCATTCCGACGGCCGGCGGATCGAAACTTACGACGGCCGTGAAACCGCGCCCGCCGCCGTCGATGAAAGGCTGTTCCTGCGCCCGGACGGCAAACCGATGGGCTTTACCGAGGCCGTGGTCGGCGGGCGTTCGGTCGGCGTTCCCGGCGCGCTGCGCGCCCTGGAATTGGCGCATCGGGAACACGGCAAACTCCCCTGGGCCCGGCTGTTCGAGCCGGCCATCACCCTGGCCGAGCAAGGCTTTGAGGTCAGCCATCGCTTCCATACCCTGCTGGCCAGCGACTACCACCTGAAAACCGACCCCGCCGCCGCGAAGTATTTTTTTGATGCCGACGGCAAGCCCTGGCCGGTCGGGCATCTGCTGAAAAACCCGGAATACGCCGCGGTCCTTCGCCTGCTGGCCCGCGAAGGCGCCGACGCCCTGCATCGCGGCCCGTTGGCGCAGGCCATCGTTGACGCCGTGCAAAAGCACCCGAGCAACCCGGGGCGGATGACGCTTGCCGACCTGGCGGAGTATCTCCCTTTGAAACGTGCGCCCTTGTGCTTCGACTACACGCCGGCGAGCCGGGCTTATACGGTCTGCGGCATGCCGCCGCCAAGTTCGGGCACGCTGGCCATCGGGCAGATCTTCGGCCTGCTTGAGCGAAGCCCGGCCGCAAGCCTGCGCCTCGGCGCGGACGGGCGGCCCTCGGCCGATTTCGTGCATTTCTACAGCGAGGCGGCGCGGCTGGCCTATGCCGACCGTGCGCAATACGTTGCCGACCCGGCCTTTACCGATCCGCCGGCCGGACGTTGGTTGAGCCTGCTCGACCCCGCTTACCTTGCCGAACGCGCGCGCGGCATCGGCGAGACGAGCATGAAAAAAGCCAAGCCCGGCGTTCCGGCGGGGACCAAGATTGCGTATGCAAGCATGCCCGAGCAACCGGAGTACGGCACCAGCCACCTCAGCATCGTCGATGCCGACGGCAACGTTCTGGCGATGACCACCACCATCGAGGCGGTGTTCGGCTCGCGCCTTTTTGTGCGCGGTTTTCTGCTCAACAATCAGCTCACCGACTTCAGCTTCACCCCGCGCGACGACGACGGCCGGCCCGTCGCCAACCGGGTCGAGCCGGGCAAGCGGCCGCGTTCCTCGATGTCGCCCGTCCTCGTCAGCGACAAGGCGAGCGGGCAGGTGTTGATCACCGGCGGCAGCCCGGGCGGCAGCCTGATCATCCACTACACGGCCAAGACCCTCTACGGCATGCTCAACTGGGGCCTCGACGCCCAGCGCGCGATCGACCTGCCGAACTTCGGCTCGCTCAACGGCCCGACCTTGCTCGAAGAAAAGCGCTTCCCGGCCGCGACGCTCGACGCGCTCAAGCGGCGCGGGCATGAGCTGCGCGAGGTCAGCCTGCCGAGCGGATTGCATTTCATCGAACGCACTCGCGACGGGTGGTTCGGTGGTGCAGACCCCAGACGGGAAGGCGATGTGAAGGGGAACTGACAGGCCGTCGAAACCAACCGTCGAAACGGGCGTTGGCATCGTGCGCCTGCTGCCGCAACCCGCTCCGGTGGCTGGCGCTCAATACGGTGGCGAGCATGCGCCTGTCAGTCGCTCGGCCTTCAGTTCGGCGAGGCAGCGTTCGAACGCCTGCCAGTGTGGGCCATAGCGCTCAGGCGGCGTACTCTGGCCGGCGTCGATCAGGCGAAAATCGTCCTCGATGAGCGCCTTGAGCGCCTGCAGCAGGCGCAAGGTCTTGGCGTCGTAATTGCGCGACTTGCGGTCGAGCACGCAGACCGTGCCGAAGATGCTGTCGTCCGGCCACAGCAGCGGCACCCCGAGGTAGCTGATCATGCCCAGCTTCACGTCGGGATTGTGCGCCCAGTCTGGATCGCTCCGTGCGTCGGACACCTGCAAGGACTCACGCCGACGCATCACCGTCTCGCAGTAGAGGCCGGTGCCGAGGTCGATCCGTTCGTGCGCTTCGTAGGGATTGCCCGCGCCGAGGCTGGTCACCAGCACTTCGATCTGTTTGGGCCATACCCGCATCACCAATGCGGCCGGCACCTGCGCTGCATCGGCCACGCGATCGGCGAACGCCTGCCACGCCTTGAGAAATTCCGCGGAAACGGCTCTGTGCATGTCCTGTCCTCGTTCGTCGACGCTTGTCCGGTGGGGCGCTGCGCCCTTTGGTCTGACTCTAGCCCGGGGGGCCGGAAATTCAACCGTTCGCCGGTCGCCGGGCGCGTGCCTCAACGCGATATGGCGCGATCCGACCCCTGAAGCCGGGGGAAGCTTGGAAAGCCTTGGACACGCTCGACGCCGGGCGCTACCCTGAAACCGGGCCGGTTTTTCGGCCCCTCATGTCTTTCATCTTACGCCCGGAACGCTGCATGGAACTGGCACTCATCGCTTTCGCCGCGCTGGTGGGTTCGACCCTGACGCTGTTCTCCGGCTTCGGCCTGGGCACGATGATGACGCCGGTCTTCGCGCTGTTTTTCCCCGTGCCGCTCGCCATCGCCGCCACGGCGGTGGTGCACCTGGCCAGCAACCTGTTCAAGCTCGGCTTGCTCGCCCGCGCGGCGGACTGGCGGGTCGTCCTCCGTTTCGGCCTGCCGGCGGCGCTGGCCGCCTTGGTCGGGGCTGCGGCGCTCGGCGCCGTCGACCGGCTGCCCGCGCTCGGCCACTACCTGCTCGCCGGAACGCGCTACGAAGTCACCCCGATCAAGGCGCTGATCGGCGCGCTGATCGTCGTCTTCGCCCTGCTCGAGCTGTCGCCGCGCTTCCAGGCACTGGCTTTCGCGCCGCGCTGGTTGCCGCTCGGCGGCGCCTTGTCGGGCTTCTTCGGTGGCTTGTCGGGCAACCAAGGCGCGCTGCGTTCGGCCTTCCTGATCAAGGCCGGTCTTTCCAAGGAGGGCTTCGTCGCCACAGGCGCGGTGCTTGCGGCGCTGGTCGACGGAGTGCGCCTGACGGCCTACGGCCACGCTGCGCTGGCCGTCCCGCCGGCACAGGCCGAGGCGCTGGCGCTGCCGGTGACCGTCGGCGCGCTCAGCGCTTTTCTCGGCGCCTACGTCGGCAAACGGCTGATGCACAAGGTCACCCTGAGCGCCGTGCAGCGCTTGGTCGCCGTCGGCATGTTCATGATCGGTTCCGGGCTGATGCTGGGGTGGCTTTAGGTCCCCGCCGTGCCTTGGTTTGTGCCCGACGAGACGGGCGTGTTGAACGGCTTTTAAGGGGTTTGGCTTGATGCCAAATGCAAATTCTGCTAGCGTGGCCCGGTTCGATTCAAGGCTTTGAAAGGAACACCGATGCGAGCTTCATTCATTCGTCGTGCAGCGGCGGTCGCCCTGATCTCTCCCGTGCTGGCCCACGCCGGTGGCCTTTACCTCTACGAAGTGGCGACCTCCGACCTCGGTTTCGCCGGCGCAGGCACCGCCGCTCGCGCCGAGGATGCGTCCACCGTTTACAGCAATCCTGCCGGGATGACGCGCCTGAGCGGCAACCAGCTTTCGACCGGCGCGCAGCTCCTCTACGGCGGCGTCGATTACTCGGTGAGCGCGAACAGCCAGGCGCAGCAGACCTTCGGCGGCGGCAGCCCGGGCAACGTCGTCGGCTGGATGCCGGGCGCGAGCCTGTTCTACAGCCACAGCATCAGCAACGACCTGAAGATCGGTCTCGCCACCTACGGCAACTTCGGCCTCAAGCTCAATTACGGCGACGACTGGGCTGGCCGTAACCTCACCACCGAGTCGACGCTGATGGCGATGACCCTGCAGCCGACGATCGCTTACCGGGTGAACGACACGTGGTCGGTCGGTGCTGGCCTAACCGCCAACTACGGCCTCTTCAAGCTCAAGCGGCTGGCGGTGGACGGCAGCGGCGAGCGTGAGCAGAAAGACGGCGACTGGCAGTTCGGCGGCCGCGTCGGCGTGATGTACGAGCCCTCGGCCGCGATGCGCCTGGGCCTCGTATGGACGAGCAAGGTCGATTACGACTTCAACGTCGATGCCACGGTCAACACCGGCCTCGGCGGCACGCACACCTTCCCCGTCGCCGCCAGCGTGAATTCGCCGCAGCAGCTGATGTTCAGCGTCTACCAGAAACTCTCTGACCGCTGGGCGATGACCGGTAACCTCGGCTGGCAGGACTGGAGCGCCTTCTCGCACGCCTCGGTGGAAACCCGCGGCGGCGTGACGACCAGCAAGCTGCAGCTGCAGGACACCTGGCACGTCGCCCTCGGCGCCCAGTACCAGTACAGCGGGACGACCCGGATCAACGCCGGCGTGGCCTACGACAGCAGCTTCTACAAGCACAACAATCAGGCCTCGTACGCCTTGCCGGCATCGGACGCTTGGCGTTTCGGTGCCGGCGTCCAGTACACGCTGTCGCCCAAGTCCGAACTCGGCATCGCCGCCGAATACCTGCGCAGCAGCACGCTGCGCGACCCGAGCCCGGTGATCGGCGGCAAGTACGAAGACCCGTACATGGTTTTCATGTCAGCGCACTATTCGTACAGATTCTGAGCGGTTTTGATCCTGGCCTGAACGCCGCACCGCAAAGCCACGCGCCGCATCCCGAGAGGGACGGCGCGTTTTTCATGGCCCTGGACGCGAGCCTCCATGCGCCCTGCAGGCCGGCGGGAGGGCGCATGGATGGGCGATCCTGGGGCGCTTCCGGTCGGCGTCAGCGCTTGAGTTTCGCCAGCCAGCGGTCGAGCTGATTGGCGAAGGCCTGCCGGTCGGCCGCCGAGAGGGCCGGCGGGCCGCCGGTGTCGACGCCGCTGCTGCGCAGGCTTTCCATGAAGTTGCGCAACGTCAGGCGCGCGTCGATGCTGCTTTGGTCCAGCAACTCGCCGCGCGGGTCGAGCACCAATGCGCCCTTGGCGATCACCTGCGCCGCCAGCGGCACGTCGGCCGTCACCACCAGGTCGCCCATCTGCGCCTCCTGCGCGATGCGTGCGTCGGCGACGTCGAAACCCGACGGCACCTGCAGCGCCCGAATCCAGGGCGAGGGCGGCACGCGCAGCATCTGGTTGGCGATCAAGGTCAGCCGGATTTCGGCCCGGTTGGCCGCGCGGTAGAGAATGTCCTTGATCGCGCCGGGGCAGGCGTCGGCATCGACCCAGATGTGCGCATCCGGCATGTGAGGGGCTTTCTTGGTTGGGTTGAGAATGCGTTGAAAACGCGTTTGGAACGAATTTGGCGTGAAGGCGCTCGCGTCGACCTCAAACCTCGACGAGCGAGCAGGCGGCATTATGCCGCCAAACCCGGAACAGGCCTCACCGACCGCGATGCCGGGGGCGTGGCGCAATGATCTTCACATGATTCGGGACGCAACCCCCGGCGTTACGCTCCCTCATGCCCTGTTAGCAAACAGATCCTTCAGTCGCGGGTAGGCGGCGCGGAATTTCTCGTAGCGCGGAAGCAGACGTTCCCGTTGCGCCGGGTTCGGGCGGAAGCGCTGACCGCCCTCGGGCGCAGTGCACACGTCCGCTTCGTCGCCGCTCGCTGCGAGCCAGCCAAGGCGGGCGGCACCCAGCGCGGCGCCGGCCTCGGCGCCGGGGGCGGTGACGATTTCGATTTCCAGGCCGCTGGCCAGCAGCTGCGCCCATTCCGGGCTTTTCGACCCGCCGCCGACCAAGGCCAGACGTTCGACCTGCGTTCCGGCCGCACGTAAGGCGCTCATGCCGTCGAGGAGGCCGAAGCTCACGCCTTCGAGCACTGAATAGGCCAACGTGGCCGCCGAGGTGTCGTGGTCCAGGCCGAGAAAGGCGCCGCGCGCGGCGGCATCGTTGTGCGGGGTGCGTTCGCCCGAGAGGTAGGGGAGGAACACGGGCGCGCGTTCGAGGGCCTCCTGTGGCAAAGCCCGCATTTGTGCGAGCAGGCTGGCTTCGTCCTTGGCACCGGTCAGCCGCGTGAGCCAGGCGAGGCCGCTGGCGGCCGAGAGCATCACACTCATCTGGTGCCAGCGCTCCGGCAGGGCGTGGCAGAAGGCGTGGACGGCCGACGCGGGGTTGGGGCGGAAGCAGTCGGTGACGACGAAGACGACGCCGCTCGTTCCCAGCGAGATGAAGCCGTCGCCCGGCGAGACGGCGCCGATGCCCACGGCGCTGGCCGCGTTGTCGCCGCCGCCGCCGGCCACGATCACGCCAGGCGGCAGGCCCCAGGCCTGGGCCACGGCCGGCAGCACGGTGCCGGAGACGGCGTTGCCTTCGACAAGGCGCGGCATGTGGCGGCGGGCGAGGCCGGTCGCCGCCAGGAGTTCGTCCGACCAGTCGCGTCGGGCCACGTCCAGCCACAGCGTGCCGGCGGCGTCGGACATCTCGCCGACTTTCTCGCCGGTCAGGCACAGGCGCAGGTAGTCCTTGGGCAGCAGGACCGCGGCCGTGCGGGCGAAGAGATCAGGTTCGTGCTTGGCGACCCAGCGCAGCTTGGGCGCGGTGAATCCGGGCATGGCGAGGTTGCCGGCGATGGCGGGCAGCGCGGGGCAACGCGCGCTCAGCTCCTCGCATTCGGCGGCGGCGCGGGTGTCGTTCCAGAGGATGGCCGGGCGCAGCACCCGATCCCGGACGTCGAGGAGGGTGGCGCCATGCATCTGCCCGGACAGGCCGATCGCCCGGATCGCCGCGAACGCTTGCGGTTCGGCGGCACGCAGGCGAGCGGCAGCACGGCTCGTTGCCGCCCACCATGCCGCGGGGGATTGTTCCGACCAGCCGGGCAGAGGGCGGGACTGCGGGAGCTTTTCCCCCGCGACCGCGAGCACCCGTTGCGCCTCGGACAGCAACAGCAATTTGACTTCGGAGGTGCCGAGGTCGATTCCCAGAAACATCAAAACTCCTTCCTTCGTCGAAGCCCTTGCCGGGGCCGGCGATTAATTCTCGGTTTGCAATCCGTCCCGTCCGAACCAGCCTGCGAGGCGGGCATACAGATCGCAGAAGCGCCGATACGGAAGCGCGTAGCGCACGCTCGCCGGCTCGCCGACGGGGTGGCACGCTGGCGCCAGCGCGTACAGGTCGGCGGTGCTCCAGTGCCCCGCGGCCAGGCCACCGAGGAGGGCGGCGCCGCGGGCCGAGGCGTTGGGGCAGTCGACGGCTTCGAGCGGCAACTGCAAGACGTCCATCAACAGTTGTTGCCAGGCGCGGTGTACCGAGCCGCCGCCGGCCAGGCGCAGCTGGGTTGGGCGCGTGCCCTGCGCGTGCAACGCATCGAGGCCGGCGCGGATCGCGAAAGCGACGCCTTCGAAGGCTGCGCGCATCAGGGCGCCGTTGTCCGTCCCCGGGCTGAGGCCGACCCAGGCCCCGCGAACCTGCGCATCCATCCAGGGCGTGCGCTCGCCGCCGAGGTAGGGCAGGAAAAACAGTTCGTCGTCGGTGCGGAGCGAACTTCCGAAGGCCGCGGCATATGCCGCCGGCCAGTCGAGCCCCAGGGTGCGGCGCGCCCATTCGAGCGCGACGCCGGCATTTTGCATCGCCGCCATCGTGTACCAGCGCGGCAACTCGGGCGGTGCGGCCGTGCGGTAGCTGTTGAGCTTGGCCGACGGGGCGGGCAAGGTGTGGCGCAGCACCACGATTTGGGCGCCGCTGCCCGTGGTCAGCTGGGCCGAGCCGTCGAGCAGCAGACCGCTTCCCAGCGCGGCGACCGGGGTATCGCCGCCGCCGGCGGCCACCGGAGTGTCTGCAGGCAGTCCCCAGGCAGCGGCCACGCTCGCCGTCAGCGTTCCGGCCGCCTCGTGCGAGGCAAAGTGCGGGGCGAGCAGGCGGTCGGGCAGGCCCAGGGTTTCCAGCAGCGAACGGTCCCAGCGTCCTTGCCGGTCGGCGAGGAGCGTCCCGCTGGCGTCGGACGCCTCGCTGCCGGCGATCCCCGTCAACCGGAGGCGCAGCCAGTCCTTGGGCTGCAGCGCCCAGCGCGCGGCTTGCAGGCCGATGGGCTCGTGTTCCGCCAGCCAGAGCAGGATCGGGCCAGCCATGCCGGCCGAGGGCGCATTGCCCAGGCGTTTGAGGCTGTCAGCCAGGGTCGGATAGCGTGCCAGTTGGGCGACGGCACGGGTGTCCAGCCACAGGACGGCGGGTCGCAGGGCGTTGCCTTGGGCGTCGGAGAGCACCACGCCGTGCATCTGCCCCGAAAGGCCGATGCCTTTGACGGCGGCGCGAGCGCCCGCCGGCAGGGCTTGGACGCACGTCGTGAGCGCCTGCAGCCAGATTTCCGGGTCGATTTCGCTCCAGCCGGCATGGGGGCTGACGGCGTGGTACGCGGCACTCGTTTCGCCGACCGTGGCGCCGTTGGCGTCGAGCAACAGGGCTTTGGCCGAGCCGGTGCCGAGGTCAAGACCTAAATACATCGCGAGGATTCATCAGGGATCAGGGTTGAGGGGCAGAAAAAGGGAAGGGAAAACCGTTCAGTTGCCGGCGTTCTGTTGCTGGCGCCATTTGTCGAGCAGGACGGCGAGGATGATGACGACGCCCTTGGCCACGTATTGCCAGAACGACGAGAGCCCGAGGATGGTCAGGCCGTTGTTCATCACCCCGATGATCAGCGCGCCGATGACCGTCCCCCAGATCGAACCGACGCCGCCCATCAGGCTGGTGCCGCCGAGCACGACGGCGGCGATGGCGTCGAGCTCGTAGCCGGTTCCCCAGTTGCCGTTGGCGGCGTAGAGGCGGCTCGACGACATGGCGCCGGCGATGCCCGAGAAGAGGCCGTTGATGGCATAGACGAAGAGCAGGATCGACGACACCTTGATGCCGGTGAGCCGAGCCGCCGTCGGGTTGCCGCCGACCGCGTAGATGTGCAGCCCGAGGATGGTCTTGCGCAGGATGAACCAGGAGAGCAGCACCACCGCCGCGGCGACCCAGACCAGCCAGGGAATGCCGAGGAAGTCGCCGTTCCCCAGCCAGTCGAAGCTGGGGATGTTGCTGTTGAGTACCGTCGTCCCGTCGGCGAGCAGGTAGGCCGCGCCGCGAAAGGCGGTCAGAGTGCCGAGGGTGACGACGAAGGGGTTCATGCCCAGGTAGGCCACCAGCACGCCGTTCAGGAGGCCGCAGAGCAGGCCGACGCCGATGAAGGTCGGCAGGGACAGCCAGGCCATCGATTCAAGCAAGGAGACGTGCATGCCGAGGACGGCCGCCACCGCCAGCATCGAGCCGACGGAGAGGTCGATCCCGGCGGTGAGGATGACGAAGGTCATTCCCGAGGCGAGCACCAGGTTGATCGCCACCTGGCGCACGATGTTCATGTTGTTGGCGCTGGAGATGAAGTTCGACGTCCCGTCGGCGCTGTAGTAAACCGTCAGGCCGTAGAACACGAGGTACATCACGATCAGCACCGGCAGCATGCCCAGGCGCTCGAAGAGCAGGCTGCCCGTCGATTTTCGCAGTTGGCCCTCGCCGGCGGCTTGGGTGGTGTTGGCCACAGTGTTCATTTTTGTCCCCCGATCTCTGGCCTAGGCCGCGGCCTGCGCGGTATGCGCGGCATGCGTGGCCAGTGTCATGATGTGTTCTTGATTGATCGCTTCGCCTTGGCATTCGCCGGTGATGACGCCTTCGCGCATGACCACCACACGGTCACAGATGCCGATGATTTCCGGCAGTTCGCTCGAGATCACCAGAATGGCCACGCCTTGCGCCGCCAGTTCGTTGATGATCCGGTAAATCTCGGCTTTCGCACCGACGTCGACGCCGCGTGTCGGCTCGTCGAGGATCAGCACCTTGGGGCGGATCTCCAGCCAGCGCGCGAGCAGGACTTTCTGCTGGTTGCCGCCCGAAAGCCCGCCGACGATGCCGTCCGGGCCGCCGACCTTGATGCTCAGGCGGGCGATCGCCGCCTGGGTGAGCGCGTTCAGCGCCGGATGGTCGATGATGCCCGCCCGGCTGTGCTGGCTGACCACGTTGATCGCGGTGTTGGCCAGTGCCGACAGTTGCAGGAAGAGGCCCTGGCCCTTGCGATCTTCGGGCAGGTAGCCGATGCCCAGGCGGATGGCCGTGAGCGGTTCGTCGATGGTCACGACTTCGCCGTCAAGGCGCAGCACGCCGGACTCGCGCCGGTCGGCGCCGAAAATGAGCCGGGCCAGTTCGGTCCGCCCTGCGCCCACGAGCCCGGCCAGTCCCAGGACTTCGCCGGCATGCACGGTAAGCGTCGCCGGCCGGACCTTGCCGCCGGAAATGTGCTCAAGCGCAAGCACCGGCCGGCCGCGCGTGCGCCCCGTCTTCTGCTGGTAAAAATCGCCCAGCGGCCGACCGACCATCATCTGCACGATGCGCCCCGGTTCGAGTTCGCGCCGCGTCAGTTCACCGACGTAGCCGCCGTCGCGCAGGACGGTGACGCGATCCGCCAGCGCATCGACTTCGGCCATGCGGTGGCTGATGTAGATGATGGCGATACCTTCGTCGCGCAGCTTGCGCACGATCTTGAACAGCGCCTCGGTTTCGCGCTCGGAGAGCGCCGCCGTCGGCTCGTCCATGATCAGGATGCGGCCGCGGTGGATCAGGGCGCGGGCGATCTCGACCTGTTGCTGCTGCGCGATCGACAGCGTGCTGGCGTGGGTATGGGCGCGAAAGGGGGCGTCCAGGCTGCGCAACACCTCGTCGGTCCGCGCCTCCATCGCTGCGGTGTCGGCGGTGCCGTAACGGGTGCGAAGCTCGCTCCCGAGAAAGACGTTCTGGGCGACCGTCAGGTTGGTCGCCACCGACAGTTCCTGGTAGATCAGGTTGATGCCGACCCTGCGCGCATCGGTGGTGCACGAAATGACGACCGGCTTGCCGTCCACGTGCAGGGTGCCTGCGTCGGGCTGATAGACGCCCGAAAGCACTTTCATCAAGGTACTCTTGCCGGCGCCGTTTTCGCCCATCAGGGCGTGGATTTCATGGCTGCGCACCGTCAAATGGACATCGTTGAGCGCCCGGGTCGCCCCGAAGCGCTTGCAGATGCCTTGCATCTGGAGAACCACCTCGCTCATGCGTACAACTCCTGCGGCAAGACTCAGGGGAACGACGGAAAGCGTCTCTCACGGACGACGCCTCCGTCGCCAGGCCGGCTGGCGGGTGCGGGGCCTTCAAGCGCGGCCGGATGCGTTCGCCCTCAGTTCTTCACCCAACCCGGGTAATCCTTGAGGTTTTCCTTGGTGATCAGCGGCACCGGCAGGAGTTTGACGGGCTCGGCGGGTTTCTTGCCGTTCATGATCTCGTAGCCGATCTTCACCCCGTCGCTGGCCATCTGGTAGGGGTTCTGGGCGGAGCTGCCCTCGAACAGGCTCTTCGGATCCTTCAGCGCCGCCACCGCGTCGGGCGCGCCGTCGACCGCGGTAATGAAGACGCCGGGGCGCTTGGCTTGCTTGATCGCCAGTTCAGCGCCGATCCCCGTCGGGTCGTTGATGGCGAAGACGGCATCGATCTTCGGATGGGCGGTCAGCAGGTTCTGCATCACCGCCATGCCGCCGTCGCGGCTGCCCTTCGCGTCCTGGTTGTCGGAGAGAATCTTGATCCCCGGCGTCTTGGCGAACACCTGCTTGCAGCCGGCGACGCGATCGACCACGGCGGTGACGGGCGGGCCGTTGACGATCACCACGTTGCCCTTGCCGCTCAGCTTCTTGGCGATGTATTCGCAGGCATTCGCGCCGGCTGTCACGTTATCTGACATGACCGTGTAGTCGGCGCCTTCGGCCCCGACGTCGACGGCCACCACGACGATCCCCGCTGCGCGTGCCTTCTTGAGCACCGGTGCGATCGCCTTCGGATCGACGGCGTTCACGAGCAGCAGGTCGACCTTGTTGGCGATGAAGTTCTCGATCTGTCCGACCTGGGTGTTCAGGTCGTACTTGGTCGACAGCGCCGTCACCGTCGCCTTGGGATTGATCTTCTTGACCGCGTCCTCGGTGCCTTTGCCCATGGCGACGAAGAAGGGGTTGGCCATGTCGCCGACGGTCAGGCCGACGGACTTCAGTTCCTTGCCGGCCGCCGAGGCCGAGCCGATCGCAAAAACGGACAACGAAGCGAGCAACAGCGGAATCAAACGTTGTTTCATGAGGCTCTCCTGATAAGAACAACGATCCAACCAGCGCTTGCCCGGATGTCGTGTGATCGCATCCTTGCAGCACCAGCTTCTGCGAGGCGGCGCGCCCGCGCCGGCCTCCTCCTGACAGCAGCCGCCGCCCCTGTACCTGGCCCGAACGACAGGCTGAGCCAAAGCACTGCCAAGCGGTGGGTTTGCGGTTTGCGCTGGGCATTGGACGCGGCGGGCGTTAATGCCAGATTTCAGTTCCGGCCGTGCTTTGAAACAATTGAAACAATGGCCGCCCGCGGCTGCGCGATCATTCGCGGCGGCAGACGAACCCCGAGCGCGATGGCCTCGGGTATGATCACGCCATACGCATTGCACGAGTCATCACCCCCGACCGTGCCCCGCCTGAACACGAACGCCGCGACCCGGCGCCTGGAGCATGCATGCGTTTGACGCCAACGCCTTACCCGCCGCGCATCCTGATCGTCGACGACGAGCAGGACATGCGCGACCTGCTGATCGACCTGATCGAATCGGGCGGTTTCCGCGCCCAGGCCGTCGCCGATGGCACGGAAATGCAGCGCGCGCTGGCCGCGGGCGATCACGCGCTGCTGATCCTCGACCTGCGCCTGCGGCGTGAGGACGGCCTGGCGCTGGCACGCGCGGTGCGCCAGGATTCCGCCATCCCGATCATGATCCTGACCGGCAAGGGCGACGAGACCGACCGCATCCTCAGCCTGGAGCTGGTCGCCGACGATTTCCTGATGAAGCCGTTCAACCCGCGCGAACTCCTGGCGCGGGTCCGGGCCTTGATCCGCCGTGCCGGCGAGCGGGGAGGCGCAACGGAGGCCGCCCCGGCTGCGCCAGAGCCGGCGCTGGCGCCCGAGAGTGCCCGTTTCGGTCCCTGGACGATGGACTTTGCGGCGCGCACCCTGTGCGACCGCGACGCCAGACCCTGCGCCCTGACCCCGGGCGAGTACGCCTTGCTAGAAGCCCTGGTGGCGAACGCCAATCGTGTCCTTTCGCGCGACCAGTTGCTCGAACACATGCGCGGCGAACACACCGAGGTGTTCGATCGCAGCATCGACGTGCTGATCCTCAGGCTGCGCCGCAAGATCGAGGCCAATCCTGGTCAGCCGGGGTTCATCCGTACCGAGCGGGGCATGGGCTACGTCTTCCGGGGCGTGCTCGAGCGCGGGGGGGCGCGTGCCGACGCGAAACCCTGAACGTCCGCCTGCGTCTGATTCTGCCGCGCTCGGCGGGCTCCGCCGCTGGCTGCGCGGCGGCTGGCCTTTCCCGGTCAGCGTTCGCAGCCGCCTGTTGCTCACCTTTGCGGTGCTCTTCCTCTCGGCCATGGCCTTGGCACTGGTGGGCTGGTGGGGCATCCGCGACACCCGCGACGCGCTGCACGACTTTCAGACGCACGTCTTGCCCGAGGTTGCGCGTTCGCTCGAACTGTCGCAGCGGACGGCGGCCATCGCCGCGATGGCGCCCTACGTGGCCGAGAGCAATCGCCCGTTCCAGCTGCAGGCCGAGGCCAGCGCCCTGCGCACGCGGCTCACGCAAGCCGAGCAGCTGGCCGCAGCCTTGCCCCAGGCCCGCGGCAGCGAGCTCGACGTCAGGCCGGCGCTGGCCGCCCTGAAGGCGAGCATCGAAGAACTGATCGAAATTACGCGCCAGGATCTGTTCCTGCAGGAAGACCTGCGCGAGTACCTCTATCGCCTCGAACGTGCGCGCAGCACGCTGGCCGGCGGTGTCGCGTCGATGGAGCGGATCGATGCCGTCCTGCGCGATTCGGCGCTCGCCATCGAGGTGACCGAGCCGCGCTTGCTCGAGGCCTTGCGTCAGCACGTGCAGTTCCAACTGGCGCGGATCGAGCGCGACAACCTCGCCGCGCAGCGCGTGCTCAACCTCGTCCGCGACAACCTCGAAGGGCCAGGCAACGTCTTCATGCTGCGCGCGCAGCAGTTCGAGCTGCGCGAGCGTAAGGCCTTTCTGGTGGCGCGCACGCGGGCCGAGGCCGAGCGCCTGAGCGAACGCGTCGAGGCCTACGTGCGCGACGTCCAGCAACGCGCCGACCGGCAGGGCGCATCGATCAACCGCGCCGTACGTTCGGGCATGTTCGGCATCGCCGTCCTGACGCTGCTGTGCGTCGGGGTGGCGGTGCTCGGGATGCGGGCCGTCAACCGCATGGTCAAGAGCCTCGGCGGCATCACCCAGGTGATGAGTCGCCTGGCGCAAGGCGATACCGAGCAGTCCACCCCCGAAACCTCGCGCCCCGACGAATTGGGCGCCCTGGCGCGCGCCTTCGAGGTTTTCCGCGACAACGCCCGAGCCGTGCGGCGCATGGCCGCCGATATGATCGAACAGACCAATCTGCTGGCCACGGTGGTCGAGAGCATGAAGGACGGCCTCTCGGTGTTCGACCGCGATGGCCGCTTGGTGACCTGGAACCGGCAATACCCGGCCTTGCTGCAACTGCGCAGCGATGCCGTCGCGCACGGCATGAGTCTGGCGGAAATCCAGGCCCTGCTGCCGGAGCAGATCAACGATGGAAGCCCCGAGCCGGGGCTGCTGGGGGCCTTGAATCAGGCGCGGCAACATCAGGTGTACCGCTTCGAGCAAACCTTTCCTGACGGCCGGGTCGTCGAGTTCCGCAGCAACCCGATGCCGGGCGGCGGTTTCGTTACGCTGTACAGCGACCTGACCGAACGTCGCAGCGTCGAGGCCGAGCTGCGCCAGGCGCAGAAAATGGAAGTGCTGGGGCAACTCACCGGCGGCGTCGCGCACGACTTCAACAACCTGCTGGCGGCGATCACCGGTAACCTTTACCTGCTTCAGGAGTGCGGCGAACTCTCGGCGGCCGGCCAACGCTTTGCCGGGCGCGCCAGCTCGGCGGCCGAGCGCGGGGCCACGCTCACCCATCGCCTGCTGGCCTTCGCCAAGCGGCAGCCGCTGGCGCCGACGGCAGTCGAGATCGACGTCTTCGTGCGCGAGTTGTCCGACCTGATCGAGTACAGCGTCGGCCAGGGGGTCGCTGTCGTGCTCGACTTGCAGGCGCCGCAGTCGTGCGCCTGGGTCGACCGCGGGCAGATGGAAAACGCCTTGCTCAACCTGGCCATCAACGCCCGCGACGCGATGCCGGCCGGCGGCACCCTGACCTTGCGCACGCGCGACGAAGCCGGGGGGGATGTCGTTCGCGTCGAGGTGGCTGACAGCGGGCAGGGCATGGACGAAACGGTGCGCGAGCGCGTGTTCGAGCCCTTCTTCACCACCAAGGCGGGGTCGGGAAATGGCCTGGGCCTGAGCATCGTTTATGGTTTCGTCAAACAGTCGGGCGGCGAGATCGCAGTCGAGAGTGCACCGGGCGCCGGCAGCGTGTTCGTCCTGCGCCTGCCATCGCGACGCCCCGAGATCGTGGCCGATTTGCCGGCAGCTCAAGCGGAGGATGCCGTTGCGGGCTTGTCAGTCCTGCTCGTCGAAGACGACCCGGAGGTGCGTGCCGCACTGGCCGACGTCCTGCGCGCGACCGGCCATGCGGTGACCGAGGCCGCGTCAGCCAGAGAAGCCCTGGCGGCCTTGGAGGGGATGGCGGTGCGCGGGCAAACGCCGGTGTCGCTGCTGCTTTCCGACGTCGACTTCGGTGGCGGCATGCATGGCGTCGAACTGATGCGCGAAGTCGCCCGCCGCCATCCCGAACTGCCACGCATCTTGATGTCCGGCCTGCCGGTCGAGCGGCTGATGAGCCGCTTTGGCCTAGAGGACGGCGACGTGCTGTTGAACAAACCGTTTACGATCCACCAGTTCGACGCGGCGGTGCGGAAAGCCGTGGCCGCGTTTCAGCCCGGAGTGCCTGGACGATGACGAGTGTTGTGCGACCGCGTGCCGAGCGAGGCATGCCTTCTGCCCAGAAGTTTCCCCGGCCCCAGGACAGCCGGGCGCGAGGGCCTTGGCAGCACTGGCGGCGCTGGGCGCTCGGGTTGCTGGCGCTTTCTTGCAGCGTGCCGGGGCTGGCGGCGGACGCCGGGGATTCGGCGCCGTTGCGCCGGATCGGCGTTTCGGTGACCGACCTCGGCAACCCGTTTTTTGTCCGCATCGCGCGCAGCGTCGAGACCGCCGCCCAGCGGTTGCTCGGGCCGGAGGTTCGCGTCAGCGTGACGTCCAGCGCCTACGACTTGCAGCGCCAGCAGGCGCAAATCGACGACTTCATCCGCAAAAAGGTCGGCCTGATCATCCTTACAGCGGTCGACCCGATCGACATCGAAACCGCCGTGCGCAAGGCGCAAGCCGCCGGCATTCGCGTCATCGCGGTCGATGTCCGGGCGCGCGGTGCCGACGCGACGATCTCGACCGACAACGTTCAGGCCGGCGAGTTGGCCTGCGCGCACATCGCCGAGCGTCTGCACGGGCGCGGCAAGGTGGTGATCCTCAACGGTCCGCGCGTCTCGGCGATCACCGATCGGGTTTCCGGCTGCCTGGAAAAGCTCGCCCAATTCCCGGGAATCCAGGTGCTCTCTTCCGAACGCGACGGCGGCGGCAGCGTCGAAGGCGGCTTCTCCAAAATGACCGATCTGCTGACGCTGCACCCGCGCATCGACGCCGTGTTCGCGATCAACGACCCCACGGCCATCGGCGTCGAACAGGCCGCCCGCCAGGCCGGGCGTTCGGAGTTCGTGATCGTCGGCGTCGACGGCGCGCCGCGCGTCAAAGCCCGGCTGAAGGACGCCGATTCGCTGATCGTGGCGAGCGTCGCCCAACTGCCCGACGTGCAGGCGGAGAAAGCCGTCGAATACGGCCTGGCGCTGATCCGAGGCAAGCCCTTGCCCAAGACGGTCGAGCTGATTCCGGCAGTGCTGCTGACCCGCAACTCACCACAGTTGTCCTCCGGCTGGGTCGATTGAGCGGCTGACTTTACCGGTGCCTGCCGCGTTGCGGATGCCAATGGCACGGCGTAGGATGGGCAGGCAGTGGTTACGGGTGGGGGCGGCGCTCAAGACATGCGGCCGGTTTCCATCCTGCGTTTTGCGTGCATTCCCGGTATTCCAGCAGTGCTGAAGACTCTCCCGCGTCCGTTCAAGCCCCCTCATTGGAGCCCTCCCATGCGACTTCTGCGCACCCTCTCCGTCGCCAGCGCCCTCGTGCTCTGCGCCCACCCCGCCCTGGCCGAACCCCTCAAGCTGCGCATCCTGGAAACCACCGATGTGCACATGAACCTGCTCAGCTACGACTATTACCAGGACAAAGCGACCGAGCAGTTCGGCCTCGCGCGGGCCATCACCCTGATCAAGGCGGCGCGCAGCGAAGCGCCCAACAGCCTGCTCTTCGACAACGGCGACTTGCTGCAAGGCAACCCGCTCGGCGACGTGATGGCCAAGATCAAGCCGCTCAAGGCGGGGCAGACGCACCCGGCGTACAAGGTGATGAACCCGTTGCAGTACGACGCGGCCAACCTCGGCAACCACGAATTCAACTTCGGCCTCGACTTCTTGCGGCGCGCCATCTCGGGCGCCCAGTTCCCCTATGTGAGCGCCAACGTGGTTCTCGCCGATGGCAAGCAGAACAGCGCCAATCCGACGCCGGCGTTCACGCCCTACGTCATCCTCGACCGCAGCTTCGTCGACGCCAAGGGCGCGAAGCAGGCGCTCAAGATCGGCGTGATCGGCTTCGTGCCGCCGCAGATCATGCAGTGGGATAAGGCCAACCTCGAAGGCAAGGTGGCGACCCGCTCGATGGTCGAAATGGCCGAGCGCTACGTGCCCGAAATGATCGGCAAGGGCGCCCAGCTCGTCGTCGCCATCGCCCACTCCGGCTTCGAGAAGGGCGAGGTCGGCCAGCTCGGCGAAAACGCCGTCTCCAAGCTCGCCGAAGTGATCGGCATCGACGCCATCCTCTTCGGTCACGCGCACGCCGAATTCCCGAGCAAGGCCTTCGCCAGCCATCCCAAGGTCGACCTCGAACGCGGCACGATCAACGGCGTGCCCTCGGTCATGCCCGGCCGCTGGGGCGACCACCTCGGCGTGATCGACCTCACGCTCGACAAGCCCGCCGGCCGCTGGCAGGTGGTCGACAGCCGCGCCCACATCCGCCCGATCTTCGATCGCGCCGCCAAGAAGTCGCTGGTCGACGCCGACCCGATGGTCGAGCGCCTGATCGCCACCGAGCACGCGCAGACGCTCGACTACGTGCGCAGCCAGGTCGCCGAGAGCAGCGCGCCGATCTACAGCTACTTCTCGCTCGTGACCGACGACCCCTCGGTGCAGATCGTCTCCAACGCCCAGACCGCCTACGTCAAACGCGCCATGCAGGGCACCGACTACGAAAAGCTGCCGATCCTGTCGGCCGCCGCGCCCTTCAAGACCGGCGGGCGCCAGGGCTGGAGCTACTTCACCGACATTCCCGCCGGCCCGCTGGCGATCAAGCACGTCGCCGACCTCTACATCTACCCCAACACCCTCAAGGCGATGCTGATGACCGGCGCCGAGGTGCGCGAATGGCTGGAAATGTCGGCCGGGCAGTTCCACCAGATCGACCCCAAGGGCCCGGCGCAGCAGGCGCTGGTCAATGACGCCTTCCCCTCGTATAACTTCGACGTCATCGACGGCGTGACTTACGAGATCGACGTCACCCAGCCGGCGCGCTACGCCATCAACGGCCAACTCGCCAACCCCAACGCCCAGCGCATCCGCAACCTGAGCTTCGGCGGCAAACCCATCGACCCGCAAGCCCGTTTCATCGTCGCCACCAACAACTACCGCGCCTACGGCGGCGGCAACTTCCCCGGCGTTACCGGCGCCAAGGTCGTGCTCGACGCGCCGGACGAAAACCGGCAAGCCCTGGTCGACTACCTGAGCCAGAGCGCCGGCAGCAAGATCAACCCGAGTGCCGACGGCAACTGGCGCATCGCCCCCACCGGCACGGTGGAAGCGACCTTCCTCTCGTCCAGCAATGCCGCGCGCTTCCTCGCGCAGCACCCGGGCATCCGCCTCGTCAAGGACAACGGCGACGGATCGGCGGTGTATGGCTTGAAGCCGTAGTCACGGCGAAGGCCCGGCAAACAACGGGGCGGCGTGCGCAGGCACGTTGCCCCGTTTGCTTCTTGGAAGAGGCTTAGGCTTAAGCGATGGGGCGCGCCCGGCCCGCAACGTGCCGCATCGGTGGCGCCCCTGCCGTTTCATGTCAGGTTGCCTAAAAAAGAAGCGTCGTCTGAAAAGCCTTTTGCGTCATGGCGCTAGGTGCTTTGTTCTGTCCTTGTCCACAGCCTTGCTCACGCCCTTTGGGGATTCATTTCGGAGCGATGCCCGGCAAGGCGCATGGAGACTTGATCCTGGCATGGCAGGCCTGGAAGGCGCATCTGGATGCGCCTTCCAGGGCATTGAGCAGACCATCGCGAGCCCGTTGAAGCGGCCGTTGTGCCGCCGCTTTCGGCTATAGTTCTTCCGCACCGAAACGCCCCGTGAGCATGCGCCCGGAATGGCGCGCGCCACGCCTTCTTTCAGAGAGAAACCATGAGCAACGAAACCCTGCGCCTCCTGCAGACGCACCGCAGCGACCGATCCTTTCTCGATACGCCGGTGAGCGATGCGGATCTGGCGGAGATCGTCGACGCCGCCCAGCGCGCGCCGACGTCGAACAACGGCCAGCACATTTCGCTGGTCGTCGTGCGCGACGCGGCGCGGCGCGCGAAGATCGCCCAACTCGCCAACAACCAACCGTGGATCGCCAAGGCCCCGGTCTTCGTGGTGGTCGTCGTCGATTTCCACAAGACCCGGCTGGCGATCGAAATGGCCGGCCAGACCCAGAAGCTCCACGCCACGGCCGAAGGCTTTTCCATCGGCGCGGTCGACGCCGGAATCACCCTGGCGACGTTGATGACCGCCGCCCGCGCGCTGGGCCTTGGCGTCGTCCCGATCGGCGGCATCCGGCAGGATTCGCAGGGGATGATCGACCTGCTCGAACTGCCGCCGCTGACCTTCCCGATGGTCGGCGTCAGCCTCGGCCACGTCGATCAGCCGGCAGCGCAGAAACCGCGCCTGCCGCTCGACACCTACCGGCACGACGAAACCTATTGCGGCGATACCCTCGCGGCCGGGATTGCGGCCTACGACCAGACGCTGATGGCCCACTGGCAATCGACTGGACGCGCTGACGGCTTGCCCTGGTCGGCCAATACGGCAGCGGCCTTTGAGCGCGGCTGCGCGCGCAAGACGGCGGAAGTGGCGCTGGCGCAGGGGTTCGCGTTCGACAAATAAGGCGGACCGCAGTCAGCGGCATGGCACGTACGAAGGGCGCTGAGGCGCCCTTCGTCGCATGGAGGCTTGATCCGGGCGTGGCACGGCTGGAAGGCGCATCTGGATGCGTTTTCCAGAGCATCGAAAAGGCAATTGTTGATGCCGATGGCAAGGCGTAGGATGCGGGAGAGATTGCGTAGGCATCGCGTCGAGAAACCCAATTCAAGAGTGCTTACAATCACACGCGAAAAACAGCCAAGCGTCGAACCTTGCACCTCTTAACTTCACGTTAGCACTTAATGGAGAACGCTCGTTCCTACATGGTTGAGACCGCTCCTGCGGTAGAGGGATTGTTTCGCTTGCTCAATGAATATGGCTGGCAGAAAATTCAGGCCTTGGTTGACCTGACAAAATCAAAGACTCGCGATGATCTCGAACGGCGAAAACACATGTTCTCAAGCACCGATGTCGCAAGAGAAATTATTGCTGGCTCGATCCTTCAAATTGCCTATGTCGCGATTGAACGCTTCGCGGTGCTCGGCGAAAAATCCGAGAACGCTATCCGGTTCGAAACCGAGATCAATCGACTGCTAAAAGAAAATCCGACCACACGTTGGAAGAAGCATGAGATTTTTTCTTTGCCAGCCAGATTTTGCGTTGGCCGCGATATTGGAGATTTACCACTCGGAGTAGTCGTTTTCGCAGGGCGAAATCAGTACAACCACTTCGGTGAAAAGCGACTAAGTGTGTTAAACGAGGTTGTATTTAACCATTTGCATAACATGTGGCCATCTCCTTTTAATGGGATATCTTTCAACCTTTATGGTAGCAACCGGCCTCGCTCATACTCCGTTCTTTCCGCGCTTGGATGGACAGATAGTGCTAATGGCCTTGGGGTTGTCGCTTATAAGCAAGACCTCTGCAATGTTATGCAAATTGATTGTTTCTCTGAGAGTACGGAAGAGTCGGGTTGTTTGTAGTACAAACTTGTCCTTTTGTTAGGCCTATTCCTCATGATTACTCTGCACTATTTCCCCGGTAACGCCAGCTTCGCGCCGCATGTCGTGCTGCGCGAACTGGGCCTCCCGTTTAATCTCCGGAGGGTCGATCGTGCCGGGGGCGAGTTGAAGCAACCGGCCTTCCTCAAGCTCAATCCCAACGGCGTGATCCCCGTGCTGGTCGATGATGGTCTGGTGTTGTATGAGTCCGCCGCCATTTGCCTGCATCTCGCCGATGCTCACCCACAGGCAGAGCTTCTGCCGCCGCTGGGCACGCCCGAGCGGGCGCAGGCCTACAAGTGGCTGATCTGGGCGACCAACACGCTGCAAACCGCGCTCAACGACTATTTCCACGCCGAGCGCAAGGTCGACGCAGGCAACAGCGAGGGGGCGCAGCAGGTGAAAACCCACGCTCAGGCGCGCGTCGGCGACTTGCTGACCCAGGTCGACCAGCACCTGGCCGCGCACGGCCAGTCCTGGTTCCTGGGCGAGCGCTTCAGCGTGCTCGATCCCTTCGTCTTCATGCTCTGCCGTTGGACGCGCGGCTTCAGCCACCTGCCGGCGCGTGAGTATCCGAACATCGCCCCTTATCTGGCTCGCGTGCTGGCGCGCCCGGCGGTGCAAGAGGCGTTCGCCGCCGAGGAACTGAGCGCGCCGTGGTACTGAGCCTCCGGCGAAGTGAGGGCTCAGCGGGCCGCGCTCTTTTGCGCCCAACGCCGGCCTGATCTTCCGGGGCTTGAACGGGCGTATCATTCGGCATTTTCCTGAACCTCTCCATCTGCCATGATCCGCCACGACAAACGCACCTTCCTCAAAGCCCTCGGCGCGCTGGTCCTGGGCGCTTTCCTGCCCAAGGTCGCGACGGCAAGCGCGACGTCGGCGGCACCGCACCATCTGGTCGTCCTCGGCGACATGCACCTGCCGGGGAACAATCTGGCGCTCAAGGCACAGGTGCTGCAGACGATCAATTCCTGGCGCGACGTCGAGGCCGTGGTGGCGGTGGGCGACCTGTGCGAAGGCGACGGTTCGGCGGCCGAGTATGCGGCGATCAAGTCCTTCTTCGCCCCGCTGGCCAAACCTCTGCTGCCGGTGGTCGGCAACCACGATTTCATCTATTCCAGGTTCCAGAAGGGCAGCAAGTCGGTCCGCGGCGATGCCGAAGAACGCGAGACGCGGCTGCGCCGCTTCCGCGAGACCTTTGGCCTCTCGAGCATCCATTACAGCACGACGGTGGGTGATTACGCGCTGATCTTCCTGTCGACCGATGCGCCCGGCCATCTGGCCGAGATTTCTCCGGCGCAGATCGACTGGTTCCGGCAGGAACTCGCGCGCCACCGCCAGCGGCCGACCCTCGTGTTCTTCCACGCACCGTTGGAAGGCACGCTCGACAGTTACAACGACAAGGTGAACAAGCCCAATTTCGTGGCCCAGCCGGCGGCGACGCTGCGTACCGTGCTTGCCGAGAACCCGCAGGTCTTCCTGTGGGTGTCCGGGCATACGCACACCGCGCCGAGCCGCGCGAGCTTCGCCGCGCCGATCAATCTCTACGACGGGCGGGTGACGAACATCCATTGCACCGACATGCAGGACCGCGAGGTGCTGTGGACCAACTCGTTGTTTCTTTATCCCGACCGCGTCGTGGTCAAGACCTTCGACCACGCCAAGGGCGCGTGGCTGCCGAAGTTCGAGCGCGAGATCATGGCTAAACGCAGCTGAGCCGACGCAACATTGATGACATTCCCCTCGGTTTGAGCCGCCCAGATAGCGCGAAAGCAAATAACACGAAAGCCATTCCCGATATGACCAACACCCAGCCGGTTGCAGCCGGCGATTTCGAGCTTTGGCTGCAGCGTATTCTCCATTCCTTTCAGACCGGCGAGGCCGTCGACGTGCCCTGCGGCGACTGTCGCGGGTGCTGCCGTGCCGGCCGATTCGTTCATCTCACGCCGTCAGATCATTCCGCCCATGCGGCCATCGCCAAGCCCTTCTTGCACGCAGCGCCGGGCATGCCAAAAGGGTACGCGGTGATGGGGTATCGGGCGGATGGCGCCTGCCCGATGCTGGACGACGGAAACTGCTCGATCTATCCTCGCCGCCCCGCAACTTGCCGTGGCTTCGATTGCCGGGTCCTGGCCGCAGCGGGCTTGCAGGTCGGCGGCAAATGGAATGAGCGGATCAACGCGCGGGTGCAGGCGTGGCGCTTCTCTTTCCCGAGGGCGGAGAGCCAGCAAAGGCTCGATGCGATACGGCGTGCCGCCGAGTTTATCGAACGTCATCCCGACGCTTTTCCGGGGGGGCGTGCGCCCCGCGAGGCAACGACGATCGCGGTGCTCGCCCTCAAGGTGCATCCGGTCTTCCTTGCCTTGAACCGCTCTGCAGCCATCGCTGAAATCGCCGAGGCGATCGTCGCGGCCAGCCGCCGCTTTGAAGCGAACCGCGAGCCGGCAACGGCGCTGGCCGATTCGTCCGCCTGAACCTCCGATTTTTTCCGCTCACTCACGCATCATGGAAACCCGTGCGCTCTGAGTGCGGCAACACGCCCGTCCATCGCTTTGAAATGAAGATGAAGATCGTCACCTCCGGTTCGGCCTACCTCGACATCGACGCCTATGCCGGCTGCATCGCCTGCGCCGAGTTGCTCAATGTTTTGGGCGAGCCGGCGAAAGCGTTGAGCAGCGCGCCGCTCAACGACAGCATCTGCGCCAGCCTGCGGGCCGGGCATGTCGGCCTGGAAGCGCATGTGCCAGACCCGAGCGACACCTTCGTGCTGGTCGACGTCTCCCATCCGGCGTATCTCGATCCCATCGTCGAGGTCGAGCGGGTTGTCGCCGTGTACGACCACCATTCCGGCGCGGAAGCCTTCTGGCACGCGCGCCTGGGCGAACGGGCGCGGATCGAGCATGTGGGCGCGGCGGCGACGCAAATCTACGAGGCGTGGCTCGCGGCGGGCGCCTTGGCGCAGATGCGTCCGGCAACGGCGAGGCTCCTGCTGGCGGCCATTCTCGACAACACCCTCAACTTCGGCGCGCAGGTCACGACCGCGCGCGACCATGCCGCCTACGCCGCATTGGCGCCATTGGCGGGCGTCGGCGACGACTGGCCGGCGGCGTATTTTTCCGAGTGTCAGGCGGCGATCGAGCGCGACCTCGGCACCGCGCTGCGCAACGACGCCAAGACCCTGCCGCCGACGGCCGAGCGGCCCGCCGTTCTGGCGCAACTGGTGATCTGGGATGCCCGCCGGATCATGGCGCATCAGCACGCGCGCATCCGCGCCACGCTGGGTGCGCTGCACGCCGACTGGCTGCTTAACCTCGTCAGCATCGACGAGCAGCGCAGCTACTTCCTCGCCGACAACGACGCAACCCGCAGCAAGGTTGCCAAGGCGCTGGCGGTGGACTTTTCCGGTGGCGCTGCGCCGTACGAGCGCCTGATTCTGCGCAAGGAGCTGATGCGCCTGCCGGCGTTTGCGGCCGGCGGCTAGGCGGGGCGGCAACGCGGATCGTTCAAATGATCCCGGCTTGGCGCAAGCGTTTGGCCAGCACGACAAATCCAAAGGGGATGAAGGTCAGCAGGGTCGGCACGGCGACCTTGAACAGCGCCGTTTCCATCTCGAGGTCGAACGCGAAATGGCACATGCCGCCGATGATCGCGCCCAGAAACATCCCCGCCGCCAGCGAAAGCGAAAGGCACATCGACCAGGCGCGGATCAGGAAACACACTTCCTGGCTCGATTTCTTCAAGGCACGCGGCAGGACGGCCAGGCACACGGGCGCAAACAGCACGGCCAGCGGGGCGAAGATCCAGCGCCCGGCGACGCCTTCCTTCACCTCAAAAAGCTGATGCGCGAGTACGGCGAAGAAAACGCCGAGAACGATGCCGACCGGCCCGATCGACAAATAAACGCGCCCCCAGTGGGCCAGCGATTGGCGCAGGCTGAACGCCATGCGCAATCGGGCGAAGCTCATTTTCTCCCTTCCCATCGACCGGCTTCGAGCCCGCTTTTGCCCCGTTTCGATCCGGTTGATTGTGTTTCGAGCGTGTTTCGTTGGGGCGGACGGGCGATGCTTCGATTTCAATGATATTCAATTGGAATTTTACGCTTCGCCGCCGCTCGCATCAATTGCGATTTGCCATGCGCCGAGCCCGCATCCAGCGGCGCTTCCCGGCCTGTACGCCCGAAAGCTAGATTCCATGCGCCTTCCCAGCCATCGTTCGCGCGCGAGAAAGGGGGCGATCGAGCCGCCGAAGCGTTTGTCTTCTCCGGTTTCGGCGTTGGCGCAGGGGCGGATCAGCCCCGGAGCGGCAGCGTGGGTGTGATAGAGTATTCCGTGCCCTCGCGTAGCGGACGTCACGGCGGAGCCTTCCTCCCGCTCAGCGTTTGATTTGCGCAAAACGCGAGCTTCTTCGCTGCCATGAATAACGGTGCCCTTTCGGTCATGATCGAGTCTGCCGAGCGCGTTCTCCCGAAACGCTGGTACAACATTGACGTGGTTCTGACCGACGACTTCCCCCGTCGGTAATCCTCCTTTGCCCGCTGTTTTTCGCTGATTCAGGCCGTTCGCCTGGATTGGCTTTCGCTCATCTGCCGCCGGTGCCACGTTCGCCGTCGTGCCGGCGCGCAATCGCAAGGAGAACATCATGTCCCGTCGCATTCCCGAACCGTTCCGCATCAAGATGGTGGAACCGATCAAGCAAACCACGCCCGAATACCGCCACGAAGCGCTGGCCATCGCCGGCTGGAACCCCTTTCTGCTGCGTGCCGAAGACGTCTATATCGATCTGCTGACCGACAGCGGCACCGGCGCCATGAGCGACCGCCAGTGGGGGGCAATGATGGTCGGCGACGAAGCGTACGCCGGCAGCCGCAGCTACTATCGCCTGGCCGAGGTGGTACAGGAGGTCTTCGATTACCGCTTTACGATTCCGACCCATCAGGGGCGCGGGGCGGAGCAGATTCTCTTCCCCGAACTCGTCAAGCGTCTGGGCAGCGCCCGGCCGTGCTTCATTTCCAACTACCATTTCGACACCACCAAGGCGCACATCGAAATCGCCGGCGCGCGCGCCATCAACGTGCTGACGCCGCAGGCCTTCGACACCACGACGCCCTATGACTGGAAAGGCAATTTCGATCTCGCCGGGCTGGCGACGCTGCTCGAAAAGGAACACGGCAACGTGGCCGGCTTGATCATCACCGTGACCTGCAACAGTTCCGGCGGGCAGCCCGTTGCGCTCGACAACATGCGCGCCGCCGCCGACCTGGCGCGCCGTCATGGCGTGCCGGTGATCATCGATGCCGCGCGCTTTGCCGAAAACGCCTGGTTCATCCAGCAGCGCGATCCGCAGTGCCGCGGCATGGCGATACCCGAGATCGTGCGCGAAATGTTTGCCGTCGGCGACATGATGACCATGTCCGCCAAGAAAGACCCGCTCGTGAATATCGGCGGGCTGTGCTGCTTCAAGGCCGACGAGAGCCTGTTCCGCGCCGTGCAGGTGCGTTGCGTGCCGATGGAGGGCTTCGTGACCTACGGCGGCCTCGCGGGGCGGGACATGGAGGCGCTGGCGGTCGGCTTGAAGGAGGGCATGGACGAGCGTTGGCTGGCCTACCGCATCGGACAGGTCGCGTATCTGGGCGCGCGGCTGATCGAGGGCGGGGTGCCGATCCAGACGCCCACCGGCGGGCACGCCGTGTTCGTCGATGCGCGCAAGGTGTTGCCGCACATTCCGGCGGATCAATTCCCGGCGCATGCGCTGGCCTGCGAGTTGTACCTCGAGGGCGGGGTGCGCGGGGTCGAGATCGGTTCCTTGCTGCTGGGGCGCAATCCGCAAAGCGGCGAGCAGGAAGCTTCACCGTTTGAACTGCTGCGGCTGACGATTCCGCGCCGGGTCTACACCAACGACCACATGGACTACATCGCCGACTGCCTGATCACCGTGGCGCGGCGGGCGGAACGGGTGCGCGGACTGACCTTCACCTACGAGCCGCCGATTCTGCGCCACTTCACGGCGCGTCTGCAGCCGGCGCTCGGTTGAGCGCCTTCCGCCGGGGGCGTGTTGCTCCCGGCGGATTCCTTCTGGATTCGCGCCTTGCGATCTGCGGCTTATTTTTTCCGTCCCAAGCGCACATACCCCGCCAGCAAAGCCGCGACTACCGCCAGCACCGTGGCGATGACGCCGCGATTGACGGAGGCCTGGCGGTAGAGGCTCCCTTCTCCGGTTTCGGGTAGGGGGAGCGGGTCGTAGGGCAGGCCGTGGCGGAGGGCGAGGGCCTTGATGTCGAGGAGATGGATGGCCGGCACGCCGCGCGCGAGGAAGGCGCCGATGAGGCCGCCGAGGCGTTGGTCTTCGCCACTTTCGGCTTTCGCCGTGGGTCGGATCAGCCCCGGCACGGCGGCGCTGGTGTGCGCCGTGGCGCCGGTGGCGGCGAGGTTGCCGCCCACATTGACGAAGCACGCCGGGCGCCCGCCCGCGAGGTAGAGCGCGAGCCGGGCGTCGACGTTGCGTTTTAGATCGGCCTCCTCGATCATCGGCCGCCCGCTGGCGACGAGGCGCGCGCGCAGGGCGGCGCGGGTGTCGGGGTCCATGTCCTTGCCCACATCGTCGGCGCCGCCGAGCGAGGCGGCCACCGAGGCGCGGCGCAGCAGGCCCGCGGCGAGCAGGCGGTCTTCCATGTCCAGCCAGGGGTAGGCCGGGTCGTTGGCGCCCCACATCGAGGCGCCGAGCGAGGCGATGCTCACCGTCTCCAACCCCAGTGTGTCGGCCGCCGCGAGCACGGCGACATTGAGCGCCGGGAAGGACGCCGAGAGGTTCAGCGCCACGCGCTCGCCCGGCTTGGCGCCGCACGCCTTGAGCAGCGCGACGGCGAGGGCGGCGAAGTTGGGGTTAGTGGTGGTGCGCTTGGCTTCGAGCACGCCGAGGGTGGTGGTCATGCCGCTCCAGCGCGGGCCGATGAGGCCGGTGGCGTTGGGGTCGTCGGCGCGGTCGAGGACGATGCCGCGCGCGGCCTTGTCGGCGCGAATGGCGGCCTGCGCGGCCTCGGCGTGGCGCGCGGCGGCGAGCATTTCGGCGTGCCAGGGCGAGGGGCGGTACTCGGTGTAGGCGTCACGCAGGCCGTAGGCGGTGGCGGCGACGACGAGCGCGGCAATCAGCAGCCAGTCGCGGTGTTCCCAGCGCGGGCGCTGCATCTTAAAGCCCGCCGAGGCGGGTGAAGGCAAGCGCGAGAAGGCGCAGGCAGATCGCGACGAGCAGCATCGCACTCAGCGTCTTGACCGCGCCCTGGCGGTCGATCTCATGCGCCAGGATGCCGGGCACGAGGTAGCCGATGACCACCGCCGCGCTGATCGGCAGTTCGGCCTCGGCGCTCACCAGCCCGAACAGCCAGCGCAGCAGGAAGCTCACCACGATGAACACCGCGAAACGCCGCCGCCCGAAGAGAATGATGTGCTCGGACAAGAGGCGCACCGCGCCCCAGGTGAGCAGGCTCAGGACGATGGTGGCGAATACCCGCCACGGGTCGTCGAGCAGGAGGGCGATGTAGCCGGGAACGATGACGCCGCCGGGCGAGATCTGCGTCAGTTCGAGAAAGACGATGCTGGCGAGGACGCCGAAAATGATCAGTTCATCGGACATCGGGCGTTGAGTTTGGCGAAGAAGAGGAGGCGCGCTCCTGGCCGCTGCCGACGATGTTGCCGACGGCGAAGACCGTGGCGGCGACGGTCTCTCCAGGGCGGGTGAGCAGGGCGGGCAGGTCGGAAAAATGCTTGAGTTCGAGCAGGCGCTCGGCGGCGAGGCCGCGCTGGCGCAGGCGCCGGGCGACGAGGCCGCGGGCGTGGCCGCAGAGGACGAAAGCGTCGAAGCGCGCGGCGTGGGCGAGGGCGAAGTCGACGAATTGCAGGGTGCGCGCCGGGCGGTCGTAGCGGTTGTTGATCAGCAGCAGGCGCCGGTTTTTTCCCGGCGCGGTGGGGAACAAACCTTCCGCTTCGGCGTGCGCCAGGAGCTGTGCGGCCGACGCCGGGTCGTTGGCGGCCAGCGCGTTGAGCACGGTGAGCGTGCCGCCGCAGGGGGTTGGCTGCGTCTGCACGGCGAACACGCCGGGGTCGCGCCGGTAGTGGCGCATGCCGGCGAGCGCCACGGGGCGCGGCACGCCGAGGTGTTCGCAGACGGCGAGGGCGAGGCCGACGTTCTCGGCAAAGTCGGGCGGATCGTCGTGGCAAGGCGCGGCGAGGGCGCAGGTGCTGCCTTTGCCTGCCGCGCGGGCGGCGAAGACGTCGGCGTAGGCGGCGT
The DNA here is from genome assembly GCF_041441355.1 of Propionivibrio sp. Classification (GTDB taxonomy): domain Bacteria; phylum Pseudomonadota; class Gammaproteobacteria; order Burkholderiales; family Rhodocyclaceae; genus Propionivibrio. The sequence goes on from NZ_JASDTF010000027.1 coordinate 40,300, forward strand.
CGGCGGTGAAGGCCGCGCCGTTCGTGGGCAGGGTGAGTGCGAGCGCGGCGGCGACGTCGTCGAGGTCGCCGCCCATCTCCTCGGGGTGATCGGGGCGGACGTTGGTGATCACCGCCACGTCGGCGCGCAGCATGCGTTCTTCGCTCGCCTCCTGATATTCGGGCAGCACGGCCATGCATTCGACGACCAGCACCTCGGCGCCTTGTTGCGCCGCGCGGCGCAGCGTCGCGAGCTGCTCGCGGATGCTGGCCTGGCCACGCCGGCAGACCGGCCGCTCCTGCCCGTCGACGTCGATGAAACGCGGCCGGGTGCCGGTGGTCTTGGTCAGCACGCGCCGCCCGCCGGCGCGCAGGCCGGCGTCGATCAGGCGGCTGACCGACGATTTGCCGCGAATGCCATTTACATGGACGACGTGGGCGAGGGCGGCGCGGTGGCGGCGGGCGCGGCGCTGCTCGATGACGAGCCAACCGAGGTAGGCAAGGCAGGCGCCGACCGTGGCGCCCGTCAGCAGGCTCATTGCGGCGCTCCGTCGATGGCTTCGAGCAGGCGCAGGATGACCGCGCGGTGGTAGGCGATGCGCGCCTTGAGCGGCGCGTCGCGGTCGCTCTCGACGGTGATCACCGGTACCGCGAAGCGCGCCGAGGCTTCGCGGTTGAAGCTGCCGGTCGGCGCCCCGGCGAGGAAGTTGAGCGACTCGCCACCGGGCAGCGGCGGGCCTTCGAGCAAGCCGAAGACGAGTTCGGTGGCCGAGCGACAGGTCTTGCCCGTATCGAGCGCGGCGGTGCTGACGATCAGGCTGTTGGCCAGTTCGTTGCGTTCGCCGCCGCGCGTGTGCCAGGCCTCGTGCAGGTCGAGCACCAGCGCCGGGCGGTAGCGGGCGACGAGATTCATCAGCGCGTCGGCGAGGCGCGCGCCGGCGGCGCCGTGCGGCGAACCGGGGAACTGGCGGTTGAGGTCGGGCAGGTCGTAGCTGGCCCGCACGCCGGCCTCGAAGGCGGCGCGGTTGGCGGTGGGGACGATGATCCAGCGCCCGCGCGCCGGGGTCTCGCGGCGCAGGGCTTCGGCGGCGTGGTGGCCGGCGACCTCGTCGCCGTGGATGGCGGCGACGATGAGCACGGTCGGTCCGTCGCGGCCGGCGTCGTTCGATTCGCGCACGTAGACGGGCGTCGCCTGCGCGCTGCCGGGCAGGAGGTCGTAACGCTCGGAAGCGCCGGAATGCGGGGCGCTCAGCGCGATGAATACTGAAAGCAGTAGGCCCGGAAGCCGCATCCACAGGGCGCTGCAGCGGCGCTGCAGGGCGCGTGGAATGGTGCGTCCAGCCCAGTGCATCGCTACGCTCCGGCCTTTAAGCGGCGCGCGGCGCCCTGCCCTGCGGCGCGCCCGGCGGCGAGGCAGGCGGTGAGCAGGTAGCCGCCCGTCGGCGCTTCCCAGTCGAGCATTTCACCGGCGCAATAAAGGCCAGGGTGCTCGTGCAGCATGAAGTCGGCATCGAGCGCGCTAAAGAGAACGCCGCCGGCGGTGCTGATCGCCTCGTCGAGCGGGCGCGGCGCGGCCAGTTTGAGCGGCAGCGCCTTGAGGCCGCGCGCAAGCTGCGCCGGGTCGGCGATGGCCTCGCGGCTTAAGCATTCATGCACCAGCGCGAGCTTGACGCCCTTGAGCCCGAGGCGGCTGCCGAGGTGGCTCGAGAGCGAGCGCGCGCCGCGCGGGTGCGCGACTTCGGCGGCGACCTTGACCGCGTCGTGCGCGGGCAGGAGATCGAGCCACAGCGTCGCGTGGCCGTCGCGTTCGAGGGCGTCGCGCAGCGGCGCGGCGAGGGCGTAGATGAGGCTGCCTTCGATACCGGCCTCGGAAACGACGAACTCGCCTCGTCGATAGCCCGTGCCATCGGGCGCGAGCATCGCGGCGACGGGTTTGACCGGCTCGCCGGCGTGGCGCGTGAGGAGGTGTTCGCTCCAGGCGACGTCAAAGCCGCAGTTGGCCGGGCGGAAGGGCGCGATGTCGATGCCGAGTTCGGCGAAGGGCACCGTCCAGCGGCCGTCCGAGCCGAGCTTGGCCCAACTGCCGCCGCCGAGGGCGAAGACGACGACCGGCGCGTCGAGGGTGACTTCACCGTCCGGCGCGGCAAAGCGCAGGCGGTAGCCGCCGTCGCATTGATCGAGGCCCAGCCAGCGGTGGCGGACGTGGAGGCGCAGGCCGCGTTCGCGCAGGCGGTGCAGCCAGGCGCGCAAGAGCGGCGCGGCCTTCATGCCGGTCGGAAAGACGCGGCCCGAGCTGCCGACGAAAGACTCGACGCCCAGACCCGTCATCCAGGCGCGCACGGCCTCGGGGCCGAAGGCTTCCAGCGCCGGGGCGAGGCGTTCGCGTGCCGCGCCGTAGCGGGCGAGGAAGGCGTCGAACGGCTCGGAATGGGTGATGTTCATGCCGCCCTTGCCGGCCATCAGGAACTTGCGCCCGACCGAGGGCATGGCGTCGTAGAGGTCGACGGCGAGGCCGGCGTCGGTGAGCGCCTCGGCGGCCATCAGCCCGGCCGGCCCGCCGCCGACGACGACGGCGCGGGGTAGGGAAACAGGCAAGTGGGCTGAGATCGGAGGCATGACCGGAGGATGAGGCGAAACCTGCATTGTAGCCCCGTGCCCGCGGGCGGCGGTGGGAGCCGTCGCGCTTTTGCACCAAGAAGGCCAGACGCCGCAAGGGAAGACGGACACCGAACGCGAGCCGTGATCATAGCCAGGAATCTCGCCGTGCTGTACCTCGGACTGGCGAAGCGCCGGCGCCGGAGTTTACGAGCGCCTTGTCTATTGAGGGTGAAGGGCTAGGCTGTGACGTGAGGCGTTCGCAATTCAGGACGGGCGTTTCATGCCCGATCGTTGGACGTCCGGATTCCGCAGCTTCGGCTGCGAATCGGCCACTTTGCTACTTTGCTCAAGGAGCGCGCCATGCTGATCGACGAACTCGATTTCGAAGTCCGTAATGCGCAGGCCGAATCGCTCCGGGTGCGTGAGCTTGAGCATCTGCTGGCCGTGGTCGAGGACAACGAGACGTCGCTGCAGAGCATGGTCGAGCTGTTGGCGACGCTCTGCAAGGTGCCTTTCGCCGGGGTCAGCCTGGTCGACAGCGATACCGTGTGGATCAAGGCTCACTATGGCATCGAGGCGACCTGCCTGCCGCGGGAAGGCGCTTTTTGCGCCGCGGCGGTCGATTCGCTGGACGATCTCTATGTGGTCGAGAATGCGCTGGACAATCCGCTGTTCGCCCACAACCCTCTGGTGGCCGGTGCGCCGGAGGTGCGTTTCTATGCCGCGTACCCCTTCAAAGGGATGAACGGCTTCGCGATCGGAACCCTCTGGATGTTCGATACCCAGCCGACCGCGCTGGGGGAGGACGGGCGCCTGATTCTCAAATCGCTGGGCGCTCACCTCGAGCAACTGATCAACCAGCAGTACCACTGTCCCGTTACCGGGCTGGCCAACCGCCAGAGTTTCCTGAAGCAGCTGCAGGCCTTGATGAACAGCTCCACGCAGAAAGTGAACGCGGCACTGGTGCGCACGCACCGCATCTTGCATGTCACCGGGATTTACGGGGCGGAATTCCGGGACCGGTTGATCGCGCTCGTGGCCGAGCGGCTGAGCAGGGCAAGGCTGGAGAAAGGACTGCTGGCCCATCTGGGCGATGGCTGCTTCGCATTCGCTTGGGTCGACGGGCAACAAAAGGCAGAGCTTGTCGCCGCCTTGCATGATCTGGAAACGCCACTGACCATTGGCAACGTCACCGTCTCGGTCGCCTTGAGCATGGTCTCGGTCAGCGCCGAGCCGCAGCAGGCCAGCGCTGCCGCCTTGATGGAAATCGCCGACGAAGCCGCGGCCGAGATGCAGCACTCGCAGATCGCCAACATCCAGTATCAGGAAAAAATCGCCAGCAACCAGATTGCCATGCGCGTGCGCGCCTGCCTCTTCGACGACCAGCCGGGCAGCTACTTTTACCCCGAGTACCAGCCGCAGGTCGACGTGAGCACGGGGCGGATCGTCGGTTTCGAAGCCTTGCTGCGCTGGCACGACGCGATGTACGGGACGACTCCCGTGTGGAAGGTGATCGAACTGGTCGAAAGCCTGGACATGATCTCGACGCTCGATTTCATCGTCGTCCGCAAGGTCTGCGCCGACATCGCCGAATGGCAGGTGGCCGGGACAGCGGTGCCCAAGGTGTCGGTTAACCTTTCCCGCACCACGCTGCAAACCGAAGGTCTGGCCGACAAGCTGGTGAGCCTGCTGCGCGAATACGACGTCGAACCGTCGGCGCTGACGCTGGAGATCACCGAAAGCGGCCAGCCCTTGAACGACAAGGTCTTGGCGACGCAGATCGCCTCCTTGCATCGCGTCGGCTTCAGCATCGCCATCGACGATTTCGGTACCGGGATGTCCAATCTTTCGACCCTGAAAAATACCGAGTGCAAATTACTCAAGGTGGATCGCCAGTTCGTGCATGGCGTCGCCTGCAACACCCACATGGCCGCCTTGCTTCGCCTGATCAAAGGCACCGCCGAATCGCTGGGCGTCTCATTGTTGGTCGAGGGGGTGGAAGCGCAGGACGATCTGGATTGGCTGCTGGCCTGCGGCATCTACCTGATCCAGGGCTGGTATTTCTCCAAGTCCTGCCAGGCGAAGACGATCCCCGCCATGCTCGCCGCCGACCGTGCCGTGATGCTGCCGCCGAGCGACCTGCAAACCCGGGCCGAAGCGCTCAAATGCCTGTTCGTTCGCCTGCGCGGCAACGGCTGAGGGCGCGGCACGTGCCTGTCCGCCCGTGAGCCGTGCCCCGGGCGGCCGATTGCGGCGGGCCCGGCTGCGCTTTTGCTTTCCTGTTGGCGAAGACGCAAGGTGCGGCGCGGCTCCGACGCTGGAGGGCGGTTTATCGATTTGCTTGATAATTTATCAATAAATTTATCGATTGATGGGCTTGGTCTGGCCGGAAAAGCTCCCCGGTAAAGGCGGGGATTTTGTGGTAAGTCGCTGAAGATAATGCGGAAAAAAAGCAGGTCTAGAGCCTGGCATGCATCCTGCCTCTTGGTTGTCGAGTTTCTGGCCGACGTGCGTTGGCCGGTTTGACAGAAATCACGACAACAACAGGAAGAACTCATGCCTCAAGAGCTGGATCTGTTTCTCAACGAGACCGCCTTCACCCAAGCGCCGGCGACCTCGGTGGCCGATTTTTCGCGGGCCGAGTTGGGCAAGGCGCTGGCATTTCACCGCACCATTCCCGGCTACGCGCCAACGCCGCTCACGGCCCTTGATCGCCTCGCGGCGCATCTTGGCCTGCGCAGCCTCTACGTCAAGGACGAGTCGCAGCGTTTTGGCCTCAAGGCCTTCAAGGCGCTCGGCGGCGCCTACGCGATGGCCCGGCACATCGCCGAACGGCTGGGGCAGGACATCAGCGAGCTGCCGTATGAAGTGATGGTCAGCGACGCGGTGCGCGCGCGCCTTGGCGAGGTGGTCTTCGCCACCACCACCGACGGCAATCACGGCCGCGGCGTGGCCTGGATGGCCCGCCAGCTCAAGCAGAAGGCCGTGGTCTACATGCCCAAGGGCTCGTCGGTCGAGCGTCTGGAAGCGATCCGCGCCGAGGGGGCCGAGGCCGAGATCGTGGACATGAACTACGACGAGGCGGTGCGCATGACCGCGCAGCGCGCGGCCGAGCATGGCTGGCTGGTGGTGCAGGACACGGCGTGGGACGGTTACGAGAAGATCCCGCTGTGGATCATGCAAGGCTACGGCACCTTGATGCTCGAAAGCCTGCAGCAGCTGGGCGAAGTGCCGCCGACGCACGTCTTCATCCAGGCCGGCGTGGGCTCGCTCGCCGGCGCGGTGCAGGGGTTCCTGACCGCGAGCTACGGCGCTGCGCGGCCCAAGGTCATCGTTGCCGAAGCTCGCGCCGCCGATTGCCTGTATCGATCGGCGCGTGCCAAGGGCGGCGCGCCGGTGGCGGTGGGCGGCGACCTGGCGACGGTGATGGCGGGGCTCGCCTGCGGCGAAGCCAACACCATCGGCTGGAAGATCCTGCGCGATTACGCGAACGCCTTCGTCTCCTGCCCGGATTACGTGGCCACGCGCGGCATGCGCATCTACGGCAACCCGCTGCCTGGCGATCCGCGCGTCTGTTCCGGCGAGTCGGGGGCGGTGACCCTCGGCCTGCTCTCACTGTTCATGCAGGCACCGAGCCTGGCGTCGGCACGCGCCGCACTGGGCCTCGACGCGCAATCGCGCGTGCTGCTGGTCAGCACCGAAGGGGATACCGATCCGCAGCGCTATCTGGACATCGTCTGGGACGGCGAGATTCCGTCCTACGGCCTCATCAAATAACTATATGTCATCAAAGGAGTCGTTCATGTTTGCAACAGAGCGCATCGCGCAAATCGTCGAAAACTGCCAGACCCTGGTCCGCGAGGAGAGTCTTTCCGGGCAGGAAAGCGGCGTCGTGCGTGCCATCGAGGCGATGATGCGGGCCTACGGTTTCGACGAGATCAACATCGACCGCTACGGCAACATCGTCGGCGGTCTCGTCGGTGCGCGTCCGGGCAAGACCGTGGTCTTCGACGGACACATCGACACCGTGCCCTACGACGCCGAGAAATGGACGCGCGCGCCGCTCGGCGGCGAGGTTGCCGACGGGCGCATCTACGGGCGCGGCACGACCGACATGAAGGGCTCGGTCTCGGCGATGATCTCCGCCGCCGGCTTCTTCGCCGAGGACAAGCAGCGCGACTTCGCCGGCAAGATCTACATTGCCTGTGTGGTGCATGAGGAGTGCTTCGAAGGCGTCGCCGCGCGCGCCGTGAGCGAAGCCTACAAGCCTGACCTGGTGGTCATCGGCGAAGCCTCCGACCTCAACCTCAAGATCGGCCAGCGTGGCCGGGCCGAAATCGTCGTCGAGACCTTTGGCAAGCCCGCGCACTCGGCCAACCCGCAGGCCGGGATCAACGCGGTGTATCAGATGACCCGCCTGATCGACCGCATCCGCCGGATCGAACCGACGCAGCATCCCGTGCTCGGTCCCGGCATCCTTGAACTCACCGACATCAAGTCCTCGCCGTATCCCGGCGCTTCGGTGGTGCCCGATTACTGCCGCGTCACCTACGACCGGCGCCTCCTGGTCGGCGAGACCCAGGACTCGGTGCTCGCGCCGCTGCAAGACGCGGTCGCCGAACTGGCCGCTGCCGATCCGCAGTTCAAGGCCAAGGTTTCCTATGCCTTCGGCCGCGAGAAGTGTTTTACCGGCAACGACATCGAAGGTGAGCGCTTCTTCCCCGGCTGGGTCTTCGGCGAAGCGGACGAAGGCGTGCAGCTGGCGCTCGCCGGCCTGCGCGGCGTGGGCCTGGCGCCGAGCATCCAGCAGTACTCGTTCTGCACCAACGGCAGCCACTACGCCGGGGAGGCGGGCATTCCGACGGTGGGATTCGGACCCTCGACCGAGCGCCTGGCCCACACCATCGACGAGTACATCGAGATCGACCAGCTCGTCGGCGCGGCCAAAGGTTTCTACGGAATCATGCAGAGCGTGTGCGGCGTCAAGGCTTAGCCCGGCGCGCAAAGGTGAAGTGCAGGCAGTGGTAAGCATCAGTTACAACGATTCGATTAGCGGAGGAAACTGTGAGAACCATCTTCAAGGGCGGCAAGGTTGTTGACGGCAGCGGGGCGCCTTCTTATGTCGCCGATATTCTGGTCGAGAACGGTGTTATCGCCGGCATCGGCAGCTTCGAGGGCGAACCCGGCACGCAGGTTTACGATGCGCGCGAGCGCATCGTCTGCCCGGGTTTCATCGACACGCATACCCACTCGGACCTGGCGGCGATCGTCAATCCGGCGCTGTCGGCCAAGATCCGCCAGGGCATCACCACCGAACTGCTCGGCCAGGACGGCGTGGCACTGGCGCCGCTGCCTGAGCAGTACATCACGGCCTGGCGCAAGAACATTGCCGGCCTCGACGGCGACACCGACCTGATCGACTGGAAGTACCGCGACACCGACGGCTACCTGTCGCTGCTCGCCGCCTACCGTCCGGCGACCAACCTTTCCTACCTCGTGCCGCACGGCAACGTGCGCATGGAGGCGATGGGCCTTGACGGCCGCGCGGCGACCAAGGAGGAAGTGGCCCGCATGTGCGAGATCCTCGACCGCGAGTTGTCCGCCGGCGCCTTTGGTTTCTCCACTGGCCTCATCTACATGCCCTGCGCGTTCGGCGACACCTACGAGGTCGTCGAGCTGTGCAAGGTCACGGCCCGCCACGGCGGCATTTTCGTGGTGCATCAGCGCAGTGAAGCCGACGACATCCTGACCTCGACGCAGGAACTGATCGACATCACCCGCCAGTCGGGCGTGCATCTGCACATCTCGCACATGAAGGTCTGCGGCAAGAAGAACTGGCCGCTGATCGAGAAGATGCTCGGCATGCTCGAAGCGGCGCAGGGCGAGGGCCTGAAAATCTCCTTCGACCAGTATCCGTATGTCGCCGGCAGCACCATGCTCGGCGTCATCCTGCCGCCGTGGGTGCATGCGGGCGGCACCGACAAGCTGCTCGAACGGTTGGCCGATCCTGAACTGCGCAAGAAGATGGTCGCCGACATCGAGCAGGGCATTCCGGGCTGGGACAACTTCATCGATTTTGCCGGCCTCGACCAGATCTTCATCACCAGCGTGAAGACCGAGAAAAATGCCGACACCATCGGTCTCAACCTGATCGAACTCGGCGAGAAGCGCGGCAAGGACCCGTACAACGCCACCTTCGACCTCCTCTACGAGGAAGAGAACGCGGTCGGCATGTTCGATTTCTACGGCACCGAGGAACATGTCATCAAGTTCCTCTGCCGGCCGGAGCAGAACGTGTGCACCGACGGGCTGATGGGCAAGGGCAAGCCACACCCGCGCGTCTTCGGCGCCTTCCCGCGGGTGCTCGGCAAATACGTGCGCGAAGAAAAGTGCCTGTCCTGGGAAGCCGCCATTCACAAGATGACCGGCAAACCGGCGGCGGTGGTCGGCCTCGCCAACCGCGGCCAGCTCAAACCCGGCATGGCGGCGGACATCGTCGTCTTCAACCCCGAGACGATCATCGACAAGGGCACCTTCATCGAACCCAATCAGTATCCCGAAGGCATCGATGCGGTGATGGTCAACGGCGCCTTTGCGCTGGTGAACGGGGTGGAAACCTATGCCCGGAGCGGACAGGTGATCCGCAAGGCGTACTGAGTTTTTTCAATTCAATGGGAGTGGTCAATGAATTCCGTATCTAGCCTGGCCCAAGCCGGCACACAAAAAACCTGGAAGACCCGTTACACCGTCCTGCTCTTCATCTGGCTCGGCTGGATGTTCTCCTTCCTCGACCGGATGATCATGAGCGTGTCCCTGCCGTTCATCGGCAAGGACCTGGGCATCGACACCACCGAGCAAGGCCTGATCATCAGCGCTTTCTTTCTGGCCTACGCCGGCTTCCAGATTCCCGGCGGTTGGCTCGGCGACAAGTTCGGGCCGCGCAAGGTGATGGCGTTTGCCATCACGTGGTGGTCGATCTTCACCACGCTCACCGGTTTCGTGTTTACCTTGCCGATGATGCTCGCCGTGCGCTTCCTCTTCGGTCTTGGTGAAGGCGCCTTCCCGGGTTCGTCGTGGAAGACCATCGCCACGTATTTCCCGAGCAAGGAACGCGGTCGCGCGACGGCCATCCAGTCCTCGGTCAATACCCTCGGCCCGGCCTTGGCCGCCGTCGTCGCTGCGGCGATCATCGGTACGCTCGGTTGGCAGATGGTGTTCATCATCATGGGCATTCCGGGGCTTTTGATCGCGCTGGGGATGTACCTCTGGATCCGCAACGATCCGAAGGATCACCCGCACATCACGCCGGCTGAACTCGCCGAACTGGAGGCCGACAGGCAAGCCGAGAACGGGCCGAAGGGCTCGGCCGAGACGACGATTCCCTTCTCCAAGGTGCTCAAGTCGCCGATCCTGTGGCAGATGGCGCTGATCTGGTTCCTCTTCGACATCACCTTCTGGGGCTTCTCGTCCTGGCTGCCGAGCTACCTGATGAAAGTCCGCGGCTTCTCGCTCGCCAAGACCGGCATCATGGCCGCCATCCCCTTCCTGTGCGGCACGGTCGGCACGCTGCTCGGCGGTTACCTGTCGGACAAGGGCAAGGACGCGCGCAAGTGGATCTACGTCGTGGCCTCGGTGATCAGCGCCGGCTTTCTCTACCTCGTGTTCAGCGTCGAGAGTGCCGACATGGCCGTGTTCTATCAGTGCATCTCGTCCTTCTTCATGTTCCTCGCCATGGCGCTCTTCTGGGGCATCCTGATGGACCAGATCCCGACCAAGATCATGGGCCGCGCCTCGGGCATCGTGAACTTCGGCGGCCAGATGGCTGGCGTCGTCTCCGCCCCGGTGATGGGCTACCTCATCCAGACGAGCGGCGGACGCTACGACAGCGCCTTCTGGTTCATGATCATCGCGCTCGCCGCTTCGGCGGTGGTTACCGCGATGCTGAAGAACACTTCCGGGCAGGCCGCGGAAATCTGAGCCTGTTTTTGGCAAACCGGCCGTCTCTTTCTGCGTGACGGCCGGTTTTTTGATGTCGCGCGGCGCGCATGCCGCGCAGGAAAGGAAACAACATGGAAAGAGAAATCGTTGCCACCGCTGGCGCGCCGGCCGCCATCGGCGCCTATGTGCAGGCTACCCTGTTCGAGCGCCTGGTGTTCACGTCCGGGCAGATTCCGCTCGATCCGGTCAGCATGGCCGTCGTCGAGGGCGGTGTCGTCGAGCAGACCGAACAGGTGATGAAAAACCTGTTCGCCGTGCTTGAAGCCGCCGGTTCGAACGCCGGTCAGGTGCTCAAGACCACCTGCTATCTGAGCGACATGGGCGATTTTGCGGCCTTCAACGAAATCTATGCGCGCTATTTCGGCGAGACGCCGCCGGCCCGTTCCTGCGTTCAAGCCGCCGCTTTGCCGCGCGGCGTGAAGGTCGAGGTTGAAGCCATCGCCTGGCGCTGACTCGCCGGAGGCCGGGGACGCACTCCCCCCCCCACCCGTCCCGCTCTCCGTATTTTCCGCGTGCGTCGTTTCGGTGTACGCGGTTTTTTTCGCCCGGCGCGTCGGCAATGCGGCTGCGCCTAGCGTTTGTTCAGCCCGTGTTTGGCCAGACGGCGGTAGAGCGTGGCGATGCCGATGTCGAGCGCCTGCGCGGTCCGTTTCTTGCCCTCGACGTCCCAGCCGTGGCGCTCGAGCAGTTCGACCAGGCGGGCTGCTTCGTCGCGCCGGACGGCGGCGGGGTGGGCGCTTGGCGCTGCCCCTGGACGGGCGCCGCGCTGTGGCTGGATGCGCCGCGGCAGGTGGCTCAAATTGAAATCGGGCGCCTCGCCGCGCATGACGAAAAGGTGCTCGACGACATTGCGCAGTTCGCGCACGTTGCCCGGCCAATCGTAGAAATAGAGCGCGTTGGTCAACTCTTCGGGCAGCTTGGTGCGCGTTTGGCCGTAACCTCCGGCGAATTCGTCGCAGAAATGCTGGGTGAGTTCGGCGATGTCTTCGCGACGTTCGCGCAGCGAGGGCAGGGTGAGTTCGATGACGTTGATGCGGTAGTAGAGGTCGTCGCGGAACTGTTTGTCGGCGATCAGGGCGATGAGGTCCTTGTTGGTTGCGGTAATCAGGCGCACGTCGATGGGAATCGCCTGGTTCGAACCGACGCGGGTCACCACCCGTTCCTGCAGTACGCGCAACAGCTTGGCCTGGAGGTAGACCGGCATGTCGCCGATTTCATCGAGGAAAATGGTGCCGCCGTTGGCTTGCTCGAATTTTCCGACCCGGCCTTTGGGGTCGGCACCGGTGAAGGCGCCCTTGACGTAGCCGAACAGCTCGCTTTCGAGCAAGGGTTCGGGAATCGAGGCGCAATTGATGGTGACGAAGGGCGCGTCGCGGCGCGGGCTGCGGCGGTGGATTTCGGCGGCGACGACCTCCTTGCCGGTGCCGCTCTCGCCGGTGATGAGGACGGTGGCTTTGCCTGCGGCGATCTTGTCGATGAGGGCGCGCACCTGGCGGATCGCCGGCGAGTCGCCGATGAAACGGTCGGGAGAAAGATTTTCCGGGGGCGGCATGCCGGACGGAGCCATGTAGTCGGCCGCATCCTGGAAGACGATCAGCGTCACCTCGCCGCGTTCGGCGGTGGTCAGCCGGATGCGCGTACATAGCACGTGCAGGCGGAAGGTGCCGAGGTCGAGCCAGGCCTCCTCGAAATCGTAGAGCACGTCGCCGGACAGTTCGACCGACAGGCGGCGTCCGACGAGGTCGTCGGGGCGCTGCAACAGGCGCGCGGCCGACTGGTTGGCGTGCCAGACGATCCCGTTGCCGTCGAGGGCGACGACACCGTGGTTCATCGTCTCGATCATGCGGCGGAAGACCGCGAAGGTGTCCTTCTCGCGCTGCCGCTCGCGGTATTCGTAAGCCTTGCCGGCGATCAGCTGGGCGATCTGTTCGATGAAACTGATGTACTTGTCCTTGCCGGCGAGTAGATGGTCGCGCTGGCGCGGCGTCGAGCAGATGATGCCGATGACCCCGATGACCGCGCCGTCGAGCGAGATCGGGGTCGCCAGGTCGAGCATTTCCTCGCACAGCAGCTTGTTGTCGCAAAGGGTGCAGATTGCGCTCTGGCCGGGATTCTCGATCAGGATGGTGCGGTTGACCTGCATCGCGTGGCGATACACGTAACCCTGGCTGCCCATGTTTTCGTTCACCCGCTGGCGGAAGGCACCGGTTCCTGCGACGCGCACCATGCCGACGTCGACCACTTCAACGTCGCAGTCGATGATCCCGGCGATGGCCTCGCTGAACTGCTGCGCGTCGTGCTGGATCTGGGCGAGGACGGAGTTCATGCGTGGGTTCAGGTCGTTGCCGCTCGCTCGTCGACGCACGCGCCCGGGCCGGTGAGGCGCGGGGCGAGGTGGGCGAGGCCGAAGGCGATGAGCGCCTGTTCGAGGCGTTCGGGGCGGGCGGTGGCGAGCAGGGTCAGGCGGCCCGTCCCCTCGGCGGCCGGGCCGGCGAGGCGTTCGCACTGGCGGGCGACGGCCTCGGCAACGTCGACGAGTTCGGCGCGCCCGGCGACGAGCGGCGCGAGGTGTTCGGCGAGGAAGGCGTAGTGGGTGCAGCCGAGGACGACGCGGTCGCAGCCGGCGGCCAGCGTCGCTTCGAGGTGGCGGCGCGCTTCGGCGGTGAATTCGGCAGCAAAGCCCGGTTCGCCCAGGCGCAGGGTTTCGACGCGCGTCGCCCAGCCGGGGCAGGCCAGCACGTCGACCGTGACGCCGCCGGCGTGCGCGGCGATCAGCTGAGCGAGGCGCTCGCTGCGCGCCGTGAGTTCGGTCGCCAGGACGGCGATGCGCCCGCTCCGCGTGCTCGCGGCGGCGGGTTTGACGCCCGGCTCGACGCCGACCACCGGAATCCCGGGCAGCGCCTCGCGCAGCGCCGTGACGGCGGCGACGGTGGCGGTGTTGCAGGCGACGACGATCAGCGTACAGCCGCGCTCGACGAGCAGCTGGCCGATGGCCAGCACGCGGCCGCGGATGAAGGCGTCGTCGCGCGGGCCGTAGGGCACGTGCGCGGTGTCGGCGACGTAGGTGATGTCGGCGCGCGGCAGGGCGCGGGCGATGGCGGCGAGCACCGAGAGGCCGCCGAGGCCGCTGTCGAAGATGCCGATCATGCGGCGCTCCGGAGACGGCGTGAACGGAGGCGCAGCGGAAGCAGGGGGCGCAGGGAACGCATGGACGGAAGGCAAGAGGCGGTGAGCGGCGCAGGCCGGTGAGCCGCGATTTTACTCCCTTGCGCCGCCCTTGCGCGCAGCGGACGGGCGGCGGCGGGCCGCGCCGGAGTGTGGCCGGGCGAACCGGTCATGGGCTCGGGAAGCGCCGTTTTGCGCCGGTTTTCTGGAAATTCCTTTGTTTACAAGGTAATGTAATCGTTTCCCATTTGCTTATAACTGCAAGATTTATGTTTATCGAAAAGCATTCCTTTGGCGGTATATGCGGGGCTGGTAGAGTGCGTTCCTCAACGCCCCCCCGCAGCCCTCGTCCGAGATCCGGCGTGCGCCGCGAGGGGCGGCAAAAGGCCGCACAACGCGCCCCGGACCGAGGAATACGCATGAGTACGACTGTCACCCGCCACCTGCCTTTCGAGGCCCGCCCCGCCGCCCGCCCCGCGTGGCTGACGCGCGTCCTCCGTGCCCTGCCGATCGCCAAGACCGGAGCCTCCGCCGCGCCGCAATCGTCTTCTTCCGTCGCTTCCGCTTCCGCTTCCGCGGCCGACGCACCGTCCTCGACCGAGACCGGTCACGGCGGGCAGGGCGGCGCAGGTTCGCCCGCCGGAACGCCGCTCTACGTATTGCGCGGCATCGAAAAATCCTTCCCGGGCGGGGTGCAGGCGCTGCACGGCATCGACCTCGACATCCGCGAAGGCGAGATCTTCGGCATCATCGGCCGCAGCGGCGCCGGCAAGAGCACGCTGCTGCGTGTGCTCAACCTGCTTGAGCGCCCGACGCAGGGCAGCGTCCAGTTCGACGGCCGCGACCTGCTGGCGCTCGAACCCGCCGAGCTGCGCAACGTCCGCCGCCGCATCGGCATGATCTTCCAGCATTTCAACCTGCTCTCCTCGCGGACCGTCGCCGAGAATGTGGCGCTGCCGCTCGAACTCGCCGGCCTGCCCAAGGAGCGCATCGCCGCGCGCGTCGACGAGCTGCTCGAACTCGTGGGCCTCGCCGCGCAGCGCGACCGTTACCCGGCACAGATCAGCGGCGGCCAGAAGCAGCGCGTCGGCATCGCCCGCGCGCTGGCCAACGAGCCGCGCGTGCTGCTGTGCGACGAAGCGACCTCGGCGCTCGACCCGGAGACGACGCAGTCCATCCTCGAACTCCTGGCCGACATCAACCGCCGCCTGGGCCTGACCATCGTCCTCATCACCCACCAGATGCAGGTGATCAAGGCTGTCGCCCACCGCGTCCTGGTGCTCGAGCACGGCAAGCTCGTGGAGCAGGGCGACGTTGCCGACATCTTCACCGAGCCGAAGCATGAGATCACCCGCACGATGCTGCGCGAAGTGATCGGCAGCGACATTCCGCCCGGCGTGCGCGAACGCGCCGAGCGCTTGCTGGCCGGCGGCCAGGGCCACATCTGGCGCCTGACCTTCCGCGGCGAGGCCGTCGACCGCCCGGCGCTGACCGTCGCCGGCGAACGCTTCGGCATTGTCTTCAACATCCTGCATGGCTACATCGACGAGATCCAGGGCCTGCCCTTCGGCGCCCTGGTCGTCACGGCCGTCGCGGCGCAGGGCGCGCCCGAGGCGCTGCGCGAGGCGCAAGCCTACCTCGCCACGCAGGAATTCCACGTCGAGGAGGTGGCGCTGTGAGCCCCGAACTGCTCAATCTTTTCCAGACTTCGCTGATCGAAACCCTGTGGATGGTCGGTGTCTCGGCCGCGCTCGGCACCTTGCTGGGCCTGCCCATCGGCGTGCTGCTGGTGGTCACCGACCGCCAGGGCCTGCTTGAGCACCTGCCGTTCAACCGTGTCCTCGGCGTCATCGCCAACGCCGTACGCTCGACGCCCTTCATCATTCTGCTTGTCGCGGTGATCCCCTTCACCCGCTGGGTGGTCGGCACCTCGATCGGTACCGCCGCGGCCATCGTGCCGCTGACCATCGCCGCCATTCCCTTCATCGCCCGCCTCGTCGAAACCGCGCTGCGTGAAGTCGACCGCGGCCTGATCGAAGCCCTGCTGGCGATGGGCGCCACGCCCTGGCAGGTGATCCGCACCGCCTTGATTCCCGAAGCCATGCCCGGCATCGTCGCCGGCCTGACCATCACCCTGGTGAGCCTGATCGGCCACTCGGCGATGGCCGGCGCGGTCGGCGGCGGCGGCCTCGGCGACCTCGGCATCCGTTACGGTTACCAGCGTTTCCTCCCAGACGTCATGGCCCTCGTGGTCGTCGTGCTGATCGTCCTCGTGCAAATCGTCCAGTCGGCCGGCGACCGCCTCGTGCGCCGCTTGAGCCATCGTTAAACCCTTAATCCCGCCATTCATCTTTCAAGGAGAATCCCGATGAACGTTTCCCGTCTGTTGCGTGGCCTCTTGGCTGCGAGCATCGCCGCTTTCGCCGTCGGCGCCAGCGCCCAAGCTAATGACAAACCGCTCAAGATCGGCGTCACCGCCGGCCCGCACGCCCAGATCTTCGAAGTGGTGAAGAAGATCGCCGAGAAGGATGGCCTGAAGATTCAGGTCGTCGAGTTCTCCGACTACGTCCAGCCCAATGCCGCGCTCGCCGCCGGCGACCTCGACGCCAACAGCTACCAGCACCAGCCCTACCTCGACAACACGGTCAAGGATCGCGGCTACAAGATCGTCTCGATCGCCCAGACCATCGTCTTCCCGATGGGCATCTACTCGAAGAAGGTCAAGTCGCTCGCCGACCTGAAGAGCGGCGCCCGCGTCGCGCTGCCCAACGACCCGACCAACGGCGGCCGCGCGCTGCTGCTGCTCCAGGCCAACGGGGTGATCAAGTTGAAAGACGGCGCCGGCCTCAAGGCCACCCCGCTCGACGTGATCGACAACCCCAAGAAGATCAAGCTGGTCGAACTCGACGCCGCCCAACTGGCGCGTGCGCTCGACGAAGTCGATGCCGCGGCGGTGAACACCAACTACGCCATCCCCGCCGGCCTCGTCCCGACGCGCGACGCGATTGCCATCGAAGCACCCAAGTCGCCCTACGCTAACGTGATTGCCGTGCGTGAGCAGGACAAGGACAAGCCCGAGTTCAAGAAGCTGATCAAGGCCTACCACAGCGCCGAAGTGAAGGCCTACGTGAACAAGGAATTCAAGGACTCCATCGTCACCGCCTGGTAATCTCCGGCTTAGGCTCCGGGCGCGGCTTGGCGGCGCTCTGAGCAAGGTGTACGCAGCGCGGCGCTTCCGTTGATTCGGGGCGCCGCGTTTTCCATTTCATTCAGATGCCGATCATGACTTCCCTTGCCACCGCCCCGGACGGCCTCGCCGCCCGCCAGCCCATTCGCGTCCAGCCCGGCGCGGCCAACTACTACTCGCACCCCGGCGCGCTCGACGCGCTGGCGCGGGCCTTCCCGCAGCAGCGCCTGTTCTGGATCGGCGGCGAACGTGCCACGGCCGCGGCCGCGCCTTACCTGCCCGCGTGCTACCGCGAAGCGCGCTCGACGCACGCCGTCTTCCGCGGCCATTGCAGCGAAAGTAAGGTTGCCGCGCTCAGCGCCCAGGCGGGCGCGGCGGAAGTCATCGTCGGCGTCGGCGGCGGTTCGGCACTCGACACCGCCAAAGCCGTCGCCGCGCGCCTCAACCGCCCCTTCGTGGCGATCCCGACCATCGCCGCCACCTGCGCCGCGTGGACGCCACTCTCGGTGTGGTACGACGATGCCGGGCGGGCGCTCTCCTTCGAACTCTTCGCCCTCGGCAGCCATCAAGTGCTGGTCGAACCGCGCCTGCTCATCGCTGCGCCGGCCGAATACCTGCGCGCCGGCATCGGCGACACGCTGGCCAAGTGGTACGAAGCGCGCGTCCTCTGCGCACGCGAGGCTGCAATGGGGGCGAGCTTGCCGCTCACCGCCCGCCTGGGCCTCGAAACCGCGCGTCAGGTGCGCGACGTGCTGCTCGAGTCCGGCCCGACCGCGCTCGCCGACGCTGCGGCAGGGCGCCTCTCGGCGGCGTTTGTTGACGTGATCGACGCGGTGATCGCCGGCGGCGGCTTGGTCGGCGGTTTGGGCGAGCGCTACACGCGGCTGGCCGCCGCGCACTCGGTGCACAACGGCCTCACCGTGCTGCCGCAGACCGCGAACGTGCTGCACGGCGCCAAGGTCGCCTACGGCATCCTCGTCCAGCTCGCGCTCGAAGGCCGCGACGACGAACTGCACGAACTCGCCGCCGCCTACCGGCCGTTGCAGTTGCCGCGCACCCTCGCCGACCTCGGCGTCGACACCGCCGACAAAGAAGCGCTCGCCGTCTTCATCGCCCACACCCTGCGGCCGGTGGAGTCGATCCATTACCTGCCGGGAGTGGTTGATGCGGAACGCTTGCTGGGCGCAATTCTACGGGTGGAGGGAGGCGTGTAGTCAGACTGACTGGGTAGGTGCGGGAGAGTCGGGGGCATCCCCTGTTTTTTCTCGTCACCGCATTGTCGTGACAGTCGCTGATCCGCCTCAGTCTGAAGCGCTAGAAAGTGACCTTGAAAACAAGCCACGCAAGCGAAAGGCTGACCGTAAATACTCCTACGGTGAGGAGTAGGTAAATTACTGCAAAAACACAGAATTTGGTGGCTATTTTCGGCCAATGGGCGGTATCGCTGCGCATACGCTCAGAAATGTACTGCCCGATGGCCTGAGAAATCATCATTGCAAGATCGCTCACCCATTCAAGATAAGCTGAGAGCATATCGTTCCTCCAAAAACAAGAGGCGTTGTTCTTTGATGTATTGGGGGGGGTGAAAAATATACTGGCAAAAATTGGGGGCTGACGACAATTATTCCCGCGTTCCATTGTCCCGGATGGAGGTGGTTATACGCATTTGACATGGTAGCTTACGAGCAGAGCTTGTCGGTGTCCATTCGATTCGCTGTCATGGGTTACAGTCTTGGATTGGCCCCCAACCCGCATCCAGATGCGCCTTCCCAAAACCTCCCGCCAGAACCGCCATTCCACGCCCCTTCCAGGCCGGTTGTAGCGCCCGTAGTTTAGGGCGTTCAGCGAAAAGGGGCGCTGCGACTTCTGCGCTGGGCGCCGGCAGGGCAAATCGGCGATAATCGGGCATCATTTTCGTGAGTGGCGCGACCGTCATGCACATTCCTCCCCTCTTGGTGGTTCTGGCTGCGGCCGTTGCGGCGCCGGTGATCGGCGAACTGACGCGCCGTTTCGGCCTCTCGATCATCATGCTTGAGCTGGCGCTGGGCGTGCTGATCGGTCCGTCGCTGCTAGGCATCGCGCACAGCAGCGAGGCGGTGGGCGCGGTGGCCGGGATCGGCATGGCTTTCCTCTTTTTCCTCGCCGGGATGGAGATCGACCTCGCCGGCCTGCGCGGCAAGCCCATCGTGCTCGCCACGCTCTCCTGGGGCCTGGTTTTCGGCGCCTCCTGGCTGTGCGCGCAAGGCTTTCACTGGCTCGGGCTGGTCGACGCCTGGCAGGTGCTGGCGATCGCGTTGTCGACCACGGCGCTGGGCATCCTGATGCCGATGCTGCGCGACTCGGGGCAGATCGACAGCTTTTTCGGGCGGGTGGTCGTTGCGCTCGGGGTGGTCGGCGAATTCGGCCCCATCCTGCTGATGGCGCTGCTTCTCTCGCAGCAGGGCGACAGCACGCAGCAGACCTTGCTGGTGCTGGCCTTCGCCGTCATCGTGGTGCTCACCGGCTGGGCGCTGCTGCGCGGCGCCGGGGTGCCGCGTTACCTGCGCGTGCTCGAACGCACGCTGACGCAGACGAGCCAGTTGCCGGTGCGCGTGGCGATGCTGGTGTTGGCCTTCTTTGCCGTGCTTGCCGAAACCTTCGGCCTCGACCTGGCGCTCGGCGCGCTGGCCGCCGGGCTGGTGATCAAACTCGCCTTGCAGGGCAAGAGCAGCGAGCTGTTGCACCACAAGCTCGAGGGCATCGGCTTCGGCTTTCTGGTGCCGGTGTTCTTCATCAACAGCGGGATGAAGCTCGAGGTCGGCGCCGTCTTCGGCAGTTTCGCGGGCTTCGGGCTGTGCCTCGCCTTCCTGATCGCGCTCTTGCTGGTGCACCTGCCGGTCGCGCTGTGCCTGCGCTTCACCCTCGGGCCGCGCCCGGCTGCCGCCGCGGCGCTCTATTCGGCGACCACGCTGTCGCTGATCGTGGCGCTGACCGAGATGGCGGGGCGCACCGGCCTGATGTCACCGCGCGAAGTGACGGCGCTGGTCCTCGCCGGGGTGCTCTCGGTGGTGATTTTTCCGTTGCTGGCGCGCCGCCTGCTGGCGCCGGAAGCGCGGTCCACGCTGCCCGTCTTCGACGACCGCGACAGCCTCTGATTTCCGTCTTTGTCCGAAAGGAGCCTTCTCATGGTTTTCTCGTTCTCAGGCCTGCGCCGTGGCGTGCTTGCCGCGCTGGGCGCGTTCGCGTTCGCCGCCGCGCTGTCCGGCCCGGCCGTTGCTGCCGATGAAAAAATGTCGACGCTGCGCGGCGTTGCCGCCTACCGCGAGCGCATCGCGGTGCGCCCCGATGTGCGGCTCGAAGTCCGCCTGCTCGACGTTTCGCGCGCCGACGCGCCGGCGCAGACGCTGGCCGAAGTGACGATCCCCGATGCCGGCCTGCCGCCGTACCGCTTCGAGCTGCCCTACGCCGCCGACCGCTTGCAGGCCGGGCATCGCTACAGCGTACAGGCCAAGCTGTTGCATGGTGACCGGCTGCTGTTTACCACCGACCGGCAGTATCCGGTCGAAGCCGGGCGCGATCCGGGCGAACTGAAGCTGCTGCTCGTCAAGGCGGGCCGCCGCGCAGCTGGGGCGAACCCGCAGCCGACGCCGGCGCCGGGCTCGGACCGCGATGCGCAAGGCTGCATCGCTTCGGCCGGCTACGCCTGGTGCGCGCGCGACGCGGTCTGCGCCCGCCCGTGGGAGCTGCTCGATGCCAAGGGCCTGGCGCGCGACCCGAAGGTCTTCGCCGCCTACTGCAGCGCTGGCAAGGCCAGCAACGCGACCAAATAAACCCGGGAGGCCGCGATGCGAGGCAGGGGCGATCGGTTCGGTTTGGCGCTGGCCCTGGGCCTCGCCGCGTGGAGCGCCTTGCCGCTCGCCCAGGAGCGGCTGACGATTTCGCCGCTCACCGACCAGCCGGGCCAGCCGGCGGTCGAGGCCTACTGGTTCCCGGCCCCGGTGCGCGTCACCGGCGGCAAACCGGCGCCGGTGGTGGTCGGCCTGCACGGTTGCAGCGGCGCGCTCGACAGCCGCCACCGCCTGGCCGGGCGTTACCACGAGCTGGCCGAATGGCTCAACCGCGAGGGCTACCACGTCCTCTTTCCCGAAAGCTTTGCCTCGCGCGGCTTGAAATCGATCTGCGAAACACCTAACCGCGAGCGCACGGTGCACGAGGCCGACCGCCGCGCCGACGTCTACGCCGCGGCGGCCTGGCTCAAGGCGCGCGCCGACGTCGATGCCAGCCGGCTGGCGGTGCTCGGCTGGTCGCACGGGGCGCAGACGGTGCTGCACACGATCGACCGCAGCGCACCTTTCGTCGCGTCGCGACCGCTGCCGTTCCGCGCGGCGGTCGCCTATTACCCGGGTTGCAGCGCGATCCTCAAACAAAACGACTACGCCCTGGCCACGCCCTTGCTGCTGATGGTCGGCGAGAACGACGACTGGACGCCGGCCGCGCCCTGCCGGGAACTCGTGGCGCGTCTCGGAGCAACAACGATGACGACGACGGCGGCGCCGGTCGAGTTTGCCGCCTACCCGGACAGCTACCACGGCTTCGACGGCACGGCCGAACTGCGTCGCCGCGGCGGCGTCGGCAACAGCCGCTCGGGAACGGCGATGGTCGGCGGCACGCCGGCAGCGCGCGCGGCCTCGCGCGAGCGCCTGTTCGACTACCTCGCGGCGCGCCTGGAGCGCCCGCTACGCCTCACGTCCAGCGAACGCTTCGGCACCCATGCCTTCCGCGTGCCGCCGGTCAGCGATTTCGCGGCGCTCGCCGACGTCGCCGCGGTGCCCGGGGGCGAGCAGGCGCGTGAACGCTATGCCCGCTTCCTCAATTTGCCCAAGCCGCGCGCTTTCGCGCTTAGCGCGGCGGGCGCGGGCTACGCCAGCGGCGACAGCGCCGACGCCATCCGCCAGGTGCTCGCGGCCTGCCCGGAGAAGCAGCGCTGTGCGCTCTACGCGGTTGATGATGCGGTGGTCTGGCAGGCTGACCCGAAGCAGCGGGCGCAGGAGGCCGTGCCACAGCCTTGAGGGAGGCGGCGAACTGCTTAAGCGCCCAGGGCACCCAGGACGCGCAGCGCACGCAGAAATAACACGCGAGTGCCGGCCTGACTGCGGGCCGGCCTGCGGTGGGCTGAAAACGCCGTTCTTCGTGGGCTTGGCGTTCTTCTTCCGGGGTGTGCTCAGGGCTCAGGGGGCAGCGCATTTGAAGCGCCCTTCGACGCCGCCTTCCGGCGGCTGTCATCGCCGGGCCGAGCTGGCGCGTTGAACGCGGCAGAAACACCTTTCCACGCGCGGTACCCCGTCCATGCCTTCCTGTCTTTCCCGTTTGTCCGCCGTGTTCGGCCTGTGTGCGCCAGCGCTGCTGCTCCTGCTCGCGGGCTGCGCGATGACGCGCTACGAATACGTTCCGCCCGCCGGCGAGGCCGGGGCGCAGTGCATCGCGCGCTGCGCCGAAACGCGCGATTCCTGCCGCGAGGACGAGTTCCGCCGCGCCGAATGGGCGCGCGAAGCCTGCGAGCGGCGCAACTGGTGGAACTACCGCTTCTGCACGATGGGCGCCTTTACCCGGCGCGAAGCCTGGGCCTGCGAACGCCACCTGCGTTCGTGCTGGGTGAGCGATTCGAGCTGGCGCTGCGATGACGACTACCGACAGTGCTACAGTGCGTGCGGCGGCCGGGTGATCAAGATCACCGAGTAGCGGCGGATGGCGGTGTCATCGCTGGCGAAGGCCGCGCCTTTTCGCCTTTTCATCTGTCTCGAGTGTTCTCATGTCCCTCGCTTCTCCCGTGATGTTGCGCGCGGCCGTGGCCCTGACTGTGGCCGCGCTGATCTGGTCCGGCATCGCCCCGTACGACCGCACCACCTGGTGGCTGGAGGTGATGCCGGTGCTGATCGCCTTGCCCGTGCTTTACCTCACGCGCCGGCGCTACCCGCTGACGCCACTGCTTTACGTCCTGCTTTTCCTGCACGGGCTGGTGCTGATCGTCGGCGGCGCCTACACCTACGCGCGTGTGCCGCTGGGCTTCGAGCTGGCCGAATGGCTGGATCTGGCGCGCAACCCTTACGACCGCATCGGGCATTACTTCCAGGGGCTGGTGCCGGCGCTGCTCGCGCGCGAGATCCTGCTGCGCGGCGATTATGTGCGCGGGCGCGGCATGCTTGCCTTCCTCGTCGTCTGCGTGGTGCTGGCGGTGAGCGCCAGCTACGAGCTGATCGAGTGGGGCGCGGCGCTGGCCCTCGGCCAGGGCGCGGACGAATTCCTCGGCACCCAGGGCGATCCGTGGGACACCCAGAGCGACATGTTCTGCGCGCTGCTCGGCGCGCTGTCGACCTTGCTCCTGTTCGCGCGCGGGCACGACCGCGCCTTGCGCCGCTTGCCCGGCGGCCTGCGCGGCAGGTAGGATCGAGCCATACGGAGCGCGCGGCGGGGCCGAGTAGGCTGGAACCGCGCCACTTTTTTGGGGAGAGGACATGTTCAGCCTTGAGTTTCTCGTGACGTCGTTCGTGGTGGTTCTGGTGCCCGGGACGGGCGTGGTGTACGCGGTGTCCACCGGCCTCATCCAGGGGCGGCGGGCCGCCATCTTCGCGGCGCTCGGCGGCGTGGCCGGGATCGTGCCGCACCTGCTGGCCACCATCCTCGGCCTCGCCGCAGTGCTGCACACCAGCGCCCTGGCCTGGCAGGCGCTCAAGTACGCGGGCGCGCTCTACCTCTTCTACATCGCCTGGGCGACCTGGCGCGACCGTTCGGCGCTGGCTGTCGACGCCACGGCGGGCGGCCCCGGCGCTTCGGGGGCCTCGGGTTGGAACATCGTGGTCAAGGCGGTGCTGCTCAACGTGCTTAACCCCAAACTGACGATCTTCTTCCTCGCTTTCCTGCCGCAGTTCGTCGATGCCGGCGCTGGCGCGCCGATGCAGCAGATGCTGGGCCTGAGCGCGGTGTTCATGCTCATGACTTTCGTGGTCTTCGTCGCCTACGGGCTGCTGGCGCACGCCTTCCGCGTCTGCGTCATCGATTCGCCGCGCGTGCAGGACGTCCTGCGCCGGACTTTCGCCGCCAGCTTCGCCGGCCTCGGCGCGCACCTTGCACTGAGCGAGCGCTGAGCGCGTAAAAAAGGGGAGGGCAACGCCGGCGGCGCGCCTCCCCTCTGTTCCCGTTTCGTCGTTTACGCGGCGCGCTGTACCTGTGCTGCAGGTGTCGCCGATTCGGGCGCGAGGGCGGCGCGGCAGGCTTCGGCGCGTTCGCGCAGCGGCGCCACGGCATCGCCGAGCACGGTGTAGTGCCCCATCTTGCGGCCGGGGCGGGCGTCGCTTTTGCCGTAGAGGTGGAGCGTCAGGTCGGGGGCGGCGATGGCCGCCCAGTCGGGCTCGCGGGCCGTGCCCTGGGCGTCGAACCACAGGTCGCCGAGCAGGTTGACCATCACCGCGGCCTGCTTGGCCCCAGGATTTCCGAGCGGCAGGCCGCAGAGGGCGCGCACCTGTTGCTCGAACTGGCTGACGGCGCAGGCGTCGAGCGTCCAGTGGCCGGAGTTGTGCGGGCGCGGCGCCAGTTCGTTGACCTTGAGCGCGCCGCCGACGAGGAAGAATTCGACCGCCAGCGTGCCCACGTAGTCGAGCTTTTCGGCGATGGCGCGGGCGATGGCCTGTGCCTCGGCGAGCCGTTCGGCGGGCAGGCGCGCAGGGACGATGGAAACGTCGAGGATGCCGTGGCGGTGTTCGTTCTCGCTCGGGGTGTAGGCCTGGACTTCGCCGTCGGCGCCGCGCGCGAGCACCACCGAAACCTCGCCCTCGAGCGGCAGCAGTGCTTCGAGCACGCAGGCTTCGCCGCCCAGCTCGGCGAAGGCGGTCAGCGCTTCGGTGCGGGTGGCGACGCGCACCTGGCCCTTGCCGTCGTAGCCGTGGCGGATCACCTTGAGGATGCCGGGGAAGAGTTCGTCGCCCGCGGCTTCGAGGTCGGTGGCGCGGGCGATGGCGGCGAAGGGCGCGAGCGGAAAACCATGTTCGACGAGGAACCGTTTTTCCACGAGGCGGTTCTGGCACACCCCGACCGCTTCGGCCGAGGGGCGCACCGGACGGTGCGCGGCGAGCCAGCGCAGGGCGTCGGCGGGGACGTTCTCGAATTCGGTGGTGACAGCGGCGCATTCGGCGACGAGGCGAACGAGCGCGGCGGGGTCGTCGTAGGCGGCGACGAGGTGAACGTCGGCGACGCTGGCCGCCGGGCAGTCGGGCTGCGGATCGACGACGACGACGCGGTAACCGAGCTGCTGCGCGGCGAGCACGAAGTAGCGGCCGAGCTGGCCGCCGCCGAGCAGGCCGAGGGTGGCGGGGGCGGCGATCATCGCGGCGCCTCGAGCTGCATGGCGAGGACTTTCTCGGTCTGGCGGGCGCGGAAGGCGTCGAGGCGGGCGGCAAGCTCGGCGTCTTCGTTGGCCAGCAGGGCGACGGCGAGCAGCGCCGCGTTGGCGGCGCCGGCCTCGCCGATGGCGAAGGTGGCGACCGGGATGCCGCGCGGCATCTGGACGATGGAGAGCAGCGAGTCGAGGCCCGAGAGGGCGCGCGACTGCACCGGCACGCCGAGCACCGGCACCGGGGTCATCGCGGCGATCATGCCGGGCAGGTGGGCAGCGCCGCCGGCGCCAGCGATGATGGCCTTGAGGCCGCGCGCGCGGGCCGTTTCGGCGTACTCGCAGAGGAGCTTGGGGGTGCGGTGCGCGGAAACGACGCGCGCTTCATAGGCGACGCCGAATTCCTCAAGCAGTTTGGCGGCGGCTTGCAGCGTCGGCCAGTCCGAATCCGAACCCATGACCACGCCGATCTTCACGGTGGCGGTGGGGGTGTGCTCTTGCATGGTGAAACTCCGTCAGGAAGGGGGCGCCCGATGGGCGGGCTCGGCATCCACGAGGAGGCCGGCCGGGGGTTGAGGAAAAGCGGGGCCGGGCGCCGGGGCGCGGGCGGTGTGGGGGATTTCGAGCGTGGAGCGGACGTATCCCGCGGCGGGGCCGAAGACGAAAAAGAAGGGCCGAACGCACTGCGGAAACACGGGCAAGGAGGGGCTCCAGAGGGATGGGGCGGATGATAGGGCTTCTTTTAGATCGAGTAAAATCGATAATATCTATTGTGAAGATAGGGAAAAATCTATGCATGTCAGCTTCCGCCAATTGCAGCTTTTCCTCGCCGTCGCCGAGTTGCGCAGCATCACCGCCGCCGCGCGCGCCTGTCACGTGACCCAGCCGACGGTGTCGATGCAGCTCAAGGAACTGGCCGATTCGGTCGGCCTGCCGCTCTACGAGGTGGTCGGCAAGCGCCTCGACCTGACCCCGGCCGGTGAGGCGCTGGCCGTCTCGGCGCGGGCGATGGTCGAGGAATGGGCCGACTTCGAGCAGCGGATCGACGCCATGAAGGGCTTGGCGCGCGGGCGCCTGCGCGTGGGCGTGGTGAGCACGGCAAAGTATTTCGTGCCGCGCATCCTGGGCGGCTTTTGCAGCCGTTACCCGGAGATCGACGTCATCCTCGACGTGCAGAACCGCGACGGCGTTGTCACCGCGCTGCGCGACAACCGCCACGACCTGTACATCATGTCGCGTCCGCCGGCCGACATCGAGATCGTGCAGCAGCCCTTCCTCTCCAACCCGCTGGTGCTGATCGCCGCCGAAGGGCATCGGCTGGCCGGGCGGCGCGGCATCGCGCTGGCCGAACTGGCTGGCGAGCGCTTCATCCTGCGCGAACGCGGCTCGGGCACGCGCCTCGCGTGCGACGAGTATTTCGCCGCCTGCGGTTTCGTGCCCTCGGTGCGCCTCGAACTCGGCAGCAACGTCGCGATCAAGCAGTCGGTGGCCGGCGGCATGGGGCTGTCGGTGATCTCCAGCCACACTCTGGGCGCGCACCTCGAAGACGAGCAGTTGACCGTGCTCGACGTCGAAGGCTTTCCCATCCACTCCAACTGGTCGATCCTCTACCCGCGCGGCAAGCGCCTCTCGCCGATCGCCAGCGAATTCTTAGCCTACCTGCGCGACAGCGCCGAGGCTTTGCGCCAGCGGCAGGAAGGCGGCGCCTGACGCGGACTTGCGATGCCTTGCGGTGCTAAATCGCCCGCTTGCCCCGAACGCGGGTTTTCATGGTTCAATGGGGCCGAAAGGGAGTAGCCGTCCGCTGTCACGACCGTCATTCCGGGGGGAAACCTTCCGGTCGGGCAGGCGACCTGTCGGAGTATCAGGGTCGCGGCGAGACTTTCGTCGAAGGCCGTTAACGTGAGTGATCGACCGTGTACGAAGGCGTCTTGGCGCGGAATGAAGGCACAGGGACAGGAATCGACGGCGCCCGCCGTTGCGTCCGCCCCGGGGCTCCCGGGTTTTCCCTTCTCCTTCTTTCCTCCTGAGGCCTTGCGGACGCGGCGTTGCGCCGGAGGCGGCGAGCGTTCATTTTTGGATTACGCAAGGAGTGTGCGATGAAATGCCCGGTATGCAAGGACGTGACCCTGACCATGAGCGAACGGCAGGGGATCGAGATCGACTATTGCCCGCAGTGCCGCGGGGTCTGGCTCGACCGCGGTGAACTCGACAAGCTGCTCGAACGTGCCCAGGCTTCGGCCGAGCCGGCACCGGCGGCCGCTCCGCGCCAAGAGCCGCCGCCGCAGGGTTTCGGCCATTCCCATCATCCGGGCGGCCACGGCCAGGCGCAGTACGGCAAGCACTACGGCAAAAAGCCGAAGTCCTGGCTCAGCGATATCTTCGATTGAGCGTCCCGCCGGACCGTCCTTGAGCGTCCTCTTTCCGTTGCGGCCGGCGCAGCAGGGGCGGGCGGCAACGGGCCGCAGTGGGGCGCTTGCGGACGGCTGCGGAAATCAGCCGCGCGCGGCGGTGATTACGGCTTCGATCCGCCAGCCAGGATGTGCGAGGCCCGCCTGGACGCAGGCGCGCGAGGGGGCCGTGCCTTCGGGCACCCAGGCGTCCCAGACGGCGTTCATGCCGTCGTAGTCGGCCATCGAGGGCAGGTAGAGGGTGACGTGCAGGAGGCGCGTCTTGTCGCTGCCGGCCTTGGCCAGCGAGGCGTCGATCCCGGCGAGGACTTCGCGCGTCTGGGTGGTGATGTCGGCGTCGGCGGTGTGCGGCACTTCGACGAGGTAGAGGGTGTCGCCGTGGATGACGATGTCGGAATAGCGGCGCGTCGTGCCGAGGCGTTCGATGTCCATGCGGGTGTCCTGAGGGTGCGGCATTGAAACGGCGAAGCCGGCGCGCGGCCGGCTTCGCGGATTGAAGGCGAAGACGCTCAGCCGGCGACCGGGATCTTGCCGATCTTGATCTGCCACTCCTTCGGTCCGGTCGAATGCACCGCGCTGCCGGTCGAATCGACGGCGACGGTGACCGGCATGTCCTGGACCTCGAACTCGTAGATCGCTTCCATGCCGAGGTCGGCGAAGCCGAGGACCTTGGACGACTTGATCGCCTTGGCGACGAGGTAGGCGGCACCGCCGACGGCCATCAGGTAGGCCGACTGGTTGTCCTTGATCGCCTCGATGGCGATCGCGCCGCGCTCGGATTTGCCGACCATGCCGATGAGGCCGGTCTTCTCAAGCATCATGCGGGTGAATTTGTCCATCCGCGTCGAGGTCGTCGGGCCGGCCGGGCCGACCACTTCGTCGCCCACCGGATCGACCGGGCCGACGTAGTAGATGACGCGGTTGGTGAAGTCCACCGGCAGCTTCTCGCCCTTGGCCAGCATGTCCTGGATGCGCTTGTGCGCGGCGTCGCGGCCGGTGAGCAGCTTGCCGTTGAGCAGCAGCTTGTCGCCGGATTTCCACGAGGCGACTTCCGCCTTGGTCAGCGCGTCGAGATTGACGCGCTTGGCGGCCTTGGTGTCGGCGGTCCAGGTGACGGCCGGCCAGTCTTCGACCTTGGGCGGCTCGAGCTTGGCCGGGCCGGAGCCGTCGAGGTGGAAGTGGATGTGGCGCGTCGCGGCGCAGTTGGGGATCATCGCCACCGGCAGGTTGGCGGCGTGGCAGGGGTAGTCGAGCACCTTCACGTCGAGCACGGTGGTCAGGCCGCCCATGCCCTGCGCGCCGATGCCCAGCGCGTTGATCTTCTCGTGCAGTTCGAGGCGCAGCTGCTCGGCGCGGGTGAGCGCGGCGCCGCCCTTGGCCTTGTCCTTCAGTTCGTGGATGTCGACCGGGCCCATCAGCGATTCCTTGGCCATCAGCATTGCTTTTTCCGGCGTGCCGCCGATGCCGATGCCGAGGATGCCCGGCGGGCACCAGCCGGCGCCCATGGTCGGGATGGTCTTCAGCACCCAGTCGACGACGTCGTCGGACGGGTTGAGCATCGCCAGCTTGGCCTTGGCTTCCGAGCCGCCGCCCTTGGCCGCGCAGATGACTTCGACGTGATGGCCGGGGACGATTTCGTAATGCACGACCGCCGGGGTGTTGTCCTTGGTGTTCTTGCGTGCGCCCGCCGGGTCGGCGAGCACCGAGGCGCGCAGCGGGTTGGCCGGGTTGGTGTAAGCGCGGCGCACGCCTTCGTTCACCATCTCCTGCAGGCTCAGCGTGGCGTCGGGCCACTGCACGTTCATGCCCACCTTGAGGAAGACCATGCCGATGCCGGTGTCCTGGCAGATGGGGCGGTGGCCTTCGGCGCAGAGGCGCGAGTTGGTCAGGATCTGGGCGATGGCGTCCTTGGCCGCCGGCGCCTCTTCGCGTTCGTAGGCCTCACCGAGCGCCTTGACGAAGTCGAGCGGGTGGTAATAGCTGATGAACTGGAACGCATCGGCGATGCTTTGGATCAGGTCTTCCTGTTTGATGGCCGTCATTGCAGTCTTTCTTTCAGTTTCGAAGGTTGGAAAACTTGCGAGGGTATTGAAAGCGGTCTGCGCATCCTGCTGCATGAGCTGGTCCGGGCATTTGTTCTTGATTCGACCCCGGCGCGATGCGGGTCATTCTAGCACCAAACGCATAGCGCGGCGGCGCCTGGGCGGGCGTTTTCAGGACTTTGAAAGACGCAGGGATGACTGTCTGAAAGCCTTATTCCACGGGCGCTGGCGCGGCGCCGGAAGGCGCATCTGGATTGGCTTGCGGCACGGCCTTCCGGCTGCGGCGCGGCGGTGTCCGCTGCGGGCGATTTGCGGCACAATGCGCGCATTTCCAGAACCCCCGGAGTCTTCTTTCATGTGCGCCGATCGAGCCGCCGAGCTTTCCACTTTCATCCGCGGCCTGCCCAAGGCAGAGCTGCACCTGCACATCGAAGGCACGCTCGAACCCGAACTCATGTTCGAACTCGCGCAGCGCAACGGCGTCGCGCTGCCCTATCCGAACGTCGAGGCGGCGCGCGCCGCCTACGCCTTCGACGACCTGCAGTCCTTCCTC
Source organism: Propionivibrio sp. (assembly GCF_041441355.1). GTDB lineage: Bacteria > Pseudomonadota > Gammaproteobacteria > Burkholderiales > Rhodocyclaceae > Propionivibrio. The sequence continues at coordinate 70,594 of NZ_JASDTF010000027.1, forward strand.
GACCTCTACTACGCGGGCGCCGCCGCGCTGCGCACGGCCGACGATTTTCACGCCCTCGCCGCCGCCTACATCGAACGCGCCCGCGCCGACGGGGTGCGCCACGCCGAGCTGATGTTCGACCCGCAGACGCACACTGAGCGCGGCGTGCCGATCGAGGCCGTGTTCGCGGGGCTCGCTCGAGCCCTGCGCGAGGCGCGCGAGCAGCACGGGTTTTCCTCGCGCCTGATCCTCTGCTTCCTGCGCCACCTTTCCGAAGACGAGGCCATGGCGACGCTCAGCGCCGCGCTGCCGCTGCGCGCGGCGTATGCCGACCTGTGGGTCGGGGTCGGCCTCGATTCGTCCGAGCGCGGCAACCCGCCGGAGAAATTCGCACGCGTCTTTTCCGAGGCGCGGGCCGCCGGGCTGCGCGTCGTCGCCCACGCCGGCGAGGAAGGGCCAGCGGCGTACGTGAGCGCGGCGCTCGACGTGCTTGAAGTCGAACGCATCGACCACGGCGTGCGCGCCGAGGAAGACGCGGCGCTGATCGAGCGCCTCATGCGCGAACAGGTGCCGCTCACCGTCTGCCCGCTCTCCAACCTCAAATTGCGCGTGGTGAGCGACCTGCGCCAGCACAACCTCGCCCGCCTCCTGCGCGCCGGGCTGTGCGTGACGGTCAATTCCGACGACCCCGCGTATTTCGGCGGCTACGTCGCCGCCAACTACCTCACCGTCGCCGAGGCGCTCGAACTTTCGCGCGCCGAGCTCGTGCAGCTCGCCGCCCACAGCTTCGCGGCGTCGTTTGTCGCGGCCGAGGAAAAAGCGGCCTGGCAGGCCGAATTGGCCGACTACGCAGCGGCGCATGCCTGAGTGCTTGCCGGCGGACGACGCCTACCGGCGCTGCGCCGAGCTGATCGTCCAGGCCGATGGCCTGCTGATCACCGCCGGCGCGGGCTTCGGCGTCGACTCCGGGCTGCCCGATTTTCGCGGCACGCAGGGCTTCTGGCGTGCCTATCCGGCGCTCGGCCGGGCGCGCATTCCCTTCGAAGCGATCGCCAATCCGGCAGCCTTTGTGCGCGACCCGCGCCAGGTCTGGGGCTTCTACGGCCATCGTCTGAACCTCTACCGGGCGACCGTGCCGCACGCCGGGTTCGCGATCCTGCGCCGCATCGCCGAACGTGTGCCGGACGGCGCGTTCGTGTTCACCAGCAACGTCGACGGGCAGTTCCAGAAGGCCGGTTTTGCGGCGGAGCAGATCGTCGAATGCCACGGCTCGATCCATCACCTGCAATGCAGCGAGCCGTGCGGCGAAGCGATCTGGGCGGCCGACGATCTCCTCCCCGACGTCGATGCCGACGCCTGCCGCCTGCGCTCTGCGCTGCCGACCTGCCCGCGGTGTGGCGCACTGGCGCGGCCGAACATCCTGATGTTCGGCGACTGGAACTGGTGCGAGGCGCGCAGCGAAGCCCAGCACACGCGCCTCGCAGTCTGGCGGCGCCGGGTTGAGCGTCTCCTGGTGATCGAACTCGGCGCCGGCACCGCAGTGCCGACGGTACGTCGTTTCGGCGCTTCGCTCGGCGGGTTGTTGATTCGCATCAACCCGGATGAGCCGCAGCTTGAAGGGGCGCGGGGCGTGGCCCTGCCCGAGAACGCCTTGCCGGCGCTGCAGGGCATCGCCGCAGCCTTGGCGGCGCAGGGCTGGGCGGATTTTTCCGCAAAAACCGGAGCGTGAGCCGGGCGGCCGCGACGCGGCTTCAGGGTGTCGCCGGGCGCTCCCCGGCTTTGCCACCCAGGCTGTAACGGGCGAGGATCGCGGCGATGGTGCCGTCGGCCTGCAGTTCGGCGAGGGCGCGGCCGAGTTCGCTGGCCTCCGCGGCCAAGGGCGATTTGCGCGAAATGCCGAAATAGAGCGGGGTGGTCTTGGCCGGGCGGTAGGCCGCCTTGACGACCTCGCTGGCGAAGCCGCGCAGGCGCAACTCGTAGTCGACCTGCAGGTCGCTGCCGACGATGACGTCGAAACGCCGGCCGAGCAGCATCCGGAGCAGCTGGGTTTCGTCGGTCGCCGACAGCTTGTTGAGCGCGTTGTCGCTGTCGAAGGGCTCGAAATAAACGCTGCCGCGCGTGAATCCGATGCGCGTGCCGGCCAGATCCTCGTAACGCTTGATCGGCTGCGCGTTGGTGGCGAGCTGGTAGAAGGCCGGGCGGATTTCGGCGTAGGCCGGCGCTTGATAGAGGATGAAGGTTTCGCGTTCTTGGGTGCGCGCCAGGCCGCTCATCAGGTCGGCCGTGCCGTCGCGCATCATCCCCAGCGCGCGCACCCAGGGCACGCGCTGCACGCGGATCTTGATCTTCAGGCGCGTTTCGAGCTTGGCGATCAGTTCGATGTCGATGCCCTGCATGGCGCCGTTTTCGCCTTCGATGCGGAAGGGTGGCCAGAAATCGGTGACCAGCAGGTATTCCCGCGGGCGTTCGCCGGACGCCGCCAGGGCCGCTCCGCCTCCGAGCGTCAGCGCCAGCAGTGCGCAGCCGAAGTGCCGCAGGACGGTCTGCCAGCGCAGCGGTCGGGAAGACAAGTGCGGGAACATGAGATGAGCATAGTCCAGAGTGGAACGCTGGCGGAGAAAAAAAGTAACAAAGTGTATAAAGTGTGATCGTTGGGCGATGTTTTTCGTGCAATGAAGTTAGTATCCGCCGGCTTTGTTTGGAGGAGATGTCACGATGAAGTTCCGTACCCGCCTGCTCATGATCATCGCCAGCTCCTTGCTGGGCATGATCGTTCTCGGCCTCGTCGGGGTGTTGCAATTGCGCAGCTCGATGATGGACGAGCGTGAGCACCAGATCAGGGTCTTGCTTGATCTGGCCCATTCGCAGCTGGCGTATTTCCATGCGCTGGAAACCAGCGGTAAGCTGACGCGCGACGAGGCTCAGGCCCGCGCGCAGGAAGCCTTGCGCGCCCTGCGTCACAAGGACGATTACTTCGTCGCCCGGCGGGTGTCGGACAACGTGATGCTGGTGCATGCCACCGCCGAGCGCATCGGCAAGGTCGATGCCGGCACCAAGATGGCCGACGGGCGCAGCATCGTCGAGCACTACAAGGATGCGATCGCACGCAGCAAGGATGGCAAGGGCTTCGTCGAGAACCGCTCGATCCGCCCGAGCAGCGAGGACAAGACGCTCTACCGCAAGCTCAACGGCGCGGTGGTGTTCAAACCCTGGGACTGGATGCTGGTGATCGGCTTTTTCGTCGACGACATCGAGGGCGCCTTCTGGGAGGACGCGATCCTGCTCCTGATCCTCGGTGGCGTGGGCCTCACCGTGGTCGGCTTGCTCGCCTTCAGCACCCTGCGCAGCATTCTCGGCGACCTGGGCGGCGAACCGCGCTACGCGGCCGAGATCGTGCAGACAATTGCGGCCGGTGACCTTTCGCGCACGATCGAGACCCGGGGGCGCGACGACAGCCTGCTTGGTTCGATGCGGCGCATGCGCGAGAGCCTGCACACCATGGTCGAACACTTCAACGGCGCCTCGCGGACGCTTTCCGGCGCCTCGGAGAAGCTGAGCAACGAAACCAGTCAGATCAGCGAAGGCAGCCAGCAGATTTCGGAAGCGACGGCGTCCACCGCGGCGGCGATCGAGGAAATGACGGTCAGCATCAATCACATCTCGGACAACGCGCGCGAGACCGAAAGCAACTCCCGCCAGGCCGCCGAACTCGCGGTGCAGGGCGAGCGCTTGGCCAACGACGCCGCCGACGAGATCCGCCGCATCGCTGCCGACATCGGCGCCGCTGCCGAGCTGATTCGCGGCCTTGTCGAGCGCTCGCGTGAGATCGACACGATGAGCAGCGTGATCAAGGAAATCGCTGAACAGACCAACCTTCTGGCGCTCAACGCGGCGATCGAGGCGGCGCGCGCCGGGGAGCAGGGGCGCGGCTTCGCGGTCGTGGCCGACGAAGTCAGGAAGCTCGCCGAGCGCACGGCGCGCGCGACCGAGGACATCACCCGCACCATCCGCGCGGTGCAGGGCGACACCGACACCGCCGCGGCGCGCATGGACGGGGTGAGCGGGCAGGTTTCGGTCGGCGTCGACCGGGCCGAGAAGGCCGCCCAGGCGCTGCGCGACATCAACGAAGGGGCGCGGGCGACGTTGGCGAAGACCCGCGAGGTGGCCGACGCGGCGCGTGAGCAAAGCGAGGCAAGTAACAACATCGCCGGCAACGTCGAGCGCATCGCCCAGATGGTCGAGCGCTCCGACGCCTCGGTGCAGCAGGCGCACGCCCAGGTGCGCGAGCTCGACATCTTGGCGCGCGACCTGCAAGAGGCCGCGGCGAAGTTCAAACTCTAGGCGTCCGACCGGGCGAATGAGGTCAATTATTGGCGTACGCCAATAATTGACCTATACTCCGGGCTTTCGTTTCCGGGCGTCCGCGCAAGGGCGTTTCCGGTTTTCCCCCCGAAAGGCCCGTCATGATCGTCTGTATTCCCCTGCACGCCCCGCTCGCCGACGGCGAGCGCGATGCGCCCGTCGAGCCGCATCTGCCGCGAGCGCGCTACCTTCATCTTTACGATACCGAGGCCCGCAGCGGCCGTACCCTCGACCTCAGCCAGCTCGGGCAGACGGAGAGCTTCCGCATTGAGGCGCTGCTGTGCACCAGCCTCGACCGGATGACCCTGCGCCAGCTGCTGCAGCGCGGCATCCGCGTCTATGGTACCGATGCCGAAACCCTGCTCGACGCCATCGGCCAGTTCGAGCGCGGCGAACTCGTCGCGGTCGAGGGCGAGTCCGAATCGGAATCAGGCTCCGGATCGGGCTGTGGTGGCGGCGGCTGTGGCAAATCCGGCGGCTGCGGCGGTCACGGTCATGGCCACGCACACGGCGAAGCGTCGGGGGGCGGTTGCGGCGGGCATGCGGAGGATGAGGCGGAGCATGCGGAAAAATCCGCCTCGGGCCGGCAAGGGGGGTGCGGTTCGGGCGGCGGCTGCGGTTGCGGCGGCCATCGCGCCGAAACGGGGGATGAGGCCCACGCAGCGGTCGATGAGGCGCCTTTGCCGACGCAGGGCGTGGTGCGTATCGCGGTGTGCAGCCAGAACCGCAAGACGGTGACCGAGCACGCCGGCAAATGCCGCAAGTTCTGGATCTACACGCTGACCGACGGCGTGCTCGGCGAGCGCGAACTGTTCGAGCTGCCGCTCGAACAGGCGTTGCATTCGACGCCGGGCGAGGCGCCGCATCCGCTCGACGGCGTGCACGTGCTGATCGCCGCCAGCATGGGCGGCGGCATGCAGGCCAAGCTGCGCGCGCGCGGGATCGCGCCGCGGATCACCGCCATCGACGACCCTGATGCGGCGGTCGCAGCCTTCCTGGCCGGCGAAATGCCCGCGCCTGAAACCCGTGCGGGTGGAGGCTGCGGCGGCGGGGGGGGCTGCGGTGGTGGCGGTTGCCACGGCGAGCACGGTCATCACGGTCATCACGCGCACTGACGCCGATGGCCCGCCCGCTCAAGCCGCGTTGTCTGGGCTGCGCTCCGGCTGCGGATTACTTCAAGCCGCTCGGGATTCCGCTGCGCGAGCTGGAAGAAGTCGCGCTCGCGCTCGATGAGCTGGAGGCCGTGCGCGGCGTCGACCTCGAAGGCCTGCAGCACGCCGAGGTCGCCGCGCGCATGGGCGTCTCGCGCCAGACGGTGGGCAACCTGCTGGCGCGCGCGCACCGCAAGATCGCCGACGCGCTGCTCAACGGCAAGGCGTTGCGCGTGCGGACGAGTTCGGATGCCCCGGTTTTGGAACGCGAGCTTTGAATCCAATGCCCTGCCTGCAAGCAAGGGCGCGGGCTGCAGGCACGCTGAAGGCCGCGCGCGATGTGCGACGCAGGCCGGGGCGCAGGAGGGGCTAGGGCAGTTTGACCTGATAGCGCGCCAGGATGGCTGCCCACTCGCCATTGGCTTTCAGGCTGTGGATGGCGTTGTCGATGCGCGTCCGCGTGGCGGTGGGCACGTGCGGCGAATAAACGAGGTAATGGTTGTAGGGCTGGAGGTCGCTGCCGACGACGCGCAGCTGCGCGGCCAGCGGCGACTGCCGCAGCGCGTAGGCCAGGGCCAGGTCGTAATGGACGAAAACGCGGCCGCGGCCCGAAATCAGCTTGCGGAAATTGACCTCGACGGTGCGGGCCGTGTCGTCCACCCGCTCCAGTTGGCGCTTGAGGGCGTGCGCGGTGGACGTGCCGAAAACCGCGAGTACGGCGGGATCGTCTTTGAGCGCGCGCAACTCGCCGATCGAGTCGATGTGCAGCGAGTCGTCCTGACGCCCGACGACCATGTGCGCGACGCGGTACAAGGGTTCGCTGAAGCCGGGGCCGCTGCCGGGCGTGATCCGCGGCGGCTTGCGCAGTCCGCAGTGCAGGTCGATCTGGCCGGTGCCGAGGTTGTGCTCGATGCGCCGACGGGGCACGAAATCGCCGGGCTGTTCGAAGCGGATGTCGGCAACCTGGCCGATGCGCTCCAGCAGCTCGACGCACAAGCCCGAAAAACTGCCGTCCGCGTGGCGGATGTACTTGGGCTGGGTGTCCTGGTACTCGGTCTTGAGGACCAGGGGTTCGGCCTGCGCCAGCGCCGTGCCGGCGAGCAGCGGGAGCAGCAGGCCGGACGACAGCGCGGACGGACGACTCGGGCGGCGGGCGGACATGGATGGCGGTTTCCCGGGGCGGAGGGGCGCCGTTTCGGGCGCGACGGCACGGTCCGCAGTGTAGCCGGAGGTTATGCCGACGGCAATCAAGGATTGCCCTGCAGGCCGCGTCCTGCCTTGGTTTCTGGCCTGCCCGAGAGGGCGTGAGCGTTTGTCCGGGGCTTACGCGAGGTGCTCGATCATCAGCTGCGGCGTCTGCACCCCGTTGTAGTCGTTGATCGCCAGGCGATAGGCGGCGCGCACCGTGTTGCCCGACGGCGCGGCGCTGAAGTTGAACCAGATCGCGTCGAGGCGCTGTTCGCCGCGGCGCAGGCGCAGCTTGAGGTGTTTTTCCTTGAGCACGCGCTGGCTTTCGACGACGAATTCGTCCTCAAAGAGCGGTGGTGGAAAGCCCTGGCCCCAGATTTCCTCTTCCAAGAGGCGCACGGTGTCGATCGAGAAATAGCCCGATTCGAGGCCGCCGTCGGTTTCCAGCGTGCGCGTGAGGTCTTCGGGGGCGACGAGTTCGTCGACGACTTCGGCGAAGAGCGTTGCAAAACGGTCGAAATCGCCCGCACGCAGCGTCGCGCCGGCGGCCATGGCGTGGCCGCCGAAGCGCAGCAGCAAGCCGGGCGCGCGCTTGGAGACGAGGTCGAGTGCGTCGCGCAGGTGCAGGCCGGGGATCGAGCGGCCCGAGCCCTTGAGCTCGTCATGGTCGCCTTGGGCGAAGGCGAACACCGGGCGGTGCAGTTTGTCCTTGAGGCGCGAGGCGAGGATGCCGATCACGCCCTGGTGCCATTCGGGGTGGAAGAGAGCGACGCCCGGGCGTTCGCCGACGTCGATCGCGTCGAGGCTGGCGAGCGCGCTGTCCTGCATGCCGCTCTCGATTTCCTTGCGTTCGCGGTTCAGGGCGTCGAGCTGCTGGGCGATGGCCAGCGCGCGGCCTTCGTCCTCGGCGAGCAGGCATTCGATGCCCAGCGCCATGTCGGCGAGGCGGCCGGCGGCGTTGAGGCGCGGGCCGACGATGAAGCCGAGGTCGAGGCTCACCGCCTTGGCCGGGTCGCGTCCGGCCGCGCGGAACAGGGCGCGCACGCCCGGCGAGAGCTGGCCGGCGCGCATGCGCTTCAAGCCCTGGCTGACGAGGATGCGGTTGTTGCGATCGAGGCGCACGACGTCGGCGACCGTGCCCAGCGCCACGAGGTCGAGCAGGTTGGCGAGGTTGGGCTCGCGCCGGCCGCTGTCTTCGGCGAACCAGCCGCGCGCGCGCAGTTCGGCGCGCAGCGCGAGCATGACGTAGAACATCACCCCGACGCCGGCCAGGCTCTTGCTCGGGAACTCGCAGCCGGGCTGGCTGGGATTGACGATGCATTCGGCCTCGGGGAGCGAGTCGCCGGGCAGGTGGTGGTCGGTGATCAGCGTGGCGATGCCGAGTTCGGTCGCGCGCGCGACGCCGTCAATGCTGGCGATGCCGTTGTCGACGGTGACGATGAGGTCGGGGCTGCGCTCGGCGGCGAGGTCGACGATCGCCGGGGTGAGGCCGTAGCCGTAGGTGAAGCGGTTGGGCACGAGGTAGCCGATGCGCTCGGCCAGTTCGGCCGGATCGCTCTCCGGCCCCGCGGCCATCTGGCGCAGGGCGCGGATGCCGACCGCGCAGGCGGTGGCGCCGTCGCAGTCGTAGTCGGCGACGATCAGGATGCGCGCTTCGGCTTCGATCGCGTCAGCCAGCAGGCGCGCGGCGTCGTCGGCGTGGGTGAGGAGCGCTGGCGGCAGCAAGCCCTTGAGTTCGTAGTCGAGTTCGCTCTTGGTCGTCACCCCGCGCGCAGCGTAGAGGCGGGCGAGCAGCGGATGCACGCCCTGCTGTTCGAGTTGCCATTGCAGGCGGGGCGGGACGTGGCGGGCTTGGAGTCGGGTCATGGTGCGGAAATCGATTGATGCGATGGAGGGGCGAGTTCGGCCAGCTCGCGGGCCCAGGTGGCGAGCGGTTTGGGGCGGCGCCAGAAGGCCCAGCTGGCGGGGCGTGCAAGCCGCCATTCGAGGCGTCCGTAGACGGTCGGGGCAAGCAGGGTGAGTTCGCCGCGCAAGGTGCCGTCGCGCAGGGCGGCAAGGAGCGGTGCGAACCAGTCGGCGTCGAGGCGGGCGAGCGCGGCGCGGTAGGCTTCGCCGCTTTCGTACTGCACGGCGGTGGCGAGGTCGTCCAGGACGACGAGCGGGTGCGCGGTCCTGGCCTCGGCGGCGAGCTGGGATCGCTGGCTGAGCAGCGCCGCAGCATTGGCGGGGCGCGCCCGGGCGGGCACGCCCGCTGCGTGCGCCAGCCCGCGCGCCAGCGGGTCGTCGCTCAGAATGGCGTCGAAGGGCAGCGTCAAGTCGCTGGGCAAAGGGCCGCCGCCCCACAGCCAGAGGGCGTTGACGGTCATCCGCCCGGTGGCTTCGCGGGCGCGGTTGACCGGGTGTTCGTGCAGCAGCATCTGGGCCGCGTTTTGCAGCCGGCGTTGGGCCTGCGCTTCGCCGAGTGAGGGCAGCAGGCGTTCGACGCTGCGCCCGGCGACCGCCGAGAGCGGCGGCGCGCGGTGTTCGCCGGACAGCGCCGGGTCGGCCGGTTCGAGGTACCAGCGGCCGGCGGCGCCGAGATGAAAGCGGCCGTAGGCGGCCAGTTCACGGTTGAAGCCGGCGATCAGCGCCTGCGCTTCGTCGTCGGCGAGTTCGAGCTGCGTGGGGTCGGCGAGCACCAGGCGTTCCTGCAGGAAGCGCAAATGCACCGGGTCGACGGCGAGCCAGTCGCCCGCAGTGTTGGCCCCGCTAGCCTCGTTGGCGCCCTCGGGTCCGCCGGATTCACCGAGTCGGCGCAGGGCGGCGTAGGGGGCGTTTTCCGGCAGTCCGGCGGCGTCGCACAGCGCGGCTTCGTAGGACGTCGCGGCGCTGCGGGCGGGGCCGCGACCGGCCCGGGCGAGCAGGGTTTCCAGCGCGGGGCAGGCGAGGTCGTCCTGGGTGGCGCGGTCTTCGGGCTCGGGCCAGAGGAGTTCGGGAATGAGGAGAGTGAGCGGCATGCGTTGAGATTGGGGCGGCGAGGGCTCACGGCTACGCCGGAGGGATATGGCATCGGGTTGAGGCGGGGCCAGGGCGCCGTCGACCGGGCGTTTGAGTGTACCATAGCGACTTTGCCGTGCCGGCCGGGTTCCTGAGTCCCGATTTCCGGTGCCAAGTCCCTTATTTCTCGACAGGCTCCGCAATGGCCTTGCCCTACGAACTGCTGATCGGCCTGCGCTACACGCGTGCCAAGCGGCGCAATCATTTCATTTCCTTCATTTCGCTGATCTCGATGCTGGGCATCGGGCTCGGTGTCGCCGCGCTGATCGTCGTTCTCTCGGTGATGAACGGCTTTCAGACCGAGCTGCGCTCGCGCATCCTCGGCGTCGTCTCGCACATCCAGATCAGCGGCGCCAACGGCGAGATGGGCGGCTGGGAGCGCGTCGCCGCGCAGGCCGGGCGCCAGCCGGGCGTGCTCGCCGCGGCGCCCTTCGTGCAGGCGCAGGGCATGCTCTCGCACGGCCAGGCGGTGCGCGGGGCGATGGTGCGCGGCATCCTGCCCGACTACGAGGAGAACGTCGCCGCCTTCCGCGGACACATGAAGGAAGGGCAGTTCGACTCGCTGCAGCCGGACAGCTTCAACGTCGTCCTCGGCAGCGACCTCGCGCGTCTGCTCGGCGTTCTGGTCGGCGACAAGGTGACGCTGATCGCGCCGCAGGGCGTGGTCACGCCGGCGGGCGTCGTGCCGCGGATGAAGACCTTCACCGTCTCGGGCATCTTCGAGGTCGGCATGTTCGAGTACGACAGCGGCCTCGCGCTGATCCGCATGGAGGACGCGCAGCGCCTCTACCGCATGGACGACCGCGTCTCGGGCGTGCGCCTCAAAATCGACGACCTCTTCAAGGCGCCGCAGATGGCGCGCCGGCTGGCACTGATCCTTGACGTGCCGGCCTACATCAGCGACTGGACGCGCAGCCACGCCAACTTCTTCCGCGCGGTGCAGATCGAGAAGAACATGATGTTCATCATCCTCTCGCTGATCGTCGCCGTCGCCGCCTTCAACATCGTCTCGACGCTGGTCATGGCGGTCACCGACAAGCAGGCCGACATCGCCATCCTGCGCACCCTGGGCGCCAGCCCGCGCAGCATCATGGCGGTGTTCATGGTGCAGGGCGCGCTGATCGGCGTCGTCGGCCTGGCGCTGGGCGTCCTCGGCGGCGTCCTGCTGGCGCACAACATCGACGTTGTTGTGCCCTTCATCGAGCGCCTCCTCGGCACCCAGATTCTGGCCAAGGAGGTCTATTACATTTCCAGCCTGCCGTCGGAACTGCAATGGTCGGACGTGAGCACGATCACCGTGCTTTCCTTCGTCCTGTCGCTGGTGGCGACGCTGTACCCGAGCTGGCGCGCTTCGCGCGTCAATCCGGCGGAGGCCTTGCGCTATGAATGAGACGATGGATTTCGCGCTGATGGGCGAGCCCGTGCTGGCCTGTCAGGGGCTGAGCAAGATCTACCGCCAGGGGAGCAGCGAAGCGGCCGAGGTGCCGGTGCTGCTGGGTGTGGACCTGACGGTGTGGGCCGGCGAGCGGCTGGCCATCGTCGGCGCTTCGGGTTCGGGCAAGAGCACCCTGCTGCACCTGCTTGGCGGGCTTGATGCGCCGAGCGCCGGCCGGGTCGAGCTGATGGGGCGCGACCTGTCGACGATCGGCGACGCCGAGCGCGGCGTGTTGCGCAACCGGCATCTGGGTTTTGTCTACCAGTTCCACCACCTCCTGCCCGAGTTTACCGCGCTCGAGAACGTCGCCATGCCACTCTTCATCCGGCGCATGGCACGCGACGAGGCCGAGGCGCGGGCGCGGGCGATGCTGGTCGAAGTCGGTCTCGGACATCGTCTCGACCATACGCCGTCGGAGCTTTCGGGCGGCGAGCGCCAGCGCGCGGCGATCGCCCGGGCGCTGGTCACCGAACCGGCTTGCGTGCTGGCCGACGAGCCGACCGGCAACCTCGACCGGCAGACCGCCGAAGGGGTTTTCGAATTGATGCTTGAGCTTAACCGCGCCCGACGCACGAGCTTCGTCATCGTCACCCACGATCCCGGCCTCGCGGCGCGCGCCGAACGCACGCTGACCCTGCGCGACGGCGCGTTCCTGCCGGATTGAAGGTGACGGCGCGGGCAGCACCTGAAAAGCCTTAACCCGCGAAGCACGCAAAGCCCGCGCCGAGTGCCCGGCGCGGGACGGTTTTGCTTCGTCCGGGATTCCCGGCGTTTTTCGAGCCTTGGTGCGCCCCGTTGCGCGTTTTCCGTTCGTGGCATGGTGCCGCGGACCGCGCCGCCTGGTGAGGCGTCTCCGGGGCGTCTCCGCCGGCCGCAGAGGCCGGCGGGAGGTCGGGCAGGGGGCTTTCTGGCTCGGTTTACGCCGTTTCGTTGATCGCCTTGACGACGCCGGTGAGGGCGGCGAGGCGGTCCGGGCAGTGGTTGCGCGTCTCGGTGACCACTTTGTTCAGGCAAACGGCAAAGCTGTCGGCCGAGCGGCAGCCGCCGATCTCGTCGGCGAAGGCCTGCGAGCGCGTGCCGAAGCTGTCGACGCAGAAGTCGACCAGCAAGTACTTGGCTTCGGAGAGGATGATGTCCTCAAGCAGGCTGAACGCCGACTGGTCGACGTTCGCCGCCGGGGCTGCCGCGGTGGACGCAGCCTTGGGGAGCGGCGGGGCGAGGGCGGCGAAGGGGTCGGAACTGTACTGCGGTTGCTCGGGCTTGGGCGCTGCGCTGGGGACGGGGGCTACGGCCGGTGCAGGCGTCGGCGCCGGGGCGCCGCCGACGACCTGGATGAAACCGTCCTGGATCATGCCCTCGATTTCGACCGCGAACTCCTCCGGCTGCAGCACGGTTTTCTGCAGCAGGTGATCGACGCGGTGCGGCGTCTCGAGCAGCAAGAGGACGCTGCGTTTACGGATGCTCAGCTTGCAGGTGCGGTGCTTGACCTCTTCGACGCCTTTGGCGGTTAGGGCCAGGCTGGTGTTCGAATCCACGCTTCACCTCCTTTCCATGAGTGCGCAGGATGGGAGGCGATCACAACCTGAAACGGCTGACCGACTTGCCAAGGATGTCGGCGGTCTTGCCGAGCTTCTTCACCGTGCGCATCAGCGCGGCGAATTCTTCCTCCGACTTGGTTTCCGCATACACCCGGGCGCTGTCATCGAAGCTCTTCACCTGTTCGGCCAGGGTGGTGGCGTTCTCCTGGATCGAGCCGGTCATGTTCTTGAGCTTCATCTGCATCAGCTTGAGCGAGGCCATCAGGCTGGTGTCGTCGTTCTTGGCCAGCTCGATCTCGATCCCGAGGTCGCCGTTGGCGATTTTCTTCATGCTCTCCTGCGCGTCCTGCGGCTCGCCGCCGAGCTGGCCGAGAATGACGCTGCGCATGCGGAAGATCAGGGTCGAGAGCAACGCCAGCAACACGCCGCCGACCCCCAGGTAGAGGGTGGCCTGTTCCCAGAAGCGGTCTTCGATGTCGTCGACGAAGAAGCCGATGACGACGATCCAGTTCCACGGGTCGAACTTGTCGGCGCCGGAGAGCTTCTTGTAGAGGTTCTTGTCGCCGGAGTTGGGGCGGACCGCGGCGAGTTCGACGAAGCCTTGGCCGGTACCGCTCTTGGCGATGGCCTCCATGTAGGCTTCCATGACCGGGCGCCCGTCGAGCGCCTTGCCGCCCGGGTCGACCTTGCCGACGCGCGAGGCGGTGGCGTGGACCAGCAGTACGTTGTCGGCGATCGAGCGCACGATGAAGTAGTCGCTGCCCTTGCGCTGGGCGCTGAGCGCTTCCTTGGCGCGCGCCTGGGCTTCCTCGCGGCTGTAGCGGCCGGCGACTTCCTGGCTGTGGTAGTAGCGCAGCTGGGCATCGGCAAAGTCGAGCAGCAGCGTGATCTGGGCCTGCCGTTCCACCATCATCGTCTTCTTGGTCGTGAGCAGGCCGAAGATGCCCATCACGACGAGACCGAGCAGCGAAGCGAGAACGATGATCAGGACGCGAGTCTTGAGACGCATGAATGAATCCTCCTCCGGCGTGTTTTTTGTTTTGTGAATGGGGACTTGCCACTGGCCGGTTGGCGACAAATCCATTCGCATGAGGATACACCCGGGGGAGGGTGCAGGCAATTCACCGGCATAAACCCTGCATTCGACCGGGATACGCTTGAGCGTGCTTGCCCGGCTTTCATCGCATCCAAGGCCCAGGGCCGCAGCATCGCGGGGCGCGGTGCCTGGCTTTTGCGCGAGGATCGGTTCGCGCGCGGCCCTCAAGCTTGGTTAGCTTTGTTAGAATTCGGCTTTCTGCACACTGCATTCAGAATTCAATTTCAACCTTCGGAGCGATGCCCGCCATGAGCCGTCCCCTGCTCGACCAGTTGCGCGAAATGACCGTCGTAGTTGCCGATACCGGCGACATTCAGGCGATCGAAACCTTTACCCCGCGCGATGCGACGACCAACCCCTCGCTGATCACCGCCGCGGCGCAGATGCCGCAGTATCAGGACATTGTCGATGCGACACTGCGCGGCGCCCGCCAGGATGCCGGCGCCGACGCGCCCGCGGCCAAGGTCGTCGGCCTCGCCTTTGACCGTCTGGCGGTTTCCTTCGGCCTGAAGATTCTGCAGATCATCCCCGGCCGGGTGTCGACCGAAGTCGACGCGCGTCTCTCCTATGACACGGCCGCTACGGTCGCCAAGGGGCGCGAGCTGATCGCCCAGTACGAGGCCAACGGCGTCTCGCGCGAACGCATCCTGATCAAGATCGCTTCGACCTGGGAAGGCATTCAGGCCGCCGCGGAGCTGGAAAAGGAAGGCATCCACTGCAACCTGACGCTGCTCTTCGGCATGCACCAGGCCGTGGCCTGCGCCGAAGCCGGCGTGACCCTGATCTCGCCCTTCGTCGGCCGCATCCTCGACTGGTTCAAGAAGGAAACGGGCCGCGCCGAGTACGCGCCGGCCGAAGATCCCGGCGTTGTCTCGGTGACCCAGATCTACACCTACTACAAGAAGTTCGGCTACCGCACCGAGGTGATGGGCGCCAGCTTCCGCAACGTCGGTGAGATCACTGAGCTGGCTGGTTGCGACCTGCTGACCATCGCCCCCTCGCTGCTCGCCGAACTGCAGGCTGCCACCGGCGACTTGCCGCGCAAGCTCGACGCCACCGCCTGTGCAGAGCAGTCGGTCGAACGCATGGCCATGGACCAAGAGATTTTTGCGCGCCTGCACGCCGCCGACCGCATGGCTTCCGAAAAGCTGGAGGAAGGCATCAACGGCTTCACCAAAGCGCTGGAAACGCTCGAAACCCTGCTCGCCAAGCGTCTCGCCGAACTCGAAGCCTGACGCGCGGATTCGAAGACCGTTCGGCGCGGCTGCGCCGCACCAAGCACAACGCCCGAAGCGGCCGGCAATTTGCCGGCGACTTCGGGCGTTGTTTTATCGTGGATCGGATGGGGCGGCGGTGCGAGGGAAGGGGGCGAGCGGCCGAGGGACCGGGAGGCCGTTTCAAGCCGGCGCTCGCCTCACTTCCGGCCACTTCAAGCCATTTCGAGCCCGCGCCGGAAGAGTTTGTCGGGGTCGAACTGGCGGTGTTCGAGGCGGGCGCGCTCGCGCGCCCGTTCCATGAGGTCCTGGTCGGAGCGGTGGTTGAGCGACGGGATTGCGCGCAGGCAGTCGAACTCCATCCGCACCAGCGTGCCGTGCAACTTCTCCAGCTCGTCCAGTTCCAGCTGCTTCCTGGTTTTGATCAGCGACTCCCTGAAGGACGCGATTTCTGCGTAGGTCGGGATGCGTCGGCCGGGCATGGGAAGACTCCTTTCACTTTCTAATGGGGAACGCCTGCGGGACTGGAAGTCCGGACGCAGCGAGGTGGGGCTGGCCCGGCGAGTGCTTCCATGATGCCCGCCAAGCCGGCATGTGGGCATCCGTATTCTCTGCCGCGTGGTCTCGAGGATTCAGCGGAAACTACGGACTCGACCTGTTTGTTCCGCCCGCTTTGCCCCGCTTGGGGCGCGTGTTCCCGCAGTTTTCGTTGGGCTTCCAGCCGTTGAGGCGGCGCACGCGCTCGCGTAGGATGGCGCCGACCGGCGGGCTGCCGTCGGGTTCGGGATTTCGTCCTTCGACTTTTAGTTCTTCGACCTTTTCGCGGCTTGCGACGCATGCGCGTGTTCATCCTCGCCTTCTCGCTCGGCGTCTTGTTGCTTCAGACGCGCGGCGAACTGCCCGATTGGGGCGTGCTGGCGGCTTTGGCTGTCGTCGGCGGCCTGTTCTTTGCCGGCGCGAACCGCTTTGCGGGCGAACGGCGTGGATTGGAGCGTACCGGGCTGACGTTGGCCGGACTGGCGATCGGCTTCGCCTGGGCGGGGCTTCTGGCCCAGTGGCGCCTGGCCGAAGCTTTGCCGGACGCCTGGGAAGGGCGCGACATCGAACTGGTCGGCGTCGTCGCGGCACTACCGCAGCGTTTCGAGCGCGGCGAACGCTTCGAATTTCTGGTTGAAACGGTGCGTACTCCGGGGGCGACGGTGCCTTCGCGCCTGCTGCTCTCCTGGTACCACGGCTGGAACGAACCCGAAGCCGAACTTGGCGCGACGGATGATGAAGCGGAGGGCGTCGATTCCGATGTGGGGCGCTATGCCCGCGCCTTGCGCCCCGGCGAACGCTGGCGCTTCACGGTCCGCCTCAAGCGCCCGCACGGAAACGCCAACCCCTACGGCCACGATCACGAAGCCTGGCTGCTCGAACGCGGTCTGCGTGCCACGGGAACGATCCGCACGCGGGCCGAGGCAGCGCGCCTGGACGCTTTCGTCTGGCGGCCGGAAACGGTGGTCGAGCGCCTGCGCGACGGCGTGCGCGAGCGCTTTCTTTCCGCCGTGCCCGGCGCGCCTTACGCCGGAGTTCTGATCGCGCTGGCGATCGGCGATCAGCGCGCGATTCCGCCCGAACAATGGCAAATCTTCAACCGTACCGGGGTGACGCACCTCGTCTCGATCTCGGGCTTGCACGTGACGATGCTCGCCGCGCTGGTCGCGGCGCTCGTCGGCTGGCTATGGCGCAGCAGCGAACGCCTGACTCTGGCCGTTCCGGCGCAGCGTGCCGGCGTGCTTGCCGGCCTCATGGCGGCCCTGGCCTACAGCCTGCTGGCCGGCTTCGAGGTGCCGGCGCAGCGGACCCTGTACATGCTCGGCGTGGTCGTCTGGAGCCTCTGCTCGGGCCGTCACTACGGCGTCTCGCGCACCCTCCTGTGTGCCCTGTTCGTCGTCCTCGTAATCGATCCCTGGGCCGTTTTGTCGACGGGCTTCTGGCTTTCCTTCGGTGCCGTTGCGGTGCTGTTTTACGTTGGTGGCGAGCGTGGGGCGAACGTCCGGTCGGCCGAGGCGGGTGGCTGGGTCCGGCTGCGCGCGCAGCTCTCCGGCTGGGGTGCGGCGCAGTGGGCGGTGACCCTGGGCAGCGTGCCTCTGCTGCTTTTCTTCTTCCACCAGTTCTCGCTCGTCTCGCCGCTCGCCAACGCGCTGGCGATCCCCGTCGTCAGCTTCGTCGTCACGCCGCTCGCCCTCCTTTTTGCGGCCGTTCCCTGGCCGCCTTTGCTGCAGGCCGATCACGGGCTGTTCGCCCTGTTGATGGCCGTGCTCACCCGCCTTGCCGAATGGCCGGTCTGGCAACAGCCGGCGCCGCCTGCCTGGGCTGTTGCGCTGGCCGTTCTGGGCGTGCTCTGGTGTCTGCTGCCGCGGGGCTTTCCCGGGCGCCCCGTCGGCGTCGTGTTGATGCTTCCGGCCCTGAGCCTGGCACCACATCAGCCCAGCGACGGCGAGGCCTGGGTCGAGGTGCTGGACGTGGGGCAAGGCTTGGCGGTGGTGCTGCGGACGGCGCGGCATGCCGTGCTTTACGACGCCGGGCCGCGCTACGGACCGCAGGCCGACGCCGGGCAGCGGGTGGTGGTGCCGCACCTGCAGGCCCTTGGCGTGCGCCGGATCGACCGGCTGCTGCTTTCGCACCGCGATCAGGATCACACCGGCGGTGCCGACAGTGTGCGCGCCGAATTTCCGGTCGTTGAAACCTTGGCCTCGTTCGGAATGCCTGCGCAGACGGCCTGCGTCGCCGGGGCGGAATGGACGTTCGACGGCGTGCGCTTCTCGATCCTGCATCCGGCAGCCGACGATTACGGCGCGCCGCGTCGTTCGAGCAATGCCTTGAGCTGCGTGCTGCGCGTCGAAAGCCGAGGCGGGGCGTCGCTGCTGTTGACCGGCGACCTCGAAGGGGCGGGCGAACTCGCCTTGCTGCGGCGTTATGCCGACCGTCCCGAGGCCTTGCGCGCCGACGCCGTGCTGGCGCCGCATCATGGCGGTCGCGGCGCTTCGGGCGCGGCCTTCGTCGCTGCCGTCGCGCCGGCGCACACCCTCGTTTCGGCCGGTTACCGCAATCCCTTTGGTCATCCGCATCGCGAAGCGCTCGCGCGTTATGCGGCGAGCCAGGTCTGGCGTACCGACCGCGACGGCGCCTTGCGGCTGCGCCTCGCCGATGCGGCCTCGGTCAGCGCCTGGCGGCAGACGCGTGCCCGCTACTGGCATGGACGTTGAGCGGTCGCTGTCGGGGCGGCATGCATGGTCGCGCCGCCGGGCCTCGCCTACACTCAGGGCAGGAGACTCGAAAGGGCATCATGGACACTCCGCACGTCGACCGTAGCGTCCTCTGCGCCTCGCCGGGCGGCCTGCACCGTGTGGCCTATCGCGAGTGGGGTGGCGGCGAGGGGGCGCGCGATAAACCGGTGCTCGTCTGCCTGCACGGCTTGACGCGCAACGGGCGCGATTTTGACGCCCTCGGGGCCGCGCTCGGCGACGAGTTTCGCGTGGTCTGCCCGGACCTGCCGGGGCGCGGACGCAGCGACTGGCTCGCGGACGCCGACAGTTACGGCCTCGGGCAGTACGTTGCCGACATGGTGACGCTGATCGCCCGGCTCGACGTCGAGCGCGTTTGCTGGCTCGGGACGTCGCTCGGCGGGCTGGTCGGGATGCTGCTCGCCGGCTTGCCCGAGACACCGATCGAACGGCTGTTGCTCAACGACATCGGGCCGCGCCTCGAAGCCGCCGCGTTACGCCGCATCGGCGACTACCTCGGGCGTGCGCCGAGTTTTGCCGACGAGGCCGAGGCGGAGCGCTACGTACGTCGCGTCAGTGCCCCGTTCGGCGCACTCGCCGATGCCGACTGGCAGCACCTCACCCGGGTCGTCCTGCGCCGGACGCTCGACGGTGGCTACGAACTCAACTTCGATCCAGCGATTGCCGAGTCTTTCCGTCGCGCAGCGAGCACGGGCGAGATTGACCTGTGGCCTTGCTACGAGCAGATCGTCTGCCCGACCTTGCTCGTGCGCGGCGCCGAATCCGACCTCCTGAGCCGCGCCACGGTGCGCCGCATGGCCGCCTGCGGGCCACGCCCGAAGTGCGTCGAGATCGCCGGCGTCGGGCATGCGCCGACCTTCATCGCGCCGGAGCAGATCGCCCTGGCGCGCGCTTTTTTCCGTCCGCATTGACGGCGCTGAAATGCCCGTCCGGTGCGCTTTTCGGGCCGAAAAGCGGGTAGGATTCAGGCTGCAATCCGGGCCGTGCGCCGACGTCCCCGCGGTGGGGGTGTGGCGTGCGCGGAAACCGGCCGTGGCGCTTGGCGGCGCGCGGCCTCGACGCAAGGAGAATGCCGTTGATGAACCCCGCGCCGCGCCCAACGAGTCCGCAGGCCGAACCGAGCCTGCCGACTTCGGCCGACGAACCGCTGCTGCGCTGGCAGGAAGGCGGCGTCGAGCACGTCGCCCGTTGGCGCTCGGAGGCTGGCCTGCCGCCGCCGCGCCGGGTCGAGGTGGTCGATGCCACGCTCAAGGCCGATGTCGCTTACCGCCTGGCCTGCTCGGGCACGGCAATGCTCTGGCGCGGCGACTTTCACAACGCGCGCCAGTTGCTTCAGGCCATCGCCCGCCGCTGCGACGAAATGGGGGGTAAAGCGGGCGACAAAGCGCGCGGCAAGGCGGTACGCGCCGCGCCGGTTTTTCCCGAGGCGTTCAACCTGCACCGCATGCGCCAGGCGCAGCGGGCGCGCGTACTCGGGCAACTGCTCATTCCCTGCGAAGCCGGGCATCGCATCCCGTTGCGCCGGGCGCCCGACATCGTCCAGGCTGCGACGGAAGCCTATGGTCCGGCCAATGCGGCCTACGTACTGTCGCTGCGCGAGCTGCAGGGCGTCATCGGTGCGCACGAGTGGCGCAAGAACGGGGTCGAGATCGCGGCCCTCGGCGCCCGCATCCATCCGCACTACGGCGTGTTCTCGCCGGTGCGCGGCGAATACGTCGATCTCGTCGCCCAGGCGCCGCTGCCTGCGGCGCTGGCCGAGACCAACCTGGCTTTCGACATCGGTTGCGGCACCGGGGTACTCGCCGCGGTGCTCGCCCGGCGCGGCGTCGCCCGCATCATCGCCACCGATCAGGAGGCGCGGGCGCTGGCTTGCGCCCGCGATAACGTCGACCGTCTCGGGATCGGCGGGCAGGTCGAGCTTTCGGCCGTCGACCTGTATCCGCCCGGACGCGCGGCGCTGGTGGTGTGCAACCCGCCCTGGCTGCCGGGCAAGCCCAGCTCGGGCCTCGAGTACGCCGTCTATGACCCGGACAGCCGCATGCTCAAGGGCTTTCTCGCCGGGCTCTCCGCGCACCTCTTGCCGGGCGGCGAGGGCTGGCTGATCCTGTCCGATCTGGCCGAACACCTCAAACTGCGCGCGCCCGACGAACTGGCGCGGCTGATCGAGGCGGCTGGGCTGCAGGTCGTCGGTCGGCTCACCGCGCGGCCGCTGCATCCGCGCGCCAGCGACCCGGACGACCCGCTGCATGCGGCCCGTGCGGCCGAGCTGACCTCGCTCTGGCGGCTCGCGCCAAGGCCGGGGCCGGCCCCGGGGCGTTAGCCATGGACGCCTGGAAATCGCGTTGGGGCGCCGCGCAATGGGCGGCCTATTTCGAGCACCAGGCCCTGCCCGTCCTGCCGCGTTCAAAACAATTGCTGGCCGAGCTTGAAGCTTCGGCGGGCGAGCTGCTTTCTCCCAAGGACCTGTCGGACATCGTGCTGCAGGACCCGATGCTCTGCCTCTTGTTACTGCGCGAGGCCGAGCGCCGCAAGAGCAGCCGACTCGGGCGCGAGACGACGACGGCGCTGGCGGCGATCCTGCAGCTGGGGGTGCGCCAGTTCAGCCGGCTGCTGCTCTCCAGCCCGGAGATCGACGAGGGCAATGCTGGGCTGATCAAGGTCGAGATGCGCGCCAGCCTGGCGTCGCGCATTGCCCGCGCCTGGTCGACCGGGCGCATGGACATCAACCCCGACGAGGTCGCCGTCGCGGCACTGCTCGGCGGCACTGGCGACCTCCTCCTCTGGGCCTACGCGCCCGAAATCCCGGCGCGCGCCGAGGCCGAATTGCACTCCGGGCGTGCCCGGCGCAGCGCGCAGGCGCAGCAGCAAGCGTGCGGTTTCACCTTCAAGGAGCTGACCCTGCTTTGCGCCGAGCGCTGGCACCTGCCGGCGCTGCTGATCCAGCTGCTGCGCGGCGCCGACACCTTGCGCGCGCGCCTGACCCGGACCTGCTCGAACACCGCACGCCATCTCCTCGACGATTCGGAGACGGCCACCCAGGCCCTGGCCTGTGACCTCGTCGAAGCGGCGGAGCTGGTTCCGAATGCCAGCCTTGAATGGCTGGCGTCGGCCTTGCCGATGTTGTCCGAGGCGCGGCGCGAAGCGGCGCTTGCCGAGGCGCTGAGGCTGCGTGCCGACGCCGAGTAGGCGCGCGGAGCGGCGCTGGCCGCCGCGTTATTCCTGGAGTCCAGAGCATCGCGGGGCTGGCGGATGTTTTTTTGAGTGCTTAAATGCAGGATGGCGCTGGACCTTGGGCCTGCATTCGTCCACAATTCCGCGCTTGTTCCGGACGTCGTTTTCCGCGGCGTCTACGGGGTTTACCTTAACGATGCTAGGCCAGTACGACAGCGCGGCGCTTCGCGGTGCGTCACTGCGGGGAGGAAGGAAATGAAATCGCTGCGCGAGCTGTACCGGATCGGCCTCGGGCCGTCGAGCAGCCACACCATGGGGCCGCGTTTCGCCGCTCTGGCGTTCAAACCCCTCACCGCCGGCGCCAGCCGGGTGCGGATCACCCTTTACGGCAGCCTGGCGGCCACCGGGCGCGGTCACCTGACCGACGTCGCGGTCGGCGAGCCGTTCGCGCCGCTGCCCGTCGAAATCCTCTGGCGTCCGCAGGAAAACCTGCCGCGTCACCCCAACGGGCTGCGCCTTGAGGCGTTGGCCGAAGACCATACGGTGCTCGCCGAACGCGTCGTCTACTCGGTGGGCGGCGGTGCGCTGCTCGACGAAAACGGCGAGAGCGTTGGCGTTTCCGACGTCTATCCCTATGTCTCGATGCAGGAGGTGCTGACGCATTGTGAGGCGGGCAACCTGCAGTTCTGGGAGGTCGTCGGCCAGCACGAGGGCGCGACGGTGTGGACCTTTCTCTCCGGCATCTGGCAGGCCATGCGCCGTGCCATCGAGCGCGGCCTCGAAGCCGAAGGGCGGCTGCCGGGAACACTCAACGTGGCGCGCAAGGCCTCGTCGTACAACATCCGCGGCCAGGCGCTGAGCGGCCATTTCGGCCAGACCGCGCGGCTCTTTTCCTATGCACTGGCCGTTTCGGAAGAGAACGCCGGCGGCGGTGAGATCGTCACCGCGCCGACCTGCGGCGCCTGCGGCGTGCTGCCGGCGGTGCTGTTCTTCCTGCAGCAGCAGGCCAACCTCTCCGACGACAAGATCGTGCGCGCGCTGGCGACCGCCGGCTTGATCGGCAACCTCGTCAAGCGCAATGCCTCGATCTCGGGTGCCGAGGTCGGCTGCCAGGGCGAGGTTGGCACCGCCTGCGCGATGGCTGCCGGCGCCGCGGCGCAATTGCTCGGCGGCTCGATCCGGCAGATCGAATACGCCGCCGAGATGGGCCTCGAGCACCACCTCGGGCTGACCTGCGATCCGATCGGCGGTTACGTGCAGATTCCGTGCATCGAACGCAACGCCATCGCCGCGGTGCGCGCCGTCGATTGCGCCGCCTACGCGCTGCTCTCCGACGGTCAGCACATCATTTCCTTCGACGAGGTGGTGCGCACCATGTACGAAACCGGGCGCGACATGCATTCTGACTACCGCGAAACGGCGGTCGGCGGCCTGGCCAAGATTCACCTGATGCGCGGCAAGCCGGGGACCGGCTTCCACGGCATGGGCAGCTAATAAAGGTCGGCGCGGTCCGGAGTGACTCAAGCACTCCCGGTTTTATTGACTCGCTGGTGGCAATTCCAGGGTCAATTCGCTAACGGGCTGGAGCGCCTGAGAGACGCTGATCCGCACCTGGCAGCGGTCGCCGTCGTGCAAGGCGATGCGCAGGCTGCCGAGCGTGGCCTGCTGCCCGAGGTCGAGGTGGATGCGGCCGCTCTGACGGGTTTCGGATCGGCCGCTCCGGCCGTTCTTGTGCGCCGTGAGGAGGTAATCGAAGTGAGTCGTCGCGCCGTCGGCCGGGGCGACAAACTGCGGTTTGACGGTCCACAGTTCGGCGTCCTGATGCAGTTCGGCCCACAGGCGGGGCGCGCGTTCTCGGGTTTCGCTGGCATTCACGGGCGAGCCTCCGGCTCCGAATTCAACGCCGACTCCGACCCCCGGGACGACGGCGCAGCAACACAGCGCGAAAAGGGTGCGCAGGCCGACGCGTCTGGAGCGCGCCGGCGCTGAGGGGGGTGGGGTGTTCACCATCAAATCCGCTTAAACAGAACGCGTGGAGGGCACCTGGTGGCTGTTGCCGCCGTCATGCCCTCCGCGTGGGGGCGCGAGCCTAGCGCTGGAGCACCTTGGCGTAATTGCCGGCGCCGCCGCTCTGGACGATGTTGGCGAGGTGGCCGGTGCCGCCTTGATCGGCGATCGCCACGTTCGGCAGGGCGGCCGTGCCGACGCCGCTCTGGGTGATCGTCGCGACGTTGTTGGTCCCGTTCTGCAGGATGCTGGCGTCGTTGTATTCACCCGTCTGCGTCACGGTGCCGTTGTTCCCCGTGCCGCCCTCCTGGCGGATCAAGGCCTTGACCATGAGCGACGCGCCTTGCTGGATGAGCGCGGTGTTGTTGTCGCTCAGCTGCGTCACCCGGGCTTGTGCGGAGACCGCCCCGTTCTGACTGATGGTCGCGGTGTTGTCGTTGGCGAATTGCTCGATCAGCGCCCAGCTGTACGGCGAGTTCGTCTGACCGATGGTCGCGGAGTTGAGCTCACCGACCTGATTGACGCCCGCGAAGGCCCCGCTCGACGAGGTCTGCATGACACCGGCGGTGTTGCCCAGCCCGTTCTGGTCGACCTGAACCACGCCACCGAAGTTGAGGAGGGTCTGGGTGACTTCGGCGCTGTTGGACGTTCCGTTCTGGTTGACGGTGGCGTGCGAAGAATCGGCGATGTCCGACTGCACAACGCTGGCGGTGTTGGTGGTGCCGTTCTGGTTGATCAGTGCGTTGGCGAACCAGGTCCAGCCGGTCTGGCGGATGCTGGCGCTATTTCCGGTGCCTTGTTGGAAGGCTTTGGCTTGGTTGCCCCAGCCGCCTTCTTGCAGGATGTAGGCGTGGTTGTCCGGGCCGGTCTGGCCGATTTCGGCCGAACTGCCGAGTTCACCGTTGACCTGCTCGATGCGCGCGGTGGCGTTGGGCGAGTTGCCGGTCTGGTTGATCAGCGCGGTGTTCGAGCTGCCCTGTTGCAGTACGCTGGCCTGAACGCCGGTACCCGGGGTGCTCGGGAAGGGGAGTGTCCCGATCTGGTTGATCGTTGCCGTGTTGAGGTTACCCCCTTGCTCGATGACGGCGGCGCTGCGGTCCGCGTACAGCGGCGGCATCTCGTCCTGCACGATGCGGGCGTTGTTCTGGTTGCCGTTCTGCTGGATGGTTGCGTCGACCCACCAAGCGTTGTCCTGGACGACGCTCGCCTGGTTGCCGTTGCCGATGCTGTTGACCAAAGCCGTGGTGTCGTTGCCCTGCTCCTGGCTAACGTCGGCCTGGTTGCTCGTTCCGGTCTGGTGAACCGAAGCGTAGGTCGGGGTGATGTTGTCGGTCTGGGTGACCTGGGCGTTATTCAGGCTGCCGTCCTGGACGACGAGGGCCTCCGACGCGGCGTAGGCCGAGACGGAGAAGGCCGAAAGGATGGCGAGGGCGATGATGCGCTTCTTCATGATGACCTCCTATGTCGTGCAACTGCTAAAGTGGCCCTGCCGCGGGCGGCGATGAGCCGTTCCTGAACCCGCGCGCCGCAGCGTGCAGGCCATCGGTGAGACGTGCGCAAGCTATTGCTGGATGACGCGCGTCGTGTTGTGGTTGCCGTTCTGGACGATGCTCGTCCACATCCCCTGGCCGAGCTGGAGCACTTCGACCCGGTTGTAATTCCCGTTTTGCGCGACCTGCGCGCGGTTGCCGGCGCCGCCTTGGACGATGCTGGCGAGGTTGCCGAGACCCATCTGCTGCACGGCGATGAAATTGTCGTAACCGCCCTGGACGAGCGCGGCGACGTTGTGCTGTCCCTGCTGCTGCGCTTCGATGACGTTGCGTTGGCCGGCCTGGACGGCGACGATGCGGTTGTTCTCGCCGTTCTGGGTGAGTCGCGCCTGGTTCTGGCTGCGGATCGCGCCAACGGGCAGAACGGCCAGCGCCTGCCTTTCGGCGAAGGACAAGAGTTCGGTGTCCGGCGCGAGGTCGGCACGGAAATCCTCGGCGAAGGCGTCAGTCGCGGCGCTCAACGCGAAGAGGTTGAGCACGCCGGCCAGCAGGGCTTGCGCGCACCGGGACGAGCGCTGGTGCATGAACTTTCCCCCGTGTCTTTTTCAGTGACTTGAGGCTAGGCCTTGCACGGGCCGGCCTCAATCGGCGGAAAGGCTCTTTTTTTGCCTCCGGAGACTCCCCCGTTCGGTGTATTTTTGGGGGGGCGGATCAGAAAAACGGTGTAGGGGGAAATCCGGTCGCGAGGTGTGGACGGGCAAGCCAACGGCGGCAGACGGCCGGGGCTGTCTGCCGCCGTTGGCAGGGGGATTACATGGCGGGGTCGGTGCTGTTCGCGGCCTTGGCCGAGAGGGCTTCTTCGGGGCTCAGGCGGTGGCGTTGCGCCTGAAGCTGAAGGTAGGTCTGCAGGCGAGGGGAGTCGATGTCCTGCGGGTTCTGGAGCGCCCAGTGGTTGTCCTTGATCCCTTGGGCGATCAGATGCACGAGCGCAGCGTCGATGGCCTCCTGGACGCAGAGCTGTGCCGGTTCGTTGCGTGTGTAGCCGACTTCGACTTCGAGCAGGCGCTGGTAGGAGACGAAGCGGAAGATGTCGGCGCCGAGCTTGTACGAGTAGATGCCCTTGGTCGTCGAGGTGCTGACCAGGATGCGCCCGCTGCGGATGTCCACCGCGCGCAGGTTGATCGTCACCTGGTCGGTGCGGTACTGCTCGGAGGCGCCGACGCCGAGGTAGCGCGCGCCGGCCCCGCCGGTGCGGACGTTGCTCTCGAAGCTGATGATTCCGCCTTCGAGCAGGATGCTGGCCGGGAGCAGGCCGGCGAGGTTGCTGCCGTTCGGGGTGTTGTCGAGGGCGCGCACGATGCGCCGTTCGGTGAGGATGTTCTGCAGGCCTTCGCGCTCGACCGGAATGAACCACTTGGAGTCGGTCATCGACTTGATCAGCATCGCGCCGGCCCCCTGGGTGACGGCGGTGGAGAACGAACTGTCGGGTGACGGCTTGTATTGACCGGTCTGGTCGCGGAAACCGTAGACCGCGGCGACGATCTTGCCGCGCGGCGGCGGCAGGTTGACGAGGTCGGCATGCAGCGCCGAGACGCTGGTCAAAGTGGCCGGCTGAGAGGCGGTGGCCAGGGCCTTGTCGCGTTCCTGGTCAAAGACCGTGCAGCCGCCCAGCAGCGCCAGCAGTGTCAGGATGGGCAGCGTCAGCGTCGCGAAGCCTGCGCGGGCGGGATGGGTGCGTGGGTGTGCCATGCCAGCTCTCCTAAGGCTGGTTGCTGATCTGGAAGGTCGTCGAGGCGCCGGTCGTCTTGTCGGTGGTGGTGATCTGGAGCAGGCCGTTGCCGAGGTCGACGATGGCGATCTTGAAGGTCGAGGTTTCGACGATGCCGGGTTGCAGGTTGCCGTTGGCATCGAAAATGCTGCCGGTGATCTTGGAGGCCATGCGGTCAAGAATCATCGACTGCAGGCGCTGATTGAAGGAGTCGAGCGCCGAGGGCGCTTTGTAGCCGGCATACGAGCCGCTGTCGGACGAGGCGGTATGCCGGTTCTGCGCATTGGCGCTGTTGAGCAGCACCGGGCCATAGAGCGGGTTGCCGCCAAACGAGGGGTTGATCGGCGTGTAGACGATTTCGGTGGCACCGACCGTTGTGCAGGCGATGAGCGTCAGTAGAGCGAGCATGAAACTGTGGGATGTCCTGGGCATGACGTACTCCTGGAAAAGGATGAAACGGCGATCAGGGCAATTCTTCCGGGGCGAGGTCTGGGTTTTTGAACAGCTTGTCGAGCAAGGCGTTGTCGGCCAGGCGGCGGGAGAGGTAATTGGCCGTTTCCGCCGCCAGCGGCGCGATCGTGGCGCTGCGTCCGGCGAGCAGAAACAGCCGGGCGACGGGACGGTTGCGGTGCTCGACGACGATCAGGCTGCCCCAGCGCGCCGAAGGCTTCTCGGTAATGGTCAGGTCGACCGGTTCAACGAGCGTGCGCGCGCGCCAGGCGTGGGCGAACTCGCGGACGAAGGCGGCACCGAAGTTGGTCATCGTGCGGTCGACGAGAAAGCCGGCATCGCGTTCGAGGCTGCCGAAGGCCGCTTCGAGCGGCTGAGGTTGGTCGAAGGCGGTTTCGTCGTCGAGTGCCTGGGCTGCGGCCGCCGGGCACAGGAGCGCGAATGCGAGGGCCAGGGCGGAGTGCACAGGGCGCCACGTCCGGGCGTTCACGCGCCGCTCCTGGCCAGGAGTGCGACGTTGCCGTGCGCCCAGGACACCGCCTGGACCCGATTGCTTACCTTGAGTTTGCGGAAGAGATGATGGATGTGGGTTTTGACGGTGTGCGGGCTGTTGTGCAGGAGGCGCGCAATCTCGGCATTGCTGGCGCCCGAGGCAAGACAGCGCAGGATGGCTTGTTCCTTGCCGGTCAGCCGGATCGGCTCGGCCGGGACGCGCGGGCCGAGTTGGCGGGTGCGTTCGAGGTGTGCGGCGAGCAACTTGCGCGGCAACCAGTGTTCGTTGTTGGCCAAGGCTTTCAGCCCATGCAGGAACTGGTTTTCCGAGGTGTCGCGGTAGAACAGGCCTTTGAGTCTGGGCAGACCGAGCAGCCACTCATAGGGCGTCGTGTCGCAGGCGTTGAAGAGCGCGACGACTTCGGCGCATTCGCACAACGCGGACAGGGTGTTCTCCAGGTCCTCGGTGGCGAGCGAGTCGCAGTCGATCAGCGCCAGGGTGCGCCCGGACTGGCGCTGACGCAAGGTTTCGGATGTCGAGGCAACGGTGCAGCGCGCCTCCAGACGTTTGGCCAGCAGCGAGGCCAACAGGGTGTTTTGCAAGTTACGTTGGCCGACGATCAGGTAGTTGGCCGGGCGCGACGACACCCGTTCAGCGATGACGGTATCCTCCACGATAACCTCCGAACTGCGTTATGGCGATCGCCGTGACGATCGACGTTTATTGTTCGGCGTCGGAGCGCCGTGGCCTGGACGGCGACGGCGAAACGCGCCCAACCGGCGCACGCGGTGCGTGTGTCGGCAATGCTGGGGAGAGGCACGCCGGCAAAAGGGGGCGCTGAAAGGGGGAGATTCGTAGCTGTTCTGGCCGCGCGACGGTGTGCGTTCGGCCCGGCCTCGTGCCAGGAGCCCCGGGGTTGGGGGGGGCGGCGAGGCGGCCCTTTCTTGCTAGACCACGTTTTTGGGTCTGTCAAGAAAAACAAAAAATTATTTTTTGTGGGGTTTTGGGTGTTTTATGGCGCCACGGTGGCATTTTTGTTGTGAATATTGCCATGCTTGCGGAGGGGAAGCCCCTCCGCAAGCGCCGACGCCTCAGTGCACGCTCGGCGGCGTGGCTGGGGTGCTGCTGAATAAGGTGTCGATCGCCGCCTTGTCGAAACGGTACTCGTGGTTGGCGAGGTCGTCGCGAATGACAATCTCGCCGCGTTCGGAGAGCGCCGCATAGACTTCTTCGCGGCCCAGCGCGCGCAGCATGTTGCCGACCTTTTCCCAATCCTCAGGGCTCTCGGCCGTCACCGCGCGCGGGGCAAAGACGCGCACCGTTTCTTCGACGAACAGACGGCCGAGCAGCGCTTCCGGCGCCAGACCCAGCAATTCCTCGGGTTTGACGGTCGAGGCCAGGGTTTCGATGCGCGCCCAGCCGTCGGGGTCGCGGCTGTCGGCGCTGGGCAGCTTTTGCAGAAACAGGCCGGCGGCGCCTTGGGCGTTGGCAGCGAGGAAAAAACGCGAGGCGAGCTGTTCCGACTGCGCGAGGTAATGTTCGAAGATCGCCGCGATGCTGTCGCCGACGAGCGGCACGATGCTTTGGTAAGGTTCCTTCATCGTCGGGGCGTCGAGCGACATCAGCAGTTGCCCGCGCCCGAGCAGCGCCGCCGGGCGGTCGGGGGCGACGCTCTGCGCGTGCTGCGCCATGCAGCGTAGGTTGAGCGCCTCGTCGCAGTCGATGACCAGCAGCGACACCGGGCCCTGACCGCGCAGTTGGATGGTCAGCCGTCCAGGCTGCTTGAGGTTGTCGGAGAGGAGCAGGGTGGTGATGCTCATCTCGCCCAGCAGTTGGGTCACTGCGGGCGGGTAGTCGCGTCCGGCGAGCAGGTTCTGCCAGACGGGCCCGATGCGGACAACGGCGCCGCGGATGTCGAGGTCGTCAAGCAGGAAGCGTTGGACGAGGTTGTCGGTCATTTCAGGAGTTCCTTGGTGTAGCGGTCGGCGTCGAAGCCGACGAGCAGCGTGGTTCCGGTGTCGAGTACGGGACGCTTGATCATTGCAGGATAGCGGGCGAGCAGGGCGAGCGCCTTGTTTTCGTCGACGTCGGCGCGCTCCTCCGGGCTGAGCTTCTTCCACATCAGACCGCGGGTGTTGAGCAGCGCCTGCCAGCCGGCGCGGCGGTTCCAGTCGGCAAGGTGAGCCTCGACGAGGCCGGGCTGCTTGTAGTCGACGAATTCGTAGGCGATTTTGTGGCTCTCCAGCCACAGCCTCGCTTTTTTCATGGTGTCGCAGTTTTTGATGCCGTAGCAGACGAGTTTCGGTGCAGTCATGGGCGTCAGGGGCGAGGGTTGAAGGCGAAAAGCCGCTAGTTTACGTCGATTGCCATGCAGCGCGGAAGCGGCTTCGCGGCTAAAATGCCGATGGGAAATTTGGCGGTGCGCCGGACGATTCGGTGCGCGTCGGCGACGAAAAGCGAAAAAAGCGGGAGATGGGAATGTTCGACGTGGGGCGGTGGTTTTTCCGGGGCGTGCTGGGCGTCCTGATGATGGTTTGCATGGCCGTTCCGGCCTGGGCGGACGCAGAAAAGCCCGACGCGGCGCGCAGCGTCGAGAGCGCGACCCTGCGGGTCTTTAATCGCGACATCATCACCTTCCGCGGTGCCTTCCTTGGCCAGACCCCGGCCGTGCGCGCCGCTCGCAGCAAAAGTGCGCTGACCGACTACCTGCGCCAGGGCGGCGAGCATAAGGTGAGCGTGAAGGAAAACCCGGTCGGGAAGATGGTGATGCTGGGCCCCAACCTCGTTTTCATCATCACCTCCGACGACGTGGATGTGCTCACCGGCGAAAACCTTGAAATGGCGACGCAGCAGGCCGTCCGCCGGCTCGAGCAGGTCATCGGCGAAACCCAGGAGTCGCGCGACATGGGCAAGCTGTTGCGCGCGCTGGCGATCGCCGGCGTCGCCAGCGTGATCTACGTGTTGTTGCTGCTGGGCGTCGGTCGCCTGCGCCGCTGGGTCGAGCGGCGCCTCGTCGCCATCGCCGAGCGCAAAGCACAGGCGCTGACCATCGCCGGGCAGAGCGTGCTCGAGACGCACGCCCTGTTGCCGCGCCTGCAGCAGGTGATCGACCTCCTGCGCTGGTTTATCGTGGCCTTGCTCACCTACGAATGGGTGAGTTTTGTCCTCTCCTGCTTCCCCTATACCCGGCCGTGGAGCGAACAGCTCAACGCCTACCTGTATGACCTCTTCGCCACCGTCGCCGAGGCGATGGTCGATGCCCTGCCGGGCTTGATCCTGGCGGCGACGATCTTCCTGATCGCTCGCTTCTTTGCCAACTTCGCCGGTCGCCTGCTGGCGCGCTTGGCCGGTGGGCGCATGGACGGCGGCTGGCTGACCCAAGAAACCCTGCCGACCACGCGGCGCCTGGTCTCGATCGCCATCTGGCTGTTCGCCCTGGCGATGGCCTACCCCTACCTGCCGGGGGCGCAGACCGAGGCCTTCAAGGGACTCTCGGTGTTGCTCGGCCTGATGGTTTCGCTCGGGGCGTCGAGCGTCGTCGGGCAGGGGGCCGCCGGGCTGATCCTCACCTACACGCGCACCATCCGTCCGGGCGAGTACGTGCGCATCGGCGAGCATGAAGGGACGGTCACCGAGATGGGGATGTTCACCACCCGCATCCGCACCGGTCTGGGCGAGGAGCTGACGCTGCCCAACTCGATGATCACCGGCGCGGTGACCAAGAACTACTCGCGCAGCGTGCAGGGGCGCGGCTACATCGTCGATACCACGGTGACCATCGGCTATGACACGCCCTGGCGGCAGGTGGAGGCGATGCTCGTCGAGGCCGCGCGCCGTACGCCGGGCATCCTGATGGCGCCTGCGCCGCAGGTCTTCCAGACCGCGCTCTCAGACTATTACCCGGAATACCGCCTCGTCGCCCAGGCGATCCCCGAGCGGCCTCGGCCGCGCGCCGAGGTGCTCTCGCATCTGCACCAGAACATCCAGGACGTGTTCAACGAACACGGCGTGCAGATCATGTCGCCGCATTACATGGCCGATCCGGCGGTGGAAAAGGTCGTTCCGCCGGAAAACTGGTACGCGGCCCCGGCGAAGCGGGAGTAAAGGGGGCACGCGGGCGGCGGCAAGCGCTTGAGTTTCGCATCGCGTTGCCCCTGGATGGATAAAGCAGCACCTGATCCGTTTTAAGCTTTTTCGCACCGACCGAGAGGTTCTTTACGTTGTAGACCAAAGGCATTTTTGGGGGTTGAAATGGCCGCATCCGGTGTGTCCAGATTGGCTTTTCCCTATCGGCAGCGGGGGCGTCACTATCCCCTGCACATCCACATCGCCTACCTGTTTACCTTGCTGATCTTCGTGGCCTGTTCGGTGATCAGCTGGTTCAACTACTACCAGTCGCGCCGCATCATCCTTTCGGCCGCCAGCGACGTTTTCGAGAGCGTGGCGGTGAAAGTCTCCGACGATCTGGAGCGGCTTTACCGTCCTCTCGAAACCCTGGTCGAGTTGCTGGTGTATCACCCCATCGTCGGCGCCACCAGCCTCGATCGACGTGCGCAATACCTGCCCATGCTGCTGGAGTTCCTGGAGAAGAACCGGCAGCTTTCGGCGGTCTACGTCGGCTACGACAATGGCGATTTTTTCCTGTTTCGCCGTTTGCCGGCGATGCCCAGCGCCGAGTTCCCGGAGGTGCCCAAAGAGAGCCGGTATCTGCTCCAGAGCATGGAGCGCGGCCCGGGCGGTCAGCGCCGCCCGACCTACGTTTATTACGACAAGTGGCTCTACGAAACGCTGAGGCTGCACCCGGAAAATTACGATTTCGATCCGCGCGTCCGCCCCTGGTTCGTCGAGGCGACTGCGGCCCCCGATCTGATCCGGACTGAGCCTTATGTCTTTTTCACGACCCGCGAGATCGGTAAGACCTTCGCCCGTGCCTCGGCGACCGGGGCCGTGGTTGCGGCCGACCTGACCTTGGCCGACATCTCCTCGTCGCTGGCGGAGGCCAAGGTCACCGCGGGGAGCCAGCTCGTGCTGGTGGATGAACGGGGCGGTGTTCTGGCCTCGCGCGACCGTGTGCGGCTGGCGCAACTGACCGCCGCGGGAGACGGGCGCTTGCCCGCTCTGGCCGACTTTGCCGTGCCGGCGCTCGACCGCCTGGCCTGGGACCACTCCGACCGGCCGATCCCGATTGTCGATGCGCACCGGCGGACCTGGCACGGGCGGGCGTTGTCGCTGGGCGATAACAACCGTCTGCTGATGGCCGCGCCGGAGGACGAGCTGCTGGCCCAGGCGGTGCATATCCGCAGCATGACCTTGTGGATCACCCTGCTCATGATCGGTCTGGCGATTCCCGGAACGTGGTGGCTGGCGCGCCGCGTGGCCAGCGAACTGAACGACCTCCTGGGCGAATCGCGCGAGATCCGCCGTTTCCGTTTCGACGGCCCGCAAGCCAAAGGCTCGCCGATCTGGGAAATCGACCAATTGGCCCAGTCCATGCACCAGATGAAGGGGACGATCCGCAAGTTCCTCGACATCACCGCCACGCTCAGCGCCGAGCGCAATTTCGAGCGCCTGCTCGACCGGGTGCTGCTGGAAACGCTGTCCAGCGCCGAAGCCAGCGGCGGTGTCGTCTATCTCGTCGCCGACGACGGTCAGCGCCTGTTGCCGGCCGCCTTGCGTTGGCAAGTTGCCGAAGGGGATGGCGGGGGCGAGCCCGCGGCCATCCTCGACCTGCCGCCGCTGCCGCTGGCGGCTGTCGAAACCAGCGAGCACCCGGTGTTGCGCTCGATACGGCACGGCAAAGCCCTGGCCCAGGAAATCCCGGTGGACCGTCCGGCGGGCATGGCGTATCTCGACGCCGTCGACAGCCCGCTGGCTGGAAAGCCCGTGCTGCAGGTCGCCATGCCGCTGAAGAATCGC
Organism: Propionivibrio sp.; assembly: GCF_041441355.1. Taxonomy (GTDB): domain Bacteria; phylum Pseudomonadota; class Gammaproteobacteria; order Burkholderiales; family Rhodocyclaceae; genus Propionivibrio. The sequence continues at coordinate 104,178 of NZ_JASDTF010000027.1, forward strand.
AATCAGGACATGGTTGGACTGCTCGTGCTGTTCCTGCCCGGCGACGCCGGGGCGCCGCCCATCGAACGGATTTCGTTCATCGAGGCCTTGTCCGGCGCATCGGCGGTGGCGATCGATAACCAGCGGCTGATCCAGTCCCAGAAAGCCTTGCTGGAGAGCTTGATTCAGCTGGTGGCCGGCGCCATCGATGCCAAGAGCCCTTATACCGGCGGCCATTGCCAGCGTGTGCCCGAACTGACCAAGATGCTGGCCCGCGCGGCCTGCGAGAGCACGTCGGGCCCGTATGCCGATTTCCAACTGAGCGAAGACGAATGGGAGGCCCTGCACATCGCCGGGTGGCTGCACGATTGCGGCAAGGTGACGACGCCCGAGTATGTCGTCGACAAGGCGACCAAGCTGGAAACCCTCTACGACCGTATCCACGAAGTGCGGATGCGCTTCGAGGTACTCAAGCGCGATGCCGAAGTCGAATTCTGGCGGGCCGTGGCGGCCGGCGGCGATTCGGCGAAATTGCGCGCCGCGCTCGAGGCCCAGTGGCGGGTGCTCGACGAGGAGTTCGCTTTTGTCGCCGCGTGCAATCAGGGCGGCGAATTCATGGCGGCCGAGAAAGTGGCGCGCCTGCAGGAGATCGGCGCGCGCACCTGGTTGCGCACGCTCGACGACCGTCTTGGTGTGTCCCGCGATGAAGCCCGTCGCCAGCAACGCTGTCCGGCGCCGACCCTGCCGGTCAGTGAAACGCTCCTGGCCGACAAGCCCGAGCACCTGGTGGAGCGCGACGCGCGCGACCTGCTGCCGCCTGACAACCCCTGGGGCTTCAAGCTGCGCGTGCCGCAATGGAAGTTCAACCGGGGCGAACTGCACAACCTGCGGGTGGCGCGCGGTACCCTGAGCGACGAAGACCGCTACATCATCAACGATCACATCGTCCAGACCATCGTCATGCTGACGGCCCTGCCGTTTCCGCGGCACCTGCGCAGCGTGCCCGAGCTGGCCGGCGGGCACCACGAACGGGCGGACGGCGCGGGCTATCCGCGCGGCCTGAAGCAGCAGGAGATGAGCCCGCAAGCCCGGATGATGGCGATTGCCGATGTTTTCGAAGCCCTGACCGCTGAAGATCGCCCCTACAAGAAAGGAAAGACCCTCGCGGAAGCCTTGCGCATCATGGTTTTGATGCGCGACGAAGGGCACATCGACCCCGAACTCTTCGCGCTGTTCGTCGAGGCGGGCGTCTACCGGCGCTATGCCGAACGCTTCCTCAGCCCGGAGCAGATCGACGCGGTCGATGAAGCGGCGCTCCTGCGGACGGCCTCGAAGGCGTGATCAGACGGGCCGGTAACGACGCGCGAAATGCCGGCCTCCAGGGCGCATGGCTGCTCGCGTCCAGGACTGCCGGCCTGAAACGACCGCTGGATGCGCCCTGCAGGCCGCCCGGAGCGCGGGCGGTGAGTGGCGTTTAGCGGGGGCGAGCTAGCGTCGGCTGAGCAGCAGCCCGCATTCGAGGTGGTGGGTGTAGGGGAACTGGTCGAAGACGGCGGCGGCGGCGATGGCGTGCGTGTCGTGCAGTGCGGCGACGTTCTCCAGCAGGGTCTGCGGGTTGCACGAGATGTACAGGATGTGCTCGAAGCCGCGCGCGAGTTCAAGGGTCTGTGCGTCGAGACCGCTGCGCGGCGGATCGACGAAGAGGGTCGAGAAGCGGTAGGCGTCAAGGTCGATGCCCTGCAGGCGCCGGAACTCGCGCTCGCCGGCCCGCGCGGCGCTGAATTCTTCGCTCGACATGCGCGCCAGGGTGACGTTGTCGATGCCGTTGGCGACGAGGTTGTAGTTCGCGGCCTGGACCGAGGTTTTGCTGATCTCGGTGGCCAGCACGCGCTCGAACGCGGGCGCCAGCGCGATCGTGAAGTTGCCGTTGCCGCAGTACAGTTCGAGCAGGTCGCCGCCCAGGCCGGCCGCTTGTCGGCAGGCCCAGCCGAGCATCTGCCGGTTGACCCCGCCGTTGGGCTGGGTGAAGGCGCCTTCGAACTGCTGATAGCGCAGGCGACGGGGCGCGGGTTCAACGTCGAGTTCAAATTCTTCCAGCACCCAGTCGCGTTCGAGGACGACCTTCTGCCCGCGGCTGCGCCCGATCACCTGCGCCTGCAACTCGGCGGCCAGGGCCTGCGCGGCGACTTCCCAGGCGTCGTCGAGCGGGCGGTGGTAAACCAGGGTGATCAGCAGCTCGCCACTCAGCGTCGACAGGAAGTCGACGCGAAACAGCTTGCGTTTGAGGGCTTCGCTGGCCATGAGCAGGGCGCGCAGGCGCGGCATCGCGGCGCGAATCGGCGCCGCAGCGACGGGAAAATCGTCGAGGATGACCGGGCGCTTCGGCGCCTCCGGGTCGAACATCGCGTAATCGAGGCGGCCGTCCTGATGCCAGATGCGGAATTCGGCGCGCAGCCGGTAGTGTTGCGGCGCGGACGGGTGCACGGCGGGTTCGGGCAGCGCGTAGGGCGCGAAGTCGGCTTTGAAGCGTTCGAGCTTGGCCGTGAGCTGCGCGGCGTAGTCGGCGGGGTCGATGCGGGCGAAAGGCATGGGCGGGCGGAGCGATTGGAACGGTTGGATTACGTGAAGGCCGGGTCACGGGCCGGCAGCAAGACGAATTTTGACGCAAGACGCGATAGGCGGGAAGGCGCATCCAGAGGCGGCTTCCCGGCCGGCTTGAATCTGCTTAACGGCCCTGCCAGAGTGGCGTCTCGTAGCCCGCTGCACCGTGCGCGGCGGCCGGGCGGTGGAGGCGACGGGCCAGCGTGGCCGCAGGCTGTTCGATCCAGCGGTGGAAGAAGTGGGCGAGCGCGAGGCTGCCGGCGAAGGCGAAGGCCAGCCCGGCGGCGGCCATCTCGGGCGAATTGAAGCCCATGCGCGTCCACAAGGCGGCGACGAAGACCAGCACCGGGAAATGCACCAGGAACAGGCTGTAGGCGATCTTGCCCAGTCCGAGCAGGAGTGGCTGGCGCGGCCAGCGCGCGCCCCAGCCGCGCCATTCGGCGTGCCAGAGCAGGACGCCGACGAGCAGCGCGCTCAAGAGGCGCCAGCGCCATTCGAAGGCCATCGCCGCAACGAACAGCAGGGCGTAGAGGACGAAAGCCCAGGGCGAGCGCGCGTGATGCACGGCGTGGTGAATGACGACGCCCATGAAGAAGTAGGGGAAGAAATACAGCCACCAGCTGTCCCAGCTCGCTTCCAGGTTGGTGTGGAAGAGGGCCAGGGCGGAGAGCAGCGTGCCGAGGATCAAGGGGACGTTCCAGCGGCTGCGCGCCGGGCCGTCGCGCAGCCAGAGGGTGAGCGCGTAGACCAGCGACAGCTGGAAGTTGATGCACACGAACCAGAAGCCGGCAGAGAGCTGCTCGTAGCCGAGGATGGCCTGCAGGAAAAAGAGGTGCGCCAGCAGTTGCGGCAGATTGACCGGGGTGCCGGCGACTTCCTCGGGCAGCCAGTCTTCGCCGTACAGGTAGGCGAGGCAGACGAGGGCCATGGCCGCGAGGTAAGGCAGCCCCAGGCGAAGATAGCGTTGCAGCGTGTAGCGGCCAAGGGCGGTTGGCAGGCGCCAGTCGCGGTGCGCCATGCTCAGGGCCATGACGTAGCCGCCGACGACAAAGAAAACCTGGGTGGCGCGGGCATGCGCGGCCAGCCACTCGAGCACCGGCCCGAGCAGCGGTGCGGCCCAGGCGCTGAGCGGCGGGTAGGAGGCGAAGTGGTGCCAGAGGATGACCAGGGCGGCCAGGGCGCGCAGCGCCAGGATCAAGGGGCGGGGCTCGGTGCCGGGTTTGGCGGCGGGGGCTGGAACGGTGTTCAGGCGTGGCGCGTGCATGGGCAGGGTTGCTCTTTTATTCTGGGAAGTTGCGTTGCGCGGGGAGTGGGCGGGACGACCAGACGGTCGGGCCCGAAGACTGTGCGGCTGGTTAAACGTTTTCGCCGGACGACGGGTTGGACACGCTTTCGGCGGATTCGATCGGGAACGCGCGGTCGTAGATCAGGTTGAAGACGAAGGCATAGGCGACGTAGGCCAGCGCCAGGCCGATGTCGGCGATCAGCGCTTCGAGCCAGTTCATGCCGGTCCACCACATGATGATCGGCAGGCTGACGAGCAGCAGCCCGCTTTCGAAACCGAGGGCGTGCAGGCAGCGCCCGAGCATCGGGCGGCGGTCGGCGGTGCGGCCGGTGAGGCGGCCTTCGATCCAGTCGAAGGCGGTGTTGTAGCTGGTGTTCCAGAGTGCGGCGATGAGCGCGATGAGCGCCAGCAGGCCCAGCGAGTCGGTGGCCGGAACGCCGCTCAGCCAGACGAAGGGCGGCGTGATCAGCAGCAGCCCGCCGACCTCGAAGAGGGCGACCTGGCGGATGCGATCGGGCAGCGAGCGAAGGGGCGGCGGTTTGGACGGCATGACGTAAGGTGGTCGAGGGGGGCGGTAAAGGCGCCGATCCTCTCATGAAACAAAGCCGTGCATGGTAAAGCGAAGCCCAGGCGCCGTCTGTGACGGTTTGTTATTTGGCTTCGTCGGCGAGGCGAATGCGAGGCGAGCGTTGGGCGCGTTTTCGAGCGCGCGTGGCCGCTTTCAGGGCGTGCTGCGGAGGCAGGTGGCGCGAAGTGCGTCGCGTAATTGTGCCGGAGCGAGGAAGCTCCAGGCGATGAAACGGCTTTGCTTCTGGCCCTGCGCCATGGCCACGGTACGTCGCTGGCGAACGCCCGCAGTTTGTAGCGCGCGTTCGAGCGCCGGCAGGTTGGCGGCCTTGGAAACGAGGGCGGTGAACCACAGCGCCGCTTCAGGCCGGGCCGCGCTCTCGGCGATCATTCGGGTGAGAAAGCCCGCCTCCCCTCCGGCGCAGAAGAGTTCGGCGTCCTGGCCGCCGAAGTTGAGGCGAGGGACGGCGTGGCCGCGCGGGCTGGCTTCAGCCTTGCCGAGCTGGGCCCACTTGCGCGCGCTGCCGGCGCTCGCCTCGGCCGCAGAGGCGTGGAAAGGCGGGTTGCAGAGGGTGAGGGCGAAACGTTCGCCGGGGCGAACGAGGCCCGCGAAGAGCGCATCGCGCCGGGATTGCAGGCGCAGCTCGACCGCCGCGCGGTGGCCCGGGTTGGCGTCGAGGATTTGTTGCGCGTTGGCCAGCGCGCCGCGTTCGACGTCGCTGCCGACGAAGGACCAGCCGTATTCGCTGTGGCCGATCAAGGGGTAGATGCAATTGGCGCCGACACCGACGTCGAGCACGCGAACCGCCGCCCCACGCGGGACGTCGCCGAGGCTCTCTGCCAGTAAATCGGCGAGGTGGTGCAAGTAATCGGCGCGGCCGGGGATTGGCGGGCACAGGTAGGGCGCTGGCAACCGCCAGCCGCGGATGCCGTACTGCCAGGCGAGCAGGGCGGCATTGAGCGCGCGTACGGCGGCCGGATCGGCAAAGTCGATCGACGTGTCGCCGTAGGCATTGGGCGCGACGAAGCGCGCCAGCTCGGGGTGGACGGCGATCAGCGCGGAAAAATCGTAGCGGCCCTGGTGGCGGTTGCGCGGGTGCAGGCCCGGCTTGACCGGCGCGGCGGGGCGCGGCGGCTCTGGGCGGATTTCGGTCGGCGCGGGCGCCGCGCGCTGCCTAACGGGGCGAGTGGCCGAAGGCGGGATGGCAGGCGAAGATACAGCCTGGGCGCGACCGATAGGTTTGGAGGGCTTGCGGGGCATGGCCGGAGGAGAAAAAACGGGCAGCGCCGGTGACGGGCGCGGTTGCGCAGTATAAACGGGGGCGGGGAGGAGGGTACGGCCCCGGGGGGCTCAATCCGTCGCGGCGGGTTGCGGCGGGTGTCGGTGCGCGCGCCGCTGCGCCTGCATCCGCGCACGCACGCTGGCCTCGCCCGCGGCGGTGAGGCCGCCGTAGGCGCGCAGCCAGGCGCAGAGCATTTCCTGTTGCGCGTAAAACCAGCCCGGCCGATCCTTGGCCCGGCGCGGGGTTTCGTTGATGCGTGCATCGATCGCGGCGCATTCTTCGTGCGTTTCGGGCAGGTGACCGACGTCGGCCGCGTAGTCCTCGACGACCCATGCCGCCTGCGTGAGGTGCGCCAGCGTGCTGCGCTCCGAACGTTTGACGAACTGGAAGCGCTCGTGCCGCCCAAGGAAGGCGGTGAGCATGGCCTCGAAGTCGGCGAGCATGCCGATCTCCGAAGCGGCGAGCGCCATCTCGTTCATCAGGCGGGTGGCGAAGGCGTTGAGGAAGCCTTCCGGGTCGCCGCGGCGCAGGTCGGAAAAGAGCATCGCGTAGCGCGTGTCGATGTCCATGACCAGCACGCAGGTCTTGCGCCGGATCCGCAGGCCATGCACCAGCCACTGCTCGACGTGGCGCGGCGGCTGGCCGTCGGCGTCGATGAGCTGCGGCGCGTCCTCGCCGGGATGCTTCGAAGCCGGTGTGCCCACGAACGGCGCCGGCCCGGCTTTCCTCGGTTCGATGAACTCGGCGAAGGCTTGGGAGCAGTTGAAGACGATCATGGACGGGCCGACAGGCGCCTCAGCGTTTGAGCTTGGCAAACGCCGCGGCCATCGCGCCGGCGGGTTCGGCTTGGCGGGCTTGCTGCTGGCCGAGGTGCTGACGCGCCTTGGCGCTCATCGGGGCATGGCTGGACGCACCTCTGGATGCGGCCTGAGGCTCGTCGGTGAGGCGCATGGTGAGGGCGATGCGGCTACGCGCGAGGTCGACTTCGAGCACTTTGACCTTGACCACGTCGCCGGCCTTGACGACTTCGCGCGGGTCCTTGACGAACTTGTTGGAGAGCGCCGAGATGTGCACCAGGCCGTCCTGATGGACGCCAATGTCGACGAAGGCGCCGAAGTTGGCGACGTTGGTGACCACGCCTTCGAGCAGCATGCCCGGTTGCAGGTCCTTGACGTTCTCGACGCCGTCCTTGAAGGCGGCGGTCTTGAATTCGGGGCGCGGATCGCGGCCGGGCTTTTCCAGTTCCTTGAGGATGTCCTGCACGGTCGGCAGGCCGAATTGGTCGTCGGTGTATTTGCCCGGCTGCAGCGATTTCACGAGGCGCGCGTCGCCGATCACGTCCTTGATGCCCTTCTTGATGTCGGCCAGGATGCGCTCGACGAGCGGGTAGGCTTCCGGGTGCACGGCCGAGGCGTCGAGCGGGTCATCGCCGGCGTTGATGCGCAGGAAGCCGGCGGCCTGCTCGAAGGTCTTCTCGCCGAGGCGCGGCACGTCGAGCAGCGCCTTGCGGCTCTTGAAGGCGCCGTGCTTGTCGCGGTGCGCGACGATGTTGGCGGCGAGGGTGCTGTTGAGGCCGGAAATACGTGTCAGCAATGGTGCCGAGGCGGTATTCACGTCGACGCCGACGGCGTTCACGCAGTCCTCGACGACGGCGTCGAGCGCACGCGCGAGTTTGCTCTGGCTGACGTCGTGCTGGTACTGGCCGACGCCGATGCTCTTGGGGTCGATTTTGACCAGCTCGGCGAGCGGGTCCTGCAGGCGGCGAGCGATCGACACCGCGCCGCGCAGGCTCACGTCGAGTTCGGGGAATTCGCGCGCCGCGTATTCGGAGGCCGAGTACACCGAAGCACCGGCTTCGGAGACGACGATCTTGGTCAGGCGCAGTTCGGGAAGCTGCTTGATCAGGTCGCCGGCGAGCTTGTCGGTCTCGCGCGAGGCGGTGCCGTTGCCGATGCTGACGAGATCGACCGCATGTTTCTTGGCCAGCACGGCCAGGGTGTGTAGCGCGCCGTCCCAGTCGCGGCGCGGTTCGTGTGGGTAGATGGTGGCCGTGTCGAGCAGCTTGCCGGTGGCATCGACGACGGCGACCTTGACCCCGGTGCGCAGGCCGGGATCGAGGCCCATCGTGGCGCGTGGGCCGGCCGGCGCGGCGAGCAGGAGGTCGTGCAGGTTGCTGGCGAAGACGCGGATCGCTTCTTCCTCGGCGCGTTCGCGCAGGGCGTTCATCAGGTCGAGCTCAAGGTGCATGAACACCTTGACGCGCCAGGTCCAGCGCACCGTGTCGGCCAGCCACCTGTCGGCCGGGCGGCCCTGGTCGGTGATGCCGGCGTGCTTGGCGATGCGCCCTTCGCAAGGGTTGGGGCCGACGGGCTTGTTGTTCGGGTCGAGTTCGGAGTCGAGCACCAGCGCGACCTGCAGCATGCCTTCGTTGCGCCCGCGGAAGAGGGCCAGCGCCCGGTGCGAGGGGATGTCGGCGAGCGGTTCGCTGTAGTCGAAGTAGTCGCGGAACTTGGCGCCCTCGGTTTCCTTGCCCTCAACGACGGTCGATTTGACGACGCCGTGGTCGTTCAGGTATTCGCGCAGCGCGCCGAGCAGTGCGGCGTCTTCGGAGAACTGCTCCATCAGGATCTGGCGCGCGCCGTCGAGCACGGCTTTGACGTCGGCAAAACCCGCCTCGGCGTTGAGGTACTGCTCGGCTTCATTTTCCGGCGTCAGCGTCGGGTCGGCGAGCAGGGCTTCGGCGAGCGGCGCGAGGCCGGCTTCGCGGGCGATCTGGGCCTTGGTGCGGCGCTTGGGCTTGTACGGGAGATAGAGGTCTTCGAGCGTCTGCTTGGTTTCGGCGCCGGCGATCTGGCCGGCGAGTTCGGGGGTGAGTTTGCCCTGCTCGTCAATCGAGGCCAGGATCGCCGCGCGGCGGTCTTCGAGCTCGCGCAGGTAGCCGAGGCGTTCTTCGAGTGTGCGCAGCTGCGTGTCGTCGAGGCCGCCCGTGACTTCCTTGCGGTAGCGGGCGACGAAGGGCACGGTGGCGCCTTCGTCGAGCAGAGCGACCGCGGCGGCGGCCTGCGGGGCGCGGCAGCCGATTTCCTCGGCGATTTTCTGGACGATGCGGAGTTCGACGGCAGTGGACATCGCGGCAGGCTTCCCGAAAAAAGGCCGAACTATGCGCAATCGACCGGTAAAACTCAAGCTTTGTGCGCGCTCGGCGCCTTGGTTGAACGGGCGCAAATGACGTGCGGTTGCGGCTTGGCAGCGAATCGGCTTTAATGATTTCTTTATCGAGCGCCCGGGTGCGGCGCGTCATTGACAGGGGACAACATGAAAATCGATATCGAACGTCTGGGCCTTAAAAACGTCACGGTCGATCCCGACAGCGTGTTCGCCTTCCCGGCGGGCATCGCCGGCTTCGAGCAGTGTACGCGTTTCAAGCTCTTCCACGAGGAGGGCAAACCGACCGTGTTCTGGCTGCAGTCGCTCGATCAGGCGGATGTGATGTTCCCGGTGGTGACGCCGGAAACGCTGGACATCGAATACCAGATCGAGCTTTCCGATGCCGACTGCGCCCTGATTGGCGTGGCTGACCCGGCCGACGTGGCGGTGGCGGTGATCGTCTATCGCGACGAGGCGCAGGGGGGGCAGATCGCCGCCAATACCCGCTCGCCGGTGATCCTCAACCTCAAGACCCGCAAGGGTATGCAGAAGGTTCTCAGCGAGGTGCACCCGGCGCTGCTCTACCGCGCGCGCTGAAAGTGCCCCGGGGCCTCCCGGGAACTGCGGTGGGCGATGGCACCGGTCTTGCCGCCGGCTTGATCCGTCCGCCCCTCGACTCGGGCCCGTACCCGCTGTTGCGGTGTCGGGCCCTTTCGTTTCCTGTTGCTTCCTGTTCTGGCGTCTTCAGCGCTTTGCGCTGAGCCCTCAACGTGCGAGGCGGTCGGTCGGTTGACCGCAGCGAGTCTGCCTGGCTCAGCCCGTGGCGCGGGCGGGAGTGGGTTTTTTGCGCCTTATGACGTTCGGCGTATGATGGGGCGGCCATGCGCATCCGCGCGTTTGCGCGTTTTGCGTTTCAAGGCCATCCACAACATCGCAGGTTGATCGAGGAGGAGCAGAAATGACGCATCGAAACTACAGCGCCGCCGCGGCGCTGGTCGCCGCAGTCTTGCTTGCCGCCTGTGCCAACACCGGACCCGAACGTCAGTCCGCCTATCCAACGCTCGACGGCGCCAAGCCGCTCGTCATCGGGCATCGCGGCGCCAGCGGCTACTTGCCCGAACACACGCTGGCCTCGTACCGGAAGGCGATCGAGATGGGCGCCGATTTCATCGAGCCCGACCTCGTGGTGACCAAGGACGGCGAACTCGTCGCCCGCCACGAGCCGAACATCACCGCCACCACCGATGTCTCGACGCGGCCCGAGTTCGCCAGCCGCAAAAAGACGCGCATGGTCGACGGCGTCGCCGAGACGGGCTGGTTCGTCACCGACTTCACGCTCGCCGAGTTGCGCACGCTGTATGCCAAGCAGGCCAACCCGGTGCGCGATCAGTCGTTCAACAAGCAGTTCCCGGTGCCGACCTTCCGCGAGATTCTCGAACTCGCGAAGAGCGAATCGGCGCGCACCGGGCGCACGATCGGCGTCTATCCCGAGACCAAGCACCCGACCTACCACGTCGCTGCCGGCCTGCCGATCGAGCCGCGCCTGCTCAAGATTCTCGCCGAGTACGGCTACACCAAGAAAAACTCGCCGGTCATCATCCAGTCCTTCGAAGTGCAAAACCTCAAAGATTTGCGCCAGCAGACCGGCGTGCGCCTCGTGCAGTTGATCGACGGCGACGGCGTCGACGCGCAAGGCAAGGTGACCCTGGTCGCGCCCTTTGACAAGCCCTACGACTTTGCCGTGCGCAAGGATCCGCGCACCTTCCCGGATCTGCTGACGCCCAAGGGGCTGGCCGAGATCAAAACCTATGCCGACGGGATTGGTCCGTGGAAGCCCTACTTGCGCAGTGCCAAGCAGGTGTTGGGGAGCGACGGCAAGCCGCAGGACCTCAATGGCGACGGTAAGATCACCGATGCCGACCGCGTCCTGCTGGCGCCGACGGAGGTGGTCAAGAACGCCCACGCCGCGGGGCTGTTCGTGCACGCTTTCACCTTCCGCAACGAGAAGGAACTGCTCGTCTCCGACTACAAGGGCGATCCCAAGGTCGAGTACGCGGTGTTCTACGAACTCGGGGTCGACGGGCTGTTCAGCGACTTCCCGGATACCGCGTTGGCAGCACGCGAGCGTAAGTGATCCGCGCTTGAACTGAGCTGCGTTCCCGACCAACTGGGCGGGAACGCGCTCGGAAGGAACGCCTTATCCGGTCAAAACGAATTCGCGGCCCGCGCGGCTTGGTCGTAACGTCCGGTGAGTGCCCGCAAGCGGCGGGCAATCTCCCCCAGCTCTGCGTTTTCCCCATCCTCGCCGGAAAAGCCCGCGAGCAGACATTCTTCGCGCACTTGCCGGTAGCGCTCGCAGAGCGCCACGCCAGCCTCCGATGTGGCGAGAAAAACTTCCTTGCCGCGTTTGGTGCTGGTCAAAAGCCCCATGCCGAGGAGCTTCTTCACCGAATACGAAACCACGTGCGTGTCTTCGATGTTGAGCACGAAGCAGATGTCGGCCAGACGTTTTTCGCTGCCGCGGTGGTTGATGTGGTGCAGCACCATCACGTCGACCGCGGTCATGTCCTTGGCGCCGGCGGCACTCATGCAGCGCATCATCCAGCGCTGAAAAGCGTGGGTGGCGACGATCAGCCCGAATTCGAATTCCGAGAGTTCGGGGGATTTCTTGGAGACGAGGTGGGCCGAGGAGACGACCCGATGCCGTGGGGATGGGGGGCGTGCAGCGTCGGGCATGGTTTCGAGAGCGGTCGCGTTCGGTTTGACCATTTTATGACGATTATTTGTTGACATTTTAAGGACGTTTTATTAGCTTTTGGTCGTTCCAATTTATCACTATTTCATGCGCACAGTGCACCATTTGGTGCGGCGATATCCACCGGAGCGCATGGGCTGCACAGGGGCGAAATCGCTCCAAACCCTTAGAACACGTCGAAGTTCAGGCGGCTTTCTTCAGGCATCACACACCTACAGGGAGGCATCATGGCGGAAGCGGTAATGGGCAAGCGCAGCGCGACGAGCAAGTGGTCGGTGCTGCTGGGGGCGGCATTCATCATGGCCACGTCGGCCATCGGTCCGGGATTCCTGACACAGACGGCGGTGTTTACCGAGAAGTTCGCCGCCAATTTCGCATTCGCAATCCTCGCTTCGATCGTCATCGACATCGGCGCACAAATGAACGTCTGGCGCGTCATCACCATGAGCCGCATGCGCGGTCAGGACGTAGCCAACGCTGTCCTGCCGGGCCTCGGTCATTTCATTGCCTTGCTGATCGTCGCAGGCGGGCTGGCCTTCAACATCGGCAACGTGGCCGGTTGCGGGCTGGCGCTGAACGTGCTCTTCGGCACCAGCGTTGAAACCGGAGCGGTCATTTCCTGCATCATCGCCATTGCCATTTTTGCCTCCAAGGAGGCCGGTGCAGCGATGGACATGGTGGCCAAGGCGCTCGGCCTGCTGATGATCGTGCTGACCACCTACGTCATGTTCGCCTCGAACCCGCCGGTGGGCGAAGCGATCGTCAAATCCGTCCTTCCCGACGACTATGGCATCCTGATGCTGCCGATGATCACCCTGGTTGGCGGTACGGTGGGCGGCTACATCACCTTCGCAGGCGGGCACCGCCTGCTCGACGCCGGCATCGTCGGGCACGAGAACCTCAAGGAAGTGAACAAGAGCGCGGTGACCGGCATTCTCGTCACCGGCGTGATGCGCGTCATCCTCTTCCTCGCCGCGCTGGGCGTGGTCAGCGCCGGCGTCAAGCTTGCGGCCGGTAACCCGCCGGCATCGGTCTTCCAGCATGCGGCCGGTAACGTCGGCTACAAGTTTTTCGGCATCGTCCTCTGGGCGGCGGCGATCACCTCGGTCGTTGGCGCGGCCTACACCAGCGTCTCCTTCCTGCGTTCGATGTCCAAGACGGTCGACCGCAACAACTCGTACGTCATCATGGGCTTCATCGCCGTGTCGACGCTGGTCTTCGTCCTCATCGGTCGGCCGGTTGCCGTGCTGGTCCTGGTCGGCGCGCTCAATGGCCTGATCCTTCCAGTGACGTTGGGGGCGATGCTGCTCGCCGCGCGCAACAAGAAGATCGTCGGCGACTACGAGCATCCGACCTGGCTGATGGTCTTCGGCATCCTTGCCGCTGCGGTGGCCGCCTACGCCGGCGCCGTTTCGCTGCAGGGCATGGCGGCCTTGTGGAAGTGACGGAGCGCGCATGAATTCCGTTGAAACAGCCCACGGCGAGTCGCCCCGGCTGCTTGCTCTGGGCGACACCGCCTGGACCGTTGAATACGGCGATCGCATCGACCCGGCCCTGTACGCACGCGTGCAGGGGCTGGCCGTCGCGCTCGCCGCGCGGCGGGCCGAGGCAGCGGCCACGCCGCTGGCGGCGATCGTCGATGTGGTGCCAACGTTCCGCTCGCTGACCGTGCATTACGATCCCTTACGCGTCGACGGGGCAGACCTCGGCGAAGCCCTGCTGGCGCTGGCCGCTGACGCCGATACGGCGACGAGTGCCGGGCGGGCGTGGCGGATTCCCGTCTGCTTCGACACCGACCTGGCGCCCGACCTTGACGACCTTGCCACCGCCAAGGCGATGACGCGCGAGCAGGTGATCGAGGTGCTGTGCGGCGCGACGTTCCAGGTGTACATGATCGGCTTCATGCCCGGCTTCCCCTACATGGGCGGGCTGCCGGCAGCGCTCGAGATGCCTCGCCTCTCTTCGCCGCGCAAAGCCGTTCCGGCGCGCTCTCTGGCCATCGCCGGGGCCATGTGTGCGGTCTATCCGTGGGAGAGTCCGGGCGGCTGGCGCCTGCTCGGACGCACGCCGCTGCCGTTCTTCTCGGCGCAGGAGCGTGCGGCCCCGGCGCTGCTCGCCGCCGGCGACCGGGTGCGCTGGCAGGCGATCACCCGCGCCGAATTCGACATGCTCGAGGCCGCGTCGGCGGCCGGAACGCTGGCGCGCGAACGCTTCCTGTGCGCTGAGGACGACGGTGGAAAGGAGGCGGCGGATGTCCGGTCTGCTTGAAGTACTCGACGGCGGCATCGCCAACAGCATCCAGGACCTCGGCCGGTTTGGCGTGCGCCACATGGGGATCGCTGTTTCTGGAGCACTCGATCCCGTCCTCGCCCGGTGCGCCAACGCCCTCGTCGGCAATGCGCCCGACTGCGCTTGCCTCGAAGTGCGTGCGGTGGGGCCGACGCTGATCGTCCGCCACGGCCGGGTGCGTGTTGCGCTCGCCGGCGAACTCGATGCGCAGGTCCGACGCGGCAGCGGCAGCGTCCAGGCGTTGTCGGCCTGGAGCAGCCTGACGCTGTTTCCGGGCGACGTGATCGAAGTCGGCTACCTCGCGGCCGGAACCGCCTATCTGGCCATCACCGGCGGGATCTGCGTGCCGAGTCAGCTGGGCAGCCGCTCGACCTACCCGCGGGCGCGGATTGGCGGCATCGACGGCGAGCTCCTGAGCGCCGGCCACCTGCTGCCCTGCGCCAGCGAGACGCACCATGCGCATCGTGAATTCCACGGCCAGCCCTGGCGCTATCCCGATACCCCGGTGCGGGTGATGCTCGGGCCGCAAGCCGAGCATTTCACACCGGCGTCGGTGGCGCGTTTCCTCGCCGAAGAATTCGTGGTGACTCCGAACCAGGACCGCATGGGCGTGCGCCTCGAAGGCACGCCGCTTGAGCACATCTCCAAGGCGGCGGCCGACATCGTCTCCGATGGCGTTACGCCGGGGACGGTGCAGGTGCCGGGCAACGGCCAGCCGATTATCCTGCTTGCCGACTGCCAGACCGTCGGCGGCTATCCCAAGCTTGCCACCGTGATCAGCGCCGACCTGTACCGACTGGCGCAATGGCAACCCGGGCAACGGGTACGCTTTGCTGCCGTGGACCTGGCCGACGCGCGTCTGGCGCTGGCCGAGCGCGAGGCACAATGGGCGGCGTGGGTGGCCGGGATCGCCTTCGGCCTGCCCAATCCTCAGGCCCTTTACAACGACTTGTCGTCGGTCTGGACCGATGACGACGAAAGCGACGCAGGCAACACCATCGCAACCCTGACGACGGAGAAGTCCGCATGAACCGCCTCCTCAACCTCAACGCCGATCTCGGCGAAAGTTTCGGCCCCTGGAGCATGGGCAGCGATGCCGAGATGCTCGGCATCGTCGGCTCGGCCAACGTCGCGTGCGGCTACCATGCCGGCGATCCGCTGGTGATGACCTCAACCGCCGCCCTGGCGCTCAAACACGGTGTCAGCATCGGCGCGCATCCGGGCTATCCAGACCTGCAGGGGTTCGGCCGGCGGCGCATGGACATCCCGCTGCCCGAACTCGAGGCGATGCTGATCTACCAGATCGGTGCGCTCGACGCTTGTGCCCGTACCCAGGGTCTGCGTGTCACGCATGTCAAACCGCACGGCGCCTTGTCCAACCTCGCCTGTGCCGATCGCAAGATCGCCGACGCCATCGCGCGCGCCGTGCATCGCCTTGATCCGGGCCTGATTCTGCTCGCGCCGGCGGCATCGCAGCTCATCTACGCCGGACGTGAGCAGGGTCTCCCGGTGGTCGAGGAAATCTTCGCCGACCGTGCCTACCTCGACGATGGCAACCTCGTGCCGCGCAGTCAGCCGGGCGCCATGATCCACGGCGCTGAAGCAAGCCTGGCGCACGTCATGCGCATGATCGAGGAGCAGGCGCTGATCTCGATCAACGGCAAACGCCTCCCGGTCAAACCGCAGAGCATCTGCGTGCATGGTGACGGCCCCGACGCCGTGGCCACCGCGCGTGCAATCCGCGCCGGCTTGCAGGCGGCCGGGTTCGAGATGGTGACGATCCCGCAACTCCTGACCTGAATTTGAGTCAGCGAAAGGGGAGGGGCTTGGCCCGCATCCCCTTGTTTGCCGTGCGCATCCGCGCCGGAATGTGGACAAAGGAGACAATCGATGCGCAAGGTGCTGGTGACCGGTTTCGAACCCTTCGGCGGCGAGTCGATCAACCCCGCGCTGGAGGCGGTGAAGCTGCTTGAAGGGCGAGAGATCGGCGGCTGTCAGGTGGCGACGCGCGCTTTGCCGGTGGTTCGCCAGGCCGCGATCGAAACCCTGCTCGATCACCTGTGCGCCACCGATCCGGTGTTGGTGATCGCCGTCGGCCAGGCCGGCGGGCGCCTGGAGATCAACCCTGAACGCGTGGCAATCAACGTCGACGATTTCCGCATTCCGGATAACGGCGGTTTCCAGCCCATCGACGAGCCCATCGTCGCCGGGGCGCCTGTGGCATACTGGAGCACCCTGCCGATCAAGGCCATGGTCGAGGCGATGCGCCAGGCCGGGGTGCCCGCCGCGGTCTCCAACAGCGCCGGCACCTTCGTCTGCAATCACCTCTTCTACGGGTTGATGCACCATCTGGCGCAGTCGGGCAGCAGCACCCGCGGCGGTTTCATCCATATTCCCTACCTGCCCGAACAGGCGGCCCGATTGGGCGGCCAGCCGAGCATGGCGGTGGAAACCGTGGTGCGCGGCCTGGAGGCGGCGATCGCCGCCGCGCTGACGCGTGCCGAAGACCTCAAACAGACCGGCGGGACGATCTGTTGAACGACTTTTACACGAGGCTTGGGCGGCAATGGCACTGCGCATCATCATCACCGGCGGCACCTTCGACAAACAATACGACGCGATCCGCGGCCAGCTGACCTTCAAGGACAGCCATCTGCCCGAGATCATCGAACAGGTGCGCAGCACGCTGGGCGTCGAGCTGGAGATCAACCAGCTCGTCGACAGCCTCGACATGCAGGACGATAACCGCCAGCGCGTCCTCGCCGCTTGTCGGCGCGCGCCGGAAAACTACATCGTCATCACCCACGGGACCGACACGATGAGCGAAACGGCGGCCGTGCTCGGCCGCGCCTTCGCCTCCGGCGACGCGGCGCTGACCGGCAAGCACATCGTGTTGACCGGAGCGATGGTGCCGTACTCAGTCTCGGGCAGCGATGCACTGTTCAACCTCGGCGGCGCCTTCCTCGCCGCGCAACTGACCGCGCCGGGCGTCTATATCGTGATGAACGGCCGTTGCCGTCCTTGGGACCGGGTGCGCAAAAACCGCGAACTCGGCGTTTTCGAGGATACGGCCGACTAAGCTTGCGCCCTGCGCGAACCGTGCCGCCGGCTGCGCCACGCCTCCTTCCCGATCGGAACGCAACCATGCCGCAGATCAGCCTGTCCGAACTTCCGCTGGCCGATGCCCTGCGTGATTACACGCAGATCCGCCGGCTCGCGATGCAATCCTTGTTCGACAGCCTGGATACGTTGTGCGAAGGCACGGTGGTTGTCGATCTGGAGGCGCGCATCGTCTGGATCAACGAACGCTACGCCAAGCGCCTGGGGGCGAATTCGGCGGCCGAAGCGATCGGCAAGGCGGTCGAGGAGGTCATTCCGGGCAGCTTGATGCGCCAGGTCGTGCGGACCGGACAGCCGATCCTGCTCGACCTCATGGAAACGCCCAGCGCGACCTTCGTCGTTACCCGCATCCCGATCAAGGATGAGGCGGGACAGGTGATCGGTGCCGCCGGTTTTGCACTCTTCGATCAGGTGCAATCGCTCAAGCCGCTGTTCGCCCGTTTCGAGGCTATGCAGCGTGAAATCGCGCAAGCCCAGAAGCGCCTAGCCGAAGCAAGGCGCGCGAAATACACCTTCTCCAATTTCATCGGCTCGAGTCCGCCGTGCATGGAGGTCAAGCGCCGGGCGCGGCGCGCGGCGCAGCTTGACGCCACGGTGCTCCTGCTGGGCGAGACCGGGACCGGGAAAGAGCTCTTGGCGCACGCCATCCATGCCGCTTCGGCGCGCGGCGACAAGCCTTTTGTCGGCGTCAACGTCGCAGCGATTCCCGAAAACCTGCTTGAAACCGAGTTCTTCGGCGCTGCCCCGGGGGCTTACACCGGGGCCGATCGACGCGGTCGCGAGGGGAAGTTCCTCTTGGCCGATGGCGGCACCCTGTTCCTCGACGAGATCGGCGACATGCCCTTGCAGCTCCAGTCCAAGCTGCTGCGCGTGTTGCAGGAGCGGGAGTTCGAGCCGGTCGGTTCGAACCGGGTGGTCAAGGTCGATGTGCGCATCATCGCCGCCACCAGCGTCGATCTGCCGGCGCTCGTCGCCGCATCGAAGTTCAGGCCGGACCTCTACTACCGGCTCAACGTCCTGTCCTTGACCGTCCCGCCGCTGCGCGAGCGCCTCACTGACCTCGCCGCCCTGTGCGAGAGCATCTTCGAGCAGATCGAGCAGCGCACCGGCCTGCCGCACCGCGAACTGTTGCCCGATGCGCTGGCGCGTTTGCAGCGTTGCGACTGGCGGGGCAACGTCCGCGAGTTGCAGAACATGCTGGAAAAAGTGGCCATGCTCTCCGATACTCAGCAGCTGTCGGCCGCCGATTTTGACGGCGTACTCCCGTCCGATTCGGCGTCCCCGGAGTTGCCGCCATCAGATCCGGTCGCCACTCCGCTCGACCGGAATTCGGAAGGCTCCGTTGCGGTACTTGCCAGGGGGCTTGGGCATGCCGAAGCGATGGCCGCCTTTGAACGGACCCTGCTGCTCGAAGCCTTGGCGGCTTGTTCCGGGCAGGCTGAACGGGCGGCGCAGCGGCTCGGTCTGGCGCGCGCCACGTTTTACCGTAAGCTGCAGGCGCACGGAATCAAATCCCAGCATTGAGATTTGTCTCGTTTTTGAGACGTGGCGCGTTTTCCCCGGTTTGACGCGATTTGTTGTCGATCTCCCGCTTACGGACGAGGCAAAGCTGGCGGGTAAGCGTGTGCTGTCTCAATAATGAGACCCAACCTACTGTCATCGTCTCGTTTTTCGGCTGTTTTTTACATTTTATTCATATAAAACAAGTTGCTGTTTTTTCTGGCATGCCCTCTGCTTTGAAGGTGGGCGCTAAGCTGGCCGTCAGAGCCGCTGCGCTTCATCGGTAACGGAGGAAGGGTTTGCTTCAGAGGTGCTTTTTTCGGAAAGGGCGTCCAAGGCAGCATCAGGCCGTGTCCTTATCCGACCCTAAATCGACCTGCGACGGCGGGGCATGCGCAATGCTGCTCGCGCACTGCGTCCGGATCGATTCTGGACGGCCGCATGGCCTCCTCGCGTGCGGCTTGCCCGCGGCCTTCCCTTTTTCGTTGCTGTCCTGTTTTGCACCCAAGGTCTGCGTGTCGCCGTTTCCTGTTTGATCCGGGAGGCGTCGTCGCGCCGTGCCACGTCAGAGGAGAGTCAAATGCAGCAACCTTCAGCCGCTACGCCAGCCTCCGGCAAGCGCAGCAAGATCATCAGCGCGGCCGAAGCCGCTCGCCTGATTCGCGACGGTGATACCGTCGCCACGGGCGGGTTTGTCGGCATCGGCTTTGCCGAGAACATTGCGGTCGCCATCGAAAAACGTTTTCTTGGCGAGGATCCCGAGTCCCCGGCCGGTAACCCGCGCAACCTGACCTTGGCCTACGCGGCCGGGCAGGGCGACGGCAAAGAGCGCGGCCTCAACCACCTCGGACACGAAGGGCTCGTGTCCTGCGTGATCGGCGGTCACTGGGGTCTGGCGCCCAAGCTGCAAGCGCTGGCGGTCAACGACAAGATTGCCGCGTACAACCTGCCGCAGGGGGTGATCTCGCACCTCTTCCGCGACATCGCCGCCGGCAAGCCCGGCCTGCTCACCCGCGTCGGCCTCGGCACCTTCGTCGATCCGCGTTTCGGCGGCGGCAAGATCAATACGGTGACCCGGCGCGACCTCGTCGAACTCAAAGAGATTGACGGTGAAGATTATCTTTTCTACCGGACGTTCCCGCTCAACGTCGGCATCATCCGCGGCACCACCGCCGATCCGGATGGCAATGTGACGATGGAGAAGGAGGCTTTGACGCTGGAGGCAATGGCCATTGCGATGGCAGCGCACAATTCGGGCGGCATCGTCATCGTCCAGGTCGAACGCATCGCCGAACGCGGCACGCTCAATCCACGCCAAGTCAAGATCCCGGGCATTCTGGTCGATCACATCGTGGTCGCCGAGAAGGCGGACTACCACATGCAGACCTTCGTCGATGCCTACAACCCGGCGTTTTCCGGCGAGTTGCGGGTGCCGATGTCTTCGATTCCGCCGATGGAGCTTTCCGAGCGCAAGATCATCGCCCGTCGCGCGGCGATGGAGTTGTCGACCAACAGCGTCGTCAATCTCGGCATCGGCATGCCCGAGGGCGTGGCCAGCGTGGCAACGGAAGAGGGCATCATCGACCTGATGACGCTCACCGCCGAGCCCGGCGTGGTTGGGGGCGTTCCGGCAGGCGGCCTGTCGTTCGGCGCAGCGACCAACGCCGAGGCGATCATCGACCAGCCTTACCAGTTCGATTTCTATGACGGCGGCGGCCTCGACCTTGCGTTCCTTGGGCTGGCGCAGGCCGACACCCACGGCAACCTCAACGTGAGCAAGTTCGGTCCGCGCCTCGCGGGGGCCGGCGGCTTCATCAACATCAGCCAGAACGCGAAGAAAGTGGTCTTCCTCGGCACCTTCACCGCCGGCAAGCTCGACGTGTCGGTCGAGAACGGCGCGCTGAAGATCGCCCGCGAAGGCGAGACCAAGAAGTTCGTCGCCGAGGTCGAGCACCGCACCTTCAGTGGCGATTACGCCAACAAGCGCGGCCAGGATGTGCTCTACATCACTGAACGCTGCGTTTTCCGCCTCGTTGAAGGCGGATTGGAACTGATCGAGATTGCCCCCGGTGTCGACCTCGAGCGCGACGTTCTGGCGCACATGGATTTTGTCCCGGCGATCAGCCCGGAACTGAAGCTCATGGATGCCCGCATCTTCGCCGATGCCCCGATGGTCATCCGCGAAGAGATCGTCAGCGGTGTCCGCCCTGCACTCGAAACCGCCGAGTGCGCCAAATCCACGGCTGCCGTCGCGGCCTGATGCTAGACAGAATAAGAGAGGGTTAACACCATGAGTTTCCTGATCGTCCTGGCTTCACTGTGTTTCCTGATGTTCGTCGCTTACCGGGGTTACAGCGTCATCCTGTTTGCCCCGGTGGCCGCGATGGGCGCCGTTCTGCTGACCGATGCGTCCCTGGTTGCGCCGATGTTTACCGGCCTGTTCATGGACAAGATGGTCGTCTTCGTGAAGTTGTATTTCCCGGTCTTCCTGCTCGGTGCCGTGTTTGGCAAAGTGATCGAGTTGTCCGGCTTCTCGAAGTCGATCGTTGCTGCGGTGATCAAGCTGATTGGCCCGTCGCGCGCCATGCTGGCCATCGTGCTGGTGTGCGGCATCCTGACCTACGGCGGTGTCTCGCTGTTCGTGGTGGTGTTCGCGGTCTATCCGTTTGCAGCCGAGATGTTCCGTCAGGGCGGGATTCCGAAGCGCCTGATCCCGGGCACCATCGCCCTCGGGGCCTTCACCTTCACGATGGACTCGATCCCCGGCACGCCGCAGATCCAGAACATCATCCCGACCACCTTCTTCAAGACCGACATCTACGCTGCGCCGGTGCTCGGCACGCTCGGCGGCCTGTTCATCCTGATCGTCGGCCTGGCCTACCTGGAATGGAACCGGCGCAAGGCGCTGGCCGCACAGGAAGGCTACGGCACCGACCTCATCAACGAGCCGGCGCCGTTCGAAAACGAGCAACTGGCGCATCCGGTGATCGCCATTCTGCCGCTGGTGCTGGTTGGCGTGATGAACAAGGTGTTCACCATGGTCATCCCCTCGCTTTATGGCGACAGCGTCTCCTTTGCCCCGGCGGTGATCGGCAAGGTGGCGCCGGTGGTGCAACAGACCAAAGCGATCATGGCCATCTGGGCGGTCGAAGGTGCGCTGCTCGTCGGCATCGCCACCGTTTTCGTCTTTGCCGGCCGCATCGTCATCCAGAAGTTCGCCGAAGGCTCGAAGAACGCCATCGCCGGCGCTCTTCTGGCGACGATGAACACTGCCTCGGAATATGGCTTTGGCGCGGTGATCGCGGCGCTGCCGGGCTTCCTCGTCGTTGCCCAGGCGCTCGGTTCGATCCCCAATCCGCTGGTCAATGAAGCGGTGACGGTCACCGCGCTCGCCGGCATCACCGGTTCGGCCTCGGGCGGCATGAGCATCGCGCTCGCCGCGATGGCCGAGACCTTCATCGCCAACGCGCAGGCCGCGGGCATTCCGCTCGAGGTCTTCCACCGCGTGGCGTCGATGGCCTCGGGCGGCATGGACACCCTGCCGCACAACGGCGCGGTGATCACCCTGCTGGCCGTGACCGGACTCACCCACCGCCAGTCGTACAAGGACATCTTTGCGATCACTGTGATCAAGACGGCCGCGGTGTTCTTCGTCATCGCGATGTACTACGCGACCGGCCTCGTCTGACCTGCTTTCGCCGGCCGCCACTCGGCGGCCGGCCCCCCTTTACGCATCGTTTCTCAGGAGGAAACACCATGTCCAAAGCCAGTATCATCGGCGCCTACAACACCCCTTTCGGCGCATTCGTGACCAAGGACAAGGCCACCGGCCTTATCACCGACACGCGCAGCTACTACGACCTCCTGATCGAGGCCGGGCGCGGTGCGATCGCCGACGCCGGCCTCGAAGCCAAGGACATCGACGCGGTTTATGTCGGTTCCTGCTCGCCCGGTTCCTTCATCAACCAGGAACACGTCGCGCCGCTCGCCGCCGAGATCGACGCGGCGCTGCGCTTCAAGCCGATGACGCGTTGCGAGTGCGCCTGCGCCTCGTCGTCGGTCGCGCTCTACGACGCCATCTACGCCGTCGAATCCAACCGTTATCGCAATGTGCTGGTGATCGGCGTCGAGAAGATGAACCTCCTGCCGACGCCGCAGATGACGCATGTGCTCGCCTGTTCTTCGCACTGGCCAAGCGAAGGCTCGAAGGGCTGGTCCTTCCCGGCGCTTTTCGCCGCCTACGCCAAGGGCTACCAGCAGCACTACGGTCTGAGCGCCGAGGCGCTGGAGAACATGTTGTGGACGGCCGGCGCGCTGTGCTACAAGAACGGCGCCGAGAATCCGCTCGCGCACGTGCGCAACGGCCCGCAGACGCTGGAACAGATCCGCGCGCTGTCGCAGCCCGACGAAAAGGGCAAGTGCAAGAACGTGATGATCGCGGCGCCGCTGCGTCTGCACGATTGTTCGCTGGTCACCGACGGCGCTGCGGCGCTGGTCGTCACCCAGACGGCCAACGTCAGCCGCCGCGAGCGTGCCGTCGAGATCGCCGGCATCGGCCATACCGCCGAGCGCCTGGCCGAGAACGTGCGCCCCAACATGCATGAGCTGATGGCCGGCAAGGTCGCCGCCGCCAAGGCGTTCAGCGAAGCCGGGATCACCGTCGCCGACATCGATTTTGCCGAAGTGCACGATTGCTTCACCATCAACATGCTGCTGTCGACCGAGGCGCTGGGGCTTTCCGCCGACGGGCGCGCCGGCTTCGATTTCCTCGACGGGCGTTTCACGCGCGACGACCGCTGCCCGGTCAACCTTTCTGGCGGCCTTAAGTCGAAGGGGCACCCGGTCGGCGCTACCGGTGCGTCGATGCATGCGCTGGCCTACAAGCAGTTGATCGGCGAGCCGATCGGCGTGGCCGCGAAGAAGGCCGACATCGGCGTCGTCTACAACGTCGGCGGCTCGTCGGTGACCAACTGCGTCACCGTGCTCAAGGCGCCGCGCTGAGCGCGGGAAAGGAGTCAGCCATGAGCGCTTTCATTTACAACGACCTGGAATACACGCTGGTGCCGCGCGCCGCGGCATGGGACGTCGTCGTCCTGCGCGGCGGCAAGACGGCGACGGTGGGCGCCGGCCTTTTTGGCGGAGCCGATGCCGAAACGGCGCTGGCGGGCGCGCAAAAGCTGGTGCGCACGCTGGCGCCGGTGGGCGTTCGCCTCGTCGGCCCGGACGTCGCGCACCCGCTGCGTTTCGGCGAGCTGAAGATCGTCCCGCCCGACGTGACGCATCCCAACTTCATTTACTGGGACAAGGACAGCACGTCCTGCCCGAAAACGGTTTGATCTCTTTCCGCGAAAGGAAAAATTATGGAAATCAAAGGCTGCGTTGCCGTCGTGACTGGCGGCGGTAATGGTATCGGGGAGGCCGTCAGCAAGTATTTCGCCCGCCAGGGCGCCAAGGTGGTGGTGGTCGACATGGCGCAGGGCAACATCGACCGCGTCGTCGGCGAAATCGCCGCCGCGGGCGGTGAGGTCATCGGCGTGCAGGCCAACGTCACCAGCGAGACTGACACGGCGCGCTTCTATCAGGCGGCTTTGGAAGCTTTCGGCAAGGTCAATATCGTCGTCTCCTGCGCCGGGATCATCCGCGACGGCACGATGCTCGCGCTCGACAAGGAGACCGGCAAGGTTTCGCGCAAGATGGGCCTCGACAAGTGGCAGCCGGTCATCGACACCAACCTGACTGGCACCTTCCTGACCATCCGCGACGGTGCCGAAGCGATGGTCAACGGTGGCTGGCCGGGGCTGCTGGTTGCCATCTCGTCGGTGAACAAGGTCGGCCAGGTCGGCCAGCTCAACTACTCGTCCGCCAAGGTCGCCGACGCGCTGCTGCCCAAGATCGTGGTTGGTGAGTTCATGCTGCGCGGCATCCGCAACGTGCGCTGCATCGCGATCGCCCCGGGCTACACCGCCACCCCGATGCTCACCGGCATGAACCAGGATGCCCTCCAGGCCATCCTCGCCGACGTGCATCTCGGCCGCCTCGTCGAACCCGAGGAAATCGCCCGCCTGATCGGCCATGCCGTCGAGAACGAAGCGATCAACGCCACCACGCTCGAGATCACCGGCGGCCTCTGTTATCCGGGCGGCATCGCCAAGTAAGCCGCCTCCGTTTGCGTCTGCCTGAATCCGGCGCGCCCGTACGGGCGCGCCCGGAGCGCACGGCACCGCTTCCGCACTGACGCGACAACGTTTCGCGTCGACCGTTTCCGTCCTGTTTGCGTACCGAATGGCCTGAGCGCCAATCGGCGGGATGGTCCGCCTCGAGGTTTCGAGGGGAGGCGTCTGCTCGGCAATCAGATGTCATGGCCGCGCGGCCAGGGTTGCGGTCGCCGGTACGGCTCGCCAACGGGAAGGAAATCGATTTTCAACTTGATGGAGCAGACCATGTCATTTTCAATCGAGCAATTGCAGATCGGGCAGACGGCAAGTTTCGAAAAGACCATCACCGAAGCCGATGTCATCCTTTTTTCTGGCGTGTCCGGGGACATCAATCCAGTTCATATTGACGAACTTGCGGCCCAAAAAAGCATCTTCGGCCGTCGCGTCGCACACGGCGTGCTGGTATCGTCGCTGACCTCGTCGGTCCTGGGCATGCAGCTTCCGGGCAAGGGGACCATTTATCTTGCGCAGGAAAACCGCTTCAAGGCGCCGGTCTTCATCGGCGACACGGTGAAGGCCTCGGTTGAAGTGACCGAGCTGCGGCCGGAAAAAAACGTCGCGATCCTGAAGACCACGACGACCAACCAGGACGGTCGGGTCGTCGTCGAGGGTGTGGCGACCGTCATGCCACCGAAGCACGCGTAACAAAGAAGGAGTCATCATGATTATCGAACCAATCATTCAGGGGGTCGTTGCGCGCAGTGCCCACCCCGCCGGCTGTGCCGCGGCGGTGCGCCAGCAGATCGCCTACGTCGAGGGGTGCCGCACGCCCGGCGGCGGTACCGGCACAGCACCGAAAAAGGTGCTCATCCTCGGCGGTTCATCCGGCTTTGGCCTGGCGTCGCGCATCGCCTTGGCCTTCGGCGACGCGCAGGCCGATACCATCGCCGTCTCTTTCGAGCGCGGGGCGAACGACAAAGGCGTTGGAACCGCCGGCTGGTACAACAACATTGCGTTCAACGAGGCTGCCAAAAGCGCCGGACGCATCGCCAAGAACTTCGTCGGCGATGCCTTTTCCGCTGATCTGCGCGAGGCGGTGGCCCGCTACATTGAAGACGAATTCGGCGGGCAGGTCGATCTCGTGATCTACAGCCTGGCCACGGGGGCCCGACCCAATCCGGAAACGGGCGAACTGTGGCGTTCGGCGATCAAGACGCTGGATGCGCCCTATACTGGCTTCATGCTCGATCTCGAGCGCGAAGCCCTGTTGCCGCTGACCGTCGAACCCGCCACGGCGGAGGAGCGGTTCTGCACGGAAAAAGTGATGGGCGGCGAGGACTGGGAGGCGTGGATTCGCTTTCTCGCCGGGCGTGGGCTGCTGGCTGCGGGGGCAATGACTTTGTCGTACTCGTACATCGGCAGCGAGATCAATTATCCGATCTATCATCACGGCACGCTCGGTGCGGCGAAGCGGCATCTCCATGCCACCGCCGACACGCTGGATGACTTCCTTTCCGAGACGGTCGGCGGTTCTGCCTATGCCGTCGTCTGCAAGGCGCTGGTGACCAAGGCCAGTGTCTTCATCCCCGGCCTGTCCCCCTATCTTCTGGCTTTGTTCAGGGTGCATAAGGCGCTGGGGCTGCACGAGGGGCCGATCGAGCAGATGCAGCGGCTGTTCGGCGAGCGACTCGCGGCGGGCCTGCCGGAGACCGATGCCGAGCGGCTGGTGCGGATCGACGATTGGGAATTGCGCCCCGATGTCCAGGCGCAGGTGCTCGAAATACTCTCCAGCATGACCCCTGAAAACTTCCGTGAGCTCGGCGATTACGCTGGGTTCCGGCGAGCCTTCATGGAACTCAACGGTTTCGAGGTGGACGGCGTGGACTATGCGGAGGACGTCGATCTCGAAGCGTTGCGCGCACTGCAACCGTAAGTGTCTGAAGGCTTGCCAAATACGACTGACTGTATAAAAATACAGTCAGTCGTTCAGGAGGTGACATGGTCAAGCTGACGCCCAGGCAGCAGGAAATCCTCGATTTCATCCGCAGTAACGTCGAGATGCTCGGCGCGCCGCCGACGCGCGCGGAAATTGCGACCGCTTTTGGCTTCTCTTCGCACAATGCGGCCGAAGAGCATCTGAAAGCCTTGGCGAAGAAAGGCGTCGTCGTTCTCGAACCGGGTTCGGCGCGTGGCATTCGCCTCGTCGAGCAACTCGGCCTGCCGCTGATCGGCAGCGTGGCCGCCGGCAGCCCCATCCTCGCGGTCGAGAACGTGCAGGGGCGTTACGCGCTCGACGCCAGCCTGTTCAAGCCGCGTGCCGACTTCCTCCTGCGTGTGCGTGGCCTGTCGATGCTGCACGCCGGCATCCTCGAAGGCGACCTCCTGGCCGTGCATCGTTGCGCCGAGGCGCGTAACGGCCAGATCGTCGTGGCCCGTCTCGACGACGATGTGACCGTCAAGCGTTACCGCAAGCACGGGAGCGTCGTCGAGCTGATCGCCGAAAATCCGGACTACGCGCCCATCGTTGTCGACACGCGCGTCCAGCCGCTGGTCATCGAAGGCATCGCCGTCGGCCTCATTCGCGGCGGCGAGGCGATGTAAGGCGCGGGCTCCAGTTCAGCGCTCGGGGCTGCAAGCGCAGCGCTCTTTCGCTCACGAAAACGAAAAACCCGCCGAAGTGCTCGGCGGGTTTTGCTTTTGGGGTGCTGCGATCAGGGTTTGGGCAGGCTCTGGCGCAGCACGCTTGCCGTCTGCGGATGCTTGTTCTGCACGGCGTAGGAGAGCGGGGTGCGGCCTTCGGCGTCCTTGACCGTCGGGTCGGCACCGCGCTCGAGCAGGAACTTGGTGAGCTTGGGCTGGCCGGTCGCGGCCGAGAGGTGCAGGGCGGTCTGGCCGGCGTCGGAGCGTTTGGCGAGGTCGGCCTTGTGGTCGAGCAGCACCTGCGTCACCTGGCGTCCGCCCGAGAGCACGGCGACGTGCAGCGGGGTCATGCCCACGCGGTCGCTGGCGTTGATGTCGGCGCCGTGGTTGATGAGGTATTCGGCGGTCTTGACCCGGCCGTAGAAAGCAGCCATGTGCAGCGGAGTGCGCCCGAGCGGGTCGCGCGCATTGATGTCGGCACCGCCCTTGAGCTGCTGGCTGATTTCGGTCAGGTCGCCCTGGATGGCGGCCTTGGCGAGTGGCGTTTCGGCCACCGGGGGTGTTTCGTCGCTCGGCGGCTTGGCATTGTCCTTCTTGCTGTCGCAGCTGCCGAGGCCGAAGGCGAGGGCGATGCAGCCGAGCAACGCGATCCGGCGCAGGAGGCGCGGAACGGGTGCGGCCGTCGCCGGCAGACGGTTTTCGGTGGGTCGCTTCATGGGCAAAAAGTGACGCGGGTGGTGGAAATAGACGCTAATCATAAACGATTGTGGCGCTCTTGGTCGCGTCCGCCGCGGTGCAGCGGATACGACAAGGTTCGAGGCGACGACGCGCGGGCGTCTTCTTGCCGTCCCCCTTTTTCGGCTACAATTCGGCTTTCCCGCTGCAGATATTCCCATGACCAAATACGTCTTCGTCACCGGCGGTGTGGTGTCCTCTCTCGGTAAGGGCATCGCCGCTGCGTCGCTGGGTGCCATCCTCGAATCGCGTGGCATCAAGATCACCCACCTCAAGCTTGACCCGTACATCAACGTCGATCCAGGAACGATGAGCCCGTTCCAGCACGGCGAAGTCTTCGTCACCGAAGACGGCGCTGAAACGGACCTCGACCTCGGCCACTACGAGCGCTTCACCAGCGCCAAGATGGCTAAGCGCAACAACTTCACCACCGGCCAGATCTACGAGACGGTGATCAAGAAGGAACGGCGCGGCGAGTACCTCGGCAAGACGGTGCAGGTCATCCCGCACATCACCGACGAGATCAAGGAACACATCCGCCGCGGCGCCGAGGGCGCCGAGGTGGCGATCGTCGAAGTCGGCGGCACGGTCGGCGACATCGAGTCCTTGCCCTTCCTCGAGGCGATCCGCCAGATGGGCCTTCAGGTCGGACGCGGCAACGCCTGCTACGTGCACCTCACGCTGCTGCCCTACATCCCGACCGCCGGCGAGTTGAAGACCAAGCCGACCCAGCACTCGGTCAAGGAGTTGCGCGAGATCGGCATCCAGCCCGACATCCTGATCTGCCGCGCCGACCGTCACATCCCGGCCGACGAGAAGGCCAAGATCGCCCTGTTCTGCAACGTGCAGAGCGAGGCGGTGATCGAAGCCATCGACGCCGATTCGATCTACAAGATTCCGGCGATGCTGCACGACCAGATGCTCGACGAGATCGTCTGCCACAAGCTCAACATCCTGGCCAAGGCGGCCGACCTGTCGGTGTGGAAGAGTCTCGTGCATGCCCTGGAGCATCCTGAATGCACAGTCAACATCGCCTTCGTCGGCAAGTACGTCGATCTGACCGAGTCGTACAAGTCCTTGTCCGAAGCGCTGATCCACGCCGGCATCCACACCAAGTCCAAGGTCAAGATTCATTACCTCGACTCGGAAGAGATCGAGGCCAAAGGTTGCGCCGCCCTGAAGGGCATGGACGCCGTGCTGGTTCCGGGCGGCTTCGGCCGGCGCGGGACCGAAGGCAAGATCGCCGCGATCCGCTATGCGCGCGAGCACAAGATTCCCTACCTCGGCATCTGCCTCGGCATGCAGCTCGCGGTGATCGAATTCGCCCGTCATGTTGTCGGCCTGACCGGTGCCAACAGCACCGAGTTCGACGCCAACTGCCCGCATCCGCTGATCGGCCTGATCACCGAGTGGAAGGACAGCACCGGCAAACTTGAGAAGCGCGACGAGGCCTCCGACCTCGGTGGCACCATGCGTCTGGGCGCACAGCGCTGCCCGGTGCGGACGGGCACCCTGGCCGAGAAGATCTACGGCAGCGACGTCAATGAGCGTCACCGTCACCGCTACGAGGTCAACAACCACTACGTTGATCGCCTCGAATCGGCCGGACTGATCGTTTCGGCACGGACGCCGAGCGAGAACCTGTGCGAGATGATCGAGCTGCCGACCGAAGTGCACCCGTGGTTCGTGGCCTGCCAGTTCCACCCCGAGTTCACCTCGACGCCGCGCACCGGTCACCCGCTGTTCTCCTCCTTCGTGCGCGCCGCCATTTCCGGCAAGGTCAAAGCATGAAGCTCTGCGGATTCGACGTCGGTCTCGATCAGCCGCTGTTCCTGATTTCCGGGCCGTGCACCGCCGAGTCGCTCGAACTGTGCGTCGAGGTCGCCGGGCACATGAAAGAAGTGTGCGCGAGGCTGGGGCTACCCTACATCTTCAAGGCGTCCTACGACAAAGCCAACCGCAGTTCGGGCAAGTCGCCGCGCGGCCCCGGCATCGATGCTGGCCTCAAACTGCTCGACGAAGTCCGTCGCCAGGTCGGGGTGCCCATCCTCACCGATGTGCATACCGAGGACGAGATCGCCCAGGTCGCGGCGGTCGCCGACGTCTTGCAGACGCCGGCCTTCCTCTGCCGCCAGACCGATTTCATCCACGCGGTTGCCGCCTGCGGTAAACCGGTGAACATCAAGAAGGGGCAGTTCCTCTCGCCGGGCGATATGAAGCAGGTTGTCGCCAAGGCGCGCGAAGCCAACGGCGGTGCGGACACCCTGATGGTCTGCGAGCGCGGCGCGTCTTTCGGCTACAACAACCTCGTTTCCGACATGCGTGGCCTGGCCATCATGCGCGAGACGGGCTGCCCGGTGGTCTATGACGCGACGCACTCGGTGCAGTTGCCGGGCGGCCAGGGCACGTCCTCCGGCGGCCAGCGCGAGTTCGTTCCGGTGCTGGCGCGTGCCGCCGTCGGCGCGGGCATTGCCGGCTTGTTCATGGAAACGCATCCGCGGCCCGAGCAGGCCTTCTCCGACGGCCCCAACAGCTGGCCGCTGGCGCGCATGGAAAGTCTGTTGCGCGGCCTCGTTGCCCTCGACCGTGCGGTCAAGGCCGCCGGGCTGGAGGAACTCAAGGGGTGAGCGCAAAGGGCTATCTGGTCGTCGAGGCGAAAGTCTCGGACCCGGAAGCCTACGCGCGCTATCGGACGCTCGCGGCGGCCGCGGTCGAAAAATTCGGTGGCCGCTACCTTGTTCGCGGCGGCCCGGTCGAAATTCTCGAAGGCCCATGGACGGCGCCCGAGCGGCTCGTGATCATCGAGTTCGACTCGGTCGACCGGGCCCAAGCCTTTTACGCTTCGCCCGAGTACCGGGCGGCGCGCGCTGAGCGCGCAGGGGCGGCCGTCATGAACATGCTGGTCGCCGCAGGTCATCAACCGTAATCACCAGGGTAAAGGAACAGCCATGAGCTCCGTTGTCGATGTCGTCGCCCGCGAGATTCTCGATTCGCGCGGCAACCCCACCGTCGAATGCGACGTCCTGCTCGAGTCGGGCGTGATGGGGCGCGCTGCTGTGCCCTCGGGCGCCTCGACCGGTTCGCGCGAAGCCATCGAACTGCGCGACGGCGATGCCTCGCGCTACTTCGGCAAGGGCGTGACGCGGGCGGTCGAACACGTCAATAGCGAGATCGCCGAGGCGATCATCGGTCTTGATGCGCAGGAGCAGGCCTTCATCGATCAGACGCTGATCCAGCTCGACGGCACCGAAAACAAGTCGCGCCTCGGCGCCAATGCGCTGCTCGCGGTGTCGATGGCGGTGGCCAAGGCCGCCGCCGAGGAGTCGGGCCTGCCGCTCTACCGCTACTTCGGCGGCTCGGGGCCGATGCAGATGCCGGTGCCGATGATGAACATCATCAACGGCGGCCAGCACGCCAACAACAGCCTCGACTTTCAGGAATTCATGATCCTGCCGGTCGGCCAGGGCTCGTTCCGCGAGGCGCTGCGCTGCGGCGCCGAAGTCTTCCATTCGCTCAAGAAGCTGCTCGACCAGAAAGGCTTCTCGACCGCGGTCGGCGACGAGGGCGGCTTTGCCCCCAGCCTCGGCAGCCATGCCGAAGCGCTGCAGCTGATCGTGCAGGCGATCGAGACCGCCGGTTACTTCCCTGGCGAGGACGTGCTGATCGGCCTCGACTGCGCGGCCTCCGAGTTCTACAAGGACGGCAAGTACCTCCTCGCCGGCGAAAGCCTGGAGCTGACCTCGGCCCAGTTCATCGATTACCTCGCCAACCTCGTCGACCAGTTCCCCATCGTCTCGATCGAGGACGGGATGGCCGAGGGCGATTGGGAGGGCTGGAAGCAGCTGACCGACCGCCTCGGCGACGGCGTTCAGATCGTCGGCGACGACGTCTTCGTGACCAACACCCGCATCCTGAAGGAAGGCATCCAGGAAGGCGTGGCCAATTCGATCCTGATCAAGATCAACCAGATCGGCACGCTCTCGGAAACCTTCGCCGCGATCGAAATGGCCAAGCGCGCGGGCTACACCGCGGTCATCTCGCACCGCTCGGGCGAAACCGAGGACAGCACCATAGCCGACATCGCGGTCGGGATGAACGCGCTGCAGATCAAGACCGGCTCGCTCTCGCGCTCGGACCGCATCGCCAAGTACAACCAGTTGCTGCGCATCGAGGAAGACCTCGGCGACACCGCCGCCTATCCGGGGCGCGAGGCCTTCTACAACCTGCGCTGAACGGCAGGGCGCTGGCGACGCGACGTGGGTGACCGCGTCTCGTCGTCTGGCCCCCGCTCTTCCCACGTTTTTTTCTTTCCCATCCTCTGACCGATGCGCTGGCTGGCGATCGTGCTCGTAAGCCTCACTGTGCTCATCCAGTATCCCCTCTGGATCGGCAAAGGCGGCTGGTTGCGCGTGTGGGAAGTCGACCGCCAGTTGCATCTGCAGCGCGAGGCGAACAAGAAGCTTGAAGTGCGCAACGCCGGCCTCGACGCGGAAGTCCGCGACCTCAAGACGGGGTACGACGCGATCGAGGAACTGGCACGCTACGAACTCGGGATGATCAAGCAGGACGAAGTTTTCGTGCAGATCCCCGAACGCCTTCCCGGCGAAGCGCCGCCCCGGGTCGAAAAAGCAGAGAAAGCTCCGCCTGCACGCGCGCCGCGCTAGGCGCGCTCTACAGTCCGTCGACGGGCGACGAGACGAAACGACTTCGAAGCACTATTCTGGACTGAAGATCGGCAGGGCGTTCCGACGTTCCATTCTCAGGACTGCACCTGCATCAAGAGAAATCGCATCGATCTCACGAGGGGTGGTGAATGTCGTTGATGCATTGGCTGGGCACGCAATGCCGAGGGCGTCGTCGTCTGGATGATCCATGGTTGCGGCTGGGGGCCGTTCTGGTGCCTTGCCTGGCGTGCGCCGTGCAGTGGACGTTCTGGAGCGTTTTGCAGCCTTTCGTCTGGTTCCTTTTCTACCCCGCCGTGTTTCTCAGTGCGCGCATCGCCGGCCTGTGGGGCGGAGTGGCGAGCACCGTCGTGAGCGTGCTGTTGGCTTGGTATGTTTTCATGCCGCCGATGCTGAGCTGGGCGATGGAAGCGCCGAACCAGATCGCGTCGGTGTTCGTTTTCCTCGTTGTCGGTTACCTGATCAGCGAAGTGCATGAGCGCCTGCGGCGCAGTCAGCGGCACAGCGACAATCTTTTCGACGCGGCCTTCGATCAGGCCGCGGTGGGCATTGCCCTGGTCGCGCCCGACGGGCGCTGGTTGCGGGTCAATCCACGGGCGGCGCAGATCGTCGGTTACAGCGTTGAAGAGTTGCTGCGAATGCGTTTCCAGGAGGTGACCCATCCCGACGATCTGGCCGTAGACGAGGCGCAGATTCGCGACCTTCTGGCCGACCGGATTACGCAGTACGCGCTCGAGAAACGCTACCGGCGCAAGGACGGCCGGAGCGTCTGGGTCAACCTGTCCGTGGCCTTGCTGCGCACGGCGGAAGGCGAGCCGGATTATTTCGTCTCGGTGATCGAGGACATTGACGAGAAAAAACGGGCGCAGGACGAGGCCATGGCCAGCAAGCGGCAACTCGAGGCCGCGCTTGAAAGCATGACCGACGCGGTGTTCATTTCCGACCTCGAAGGGCGCATCACCGTCTTCAACGAGGCGTTCGCCCTCCTTCACAAATTTCCGGACAAAGCTGCCTGTGCCCAGCGCTTTGAGGACTATCCCGAGATTCTCGAGGTCTATTCGTCCTCCGGGCGCCTGCTGCCGCTATCCGAATGGGCCGCGCCGCGGGCCTTGCGCGGCGAGACCGCGAGCAATGTCGAATTCCGTTTGCAGCGCAAGGACACCGGCGAAACCTGGCTGGGCAGCTACAGTTTCGCGCCGATCCACGGGGTGGATGGCAAGATTGCCGGCGCGGTCGTTATCGGCCGCGACGTGACCGAGAAAAAAGCGGCCGAGCTTGCCGTGCGCGAGAACGAACGCCGCCTGCGGCTGGCCCTCGACGCCGCCAAAGCCGGGATGTGGGAATGGAACCTGCGTACCGGCGAGAACATCTGGTCGGACGAGGTCTTTAGGCTCTATGGCCTGGCACCTGGGGAGCAGGCACCGTCGTTTGACACCTGGGTTAACAGTATTCACCCGGACGACCGCGAGCGCGCTGTGAACGCCGCGCAGCTTGCCGGACAGACGGGGCGGGAACTGAACATCGAGTGGCGGGTGCGCGACGCTGGCGAAAGCGAACGCTGGCTGATGTCGCGCGGGCAGCCCATTTTCGGCGCGCACGGCGAACCGGAGCGCTTTCTGGGCATCGTCATGGACGTGAGCGAAAAAAAACGTGCCGATGCCGAACTCGAACAGCATCGCAATCACCTCGAACACCTGGTTCAGACGCGCACCGCCGAACTGGCCGAAGCCAACCGGACGCTGGCCGAACACGTCGAGGAAATCGCCGCCTTGTACAACCGAGTGCCCTGCGGTTATCACTCGCTGGCGCCGG
This sequence comes from Propionivibrio sp., assembly GCF_041441355.1. Classification (GTDB taxonomy): domain Bacteria; phylum Pseudomonadota; class Gammaproteobacteria; order Burkholderiales; family Rhodocyclaceae; genus Propionivibrio. Next base: position 138,728 of record NZ_JASDTF010000027.1, read on the forward strand.
ACGGCCGGGTGCTGGCGATCAACGACACCGAGCTCGACTGGCTGGGCTATGCGCGCGAAGACGTCGTTGGACGGCCGATTACTGATTTCATGGCGCCCGAGAGCCAGGCCTTCTTCGCCGCGACTTTTCCGCGCTTTTTGCGCGAAGGGCTGTTGCGGGACGCCGAGTTGGAGTTCGTGTGCCGCGACGGTTCGCGCCTCTCCGCCCTGGTCAGCGCCAATCTCGTGTACAACGCGGACGGCACAGTACAGTACTCGCGCAGCACGATGATCGACAACCGCGAGCGCAAGGCGCGCGAGCAGATGCTGGCCGCCATGCAGAGCGAGCTGGCCCGGCGGGCCGACGAGGCTGAGCGGGCGACGCGCAGCAAGAGCGCTTTCCTTGCCAACATGAGCCACGAAATCCGCACCCCGATGAACGCCATCCTCGGGCTCGCCCACCTGATCCTGCGCGCGGGGCTGCCGCAGGAGCAGGCCGTGCGAGTGGAGAAGATCGAGAGCGCCGGCAAGCACCTGCTCTCCATCATCAACGACATCCTCGATTTTTCCAAGATCGAAGCCGGACGGGTTCAGCTGGAGAGCGCCGATTTCCAGCTCTCGGCGCTGCTCGAAAACATCCAGGCCTTGATCAACGAAGAGGCCCGGAGCAAGGGGCTGCAGGTCACGATCGATGCGGAGGCGCTTCCCGAACCGCTGCGCGGCGACCCGACCCGGTTGCGGCAGGCCTTGCTCAACTACGTGAGCAACGCGCTCAAATTCACCGAGCACGGCGGAATCGTCCTGCGGGCGCGGGTGCTCGAACGGCAGGCGGATACGCTTCTGATGCGCTTTGAGGTGGAGGACAGCGGAATCGGGATCACGTCCGAGGTTTTGCCCGGTCTCTTTCGCTCCTTCGAGCAGGGTGACGCGTCGACCACGCGCAAATACGGCGGCACCGGACTGGGGCTGGCGATCACCCGGCGTCTGGCCCTCCTGATGGGCGGGGAAACCGGGGTCAGCAGCGAGCCGGGGCGCGGCAGTGTCTTCTGGCTGACGGCGCGTCTCGGCTACGGACAGCACGGGGCCGAGGCCGCCCCGTGCGATCCGGCATCCGACACGGAAGGGCGCTTGCGTGCCGGACATGCCCGGATTCTCCTGGCCGAGGACAACGAGATCAACCGCGAGGTGGCCCTGGAACTGCTCAACTCCGTCGGGTTGGAGACGGACACGGCGATCAACGGGCGCGAAGTCCTCGAAATGGTGGGACGCAAGGCGTACGACCTGGTGCTGATGGACATTCAGATGCCCGAGATGGACGGCCTGGAAGCGACCCAGGCGCTGCGTCGCCTGCCCGACTGGAGCTCGCGCCCGATTTTGGCGATGACCGCCAACGCCTTCAACGAGGACCGCCAACGCTGCCTCGACGCCGGGATGAACGACTTCATCTCCAAGCCGGTGGACCCGGAGCTGTTCTTTGCCGTGCTCGACAAGTGGCTGCCGCCGATCCCGCAAGGCTCTGCGGCACCGCGCCGGGAGGCGCCGGAGGCGTTGGCCGCCGAGCCCGAGCCGCCAGCGCCGGGCGTTCCGATCGGCTTACCCGAGATGCCCGGGGTCGATCCGAGGCTCGGCATGGTCCATGTGCGCGGCCACTGGCCGCGCTACCTCAGGATGTTGCGGCAGTTCGAGCGCAGTTACGGCGACGTTTATGTCGATCTCCTGCGGCAAGCGCGGGAACAGGGCGATTGGGATTCCGGCCTGCGTCTGGCGCACACCCTCAAGGGAACGGCGCGCCTGATCGGCGCGTCCGAACTTGGCCGCCGGGCGGAGGCACTGGAAGGCGATCTGCGCGCCGGCGGATCGGCCCGCTGCGCGACGCTGGAGGCGGCGCTGGAGGATGAGTTGCAGCGCATCATGGCCGGCCTCGCGGCTGCGCTGGCCTGGGTCGGGCCGGAAACGCCGCGCTCCGGTCACCCGGAAGGCAGCGGCCCGCCCGCGAGGCCGTTAGACGTCTGCGAAGCCAGGCTGCTGGCCGAATACCGGGCCTTATTGATCGGCAATGACACCGTCGCCGCACGACGGCTGGCGGATGTGGTCGAAGTGCTGAGTGCCGCCGGAATGACGGCCGGGCCGATCGCGGCGTTTTCCGACGCGGTCACGGGGTTCGATTTCCAGAAGGCGGTTGAGATTCTGGAAGGTATGACCGTGGGTCTTGGGCAAGCGAAGGAGTGAACCATGAACGGACTGGAGAACGAGACGATTCTCGTCGTCGATGACGCGGCCGAGAACATTGCCTTGCTGTCGGACATTCTGGGCGACGACTATCGCGTGATCTTTGCGCGCGACGGGCTGGAGGCGCTGCACCTCGCGCAGAAGACGCCGCAGCCGAACCTGATCCTGCTCGACGTGATGATGCCCGGAATGGACGGCTACGAGACCTGTCGCCGACTCAAGAGCGACTTGCGTACGCGCGGGATTCCGGTGATCTTCCTGACCGCGCACAGCGACGTGAACAACGAGGAGATCGGTTTGCGCCTGGGGGCGGTCGATTACCTGCACAAACCCTGCCATCCGGCGATCGTGCTGCAGCGGGTGCGCATCCACCTCGAGGCGCATAACCAGAACCTGGCACTTGAACAGCGGGTCCGGGAGCGGACCGCCGAACTCGAGGAAACGCGGCTCGAGATCATTCGCCGCCTGGGGCGTGCCGGCGAATACCGCGACAACGAGACCGGGATGCACGTCATCCGCATGGCCAAGTGCTGCTATCTGCTCGCCCTTGCCGCCGGCATCCCGGAGGAACATGCCAAGATGCTGGAAGTGGTCGCCCCGATGCACGACATCGGGAAAATCGGAATTCCGGACAAGATCCTGCTCAAACCCGGCACTTTTACCGCCGAGGAGCGCGAGATCATGCGGCAGCACACGCGCATCGGCGCCGAGATCATCGGCGAGCATGCCTCCGGCCTGCTGCGCCTGGCCCGTTCGGTGGCCATGACCCACCACGAGCGCTGGGACGGGCGCGGCTATCCTGAAGGAATTTCCGGCGAGGCGATCCCGATCGAAGGCCGGATCGTTTCGATCTGCGACGTTTATGACGCCCTGACCAGCGCGCGGCCTTACAAGACCGCCTGGACGTCGGCCGCCGCCGTCGAGTACATCGTCTCCGAATCGGGCGGTGCTTTCGATCCCGGCCTGGTGCCGCGGTTTATCGAGCTGGTGCCCGAGTTCGCGCGAATCCGCAGCGCCTACTCCGACGACCGTTCGCGCTTCTGGTAGGCCGTCGGCGCGCTTGCTCGTCCGCTTATCGCTTATTCAAGCTCGATCTGGCCGGTGACCGTGGCGTTGATCGCCGATTCGCCGCCCTCGACCGGCATCGGCGCCGCCGCTTCCATAAGCATCGACTTGTTCGCAGCGCGGTAGAGCGGTTGCGGCCCGCGGCTGTTGGTGTGGATGTTCATCTGTTTGATCCGGTATTTCTTGCCCATCGCTTCGGCGACGACATCGGCGCGCGCCTTGAAGGCGGCGATGGCATCGACGGTCACCTCGTTCTCGACCTTGCGTCGGGTTTCCGGTGCGGGTTGCATGGTCAGCGCCGAGACCGCGAGCGTACTCTGCAAGCGACCGAGCAGTTCAGAGAGGGCGGCGCTGTCGGCGGTTTCCAGCATCAGTTCGGAGCGCATCCGCCAGGCTTCGATCTTGTTGCTCTTGCCGTAGATCGGCGAGGTCGAAGTGCCGGCGCTCTGCACCTTGATCGGGGCGTAGGCACGTGCCAGCTTTAAGGCGTCGGCGATTTGCGCGTTGACCTGGCGCGCGAGCTCGCCCGGCGTGGCGCCGCTGGCCTCGGCGCTGACCACGGCGCGGAAGAGATCGTTGTTCACCGTCCGGCTGGCTTCGGCGGAAAACTCGATGCTCGTGCCGTTGCGGGCTTCGCGGCCGGCGGTCTGGGCGGCGACCTGGGGCGCGGCCGCGACGGCGAGGCAAAGTGCGAAGAGGCAGGAAAGTCTGCGGCAGGGGAGGGTCGTGGACATGGATAGGCTCCTCGTGGGCGCGCGGAATGGCGCGGGTGAAGGGCAGCCTGGCGCGCGGCGGTGCAGAACCGTGCCGCGATGGCTGTGTCGACTGACCATTCTAACAGTGCCGGCGTGCTGTGCTGCAGCAGCGAAATCCCTTGGCCTGGGGCGAAAAGCTTGGTTAGAATCGGTCGCACTTGCCCGTCGACAGGCGGGCGGTGCGGGACAGAGAGGAGGAAGCATGCTCAAAGCAGGACAGGTCGCGCCGATGTTCATCCTTCCGGATGCGGACATGGAGAACGTCGATCTCGCCGCCTTTCGCGGTAAGCACAGTGTCATTCTCTTCTTCTACCCGCGGGACGACACGCCTGCGTGTACGCTCGAAGCCACCGATTTTTCCGATCACGAGGACGAATTTTCGCGGCACGGTTGCACCGTCTTCGGCATCAGCCGCGACGATTGCCTCCGGCATGCCGAATTTCGTGACAAGCACGGGATTTCCGTGCGCCTCCTCTCGGACGGCGATGGCGCGGCGTGCAAGCAATACGGCGTGTGGCAGGCGAAGGAAGTGGATGGCGTCAAGAAGCACGGCATCGTCCGCTCGACCTTCGTTATCGACAAACACGGCGTGCTCCGTCTGGCACTGTACGGAGTCAACGCCAAGGGCCACGCGCTCGATGTATTGCGCGCGGTGAAGGAACTCAATTCATGAACATGCAAGTAGCCAAGAACACTGTCGTCACCCTCGATTACAACGTCAAGGACCCGGATGGCGTCCTCGTCGACGCCGGTCAGGAACCGCTCGTCTATCTGCACGGCGGTTTCGACGACATCTTCCCCAAGATCGAGGAAGCGCTGCAGGACAAGAAGGTCGGCGAGGCCGTCGTCGTCAAGCTGCAGCCCGACGAGGCCTTCGGCGAATACGATGCCGACCTGATCCAGGTCGAGTCCCGCAAGGGCTTCCCCAAGGAACTCGAAGTCGGGATGCAGTTCGAGGGCACGCCCGAGAACGGCGACGATGACGACCTCCTGATCTTCCGCGTCACCGAGATCGCCGAAGACAAGGTAGTGCTCGACGGCAATCACCCGCTGGCCGGCATGGCACTGGTGTTCACCTGCACGGTGACCAGCGTTCGCCCGGCGAGCGAAGAAGAAATCGCGCACGGCCATGTGCACGAAGACGGCGAGTGCGAAGACGAGTAAGTCAGGCTTTTGCCGATAAAAAACGCAGCCTGCGGGCTGCGTTTTTTATGGCCGATGCGTACGCGAGCGCAGCGTCAGCTCAGGGCCAGGGCCGCGCGCCGCCGGCGCTGGCCGGCAAATTCGTTGAACAGCAGCGCGCCGATGACCAGCAGACCGCCGGTGAGCGTTTCCGGCGTCGGCGTTTCCTTGCCCCAAAGCCAGACCCAGGCGACGCCGAAGATCACTTCGAGCAGGCCGAGCAGGCTGATTTCGGTCGCCGCCAGTGCGCGTGAGGCGCGTACGGCCAGGAGGCAGGGCAGCGCCAGCTGGACGACGCCGAGCATCCCGAGCAGGCCGAGGTCGTGCGGCGTGGCCTGGAAGGGCAGGGCCAGCGGCAGGGTGACGAGGGCTGAGAGCACGGCGCCGATGAACACCGCCGGCGACATGTCGCGCCCGCGTTCGGCACTGGCCTCGAGCAGCGTCCAGTTGCAGGCGCCGGCGAGCGGCGGCAGCAGGGCAATCAAGGTGCCGCGCAGCGAGAGTTCGTCGCTGACGCCGTGCCCGAACATCCAGGCGATGCCGACGCCGGCCAGGGCGATCGCCAGCCAGGTGGCGCGCGGCAGACGGCGACGCAGGAAGACGCGGGCGAAAAGCGCGGCGATGAGCGGGCCGACCGACATGGCAACGAGCACGTTGGCCACCGTGGTCAGCATCATCGCCACCATGAAGGCGGTGTACATCGTTGCCCAGCACAGGCCCGAGGCCCACAGGACGCGCCCACCGTGCCGCAGGTCGGCCCAGAAGGCGGCGCCGCGCAGCCAGGAGAGCGCGAGCAGCAGGGCCAGGGCGTTGGCCAGGCTGCGCCAGAAGGTGACCTCGAAACTCTGCGCCGCGTCGAGGTGGCGGGTGACGATGCCGGCGATGCTCCACAGCAAGGTGGCGAGGAACATCAGGGCGACGGCGCGGGCGTGGGTCATGGCAGCGGCATGGGGGAGCAGGCTTGGCAGTATCGACCCGCGAGGCGGCGGCGTCAAATCCGGCGCGCGATGTTCAGCGTGGCGGCCAGACCTGCGTTTGGAAGCGGAAGAGCGCCGGGTCGCGGTCGTCGATGACGATCCGCGTCCAGCCCATGAAGGGGTAGCCGAAGGATTCGGTGCGGGTGAAGTTCTCGAGGATGCGACCGTCGGCGGCGCGCAGCGGGCGGTCGGTGCGCTGCCAGTGGGTGTCGCCGTGGGCGAGCAGCACCTGGCCGGGAAAGCGCTGGGTTTCCTCGCGCAGCGTTTCAAGCAGCTCGCGGTAGCCGCGCCGGGCAAGGCCCGCGGCGAAGTGCTTGAAGCCCGGGTTGGCCTGCATGAAGACGACGACGCCGGCACGGCCTTCGCGGCGCGCCAGGGCGAAGCCTTCGCGCAGCCAGGCGACGGCGTTGGGGTTGCGCTCACGGAATTCGATGCTGGGCCTGGGCGTCAGGCCGAAGTTATTGTTTGGACCGGGGACGTTGAGGGTGAGCATCAGCACCGGGCCGAGGCGCCAGCGCAGGTGTTCGGGGAATTCGGCCGACTGCTGTTCGAGCTCGATCTTGCGTTGCCCGAGCGAGACGGGGGCGGCGAAGAACAGGCGGCGCAGCGCGGCAAGGCGCTCGCCTTCGTCGTAATGGCCGGCGGGCAGGCGTTTGCAGTCGGTCCATTCATTGTCGCCGGGGACGAAGACGAAAGGCACGCGAGCGGCATCGAAGAGCGCGTGCCGCTCGGCGAACAGGGCGTCGGTGCAGGGCGCCTTGCTGGCCTTGAAGTCGCCGACGTGGACGATGAGTTCAGGCGATTCTTCGGCGATGGCGTCGAGCATGGCCGGGAATTCGCGCCGCTCGTAGCCGCTGTAGGGCGTGTCGCCGATCAGGGTGAAGCGCCAGGTTTCAGCATCGGCGCGCCCTGCAGGCAGGCTGGAGAGCGCGCAGAATAAGGCCGCCAGGGCCATGCTCCGCCAGCGGCCGGTGGTCCGCGCGCCCGCCGGGGGCGTCATTTGAGCAGCGCCTTCAAGGCGAAGAGGGTGTCGAGCGCCTGGCGCGGGGTGAGCGCGTCGGGGTCGAGCGCGGCGAGTTCAGCGAGCACCGGGTGGGGCTCGGCGAATTCAGGCGCGTCGAGGTCGTCGAAGCCCTCGAATTCGGCGACGTGCGCCGCGGCCGGCGCGGCGAAGAGGTCGGGCTGCACCGGATGCGCGAGGTGCGCCACCGCGCGTTCCTCGAACTCGCTCAGCTGGCGACGCGCGGCGCGCACCACGGCGGCCGGGATGCCGGCCAGCGCGGCGACCTGGATGCCGTAGCTCTGGTTGGCCGGGCCGTCCTCGACGGCGTGCAGGAAGACGATCTTCTCGCCGTGCTCGACGGCGTCGAGGTGCACGTTGGCGAGGTCGGAGTACTCGGCGGCGAGCCGGGTGAGTTCGAAGTAGTGCGTGGCGAAGAGCGTCAGCGCGCGGTTCTTCTCGATCAGGTGGCGGCAGATGGCGAAGGCCAGCGCCATGCCGTCGAAGGTCGAGGTGCCGCGTCCGACTTCGTCCATCAACACCAGGCTGTGTTCGGTGGCGTGATGCAGGATGGCCGCCGATTCGGTCATCTCGACCATGAAGGTCGAACGCCCCGAGGCGAGGTCGTCGGCGGCGCCGATGCGGGTGAAGATCTGGTCGAGCGGGCCGAGCACGGCGCGCCGGGCCGGCACGAAGCTGCCGACGTGGGCCATCAGCGCGATCAGCGCGGTCTGGCGCATGTAGGTCGATTTGCCGCCCATGTTCGGGCCGGTGATGAGCAGCAGGCGGCGCCGTTCGCCGAGCACCGTGTCGTTGGCGATGAAGCTCTCGCCGCCCGCAAGTTCGCCCTCGACCACCGGATGCCGCCCGGCTTCGATGGAGAGTCCGGGTTCGCTGGAGAACTCGGGCCGGCAGTAGTTGCGCAGGCGCGCCGTCTCGGCGAAGCCGGCCACGAGGTCGACGTGCGCCACCGCGCGGGCGATGCGCTGCAGTTGCGGCAGGTCGGCCTGCAAGGCCGCCAGGACGCCTTCGTAGAGCATTTTCTCGCGCCGCAGGGCGCGGTCCTGGGCCGAGAGCGCCTTGTCCTCGAAAGCCTTGAGTTCGGGCGTGATGTAGCGTTCGGCGTTCTTCAGCGTCTGGCGGCGGCGGTAGTCCTCGGGGACCTTGGCGGCGTTGGCGTGGGTGATCTCGATGTAGAAGCCGTGGACGCGGTTGTACTCGACCTTGAGGTTGCTGATGCCGGTGCGCTCCCGTTCGCGTGCTTCGAGGTCGACGAGGAAGGCGCCGCAGTTGTCGTTCAAGGCGCGCAGTTCATCGAGTTCGGCATCAAAGCCGGTGGCGATCACCCCGCCGTCGCGGATCAGCGCCGCCGGTTCGGGGGCGATGGCGCGGTCGAGGAGGTCGAGCGCGGCTTCGGGCGTGGCCAGCGCCAGCGCCAGTTCGCCGAGGAGCGGTGCCGGGCTGCCGGCGAGCGGTGAGCGCAGTTCGGGCAGGCGGCGCAGGCTCTCGCGCAGGCTGGAGAGGTCGCGCGGACGGGCGCTGTAGAGGGCGATGCGGCCGGCGATGCGCTCGATGTCGGCAACACCGCGCAGCGCCTGGCGCAGCGCGGTAAGGCGCGGGGCACCGTCGTCGAGCAGGCTGTCGATCGCTGCGTGGCGTGCGGCCGGTAACGCCGGGTCGCGCAGCGGGTGGTGCAGGGCGTGGCGTAAAAAGCGCGAGCCCATGGCCGTGACGCAGGTGTCGAGCAGGCTGCACAAAGTCGGCGCCGGCTGGCCGCGCAGGGTTTCGGTGAGTTCGAGGTTGCGCCGCGTCGCCGGGTCGAGGCCGAGGAAGGTCTGGTCGCGCTCGACGACCAGCGCCTGCACGTGCGGCAAGGCGCGCGCCTGCGTCGCCTGGGCGTAGCGCAACAGGGCGCCGGCGGCGGCGATGGCGGGTTTCAAGCCATCGGCGCCGAAGCCCGAGAGCGAGGCGGTGGCAAAGTGCGCGCACAGTTCGCGCTCGGCCGCCTCGGCGTCGAAGTGCCAGTCGGGGCGGCGGGTCAGCGCCGTTTCGGCGCGGCAGGGCAGTTGCTGCGCTTCACCGAGTACAAGCTCGGCCGGGCGGATGCGTTCGAGCGTCGCGGCGAGGCGTTCGACGGGAAGTTCGGTAAGGCGGAATTCACCGCTCGACAGGTTGAGCCAGGCGAGGCCGGCGAGCGTGCCTGTGCCTTGGCGCACAGTGGCCAGCGCCATCAGGAGCACGTCGCGCTTGTCGTCGAGCAGCGCCGCGTCGGTCAGCGTGCCGGGGGTGACGATGCGCGCCACGGCGCGTTCGACCGGTCCTTTGCTCGTTGCCGGGTCGCCGACCTGCTCGCAGATGACCACCGACTCGCCGAGCTTCACGAGGCGCGCGAGGTAGCCTTCGACCGCGTGATAGGGAATCCCGGCCATCTTGATCGGCTGTCCGGCGCTCTGGCCGCGGGTGGTCAGCGTGATGTCGAGGAGGCGCGCGGCCTTCTCGGCGTCTTCGTAGAACAGCTCGTAAAAATCCCCCATCCGGTAGAACAGCAGGGTGTTCGGATGCTGTTCCTTCAGGCCCAGGTACTGGACCATCATCGGCGTGTGGGTGGCGGAGGCAGGCGTTTTCGACATCGGCAAAACGGTTTCTTTTCGGGATTGTGCGGGGCGCCAGGGCGGCGCGCGGAAAGGCGAATTATCGCCGAAAAGTCGCGTTTTCAGTGTTCCCGGGCACGCACAGCGGGATGAAAGCCGGCGCTGCGGTGCCGCTTCGCGGATGCAATAAAAAAGCGAGCGTCGGGGACGCTCGCTCGGAAAAACTCATGTTCCGCGGGTTTGCAGGCGCGCCGGAGGGAAGCGGCGCTGAACGCGGGCAGGAGGGGGAGGGAAATTAACGGCCTTGCCAGAGCGGCGAGGGCGCGACATAGACGGTGACTTCGCCCGCGCCGGGAACGATGGCCGCGAGCGGGAAGGCGCGTGTGCTCAGGGTGTCGAAGGTCCAATTGACGCGCTGTTCGCCGAGCTTGAGCTGAACGCTCTCGAGCTGGGTGACGTTGATGTGGCGCGTCTGCGGGGTGATCTCGATGGTCCGGGTGGTCGGCATCTTGGCGATTTTGCCGTAGGTTGCGGCGGGTTGCGCGCTGACGTCGCTGGCGGCCGCAGCCTGGCCGCTGGCCAGGGCCGACAGGGCGGCGATGAACGAGGCCATGAAAACGCTGCGGGAAACGCGGGACTGAAGGTGAAGCTGCATGGAGGGTCTCCTGTCAAAAATGAACTGGGCCGACTTCGGAGGGGCTCCGTCGTTCAACCGTGAGGCCATCATAGACAGGCGACGCTGACCGCCCGGTGACGCAAGGATTACGTTCCTGCAAGCTGCGTCGGCAGCGCTTTCAGGGGCTTGGCCCACGCCTGTTGCCATGCCCGGTGAGCGCACTTTAGCATTGGAGTGCGGGCCGAAAGGGCGGGCGCTTGAGATGATGCCGCTGCCGAAGAGGCTCGGGACGGGGCGCCAAAGCCGGTGTTGGGAACGGGAGAAAAATGCGATGGAGTTACGACAGCTGCGCTATTTCGTGCGTGTCGTCGAGTTGGGCGGCATGGGACGTGCAGCGGCCGAGCTTGGCCTCGGCACCTCGGCCTTGAGCCAGCAGATCAGCCGTCTGGAAGGCGAGTTGGCGGCGCGCCTCCTGCGCCGTACGGCGACGGGCGTGGTTCCGACCGAAGCGGGGCTTGCTTTCCTGCCGCAGGCGCAGCTGGCCCTGCGGCATGTCGACGAAGCGGCCCGCGCGGCGCGTGAGGCGCGCCTTTCGGGGCAGGTGAGCGTCGGCATGCCCCCGAGCACGGCGTCGATTCTGGGCGTGCCTTTCCTCACCGAGATGCGGGCGCGTTATCCGGCGATCCAGGTGCGCCTCGTCGAGGCGTTGTCGGGCAACCTTTCGACGCTGGTCGACCGGCGCCAGCTGGACCTGGCCATTCTGTTCCAGGCCGAGCGTGCGCGGCGCTGGAGCGTTCGACCGTTGCTCGAGGAAACCTTGTTCCTGATCGCGCCTTCCGGATTGCCCGGCCTGCCGCGTGGAGCGAGTGTTCGTCTCGCGGCGGTGGCCGGCTTGCCGTTGATCTTGCCGAGCGCTCAACACGGCCTGCGCGCCTTGGTCGACGCAGCGGCGGTGCAGGCCGGCGTAGCGCTCGACGTCGTGGCAGAAATCGACGGTCTGGCGCTGCTCATGGACGCAGTGCGCGCCGGTCTGGGGGCCACGGTGCAACCGGGGGCCGCCGCCGTGCGCGAGCCCGGTGGCCATTTGCGCTGCATCGAGCTGACCGATGCCTTGGCGCGTCGCCCCAACCTCATGGTCAGCTTGTCGGACGAGGAGCTTTCGCCGGCCGGTCTCGCGGCGCGCGTGGTGCTCGAGCAGGTCGCTCGGCAGCGTGTCGACGCCGGTGTCTGGCCCGGGGCGAGACTTTACAAAAACTGAACGCCTGTTGTCATGGGCGTGCTTACGCCTGAAGTTTTGGCGGCGTAAAGTGGGGGCCTTCGAGAGGAGGAACCCATGCCGGTTGAAACGCTGGTCGATGTCCTGGTCATCGGTGGCGGCAATGCCGCCTTGTGCGCCGCACTTTGCGCCCGCGAGGCCGGTGCCTCGGTGATGTTGCTGGAGGCGGCGCCGCGCGAATGGCGTGGCGGCAACTCGCAGCACACGCGCAATCTGCGCTGCATGCACGACGCGCCGCAGGATGTTCTGGTCGACGCCTACTCGGAAGACGAGTACTGGCACGACCTCCTTGGGGTGACCGGCGGCCTGACCGACGAGGCCCTGGCGCGGCAGGTGATCCGTTCGACGGCCGACTGCCGCGGCTGGATGTGCCGGCATGGCGTGCATTTCCAGCCTTCGCTTTCGGGCGCGCTGCACACCGCGCGGACCAACGCCTTCTTCATGGGGGGCGGCAAGGCCTTGGTCAATGCCTATTACCGCAGCGCCGAACGTCTCGGCGTGCGCATTCGCTACGATACGCCGGTCGATGCGCTGGAACTCGATGGCGACCGCTTCGTCGCCGCCCATTCAGGCGCGCGACGCTTCCCGGCACGCGCCTGCGTGCTGGCTTGCGGCGGCTTTGAATCGAACCGCGACTGGCTGCGCGAGGCCTGGGGGCAGAATGCGCGCGGCGAATGGCCGGCCGAGCGTTTCCTTATCCGAGGTACGCGCTACAACGAAGGCAGGCTGCTGCGCGCGATGATGTCGGCGGGCGCCGACATTGTCGGCGAGCCGTCGCAGTCGCACTGCGTGGCCATCGATGCGCGCGCGCCGTTGTACGACGGCGGCATTTGTACGCGAATCGATTGCGTCTCGCTCGGGATAGTTGTTAACCGCGACGGTGAACGGTTCTACAACGAAGGCGAGGATTTCTGGCCCAAACGTTACGCCATCTGGGGGCGGTTGGTCGCTGGGCAGCCGGAGCAAGTCGCTTATTCGATCATCGACGCCAAGGCCGTCGGGCGCTTCATGCCGCCAGTTTTCCCAGGCCTCAAGGCGGACACCCTGGCCGAATTGGCGCGCCGCTCGGGGCTTGAGCCGGCATCGCTCGAAAACACCGTACGCGCCTACAACGCCGCTTGCCGCGTCGGCCACTTCGACCACGCAGTGCTCGACGACTGTCGCACCGAAGGGCTCTCGCCACCCAAGACGCATTGGGCAAGGCCGCTCGATACGCCGCCGTATTACGCCTTCGCCCTGCGGCCAGGGATCACCTTCACCTATCTGGGGTTGAAGGTGAATACCGATGCTGCGGTGCATTTCGGGGGGCGGCCGAGCGACAACCTTTTCGTTGCCGGCGAAATGATGGCCGGCAACGTACTAGGCAAGGGCTACCTGGCGGGCATCGGAATGTCGATCGGGACCACCTTCGGCCGCGTCGCCGGCCTGCGCGCCGCGCAGGCGGCACATCTCCTCGGGAACGAAAACCATGCAAGGATCTGAATTGTCCGCTGCTGCACCGGAGGCCGAGGTGGCCCGCGTCCTGCAGATCTGTAACGCCTGCCGCTATTGCGAGGGGTTCTGCGCAGTCTTTCCGGCAATGACGCGGCGCCTCGAATTTCCGCCCGCCGACGCGCACTACCTTGCCAACCTCTGCCACAACTGCGGTTCGTGCCTGCATGCCTGCCAGTTTGCGCCACCGCATGAATTCTCGCTCAACGTGCCGCAGGCGATGGCTAGGCTGCGGGGGCGCACCTACGCTAAATATGCTTGGCCGCCTGTCGCCGCAAGACTGTTTGCGCGGCCCTGGCGGTTCGCATTCGTCGCCGTGTGCGCGAGCCTGGCGTTGTTTCTCCTGCTGTTGGTGCTCAACGGCGGCGCGGCACTTGCGGCCCGGCGGCCTGGCGATTTCTTCGCCTATTTCCCGCACGGGCAACTGGTGACGGTTTTCGGTGCCGTCTTTGGCGGAGTGATGCTGGCGCTGGCGGTCGGCCTGCGGCGCTTCTGGTGCAGCATTTCCACGGGGCAGGCGCTGCCCCCGAGCCGAGGAGCGGCGGGCGAGGCGGCCGCGGCGGTGTTGACGTTGAAGTACCTCGATGGCGGCCATGGTGAGGGGTGCAACGAAACTGACGACGCGTTCACGCTTGCGCGCCGGCGCTTTCACCATTTCACCTTCTATGGATTTGTGCTCTGTTTCGCCGCGACGCTGGCGGCAACCGGCTATCACTACTTGCTCGGCCGCGTCGCGCCGTATGCCTTGAACAGTCTGCCGGTGCTGCTCGGCACGCTGGGCGGTGTGCTGCTCGTCGTCGGGCCGGCAGGGCTGCTGTGGCTCAACCTGCGCCGCCACCCACAACATGGCGATCCGGCGCAGCATTCGCTTGATCGCAGCTTCACCCTCCTGTTGCTGCTCTCCAGCCTGAGCGGCCTCGTGCTGCTCGCCGCGCGCGAGACGGCCGCCTTGGCGCCCTTGCTCGTACTCCATCTGGCGCTGGTGCTGGCACTCTTCATCACCTTGCCCTACGGCAAATTTGCGCACGGACTTTACCGGGCTGCGGCGCTTTTGAAGTGGTCGATCGAAAAACGTCAGCCGAACCGGCTGGGGCTCGGCGGCGAGTAAAGGCGGGCGGCGCTCGGGAACGCCGTCAGCCGGGTTTTTTGGGCGCGCGCGGTTCAGGGGGCGCGGTGGCCGGGAGGGGCTCCGCGGGCGCGGCGAGCGCGCTCCCCTTCGGCGCGCCGAGGTCGGGCGGCCGGCCGCAGGCGACGCAGGTACCGGTGGCGTCGATGATGCAGTAGCCGAGGCAGGGGTAGAAGGGCGCGCGCTTTTTCATGGCGAGACGATAGCACAGGCGCGGCGTGCCGTCCGGGGCGGGGCGCTCGCGGTGTGGCGGCATGCAAAAACGCCTGCGCGAGGCAGGCGTTTCGGAGGGCGGCGGCGTGGATTCTCAGCTGGCGCTGAAGAAATCCTTCACCCGGTCCATCCAGGATTTGGCACGCGGATTGTGCAGGCCGTCGTCCGAGCGGTTGCACTCTTCGAGTTCGCGTAGCAATTCCTTCTGCCGTTCAGTAAGGTTGACCGGCGTTTCGACGACGACGTGGCACATCAGGTCACCGTGCGTATGGCTGCGCACGCCCTTGATGCCCTTGCCGCGCAGGCGGAAGGTCTTGCCGCTCTGGGTCTCGGACGGGATCTTGATCTTGGCCATGCCGTCGAGGGTCGGGATTTCGATCTCGCCGCCGAGCGCGGCGGTGGTGAAGCTGATCGGCATCTCGCAGTGCAGGTCGTTCTGCTCGCGCTGGAAGACGGCGTGCGCTTTGAGGTGGATCTGCACGTAGAGGTCGCCCGAGGGACCGCCGTTGATGCCGTGCTCGCCTTCGCCCGACAGGCGGATGCGATCGCCCTCGTCAACGCCAGCCGGAATCTTCACTGCCAGCGTCTTGTGCTGCTTGACGCGTCCGGCGCCGTGGCAGCTGCCGCACGGGTCGGCGACGAACTTGCCGGTGCCGTGGCACTTGGGGCAGGTCTGCTGGATCGAGAAGAAGCCTTGCTGCAGGCGAACCTGGCCGCTGCCTTGGCAGGTCGGGCAGGTCTTGGGCTGCGTGCCGGCCTTGGCGCCGGTGCCCTTGCAGGGCTCGCAGACTTCCATCGTCGGGATGCGGATCTTGGTCTCGGTACCGAAGGCGGCCTGTTCGAGGGTGATCTCGAGGTTGTAGCGCAGGTCGGCGCCGCGGTAGATGTTCGAGCGCCCACCGCCGCCACCGCCACGCCCGCCGCCGAAGATTTCGTCGAAGATGCCGCCGAAGGCGTCGGAGAAACCGCCTGCGCCGGCACCGGCGCCGAAGCCGCCGAAGCCCCCGCCCATGCCCGCCTGCGGGTCGACGCCCGCATGGCCGTACTGGTCGTAGGCGGCGCGTTTCTGCCCGTCGGAGAGGATTTCGTAGGCTTCCTTGACTTCCTTGAAGTGCTCTTCCGCCTTGGGGTTGTCCGGATTGCGGTCCGGGTGGTACTTCATGGCCAGCTTGCGGTAGGCCTTC
>NZ_JASDTF010000028.1:0-152958 GCF_041441355.1 Propionivibrio sp.
CTCAAGGAGCCTTAGTTTAAGGCTTCGGAGTGTCTACTTGGGGCGGGGCGATTCAGTGTGCTTGTCTTCGCTCTGGGCCGTGCGCGACTGCATTTGCGTCTCGGCTTGGATTTCGATCTCGCGCAGCTGGCGGCGCAGACGGATGACGTTTTCCGTCAGGTCGAGCAGCGATTCCTTGAGTCCGCGCATTTCGCCTTCGATCCGCGCGCGGGCGATCGACAGTTCGCCGGCATCGTTGACCAGGCGATCGATCAGGTCGGCGCGCACGCGCAGGCTGGCGCGCTGGACCGCGGCGTCGCTTTCGCCCTCGACTTCGGCGAGGCGCGAGCGGTCGTGGCGGCGTTCGGCCGGCGCGGCGACGGTTGCGGCAGGGCTCGGTTCGGCGGCGGCCACGGGCGCTGCCGGGACGTTTTCGACAGGCGCCGGTGCGACTGCCTGCGGCGGCGGTTCGACGGGGGCGGTTTCCCCGCGTTGCAGGCGTTCAACGGCTTGCAGCACGGTGTCGAAGGCGGCGTCGATTTCGTCGATCGCGGCCGGCGCGACGTTCTCCTGCCGGCTCAGTTCGTCGACCCGGCTTTCGATGGCGTGCGTCATCTCACCCAGACGCATGGCCCCGGCCATGCGGGCACTGCCCTTGAGGGTGTGCAGCAGGCGGGCCAGGGTGCGGACCGGTTCCGCGTTGTCCGGAGCGGCGTGCCAGGCCCGCAGCTGAGCGGAGATGGATTGGTTGAGGTCGACCGCTTCCTCGAGGAAGATCGGCAGCAGTTGTTCGTCGATGTCGTCGGCCAGCAGCGGCAGGCCGGCTTGCAGCGCTGCCGTGGCCGGCGTCACGGCCTCGGCGTCCGGCGTCGGCGCAAGGACGGGGGCGGGTTCGAGGGCCTCATCGGCGGGATGTTCCGGGCTGAGGGCGGCGGGGGGCAGGGCGCTTGGGGCCGGCACCGGCACCGTGGTTACCGGGTAGAGGTCGTCCAGCGTTGCGATCAGCAACTGCGGCTCGCTCGGCGTGTAGTGCTGGGCAATGGCCGAAAGCATCAGCTCGACCTCGCCGACCGCCTGGCGGATGACGCCGAGCGCTTCGAGGCTGCCGGGGTGCGCCGAATGGTCGCGGCGCAGAAGGGCGTGCTCGAGGGCATGGCCGAGGTGGTTCACCGGGGTGATGCCGACCGTGGCCGAGATGCCGGCCAGGGTGTGTGCCGCGCGGTACATTTCGTGCGGGGTCGGCGCGTTTTCGTCGCGTTCGAGAACGGCCAGTTCGCGCTGCAGCGTGGACAGATGCACGCCGGCTTCTTCGGAGAAGATGTCGAAGAGCACCGGGGAGAGGCTGATGCGTTGTTGCGAGGCGTCGCGGGTGTCGTCGGCGGGCCATTCGGGCGCGGCCGCAGCCGGTTCCGGTTCGTCTGCCGGCGAGTCCTGCGGCGGGGCGTTTTCGCGCTCCAGTTCCAGCGCGAAATCGAGTTCGGCGTCCGCTGCGGCTTCGGGCAGCTCGATGAGTTCGATGCTTTCGATCCCCTCGTCCGCCGTGGCCGTGAACCCCGGCGTTGCGGTCGGATCGGCGTCGGGCGGTATTGCCGGGCGCGCGGTGTGGAAGTCGAGGGTGATGATCTCGGCGCTCGGGCGCTCGTCGGCATCGGCCGGCGGCTGCGTCGGGGGCTCTGGCTCGGATGCGGTTTCCGGCGTGGATTCCGCTGCGGCTTCGGTTTCGACTTTGGCTTCGGCTTCGACGGACAGCGCCTCGCTCGGGATCGGCTCCGGCGGCGTGGCTTGCGCCCGTTCGCCGGGCAGCGGGGCGTCGCCGGCTTCGCTGCCGTTGCGTAGTGCTTCGGCGCAGGCGATTACGGCGCTGGGGTCCGGGGCCGGATGGCCGGGCGATTCGAGCGCGGCAACCCACTCGGAGAAGAGGGCGTAGGCTTGGTCGAGCAGGGCGAAGAGCGGGGTTTCGACGGGCAGTTCCTGGCGCAGCCAGAGGTTGAGGGTCTGCTCGATGGCCCACGCGGTTTCGCCGACTTCCTTGAGCCCGACCATGCGGCCGCTGCCCTTGAGGGTGTGGAAGGAGCGGCGGACGCTGGTCAGCAGCTCGACGTTGTGCGGTTGCGCCTTGAGGCCGCCGAGGCTGTCGTCGATGGTGGCCAGGACTTCCCTGGCTTCTTCGAGGAAGATGGCGAGCAGTTCGGCGTCAATCTCCTCGGTGCTGGCCTGGGCCAGTTGCAGCGTCGCGGCCGAGGGCGGCGGCGCGATGGCGGCCTGAGGCTTGAGCGTGGCCATGACCTGATCGATCTGCGGCGAGGATTCGCCGGCGTCGAGCGCGTCGAGCATCGCGCCGGTCTGTTCGCCGAGCTTGGTGTCGGCGACAAGGTCGGCGTCTTTCTTGAGCGTCGACAGGTTCTGGCGCACTTCTTCGCGCAGGCCCTGATCGTGCGGTTGTTCGATCAGCGCTTCGAGCAGGGCGGCGGTGGTTTGTTTTTGCTTTTCGACCTCGGCTTCGACCGTGGCCTTGGGTTCTTCGGCTTCGGCACTGGTCGTTTCGTCGGCTGCAGGGGCGCTGACGCGGCGCACGAAGGCGTCGTAGTCGTCGGTGCTTTCGCCGCCGTGCTGCAGGGCGTCGACGAAGAAACCGAGAAGCGAGAGCTGGCTGGCGACGGCTTCGAAATCCGCTTCCTGCGGCGCGTAGGCCGGGTCGGCGAAGCGCTGTACGGCTTCGCTGCAGTGGCGCAGGGCAGCCACCGCGCCGTCCTGGCGCATGATGGTCAGCGCGCCACTGATCTGGCGTAACGGCGTGTCGAGTGCGGCGAGGTCGGCGCGTTTATCGGGGTCGCGGAAGAAGGCGTCGAGCACCTGCTCGATCTGGGCCAGGTTGGACTGGATTTCCTTGGCCACCTGGCTGATCAGCAGTTTTTCCTGCGCTTGGCGCGACATCTCATCGAGCAGCGGAATTTCCGAGCCCGGTTGCGGCGGTTGCCCGGCCAGGCAGCCGTGGATGCGGGCCACGGTGACGTCGACCTGATGGGCGAAATCGCTGCCCAGGCGCTGGAAATTCGCCTGTGCGTTCTGGGCGAGCAGGATGGCGGTGGCGATTTCCATCGCCAGGGTGTCGCTGTGTCGGGTGGCATCCTCGGCCAGCCACTGGGCGGCGGCGGAAATGGCCTGGGTCAGGCGGCGGAAGTCGGTGTGCCCGAGTTCGTCAACCGCCGCGGCGAGGGTGGCGGCGTTGTCGCGGAATTGCGGCAGCGCCTGTTGGGTGCCGGCGCAGTACTTGTTCCAGGCTTCCTCGGTCACCGCGATCAGTTCGCGCAGGCGCCGGCGTACCGTTTCGGCGGGTGGCGGCGGCGCGGTCTCGCTGCTCGGGATCAGGCTTTCGAGGCGATAGCTGTGCTGCACCTGGCGCACGTCGTCGCTGTTGCTCGGCGCCGTGGCGACGAAATAGAGCGCGTCGCGCATCAGGCGCTCGGCGACGTTCTTCGAGCCTTCGATCAGACGTCGAATCTGCAGGTCGATGCGCGCGCACAGTTGCTTGACGTTGGTGTCGGCCGGCAGGCTGCCGTCAATGAGCGCGGTCAGCAGGCCGCGCGCGACCCACCAGAAGGCGCGCGTCGAAGAGGCTTCCTGGGTGGTTTCGATCTGGCGCACGGCGGCGAGCATTTCGCGGATGCCGCCGCGCTCTTCGGGCTGGCGCAGCCAGGCCAGAAAGCCGCGCTGGAAGCGGGCCCGGGCTTGGCGGACGAGGCGCAGGAATTCGCTGTGCGGCAGGTCGGCCGCCCCGGCGGTGCGGCGCGGCGGACGTGCCGAGAGGTCGGGGAAAAACAGGTCGCTGGCCGCCACGCGGTTGAGGCCGCGCGCGGTCTGCACGTCGCGGTAGACCGAGAGCAGGCGCAACGGCTGGTTCGGTTCACCGTTGAGCAGTTCGTCGAGGTAGTGGCCGATCGCCGACAGCGCCCGACGGGCCAGGGTCAGCGTTGCTTCGTCAGGGGCTTGCTCGCCCTGTTCGATGCGCTCGAGCAGGGCTTCTGCGGCTTCAGCCAGCTGGGTGACGCCGTCGAGGCCGACGATGGTCAGGGCGCCCTGGACCTGGTGCAGGTGGGTGCGACAAAACTTGAGCTGTGTCGGATCGCCTCCGCCCGGAAGGCCGCCGGAAAATTCCTGCAGCGCTTGGTCGGCCCGCTTGAGGGCGAGGTCGATCTCGCTCTTGACCCAACTGAGCGGGCCGACGTCGAATTCGGTCGCTTTCATCTGATACGGTTTCTCCGGTCCCGGGCGGCGCGAGGCTTAGCCGACCTTGAAGCCGGCGACCGAACCCTTGAGTTCGGTGGCCAGACCGGCCAGTTCGCCGACCGCTTGAGCGGTCTTTTGCGTACCGGCGGTGGTTTGTTCGGTAATGCGCAGGATGTCTTGCATCTTTCCGGCAACCCCGGTGGCCGACTCGGCCTGTTCGCGGGTGGCGTTGGAGATGTCTTCGATCAGTTCGGCCAGGTTGCGCGAAACGTCACCGATCTCGGCCAGTGCTTGACCAGCGGCGTCGGAGAGCTTGGTTCCGGCGACCACCCCACGCGTCGATTCTTCCATGGCCGAGATCGCGCCCTGGGTGTCGGTCTGAATGGTCTTCACGATCGCCGCGATCTGCTTGGTGGCTTCGCCGGAGCGTTCGGCGAGGCGCTGCACTTCCTCGGCAACGACCGAGAAGCCGCGTCCTGCCTCGCCTGCCGAGGCGGCCTGAATGGCGGCGTTGAGGGCCAGCACGTTGGTCTGTTCGGTAATGTCGGAAATCAGTTCGACGATTTCGCCGATCTCCTGCGACGATTCGCCGAGGCGCTTGATTCGCTTCGAGGTCTCCTGGATCTGGTCACGAATTTCGTTCATGCCCTTGATCGAGTCCTGCACCGCCTGGGTGCCCTTGCCCGCGGCGTTGAGCGACTGGCGTGCGACCTGGGCCGACTGGACGGCTTCGTCGGAAACGCGGGTCATCGAACCGGCCATCGAGAGGACCGAGTGGCCGGCGTCCTGAATTTCGACCGACTGGCGACGGGCCGCATCAAGCAGTTCGCTCGAGGTGCGCTGGGCGATTTCGGTGGCCTGCGTCACGCGACCGGCGGCGTCGTTGATGCGGCCGACCAGCACGCGCAGTTCTTCGATGGTGTAGTTGATCGAGTCGGCGATGGCGCCGGTGATGTCTTCCGACACGGTCGCGGTGACCGTCAGGTCGCCGTCGGCGAGGTCGCCGAGTTCGTTCATCAGCCGCAGAATGGCGTCCTGGTTCTGGCGGTTGGCCTGTTCGCTGGTGCGCCGGCTCTGCTCGGCAGATTCGGCTTGCTGGCGGGAGTCGTCGAGGTAGATCTTGACCATCAGGCCGGCGATGACCACGGCCAGGGCAATCAGCACCGCGATGGCGACGACGTGCACCGCGTGCTCGGTGGTCTTGCCTTCGTAGGCATTGGCCAGCGTGTTGGTGGCGTCGAGCAGCGCTTCGCTGTCGCGGAAGATGCGCGAGCCGGCCTGTTTGGCGACGGTCAGCTTCTGGATGCCGCCGAGGATCTGTCCGATTTCGCCGCGGAAGGCCTTGAACACTTCATCGAGTTCGGCCAGTTTGCGCCGCGTTTCGACGTCGCTCGTCGCTGCGATGCGCATCGTCTCGTTGCCCTTGATGTGGGCGTTGAGCAGTTCGCCGAAGGTGTGCGTGTCCTTGCTGAGCAGGAAGACGCTTTCCGGGCTGATTTCGTCGCCGACCTGCAGGGCGCTGACGTTCTTGGCCAGACGCTGGGTGAGCATCACCAGCTGGCTGGCCGAGGCGATCTCGCGTGCCGAGGCGTTGGTCTGCAGCTTGAGGGCGATGACTTGTTCGGTGAGGTCGAGCAGCAGGGCGTTCTGTTCGTTGATCTTGCGCGCGCTGTCGCCGAGGTCGACCAGCGTCTTTTCCATTTCGAGCAGCTGCTGGGTGTTCTTGTCGGTCTTTTCCCAGGTCTGGATCAGTGCCTGCAGTTGCGGCTGCACGCTGTCCGGCGAAGGCGGCACCATGGCGTCGTGGAGGACGCCGCCCTTGCTCAGCTTGGTGAGGTCGCCCGCGAATTCGGCGTGCGAGGCGCGCAGCTGCTTGAACGCCGCCGCTTCGCCCTGGATCGCCAGGCTCGAGGCCTTGGCCAGACGCTGCGAGAGCATGCGCAGTTCGCCGGCGGAAGCGACGTAGCTGGTGTTGTACGTGGACTCGCGCTGGTCGTTGTACACGATGCCGGCGATGAGCAGGGCCAGGACGACCAAGATGCCGCCGAGGATCTGCAGCTGCTTGGCGATGCTGTATTGGCTGAGGAAGCCCATCGTGCCGCCGCCGGACGCCGGCGCGGGTGCCGGTTGTCCGGCATCCATGACGGTGGGGGCGGAAACGGTCTGGTCGGAAGCGGGCTTGCTCCCCGACAGGAAGCTCGGCAGTTTCAGGTTGAACGCCATCGTGTTCTCCGGTTGCTCGGTCGCAATGATGCGTATTTCGACGCGGTGTGCCCTGGCCGGCGCGTCAGACGCCGATGTCCATGAAGCGCTCGTCGGCCAGCAGGGCCTGGACGTCGAGCAGTGTCCATTGTTGTCCGTCGTGGTCGGCGAACGACTCGCCCGCCCACGGCGGCGCGTCGGCGTCGCCGGGGCGGCGGGTGAAATTGTCGAGGTTGCGCAGCCCCAGCGTGCGGGTGACCAGCAGCGCGGCGTTGTTGCCGTGACGGGTGCCGATCAGGAGCAGCCGGGCGGTGCTGTTCTGCGGCGTCGGTTCGCGGCCCTGGAAGGCCGAGAAATCGCTGACCGAGAACAGGTTGCCGCGGATGTTGGCGATGCCGACGAACCACGGCCGGGTGAGCGGCACGGTGGTGAGCGTCGGCAGCGGGATGATTTCGCCCGAATCGGCCAGGCGGACGAGCCAGTGCCGGTTGCCGGCCTGAAACCCGAGCAGGCCGGCCGTGCTGCGCTCGTCGGCTTCGGCCAGCCGTGAGGCGAGTCGGGCCTGGAACTCGTGGAGGCTGCCCTTTCTTGGCATGATCGAGCGTGTCGTGTCAGAGTGCGGCGATCTTGGCCAGCAGCTCTTCGGGGTTGATCGGCTTGACCATGTAGTCCTGGGCGCCCTGGCGCAGCCCCCAGATCTTGTCGGTATCCTGGCCCTTGGACGTGCAGACGATGACCGGGATGTGCTTGGTCGCGTCGTCGCGGGTCAGGGTGCGGGTGGCCTGGTAGCCGTTGAGCCCGGGCATGACGACGTCCATCAGGACGAGGTCCGGCTGCTCGCTCTTGGCTTTCTCGATCCCTTCCTCGCCGCTTTCCGCGGTGAGGACCTGGTAGCCCTTGCGGGTCAGCAGTTCGACGAGCACGTGGCGCTCGGTGGGAGAGTCGTCGACGACGAGAATTTTGTTGATCGGCATGGTGATAACTCCTTGTGTGCCTCTGTGAATCGTTGCCGGTCAGTGCCGAGGCGTCGCGAAATCCGCGACGGCCTGCAACAGGCTGTCCTTGGTAAAGGGTTTGGTCAGGTACTGGTCCGATCCGACCATCCGTCCGCGGGCCCGGTCGAACAGCCCGTCCTTGGACGAGAGCATGATCACCGGAGTGGTGCGGAAACGCTGGTTCTTCTTGATCAGGGCGCAGGTTTGGTAGCCGTCAAGGCGGGGCATCATGATGTCGCAGAAAATGACATCCGGCTGGTGGTCGGCGATTTTCGCCAGCGCGTCGAAGCCGTCTTCGGCAAGGATCACCTGGCATCCGGCCTGTACGAGGAATATCTCGGCGCTTCGACGAATGGTGTTGCTGTCGTCGATGATCATCACCTTGATGCCGTTGAGTTGTGCTGCGTCAGCCAATTCACGCCTCCAGCGCCCTGTCCCGGGCTTCGTCCCCTGGCCCTGAACCGGACCAAGTCGGTTGGACCTCTCGAGAGCGCACTATACATCAATGACTTGCCTGCAACCAGAGCCATTCCGTTGAAATGATGACGGGGTCTTGATTCCTTTGGGATTCCCGGTCGAGGGCCGGATTTCGGTTAAAATCGGTCTTCCCGCGCAGGCCGGGCGATTCCCGAACGTTCCGTTTTCTCTGCGTCTCCATTCCTCTGTATTTCCCGTCCGAGCCTTATGACGCCTCCCGTCGCCCTGCCGCCTCCCGTCGTCCTGATTTTCGCCGCCACCGATCCGACCGGCGGCGCGGGGCTCCAGGCCGGCCTGCTCAGCGCTTCGGCGATCGGTTGCCATGCCCTGTCGGTGATCACCGCAGTGGCCGTGCGCGATACTCTCGGCATGGCCGAGGTTCTGCCCATCGATGCCGGCTGGGTCGAGGAGCAGGCGCGGACGCTGCTGGAGGACATGCCCGTGGACGCCTTCGTGGTCGGCCTGCCGGGCAGTGCCGAGAACGTCGCGGCGATCGCCGCGGTGCTGGCCGACTATCCCGACGTGCCGGTGGTCCTCGACCCGGAACTGACCTATGGTCGCCACGACGGCTTCGATGACGATGAAATGCTCGCCGCGTTGCGCGAACTGCTCTTGCCGCAGACCACGGTGCTGAGCGTGGACGCCTACGAAGCCGGCCGGCTGGCCGATGTCGGCGACGAACCGGCGATGACGCCCGAGGACAGCGTCGGCCGCCTGATCGAACTCGGCTGCGAATACGTCCTCCTGGCCGGGACGCACACGCCTGCGGTGCAGGTGCTCAACGACCTCTACGGTGCTGCCGGACGCATTCAGCGCCAAGCCTGGGCGCGCCTGCCGGGGCCGTATTACGGCGCGGGCAGCACCCTGGCGGCGGCCGTCGGCGCGTGCCTCGCGCATGGCCTCGCGGTGCCCGATGCGGTGCGTGAAGCGCAGGAATTTACCTGGCGCGCACTGGCCGCCGGGTTTCGTCCCGGCATGGGGCGGCTCATTCCTGACCGCTTTTTCTGGGCGCGCCGCGGCGCCCGCGAGGAAAACGACACTTCCGCACCGGAGACCGAAGCATGACCGAAGCCCAGGCCAGCCCCGCCATTCTGCGCGGGCTCTACGCGATCACCCCCGACGGCGCGCCGGCCGAGACCCTGCTGGCGCAGGTCGAGGCCGCGCTGCACGGCGGCGCGCGCCTAGTGCAGTACCGCGACAAGACCGCCGATGCCACCCGGCGCGCCGCACTGGCGCGCGCCCTGGTCGCGCTGTGCCGGCGCCACGACGCCGGCTGCATTATTAATGACGACCTCGCGCTGGCGCTGGCGGTCGATGCCGACGGCGTGCATCTGGGCGGCACCGATGGCGATCTGGCCGCCGCGCGTGCCGCACTCGGGCCCGGGCGTGTGCTCGGCGCCTCGTGCTACGCCGACTTCGCGCTCGCCCGCGCGGCGAAGGCTGCCGGGGCCGACTACGTCGCCTTCGGCGCGGTGTGCGCTTCGCCGACCAAGCCGCAGGCGGTGCGCGCGCCCTGGGACCTGCTGACCCGCGCGCGGGACGAATTGGCCGTCCCGGTCTGCGCCATCGGTGGCATCACCCTTGCCGACGCGCCGGGCCTCGTCGCTGCGGGCGCCGACCTGCTGGCGGTGATCACCGACCTCTTCAACGCGCCGGACCTCGCCGCCCGCGCCGCCGCCTATCAGACCTGTTTTGCCGGAGAATGAACATGACAAACGTGATGATGCGCAACGATGAACTCTTCGCCCGCGCCCAGCGCCACATTCCGGGCGGCGTCAATTCGCCGGTGCGCGCCTTTCGTTCGGTCGGCGGCACGCCACGTTTCTTCGTGCGTGGCGCCGGGCCGCGGGTGACCGACGCCGACGGACGCGACTACCTCGACTACGTCGGCTCCTGGGGGCCGCTGATCCTCGGCCACGCCCATCCCGAGGTGGTGCGCGCGGTGCAGGACGCCGCCGCCGAGGGGCTCTCCTTCGGCGCCCCGACCGAGCGTGAAGTCGAGATGGCCGACCTCCTGTGCGAACTCGTGCCGTCGATGGACATGGTGCGCCTCGTCAGCTCGGGCACCGAGGCGACGATGAGCGCCATCCGCCTGGCGCGCGGCTTCACCGGCCGTGACGTGCTGATCAAGTTCGAAGGCTGCTATCACGGACACAGCGACAGCCTGCTGGTGAAGGCCGGCTCGGGCTTGCTGACCTTCGGCAATCCGAGCTCGGGCGGCGTTCCGGCGGACCTCGCGCAACACACGCTGGTGCTGGCCTACAACGACGTTGCCGGCCTCGAACAAGCCTTTGCCGAGCACGGGCCGAAGATCGCCGCGGCGATCGTCGAGCCGGTCGCCGGCAACATGAACCTGATCGCGCCGACGCCGGCCTTCCTCGGCGCCCTGCGCAAGTTGTGTACCCAGCACGGCAGCGTGCTGATCTTCGACGAAGTGATGACCGGCTTCCGCGTCGCCCTGGGCGGCGCGCAGGCGCTCTACAGCATCGTCCCCGACCTGACCACGCTCGGCAAGGTGATCGGCGGCGGGCTGCCGGTCGCGGCCTTCGGCGGCAAGCGCGAGATCATGCAATGCATCGCCCCGCTCGGGCCGGTGTATCAGGCCGGTACGCTCTCCGGCAACCCGGTGGCCGTGGCCGCCGGCCTCGCCACCTTGCGCCTCCTGCGCGCGCCGGGCCTCTACGACGCCCTGGCGGCGAAGACGCAGGCCTTGTGCGACGGCCTCGTGGCGGCGGCGCAGCGGCACGGCGTGCCCTTCTCGGCGCAGGCCGTCGGCGGCATGTTCGGGCTTTATTTCAGCGCCGCGTGCCCGCAGTCCTTCGCCGAAGTCATGCAGGCTGACGCCGCCGCGTTCAACCGTTTCTTCCATGCCATGCTCGATGCCGGGCATTACCTCGCGCCCTCGGCCTTCGAAGCCGGCTTCGTCTCGGTTGCGCACGCCGAGGCCGACATCGCGGCAACGGTGGCGGCCGGCGAGTCGATCTTCCGCGCCTGGGGCTGACCCGCGGCGGGTGGTGGTGGCCGTGGCGCCCCGTCGGCGGGCGGTCCGCGCTTAAGGAAAGCGCAAGGAAGATCAAAAACGCTTTGGATGCGCGGTGCTAGAATCGCAGCCTCCTGTCATGCCCATGCGCCGGAACCCGGTGGCGCCAGGGCTATGTGCGCCGTGCTGACCCCTCGGTTGCGGGCCGAGAACCATGGCCTCCGTCGCGAGGTCAACGGGGCGTGACTTTTCGAGCGTGTATGCCGGCGCCTTCGCGCGGCACCAACTGCAGCGCCATGCCATGAAGATCGATCTGTCCTGCCTGTCCTCGTTGCGCCCCTTGCGGCGCACAATCCTCCTCGGCGCGCTGCTGGCCGTGCCGGTGCTTGTCTTCATGCTGACCCGTTCGGGCGCTGCGCCCGAGGCGGCCAAGAGCGTGCCGGCGAGCACCCAGGCGAGCCGGCCGACGCTGAGCGTGCTGAGCGTGCGCCCGAGCCCGGAAGCGTGGCCGGAGACCTTGTCCGCAGCGGGCAACATCGCCGCCTGGCAGGAGGCGACGATCGGCGCCGAGATCAGCAACTACCGCATTGTTGAAGTTCGCGCCGAGGTTGGTGATACGGTGCGCAAGGGGCAGGTGCTGGCGCGCATCGACCCGAGCACGACAGCGAGCGAGGTGGCCGAGGCCCGTGCCACGGTGGCCGAACTCGAGGCCACGCTGGCCGAAGCCAAGGCCAACAGCGAGCGCGCCCGGCAGTTGCGCGAAAAAGGTTTCTACAGCGCCCAGCAGAGCACCCAGTCGCTGACCGCCGAGCAGACCGCTGCGGCGCGCCTCAACGCCGCCCGGGCGCGCCTGCAGGCGGCTGAGCTGCGCCTGGCGCGCACCCAGATCGTTGCGCCTGACGACGGCGTCATCTCGGCGCGGGCGGCGACCGTGGGCTCGTTGAGCCAGCCGGGGCAGGAACTGTTCCGTTTGATCCGCGGCGGCCGCCTGGAGTGGCGCGCCGAGGTGACGGCGAGCGAGCTCGCCCGCCTGCAGGCGGGGCAGCCGGTGCGCCTGGTTGCGCCGGGCGGCGAGACCGTCGCCGGGCGGGTGCGGACCCTGGCGCCGACCGTCGACGGGCAGACGCGCAACGCCCTGGTCTATGCCGATGTCGAGACCACGGCCGGCAAGACGCTGGGGCCGGGCATGTTCGTGCGCGGCGAGTTCGAGCTCGGGCGGCGCGAGGCGCTGACCCTGCCGCAGGCGGCGGTGGTGCTGCGCGAGGGCTTCACCTACGTCTTCCGCCTCGAAGGCGAGGGCAGCGAGACGGCAACGAATACGGTCGCGGCCACGGCCAAAGTGGCGCTGACCAAGGTCGGCACCGGGCGGCGCCTCGGCGAACGCATCGAAGTCGCCGGGCTGGCGCCCGACGCGCGGGTGGTGGCGAGCGGCGCGGGCTTCCTTGCCGACGGCGACACCGTGCGCCTGGTCGCGCCGGAGACGGCTGCCGTGACACCGGCCGCATCGGCCACGAAAGCTGCGCCATGAACGTTTCCGCCTGGTCGATCCGGAACCCGATTCCGGCGGTCCTGCTGTTCATCCTGCTTACCCTGCTCGGCCTCTACGCGTTCTCCAACATGAAGGTCCAGCAGTTCATGGACCTCGACCTGCCGACGGTGACGGTTTCGGCCAGCCTGCCCGGCGCCGCCCCGGCCCAGATGGAGACCGAGGTGGCACGCAAGATCGAGAATTCGGTCGCCACCTTGCAGGGCATCAAGCACATCTACACCAAGGTGCAGGACGGCAGCGCCATCGTCACCGTCGAGTTCCGTCTCGAGAAGCCGACGCAGGAGGCGGTCGACGACGTGCGCGACGCCGTCTCGCGCATCCGCTCCGACCTGCCGGCCGACCTGAAAGACCCGGTGGTTTCCAAGGTGAACCTCTCCGGCTCGCCGATCCTGACCTACACCGTCGCCTCCTCGCGCATGGACGACGAGGCCTTGTCGTGGTTCGTCGACAACACGGTGAGCAAGGCGCTGCTGGCGGTGCGCGGCGTCGGCGCGGTGAGCCGCGTCGGCGGCGTCAGCCGCGAAGTGCGCGTCGAGCTCGACCCGGCGCGCCTGCTGGCGCTGCGCGTGAGCGCCGCCGAAGTCTCGCGCCAGGTGCGCCAGATTCAGCAGGAGGCGGCGGGCGGGCGCTCGGACATCGGCGGCATCGAGCAGTCGGTGCGCACCATCGGCACGGTGCAGAGTGCGGCCGAACTGGCGGCGATGGAAATCCCGCTCGCCGACGGCCGGCGCGTGCGCCTCGGGCAGCTGGCGACGGTCAGCGACACCGTTGCCGAGCAGCGCTCGGCGGCCTTGCTCAATGGTCAGCCGGTGGTCGGCTTCGAGATCGTGCGCTCGCGCGGCGCGGGCGAGGTCGAAGTGGCCGGCGGCGTGCGCGCGGCGCTGGAGAAACTCAAAGCCGCGAACCCGGACATCACGGTGACCGAAGCCTTCAACTTTGTCGATCCGGTGATCGAGAACTTCAACGGCTCGATGGCGCTGCTGATCGAAGGCGCGGTGCTGGCGGTGCTGGTCGTCTGGCTCTTCCTGCGCGACTGGCGGGCGACCTTCGTCTCGGCCACCGCGTTGCCGTTGTCGGTGATCCCGACCTTCGCGGCGATGTACTTCATGGGCTTCACGCTCAACGTGGTGACCCTGCTCTCGCTTTCGCTGGTGGTCGGCATCCTTGTCGACGACGCCATCGTCGAGGTCGAGAACATCATGCGCCACCTGCGCATGGGCAAGTCGCCCTTCGAGGCGGCAATCGAGGCCGCCGACGAGATCGGCCTCGCGGTGATCGCCACCACCTTCACCCTGATCGCCGTCTTCCTGCCCACCGCCTTCATGAGCGGCGTTCCGGGCAAGTTCTTCGTCCAGTTCGGGTGGACGGCGGCGATCGCCGTCTTCTTCTCGCTCGTCGTCGCGCGCATGCTGACGCCGATGATGGCGGCCTACATCATGAAACCGGTGGTCGACGAAAAGCCGCCGCGCTGGCTGGCGCTCTACCTCGGCTGGGCGCAGGCCTGCCTGCGCCATCGCGTGCGCACGACGCTCGCCGCCGCGGCCTTCTTCTTCGGCTCCTTCCTGCTGGTGCCCTTCCTGCCCACCGGCTTCATCCCGCCCGACGACCTGTCGCAGACCCAGGTCTATCTCTCCTTGCCGCCGGGCAGCACCTTCAAGGAGTCGCTTGCTGCGGCCGAACACGCGCGCCGGCTGGTCGAGCAGAACCCGCACGTGCGCCTCGTCTACACCACGGTCGGCGGCGGCAGCGCGGGCAGCGACCCGTTTGCGCCGCGCGGCGCGTCCGAAGTGCGCAAGGCGACGCTGACCATCAACCTCACCCCGCGCGGCGAACGCGGTGGGCTCAGCAAGCAGGCGCTCGAGACCGACTTGCGTCGCCGCCTCGAAATCCTGCCCGGCGTGCAGGTCAAGGTCGGCCTCGGTGGTTCGAGCGAAAAATACATCCTCGTCCTCGCCAGCGAAGACGGGCCGCGCCTCGCCGAGCACGCGCGCGTCGTCGAGCGCGAACTGCGCACCCTGCCGGGGATCGGCAACATCGTCAGCACCGCCAGCCTGGTGCGCCCTGAACTTGTGGTGCGGCCCGACTTCGCGCGCGCGGCCGACCTCGGCGTGACCTCGGCGGCGATCGCTGAAACGCTGCGCGTGGCCACCGCCGGCGACTACGATCAGGGCCTCGCCAAGCTCAACCTCGCGCAGCGCCAGATTCCCATCGTCGTCCGCCTGCCCGACGTCGCGCGCCAGGACTTCGCGCTGCTCGAACGGCTCACCGTGCCCGGCGCGCACGGACCGGTGATGCTCGGGCAAGTGGCCAGCCTCACGCTCTCCGGCGGCCCGGCCGAGATCGACCGCTACGACCGGCTGCGCAACATCAACTTCGAGATCGAGCTCAACGGCCAGCCGCTCGGCGAAGTCGAGAAGCAGGCGTTGGCGTTGCCCAGTCTGAAAAACCTGCCGCCGGGCGTGCTCCAGACCACGGTCGGTGACGCCGAGGCGATGGCCGAGCTCTTCTCCAGCTTCGGCCTGGCGATGCTCACCGGCGTGCTCTGCATCTACATCGTGCTGGTGCTGCTGTTCAAGGATTTCGTCCAGCCGGCGACCATCCTTGCCGCGCTCGTCCTCTCGGTGCCGGGCGCGCTGTTCGCGCTGTTCGTGACCCAGACTGCGCTGTCGATGCCGTCGATGATCGGTCTGATCATGCTCATGGGCATCGCCACCAAGAACTCGATCCTGCTCGTCGACTACGTCATCCTCGCGCGCCGGGACCACGGCCTCGACCGCTTGGGCGCCTTGCTCGACGCCTGCCGCAAGCGCGCACGCCCGATCGTCATGACCACCGTGGCGATGGGCGCCGGGATGCTGCCGATCGCGCTCGGCATCGGCACCGACCCGAGCTTTCGCGCGCCGATGGCCATCGTCGTCATCGGCGGCCTGATCACCTCGACCTTCCTCAGCCTCTTGGTGATCCCGGTGCTGTTCACCTACGTCGACGACCTCATCGTCCGCCTGCGCCGGCTCCGCGGCGTGCCATCGGCCTGAAAGCGCCTCTGGATGCGCCTTTCAGCCGAGCTGGGAGGCGCACTGAGGGGCTTGTGTCGTGCTCAAAAAAGAGGCGCCGACAAAATTCCCTTTTCCTTCAGGATGCCGCAGGCGTTTTCCAGCGCTTATCCACACGCTTGCCCACGTGGCTTGGGGATGGCGCGGCGGGCGAGGGGAGGGCCTTTGACGTTGAGCCGCAGGGCGCATCCGGATGCGCCCTTTGGGCGTGCAAGGCTGGAACGACCGCTGGATGCGGCCTGCAGGCCGGCTGGAGGGCGCGCCGGAATTGGCGCGCAGGCCGTGCGCTTTAGCGCAGCCAGCCCTTCTTGTTGAAGAACCAGAAGGGCAGGACGACGGAGATGAGCATCAGGCCGAGGGCGAAGGGGTAGCCGTAGTCCCAGTGGATTTCGGGGAACCAGCCCTGGAAGTTCATCCCGTAGACGCTGGCGATCAGCGTCGGCGGCAGCATCGCGACCGAGGCCACCGAGAAGATCTTGATGATCTTGTTCTGGTTGATGTTGACGAAGCCGACGGTGGCGTCCATCAGGAAGTTGATCTTGTTGAACAGGAAGGACGTGTGCCCGTCGAGCGATTCGATGTCGCGCAAAATCTGGCGCGCGTCTTCCATCTGCACCGGGTTGAGGAACTTGCCGCGGGTGAGGAAGGAGACGGCGCGGCGGGTGTCATGGACGTTGCGCCGGATGCGACCGTTGAGATCTTCCTCGCGCGCGATGTCGGCGAGGATGCGCGCCGCTTCGGCGTCGGTGACTTCGGTGCCGAGCACGTGCCGGCTGACTTCTTCGAGCGCGGCATAGACGTCTTCGAGCGCGTCGGCCGAGTATTCGGCGTCGGCGGCGTAAAGGTCGAGCAGCACGTCCTTGCCGTCGGTGACGTAGCCGGGCTGGGTGCGCGCGCGCAGCCGCTGCAGACGGAAGACCGGCAGCTCTTCGGTCCGCACGGTGAACAGGATGTCGCGGTGCAGAATCAGGGCGACCGCGACGTTGCGCGATTCTTCCTTGGTGTCGAGCAGGAAGTCCGAGTGCAGGTGGACTTCGCCGTTGTCCTCGATGTAGAAGCGGGCGCTGGCCTCAAGGTCGGTCAGGCTGCTCGGGTTGGGCAGCTGGACGTCGAAGAAGCGGCCGACCCAGGCGCGAATCTCGGGCGTCGGGGCGACGAGGTCGACCCAGATCGGTTTGAGGCTCTTGAGGTCGGTCGGCGTGTTGACCACGATCTGGCTCAGACGCCCGTTACGCAGTTCGAAGGCGCTGACCGCGGTCTTCTCGTTGCGGTGGTGGCTGTCGCCGATGAGGTCCTGGCGCACTTCGTCGGAGAGGATTTCGAGCAGCGATTCGCCGCGCTCCTCGCGCACTTCGCGCCAGACGAGCAGGCGATCGTCGGGGTCGATGGCTTCGATGATGCGGGCGATTTCGCCGAGCGGGGTGCGTTCAAGCAGGGTGCGCAGTTCGCCGAGGTGCTCGGTCGGCTGTTCGACGGCGGCGTCTTCGCCGGCTGTTTCGTTCTCCGGCGCGACGGCTTCGCAGGCTTGCTTGTGGCGGGCGAGCAGGACGCGGACGTTGTCCAGGTCGTCCAGCTTTTTGATGTCTTCGCTCATCGCCCCTCCGTCAATGGTGCAGTCCTGCCGCGTGTAGCCCGCCTATTTCGGCGGCGATTCTAGCACGCGGCCGGGCCGGGCCGGGCGGGGATTGCGCGAAAAAAGCCGCGCGTCAGGGATCAGGGAATCCGGGCGGTGTGCATGCGCCCGAGGATGGTGTCGCTGCGCTCGGCAAGGTAGGCCGAATCGCGCAGCCGGTCGAAGCGGCGCGGGCTGGGGATCATCGCCGCCAGGCGCGCGGCCTGCGCCGGATTGAGGCGGGCCGCGCCGACGCCGTAGTAGTGGCGCGCGGCGGCTTCGGCGCCGAAGATGCCGTTGCCCCATTCGATGACGTTGAGATAGACCTCGAGGATGCGCTGCTTGTCCCAGGTCAGCTCGATCATCACCGTGAGCACCGCCTCCTGCGCCTTGCGCAGCAGCGTTTTGTTCGGCGAGAGGAAGAGGTTCTTGGCCAGCTGCTGGGTGATCGTCGAGCCGCCGGCGACGATGCGTCCGCGCTGCTGGTTCTTCTCCAACGCCTTCTGGATGCCGGCCCAGTCGAAGCCCGAGTGTTGCATGAAGCGGTCGTCCTCGGCGCTGACCACGGCGCGCTTGAGGTAGGGCGAGAGGCGGCCGTAATCGACCCACTGCTGGTAGAGCACCGCCTTCGGCTGGGTCTTGCGCATCGATTCGAGGCGGATTTCCATGAAGCGCGTCATCTGCGGCGGATTCCATTTCCACCACAGCACCCAGCCGAACAGCCACAGCTGCCACAGGAGCAGCAGGGCGAAGGCGAGGAGCAGCAGGCGCTTGGCCCAGCGCGCCGCGCCGACGAAGGTTTTCTTCATGCGGCAAAAAGCTGCGCGCGCAATGCGGCGAGCACCGGCGCGCTCTCCGGGCGCACCCCGCGCCAGACGTGGAAGGCTTCGGCGGCTTGTTCGACGAGCATGCCCAGGCCGTCGGCGCACTGGCCGGCGCCTTGCGCCTGTGCCCAGGCGAGGAAGGGTGTGCTGCCGCGCCCGTACATCATGTCGTAGGCGAGGCCCGCGGGCGCGAGCAGGCCGTCGGGCAGCGGCGGCAGCTCGCCGGCCAGGCTGGCGGCAGTGGCGTTGATGATGACGTCGTAGTTGCGACCGGTCAGGTCGGCGAAGGCCAGCCCTTCGACGGCGCCCTGGTCGGAGAAGGCGGCGGCCAGCGCGCGCGCCTTCTCCGGCGTGCGGTTGGCGAGCGCCAGCGCCGCCGGGCGGGCGGCGAGCAGCGGGCCGAGCGCGCCGCGCGCGGCGCCGCCGGCGCCGAGCAGCAGGACGCGGCGGCCCTGGAGCGGATGGCCGAGGTTCAGTTCGAGGTCGCGCAAGAGGCCGGCACCGTCGCTGTTGTCGCCGACGATTTCGGCCCCCTCGAAGACGAGCAGGTTGACCGCTCCAGCGGCCTCGGCGCGCGGCGTGCGCCGGGTGGCGAGGCGGTAGGCGTCTTCCTTGAAAGGCACGGTGACGTTGGCACCACGCCCGCCTTCGCGCACGAAGGCGGCGACGGCGCCGGCAAAGTCGTCGATCGGCGCCAGACGGGCTTCGTAGCGCAGGTCCTGTCCGGTTTGCGCGGCGAAGGCGGCGTGGATGGCGGGCGATTTGCTGTGCGCGATGGGGTTGCCGAAGACGCAGTAGAGGTCAGTCATGGTCTGCAGAAGGTGGAAAAACCGGGGCCGCGCCGTGGCGCCGGTGGATCAATGGGTTTCGAGCTGGTCGCCGCGGGTGAAGGTCCAGTTGCGGGTGATCACCAGGACGTCGGTGTCGCGCTGGATGTCGGGCGGGAAGGGGGCGTAGGGTGAGGCCATATGGACGATGCGCCGGGCCGCGTCGTCGAGCACGCGCTGGCCCGAGGAGCGCTCGATCTCGATCTTGTCGACTGAGCCGTCGGTGCGAATCCAGACCGAGAGCTGCAGGGTGCCGTAAAGCCGGCCGCGCGCGGCTTGCGGGTAGTTGAGCGTGCCCACGCGCTCGACCTTGAGGCGCCAGTCTTCCATGTAGCGGGCATAGCGGTATTCGGCAGTGCGCGTGCCGATGAATTTCTTGCGCGGGCGTTTGTTGTATTCCTCGGTGCTGCGTGAGATCTCGGCTTCGAGGCGGGCCATCGCCAGCGCGCTGTGCGCCAGGTCGCGGCCACTCAGCGTCGGCGTGGGCTCGGGCTGGGCCTGGGTGTCCTTGCGCTCGGCCTGTTTGAGCCGGCTGCGTTCGCCCAGGAGCTTCTGCTGCTGCGCCTCGAGCGCCTGGACGCGCTTTTGCGCGTGCTCGAGGTCGTTGCCGGCCTGCTGCCGCGATGAGGGCGGCAAGGGGGTCTTGGCGCGGCGGTTCTGGTCGGTGTCGCCGCCGCCGTCGAGGTTGGCCTGGGCCAGGGCCTGCGCGTCCTTGGGCCGGTGCGCCGAGCGGCTGTTGACCAGGATGATCTCCAGCGCCTTGTCCTGGACGATGCGCGACGCCTCGGGAAACTTGAAGTGCAGCGAGAGCAGCAGCGCGTGCAGGGCGATCGAGACGCCGAGCGCCCACCACAGGGCGCGTTCGGCCCGGAGCGGACGGTGCGGAAAATCGAGGGCGACGGCGGCAGTCACGGGCAGGCGAGTTCCTCGGAGGGATCGGTCACGTCGTCGAGATTGTCTGCGGCGTCGGCGACAAGATCAAGCGTTTCGACATACCGGCAGGCGAGCGCGAGGTCGAGTTCGTCGCGCGCTTCGATGCGCAGGCGGACGCGCTGGCCGGGCGGCAGCTCGGGCAGGGAGGGCACGCGCTGGACGATGGGCAGGCGGTCGAGCTTGACGAGGTTTTCGCGCCGCACGCTGGCGTCGAGGGTGTCGATGCCTTCCTGGCGCAGCCAGCGCAGGCACCAGTAGCGTTCCATGCCGCGCTGGTATTCGGCGTAGGCGTTGTAAGTCAGGTCGAAGTCGCGCAGCGCGGCGAAGAGGGCGTCGGACTTGGGCGAGAAGTGCGGCGCGTCGTCGCGCAGGCAGGCGATCAGCTGCCATTGGTTGATGAGGTCGACGTAGCGGCGCAGCGGCGAGGTCGACCAGGCGTATTGCGGTACGCCCAGCCCTTCGTGCGGCTGCGCGGCGGTGGTCATGCGCACCTTGCCGGCGGTCTGGGCGCGGTAGATCGCGGCGATGCCGCGCTCGGCGAGCAGGCCGCCCCAGGTGCAGTTGGCGACGATCATCAGCTCGGAGACCAGCTTGTCGAGCGGGCTGCCGCGCCGCCGTTCGCTGATTTCGATGCGGCAGGCTTCCGGGTCGGCGGTGGCCAGATCGCCGTCGATGCGGAAGTTGTAGTCGTTCACTCCCTGCCGGGCCGAAGGCTTGCCGCGCCGGACCTCGCAGGCGCAGGCGAGGCGCCAGAGGGTGGCGAGTTCGGCGGCGAAGGGGAAGTCGGCCAGCCCGGCGGCCAGCGTTTCCTCGTTGAACAGCGGCTCGATGTCGTGGTGGCGCAGGTTGGCGACGATGGGCACCCGCTCGATGCGCGAAGCGTGCCCGACGATTTCGTAGTCGGGCGTCACCTCGAGGTAGAGCGAGAGCGCCGGGCAGTCGCGCCCGGCGGAGAGCGTGTAGGCGGCCACCAGCGCGTCGGGGAGCATGGTGATCTTGTCGCCGGGCATGTAGACCGTGGACAGGCGTTCGCGCGCCACGGCGTCGAGCGGCGATCCGGGCAGGATGGCGAGGCCCGGCGCGGCGATGTGGATGCCGACCCGCCAGCCGCCTTCGGGGCGGGCCTCGAGCGAGAAGGCGTCGTCGATCTCGGTGGTTGCCGCGTCGTCGATCGAGAAGGCGGCGATATTGGCTGCGGCGCGTGGCAGTTCCGCCAGCGTGGCCGGCGCCTCGAGTTCGGGGAAGCCGGTGCCGCGCGGGAAGTAGTCGCGCAGGAAACGCTGGCGGTGGTAATCGTAGGCCGAACGGATCGCGCCGCAACGCATCAGGAGGTGCGGCGCCGAAAGCCCGGTGGCCGCGCAGGCGGCTTCGAGGGCCTTGGTCTCGCCGCGGTTGCGGTCGGGCTTGTAGAGCAGTTCGCCGATCAGGGGCGAAAATTCTTCCGGCAGAGTGAAGCGCGTCAGCGCTTCGGTCATGCGTTCGATGGCCTGCGCTTGCTGACGTTTCTTTTCAAGACCAGCGAGTGCGGCGGCGAGAATCTCGGGAGGCGCCTTGCGGAAGCGGCCTTTGCCTTTGCGATGGAAATAGACCGGGGCAGCGTGCAGGGCGAGCAGCAGCGCCGTGGCCTCGACCGTCCCGGCCTTGGCGCCCGTGCCGCCGAAATATTCGTCGGCCAGATCAGCAAAAGCAAATTCGCCATCGCCCGCGCACTCCCAGAGAAATTCGCTTTCAATGTCGGCGGCAAGGGCCTCGGCCGCGGGCAACAACGCGCCGGGCGCAGGCTCCTTGAACCGGATCAGGACATTCGCCGACTTGATCTTGGCGCGCTTGCCGGTCGTCGTTTCGACCTGCAGCGTGGCGTCGTTGTCGGTCAATACCGTGGCGGCCTTGAAGCCACCGTCTTCTTCGAACAGAACGTACATCGGGAGGATTATAACCCGCAGAATTCAAGGAGTTGCGGCAGGTGCTCGGGGAAGCTGCGCAGGCCGTGCTCGCCGCCCTCGACGACCACCTGACGGCAACCGGCGTAACGCTCGACGGCCTGCCGGTAGTCGAGCACCTCGTCGCCGGTTTCGACCAGCAGCAGGTAACGCTCGGGCGTGATGCGCTCGACGTCGAGGGCACGGATGCCGTCGAGGTGGCGCTGGGTGAGAACGAAGCTCTCGCCGGTGTAGAAGTTGGTCTGCGGCCCGAGGTAGCGCGCCAGCGAGAGCGGTGCGACGACCGCCGGATTGAGCAGCACCGCCTTGAGGTCGTGTTTTTCCGCGAGGTGCGTCGCCAGGTAGCCGCCCAGCGAACTGCCGACCAGGGTCAGCGGCGCGCCGGGGAAGGCCGCGGCGTGCGCGGCGATCAGCGCTTCGCACTGGGCGATCGCTTCTTCCGGTTCGACCGACAGCGCCGGGCAGTAGTAACGGTCGGCGTGGCCGCGTTCGGCCATCCGTTCGGCCAGCAGGCGCGCCTTCCACGAGGCCGGTGCGGAGCAGAAGCCGTGCAGATAGAGGATGCCGGGGGCGGACATCGGCATCAGCTCCAGGCGATCAGCTGGTAGTGCCAGGTGATCAGGATCAAGCCGCCGAAGGCGATGCGGTACCAGGCGAAGAGGGTGAAATCGTGCGTGCTGATGTAGCGCAGCAAGGCGCGCACGGCCCAGAACGCGGAGACGAAGGCGGTGAGGAAGCCGACGGCCCACAGCCCGAGGTCGTCGATCACCAGCAGGTGGCGTTCCTTGTAGAGCTGGTAGGCGCTGGCCAGGAGGATCGTCGGGATGGCCAGGAAGAAGGAAAACTCGGTCGCCGCCCGGCGCGAGAGGCCGAAGAACAGGCCGCCGACGATGGTCGCGCCCGAGCGCGAGGTGCCGGGGATCAGCGCCAGTGCTTGCGCGAAGCCGAGCTTGATCGCGTCGAGCGCGGTCAATTCCTCGACCTCTTCGACGCGCACCCGGTGTTGACGTTTCTCGGCCCAGAGGATGAAGACGCCGCCGAGGATGAAGGTGGCGGCGACGGTCGGGGCGTTGAAGAGGTAGGCCTTGATCGCCTTGCCGAACAAGAGGCCGAGGACGGCCAGCGGCAGGAAGGCGAGGATGAGGTTGATCACGAAGCGCTGTGCCTCGCGCTCGCGCGGCAGGCCGCAGACGACGCGGGCGATGCGCTGCCGGTATTCCCAGCACACCGCCAGGATGGCGCCCGACTGGATGACGATCTCGAACAGCTTGCCGCGCTCGTCGTGAAAACCGAGCAGGGTGCTGGCGAGGATCAGGTGGCCGGTCGAGGAGATCGGCAGGAATTCGGTGAGGCCTTCGACGATGCCGAGAACGGCGGCCTTGAGCAGCAGGATGAGGTCCACGAAATCAATCCAATCGACGGTCAGGGCTTAGGTCCGGTTGCTGCCGGCGACCATGCGGAACTCGAACAGGCGGCACTCGAGCGCGCCGTTGTAGAGCGGAATCTTGCGGCTCGGGGTGAGGCGCATCAGCTTGGGCAGGCGCAGGTCGGCGGTGAGCAGGTAGCAGGTCCAGCCGGCGAAATTGCGCTTCAGGGCTGCGCCGAGCTGCGGGTAGAAGGCGGCGAGTTCGTCGGCTTCCGAGAGGCGTTCGCCGTAGGGCAGGTTGGCGATCATCACCCCGCTCGGGGCCGGGGCCTCGAGTTCGAGCAGGTCGCCGGTCGCCAACGTTACCGCTGGCAGGAGGTCGGCGCGGTCGAGGTTGGCGAGCGCGGCGCGCACCGCGACCGGGGAAATGTCGCTGCCCCAGATCTGCGCTTCGGCGGCGGGCAGTTCGTGTTCCTGCGCCGCGTCGAGCAGATCGCGCCACAGGTCGAGGTTGAAGTTCTTCAGGCGCTGGAAGCCGAAGGGGCGGCCGCCGGCGCCGGGCGCGACGTTGAGTGCCATCTGCGCCGCTTCGCAGAGGAAGGTGCCGCTGCCGCACATCGGGTCGAGCAGCGGCGTGCCCGGCTGCCAGCCCGAGAGGCGCAGGATGCCGGCGGCGACGTTCTCCTTGAGCGGTGCTTCGACGGTCTTCTGGCGCAGGCCGCGCTGGTAGAGCGGGGCGCCCGAGGTGTCGATGTAGAGCGTGCACCGGTCGGCGGTGAGGAAGGCATGCACGCGCACGTCCGGCTCGCGGGTGTCGATGCTCGGGCGCTCGCCGGTGTCGTCGCGGAAGCGGTCGCAGA
Organism: Propionivibrio sp.; assembly: GCF_041441355.1. Lineage (GTDB taxonomy): Bacteria > Pseudomonadota > Gammaproteobacteria > Burkholderiales > Rhodocyclaceae > Propionivibrio. The sequence continues at coordinate 23,825 of NZ_JASDTF010000028.1, forward strand.
TCGCGTCCTTGATGCGCAGGGTGATGAATTCGAGGCTCTTGAGCGGGCTTTTCACCGCCGTGACGTCGACGCGCAGCGTGCGCGCCGGGGTGAACCAGCGCGGCCAGGACGTTTCCGTCGCCAGCCGGTAGATGTCGTCCTCGCGGGCGTAGGCGCCGTGCGCGACGCGCCACAGGATGCGGGTGGCGATGCGTGAATGCAGGTTGGCGGCGTAGCAGGCGGGCCAATCGCCGGTGAAGTGCACGCCGCCCGGGACGGGCGTGGGCTCGATGCCGCCAGCGGCGGTGAGGTCTTCGGCGAGCAGGGGCTCGAGCCCGCGCGGGCAAGTGGCGAAAAAGCGTTCCACGGAGAAGTCCTAGAAAGGTTTAGAAGGGCTTAGAAGGGTTTGAACACGGCGAGCACGACCATCGCCACGAGGACGAGGATCTGGCCGTGTGCGAAGACCTTCAGCCAGCCGACAGTGCGGAGGTTGTGCCCGGATTTCATGTCGAGCAGGATGCGTCGGCAGTGCAGGGCGTAGGCGAAGAGGCCGGCGGCCAGCGTCGCCTTGTAGTGTAGCCAGCCGCCCTTGAGTTCGAAGCCCATCCACAGCCAGAGGCCGGTGAGCAGCACCGGCGCGGTGACGATCAGGGTGAAGCGGCAGAGGCTGCTGGCGAGTTGCAGCAGGCGCTGGCGTTCGGCGTGGGCCTGGGGCTCGACGGCCGCCGCGGCGACGAGCAGGCGCGGCAGGTAGGTGAGCCCGGCGAACCAGGCGAAAACGCAAAGCAGGTGCAGGGTTTTGGCAATCAGGTAGCTCATGCGGAGGGGCTTTCGGAAGTGGCTGCCGCCAGGCCGTCGACGACGGTCGGGTAGCGCAGGCGGAAGCCGAGTTCGGTTTTGATGCGCCGATTTTCGAGCTGGCGCGATTCGCTCATGAAAGAGAGGCGGGTCGGCGACAGCGTGCGTTCGGCTTCGGCGCGCGCGATGCGGCGCGGGCGCGGCAAGCCGCAGCGGTCGGCGACCAGGTCGAAATAGTCGCCCATTTTAAGGCGGGTGTCGTCGCTGGCGTTGTAACAGCGGTTGGCGCGGCCGCGGCGCAAGGCGGCGCAGACCAGGCGGGCGAGGTCGTCGGCGTGGATGTGGTTGGTGTAAACGTCGTCTTCCGGGCGCAGCGCTTCGGTGCCGGCGCGCAGGCGCTCGACGGGCAGGCGGTCGGCGGCGTAGATGCCCGGCGCGCGCAGGATGCACAGGCGCGTCGAATGGCGGCCGGCGAAGTGGCGCAGGCGGCGTTCGGCGTCGACCCGCCGGCGCGCGCGCGCGGTCGTCGGCGCCAGGGGGCGGGTTTCGTCGACGCGGGCACCGGCGCAGTTGCCATACACGCCGCTCGTACTAATGTAGATGAAGCGCTGTGGTAGACTTTTTCCACGGCTCAAGGCCGCCAGCAAGGCGCGGGTGCGACGATCCGTTTCGCCCTCGCCGGGCGGTGGCGCGAAATGCAGGACGATGTCGGCCAGCCCCGCCAAGCGTGGCAGACCGTCGGCGACGTCGAGGTCGGCAATCAGCGGGCGGGCGCCCTGGGCGCGCCAGAACGCGCCTTGCGCCGGATCGCGGAGCAGGGCGTAGACCCGATAGTGGCCAAGCAACAAGGGAAGCGCACGGCGCGCGAGATCTCCGCAGCCGACGATGAGTAGATTTTGCACGGCGCGATTCTACCGGAATCGAGTCGGCAGGGGGTTCGATGGGGTTCCGGATCACGCTACAGCCCGGCGGCCAGGCCTTTGCCGCCGAACCGGGCGAAATTTTGCTCGACGCGGCCTTGCGCCAGGGTGTCGCCTGGCCCCATGGCTGCCGCGACGGCGCCTGCGGCGCCTGTCGCGGCAAGGTGTTGTCCGGCCCCTTCGATCCCGGGCCGCCCGGCTACACGCTCACGCCCGCCGAGCAGGCCGCGGGCGAAACCTTGCTCTGTCAATCGCGGGCGCTCGGCGACCTGAGCTTGGCCGCTCCCCCCACGCGTCCTGCCGGCGAACCGCCGGTCAAAACCCTGCCGGCGCGCGTCGAACGCCTCGATCGCCTGGCCCCGGACGTGATGCGGATCGAACTGCGTCTGCCGGGGCAGGAGCATTTCGAATACCGCCCGGGCCAATACCTCGACATCCTGCTCAAGAACGGTGAGCGGCGCGCCTTTTCCCTGGCCTCGCGGCCGCAGCCCGGGGCGGGGTTGGAACTGCACGTGCGGCATGTGCCGGGCGGGGTGTTCACCGATTACGTGTTCGGCGCCATGCGGCCGCGCGAAATCCTGCGTCTGCGCGGGCCCTACGGCCGTTTCGGGTTGCCCGAAGGCGAGGGGCGCCCGGCGGTGCTGGTCGCCGGGGGGACCGGTTTCGCACCGCTCAAGGCCATCATCGAGCAGGAAATCGCGAACGGTCTGCCGCGTCCGCTGTACCTTTATTGGGGCGGGCGGCGGGCGGCCGACCTTTATCTGGCCGAACTGGCCTCCGGCTGGGCCGCCGCGCATCCGCAGATCCGTTTCGTTCCAGTGCTGGCCGATCCCGACGAGGCCAACGACGGGGTCTGGGGCGGTCGACGCGGCCTCGTCCATGCCGCGGTGATGGCCGATCATCCCGACCTGACCGGATTCGACGTCTGCGTCAGCGGTCCGCCCGGCTTGGTGACTGCCGCGCGGCACGATTTTATTGGACAATGTCATCTCGCGGCGGAGGACTTCCATGCCGACGCCTTCGAGTTTTCCAACGCCGTCGCTTCGGTGCCGGCGTCTTCTGTCACAGGTTGAATGTCATGCCCTCCGTTTTCATCTCCCGCCAGCCGCTCGTCAATCGCCAGAGCAAGATCATCGCCAACCGTCTGACCTTGCACTTCGTCGACGGCGCGACCTGTGCCGACGCGGCAGCGCAGCTCAACGCCCTCGGGGATTGCTGGCCGCAGGGCGAGAAACCGGTGTTCATCGACTGCCGCGGCGCGACACTCGACGCCCGCTTGCTCGACTGGGTGGCGCCGGCCAACGTGACGCTCGAAGTGCCCTCGACTCTGCTCGAAGGCGAGGACGGACGGGCCCTGGCGGCAGAATTGCAGGCCGGCGGCGTGTCGCTCTGCCTGCGCGTCGAGGGCGGCAATGTCGTGGTTCCCGCCGACTTGCCGGTCCGCTTCCTGGCGTTCGATGCGCGCCGGCTTTCGCCCGCCGAACTCAAGGGTGCGGCCCTGCAGGCGCAGGCGCACGGCATCGGCGTGGCCTACAACGTCTTCGACGGCGCGGCCTTCAAAGCCTGCCTCGACGCCGGCCTCGCCGCCGCGGCGAGCTGGTTCTTCAAACACCCGGGAACCCCGGTCGGCAAGGCGCTCAATCCCGGTCAGGCGCAGATCGTGCGCGTGCTCAACCTGGTGCGCAAGAACGCCGATGTGAAAGACATCGAGGCTGCGCTCAAGCAGGACGTGGCGCTTTCCTACAAGCTGCTGCGCTACATCAACTCGGCCGGTTTCGGTTTGTCGTGCGAGATCCAGTCCTTCCGCCATGCGGTCACCATCCTGGGGTACGACAAGCTCAACAAGTGGCTGTCGCTGCTCCTTGCCACCGCGAGCAAGGACCCGATGGCGCCGGCCTTGCTGCACACCGCGCTGACCCGGGCGCGGCTGATGGAAGAGCTTTCGCACGGCCTGGTCGAGCGGCAGGAGTACGACAACCTGTTCATCACCGGCGCCTTCTCGCTGCTCGACCTGCTGCTCGGCGTGTCGATGGACAAGGTGCTCGAGAGCATGCACCTGCCCGAGCCGATCAGCGACGCACTGCTCGGGCGCGGCGGTGTCTATGGCCCCTTCCTCGAACTGGCGCAGGTCAGCGAAGGCGAGGACGGTGCCCTCCTGGCCGAACGGGCCGGAATGCTCGGGCTCTCGTCTGAACAGTTCAACCGCGCCCAGTTGCACGCGCTGAGCTTCGCCGACGCGATGGAGTTCTAAGGTGCAGGCTTCGTCGTCCGCTCAGGTTTTCTCCCCCGGGCGGCGGCGGATGCTCTCCCTTTTGGCCGGCGGCCTGCTCGCCGCTTGCGGCCGCGAGATCGAGGGCGAGAAAAACCTCCGACGCAGCGTTTCCCTGCTGCACTATTTTTCTTTCAATACCGCGCTGGCGCGCGGCATGGAACAGCTGGCCGAGACCTTCAACGACGTCTCGCAGGCGCACCGCCTCGCCGCTGTGGCGGTTGACCACGAGTCCTTCAAGACCAGCATCCTCGACGACCTGCGTCTGGGCAACCCGGCCGACCTGTACTCGTACTGGGCCGGTGCGCGCGTGCAGGCCATCGTCGAGCAACTGGCACCGCTCGACGATACCTTGCCGCTCGGCGAGTTGAGCCGCGCCTTCACCCCCAGCGTGATCCAGTCGTCGGCGATGTACGGCGGACGGATCTACCTGCTGCCCTTGACCCAGCACTTCGTCGGTTTTTTCTATAACCGCCGTGTTTTTGCCACGCACGGAATCGAGCCGCCGCGCACCTGGGACGCGCTGCTGCGCGCCGTCGTCCGGCTCAAGCAGCGTGGCGTCGTGCCCATTGCCCTGGGCAGCCAGAGCAAATGGCCGGCCCAGTTCTGGTTCGATTACTTGCTGCTGCGCAGCGCGCCGGCCGGTTTCCGCGAACGCCTGCTGGCCGGTCAGGCGGCGTTCACCGACCCAGAGGTGAGCCGGGCTTTCGCGCTGTGGCGCGAGTTGGTGCGGCTGGGCGCCTTCAATCCGCGTCCGAACGACATCGATTTCGCGCGCGGTTCGGCGGCGCAGGTGTTTCGCGGCGAAGCGGCGATGACCCTGATGGGGAGCTGGCTGATCGGCTACTACGCGGGGCCCGAGTACGACTGGCGCGAAGGCGAGGATTTCGGTTTCTTCCCGTTTCCCGAAATCGACGCGCGCGTGCCGCGCGTCGCGCTGGGGCCGATCGACGGCTTGGTGCTGCCGCGTGGCGCGAAAAACGTGGTCGGGGCCAAGGCGGTGCTGCGCTATTTCGCCAGCGTCGATGCCCAGCGGTTCATGAGTCGTTTGACCGGGGCGCTGCCGCCCAATCAGGCCGTTCCGGAGTCGGACTATTCGCCGCTCCAGCGGGCCATCCGGGCCGAGATCAGCGCTTGCGACGCGTGGGCCTTCAACTTCGATCTGGCGGCACCGCCGGTCGTGGCCGGGGTCGGGCTCGACCTGTTCGCCCAGTTCCTCGAGTTCCCCGAGCAGCATGTGCGCCTGCTCGAACGCGCCGAGGCGCGCCTGCGGGCGCGGCGGGCGTGACGACGGTGGGCGGGGGCACATGAGCGTTCTCGACCATTGGCTCGAGTACTACCGGCGGCAGCGTCTGGCCGGCAAGCTCAACCTTTTGTTCCTGTCCCTGTTTACGGTGCTGCTCCTCAATGTGTTCGCCGTGTTTGTCTCGCTGTCCATGGTGTATACGAGCAACGCCGCGCTCTGGAAGCTGGAGCGCTTCGAATCGCGCGTGGGGGCGATCGAGCGCACCTTGCTGCGCTTTCGCATCAGCCACGAGCGGGGCGACGCGCTGGCGGTGCGCGACCTCATGGCCTCGGCCGGCGAATTGCTGGCCGGAATTCCCGGGCGTGTCTTCGTGCGCCGGGCGGGAGAGGAGGACAACGAGGTGCTCGAGCACATGCGCGGCTTTGCCCAGCGCCTGAACGAGTACCTTTATTTCCACGAACAGGTGCGGGCGCTCGAAAGCGGTATGCGCAAGGCCTCGGATGAGTTGCAGGAGAGTGTCCGTGGCCTGCGCGCCGAACCGGTGCCCGCGCGCCTGGACGCGACCGTCGCGCGCCTATCCGAGGCGGCGCTCGAGGCACGCCTGGCACAGCAGGAGTACATTCTCAGCCGCGACGTCGAGTGGGTGCAACGTTTACGTACCCACCTGAATGTCATTGTCCGTGAGGCCGGCGCCTTGCGTCAGCAGTCACCGGTGGTCGAGACGCAGATCGTCGCCTATTCGATCGCTCAGGACGTCCAGGTGCTGAGGGCTGCGTTCGAGCGCTTCGCCGAGTTGACTCGCCGCAAGATCGATAACGAAAACGAGATGCTGCAGGTCGCGGCGCGGATCGTTGAACGCGTCGGCGAGGCGTCGGATCGCCAGCGAACGGGCATCGCCCGCCAGATTATGTGGATCGCCACGAGCATGGTGCTGGCGGGCGGCGTGGTGCTGGTCCTCTGGACGCTGCTCGGGCGACGCTTCGTACAGGGGCTCACAAGGCCGTTGACCGAACTGGTCGAGATGAGCGGCAGTCTGGCGCGTGGCGATTACGCCCGGCGCATCGAGGTGCGGGCGCCGGACGAGCTTGGGGATCTGGCTCAGGGCTTCAACGTCATGGCCGCCACCGTTCAGGGGCAGATCGAAACCTTGCGCGCGACCGACCGTGAACTGCGCGCGCGCACGGCTCAGCTCGAAACCGCCAATGCCGCCCTGGGCGAGGCCAAGACGGCCGCCGAGGCCCTCAGTGCGTCGCTCGAAGTGAAGGTGCGTGAGCGTACGGAGGCGCTCGAGACGGCCAATCGGCAACTGACCGAATTGACCGTGACCGACGCCCTGACCGGCCTCGCCAACCGCCGTCACTTCGACCTCGCCCTCGTTGAGGAATGGGCGCGCGCGCAACGCTCGGGCCAGCCCTTGGCGTTGTTGATGGTCGACGTCGATTTCTTCAAGCCTTACAACGACCATTACGGTCACCAGGCCGGTGACGACTGCCTGCGTCGGGTGGCTCACTTCCTGCGCGGTGCCGCGCGGCGCGCGGGCGATCTGGTGGCGCGTTACGGCGGCGAGGAGTTCGCGGTGGTGGCGGCCGACACCGATCTCGCGGCGGCGCTCAGTCTGGCCGAAGCGATGCGCGCGACGGTCGCTGCGGCGGCGATTCCGCACGCCGTAACGCCGGTGGCCGGCGGCACGGCCACGGTGAGCATCGGCGTCGCCGTCACCGTGCCGAAATTCGGCGAAACGCCCGAACGGCTGCTGTTGCGCGCCGATGCCGCCCTCTACCTGGCCAAGAGCCAGGGCCGTAACCGGGTGGCGCAGCCGGACGAGTTTCTGGCCGATGAGGCGGGCTGAACACGGCGAATCCGCCGTGCTCAGGTCGTCAGTCGTGTTCTTCCGTGCGGCTTAGCGAGCGCCGCTCAGAATCCAGCGCGCCAGGCGCTCGGCTTCCTCGGGTTTGACGGTCGGATTGGGCGGCATCGGCAACGCCGGGCCCTTGGCTGGCGGCCATTGCCCTTTGCTCCCCGAACGGATGCTCTTTGCCAGGCGCGCGGCGGCATCGGGCTGTCCGGCATAGCGTTTTGCAATGTCATGGTAGCCCGGGCCGACGGCCTGCGTCTCGCTCTTGTGGCAGGCGATGCAGTTGCGCGACTTGGCCAGCGCAGCGTCGGCGTGCGCGGCGAACGGCGCTCCGGCCAGGAGCAGGAGCGCGGCGAGCGGGCGGTGCAGGGGCGCGGCGAGCGGGCGGTGCAGGGGCGGGCGGGGCATGCAGAGACTCGGTTTCAGTGGCGGCTGGACGTGGCGAGCAGGGCTCCGGCGCCGATGAACAGGCCGCCGAAGAAGCGGTCCTGTGCCCGGCGCGCGCGCGCGTCGTGCAGCCAGGTGCCGAGGCGGCTGGCGAGCAGCGCGTAACCGGACATGACGATCGTGTCGGTGACGCACATGGTCAGCGCGATGATCAAAAACTGCGGCAGTTGCGGCCGGTTTGGATCGATGAACTGCGGCGTCAGCGCGGCCATGAAGACGATGGCCTTGGGGTTGGTCAGGTTGACCAGCAAGCCCTGACGAAAGAGGCCGCTGCGCAAGGCTTTGCCTTGCGCGACGTCGTCGCTTCCGGCGCGGCGCCATTTCTGCACGCCAAGCCAGACGAGGTAGGCCGCGCCAGCGAACTTGACCACGGCGAAGGCGGTGGCCGAGGCGGCGAGCACAGCGCCGAGCCCCATGCCGACGATCGCCAGCTGGATCAGGAGCGCCGCCTGCAAACCGAAGATCGCCGGCAACGCGCCGAACTGGCCGTGGCGCAGGCCGGCGCTCATGCTCAGGGCGGCACCCGGCCCCGGACTCACGGCGATGAGGATCGCCGCGAGCACGAAGGCCAACCAGAGGTTGAGGGTCATCGGCGTGTCCTAGCGTCGGCGCAGTTGCGAGAGGTCGCGCACCGCGCCGGTGGCCGCCGAGGTGGCCATCAGGGCGTAGGCCTGCAAGGCCTTCGAGACGATGCGCGTGCGCGGTGCGGCGGGCTGCCAACCGGCGTCGCCACGGGCGTCCATGGCCGCCCGCCGGGCCTGCAGTTCGGCCTCCGGGACGGCGAGGTGGATGCGCCGCGCGGGGATGTCGATTTCGATCCGGTCGCCGTCCTCGACGAGGCCGATCGCGCCGCCTTCGGCGGCTTCCGGCGAGGCGTGGCCGATCGACAGGCCCGAGGTGCCGCCGGAGAAGCGGCCGTCGGTGAGCAGGGCGCAGGCTTTGCCGAGGCCTTTGGATTTGAGGTAGGAGGTCGGGTAAAGCATTTCCTGCATGCCCGGACCGCCCTTTGGCCCTTCGTAGCGAATGACGACCACGTCGCCGGCGACGATCTCGTCGGCTAGGATGGCTTTGACGGCGGCGTCCTGGCTTTCGAAGACGCGTGCCCGGCCGGTAAATTGCCAGATGCTTTCGTCGACGCCGGCGGTCTTGACGATGCAGCCGTCCAGCGCGAGGTTGCCGGAGAGTACGGCGAGACCGCCGTCCTGCGAGTAGGCGTTGGCACGGTCACGGATGCAGCCGTGCGTGCGGTCGAGGTCGAGTTCGGGGTAACGGCGGTTCTGCGAGAAAGCTTCCTGCGTCGGCACGCCGCCCGGCGAGGCGCGGAAAAATTCATGCACGTGGATGTCCACGGCGTGATGCAACACGTCCCAGCGGTCGATGGCTTCGCCCAGCGTGCTGCTGTGGATGGTCGGCACGTCGAGGTGGAGCAGACCGCAGCGCGAGAGTTCGCCGAGGATGCCGAAGATGCCGCCGGCGCGGTGCACGTCTTCGATGTGGTACTTGTCGGTCATCGGCGCGACCTTGCACAGGCAGGGCACTTTGCGCGAGATGCGGTCGATGTCGGCCATGGTGAAGTTGACGCCGGCTTCCTGCGCCGCGGCCAGGAGGTGCAGGACGGTGTTGGTCGAGCCGCCCATCGTGACGTCGAGGGTCATCGCGTTCTCGAAGGCCGCGAGGCTGGCGATCGCACGCGGCAGGACCGATGCGTCGTCGCGCTCATAGTGGCGCCGGCACAGCTCGACTATCTCGCGTCCGGCGCGCTGGAAGAGGTTCTTGCGGTCGGCGTGCGTGGCGACCAGCGTGCCGTTGCCGGGGAAGGCGAGGCCAAGCGCCTCGGTCAGGCAGTTCATCGAGTTGGCGGTGAACATGCCCGAGCACGAGCCGCAGGTCGGGCAGGCGGAACGTTCGACGGCGGCGACCTCTTCGTCCGAAACCCGACCGTCGGCGGCCTTGACCATGGCGTCGACGAGGTCGAGATGCACCACCTTGCCTTGCAGTTGCACCTTGCCGGCTTCCATCGGCCCGCCGGAGACGAAGATCGTCGGGATGTTCACGCGCAGCGCGGCCATCAGCATCCCGGGGGTGATCTTGTCGCAATTGGAGATGCACACCATGGCGTCAGCGCAGTGGGCGTTGACCATGTATTCGACCGAGTCGGCGATCAGGTCGCGCGAAGGCAGGCTGTAGAGCATGCCGTCGTGGCCCATGGCGATGCCGTCGTCGATGGCAACGGTGTTGAATTCCTTGGCCACGCCGCCGGCGGCCTCGATCTCGCGCGCCACCAGTTGCCCCAGGTCCTTGAGGTGCACGTGGCCGGGCACGAACTGGGTAAAGGAGTTGACGACGGCGATGATGGGCTTGCCGAAGTCGCCGTCCTTCATGCCGGTGGCGCGCCACAGGGCGCGTGCGCCGGCCATGTTGCGGCCGTGGGTCGAAGTGCGGGAACGGTAATGGGGCATGGCGGTTCTCCAAACAAAGCGGATCTTGGACGCGGGGACGCGTGCCGGTCAGTACCTGGATTCTAGCCGAAAGCCGCGCCGGCCATCGCTGCACGATGCAGGGGGACGGCGGACGGCGGCCTCTCGGCGCATGGATCGGCGTACAATGGCTGCATGCTGATTCATCCCCAGTTCGATCCGATCGCGATTGCCGTCGGCCCGCTGGCCGTGCGTTGGTACGGCCTGATGTACCTCCTGGCCTTCCTCCAGTTCTGGTGGCTGGGCCGCCGCCGCATCCAGGCGGCGTTGCCGTCTGCAACGCGGCCGTGGACGCTGCCCGAACTCGACGACCTGATTTTCTATGGCGTGCTCGGTGTGATCCTCGGTGGTCGGCTCGGCGAAGTGCTGTTTTACGCGCCGGGCTACTACCTCTCGAACCCGCTCGCCATTCTCGCCGTCTGGCAGGGGGGAATGTCCTTCCACGGCGGTTTTCTCGGCGTTCTCGCCGCGATGGCGCTGTTTGCCCGCAAGCACGGTCGGGCCTGGTTCGAGGTCACCGATTTCATCGCTCCGCTGGTGCCCTTGGGCCTTGCCTTCGGGCGTATTGGCAACTTCATCAACGGCGAACTGTGGGGCCGCGTCGCCGACCCGAGCCTGCCCTGGGCGATGGTCTTTCCGCAGGTCGACCTCCTGCCCCGCCATCCGTCGCAGCTCTATCAGGCCGGGCTCGAGGGCGTGCTGCTGTTCGTCATCCTGTGGGCTTATTCGGCGCGTCCGCGGCCGGTGAGCGCCGTGTCCGCTGTTTTCCTGATCGGCTACGGCGCCTTGCGCTTCGTCGCCGAGTTCTTCCGTACGCCCGATGCCGGCATCTTCGGACATTCGGAAGTCATCAGCATGGGCCAGTGGTTGTCGCTGCCCATGGTTCTTGCCGGCGTCATCCTGTTGCTGCGGGCCGGACGACGGCGAAACTGACGCTGCCCCGGCCCGCAGTCGGGACCGAATGGAGAACGTGTGATGTCCGATGGAATTGTCGCTCGTGGGATTCAGAAGGTACGCAAACTGCTGGCCGAGAAGGCGTGGTCGGATGATCTGAGCGAGCGCCAACGGGCGCAGTTGCGCGCCCAGCTGCAGGAATGTGCCGAAGCGCTCGGCGGCGAGGTTTCCGCGCGCCAGCGCGCCGCGCGCCTGGCCGAGACCTACAGCGGCCTGTCGGATGCTGGCCGCGCCGCCTTTCTGCGCCTCATCGCCACCGAGTTCGGGCCGCAGCCTGCGCGCGTTGCCAAGGCGCACGAGGCGTATCAGGCCGCGCTCGGGACCGACGCCCAGTGGGCTGCGGAATCGGCCCTGCGGGCAGCGCTGCGCTCGCCACGCCTGCGCATCCTGACCCAGTTCAACGCCTGGTCGCCGGGGGTGAAATTCCTCGTCGATCTGCGTGCCGACCTGATCCGCTACAGCGAGGCCGATCCGGTGCTGCGTCCGCTCGACCGGGAGCTCGAGTCGCGCCTGGCGGCGTGGTTCGACGTCGGTTTCCTCGAGCTGCAGCGCATCACCTGGAACTCGCCGGCAGCGCTGCTTGAGAAGCTGATCACCTACGAGGCGGTGCATGCCATCCGCTCCTGGGAAGACCTCAAGAACCGCCTCGATTCAGACCGCCGCTGCTACGCCTTTTTCCATCCGCGCATGCCGATGGAGCCTCTGATTTTTGTCGAGGTGGCGCTGGTCGATGAGCTTGCCGGCAGCGTCCAGGCGCTGCTCGACGAGCAGGCACCGGTGTTCGATGCGCAGCGGGCGACGACGGCGATCTTCTATTCGATCTCCAACACCCAGGTCGGTCTGCGCGGGGTGTCGTTCGGCAACTTCCTGCTCAAACGGGTGATCGAGGATTTGCAGCGCGATTTCCCGCGCCTTGAACAGTTCGCCACCCTGTCGCCGATTCCCGGCCTGCGGCGCTGGGTCGAGAAGCACCCGCAGGAATGGGCGACGGTTTTCGACGCCGACCTGCGCGAGCGCCTCGCGCGCCATCTGCCGGACGGCGCGGTGCCGAGCGAGGACGCGCTGCGCGCCCTCTTGGCCGACGGCGCCTGGGCCGGCAACGAACGTCTGGCGCGTGCCTTGCAGCCGGCGCTGACGCGTCTGGCCGCGCGCTATTTCCTGCACGCCAAGGCTGCCGAGCGCGGGGAGAAGGGGGGCGAGCCCGGCGCGAGTGTGGCCAAGCCTTTCGATCCTGTCGCGCGCTTCCACCTCGGCAACGGTGCGCGCGTCGAACGCATCAACCCGCTCGCCGACACTTCGCCCAACGGCTTCAAGCAAGCCTACGGACTGATGGTCAATTACCTGTACGACCCCGACGGCATCGAGGCCAACGTCGAGGCGTTCGCCCGCGCCGGCAACATTGCCGCGTCCGGGACGGTGCGCCGGGCCGGGCGATGAAGCGGAGGTCGTCGGAGCCGACGTTTTATCGGATAATCTCCCCGTCGCCGTTTCTGCTGTCATGATTTCTCACTTAAGGACAACGCCATGAACCTGTCGCACATCGAACACATCGGCATCGCCGTGAAGAGTCTGGACGAAGCCATCCCGTTCTGGGAGAAGCAGCTCGGCCTCAAGTGCTACGCCATCGAGGAAGTGAAGGAGCAGAAGGTGCGGACCGCCTTCTTCAAGATCGGCCAGTCGAAGATCGAGCTGCTCGAATCGACCGATCCGGAAGGCCCGATCGGCAAGTTCATCGAGAAAAAGGGCGAGGGCATCCAGCACGTGGCGATCGCCTGCACCGGCCTGCAAGACACCTTGACCGAGCTCGAAGGCAAGGGCGTTCAGCTGATCGACAAGGCGCCGCGCAAGGGCGCTGAGGGCCTCGACATCGCCTTCCTGCATCCGAAGTCGACGCGCGGTGTGCTGCTTGAGCTGTGCGAAGACCCGAACAAGTGAGTGCTTCGCTCAGGTTGGTCCGGTAGCACAAAGAGTCCCGGCGGGCGCGAGCCAAGCCGGGACCACACGGGTTGCAAGGAGCCCGCGGCACGGTACCGAACGCTAACGATCCTGTCCTGCGGAGGTAAGGATGACCTGGGTTAATCCCCCGGCGATGCGCGCCGATACGCGCGTCGCGTTTTCCGACGCCGAAGGTGCGGCCCAGTGGCTGGCCGGGCTTCCACGCGCCAATGTCGACACCATGCTCGAGTCCCTCGATGGTGCGCTGGCGGCGCTCAATCGCTACGCCTTGCCGGCGCGCGAGCGCTACAAGATCCTTGAGGTGCTGCGTCGCGCCGCCTACGACACCAGCACCGTCGCCAGTTCGCGTTACGAGGGCAAGCCTTTGCCTCTGCCTGCGGGGGCGGCAACCACCCTGTCCATGGTGCGCGGCGTCTGGCGCGCCCTGGCCCTCGGTTACCTGCATTGCCTCTACGCCAGCCTGGCCGGCGAAGAGGGCTTCACCGCGCACGGCGCCCGTGCCGCGCACCGGTTGCTGGCCTGCCTGCGCTTCGAACGCTGGCACGGCGACGTTGCCCGGCATGCCCTGAACGATGGGTTCTGGGCCCTGGCGCACACCGCGCTGCATGGCGCGGGGATGCTCGAGGGCGAGCAGCGTGAAGTCGAAGAGCGCCTGGGCGAGGAGGACGGCCAGTCCACCGTGAGCGGACAGTACGTCCTGCTGCTGATGCTCGAGCTGGCGCGGCCGGCAGCCCTGACGCGCGCCCAGTACGTGGCGGCCGCGCGCTGGCTGTCGCGTTGGCGCGAGTTGGCTGAATTGTTGAATCAACCGGAGCCCGGAGCGTTGTGCGTCGATGTGGGCGGCGAGCAGGCTTTCGCTGGCGTCGGGGCGGCGGGCGAGGCCTTGCGCTGGCTCAAGCTCGACTGCGTCCTGCGCAAGCTCAAGCGGCGACGCGAGGCGCTGCTCGAAGGCGCAAGCCCGGCCAGTCTTCGGCTCGGCGAAGGCCTGTCGGCGAGCGCTTGCGATGAGTTGCTGGGGCTGTTGATGCAGCGCTTGAAGCAAACGATCGAGGTGTGTTCCGCTGACGGCAAGGATGGCGTGCCGATTACGGCGGTGGTCGGCATCGAACCGGTTTTTCGTCGGCTTGGCGGGCGCGGCGTGCTCGACGACCTGCAAGCTTCGAGCACCTCGTTTGTCAGCCATGTCCGGCACGAGCGGATGGCCGTTTTCGGGCATGCCGAAGCCGCGGACAGCGTGCGCGAAGAGCCCGGCGAGCGCTGGCGCCTGTTGGCGCGTCACGGCGAAGCGGTGCGTGTGCTGCGTCCGGCGGCGGCGGGGGGCAGTCGCCTGTCCTTGCAGACCCTGTTGTCGGTCGAGAACGAAACGGGGGGGACGCCGTTCCTGATGCAGGTGCGCGCCCTTTGCGCCCGCGCCGACGGAAGCCTGTGGGCCGAGGCGACCTTGCTCTCCGGGCGGGCCGAGGCTTTGTTGCTGGGCATCCGCGACCGTCAGACCGGCCGGGCCTCGCGCCATCCGGCGTTGGCGCTGGACACCGAGTCGGGGCAGGTGCCGAGGTGGGTTGTCGTGCCCACCGGTCTTGTGCCGCGGGCGGCGAGCGTGGCCCTGCTTGGCCTGGGGGGCGACCCTTTGCCTTACGCGCTGGGCGAACAGGCGATGCGCGCCGACGATCACGAGGTTTGGTCACTGACGCCGGCCTGAAGCCGGGCTTAAGGTCGGTGCGTCAGGAGGCTGCGCGCTCGCGCTAGAATACGGCGATGGATATCCTGCTCGTACTGACCACCTTGCCCGACCGGGCTCAGGCCGAAGCGCTGGGGACAGCGCTCGTGGACGCGCGTCACGCGGCGTGCGCGACCGTCCTTCCCGGCGCGCGCTCGATCTATCGCTGGCAAGGCGTGGTCGAGACTGCCGACGAGGCGCTGCTGCTCTGCAAGACAACCGACGTGGCTTACGCCGGGCTGGCCGCGGCGATTCGCGCTGCGCACCCGTATGAATTGCCCGAAATCGTGGCCTTGCCGGTGAGCCGCGGTTTGCCCGATTACCTGGCCTGGGTGGCAGCGGAAACGCAGGTTTCGCCCGCTCCCGGTGCTGCGGGAGCGACAAAGGCATGATGCTTCGCGTGTTGCTCGTGTTGATCTTCTGGTGCCAGGCGGCGGCGGCTTTCCAGCCCTTGCCGCCGCAGCTGGCGTTCAAGCCGCAGGTGCGGGCGATCGACGCACGGACGTTGGAGGTGCGCTTCGAGATCACCCGCGGCTATTACCTTTACGGCGACAAATTCCGCTTTCAGCTCGACGCCGAAGGCGCCGCGCTGGGCGCGCCGCGGCTGCCCAAAGGCAAGTCCGTGGAGGATGCCACCTTCGGTCGGGTCGACGTCTATTACGACCGGGTGCGCCTGACCTTGCCTGTCGAGCGTCCGCCCGGCGAGGCGCTTGCCGCTACGCTGCACATCACGTCCCAAGGCTGTGCCGAGGCCGGCGTCTGCTACCCGCCGCTTCGCCAGAGCCTGCCGGTCGAATTGCCGCCGGCCGGTGCGGTGACGGCTTCGGCAGGCCTCGGTGGCGACGAATCCGGCACCATTGGCCGCTGGCTGGGCGAAGCCGCGCCCTGGCTGGTCGTCGTCAGTTTCTTCGGCTTCGGCCTGCTGCTCGCCTTTACCCCTTGTGTGTTCCCGATGCTGCCCATCGTTTCCGGCATCATCGTCGGAGCCGGAACGCAGGTCACACCGCGCCGCGGCCTCTTGCTCTCGCTGGCCTACGTGTTCGGCATGGCGGTCGCTTACGCTGCGGCCGGGGTTGCCGCCGGGCTGTCCGGGACGTTGCTTGCGGCGGCGCTGCAGAACGCCTGGGTGCTGGGCGGAATGGCTGTCCTCTTCGTGGCGCTGGCGTTGTCGATGTTCGGGGTCTATGAGCTGCAGCTGCCGAGTGCCTGGCAAAGCCAGGTGACGGAGGAGGCCGGGCATTTTCGGGCCGGTTCGCTGCCCGGTGTGGCGGCGATGGGCGCCGTTTCGGCGCTGGTCGTCGGCCCCTGCGTCGCGGCGCCGCTGGCCGGCGCGTTGCTCTACATCGGACAGACGGGGGATGCGCTCCTGGGGGGCGTGGCCCTGTTCTTCATGGCGCTGGGCATGGGCGTTCCGCTGGTGGCCGTCGGGGCTTCGGCCGGTGCGCTCTTGCCTCGGGCCGGGGCCTGGATGGACGGGGTCAAGAAAGCTTTCGGCGTGGCCCTGCTGGCCACCGCCTGGTCGCTGCTCGCGCCGGTGTTGCCGCCGGCGTTCTACCTCGGCGGCTGGGCCGTGCTCTGCATCGTCACGGCGATCTGGCTGCGCGCAATCGATCCGTTGCCGGTGCATGCACCGGCGGGGCTGCGCGTGCTCAAAGGCGTGGCCGTCGTCCTGCTGCTGGTGGGTTGCGTGCAGTTGGTCGGTGCTTTTTCGGGGGCGAGCGATCCTTGGCGTCCGCTGGCCGGCCTGCGGGCGACGGAGGCTGCGCCCAAGCTGCCGTTCGAGCGGGTGCGCACGCTGGCCGAGCTTGAGGCGCGGATCAGCGCCGCGGGGCGGCCGGTGCTCGTCGATTACTACGCCGACTGGTGTGTTGCCTGCAAGGACATGGAGCGTTCGACCTTCGCCGATGACCGGGTGCGCCAGCGCCTGGCGGGCTGGACCTTGCTGCAGGTCGACGTGACGGCCAACAGCGACGACGACAAGGCTTTGCTTGCCCGTTTCGGTCTGTTCGGTCCGCCAGGGATCGTGTTTTTCGATGCGCGTGGGGTCGAAGTACCCAATGTGCGGGTCGTCGGCTTCCAGAGCGCCGACGCCTTTCTGCGGACCTTGGCGCTGGCTGCGCCCTGACCGCTTTTCTTGACCATGGATCGGTGCTGAACCGCGAGGATCGGCCGTTTGACGCACGAGGTGGATATGGTGGGAGCGGGATCGTCGGTGGGGCAGCGTTTTTCCGGTGGCAGTTTTGATTGGGCGGGGCTTGGCCGCGCCTACCTTTTCTTCCTTTATTTTTCGGGCGTTCTGCACGTGCTGTTGCAGGTGTTCGACGCGACGATCTTCTACGGTCTGCGTCAGGCCGTCATCGTCAGCGCGCTGTGGCTCATCCCGTTGTTGATCTTTCCTCGCCGGGCGCGCGCGCTCAGCGCGGCGATCGGGGTGCTGTTGTGGGCGACCTCGCTGGTCGGCCTCGGGTATTTCTGCATCTACCAGCAGGAGTTTTCCCAGAGCGTGATCTTCATCCTCTTCGAGTCGAATCCGGCCGAGGCTGAAGAATATTTCGCCCAGTACTTCGTCTGGTGGATGGTGCCTGCTTTCCTGATCTACAGCGTCGGGGCCTGGTGGCTTTGGCGCCGGATTCGACCGCTGGCGACGGGGCGTGGCCAGGCCTGGGCGCTGGTGCTCCTGATCGTTGCGGCCCTCTTTGTTTATCCCCAGTACAAGCAGTTGCGCCAGGGGCGTTTTTCGTCTGAAGAGGCGTCGGAAATCCTGCAAAAGCGTTTCGAGCCCGCGGTCCCCTGGCAGCTGGTGTTTGGCTACACCCAGTACCGAACCCAGCTGGCCAACATGGAGGCCTTGCTCGAGGAGAACAAGCAGCTGCCGCCGCTGCCCAACCTCAAGGACGCGTACGCCGGCTTGCCGGCGACGCTGGTGTTGGTGATCGGCGAGTCGACCAACCGCGATCACATGAGCCTTTACGGCTATCCTCGGTCAACCACGCCCAAGCTCGATGCGATGCGCCAGGAGTTGTCCGTCTTCAAGCAGGTTGTGGCGCCGCGCCCCTATACGATCGAGGTGCTGCAACAAGCGCTGACCCTGGCCGACCAGGAAAATCCAGATCAGCAGCTGACCCAGCGGGTCTCGCTGATGAATCTGATGAAACAGGCGGGTTACAAGACCTTCTGGATCACCAACCAGCAGACGATGACCAAGCGCAACACGATGCTGACGAACTTCTCGCAGCAGATGGACGAGCAGTTCTACCTCAACCATACCCGGACGCAGAACTCGCGCGAGTACGACGAGAACGTCTTCGAGCCGTTCGCCAAGGTGTTGGCCGATCCAGCCGAGCGAAAGTTCATCGTGGTGCATCTGCTCGGTACGCACATGAAGTACGAGTATCGCTATCCGCCGCAGTACGAGGTGTTCAAGGATCGCCAGGGCTTGCCGGATTGGGCGACTGCCGCGCAGGCCGAGGTAATCAACACCTACGACAATGCGGTGCGTTACAACGACCACGTCGTTTCGACGCTGATCGAGCGCTTTTCCGCAACGCAGGCACCGGGTTTCCTGGTCTATTTTTCTGACCATGGCGAGGACGTCTATGACTCGCCGGGGCATAGTGTACTTGGGCGCAACGAAGGCAAGCCGACGCCGCCGATGTACACGATTCCCTTCTTGGTCTGGACGGCGCCGGCCTGGCGCGCGCGCGATCGGCGCGATTTTTCGGCCGACCTTGAGCGGCCCTACAGCACCACGCACTTCCTCCACACCTGGGCCGATCTGGCCGGCTTGAGCTTCGACGGTTTCGTGCCCGACAAGAGCCTGGTCAATCCGAAGTTCGTCGAGCGTCCACTGCTCGTCGGCGATCCGGGTAACCCCAAGGCTTTGATCGATCTGCGCCGCATGATGGGGTCGGGCGCCCCGGCAGCGCCCAAGCCCTGAGGCGCATCGTCAAGCGCTGACTGCGGCGGCCTCGCCGGTGGTCAGCAAGCCGAGCAGGTCGCGCGCATGCGCCGCGGCTTCGCGGCCCAGTGGCGTCAGGTAGCCACCGTCGGGCTGGTCGATCAAGCCGCGCGCGTGCAGGCGGCGCATGGCGGCGATCAGTTCCGGTGCGGCGGTGGTGTGCACCTTGAGCCCGTGCTGGGCGTCGTCCGGATCGAAGCGCAACAGGGCATTGAGTTCGGCGCACAGGTCCGGGGTGATGGGGGCGGTGGGCATGGCGTCTCCTGAGTGGGGCGAATGCCCCTATTCTACGCATCTCCTGCCGGGGCTACGAGCTGCACGAGAGCATCGAACAGCCCGCCTTGTGGCGGGCCCAGTCGGGCCGCTTGGCAGCGTGGGCGGCGCGTTGCGGCTGTTCGTCGTAGGGGCGGCGCAGGGTGTCGAGCAGGTCGTGGAGTGGGGCGAGATCGCCGCCCTCGGCGGCGTCGATCGCCTGTTGGGCGAGGTAGTTGCGCGGGATAAAGCGCGGATTGACGGCGTGCATCGCCGTCTGGCGCAAGGCGTCCGGGCGACCATCGGCGCGCAGGCGCTGGTGCCAGCGCAGGTGCCAGTTGTCCCAGGCTGCCGTCTGTGCCTGCCAGGCGTCCGGGCGATAGCTGGCTTCGGCCAATGTTTGGTGCGCGGTCTGGTGCGATATTGTTTCCGAAGTGAGCTCGCCCAGTTGCCGGAAGAAGAGGCTCATGTCCAGGGCGCCGCGCTGGAGTAGCGCGAAGGCGTCCTCGACCAGCGTCTCGTCACCTTCCTGCCAGGCGGAGAATCCGAATTTGGCGGCAAAGCTGCGGCGGAATGCGGTGGCGTACGTTGCATCGTAGGCGTCGAGGCCATCCTGCAGTCGGGCCGGTTGCGGTGCCACCAGGCTCAACGCATCGGCCAAACGCTCGAGGTTCCAGCGCGCGATCTCGGGCTGGCGGGCAAAGCAGTAGCGGCGTCCCTGTGCGTCGGTGGTGTTGGGCGTCCAGGCGGGGTCGAATTCCTCGATCCAGCCGTAAGGGCCGTAATCAATGCTCAGGCCGAGGATCGACATGTTGTCGGTGTTCATTACCCCGTGCACAAAGCCGACCCGCATCCAGTGCACGACCATTTCGGCCGTGCGCCGGGCGATCTCGGCGAACCAGTGCGGCAGGCGCTCGTCGCCAGCGGCCTCGGGGGCGGCGTCGACATGCGGGAAGTCGCGCGCGATGGCAAAGTCGATCAGCCTTTGCAGCAAGGCGTCGTCGCCCCGCGCAGCCGGCAGCTCGAAGTGCCCGAAGCGCAGGAAAGACGGGGCGACGCGGCAGACGATGGCGCCCGGTTCGGCCTGCGGATGGCCGTCGTAGAACATGTCGCGCACCACCGTCTCGCCGCTGGCGACCAAGGCCAGTGCGCGCGTGGTCGGGATGCCGAGGTGGTGCATGGCCTCGCTGCAGAGAAATTCACGCAGCGAAGAACGAAGAACAGCGCGGCCGTCGCCGCGCCGGGAATAAGGCGTAACCCCAGCGCCCTTGAGTTGGATTTCGTAACGTTGCCCGGCCGCATTCACCGTTTCACCGAGAAAAATCGCGCGGCCGTCGCCCAGTTGCCCGGCCCAGCTGCCGAACTGGTGGCCGCCGTAGTTGGTGGCGTAAGTTTGCATGCCGGGCAGGAGGGCGTTTCCGGCCAGTGCGGCGAGCCAGTCCTGGCGCCATTCATCGCCTTCAAGGCCCAACAGCCGCGCCGTCTCGGGCGAGTGGCTGAGCAGCCGGGGAGCCGCGACTGGTGTCGGTGCGACGGGCGACCACAAGGCCCCGTGGACGGCACGGGCTTGGTTCAGGGCGAAAGCTTCACCGGGCAGTTCGCGCAGCAGGCGGTTGTCGAAGGGCAGCATGAAAACGAAGTCGGCATCGTGAATGGACTTTCGTTGGTGCTGCGGAGCGCGCCGGAGTTCCGTAATCGGAGGGCGAGCCCAAAAGGAAACGGCGCGGAAAAATCCGCGCCGTCGAGTAAGAACCCCGCGAGTGCCGTTAGGCCGGCATCCTGAACCGGGGTCCAGAATGGTCGCTTTCCTTCCGTATCAGGCTAACCCGACGAGGGGCCGGCACAACAACGGCGTCGATGGTAGGCGACCGATGCCAATTTGCATTGGTTCAAGGAATCTAAGGCCTTGACGAACACCGCAGGGATCATCGGCGGAAGCCGGCAATTAGTACAGTTTCTGCGCGGGGGCGAGAGCTGTATCGAGTTGCGCTTCCATGTCTGAAATTCTACGCAAGGTCTCGTCAATGTCCAGTGCTGTTTCTGACCCACTGGTCGGTTGCTCGGGCCTCTCGTTGTCGCGGCTGAGCAACTCGTGTGCGATGTTGAGCGCCGCCATCACGGCGATGCGTTCAGGGATGCTGCTCTTGGTTCGGTCGGCAATGTCGCGCATCTTGGCGTCGACGTAGCCGACGGCGGTGAGCAGGGCGTCGTGTTCTTCCGGCGGGCAGGCGACGCGGTATTCCTTGCCTAGCAGGGAAATGTCGAGATAGTTGGGCGAAGACATGCTAGATCAGGCCCCGTCGGGCGATTGGGGGAGCTGGCGGGCAAGTTCCTCGAGGCGATGGCGCGCGGCCTCGATGCGCTCGGCATAGTCCTGGCGGTCGCTTTCCGACTCGGCGAGCGCCACTTTCAGTCGGTCGTTTTCGGCGCGCAGCGAATGGCACAGGCTGACGACCTGAGCAACCTTGTTCTCGAGCGCTTGGAGTTCATTGATCATGGCGCGGAATATAAGTGAAAAAATCAAGCTGAGTCAAGGAGTAAGCGCTGGTTTTAAATGTGATTTGTATTTTAATGACATTGTCCGTTCGGTGTCTTGTGATGAAGAGAGCGCGAGATTGAGTATCTGTGTTGACAGACTGTTCTGCGCCCTTTAAAATCCGGCCCTCTTGTTTTGGGTCGGTAGCTCAGTCGGTAGAGCAGCGGACTTTTAATCCGTTGGTCGGGAGTTCGAATCTCCCCCGACCTACCAGGACACCCGGTCGGTGTGATAGACTACCGACCACAATTTCGTGGGGCGTTAGCTCAGTTGGTAGAGCAGCGGACTCTTAATCCGTTTGTCGTAGGTTCGATCCCTACACGCCCTACCACCGAATATTAGAGAAAGGCCTGTGCGATGCGCAGGCCTTTTTCGTTTTCAGATCTTCAGCGCGCCACCTGCTGCTGGGCAGGTGGTCGTTACGCTGTCGTCAGAACACGATCGGGGCGACGAGGTTGCGCAGCAGGGCGACGATGCTCCAGCCGGCGATGGCGCTGGTGCGCGAGTAGATGTCGACGATGGCATGCACCTCTTCGCCACGCACTTCGATGCGGTGATCGTCACCCGCAAAGCCCGGAACGCTGTTGATGCTCACCCGGGTTTGTTCAACACCGGCAGTGGCCAGGGCCGTGGCGACGGCGACATTGACCTTGGTCGGGAACAGCGCGATGGCGTCCTTGGCGCTGCCGGCAAAGACTTCGGTTTTGCTCGTGTCGTGCATCAGGTTCTCGTCAAACACCGGGGTGTTGCGCAGCGAAGCCGGGCCTTTCTCCGTGGTGATGCTGGCTTCGATGGCGCTCATCAGCGCCGTCGTACGCAGGACGTCGAAACCACCGATGGCGCCCGAGGCAAGGTGGATGCGGCGTTCGTTGCGCCGCGCCGTGGCGCTCGCCTGTTCGAGAAATGCGGTGTCGGCGAAGGCGCCGATCGAGAGCACGACGAGGTTGGCGCCGGCCTCAAGCGCGGGCAGGGTGATCTCGCGCACGACCTGCGGCGAGGCGGCCTCGATGACATAGTCCGGTGTCTGTGCGAGCAGTTCGGCGAGCGTGGTGCAGGGCAGGCACTTTGCTTTTGCGGCAAGCGCGGCCGTGGTTTGCGGGTCGCGGTCGAGGGCAGCGCAGAATTCGTACTCCGGCAGCAAGCCTTGGTTCCAGGCGTCGACGACGATGTTGCCGAGGAAGCCGCAGCCGACGAGGGCGAGTTTTTTCTTGCTCATGGGGTCCTTTCGGAAAAAGTTGAAAAAGAAATCGAATGTGTAAAAGACAAAGGCCCCCGTCGCCGGGGGCCTTGTGTCGAGTTGTGTTGCGGCCGGAGAGGTGTCCGGCCGTGGGTGGGGCTTAGCCGGCGATGACGTCCTTGACCGCGGCGACCACCTTGTCGGCGGTGATGCCGAGGTACTCGAAGACCTGCGTGGCCGGGCCGCATTCGCCGAAGCGGTCGATGCCGACCACCGCGCCTTCCAGGCCGACGTATTGGCGCCAGTAGCCGGTGACGCCGGCTTCAACGGCCACGCGCGGAATGCCGCGCGGCAGCACCGAGGCGCGGTAGGCGGCGTCCTGCTGCTCGAAGGCGAAGGAGGACGGCAGCGAGACGACGCGCACGGCGACGCCTTGCTCTGCGAGCTTGGCCTGCGCGGCGACGGCGAGGGCGACTTCCGAGCCGGTGGCGATGATCACCGCCTGCGGTGTGCCGGCGCAGTCCTTCAGCACGTAGCCGCCCTTGGCGATGGCGGCGACTTGTGCGGCGTCGCGCGCTTGATGCGGCAGGTTCTGGCGGGTGAGGATCAGCGCGGTCGGCGTGGCCTTGTGCTCGATGGCGGTACGCCAGGCGACGAAGGCTTCGACGCTGTCGCAGGGGCGCCACACGTCCAGGTTGGGGACCATGCGCAGGGTGGCGGTCTGTTCGATCGGCTGGTGCGTCGGGCCGTCTTCGCCCACGCCGACCGAGTCGTGCGTGAACACGTAGATCGGGTTGATCTTCATCAGCGCGGCCATGCGGATGGCGTTGCGGGCGTATTCCGAGAACATCAGGAAGGTGCCGCCGAAGGGGCGGAAGCCGCCGTGCAGGATCAGGCCGTTCATGATCGCGGCCATGCCGAATTCACGCACGCCGTAGTGGATGTAGTTGCGGCCGGCCTGCGGGGCGTCGTGGCTGATGCTGCGGCAGCCCTTCCAGGTGGTCAGGTTGGACGGCGCGAGGTCGGCCGAGCCGCCGACGAATTCAGGCATCACCGGGGCGAGGGCCTGAATAGCGTTCTGCGAGGATTTGCGGGTGGCGATCGTTTCGCCTTTGGCGAGGATCTCGGCGAGCGCGGCGTCGGCCTTGGCGGCGAACTCGGGGTGCGCTTCGCCGGCCATGCGACGCAGGAATTCGGCGGCGAGCTCGGGGTGAGCGGCGCGGTAGGCGTCGAACAGCTTCTGCCATTCGGCCTGGCGCGCGGCGCCATTGGCGCGGGCGTCCCAGCCGGCGTAGACGTCGGCGGCGATTTCGAACGGGCCGCTGGTGATGCCCAGCGCGGCGCGCGTGGCGGCGACTTCGTCCTTGCCGAGCGGCGCGCCGTGCACATCGTGCGTGCCGGCCTTGTTCGGCGAGCCCTTGCCGATGACGGTCTTGCAGCAGATCAGCGTCGGCTTGTCATTCTGTGCCTTGGCGGCGCGGATCGCGGCGTCGACGGCGTCGACGTCGTGTCCGTCGACGGCGCGGATGACGTTCCAGCCGTAGGCTTCGAAGCGCTTGGGCGTGTCGTCAGAGAACCAGCCTTCGACGTGGCCGTCGATAGAAATGCCGTTGTCGTCATAGAAAGCGATCAGCTTGGAGAGCTTCCAGGTGCCGGCGAGCGAGCAGGCTTCGTGCGAGATGCCTTCCATCATGCAGCCGTCGCCGAGGAAGACGTAGCTGTAGTGGTCGACGATGGGGAAGCCTTCGCGGTTGAATTCGGCGGCCAGAAGCTGTTCGGCCAGTGCCATGCCGACGGCGTTGGTGATGCCCTGGCCGAGCGGGCCGGTGGTCGTCTCGACGCCGGCGGTGTGGCCGAATTCGGGGTGGCCCGGGGTCTTGCTGTGCAGTTGGCGGAAGCGCTTAAGTTCTTCGAGCGGCAGGTCGTAGCCAGTCAGGTGGAGCAGCGCGTAGAGCAGCATCGAGCCGTGCCCGTTGGAAAGCACAAAACGGTCGCGGTCGGCCCACAGCGGGTCGGCCGGGTTGTGCTTGAGGTGGCGCTGCCAGAGGGCGACGGCCATTTCGGCCATCCCCATCGGGGCCCCCGGGTGGCCCGAGTTGGCCGCCTGGATGGCGTCGATGGCCAGAACGCGGATGGCGTTGGCCAGGGAAGCTTGAGAACTCATGTGCATGACTCCGTTGGGCAATGAAAGAAGCGAGAGGCGCGGTGCGGCTGGCGACGTTGATGGCCTCTGAATTCTGAATTCAGGGGCTTTAAAACTCGAAATTTTATAGGCTTATCGGGGGCGTGTCAGTAAAACGGCGTCGCTGCGCGACGGTTTCTTCGCCCCGGAGCCGGCAGCATCGCAGGTACAATGGCGGCAAAGGAGGCGATTCGTGACGGCAGTCGTATTGTATCTGGCTCTGGGACTGGCCACGGGCGTGCTGGCCGGTCTGCTCGGGGTGGGCGGGGGGCTGCTGATGGTTCCCATGCTGGTGATGATGTTCTCGGCACAAGCGGGCTTTCCCGTGGGCGAGATTTTGCACATGGCCCTCGGTACGAGCATGGCGGTGATTCTTTTCACCTCGCTTGCCAGCCTGCGGGCACACCACCGGCACGGCGCGGTGATGTGGCCGGTGGTGGCGCAGATTACGCCGGGCATTTTGCTCGGGACCGGCGTGGGCACGCTGTTCGCCGCTCAGGTGCCGGCCAAACCGTTGGCCATTTTTTTTACCGCCTTCGTCTGCGTCGTCGCCGTGCAGATGGCGCTCAACCTGAAGCCGAAAGCGGCGCGACAGTTGCCCGGCGCCTTCGGGGTGGCCGGGGTGGGCGTCGGCATCGGCGCTGTTTCGGCCCTGGTGGCGATCGGCGGCGGCTCGCTGACCGTGCCTTTTCTGACCTGGTGCAATGTGCGCGTGCAGCAGGCGATCGGCACTTCGGCGGCGGTGGGGTTTCCGATCGCGGTCGGCGGTTCGCTCGGTTACGTCTTCAACGGCTGGGGGCATCCTGGCTTGCCTGAGTGGAGCCTGGGCTTTGTCTATCTGCCGGCCTTTGCTCTGCTGGTTCCGGCCAGCATGCTGACTGCGCCGCTCGGGGCCCGGTTGGCGCATCGATTGCCTGTTGCGACGTTAAAACGCATTTTTTCCGGCGTCCTGATTTTTCTTGCCGGCAAGATGCTTTGGAGCATCTTCGGCTAGAAACCACGCCAGGCCTTGCTCTGGAAGCGCCATTCCATGCGGCCTGTGGCATGGCGCGCGGGTAATCCCTGATTGTTTCAGGGGCATAATTCAAGTACACTGAAACGGCCTTGGCCGGCTCCGTGAGCCGGGTCGGCGCACACGTCCGCACACTCCGAATTGCGCTTTTACGTGCAGTGTTCTCCTCCCCGGTTTCAGGGGCCCCGGCCATCAGATTCTTATCCACCGAAAGGTCTGTCATGTCCAACGAGAACAGCACTGCTTTGCCCGATTCCTCCAATCTGGACGACTGGAAAAAAGCGGCATCCAAGTCGGCCCCGGGAGGAAATGTCGATGCCCTGAACTGGATCACCTCCGAAGGCATCGTCGTCAAACCGCTCTACACCAAGCAGGACGTGAACGGTTTGCCGCACACCGATACGCTGCCTGGCCTGCCGCCTTACATCCGCGGCCCGCAAGCCACCATGTACGCCGTGCGTCCGTGGACCATCCGCCAGTACGCCGGCTTCTCCACCGCCGAAGAATCCAACGCCTTCTACCGCAAGGCGCTCGCCGCCGGCGGTCAGGGCGTGTCGGTGGCGTTCGACCTCGCCACCCACCGCGGTTATGACTCCGACAATCCCCGCGTTGTCGGCGACGTCGGCAAGGCCGGCGTGGCGATCGACTCGGTCGAGGACATGAAGATCCTCTTTGACGGCATCCCGCTCGATAAGGTCTCGGTGTCGATGACCATGAACGGCGCCGTGCTGCCGGTGCTCGCCGGCTACATCGTCGCTGCGGAAGAGCAGGGCGTGGCGCAGGATCTGCTGTCCGGGACCATCCAGAACGACATCCTCAAGGAGTTCATGGTCCGCAACACCTACATCTACCCGCCGAAGCCGTCGATGAAGATCATCGCTGACATCTTCGGGTACACCGCGCAGCACATGCCGAAGTTCAACTCGATCTCGATCTCCGGCTACCACATCTCGGAAGCCGGTGCGAACCAGGCGATCGAACTGGCCTTTACGCTGGCCGACGGTGCCGAATACGTGCGCACCGGGATCGCTTCGGGCCTCGACGTCGACGACTTCGCCGGCCGCCTGTCGTTCTTCTGGGCGGTGGGGATGAACTTCTACCTCGAGATCGCCAAGATGCGCGCCGCGCGTCTCCTGTGGCACCGCATCATGACTCGCTTCGGCGCCAAGAAGCCGAAGTCGATGATGCTGCGCACGCACAGCCAGACCTCGGGCTGGTCGCTGACCGAGCAGGATCCGTACAACAACGTCATTCGCACCACGATGGAAGCGATGGCGGCCGTGTTCGGGGGCACGCAGTCGCTGCACACCAACGCGCTCGACGAAGCGATTGCCCTGCCGACCGAATTCTCGGCCCGCATCGCGCGGAATACGCAGATCATCATCCAGGAAGAAAGCCAGATCTGTAAGGTTGTCGACCCGTGGGCCGGCTCGTACATGATGGAAGCGCTGACCCAGGACATGGCCGACAAGGCCTGGGCCCTGATCGAGGAAATCGAGGCCATGGGCGGAATGGTCAAGGCCGTCGAGTCGGGCTGGGCCAAGATGAAGGTCGAGACCTGCGCCGCTGAGACGCAAGCGCAGATCGATTCGGGCAAGAAGGTCATCGTCGGCGTCAACAAGTACAAGCTGGCCAAGGAAGACCCGATCGAGATTCTCGACATCGACAACCATGCCGTGCGCGAATCGCAGATCGCCCGCATCCAGAAGATCCGCGCCACGCGCGATGCTGCCGCGGTCCAAGCCGCGCTCGCCGCGCTGACCAAGTGCGCCGAGACGGGGGAAGGCAACCTGCTCGACCTGACGGTCAAGGCCATGCGCCTGCGCGCCACGGTGGGCGAAGTCTCGGACGCGCTGGAGACGGTGTTCGGCCGCTTCCGCGCCAACAACCAGACCATTTCGGGCGTTTATGGAGGGGTCGTGGAAGGCATCGACAGCTGGGAAACGATCAAGGCCGACGTGGCCAAGTTTGCCGAGGAAGAAGGTCGTCGGCCGCGCGTGATGATCGCCAAGCTCGGCCAGGACGGTCATGACCGCGGCGCCAAGGTCGTCGCTACGGCGATGGCCGACCTCGGCTTCGACATCGACGTCGGCCCGCTCTTCCAGACACCGGAAGAAGCCGCGCGCCAGGCCATCGAGAACGACGTGCATGCCATCGGCTGCTCGTCGCTCGCCGCCGGCCACAAGACGCTCGTGCCGCAGCTGATCCAGGCGCTCAAGGCGCAGGGTTCGGAAGACATCATCGTCTTTGCCGGCGGCGTCATCCCGGCGCAAGACTATGAAGCCTTGTTCGCCGCCGGTGCCAAGGCCGTCTTCGGCCCGGGAACACGGATCGAGGATTCGGCGCGCAAGGTGCTCGAGGAAATCCGCAAGGTCCGTCAGGCCTAAGGAGGCAGGGCGGATGGAGATGAACGCCGTTCCGGCGCTGCTTGCCGCCGCCGACCAGCAACTGGTCGACGGCGTGCTCGCCCACCAGCGGCGTTCGCTCGCCAAAACCATCACCCTCATCGAGTCGACGCGCGCCGATCATCAGGTGCGCGCCCAGCAGGTGCTCGCGGCCCTGCTGCCGCACACCGGGCGGGCCATCCGGGTGGGCATTTCCGGGGTGCCCGGGGCCGGCAAATCGACCTTCATCGAGGCGCTTGGCAATTACCTGATCGACCAGGGCCACAAGCTGGCGGTCCTGGCGGTCGACCCCTCGTCGTCGGTTTCCGGCGGCTCCATCCTCGGTGACAAGACGCGCATGGAGTCGCTCTGTCAGCGCGAGGAAGCCTTCATCCGGCCAAGCCCGTCGGCCGGCTCACTCGGTGGTGTGGCCGAAAAGACGCGCGAGGCAATGCTCGCCTGCGAAGCGTCGGGTTATGACGTTGTTTTGGTCGAGACGGTCGGTGTCGGGCAGAGCGAAACGACGGTTGCTGGCATGGTCGACATGTTCGTCCTGATCCAGCTGCCGAACGCCGGCGACGATCTGCAGGCGATCAAGAAGGGTATTGTCGAGATCGCCGACCTCGTGGCAATTAACAAGAGCGACATCGATCCGCGCGCCGCGGCCGTTGCGCGCTCGCAATGGAAACAGGCGCTGCACATGCTGCGCCCGACTTCGCCCAACTGGCGACCGCCGGTGATCGGCGTGAGTGCCCTGAAGAAAGAAGGCATGGCCGAATTCTGGGCCGAGATCGAACGCCATCATCAGGTCATGAGCGCGAGCGGCGAGCTCGAGGCCAAGCGCCGCAAGCAAGCGCTGGACTGGATGTGGAGCATGATCGAGTCCGGCCTGCATCACTTCTTCAAACATCATCCGGAGGTCCATGCGGCCTTGCCGGAGCTGACCCGTGCGGTCGCGGAAGGGCGTGCCACGCCCGGCGCGGCGGCGCACACGCTGCTGAATTATCTGAAGGTGTAGTCAAGGTTGAACTGCCCGATCCGCGGGCAGTCATAGCTTCCTCGTCAACAGGGGGGGACCTTATGCACGACATCGTCCGGCAACTGGCGGAAAAGCGCGAGGCGGCCTGCCTCGGCGGCGGCCAGAAACGCATCGACGCTCAACATGCCAAGGGCAAGCTCAGCGCGCGCGAACGCATCGAACTGCTCCTCGATTCCGGCTCGTTCGAGGAGTGGGACATGTTCAAGGAGCACCGCTGCACCGATTTCGGGATGGAGGCGCAGTCGGTTCCTGGCGACGGCGTGGTGACCGGCTACGGAACCATCAACGGTCGCCTGATGTTCGTCTTCTCGCAGGATTTCACCGTGTTCGGCGGCTCGCTCTCCGAAGCGCATGCGGAAAAAATCTGCAAGCTGATGGATCACGCCATCAAGGTCGGCGCACCGATCATCGGCATCAACGATTCGGGCGGCGCGCGCATTCAGGAAGGCGTGGCCTCACTCGGTGGCTACGCCGAAGTCTTCCAGCGCAACGTGCTGGCTTCGGGCGTGGTGCCGCAGATCTCGCTGATCATGGGGCCGTGCGCCGGGGGCGCCGTTTACAGCCCCGCGATGACCGACTTCATTTTCATGGTCAAGGATTCGTCCTACATGTTCGTGACCGGGCCGGACGTGGTGAAGACGGTGACGCACGAGGACGTGACGTCGGAGGAGTTGGGCGGCGCGTTGACCCACACGCGCACTTCGGGCGTGGCCGACCTCGCTTTTGAAAACGACGTTGAGGCGCTGATGATCCTGCGCCGTTTCATCGGCTTCCTGCCGGCCAATAACCGCGAAAAGCCGCCAACGCTGCCGGCCCAGGACCCGGCCGACCGGATCGACCCTTCGCTCGATACGCTGGTGCCGGACAACCCCAACAAACCGTATGACATCAAGGAATTGATCGTCAAAACGGTCGACGACGGCGATTTCTTCGAGCTTCAGCCGGATTTCGCCCGCAACATCGTGGTCGGTTTCGGGCGCATGGACGGATCGCCGGTTGGCTTTGTCGCCAATCAGCCGCTGGTCATGGCCGGCTGCCTGGACATCAAGAGTGCGACCAAGGCCGCACGCTTCGTTCGCTTCTGCGACGCCTTCAATATTCCGGTCGTCACCTTCGTCGATGTGCCCGGCTTCATGCCCGGCACGGCACAGGAGTACGGCGGCATCATCAAGCACGGCGCCAAGCTACTCTATGCCTATGCTGAATGCACGGTGCCCAAGGTGACGGTGATCACCCGCAAAGCCTACGGCGGCGCTTACGATGTGATGGCGTCCAAGCACCTGCGTGGCGACGTGAACTTCGCCTGGCCGTCGGCCGAGATTGCGGTCATGGGGCCCAAGGGGGCGGTCGAGATCATCTTCCGCGAGGAAAAGGGCGATCCGACCAAGCTGGCGCAACGCGAGGCCGAGTACAAGGCCAAGTTCGCCAATCCCTTCGTGGCCGGGGCGCGCGGCTTCATCGACGACGTGATCATGCCGCACGAGACGCGCAAGCGAATCTGCCGCAGTCTGGCGATGTTGCGCGACAAACAGCTCGAGAACCCGTGGCGCAAGCACGGGAACATTCCCCTTTAACGCCTAAACCGGTCGGCACGGCGTCGGGCGAGAACCGATCGCGCGCACGCGGTGCCGTCGTTCAGAGGGTCGTCCATGTTCAAGAAAATCCTGATTGCCAACCGCGGCGAGATCGCCTGCCGGGTCATCAAGACCGCGCGCCGCATGGGCATTGCCACGGTGGCCGTCTATTCCGAGGCCGACAACGACGCGCTGCACGTCGAGTTGGCCGACGAGGCCGTCTGCATCGGCCCGGCTGCGTCGAAGGAATCCTATCTCGTCATCGACCGGATCATCGCCGCGTGCCAGAAAACCGGCGCCGAAGCGGTCCATCCGGGTTACGGTTTTCTCTCCGAGAATCCCGAGTTTTCGCGCCGGCTGGAAGAAAACGGCATCACATTCATCGGCCCCAAGCACGCCTCGGTGGCGGCGATGGGCGACAAGATCGAGTCCAAGCGCCTGGCCATGCAGGCTGGCGTCAGCACGATTCCCGGCTACAACGAGCCGATCGCCGAGGCCCGTCAGGCAGTGGAAATCGCCCGTGGCATCGGCTATCCAGTGATGATCAAGGCCTCGGCCGGCGGCGGCGGCAAGGGCTTGCGCGTGGCCTACAACGATGCCGAGGCCGCGGAAGGTTTCGACTCGTGTCGCAACGAGGCGCGCAACAGCTTCGGCGACGACCGGGTGTTCATCGAGAAATTCGTCGAAGGGCCGCACCACATCGAGATCCAGGTCATCGGCGATGCTCACGGCAACGTGGTCTATCTGCTCGAGCGCGAGTGCTCGATCCAGCGCCGGCATCAGAAAGTGATCGAGGAGGCGCCTTCGCCCTTCATCGACGCCAAGATTCGGCAGGCCATGGGCGAACAGGCCGTGGCGCTGGCGCGCGCGGTCAATTACCAGAGCGCGGGAACGGTCGAGTTCGTCGTTGGGGCTGACAAACGCTTCTACTTCCTCGAAATGAACACCCGCCTGCAGGTCGAACATCCGGTGACCGAAATGATCACCGGCCTTGACCTCGTCGAACTGATGATTCGCGTCGCGGCCGGCGAGACGCTGCCGTTTGCCCAGCGCGACATCAAGCCCAACGGCTGGGCGATCGAGTGCCGGATCAACGCCGAAGATCCTTTGCGCGGCTTCCTGCCCTCGACCGGCCGCCTGGTGCGCTTCCAGCCGCCGCCAGAAGTGATGGGGGCGGTGCGCGTCGATACCGGCGTCTATGAAGGGGGCGAGATTTCGATGCATTACGACTCGATGATCGCCAAACTGATCTGCCACGGCGCGACGCGCGACGAAGCCATCGCACGCATGCGCGAAGCACTCAATGCTTTCCACATCGCCGGCGTGAGTTCGAACATCCCCTTCCAGGCGGCATTGATGCAGCATCCGCGCTTTGTCTCGGGCGTGTTTACCACGGGGTTCATCGCCGAGGAGTATCCGCAGGGCTTTCATGCCGCGCAGGTACCGCACCCCGATCCCGGCCTGCTGGCCGCGGTGGCGGCGTTCGCCCGTCGCCGGTACATCGACCGGGCGATTCGCATCAGCCACCAGATGCATGGGCAGCCGCGGCGCGTGGGGCGTGAGTGGGCCGTGCTCATCGAAGGCGAGAATTTCCCGGTGACGCTCGATGCGATTCCCGGCGGTTATGCCATCGGTTGCAAGGGGCAGCGGTACGCGCTCGTTTCGGACTGGCAGTTCCGCGAGGTGATT
Source organism: Propionivibrio sp. (assembly GCF_041441355.1). Lineage (GTDB taxonomy): Bacteria > Pseudomonadota > Gammaproteobacteria > Burkholderiales > Rhodocyclaceae > Propionivibrio. The sequence goes on from NZ_JASDTF010000028.1 coordinate 56,246, forward strand.
TTCCGCGGCACGTGCAACGGCGAGCCGATCTGTCTGCAGATCGAACGCGCTGGCCTCGAATACCGGATCATGCACTACGGGCGGCGGGTCAAGGCCGTGGTGATGACCGCCAAGGCCGATCGCCTGCTGGCGCTGATGCCGGCCAAACTGCCGCCCGACCTGTCGAAATACCTGCTGTCGCCGATGCCCGGCCTGCTGCGCGAGGTGGCCGTCCAGCCTGGTCAGGCGGTGCGGGCTGGCGAGAAACTGGCGGTGATCGAGGCGATGAAGATGGAAAACATCCTCAAGGCCGAGAAGGACTGTACGGTAAAGAAAATTGTCGCCCAGCCGGGGGAGAGCCTGTCGGTCGATCAGGTGATCGTCGAGTTTGAATAGTCCGCCGCGACGTGTTCTCGAAAATAAAAAAGCCCGCCGAAGCGGGCTTTTTTGTGGGCCGCGAAACTTAACCGCCAGCGCCCATCAGCGCCAGCAGCACGCCGCCGGCGACCACGCTGGCCACCTGACCGGCTGCGTTGGCGCCCATGGCGTGCATGAGCAGGAAGTTCTCGAAATCCTCTTCCTGCGCCACGCGTTGGGCCACCCGGGCCGCCATCGGGAAGGCGCTGATGCCGGCCGCACCGATGATCGGGTTGATCTTGCCGCCAGAGAGCCAGTTGAGGATCTTGGCGAAGAAGACCCCGGCGCAACCGTCGAGTGCGAATGCCAGCAGGCCAAGCACGAGGATGAACAGCGTGCTCGGTTGCAGGAAGTCGGTACCGACCATGGTCGAGCCGATGGCCAGACCGAGGAACAGCGTGACGGTGTTGGCGATCTCGTTCGACGAGGCCTTGGTCAGACGTTCGACGGCGCCGGATTCCTTCATCAGGTTGCCGAGCATCAGCATGCCGATCAGCGGCGTGGCGAACGGCACCAGCGTCCCGACCATGACCGTGACCACGATCGGGAAGAGGATGCGCGTGCGCTTGCTGATCTTACGCTGGCTGTACGGCATGCGGATCATCCGTTCTTCCTTGGTGGTCATCAGGCGGATGACCGGCGGCAGGATGATCGGCACCAGCGACATGTAGCTGTACGCCGCGACGGTGATCGGACCGACGAGGTGCGGCGCGAGAATGCCGCTCACGTAGATCGAGGTCGGGCCGTCGATGGCGCCGATGATGCCGATGGACGCCGCTTCCGGTTGCGAGAAGCCGAGCAACAGGGCCAGCAGCAGGGTGAGGAAGATGCCGAATTGGCCGGCCGCGCCGAGCAGCACGAGGCGTGGATTCTCCAGCAAGGGGCCGAAGTCGGTGAGCGCGCCGATCCCGATGAAGATGAGCAGCGGGAACATTTCGTTGCCCACGCCCATGTTGTAGAGGATCTTGAGCATGCCGTCCTCGGCCACGAGGGGCGAGAGCGGCAGGTTGGCGAGCATGCAGCCGGCGGCGATGGGCAGCAGCAGAAGGGGCTCGTAGTCCTTGACGATGGCCAGGTAGAACAGGACAAACGAAACGCCGAGCATCACCAGCGACTGCCAGGTGACGGCGTTGAGCCCCTTGAGCAGCAGGGCGATCGTACCTTGATCGATCATCGTTCAGTCCTCCTTGAACTTGATGATCGCATCGCCGTGGTTGACCGCCTGCCCCGCAGTTACATAGACCTCAGCCACCGTCCCGGCACGCGGCGCGCCGATGACGTTGTGCATCTTCATCGCGTCGAGGATGGCCACCTGCTGGCCGCGCGCCAGCGTGTCGCCCGGCTTGACGTTGACCTCGAGGATAGTGCCCGGCATCGGCGCGGTAAGCGCACCCTTGCCGCCGCCTGCAGCGGGACGGGCAGCCGGGGCGGCCTTGGGGGCAGAAGCGGCGGGCGCTGCGGCGACCTTGGGGGCTGCGCGTTGGACGCTGGCGGCGGAAGAGGCGGCCCGCGGCGCGTGGGCGCCGGGGTCGAAGGCGGGGGTGATGACGGCCTCGGCGAGACTTTCGTCACTGCCCAGCGACACCTCGTAGGTCTCGCCGCCGACGACGACTTCGAATCGGTCGGCTGCGAGTTCCTGCACGTCGAGCACGAATTCCTTGTCGCTGATGTTCAAAGTATAACGTCGCATTATTTCCCTCTCGGCTGCCAAGTGTAGTTTTGCCGTGCGCGGCCCGCGGCCACCCAACGGCTGGCAAACAGCTGGCTCCCCGGCCAGTAGCTGCGCATGTAGGGCGCCGCCTGGCGCCGCAGGATTTGTTTGTGCTTCATGGTGGCGATCATGATCGCGGCCACCAGATCTGCCGGCATGCCGTTCACCGTCGGCGTCATCGGGACTTGCGCCCCAATGGCGTCATCGGCTTCGGCAGCGATGCGTTCGGCCTCGACCTGGACTTGTTCGGCGGGAACCGGTTCCGGTTCCTTGTCGAACTTGAGCACCAGGGTCAGAAGCCCCCACAGCATGGCCAGCAGGGAGAAGACCAGCCCCATTCCGAGGACGGTCATCTGCAAACCCCAGCCAATATTCTCCATTCAAACCTCGCGTGACGAATTGATTGAGTCGTGAAGTCGGAGGGCCCTTAAACCGGACACAGACCGTGCTTCTTCGGCGGGTTCTGCTGCACCTTGGTGCGCAGGACCTCAAGCGCGCGCGCCAGGCGCGGACGCGTTTCGCACGGTTCGATGACTTCGTCGATCTGACCGACGTCGGCCGCACGGTACGGGTTGAAGAACTTCTCGCGGTATTCGGCGATCAGTTCCGCCTCGCGTGCAGCGGGGTCCGCAGCCTTGCCGATTTCTTCGCGGAAGAGCACGCGCACGGCGGCTTCCGGGCCCATCACCGCGATGTGCGCGGTCGGCCAGGCGAAGGTCACGTCGTTGCGCATCTGGCGCGAGCCCATGGCCACGTAAGCACCGCCCATGGCTTTGCGGGTGACGATGGAAATCTTCGGCACGGTCGCTTCGCAGTAGGCGTAGATGATCTTCGCGCCGTGACGAATGACGCCGCCGTATTCCTGGCTGGTGCCGGGGAGGAAGCCCGGGCAGTCGACGAAGGTGATGATCGGCACGTTGAACGCGTCGCACAGGCGGATGAAGCGGGCGATCTTGTCGGAGGCGTCGATGTTCAGCGCGCCGGACATGTAGCACGGCTGGTTGGCGACGATGCCGACCGAATAACCGTCGAGGCGGGCGAAGCCGATTACCGCGTTGGGCGCGTAGTCGGGCTGGATCTCGAGGAAGCTGTCCTGGTCGAAGATCATCTCGATTGCATCGCGGATGTCGTAGGGCTGGTTCTCGTTATCCGGGATGAGATCGTTGAGGGCCTCGTCCATGCGCGTCACCGGATCTTCCGGGGTGATTTGCGGCGGTTCCTCGTTGTTGTTCTGCGGCAGATAGCTCAAAAGCAGCTTGGTCATCGCCAGGCCTTCGAGCTCGGTTTCGGCCGCCAAGTGCGCCACGCCGCTGCGCGCGGTGTGCACGTCGGCGCCACCGAGTTCCTGGGCGGTGACTTCCTCGCCCGTCACCGCCTTGATGACGTCCGGACCGGTGAGGAACATGTAGCTCGGGCCGGCCATGATGATGAAGTCGGTCAGGGCCGGGGAGTAAACCGCACCGCCGGCGCAGGGGCCGAGGATGACGGAAATCTGGGGGATGACACCCGAGGCGGTGACGTTGCGCACGAACACTTCGCCGTAGGCGGCGAGGCTGCGCACACCTTCCTGGATGCGGGCGCCGCCCGAATCGTTCAGGCCGATGACCGGGATGCCGGCTTCGAGCGCCATGTCCTGAATGCGGCTGATCTTCTGCGACTGCACTTCGGAGAACGAACCGCCCAGAACGGTGAAGTCCTGTGCGAAGACGGCCACGCGACGGCCGTTGACCTTGCCGAAGCCGGTGACGATGCCGTCGCCGGGGTAGCGATGCTTGTCGAGGCCGAAGGCGTTGAGATCGTGCGTCGCCAGGGCGCCGAACTCCTGAAACGAGCCTTCATCGAGGAGCAGGGCCAACCGCTCACGCGCGGTCAGTTTTCCTCGTTCGTGCTGCTGGTCTATCCGTTTCTGGCCGCCGCCGAGCACGGCACGGCTGCGCATTTCACGCAACACCTCCAGATGCTTCTTGGTCTTTCCGCCCATCATTACTCCTTCCGGTTCGCCGGATTTGTTGAAATGCCCTAAAACACGGGGTTTGTGGTGAGTCTCGCCTGATTATCCGCCTTGCTTATAGTAGGGTCAATTAAGATGCTCGTCTTTGCCCTTTTTAATGTTCTTGTGCAATGGCGAAAGCCAACAGCCGCAAGGATTCTGATTATCCATTGTCATTTTTGAAGGCGGTGATCGCGTTTTGCAGCGGTTGATTCGCTGCCGCACTTCAAATGGGAGGACGTTCGTGCTTCCTCTTTGCTTATTCGCCGCAAGGCGTAGAATGGCCTCGTATCGGATCGCTCAAGCGTAGTCAGTTGCTCTTTGCGGGGCAGTGTCTGGTTTGGCCCCCTGGGAGTGCGTTTCTCATCTATGGGGGAGAACATGGGTTACAACAGCACCGAAAACCTTCGTACCGTAGCACTCGTTGGGCACGGCTCCGCCGGCAAGACCACGCTGGCTGAATCGTTGCTCGCGGCGTCGGGTGCCATCACGTCGCGCGGAGCCGTGGAGAAAGGCAATACGGTCTGCGATTTCGATCCGCAGGAAAAAGAGCTCGGGCACTCCCTCAGTTCCGCCGTGGCTAGCTTCGATTGGCAGGCGGCGCGCATCCACATGATCGACACCCCGGGATATCCCGATTTTGCCGGTCAGGCGATCAGCGCCTTGGCTGGGGTCGATACAGCGCTGGTGGTGGTGAATGCGCAAAACGGCATCGAGCTGATGACCGAGCGCATGATGCGCTTGGCGGGCGAGCGCGGGCTGTGCCGGATGCTGGTGATCAACAAGATCGATGCCGAAAACGTTGACCTGCCCAAGCTGGTCGGTGAGCTGCGCGAACGCTTCGGGCGCGAGTGCATGTTGCTCGATTTGCCGGCGCAGCATGGCGCCGAGGTGGTTGAAGTGCTCGGCCATGACGAGGGCGAGAGCGATTTCGAGTCGGTTGCAGCGGCGCATCGGGCGCTGATCGATCAGATCGTCGAGGAGGACGAAGACCTTCTGGCGCGCTACCTTGAGGATGGCGCCGACCCTAGCCCGGACGAGCTGCACGCGCCCTTCGAAAAAGCCTTGCGCGCCGGTCATCTGATTCCCATCCTGTTCGTTTCGGCGCGTACCGGCGCCGGCATTCCGCAGTTGCTCGATGTGCTGGCCAAGCTGGCGCCCAACCCGTGCGAAGGCAATCCCCCGCTCTTCTACACCGGCGACCCGGGCGCACCCGACGATCAGCCGTTCCGTGCCGAAGCCGATCCCAACAAGCATGTGCTGGCGCATGTGTTCAAGGTTGTGAGCGACCCCTTCATCGGCAAGCTCGGGGTGTTCCGGGTGCATCAGGGCACGATGCGCAAGGAGTCGCAGCTCTTCGTCGGCGACGCCAAACGCGCGTTCAAGATTGGCCACCTGTATCGTCTGCAAGGCAAGGAGTACATCGAAGTCGAGGCGCTGGTTCCGGGCGACATCGGCGCCATCGCCAAGGTCGAGGAAATCGAATTCGATTGCGTGCTGCACGATTCCCATGACGAAGACCACATCCACTTGAAGCCGCTCGAGTTTCCGCTGCCGATGCAGGGGCTGGCGGTCGAGACCAAGAAGAAGGCCGACGAGCAGCGCTTGTTCGATGTGTTGTACAAGCTTGAGGTCGAGGATCCCTGCTTCAAGGTCGAACGGCACTCGACGACCAACGAGACGGTGATTCGCGGCCTCGGCGAGATGCACTTGCGGGCCAAGCTGGCGCGCATGGCGCAGCAGTACAAGATCGAGCTGGCCACCAAGCCGCCGCAGATCGCCTACCGCGAAACCATCAACGGCAAGGCGGAAGGGCATTGCCGGCACAAGAAGCAGAGTGGCGGCGCAGGGCAGTTCGGCGAGGTCATGCTGCGCGTCGAGCCGCTGGAACGCGGTGCCGGCTTCGAGTTCGTCGATGTCGTCAAGGGGGGCGCCATTCCCGGGGTGTATATGGCTGCGGTCGAAAAAGGCGTGCGTCAGGCGCTCGAAGATGGCGTCGTTGGCGGCTTCCCGGTGCACGACGTTCGGGTGACGGTGCATGACGGCAAGTCGCACCCGGTCGACAGCAAGGACATCGCGTTCTTCGCCGCTGGGCGCAAGGCCGTGATCCAGGCCTTGCAGGCCGCGACGCCGATCATCCTCGAACCGATCGTCGAGATCGAAATCCTGGCGCCGGAAGCGACGGTCGGCGACCTGGCGGGCGACCTGTCGAGCAAGCGTGGACAAGTGACGGGGACGCAGCCGCGCGGAGTCGGCAGCATGGCGATCGGCGGCAAGGTGCCGCTCGCCGAACTCGACGACTACCAAGGTCGGCTGAAATCGCTGACGGGCGGACAAGGCTCGTATACCATAGCTTTCTCGCACTACGCGCCGGTGCCGGCCAACGTCCAGCACACGCTTTCGGCGCAGTACAAGGCGGTCGGGCTGGACGACGAATAACGACAACGGACGCCAGCCAAGGAGGGGCGCTGCCGGCTTGAAGCCTCCGGCGGCGGAAAATGAATGCGGCGCCGCCGACTCTGGCGGCGCCGTCACATGAGGACTGGGGCGTCCGTATGCGTGGTTTTTTCTCCGTGCCCGGTTGGGTGCTGCCTTTCGTTCGCCGGGTGCTGTATTTCTGGGTGCGTACGACGGTTTTCCCGGAACGTCTCGAGGATCTCGGCCTCGATCCCGGCAAGCCGGTGTGCTATGTCCTGCAGCACCGTCACTTGTCTGATCTGCTGGTGCTTGATGAGGAAACGCGCCGCGCGGGGCTCCCCCCCGCCGGGGCTGCGTTCTCGGCGTTCGATGTCCGTGCGACGCAGGCTGTCTTTTGCCTGAACGGTTCTTCGGCCTTGCTGGCGAGCCCGCGTGAACGCTATACGCCGACCCCCTTGATGGGCGATCTCGTGCGTAGCGCGCTGGCCAATCCCGAATGCGATGTGCAGATTGTCCCGGTGGTCATCCTCTGGGGGCGCCGTCCCGACAAGCAGGATTCGATCCTCAAAGCCTTGTTCTCGGAAAACTGGCGCCAGCCCGGGCCATTCGGGCGCTTGCTGACGATCCTCCTGCATGGCCGCAACGTCCTCGTCCGCTTCAATGCGCCGATCTCGCTCGGCGCCCTGTCGCGCGAAGGCGTCGATGCTGCGCAGGCACAGCGCAAGTTGTCCCGTGTTCTGCGCGTTCATTTCCGGCGCCAGCGCGAGATGGCGATCGGCCCGGACCTTTCGCACCGCAATACTCAGGTCGAGACCGTTCTGGACAGTGTGCCGGTGCGCAAAGCCATCGCTGTCGAAGCCGAGAGCCGCGGCGTGCCGCAAAGCGAGGCCGAAGCGCGGGCGCGACGTTTTGCGCTGGAGATCGCCTCCGACTACACCTACGGTGCCGTGCGTGCTTTCGGACTGTTCCTGTCCTGGATGTGGTCCCGACTCTACGACAACATCGAAATCTACAACATCGATGTGTTGACGCGCATCGCGCCTGGGCACGGCGTGGTTTACGTGCCGACCCATCGCAGTCACGTCGATTACCTGCTGCTCTCCTATTTTCTGCACCATAAAGGGTTCACGCCGCCGCACATCGCCGCTGGGGCGAACCTCAACATGCCGGTGGTCGGAGGGCTGCTGCGCCGGTGCGGGGCGTTCTTCCTGCGTCGGACCTTCAAGGGCGAGCCTTTGTACGCCGCGGTTTTCCACGAATACCTACACCTCATGATGACTCGCGGGTTTCCGCTCGAGTACTTCATCGAAGGTGGGCGCAGCCGGCACGGACGGACCTTGCCGCCCAAAGCCGGGATTCTCGGCATGACGGTACGCAGCTTCGTGCGGGAACATGAGCGGCCGCTGGTTTTCGTCCCGGTCTATATCGGCTACGAACGCTTGATCGAAGGGCGGACTTACGTGCGCGAACTCGCCGGGCGACCCAAGCAACGCGAATCGCTGTGGATGGTGCTCAAGACCGCGCGGCATCTCAAGCGTGTCTATGGGCGGGTGCACATCAATTTCGGCCAGCCTCTGGTGCTGGCTGATTTTCTCGATCGCTACCGTCCCGACTGGCGCCAGCCTGGCGGCGGCGAGGCGGCGCCGGAATGGCTGCGCGGGGCGACGTTCGCCGCCGCCAACGAGTTGGCGCGGCGACTTAACGCGGCAGTGGTCGTCAATCCGGTCAATCTGGTCGCGGTGGCCTTGTTGGCGACGCCGCGCGAAGCGGCCGACGAGCAGGGTTTGTACCGGATGCTCGATCATTATCAAGCGCTGTGTGGCCTGCCCTATGCGCAAGAGACGGTCGCGTGTCCGCTGGAGGCTCGCCAGATCGTGGCTTACGTCGAGCGCCTCAGCTTCATCGAGCGCGTCCAGCACCCGCTCGGTGATCTGTTCCGGGTCTGCGACGGTGAAGCGCCGCTGCTTGCTTATTTCCGCAACAACGTCCTGCACCTCTTCGTTTTGCCGGCCTTGATCGCCTGTCTCGTGCATCGCGGGCGGCAATTTACCCAGGCGCACCTCGACGAGGCCGTGGCCGGCATTTACGGCCTGATGGGGGCTGAGCTCTTTCTGCCGTGGGCGCGCGAAGAGGTTGTCGCGGTTACCGAGCGCGTCGTCTCCATCCTCGAACAGCGCAAGCTACTGCGCCGGACATCCGACGGCCTGCTCCTGGCGCCGGCGCCAGGAAGCGCCGAGGCGGCCGACCTGCAGTCACTGGGCGAGATTCTGCGGCCCATTCTTGAGCGGCATTTCTTGGTCCTCGCCGTCTTGCAACAAGGCGGTTCGGGAAAGTGTACCCGCCAGGCGGTGGAGAACGACTGCCACCTGCTGGCGCAGCGGCTCTCCTTGCTGGCGGTTTTCGGGGCGTCCGAGCAAGCCGAGCGGGCGACCTTCACGGCGTTGATCTCCCTTTTGCTCGACAGCGAACTGCTGCGCGAGGACGAGTTCGGCTTCCTGCACTACGACGCCCGCGTCACTTCGCCGCTGGCGCACGCCGAATTGATCCTTTCGGTGCAAGCCCGCGAAACGATCCGCCGGATGGCGAGCACCGGGCGGGTCGGCGGGTAAGCTGTTCGCTGTTCGGGCTGGCCTCAGGCTTGCGGGGTCGCGGGGGCGCTGTTGGCGGCGGCTCGGGTGGCCGCAGCACTGGCGCGCCGCGCCGCCTGCTCGAGACGATGCTTCTCGGCCAGAACCTTGTTGGCGTAGGCGCCGGTCGGGTCCGAGGAGCCGGCGTAGTGCTGCAGGCCGGGGATCAGTCCGCCGCGGCGGCGAATGGCTTCTTCGAGGACGTGGGTGCCGACCTTGATGTTGATCACTGGGTCAAGCAAGGCTTTTTCGCCTGCGCCATCGGGTACTTTGTCCTGATGGAAGCGGGGAATCACCTGCATCAATCCCTGGGCGCCCATCGTGCTCTCGGCGAAGGGGTTGAAGCTCGATTCGATGCCGATGACGGCCACGATCAGCAAGGGGTCGATGCTGCGCTCCTTGCCGATCAGTTGGGCGACTTCGAACAGCGGAACCACGGCTTCTGGTGAGACCCGGTAGCGTCGGGTCACGTAATCCAGCGCCCCGAGCATGTGCGGCGACAAGGACGAGACGGGGCGCGTCGAGGCGTTGGCCGGGGTCGGCGTGGCGTTGGCGACGATTCCGTCGTCGGCTTCGGCGTCGGAAAGCAGTTCGGGGAGGGCCGCCTTGAAGAGGTCGATCGGCTGGGCTCCACCGGGGATTAGGTTGATGAGGCCGAGCGCAAAGGCAAGGCCGAGAATCAGCAGGCTGTGCTGAATCAGGTTGATAGCACTGGCAGAGCGACGTGCCACTTTGTGCTTGAGCGTCATCGTTGCAGACATGCTCTCTCCTTCACTGTTTTGTCGTCGCTCAACTACAGGGCTAGGCGACAAACGGTTTTAGGCGGGTGCAAGGCCCGAGGGCGCGGTCAAGATACCGCAGGGCAGAGCTAAATTTTCGGAGTTTTGAAACCCTGTTTCTGGAGGTACAGGGTGGGGAGGAATTCCCCAACGGGCGGCAAAGAATGGGAGTGGCGCCAGCCCAAAAACAGAAGTGTATTGATTGGATTGGGTTTTGTCAAATTTGAGGTGGGAGGCCCGTGTTCTAGGGGGTTGCGGGGCGATGGGCCACGTGTGCTTCTGTGCCCGAAACCGGGCTTATCCCTCGGGCAGTGGTGAGTGCTCGAACGCGGGCTTTTCATGGCATGCCGATGGCGTTATTCTTGCGCTCGGTCGCCACGGGTGTTAAGCGGGATTGTTCCGTTGCTGCACAACAGGGGGGGTGGAGGGGGTTATGCAATACGCATTGATGGTCTTTGCGCCGGGGGTGCGAAGGCTTTTCGCGTTGCTTGTGGCGCTGTTGCTCACGGGGGCGGCTTTAGCGCAGTCGGACGTTTACCGGTCGCGCGATGCCAGTGGGCGGGCCGTTTTCTCTGATCGGCCGGGGCCAGGAGAATCGCGGGCGCCGAGTGCACCGAATCAGCCCTCGCCTTCCGCGCCGGCGTCGGTTTCAGGCGGAAGTGGCACCGATTGGCAGGCCGCGGAGCGGTCTTTCCGGCAACGAAATGCCGCACGCGCCGAAACGGAGCAGCGCGAGGCCAAGGCGCGACAGCAGCAGTGCGAGCAGGCGCAGGCTCGGGCGCAACGCCTGAAGCATGCCGAAGGCGTACCAGCGTATTACCGCGACAAGAGCGGGGCGGCTGTTTTCGTCTCCGACCAGGAGCGTGCGGCGCTGGTCGAGCGGAACCAGCTCGATGTCGAGCGCAATTGCCGGCGTTGAGACCGTTTAGCGCTGGTAGGGGGTCGGGTCTGGAAGCCCGGCGGCGCTAAATCCGGCGGAACGCAGGCGGCAGGCGTCGCAGGCACCGCAGGCGCGGCCTTGATCGTCGGCCTGGTAGCAGGAGACGGTCAGTCCGTAGTCGACGCCGAGGGCGTTGCCGCGCTGGACGATTTCGGCCTTGGACAGGTCGATCAGGGGCGCATGGATGGTCAGGGCTTGACCCTCGACCCCGAAACGGGTCGCCAGATTGGCCATCTTCTCGTACGCGGCAATGTATTCGGGGCGGCAGTCCGGGTAGCCCGAGTAGTCGACCGCATTGACGCCGACGAAAATGTCGCGCGAGTGCAGCACTTCAGCCCAGGCCAGGGCCAGCGACAGCATGATGGTGTTGCGGGCCGGAACGTAGGTGACGGGGATGCTGCCGTCGGCCACCCCGTCGACCGGAACGGCGATCGTGGCGTCGGTCAGTGCCGAGCCGCCGAAGGCGTCGAGGGCGAGGTGCAAGGTGCGGTGTTCGCGGGCGCCGAGGGCCGTTGCGACGCGCGCGGCGGCGGTGAGTTCCGCCTGGTGGCGTTGCCCGTATTCAAGCGACAGGCAATAGCAGTCGAAGCCCTGGGCGCGGGCGATGGCAAGGACAGTGGCCGAGTCGAGTCCGCCGGAAAGGAGGACGACGGCGCGCGGATTCTGGTTCGCGGACATAAGGGCGCTTGCGGGCAGGGTGGTGAAACCCCGAATTTTAAAGGACGTGACGTGGCTTGGGGCGAAAAGGCGGAGCTTGCGATGCTCAATCGCCGATCAATGCCGAGAGTTCGCGCTCAAGCAACTCGGGTTCGCCAAGGTTGAGTTCAACGAGGCGACGCAGATGAGTGATGCTGTCGAGGTCGATCGAGGTGCACAGGAGTCCAGCCAGGCGGCCGTGGTAATGCGCCAGTTGGCAGCCCATGTGGATGCGGGTGTGGGTGCCATGGTCGAGGGTGACTTCGAGTCGACCGTGGCTGGCGATGGGGAGGTGGGTGGTCGTGGTCAGTTCAACCAAGGCGCCCTTGAGCGACAGATCGCGAATGCTGGCCCGATGGGTGCCATCGTCGAGGGTCAGGACAGCGGGGCACTGGAACGCAATGCGAGCATGTTGGCGGCGTTCGTCGTTCACGGCGGTCTCCTTGGAGGGGCTTATGGCAGTGTAGGCGACTGGCGCTGCGATCGCCATCGGGCGGGCGCCCCGGAGGGGACTTATTTGCCGCGCTGATGGCCCCACAGCCGTTTGTGCAGTTGGACCTGGAAACGGACCGGCAAGCGGTCGGTGAGGACCCACTCGGCCAGGGTGGTGGCATCGAGCGTGCTGTCGACCGGCGAAACCAGAACCGGGCAGCGCTCAGCCAGGCGGTGCTCGGCGAGCGCCTGACGGGCCCATTCGTAGTCGGTGCGGTCGGCCAGAACCAGCTTGAGTTCGTCGTGCGGCGTGAGGTGGTCGAGGTTGGCCCAGAGGTTTTTGCTGCTTTCGCCCGAGCCGGGGGCTTTGAGGTCGACGATGCGAGCCACGCGTGGATCGACCGCGGCGATGTCGTAGGCCCCGGAGGTTTCGAGCGAGACGTCAAAGCCCGCATCGCAGAGCAGGGTCAGCAGCGGCAGGCAGTTGGGTTGCGCCAGTGGTTCGCCGCCGGTAACACAGACGTGGTGGGCGCCATAACCACGCACCTCGTCCACGATGGCGGTGAGGTTCATGCGCCGGCCACCGCTGAACGCGTGTTCGGTGTCGCACCACACGCAGCGCAACGGGCAGCCGGTCAGGCGGACGAAAACCGTCGGCAGGCCGACGCGCGACGATTCGCCCTGCAGGGAATGGAAAATCTCGCTGATTTTCAGCGAGGGAGGGGCCGTGCTCACGCGCTTACTTCTTCTGACGCTTCTTGGCTGCCTGGGCCGCCGGGCTGTCCGGATATTTGGCGAGCAGGGTGTCGGTCGTCGCCTTGGCACCCTTGGCATCGCCGAGTTCCTGCTGGCAGGTGATGATGTTGGCCAGCGCGTCCGGCGCCTTGGGGTGCTGCGGCCACTTGGCGACGACCACACGCTGGGCGTCGATGGCCTTCTTGCAATCGCGCAGCGAGTAATGGGCGTTGCCAAGCCAGTACTGCGCGTTCGGGGTCAGGGTGCTGTCCGGATAGGTCTTGACGAAGGTGTCGAGCGCTTGGGCGGCGTCCTTGATCTTGTTGGCCTTGAACAGGTTGAGCGCGGCCTCGTAGTCGCGCGCTTCGGCGGCCGGGTCGGCCTTCTTGGGCGCGCCGGCTTCGCCGGTCGGCTTGCCTTCTTCGGGGGCGGCGGTCTGCGGCTCGAGCTTGCGCAAGCGGCCGTCAAGGTCGATGTAGAAATCCTGCTGACGCTTCTTGGCCGAGTCGAGTTCGTATTCGAGCGTTTCGACCCGGCCGCGCAAGCGGGCGTTGTCCTCATGCAACGCCTGGATCTGGTTGAGCAGCTCGAACTGGCCCTTCGATACGGTATCGAGGCGTTCATTGAGCTGCAGCGTCAGATCCTTGATCTGACGACGGGCTTCGTCGTCGTCGAACATGCCGGCGCGCGCCTGCGGCGCGCCCAGAACGAGCAGCACAGCCAGCGCCGAAGCGGCGCGGGCAAAAGGCAAGCGGCGCGCCGTCATGCTCAGTACTCGCCCTTGTAGAGGATGTCGCCGCGGCGGTTTTCGGCCCAGGCGGCTTCGTTGGCGCCTTCGGCACGCGGCTTCTCTTCGCCGAGGCTGACGGCTTCAACCTGGTCTTCACGGGCGCCCATCATGACCAGCATCTTCTTGATCGAATCGGCACGCTTCTGGCCGAGCGCCAGGTTGTATTCGCGGCTGCCGCGATCGTCGGTGTTGCCCTGGACGAGGACGGTGAACTGACGGTTGTTGGCGAGGAACTTGGCGTGAGCCGTGACGAGGTCCTTGTACTCGGCCTTGACGTCGTAGCGGTCGTAGTCGAAGTAGATGTTGCGCTTCGACAGGATGCTCTTCGGATCGGTCAGCACGGCGGGCAGGTTGCGGCCGTCGAGGTTGCCGGCGTTGACCGTGGCGATGCTGTTGCGGCCTTCGACCGGAGCGTCGGCCGTGGTGTCGGGGGTGGAGCTGCAGCCGGCGACGAGCGCGGCGAGCAGAGCGGGGAGGATCAGTTTCTTCATGGGTAGTTCTCCTGCAACTGAGGCAAAAAAAGCGTTGGGTGATTATCGGTTATTTGATGTATGGCCCCCACGCCGGTTCACGCACGTCGCCCGCCGGGATCGACAGACGTTGACGAATCCGGCCGTCGATCGAGACGGCCGACAACACGCCGCGACCGCCCATTTCAGTGGCGATCAGAATCATGCGGCTATTGGGCGCGAAGCTGGGCGATTCGTCACGGTACGAATCGGTGAGGATCTGGACCTGGCGGCTGGCGAGGTCCATGGCGGCCAGGCGGAAGCCGCCCTCGCGACGGGTGATGAAGGCCATCGTCTTGCCGTCGGGCGAAATGCGCGGCGAGACGTTGTAGTTGCCTTCGAAGGTGACCCGTTGGGCGTCGTAGCCGCCGACGCTGGCACGATATATCTGCGGGCTGCCGCCGCGGTCCGAGGTGAAGTAGAGCGACTGGCCGTCGGGCGAGAAATAGGGTTCGGTGTTGATCGAACCCGGGGGCGTGATGCGCTGCACGCCCGTTCCGTCGGCGTTGACCAGGAAAATTTGCGAGCCGCCGTCCTTGGACAGGACCACAGCCAGCCGGCGGCCGTCGGGCGACCAGGCCGGCGCCGAGTTCGAGCCGCGGAAGTTGGCGACGGCGGTGCGCTGGCCGGTGGCGAGAGTGTGCACGAAAATGATCGGCTTCTTGTTCTCGAACGAGACGTAGGCGATGCGTGCCCCGTCCGGCGACCAGACCGGGGAGATGATCGGCTCGCGCGAGCGCAGGGCGACCTGGGCGTTCTGCCCGTCGGCGTCGGCGATGGTCAGTTCGTAGCGCGCCGGGCCGTTCTTGACGACGTAGGCGATGCGGGTCGAGAACACGCCGGGTTCGCCGATGAGCTTTTCGTAGATGACGTCGGCGATGCGGTGCGCGGCGGTACGCAGCGTGGCGGTGCTGGTCGGATAGGCAACCCCGGCGAGTGGTTGCTGCTTGTTGATGTCGTAGAGGCGGAAGCGGGCTTCCATCCGGCCGTCGCCGCCGGCGCCGAGGCTGCCGGCAGCCAGCGCGTCAGCGCCGCGGTTGCGCCAGTCGCCGTAGGCGGGCGCGGTGCTCTCGTTCATCGCGGTGCCGGTGGTGTCGACCATTTTGAACAGGCCGCTGCGTTCGAGGTCGGCACGGATTACGGAGGTCAGGGCGCGCGAGAGGCCTGCTTCGCCACCGAAGTCGGCAATGGCGACCGGAATGCGGTTGGCGCCGGCGCCGGTGATCTCGATCGAGAGCTGGGCGCTGGCGGAGGTCGCCAGCAGGGCCAGCGCGCCGATCGCCACGAGGCTCAGCGCGCGGAGTTTGAGCAGGGGTCGGTGCATTTTTTCGCGGGCAAGAGAAATAGAGAGCGGCATTATAAAGGGTCGCCCCAAACGAAGGGTAACGCGTCACCCCTGCGATGGGATGACGTCGGGTTCGGGATTATTCGTCGAAGGGCTTGTATTTGAGTTCGAGATCGCGGCGGAAGTCGGTCGAATTGTCGGGCTTGGGCAACGGGTCGGACTTGCGAATGGCCCGTTCTATGGCGTCGTCGAGTACACGGTTTCCGCTCGAACGCTTGAGTTTGACATCGATGATTTCGCCGCTCGGCAGTTGGGTGACCATGAAAATCGCTTCCGGGTTCCCCTGGATGCCTTGCGGGAGGACGATGTTGCCCTTGATCTTGGCGCGGATTTTGGCGGCATAGTTGGCAATGCCGCTGGCCCGCGCAGCCGCGGCCTGGTCGGCGCGCAACTGCCCCATCTGGTTGAGTTCGGCGGCAAGGCGGTCGTTGCGCGCCTGCGCGGCCTTTTGTTGCTCGCTTTGCTTGAGGTCACGCTTGAGCTCGTCGTCAAAGTTCGGGCGGCGCTCAGGCTCGGGCTTTTTCGGCTCCAGTTTTTTCTTCGGTTCTTCCTTGGGCGGCTCGGGTTTTTTCGGCTCGTCCTTCTTGGGTTTCTTTTCTTCCTTGAGCGCGATGTCAGGTTTGACGACCGGCTTGGGTTCGACCTTGGGCTCAGGTTTTGGCGCCGGTTTGGGCTCAGGCTTCGGTTCGGGCTTGGGCTCAGGCTTCGGTTCGGGCTTGGGCTCCGGTTTCGGTTCAGGTTTCGGCTCAGGGGCGGGCACCGGCGCCGGGGCCGGGGCGCCACTCCACATCTCGATCGCGACGGCCGACGGCGCCTGGCTCTTCCATTGGACGCCGAAGAACAGGGCGCCGATCAGTGCCAGGTGTACAGCGGCGGCCAGGGCCAGCGATTTCCATTGGTCCTGTTCGGGCTGTGGCTGCAAGTGCGGAGAGTGTGGCGACACGGCGGAAGCGATCCTACTTGGCGCTGATCTGGACGTTGAGGGCGACGCGCTTGACCTGCTGGCGCTGAAGGGCGTCCATGACCTCAAGGACGGCCTCGTATTTGACGCTGCGGTCACCGGAGATGAGCACCGGCTGGTCGGGGTTGCGCGCTTGAGCGGCGAGCACGGCCTGAACCAGTTCCTCGCGCGTCACCGCACGTTCGCCGCCACGGCCGCTGCGGTCGATGAGGGCCAGGCTGCGGTCGGGACGGATGATGACCTCGAGCGGCTTCTCGGCCTGTTGTGCGGCCTTGCCGACCGAGGGCAGGTCGATGTTGGCAGTGGTCATCATCGGTGCGGTCACCATGAAGATGACCAGCAGCACGAGCATGACGTCGATGTAGGGGACGACGTTGATTTCGTTTTTCAGGCGGCGCGGGCGCATCGTGTCTTCTCTCGTCCTGTCCGCTTAGCGCATCTGGCGCTGCAGGATGTTGGAGAATTCTTCCATGAACGATTCAAAGCGAATCGAGAGGCGGTCGATGTCGTGCGAGAAACGGTTGTAGGCGACGACGGCCGGAATCGCAGCGAAGAGGCCGATGGCCGTGGCGACCAGCGCTTCGGCAATGCCCGGCGCGACCGAGGCGAGCGTGGCCTGGCCGACGTTACCCAGGGCGCGGAAGGAATGCATGATCCCCCAGACCGTGCCGAACAGGCCGACGTAGGGGCTGACCGAACCGACCGAGGCGAGGTAGGCGAGGTGGGCGTCGATGGTGTCGACTTCGCGCTGGTAGGTGGCGCGCATGGCGCGGCGGGCGCCGTCGATGATGTCCTTCGGGTCGAGGTTCTTCTGGCTGCGCAGTTTGGTGAATTCGCGGAAGCCGGCTTCGAAGATGCGCTCCATGCTGCCCGTGTCGTGGCGGTTGTTGACCGCGCTCTGGTACAGGCTGTTCAGATCGCCGCCACTCCAGAAATCGCGCTCGAACTGCTCGGTCTGGGCACGCGCTTCGCGCACCGTGAACCACTTGCGGAAGATGTAGTACCAGGACATGAAGGACAGCCCGGCGAGGAGGAGCATGATGGCCTGCACCACCGCGCTGGCGTTGAGGATCAGGTGCAGGATCGACAGGTCTTGCGAGACGTTCATTGCAGGGCTTCCAGTTGGGTGCGCAATTCGACGGGAATGGAGGTGATTTTCATCTTGGCGGCGTTGACGCAGACAATCTGCACGCGGCCGCTGAGCAGTTCCTCTTCGCCGGCGCCGTCCGGCATCGCGCGCCGGATGTGCTGGCCGAAGAAAATCTGCGACTTGGTGATGCGTTCGACCTCGAGACTGACTGTGAGCAGGTCGTCGAGGCGGGCGGGCTTCAGGTAGTCGAGCGCGACGCTGCGCACGACGAAGGCGATGCCCGGCTCGCGCAAGAGGTCGGCTTGTTCGTGGCCGATGACGCGCAGCCACTCGGTGCGGCAACGCTCCAGGAATTTCAGGTAGTTGGCGTAATAGACCACGCCACCGGCATCGGTGTCCTCGTAGTAGATGCGGACCGGGATGCTGAAGGCGTTGGGCTTCGGCGCGTGTTTCATGGGGGCGACAGTTTACTGTGGCAACTTGTGCCGGAGTGTAAAGATTTGTGACAAGGAAGGCTTACTGCGGCCGCCACAGCTCGCTCTGGCTCCCGCTTTGCGGAGTGTCGAGCCCGAGGTGGCGATAGATTGCGCTGGTGGCGATGCGGCCGCGTGGCGTGCGCTGCAGGAAGCCTTGCTGGATCAGGTAGGGTTCGAGCACGTCTTCGATGGTGTCGCGTGCTTCGCCGATGGCGGCCGCGAGGTTGTCGACGCCGACCGGGCCGCCGCCGAATTTATCAATCACCGCCGAGAGCAGCTTTCGATCCATCAGATCGAGCCCGCCGTGGTCGACGTCGAGCATCGACAGCGCGAGGTCGGCGACTTCGCGGGTGATCTGGCCGCTGGCCTTCACTTCGGCGTAGTCGCGCACCCGGCGCAGCAGGCGGTTGGCGATGCGCGGCGTACCGCGCGAGCGGCGGGCGATTTCCAGCGCGCCATCGGCTTCGGCGGGAACCTCGAGCAATTGCGCGGAGCGGCTGACGATGTGCGTCAGTTCTTCGGGCGTGTAGAACTCCAAGCGGGCGACGATGCCGAAGCGGTCGCGCAAGGGGTTGGTCAGCATGCCGGCGCGGGTCGTGGCGCCGACCAGGGTGAAGGGCGGCAGGTCGAGCTTGACCGAGCGCGCGGCGGGGCCTTCGCCGATCATGATGTCGATCTGGAAGTCCTCGAGCGCCGGGTAGAGGATTTCCTCGACCACCGGCGACAAGCGGTGGATTTCGTCGATGAACAGCACGTCGTGCGGTTCGAGATTGGTCAGGATCGCGGCGAGGTCGCCGGCGCGTTCGAGTACCGGCCCGGAGGTCTGGCGCAGATTGACCCCGAGTTCGGCTGCGATGATGTGCGCCAGCGTCGTCTTGCCGAGGCCGGGCGGGCCGAAGAGCAGGACGTGGTCGAGCGCGTCGCGGCGGCGCTTGGTGGCTTCGATAAAAATGTCGAGCTGTTCGCGAATCTTTTTTTGGCCGACGTACTCGGCCAGGCGCTTCGGACGCAGCGCGCGTTCGATCGCGTCTTCCTGGGACGAGCGCGATTCGGCCGAGATCAGCCGGTCGGGGCCGGCCGGGGCGCCGGTCAGGGCGTCGGTTTGGATCATGGGGTCAGCGGCGGCAGTTCGTCATCGTCGGCGTGGGTCAGCCAGGCGCGGATCAGTACCTGGGTCAGGGCGAGCAGGGTCGGGCCGAGGAAGAGGCCGATGAAGCCGAAGACTAGGACGCCGCCGAAGACGCCGACGACGATGAGCAGGAGCGGCAGGCTCGAGGTGCGCGAAATCAGGATGGGCTTGATGAAATTGTCGACCCCGCTGATGCCGAGCATGCCCCACAGCACCATGAAAATGGCCCAGCCGGTCTGTCCGCCGTCGTAAAGCCAGAATGCGGCGCCGAGCCAGATCAGGGTGGCGCCGATCACCGGCACCATCGAGAAGAAGAAGGTGGCGATGGTCAGCATGGCCACGCCGGGCACACCCGCGATCAGGAAGCCGAGCATGGCGACCAGCGATTGGGCGGCGGCAGTGCCGACGATGCCGACCATGACGCCGGTGATGGTGCCGTCGGCGAGCTTGAGCATGCGTTCGCCGAGGTCGCCCGCGAGTTTACGGCTGCCGGTACGCAGGGCATCGGCGTAGGTGTCGGCGTCGCGCAGGATGAAGAAGACGAAGAAGACAACCAGCAGCAACTGGAGCAGCCCCTGGGCGAAAAGCGAAACGGTGGCCAGGGCGACGCGCCGCGTCGGGGCGATGAACTGGCGCAGGAGTTCGTTCATTTCCTCGCGGCTGGCGACGAGCTTGTGCCAGTAGTCGTCGATGAACCCGCCCAGGAAGGGCAGGTCGATCAGCCAGCGCGGGGCGTCGGTCGGCAGGCCTTGCTCCAGCAGCGGGCGGATGGCGGCGACGGCCGTTTCGACGCCGTTGGCCAGGGAGCCTGAGAGGATGGCCAAGGGAATGACCAGCAACAGGACCATGGTCAGGCACATCAGTGCTGCGGTGAGCGAGCTGCGGCCGCGGCAGAGGGCGACCAGACGGTCGCGCGCCGGTGAGATCGTGGTGCAGATGACCACGGCCAGTAACAGGGTGCCGGTGAAGGGCAGCAGGACTGCGACACAGCCGATCAGGAGGATCGCCACGATGGCGATCTGGATGAGTTGCTTGTGCGCCAGCGAGAATTGGTGCGTCATGACTTGGAGAGGAGTTTGAGGGCCTGACGGATGCCATCGGTGGTCGAGACGTCTGGCGGCAGCTGCTTGACCGCGGCGGCGGCTTCACGGTCATTGTACCCCAGTGCCAGCAGCGCATTGAGGATGTCGCTCTGATTGTCGGCGACGGCGTGACTGACGCCCGGCAAGGTGTCAGCCAGCTTGCCCTTGAGCTCGAGGAGCAGGCGCTCGGCCGTCTTCTTGCCGATGCCAGGGACTTTGGTCAGGCGGCCGGCTTCCTGGCGGGCGATGGCTTGGGCCAGGTCGGCGACCGAGAGGCCGGAAAGCACCGCCAGCGCCATGCGTGCGCCGACCCCGGAAATCCGGATCAACTGGCGGAAGGCGTAGCGTTCGGCTTCGCTGGCAAAGCCGTAGAGGAAATGCCCATCCTCACGCACGATGAAATGGGTGAGCAGAGTCAGTTTTTCGCCGCTGGCCGGCAAGTTGTAGAACGTGCTCATCGGGACGTCGACTTCGTAGCCGATGCCGTGAACGTCGATCAGGACCTGGGGCGGGTTTTTTTCGAGCAGGGTGCCGGACAGGCGACCGATCATGGCTGGCTCCGAGAAAGAATGGTCGGCGCGATGCGCGCCGGAGGTGAAATGGGGTCACGACATGCGCCCACGGCGGATGTTGCCGTTGCGCGTCGCCAGCCGGCCGAGGCCCTGGCTGCCGTGTGCGTGGGCGATGGCGCAGGCGAGGGCATCGGCGGCGTCGGTTCCGGGTTCGCTGGACAGCGTCAGCAGACGGCGCACCATGTGCTGCACCTGCGTTTTGGCTGCGTGCCCGTTGCCGACCACCGCCTGCTTGACCTGCAGGGCCGTGTATTCGGCGACTTCGATGCCGTCGGCGACGAGGGCCGCGACGGCGGCGCCGCGGGCTTGCCCGAGGAGCAGGGTCGATTGCGGGTTGACGTTGACGAAGATGATTTCGACCACCGCCTGGCGCGGGGCGTAGCGGGCGACGAGTTCGCGGATGCCGGCATGAATGGTGCCGAGCCGGGCTGGCAGGCTGGCCTCGGCATCGGTGCGGATGCAACCGCTGGCGACGTAGCTGAGCCGCTGGCCGCAGGCGTCGATGACGCCAAACCCTGTGCTGCGAAGGCCGGGGTCGATGCCCAGGATACGCGTCGTCGCTTCGCTCGGAGGCAGGGAAGTGCGGGCGGTGACAGGCATGGCGTCCAGAGGGGGAGTGGGAAGGCGTAGTATACCGGGCGTCGGCATTTGCGGTGACCGCCATGCCGGACTACCTTGGGGTGATGCTCGGCGAATCGTTGGTGATGCGGTGCGATGGCGTTTGGTTTGAGGTAGGTGTGTGGTGCCGCGTCAAAAAAATGGGGTTGGGCCTTAAGTCTTGTTGCCGTTTGGCCGACACCGTTGTTTGGCCCAGGAAGGGCAGGGTTCGTGACCCGTCCTTCGTCGATGGGCTCATGATCCGAGTTCTGAAGAGAGGTAGACGATGCTGCAAAAAATGAATTTCCGCCAACAGCTGACCGCCCTGCTGGTCGTCGTGGTTGCCGCCATGTCGGTGCTTGTTGGCTTGTCGCTGTGGGGCATGCAACGCCTTGAGGCCAACGTCGAGACGCTCTACCTGAGCGGCGCCAAGCCGATCCGGGCGCTGGGCGAACTGGCCTCCCGCCTGCCCCGGATGCGGGTCGGCATCGACGTGATGTTCCTCGAGGAAGTCGGGATGGCCGGGGACAAGAACATCGCCATTCGCGTCGGTGAAACGCGAACCGAGGACATGCCGGCGATGCGCCAGGCGATCGAGGATGCCGTCAAGGCGCAGATCGTTCCCAAACGCATCGAACAGATCGGTGAAATCCAGAAAGCCTACGCGCAAATGGAGAAGGAGAGCCTGGAGCCGATGCTGGAGGCCTTGTCGGCCGGGCGCATGGCCGACGCCAAGACGATTTACATGGGGCCGTACACCAAGCATTACCGGGTGGTGCGCGACCAGGTGAACAAGGCGCTCGATGAGCTGGTCGTCGATGCTTCCGCCGTGCATGGGCAGGCGACTGCGGATTATGTGCGTACGCGGGCGATGTACCTCGGCATCAGCGCAGCGGCGATGCTGCTGGCGTTGGCGCTGGGGGTGGTGATCATGCTGCGCCTGACCGGGCGGGTGAAAAACCTGGAGGGGCAGATCGAGAACGCGGCGCGTCAATTGGCCTTGAACAGCCGCAGTACGCTGGACGGTAGTGACGAACTGGCGCGCATCGGTCGTTCGTACAATCTGTTGATGGATGCGCTCGATCACGCGATCGGCAACATCCAGAAATTCACTCTGCGGGTGAATGAGACGGTGGCCTCGGTGGCGAGCATCGCCGCGGGGATCAACCAGGCATCGATCACCCAGACCGACGCGGCGCAATCGACTGCGGCCTCGGTCGAAGAGGTGGCGGTCAGCGTGCAGCTGGTGGCCGAGAACAGCAATCATGCGGCGGAGATTTCGGAGGCGGTGCTGCGCAAGGCGCAGCAGAGCATCGACAGCCTGGAGGAAACGCGCGCCCAGTTCGAGGCGATTGCCGGAACGCTCAACGGCGCGGGCGATGTGACGCGCAAGCTCGCGGACCGTTCGGAGAACATCAGCAGCATCGTCAATGTGATCCGCGAGATCGCCGAGCAGACCAATCTGCAGGCGCTCAACGCGGCGATCGAGGCGGCGCGCGCCGGCGAGCAGGGGCGGGGCTTTGCGGTGGTGGCCGACGAAGTGCGCAAGCTGGCCGAGCGGACCGCGACCGCGACGCAGGAAATCGGGCAGTTACTGAGCGGCATCCAGGGCGAGATCGGTCAGGTCGTGGTGGCGATGCAGCAGGGTCAGACGCAGATGAATTCCGGCCAGGAAATGGTGGGCGCAGCGCGACAACTGGTCGAGGAGATCGGCGACGAGGCGCGCAGCTCGGCGCAGAATGTACATAGCATCGCGGACTCGACGCGCGAGCAGGGCATCGCCGCCAACGCCATCGCGCAGCGGATCGAACAGATCGTGCAGATGGCTGACCGCAACCACTCGGCGATCTCGGAAGCGCAGGCCAGCGTCGATCAGCTGACCCGGATGGCGACCGAGCTCGAAGGAGAGCTGGGGCGCTTCAAGACTTCGGGCTGAGCGGCGTTTCGCCGCAGTGATAAAAATGGCGCCCTCGGGCGCCATTTTTATGGGTTGGAGCGAGAGCTGCGAGGCTCTGCCTTATTCCTCGTCGAAGGCCGCGCTGGTGTAAACCTCTTGCACGTCGTCGATGGCTTCGAGCGCGTCGATCAGCTTTTGCATGCGAACGGCATCGTCGCCGGCCAGCTCGGTTTCGTTTTCCGGCTTCATCGTCACCTCGCCGAATTCCGGGGTGAACCCCGCGGCTTCGAGCGCGTCCTTGACGGCGATGAAGTCGCCGGGGGTGGTGATGACCTCGATCGAGCTGTCCTCGTTGGTGACGACGTCCTCGGCACCGGCTTCGATCGCCGCGTCCATCAGCGCCGCTTCGTCGGTCTCCGGGGCGAACAGCATCTGTCCGCAGTGCTTGAACTGGAAGGCGACGCAGCCGTCGGTGCCCATGTTGCCGCCGTGCTTGTTGAAGGCGTGGCGAACGTCGGCGACGGTGCGCGTCTTGTTGTCGGTGAGGCAGTCGACCATCACCGCAGCGCCGCCGATGCCGTAGCCTTCATAGCGGATCTCGACGTAATCGACGCCTTCGAGTTCGCCGGTGCCCTTCTTGATCGCGTTGTCGATCTTGTCCTTGGGCATATTGACTGCCTTGCCCTTGTCGATGGCCAGGCGCAGGCGCGGGTTGAAGCCCGGATCGCCGCCGCCCATCTTGGCGGCGACGGTGATTTCCTTGGCGATCTTGGAAAAAGCCGCGCCACGCTTCTCATCCTGCCGACCCTTACGGTGCTGGATGTTGGCCCATTTACTGTGTCCTGCCATGACTATCCTCGTGCGGAAATGAGACCGCGCCCAGAGGTGGGGCGCGGCAGAGACTTCGATTATACCGTTTTGGCTCCGGCGGCGCTTTAAGGGCGGCGACTAGGCTTTCTTCAGGAAGCAGGCCTTGAGCATGAAATTGCCCGCGTCCATGCGGCAATCGACTTCGTGGTCGCCTGAGCCGACGAGACGGATGCTCTTCACCTTGCTGCCCTGTTTGAGGGTGATCGACGAGCCCTTGACCTTGAGGTCCTTGATCAGCACCACCGCGTCGCCGTCCTGCAGCACGGTGCCGTTGGCGTCGCGCACGACACGCGCGTCATCTTGGGCCGCGGCGGGCTGTTCCAGCGACCATTCGTAGCCGCAGTCGGCGCAGACGTGCTGGCTGCCGTCCCAGTAGGTGTTTTCCAGGGTGCATTGCGGGCAGGGAAGGGGAGCGGACATGGCGGGTTCCAGAGCAAACGTAACGGGGGGCGGAGTATAGCAGGGCGCCGAAAGCGCTCTTCCGCTCAGGCCTGGGTCAGGGTGTCGACCAGCGCTGCGGCGAAGCTCGACAATTCTGCGCGTTGGCGGACGCAGACCTGCAGGTCGCGTTGCGCCCAAGGCTCGTCGAGTTCGACCAGCGTGGGCGGTTCGCGCAGGCCGCCGCTCGGCACTGCGCTGCGCGGCACCAGACCCAACCCGACCCCGGCGCCGACCATGCGGCAGACGGCCTCAAAGCTGCGCACCTGGATGCGCACGTTGAGGTGACGGCCAAGCGCTGCGGCGGCGTTCATGGTGAAGGTGTGGATCGCCGAGCCGGCATGCAGCATAACGAAAGGATGGTCGATGACTTCGGCCAGCCGTACTTTGGCGCGCGCAGCGACGGGGTGCGCGGCCGGGGCGATGAGCACCAGGCGGTCGGCGCGGTAGGGCAGGCATTCGACTTCGGCGCCGGCGAGCGTTTCAGCGACGACGCCGAGCTCGATTTCGCCGCGCGCGACGGCCATCACGATCTCCGGGCTGGTGTGCTCTTCGAGCGAAACGCTGACCTGCGGGTGGGCGCGCAGGAAGTCGGCCAGGTCGTCGGGCAGGAAGCTGTGCGTGGCGTGGGTGTTGGCCCACAGGGTGACGTGGCCGCGTACGCCGGCGGCGAAAGGGGCGAGGTCGGCGTGCATCTGTTCGAGCCGGGCGAAGACCTGGCGGGCGTGGCGCAGCAGCGCTTCGCCCGCGCGCGTGGGCTCGACACCGCGCGCCTTGCGCACGAAGAGCGCCGTGCCGAGCGCGGCCTCGAGTTGCAGCAAGCGATGGCTGGCCGAGGACGGCGCGAGGTGGACGCGTTCGGCGCCGCGCGTCAGGTTGCGCGCTTCGGCGATGGCGACGAAGAGTCGCAGGTCGGTGAGGTCGTAATGCATCGTTCGGATTTGACGAATGCAGTGCTGGTGGAAAGCCAATTGTCCTCGTTTGGGGGCGCGTCCATTATGGCACGAGCAAAGTTGGTCGGTTTTCGGTTTCGTTTTTTACGCACGCTCTCTCGGTGGTGAACGCATGCCTTGGAAAGATTGGTCGAACGAACGGCTCGGTGTGGCGTTGGCGGTGCTCGCTGCTTTCGGGTTTTCCTTCAAGGCCATCTTCGTCAAGCTGGCCTACGCTGTCGCGCCGGTTGAGGCGGTGACCCTGCTGGCCTTGCGCATGGCGTTTTCGCTACCGGTGTTTCTCTGGGTTGGCCTCGTCGAAAGCCGGTCGGCGCCACCGTTGTCACGGCGCGACTGGGGGGCGTTGGTGGTGCTCGGCCTGCTCGGCTACTACGCCTCAAGCATGTTCGATTTCCTCGGTCTGCAGTACATCTCGGCGGGTCTTGAGCGTCTGATTCTTTTTACCTACCCGACGCTGACCTTGCTGATCGGCGTGCTGTTTCTCGGTCGTCCACTTGAACGTCGGCAGGTCGGCGCATTGGCGTTGTCGTACGCGGGCATTGGCTTGGCGTTTGCTCACGATCTGCAGGTGGCGGGCGAAGCGCGTAGCGTCCTGCTCGGCGCGGGCTTCGTGTTCGCTTCGGCCCTGACCTACGCCTTCTACAGCGCGGGTGCAGAATCGGTCATCCGACGCCTCGGGGCGAGCCGTTTTGCGGCGCTGGCGATGCTGGTGTCGACGACGGCGACACAGCTCCATTTTTTCGCCACCCAACCGCTTTCGGCTTTGCGCCAGCCATGGCCGATCTACTTTTACGGGATCGGCATGGCTTTGTTCTCGACGGTCTTGCCGGTGTTCTGGCAGTCGGCTGCGATCCGCCGCATCGGCGCGGCCCGCGCCGTGCTGATCGGGACGCTGGGGCCGGTGCTGACCATCGTCTTTAGCTGGGTGCTACTCAACGAAGCGATGTCGCTGGCCCAGGTCGCCGGCGCGGGGCTTGTTCTGCTCGGAGTCTGGTGGGTCTCTCGTCCGTAAGCGCGTGTTGCGGGCATTCGTGATTTGCGCCGAAGTGTAGTATTGTCGGATGTGCGAACGGCATAATCTGGGCGCGGTAACCGACAGGGCGGATGGGAGGGGCGATGCAGCGAGCGGCGCAGGCGGTCGAGGTTCGCGGTGATCCTGGGATCGTGCCGTTCTGGCAGCGGATCCCACAGTTTTTCCTTTATCCCTGGCATCTGCAGCCTCTGCTGTACATGCTCTTTCTGGCGGCTGTAAGTGGGGTGTATTTCCTGGTGCCCTTGCCCACGCCTTTCGATCTGATCATCGTGCTGTTCGGGGTGTGGCTGGCCTTCATGCGCTATGCCTACAAAATTCTGGCGCGGACCGCGCACGGGCAGTTGCGGCCTGACCAATACAGCGAACGGTTCGAAACGCTCAGTCCTTATCTGCCCTACAAGCAGTATGCGGTTTTTATCTTCATGGGCGTCTGGGTGGCGCTTGCCAGCGAGCTCGGACCGTTGTTCGCCGGGCTCGTGTTGCTGTTCTGCGTCGTGGCGACGCCGGCCAGCGTCATGGCACTGACGATCACCGGCAGCCTGCGCGCGGCGATCAATCCGCTGACCTTGTTGTCGACGATGCGCGCCATCGGCCTGCCTTACCTGAGCTTGTGCGCCTTCCTGTTCATGCTGTCGGCCAGCCAGGGCGCGGTACAACACTTTCTGGTGCCGCGCCTGCCGGAATGGCTGGGCTTGCCGGTGCTCAACTTCGTGGCGATGTACTTCAGCCTGATCATGTTCAACATGATGGGTTACGCCGTCTATCAGCATCATCATGAACTTGGTGTCGAAGCCGATGTTGCACCGGCTGTTGCAGATTCAGGCAACGAACGTCAGGCCGTGCTCGGCCGTTTGGTGGCCGATGGACAGCTGGCGACGGCACTTGATCTGGCGTATGAAGATGTACGGACCGCGCCCGACGATCTGGCGCCTCACCGGCGTTATCACGCCTTGCTGTTGCTGTCCGACCAGAACGATCGCTTGGTTGCGCACGGGCGGCGTTATCTTTCAGCGCTGCTCGGCAAATCGCGCGGCAGCGAGGCGTTGCAGGTGTATCGGGCGCTGCTTGAGCGCACACCCGACTTCGCGCCCGAGCGTCCTTCCGAGCTGCTACGTTTGGCCGAAGCCGCGCGTCAGGCGCGCGATTACACGTATGCGCTTGCGTTGATCAAAGGCTTCGACAAGCGGTTCCCGCGTCATCCCGAGATTCCCGACGTTTACTTGTTCGCGGCCAGCATGCTGTGCGAGAACCTGCGCCAGGACGCTACGGCGCGGCAGATTCTGCAGGTTTTGTTGACGCGTTACCCGGAGCATGCGGCCAGCGGAGAGGGCCGCAAGCTGCTGACGGCGATTGAGCGCATGGCACCGGCGCAGTCATGACGGACTGGCCAGGCTAAAGCGTTCCGGCGCGCAACGCCTCCTCGCTGTTCGGGTGCTCCTGCCTCAGGCGTTCGAGCAAGGCGTGCCGACGCGAACCGTTACCGGCGCGGCGGTAAGCTTCGGCCAGCAGCAACAACAAGGCGGGCAGCGCCGGATGCTGTGCGTCGCGGCGTGCCAAAGCCAAACTCAAGCGTTCGGCATCGTCGAGGTAGCCGTTGCGGGCAAAACCGCGGATCAGCGTTGCCAATTGTGCCGAAGCCAGGCGCACCGAGGGGCGCGCGGTTTTGAAGTAGTCTTTGAAGGTCCGGTAGGCGAACTCGCCGTGAGCGACGTCTTCGGCCCGGGCGAAGATCTGTGCTGCGGCGCGGTGATAGTCGTCGCTGCCCGGCTGCCCGCGTGCGAGCATGTAGTATTGCTCGAGCAGGGCGGCATCGTGCGGGGCCAGGCGAGTGCAGCGGCGCGCGCTGTGAACGGCTTCGGCGAAGCGCAGTTGCTCGAGATGCCCGGTGAGGCGCTGCCGCTCGGCGACCAGCGGGTCTGGAACAAGGGGGGGCTCCGTTGCGGTTTTGAGCGCTGGGCCGAAGCGGCGCAGCATGGCGATGAGCAGGGTGCCGGTCAGGAAGCCGCCGAGGTGGGCGAGGTAGTTGATCTGACTGTTGCCGGCGTTGAGGTATTGGACGAGTTCCCAGCCGATCCAGACGGGTAGGACGAGGATCGCCGGCGCCATGAAGAAATCGAAATAGACCACGAGCCAGTAGAAAAAACGGATTTTCTGCAAGCCGTAGAGCATGACGAACATCGCCATGACGCCGGACACCGCGCCGGAAGCGCCGATGCCGGGGATGGTGCGCTGGCTGTCGACCGCCCAGTCGAGCGCGGCGGCGCCCAGGCCGCAGAGGAGATAAAAGAGGAGAAAGCGCGTCTTGCCGAGCTTTTCTTCGACGAGCAGGCCGACGACGAAAAGAATCGCCATGTTGCCGATCAGGTGCATCAGGTCGACATGCAGGAACATGTGCGCGAACAGGCTGGCGACCGTCGGTTCGGCGGGCTTGAAGCCCAAGCGCTGACTGGTGCTCTTGTCGCGCAGGGTTTCGTAGTGACGGCGCTCGCTGCGCCAGCGTGCGAACTCCGGCGCTTCGGGGGTGACGATTTGTTGCGCGTGCAGGCGGCGCATGAACGCCGCGTCGTTTTCCATGGCGCGCAACACCCGCTGTGGCTGTTTCTTGTCCAGCGCTTTTTGCAGCGGCAGCGCGTCGGCGGGGCGATGTCGCTCGAGTTCAGCGACATAACGCGGCAGTTCGATACCCGGCAGCGCCGAGTCGAAATAGTAGCGGGCGGCGTGCAGGGTGCGCTCGTCGTCACGGCCCTGCGCGCCGAAGAAGACGAGGACATTGATCAGGATCAGGAGCAGGAGGATGAGCGGCGGCCTGCGCCAATCTGGCTGTCCACTGACGGGCACGATCAGCATGTGCCGATTATGCCATCGTCAGTTGATGGGTGGGGCGCAGCGTGCAGTGCGCCCCTGTACAGTCTAGCGCGTTGTTTCGGGCGAGAGGCCAAGCCGGCGACAGATTTCGAGCGTCAGCGCCGACTGGTTCATCGAATAGAAGTGCAGGCCGGGCGCGCCGCCGGCAAGCAGGCGCTCGCAGAGGTCGGTGACGAGGTCGAGGCCGAAGGCGCGGATCGAGTCGGTGTCATCGCCCATGCCTTCGAAGCTGCGCCGCATCCAGCGCGGCAGCTCGGCACCGCAGGCGTCGGAGAAGCGCGCCAGCTTGAAAAAACTGACGATGGGCATGATGCCGGGAATGATCGGGATGTCGACGCCCCGGGCGCGGACTTCGTCGACGAAATGGAAATAGGCGTCGGCGTTGTAGAAGTACTGGGTGATCGCCGTGTTGGCGCCGGCCTTGGCTTTGCGCGCGAAGGCGTCGAGGTCGTCCTTCGGATAGCGCGCTTGCGGATGCCATTCGGGGTAGGCGGCGACGGCGATCTGGAAGTGGTCGCCGGTTTCGCTGCGGATGAATTCGACGAGTTCGTTGGCGTAGCGGAATTCGCCGGCCTCGGCCATGCCCGAGGGCAGGTCGCCGCGCAGGGCGACGAGGCGGCGGATGCCGGCGGTGCGGTAGTCGGCAAGGATGTCGCGGATGTTCTGCCGCGTCGAGCCGACGCAGGAGAGGTGCGGCGCGGCGTCGAAGCCTTCGGCGGCGATGTCCTTGACGATGGCGAAGGTGCGCTCGCGCGTCGAGCCGCCGGCACCGAAGGTCACTGAGAAAAAGGAAGGCTGGAGCGGCGCGAGCTTGGCACGCACGGCACGCAGCTTTTCGATGCCTTCCGGCGTCTGCGGCGGGAAGAATTCGATCGAGAGGTCGGTCTGGGTCATGGTCCGTTCAGGAGCAAAAAAGGGTCGGGTGGCCGGCGAATGTTCGTTCGCCGGCCAGGCGCGGCGCTTAATAACGGTAGTGCTCGGCCTTGTACGGGCCGTCGACCGACACGCCGATGTAGGCGGCCTGCTCGGGGGTGAGCGTGGTCAGTTGGACGTTGAGCTTCTTGAGTTGCAGACGGGCGACCTTTTCGTCGAGGTGCTTGGGCAGCGTGTAGACGCCGACCGGGTAGTCGCTGGTCTTGGTGTACAGCTCGATCTGGGCGATCGTCTGGTTGGCGAAGGACGAGCTCATGACGTACGAGGGGTGGCCGGTGGCGCAGCCGAGGTTCACGAGGCGGCCCTTGGCCAGCAGGATGATGCGGTTGCCCGAGGGCATGACGATGTGGTCGACCTGCGGCTTGATCTCTTCCCACTCGTACTGCTCGATCGAGGCGAC
Organism: Propionivibrio sp.; assembly: GCF_041441355.1. GTDB lineage: Bacteria > Pseudomonadota > Gammaproteobacteria > Burkholderiales > Rhodocyclaceae > Propionivibrio. The sequence goes on from NZ_JASDTF010000028.1 coordinate 86,910, forward strand.
GTCAATCTCGTTGTCGAAGTGGCCGATGTTGCAGACGATGGCCTGGTCTTTCATCTTGACCATATGGTCGTGAGTGATGACGTGGTAATTGCCGGTGCAGGTGACGAAGATGTCGGCCTTGTCGGCGGCGTAGTCCATGGTCACCACGCGATAGCCTTCCATCGCGGCCTGCAGGGCGCAGATCGGGTCGACTTCGGTGACCCACACCTGCGCCGACAGGGCACGCAGTGCTTGGGCCGAGCCCTTGCCCACGTCACCGTAGCCGCAGACGACGGCGACCTTGCCGGCGACCATCACGTCGGTGGCGCGCTTGATGCCGTCGACCAGCGACTCGCGGCAGCCGTAGAGATTATCGAACTTGGACTTAGTGACCGAGTCGTTCACGTTGATTGCCGGGAACTTGAGGTCGCCGCGCTCGTGCATTTGGTACAGGCGATGCACGCCGGTCGTCGTTTCCTCTGTGACGCCCTTGATCTCCTTCAGGCGGGTCGAGTACCAGGCCGGGTCGGTTGCGAGCTTGGCTTTGATTGCCGCGAAGAGGACGGTTTCTTCCTCCGAGCCGGGCTTGGCCAGGACCGAGAGGTCCTTCTCAGCCTTGGCGCCGAGGTGCAGGAGCAGGGTCGCGTCGCCGCCGTCGTCGAGGATCATGTTGCTGTAGCCGCCGTCGGTCCACTCGAAGATGCGGTGGGTGTAATCCCAGTAGTCGGCGAGCGATTCGCCCTTGACGGCAAAGACCGGGATGCCCTGTGCTGCGATCGCAGCGGCGGCGTGGTCCTGGGTCGAGAAAATGTTGCACGAGGCCCAGCGCACTTCGGCGCCGAGCGCGATCAGGGTCTCGATCAGCACGGCGGTCTGGATGGTCATGTGCAGCGAGCCGGTGATGCGTGCGCCCTTGAGCGGCTGGCGGGCGGCGAATTCTTCGCGGATCGCCATGAGGCCCGGCATCTCGGTTTCGGCGATGCGGATTTCCTTGCGGCCCCATTCGGCGAGGCTAAGGTCGGCGATGACGTAGTCTTTGGATTGTTCAGCCACGGTGTGCTCCTGAAACAGTGGCCGGGCAGGGGAGGCGGGCAGTGAGCGGACTGCTGGAGATTCACCCGTCTTCCCGTGTTCGGCACGGGTTGATTGGATGAGCGCAGTTGGGGGTATTCCGAGCCTGAAACTGTGCAGACAGTCTTGCAGCGCCCCTCGGATCAGCGCTTGATTATACGCGCTCTTGCGGCGTTCCGAAACGTGCCCCGCGCGGAGGGCGCAGGCTCACCACGGGTTTCCGGGAAGTCCAGACCACAGCGCGTCGAGGTCAGGAAAGCGCCATTGGGCCGGGTCTTCGCGCTGGGCGATCTTGTCGCGGCAAGCCGGCGCCGAAAGGTCGATGACGTCGGTCCGGATGCGGGCGTTGGCGCGGGTCGAGAAAAAGACTTTGACCCGCGGCGCGAGCAGGGATTTCTCGCTTTGCTCGACGACGACGCCGAGGCGGCCTGATTCCAGGCGCACCAACGAGCCGATCGGGTAGATGCCGAGGCTTTTGACAAAGGCCTGGAAAACCGTCGGATCGAAGTGGCCCGGCGCCCATTCGGCCATCTTGCGCAGCGATTCGGCCGGATCCCAGCCGGCCTTGTAGGGGCGGTTGGAGGTGATCGCGTCGTAGACATCGCAGACTGCTCCCATCTTGGCGTGGAGGCTGATCTCCGTGTCCTTGAGCCCGTGCGGGTAGCCCGAGCCGTCAATTTTTTCGTGGTGGTGCAGGACCACGTCGAGGGCGATCGGGCAGGCCCCGGGGACGTCGGCGAGCATCTTGTGCCCTTCGTCCGGGTGGCGTTTCATGATCGCGAATTCGCCGTCGCTCAACTTGCCCGGCTTGTTGAGCACGTCCATCGGCATCGCCGCCTTGCCGAGGTCGTGCAGCAGGCCGGAAAGGCCGAGGCGGCGCGTTGTCTCCTCGTCGAGCTGGAGCTGGCGGGCGAGCGCGATCATCAGCGCGCAGACGGCAACCGAGTGCATGTAGGTGTAGTCGTCGGCATTCTTCAGCCGGGCCAGGCTGATCAGCGCCCCCGGATTGCGCAGCACCGAGTCGGAAATCTCCTCGACGAGTTGCTGCGCCTTGCCGGTGTCGATGGCCTTGCCCATGCGCGCTTCCTGGAACATCGAGGTGACGGCGGTCTTGGCCTGGGCGCAGATGCGTGCCGCGCGCTCGACCTCGGCGGCGAGGGACTGCGGTGCCACGGTGCGCGCGCTTTGCGCCACCTGGGCGAGTTCGGCCTCGACCTGGGCGTCGGTTTCGGCGGTGCTGATCGAGGGGGCATCGGGCGGGATGTCGAGCCCGCGCGCGGTGTCGATCCAGCATTCCTGAATGCTGCTGTTGCGAATCCGCATCAGGTCTTTCGGATCGTCAATGACGAAGGCGCTGCGCCAGAACGGATGTTCCATCCAGGAGCCGCAGAATTCCTTGATGTGCATGCCGAGCACGAGTTGCTCGACGCGGATTTTTTTGAGCATGTTGAGCTCCGCGCTCAGGTTCAGGCTTCCGGCGGCGGAAGCGGGGTGGCGAGGACTTCGTCGATGCGGTTGTGATCGACGTCGACGACTTCGAAGCGCCAGCCGGCGTATTCGAAGAATTCGCCTTTCTTCGGGATACGTCCGAGGGCGGTGAGGACGAAGCCGCCGAGGGTGTGGAAGTTGCCGAAATCCTCGGCCGGGATGTCGGGGATGGCAAGCTTGCCTTTCATCTCGTCGACCGGTATCAGGCCGTCGAGCAGCCAGGAGCCGTCGGCGCGGCGGACGGCGAGCGCCTCATTCGGGTCGTCGGCGAGCGGCATCATGTCGCCGACCATTGTTTGCAGCAGGTCATCGAGGGTGACGATGCCTTCGGTCTGGCCGAACTCGTTGACCACGAAGGCGAAGTTATTGCGCTGGCTGCGTAACGTGCGCAGAAGCTCGATCAGCGTCAGCGAGCCGGGAACGAACAGCGGCGCGGTCAACGGCACGTCGGTGAAGTCGATTTTGCCAGCCAGCGCCGCCTGCAGGATGTCGTGGCTCTCGACCAGCCCCACGACGTGTTGCAGGTCGCCCTTGCAGATCGGCAGGCGCGAGTGTGGCGATTCGCGCAGGACTGTCAGGTTGTGCTCGTGCGGGCGCAGCAGGTCGAGGTAGGCGACGTCGACGGCCGGGGTCATGATCGCCACCACGCGCCAGTCTTCGAGGCGGAAGATGTTGCCGAGCAGGTGGCCCTCTTCGGGGGCGATCTCGCCCGCGCGCTGGCCTTCGTCGACGTAGGCCAGGATGTCCTCGATGCTGACCACGGCCGGCGCGGCGCGTACCGGGAGCGCGTGCAGGACGAGGTCGGCGGCGCGCGAGAGGCCATGGATCAGCGGTGACATCATCCGGATGAACAGGGTCATCGACGGGGCGCAGAGCATCGCAACGTTTTCGGGGTGGGCGATGGCGATGCGCTTGGGCACGATTTCTCCAAAGACGATCGAGAACGCGGTGACCACGATGATGGTGACGGTGAGCGCGATTTCGCTCTGGTATTCGACGATGAAGGGCAGCCAGCGGCTGATCCAGCCGACGATGGTGTCGTTCAGCGCCGACTCGCCGAAGACGCCGGAGAGCAGTGCGGCGGCGGTGATCCCGGTCTGTGTCGCGGCGAGCAGCCGGCTCGGATTGTCTTTGATCGCTAGCGCTTGCGCGGCGCGATGGTCGCCATTTTCGGCAAGGGGGACGAGGCGAGAGCGGCGGGACGAGGCGAGCGCCATTTCGGCGAGCGCGAAATATCCCGACAAGACGATGAGCAGAACGAGTATCCAGAAGGCATCCATCTGTTCGTTCTACCAGAAATCGGGCATTCCGGCCATCCGTGCGGTTGCGGAGACGGGAATAAAAAAGCCGACGGGGTGTCGGCTTTTTGGGGGCAACGGTACTCTGGCAGCGGCCGCTGCTGTCGCGCAGGCTTACCTCCGGCATGCGCCGGAGGTAAGCCTGCGCCGGAACGTGGCCAAGCGATTGCGTCGTCGCCTTACAGGCCAGCATCCGCGCGTAGCGCGGCTGCCTTGTCCGTGTTCTCCCACGTGAACTCCGGCTCGTCGCGGCCGAAGTGGCCGTAGGCGGCGGTCTTCGAGTAGATCGGACGCAGCAGGTCGAGCGACTGGATGATGCCTTTCGGACGCAGGTCGAAATGCTGCAGCACCAGTTCGACGATCTTCTCGTCGGCGATCTTGCCCGTGCCGAAGGTTTCGACCATCAGCGACACCGGCTTGGCGACGCCGATGGCGTAGGCGATCTGCACTTCGCAGCGCTCGGCGAGGCCGGCGGCGACGATGTTCTTGGCGACGTAGCGGGCAGCGTAAGCGGCCGAGCGGTCGACCTTCGACGGGTCCTTGCCCGAGAAGGCGCCGCCGCCGTGGCGGGCGGTGCCACCGTAGCTGTCGACGATGATCTTGCGGCCGGTGAGGCCGCAATCGCCGTTCGGGCCGCCGACAACGAAGCGCCCGGTCGGGTTGACCAGGAAGCGGGTGGCGCCGGTCACGAGTTCCTTGGGCAGCACCGGGCGGATGATCTCTTCGATCACCGCTTCGGAGAGCTGGGCGTGGGTGACGTCGGGGGCGTGCTGGGTCGAGACGACGACGGTGTCGATCGACACGGGCTTGCCATCGACGTAGTGCACCGAAAGCTGGCTCTTGGCGTCGGGGCGCAGCCAGGGCAGGCGACCGTCCTTGCGCACTTCGGCTTGGCGTTGCATCAGGCGGTGAGCGTAGAAGATCGGCAGCGGCATCAGGGTCGGCGTTTCATTGCAAGCGTAGCCGAACATCAGGCCCTGGTCGCCGGCGCCCTGGTCAAGGTCGAGGCCCTGGCCTTCGTTAACGCCTTGTGCGATGTCGGGCGACTGCTTGTTGATGGCGGTGAGGATGGCGCAGGACTTGTAGTCGAAACCAATGTCGCTGTCGGTGTAGCCGATGCGGCGGATCGTCTCCTGGGCGATCTCGCGGTAGTTGATGTGGGCCTTGGTGGTGATTTCGCCCGACATCACGACGAGGCCAGTCGACACCAGCGTTTCGCAGGCCACGCGGCCCTTGGGGTCCTCGGCCAGGATGGCGTCGAGAACGGCGTCCGAAATCTGGTCGGCAACCTTGTCGGGATGGCCTTCGGAGACCGATTCCGAACTGAAGATGAAATCCTTGGACATTACAGTCAGCTCCAAAACAAAAAACCCCGTTGCGGCTGCGTGGCCGGCCCGGGGTTTCTGGCTGACGACGCTTTAGCAGTATTTCCGAAGGTTGCCCCTCGCCCGCCCTGCAAGTTGTCCTGTTTAACTCGGCGGATGCGATAATTGTAGTTTTTCGAATCCCCGGGGTCAAACCGGGGGCGATTTGCATTTGTTCGCGGAAAACTTCCCTTGATCTTCGTCTTTCGATTGCTGGCACGCACCTCGCTTGCCACCTTGCACCGTCTTGGCGCGTTGCTCGGCTGGCTGACCTGGCTTGCGTCGCCCACTTACCGCCGCCACCTGCGCGAGAACATGACGCTGGCGCTGGGTGCCGACGGCGCGCGGTGTGTGCGCAATGCAGCGATCGCCAATGCCGGGCGTACCTCGCTTGAGCTGCCGCGCCTGTGGTTGCACCCGCTGGAAGAGACCGTGCGTCTGGTGCGCGAAGTGCGCGGCTGGGACTACGTCGAAGCCGCGCAAGCGGCCGGCAAGGGCATTTTGTTCCTGACACCGCATCTTGGCTGCTTCGAAGTAACGGCCCAGTACTATTCGCATCGCGCGCCGATCAGCGTCCTCTACCGGCCGCCGAAGCAAGCCTGGTTGCAGACGATGATCGAGGAAGGGCGGGCGCGGCCGCAGCTTTACCTCGCGCCGGCCGACCTTTCGGGCGTGCGCACGCTGATCAAGGCGTTGCGTCGAGGCGAGGCGGTCGGCATGTTGCCCGACCAGGCGCCACGCCGGGGCGAAGGGCGTTGGATCGATTTTTTTGGGCGTCCGGCCTACACCATGACCCTGGCCGGCAAACTCAGCGAGAGCGGTGCGGCGGTGGTGCTGGCCTGGGGCGAGCGGTTGCCGGATGGCGACGGGTTCCGCCTGCATTTCATGCCGCCCGAGTATCCCGTCGAGGGCAGCGTCGAGGAACGCGCCGCCTGCATCAGCCGGGAAATGGAGCGCCTGATCCTGAAGTGCCCGGAGCAATACCTCTGGGGGTATAACCGTTACAAGCAACGGCGGGGCACCGAACCTGCGCCGGACTCTGAATCATGAAACTGGCTTTCTGTCTCTACAAATACTTTCCCTTCGGCGGGTTGCAACGCGACTTCCTGCGCATCGCCCTGGCCTGTCAGGCGCGCGGACATGATATCCGCGTCTATACGCTCGATTGGGAGGGCGAGGTGCCCGCTGGCTTTGAACTCGTGCGCGTGCCCGTTCGGGCGTGGAGCAACGTGCGCCGCAACGAGAAATTCAGCGCTTGGATCGGCGAGCATCTGACCGCTGCGCCGGTGGATCGGGTGATCGGCTTCAACAAGATGCCGGGCCTTGACGTTTATTTCGCCGCCGACGGGTGTTACGAGGAAAAGGCGCGTCAGCTGCGCAATCCGCTCTACCGGTTTTCCTCGCGTTATCGGCACTTCTCGGCCTACGAGCGGGCGGTGTTCGCTCCCGAAAGCACGACCGAGATCCTGATGATCTCGCAGCTGCAGCAGCCCTTCTTCGAACGCCATTACCGGACGCCGTCGGCCCGCTTCCACCTCCTGCCGCCGGGCATTGCGCGCGACCGCAAGGCGCCGGCCAATGCGGCCGATCTGCGCGCCGAGTTCCGGCGCGAGTTTGCTCTGGGGGACGAAGATTTGCTCCTGCTGCAGGTTGGTTCGGGCTTCAAAACCAAGGGACTCGACCGCAGCATCAAGGCCTTGGCCGCCTTGCCCGAGGCCCTGCGGCAGCGCACACGGCTCTTTGTCATCGGCCAGGACGACCCGTCCGAGTTTCTGCGCCAAGCGGCCACGCTCGGGCTTTCCGAGCGGGTGACGATCTTCCCCGGGCGCGACGACATCCCGCGCTTTTTGCTCGGCGCCGACCTGCTGATCCATCCGGCCTACAACGAAAACACCGGCACGGTGTTGCTCGAGGCGGTGGTCGCCGGGCTGCCGGTGCTGGTCACCGCGGTCTGCGGGTACGCGCATTACATCGACGACGCCGAGGCCGGGCGTGTGCTTCCCGAGCCGTTTGCGCAAGCCGTGCTCGACGCAACGCTGGCCGAGATGCTTGGCAACCAGGCGGCGCGGCGTCGCTGGCAGGCCAAGGCGCTCGCTTTTGCCGAGACGGCTGACATCTACAGTAACGCCGAGCGCGCGGCGGACATCATCCTGAAGGCGCGGCCATGAGCGAAACCGTTTGGCTGGCGCCGCCTTTCGATCGCCTGTGGGCCGGGTGCGACGCGCATGCTGCCGTCGAAGCCTTGCAGGGCGAGGTGTTCCGCGAGCTCGAAGCGCGCCGGACTTTGCGGACCGAGGTCGAAGGACGAGGGTATTTCGTCAAGATCCACCGCGGCGTCGGCTGGGGCGAGATCATCAAGAATCTCGTCAGCCTGCGTGCGCCAGTGCTGGGTGCCGGCAACGAGTACCGCGCCCTGCGCCGGTTGGCCGAACTCGGCGTCGCCAGCATGACCCCAGTAGCCTTTGCTGAGCGCGGTGTCGATCCCGCACGACAACATTCCTTCATCATTACCGAAGAGTTGGCAAGCACGGTCAGCCTCGAAGACCATTGCCGCGATTGGCCGCAAAATCCACCGCTGCCGGCATGGAAGCGCGCGCTGATCCGGCGCGTTGCCGAGATGGCCGGGCGCATGCACCGCGGCGGGGTCAATCACCGCGATTTTTACATCTGCCACTTTCTCCTTCACCTCGATCCCGCGCCGCGTCCCGAGGATTTTCGCCTTTCGCTGATCGACCTGCACCGGGCGCAAACGCGTGCGGAGACGCCGCGTCGCTGGCGCGACAAGGATCTCGCTGGGCTCTATTTCTCGGCACTTGAGATCGGGCTGACGCGGCGCGACGTGCTGCGCTTTTTGCGCGCTTACTTCGAGCGACCGCTGCGCGTCATCCTGCGCGAGGAGGCGGCCTTGCTGGCGCGACTGGAGCGCGAGGCGCAGCGCCTCATGGCGCGCTATCGCCGCAAATACGCGCCGGGAGCGTCGGCATGAACGATACGCTCGCGGCACCTGTGCTTTCGGTGGTGACGTTGCGAGTGGCCGGCCGTACGCCGGCGCTGCCGTTTGCTCTGGCGCTTGGCGATGGCGAGATACTGAGCTTCGAGACGCTGCTGCGCATCCTGCCCGGAAAGCGCGTGGTCGGCGGTGGGGTATGGCGGGGGCGGCGCGTGCTCGCCAAACTGTTCGTTGCCGAGGGCAGTGCCCGGCATTGGCAGCGCGAGTGCGACGGACTTGCGGCGCTGGCTGCTGCCGGCGTGCCGACACCGGAGGTGCTTCTGGCTGCGGCTTTGCCTGACGGGGGACATCTGCTGCTGACGGCCTGGCTCGACGGCGCCACGACCCTGGCCGAGGCCTGGGAGGCCTGCGGTGGAGCGTCGCCCGAGAACACTGCGGCCCATGCCGTGTTGGCCGAAGGCTGTGCGGCACTGGGGCGCTTGCATGCCGCTGGCTTGGTGCACGACGATGCCCACTTGGGCAACTTTCTGCGCCAGGACGGGACGCTTTATGTGATCGACGGTGACGCCGTGCGTGTTTTGGCAGCGGGCGATGCCGCTGGCCGGGAGAGTAATTTGGCGCTCATGCTGGCGCAGTTGCCGCCGGCCTGGGATGCCCATTGGGCGCCGCTTCTGGCGGCTTACCAGGGCGCATCGGGAAGCGCTCCGCAGCCCGAGGCTCTGGCGGCTAGGGTTGAAGGCTGCCGAAAACGGCGTTGGGACGATTTTCTCGGCAAGATTGGCCGCGACTGTACTTTGTTCTCCGTGCAGCGCAGTTGGCGCCGCTTCTCCGTCGTGGCGCGCCAGCACGCTAGTGCGCTGCACGGTGTGCAGGCCAGACTTGATACCGCAGTCGAGGCCGGGCGGCGACTCAAGGACGGTCGTACGTGTACCGTGGCGCGCATCGACGATCCGCAGGCCGGTGTTCTGGTCGTCAAGCGTTACAACCTGAAAAATATCTGGCATGCGTTCGGGCGCAGTTGGCGGCCTTCGCGTGCTTGGCATTCGTGGCGAGAGGGGCATCGTCTCCGTTTCTATGGCATCGCCACGCCGGAACCACTGGCGCTTGTCGAAGAACGCTTCGGTCCGTTGCGTCGCCGTGCTTTTCTGGTTAACGCGTTTTGTCCCGGGCGCGATTTGCTTGAAATCCTGAGCGCCGATGCCGAGCCGCCCGCCGAAATTGCCGCAGCCCTGCTGACCCTGTTTGGTACGCTGCATGCCTTGCGCATCAGCCATGGCGATTTAAAGGCAACCAACCTCCTTTGGCACGATGGGCAGGTGGTGCTCATCGACCTTGATGCGATGACCCAGCATCGTTCGTCGCGCACCCATGCGCAGGCGTGGCAGCGTGACCGGGCGCGGTTTTTACGCAACTGGCCCGCTGGTTCGCCCTTGGTACGCTGGCTGGATGCCCGCTTGCCGCTGCCCTGAACTGACCTTCGGGCCTCCTGTGCTAGACCGAAGGGCGTTGACCACGCTTCCGCTAACGAGGTGCGGGCTGGATTTTGCGAAATTTCTGGTCTTACGCGTTTCGATCTCGCAACGGGCTTCGCGTCGTGTTTTGGTTTTAGGCCGACGGAGGGGCGCTGTCTTCGCGGAATTGCATGGCGTGTAGCCGAGCGTAGTGCCCATCGGCGGCGAGCAATTCCGCATGTGAGCCGCGCTCGATGATGCGGCCATGCTCCATGACCATGATGACGTCGGCTTTTTCGATTGTCGAGAGTCGATGCGCAATGACCAGCGTCGTACGGTTGGCCATGACGCGGTCAAGCGCGTTTTGGATGTGGCGTTCAGATTCCGTGTCGAGGGCCGAAGTGGCTTCGTCGAGTATCAGGATCGGGGCGTCCTTGAGGATGGCGCGGGCGATGGCCAAGCGTTGCCGTTGCCCTCCGGAAAGCAGCACTCCGTTTTCACCGACCAGGGTGTCGAAGCCCTCGGGCAAAAGATCAATGAATTCTTTGGCGTGGGCTGCTTCGGCGGCGCGCTCAATGGCGTCGCGCGGGGCTCCTGCGAGGTCACCATACGCGATGTTGTTGGCCACCGTGTCGTTGAACAGCGAGGTTTGCTGCGTGACGAGCGCAATGTGGCGGCGGAGGTTGCGCAGCGCGTAATCTTCGACGGCGAGGCCATCGACGAGGATTTGTCCCTGGTCGTGCTGATAGAAGCGCGGCAACAGGTTGGCGAGCGTCGATTTTCCGCTGCCGGAACGACCGACCAGCGCCACCATCTGCCCTGGTTCGATGGTGAAATTGATATCGTCGAGAACGAGTTTGTCGCTGCCCGGATATCGGAAGGACAACTGGCGGACCTCGATGCGTCCGGTGATCCTTTCCTGTTCGACGGTACCGCGATCCGGTTCCGGCGTTTCGTCGAGTTGCTCGAAGATACTTTCCGCGCCCGCCAGTCCGCGTTGGATCGTGGCGCTGACTTCCGAGAGCTGACGGATCGGCTTGGGCAGCAGACCGGCCGCCGTAATGTAGGCGACGAGATCGCCGGCCGTCGAGTCGCCGCGCATCACGAGGACGAGCAAAAGCAGGACGGCCATCGTGCTGAACGTGACGAGTTGCAACGCCGGCGTGAACGTGGCGCCGGTGCGTGCCATGCGGAGCTGTTTGCGGGTGTTCTCTTCGCTGGCGATGCGGAAACGCTCGCTTTCGTAGCGTTCGCCGCCGAAGCTGCGCACGACGCGATAGCCCTGGATGGTCTCCGAGGCGATGTGGGTCAGGTCACCCATCGCCGCTTGGATTTTCTTGCTCTGCTTGCGGAATTTTCGGCTTGCGCCGCTGGCCATGATGCCGATGACTGGGAGGATGGCAACCATGACAAGGGTCAGTTTCCAGTTCATCCAAATGAGGTAGCCGAACAGGAATACAACCGTTAGCCCTTCGCGGATCATGATCTTGATCGCATCGGTCGCGGCACCGGTGACCATGGTTACGTTGTAGGCGATGCGCGAGATCAGGTGGCCTGAATTGTTCTGGTCAAAATAGGTGTTCGGGAGATGAAACAGGCTACCGAAGAGGGCGCGACGCAGGTCGTTGATCAGTCCGAGCGAGACGCGAGCTAGATAGTAATTGCCGAGAAACGAGCCGATCCCTTGCCAGAAAACGATGAGTACCATCATCAGCGGTACCGCGTAAGTCAGGTCAAGGCGGCCGATGAGGGGGAGGTTCTGAAGGGTCGAACCGGACGGGTTGGTGATCCCGTCAACGAAGTATTTCAGTACGCTGGCGAGCATCGGCTGGGCCGATGCAAAAATAACGAAGCCCAGCAGACTGACAGCGAACCAGCCGAGCATCGGACGCAGGTAGCCGAGCAAGCGCAGATAAAGGCGCAGGGAGGACGTGCTGGAAGAGGGGGCGGGTCGCTGCATCGGGAAAAATCGGATGGTCGGTGATGCGGGGCGCACCGCCGTAAACTGAAAATTCTAGCATGCGGCTTTCCTGGCGAGGCAGCACAAGCCTAAAGCGGACTTTGGTTCAGGAGGGCGGGCAGCGGGTATACTGCGCGCGGTCGAAGGACGAAGGTCTGTGGTCTACTTTGCCGCGCACGCATCCGATTTACCTCTCTTTCCCGGAGGTTTTCCTTGTTTTCGGTTCAACAGTTTCGCCGCGTTCTCGCTTATTTTTTCCTGTTGACGTATTTCGTCCTGTTGACGATTACTTGGGACGGTATCGATTTCTCTGCTGCGCGGACGGATGGGCCACTGGCCTTTGGGTTTGTCATCGCGGTTTGGCTGTCGTACGGAGTGATCTATCTTCTGCCCGCGCTTTTGTTGTTCTGGACTGTTGAGCGTTTGGTGAACCGCGGTCGAACCGCTGCGCGCACCACGCTTCTCTATCCTTGGGCGGTGTTCTGTAGTGGCGCGACAACCCTGTTTTTCTATGCCAACGCCAAGCTGTTTACGCTCTACGGTTTTTTCATCAACAGTTTCGTCATCAATCTGGTGACAACGCCTGGCGGCGTCGAATCACTCGGTGCCAGTACGGCCTCCAACCTGACTTTCGCGGCCATTGCCCTCGGTTTCTTTGTGCTCCAGGCTGGGTTGCTGTTTGTGGTGGCGCGTCTGTTCCAGGTCTTCGGCGAGCCCCACTGGGTGCCGCGTCGTCTTTTTTCTGGGCTGATGGTGATCTTTGCAGTGATGACCGTCGGCGAGCGTATGGTCTATGCCTACGGAACCGCGACCGGGGTGACCAGCATCAGCGCCTTGACCGTGACCGTGCCTTACTATCTGGGGATGACGGCACGGACCCTGCTCTCAAAGGTAGGCGTCAAGGTCGATCGCAAAAAGGAACTTGCCGTTAGCAGCGGTGCGCTCAACTACCCGCTCAATCCGCTCGTCGTCGAGAAGCCCGCCAAGCCGCTCAACATCGTTTGGCTGGTTGCGGAATCGCTGCGTTGGGATATGCTCGACGCCGAAGTCATGCCGAGTACTTGGAATTTCGCCAAAGGCGCAACGCGGTTTACGCGGCATTTCAGCGGTGGTAACGGTACGCGCGTCGGGGTGTTTACGATGTTTTCCGGGATTCCCGGTAATTACTGGTTTCCGATGCTTGCCGAACGGCGGGGCGCTCCGATCATCGACGTGCTGAAGGCGCAGAATTATCAGATGAGCCTTTATACCAGCGCCAAATTTTCCTACCCAGAGTTCGATGCGACGATTTTTAGCCAGTTGCCGTCGGAAATCCTTCATGAGGCGCCAGGGGCTGCCCAAGGATGGGAAAACGATCGTATCAACGTCGGCAAGATGCTCGACTTCATCGGCAAGCGTGACCGTGGCCGGCCATTCTTTACCTTCATGTTTTTCGAGTCGCCGCACGCGCGTTACTACTTCCCTCCGGAAAGTGTGATCCGAACTCCGTACCCGGACGACATCAATTACTTTACGCTGAGTCGTGAACAACTTTCCGTTCAGGCGCCGTTGATCAAAAACCGTTACTACAATTCGGTGCATCACCTCGATAGCCAGTTCAAGCGGGTGTTCGACTATCTTAAGCAGGAGCAGCTTCTCGACAGCACCGTCGTGATCGTACTTGGCGACCACGGCGAGGAATTCATGGAAAAAGGGCGCTGGGGACACAACTCAAGCTTTGTCGACGAGCAGGTTCGGACGCCGTTTGTGTTGTGGGTCCCAGGCATGAGTCCTCGCGTTTACGAGGGAATGTCCAATCATATGGACGTGGTGCCAACCGTCATGCCTTTACTTGGCGTCAAAAATCCAAAACGTGATTACACGACGGGCGTTGATCTGCTCACCGATGAGATTCGCGAATATTCGGTGCTGGCCGAATGGTCGAGCACGGCCTACATCGATAACGAAGTCAAAATTTCGATGTCCTCGACTCAAAATCCGCGAGTGACCACGGCTGATGATCAGGTGCTTTCGGCCAAAGAGCAAGATGAATGGTTCGCCAAGAAAACACGAGCCTTAGCCGCGATGATGGAAGAGTTGGGACGCTATATTTCAAAACAGAAAACGAAATAGTCTGTATCCAGAGACTTTTGGGGATAGGTTTTCCGGGAGATGGCAGATGCTACTCCCAGCGTAGAGGGGAGCGAGAAAGCAGAACCGGACATTGCTGAGCCCAGAGGATGGTGCAGGGATGAGCGTGGGACTACAGCTTTTGACGAGGGCGAATCCTTGAATAAATTAGACCAGACTGAATTCGAGGCTTTGACCGACGGGGCCGAGGTCTTAGAGAGCGATGCTTACGGGCCGAAAATTTATCGGCTGCGCAATGGCTGGATGCTGAAAATATTTCGCCTTAAGCGCTGGTTTTCATCGGCCTTACTCTTTCCTTATTCGCGTCGCTTTGTTCGAAACTGTCGCCGTTTAAAGTTGCTAGGCGTGCCCTGCCCAGAAACCACGACGCTTTATCGTGTTCCACATCTGTCGCGCGAGGCGCTTCTGTACCGGCCGCTTGCAGGCGAAACGTTGCGCAGTTTGATTCGAAACGGGATGGATGCCGACGCTGCCCGGACGATGCGGATCGAATTGGCCGATTTCATCAATCGATTGCATGCCAGTGGCGTGCTGTTCCGTTCGTTGCATCTTGGGAATATTGTCCGTACGCCTTCCGGGGACTACGGACTGATTGACGTTGCTGACATGGCGATTTTTATGCGTCCGCTTTTCGCTTGGCAAAGAACGAGAAATTTCGCTCACCTCACTCGCTACACTGAAGATGCTGCCTGGCTGGAAACCGATGGCGACTTTGTCTTTTTATGCGCAAACCGTAGGGGATCATTGGAGTAACGATGGGGAATCAAGAAGCGCCAGAGGTGAGTGAAGGGCGTTGGGTCCAACGCGTTTTGTCCATACTCCCTCTGCCGATGTTTTTCGGCCTGGCATCGCTGTTACTCGGTTTGTTGTTTCTCGAGGAGCGAGGTGATTACGCGCGAGTTTTTTATCTGACCCTTTTGGCGCCGACTTTACTGCTGATAATTTTGCAGCCTTCGATAGCTGTGACGACATTCCGTCAGCCGCAGGCGCGTATGGCCGTGTCGTTTCTTGCGTATGTCACGCTCAGTGTCGTCGTTGGCGAGAGTTTTCGGGATGCAGCGTCCTTGCTCAGACTACCGGCTTATGTACTGGTTGTTTTCATTGCCGTGAGTTTTTTGGCGCTGACGCAGCACGATCGCTTGGCCGCGACGCTGCGCGGTACGGCCGTGCTGTCTGTTTTTCTCGCGCTATGGAATCTCTGGCTTTTTGCCGGAGGAAACCAGGAGCGCCTCATTGGCTTCGGAGTTTTGAGCAACCCGCTCTTGATCTCACATGCCTATGGTTTTTTCGCCGCAATCTGGCTGGGGTATCTGATGACTGGGGAGGGACGTGCCCGCTGGTGGGCTGTTGCGCCGCTCAGCGTTCTGGCGATCCTGTTGTACGAAACCGGGTCGCGCACGCCAATGCTGGCGTTACTGGCTTCCCTGGGGTGGGTGGTGGTACTGCGTCCACGCCGCCAAGTGCTGCTCGGCGGCGTAGCGCTGCTGGCTTTGGTGAGCGTTCTTTTTGCGCTCAATCCGGAGGCGATGTTGCAACGGGGGTTGTCATATCGGACGGAAATCTGGTCCGACGTCTGGCAGCAGTCGAAAGAAGCGCTGATCTGGGGGCACGGTTTAGATGCGGAGCTGCGCGTGCAGCTTTCCGATATCCCTTACCCGTTTAGTGACCCACACAACATGACCCTCTCGGTGCTTTATCGCTTGGGGCTGGTGGGGGTTGCGTTTTGGGGGGCGATGTATGCCACTTCATTATATGCAGCATGGAAGCACAAGAGGGATGACGCGGTCGTGATTTTTTCCGTTGCCGTTGTTTATGGTCTGATGGCGGGGATGACCGAGGGCGGTAGTTTCCTCTCCCGTCCAAAGGAGCACTGGTTGTTGATCTGGATTCCCTTGGCGCTGTTGAACGCCACCCTCCTACTTACCCAAAAAACCTCGGCACCTTCGCGCTGAGGCGTGCGTCATTCGACTCTTATTTCCCGGCTGGAGCGAAAGGATAACGCAGAAGGCTGGCAAAGGTTCTGCGGTTCCAGGCACGCAACGGGAGTTGAGCGAGCAACTCTTTGGCTAGCTTTCGATCGCGTCGAGACGCTTTGACCAGCATCGAATTGATGAACTTGAATTTGACGGTTTCGTAGGCTGGGTGGTCGCGGTAATCCTCGTAAATGCGCAGGATGGCTTCCGCCATGAAGCGGATGTTCTTGTGTGAATTCGTCGTGTGGATGCGGTAGCGGGCGAGATCGGTGCCTAATGCGTCAACGTAATAACCCGCATGCGTGATCTTGAGCTGGATGTAGAGGTCTTCCAGCCGTATCTCAGGATTGAAACCGCCGACTTTTTCTAGCGCATCATGGCGGATCAGCATCGTCGGCGCCGGTGCCATCGGTTTCCTTTCCAGAAAAACGTCGTCAAAGTCGAGGCGCCGAAAACCGTCGCGTGCCGGGCGTTTGACGGCGTAGGGGGTGCCATCCGAATTCATCAGTTGGATGTTTCCGGCACAAATTCCGACCTCGGGTTTGTCCGCGACATGTGCCATTTGCAGAGCGATCCGCTCCGGCAGCATGATGTCGTCCGACCCGAAAGGGGCGATGAATTCGCCGCGGGCTCGGGCAATGGCGTCGTTCAGCGTGCGTGTCAGCCCGATGTTGCGTTGGGTGCGGAAGTCGAAGCCATGGCTCGCCTGCAGAGCGGCGATGCGCGCTACACTATCGTCGCTCGAACCGTCATCAATGACCAAAAGTTCGATGTGCGGATAGGTTTGGCGAAGAACGCTCTGAATCGATTCTTCGATGTACGGGCCATGGTTGTATGAGGCGATGATGACGGTGACGAGGTTCTGCATCGAAGTGGGCTTAGGTGCGGTGAGAAGAAGCTTGTTTTCCCCGGGCGAGGACTTGGCGCGTCAAGCGGAGATAGGCAGCGCGGTAGTCCGCGATTCCATGGTTGGCACGGACGTATTGATAGGCCTGTTCGCCCAGTTCGGTTAAGGCTTCTGGGGGTTTTGCGAGGTAGCACGAGAGGGCCTTGGCCAAGGCGTCAGTATCCGACGGTGGGACGCAAAGTCCCCCGGCCGCCCGAATGGTCGGTGCCATCGCAGGAATGTCGGATCCGATAATCGGTCGTCGTCCCGACATGCCTTCGAGTAGGGCTAAGCTGAAGCCTTCGCTCAAAGACGGTATAGCGAGGATGTCAAAGGCCCTGATATATTGTTTTGCTCGAGTGCGCCAGCCGAGAAGGTGGATGCGTTGCGCAAGGTCGTGGCGCGCGATTTCTGCTTTAAGGCTTTCTGCTTCTCTGCCGTCGCCAATGATCGCTAGGTGAGCATCGGGATGCGCGGGGGCGATTTGTGCGAAAGCGCGAATCAGATGGATGTGCCCCTTGACCGGCACTAGCCTGCCGATTGTGCCGACGATGCGCGCGGCAGCGGGAAGTTCTAGCGCTTGCCGGGCGTCCTTGCGCTCAAGGAACATTTTTTCGAGCGTTTCGATGTCGAGTGCGTTGAAGATCGCCGTCGTGTTTTCTGCCGTGAAACCGCACGCTTGCTGAATTAGATGCTCGCGCACGGCAGAGGAGACGCCAACGAAATGCCATCTGTTGTCGATGCTTAGGCGCGCGTGCAGCTTGCGCCACAGCGTCTTGTATTCGCCGAAGCCGTGAGACACCCCGATGCAGGCCGGTATGTGCAGCTTTTTATTGAGAGCCATCATGAGACTGACCGGTTTGTAGCGGTGGCAGATGACGACGTCGAATTTTTCTTGAGCGCAATAGTCGAGCAGGGTGCGTTTTACGCTAAGTCGGAGCCCTTTGAGCGCGGCCTCAGGGAAACGGAAATACCGGACATGTTCTGCCAAACTCTGAGGTTGGCCGTTGACCGGTTCGCCTCGAAGATACGCAGAAGTGACCTCGAATTCGTTGCGCGGGAACGCAGCAACGATTTGTTCCGCGAGTTCCTCTGGGTCGTGCGAGCGGTCGTGGCATTCGAAGATGAGTTGTAAAACTTTGATGCGGTGATGAGGCATGGTGTGATCTCAAACGTGACGATGCAGCGTAATCCGGGTGGTCGTCAGCAGCCGTGAGGTGAATTCAGCGGCGCGAAAGTCGCGAAAAAATCAGCACGTTGAAGACGGGCTTTTACTGCCGCAACGTGCGCTGAAATTCATCTGACCTCGTTAGTGTTGTCCATTGCTCAATACGGGAGAGCGAGCTGACGACTAGGTGATGCGGTTAGCGGACGGAGCGGCGAGGTTCGCGCCGACGCCCGGTGAGGAATGAATGTGCATAAGGCCGTCTGACAGGCGTGTCTTCCAAGTGTGTTTCTTGTTGAACGCGAGGGCGCCAGTACGCGCGATCCGCTCCCGCTCCTCGTCGTGCGCCAGATAATAGCGTACCTTGTCGGCGAATTCGTCCGACGAGCGGAAGGTCTCCAGTTCTTCTCCAACCGAAAAAAGCTCGGCGATCTCCGGGCAGTGGTCGGTCAGCAGGAAGCAGCCGGCGGCCAGGGCTTCAAAGATGCGCAGGTTGACGCCGGTTTCGGCACCGTAGAAGTCGGTGCGCGTGATGTTGAGGACGATCTTGGCGCTGCCCAGCAGGGAGTGCAACTCTTTGCCCCAGACTGGGCGGTCATCAATGCGCGCGTTGAGCGGAGCGGAGATGAGCGGCGCGTTGCGCTCCCAGCGATTGCCGCGCACGGTGATGTGGTCGCGGATGGCTTCAAGCAGAAAGATGCGACGCAAGTCGCCGCTGCCGACGAAGAGAACCTCGTGCGTTTTCGGACCCTCGTTCGTTGGGATCGGTTTTGCACCGAAGGGCAGGTGCACGGCATCGAGCCCGCGCGTGTCCTTGAAAAAGCGCGTGGTGACTTTGGAGAAGGAAAAGATGCGGTCGTAGACCGGAAGCTCCTGCTCGATGAAGAAAATAAACTCGCGTCGCCGGCTGTAGAGATTGCAGCTGTCAGTGTCGTAAAGCAGCAGGTGCGTGCCCTGGCGGTCGGCGAGGCGGCGCAAGACTGTGGGGGAGAAGAACTTGTAGATGAAGCCGATGACGAGAATGACATCCGGTTGGCTGCGGGCAATCAGTGTCGCAAGCGCGCTCTCGTCGAGTCGCGGCAGGCAGTAGAAACCGTCGCGGTGAGCATGCCGATCTAGCGCTTTGCTCAAGGCCGAGCGGAGCCCGTAGAAGGTTCGGGTGCGTTGTTTCAGGCAGTCGAAATGGATGCTCGTGTGGCCGAGTTCCTCGAGCGCCTCGGCGATTTCAAGGCCGAGCGGGACGCCGGAGATCCCGTCGAGGATCAGGAAATTCAATTTTTGGTCGGACATGTCAATGCTTCAAGCGCGGCAAGGATCGTTCCAGTTCGGACGAAAGGTCGCCAGTGCGCTTTGCCTCGCCAGTGCAGGGTTAGCCAAGGGCCGACGACCCGGCCCGGTCCCCAGTCGGGGCGCCAATGAAACCGAGGATTGTTCTTGCGATAAATGGTGACCACTGGAACGCCAAGGAAAGAGGCCAGGTGGCCGTTGCCGGAGTCGTTGGCGATTAACGCACCCGACTCGTAGATGAAGGCCGCGAGCTCGCCGATATCATCAAAGCGCGGCAGCGAGTAACGCCCACCGATCTTCGCTTGCCAATCCTGATGGCGGGCTGGGGCGACGACGAATACGGGGGTGTAGCCGTGTTGTTCGAGGGTATGGGCCAGGCGCAGGAAACCTTCTGGTGACCAATCCTTCTTCTCTGCGTTGGCCGAGTCTGGGCTCAGGACGATGCGGCGCGGATGACGGCGGAAGGCGTGCTCCGCAGGCGGGAGGATGGGCACCTGGCGTTGTGTTCGGGTTAGCCCCATCTTGTTGCGCATGAAGTCGAGGCAGATGTCGACCACGCTCTCTCCGTCAAATTTGCGGTAGCGAATGGCGCCACTGCCGCCAAGCAGTGGGGCGATTTCGGCATAAGCCGCGGGCGTGCAGCGGGCGCTGAGCGTGGCACGGAGGTCGTGTTGCCAGTCCTGCGGTGCGCGCAGGCATATGAGCTGCCATTTGCTTTTAAGGTCCGCCAAGCTTTCCGCAGTCAGAGCGTCGCGCAAAGGTTGCGGCGGGCTCATGAGCACGAGGTCATAGCCGGAGAGGGCTTGATCAAGCGCGTCGAGGGGCGGATGCGGCTGGATGTCCAGGTCCGGTAGCCATCCCCGCAGCTGGTAAGCGAGCGAGCCGAAATAGGTGACGCGATAACCGTTGAGGGCGAGGTTGTGCGCCATCATCAGATAGAGCAGGCCGTCGCCGAGCGAACTGAATGCGACGAGGGCGATGCGCGCGATGCCCCGCGCCATCGGCGGCGGGACGGTCTCAGGGGGTGTTGCGGACGGGGTCATGCCGACGGCAATACTGCGGCAACAGCCGGGAGCGAGAAAAAGCGGCGCCGAGCGGCCGTGTCAGAGAAGCATTGTTCGAGGCGGCAGTGGACCGCGATGTTGGCGGCTTCATTGTCGGCGCGGGCGGCGGAGTCGGTGGCTCCAGCGTCGGCGAAGAAAGCGACGAGGCGTGTCGCCAGTTCGTCGCTGTTACCGAGCGCGAACAGGTGCGCCGGGTCGGCGACGACCTCGGGGGCGCCGCCGCAGTCGGTGGCAAAAATCGGCACGTCGGCGGCCATCGCTTCGAGCAGGACCATGCCGAAGGGTTCGTGATCCGAACTCAGGACGAAGAGATCGAAGGCGCGGAAATAGCGACGCACATCGGGCACCTGGCCGAGGAAGCGCACGCCGTCGGCGATGCCGAGTGCGCTCGCCAGCACCTTGAGTTCGGCTTCCAGCGGGCCGCTGCCGGCGATCGCCAGCAGCGTTCCGGGGGGCAGTTGGGCTCGGGCTTGAGCGAAGCCGCGCAGCAGAGTGGCTTGGTCCTTGTCGGGGTGCAGGCGGCCGACGTTGGCGATGACTTTTGCTTCGGCAGGCAGGTCGAGCGTCGCGCGCGCCTCTTCTCGGGTGACGAGTGTGGCGCGGACGGCGGCGACGTCGATCCGGTTGTGCAGGGTCTGGATCTTGTCTTCCGGCCATCCGGGCAGGCAGCGTCGGATGTCGTCGCGCACCGCGTCGGAGACGCCGAGCAGCGTCAGGCGGCGGCGGAAGGCGCCGACGAACCAGCGCCGCGGCGCGCGCAGGTAGCCGCCGAAGGCATGGTGCACGCCGATCACCGGGAGTTTGGTCGCCAGGCAGGCGATGTAGATCGGTTTGAAACGGTGGGCGATGACCAGCGCGACATCGCGGTCGGCGATCAGCCCGCGCAGGGCGCGGATGGCGTCGAGCTTGAGTCCGCGCACTTGCCGACTGGAGTAGTCGAGGAACACCACTTCGTCCGACGCCGACTCGAGGCGCGCTTTGTCGCTGGGTTTTCCGGTCAGATAGACGGTCAGCACCTTGTACGGGCCGCCCGCGAAGAGCGCGGCGTACTGGCGCGCGACGTCGAGGAAGGGGCCGTAATGGCAATGACAGAATTGAACGACCCAGCGTTCGGCCATGGCTCAGGCTCCTGCTTCAGGTTTGGCTTTGGCGACCAGGATGTCCTCCATCACCAGGTATTCGAGGTCGGAGCCGTAGAACATGTTGAGCGCGTCGGTCGGCGAGCAGATCATCGGCTCGCCGCGGCGGTTGAGCGAAGTGTTGAGCACAACGCCGTTGCCGGTGAGTTTTTCCAGTTCGACCATCAGGTCGTAATAGCGTGGGTTGTGCTTGCGTTCGAGCACTTGGGCGCGCGAGGTGCCGTCTTCGTGAACGACTTCGGGCACTCGTTCCTTCCAGCCTTCCGCGACTTCGAAGGTGAAGGTCATGAACGGCGCCGGGTGGTCGCTACCAAGCATCTGCGGGCCGACGCGGTCGATCATGCTCGGGCAGAAAGGACGCCAGCGTTCGCGGAACTTGATCTGTTCGTTGATCCGGTCGGCGATACCAGGCGCGCTCGGGCAGCCGAGGATCGAACGGCCACCGAGGGCGCGCGGGCCGAATTCCATGCGCCCGTGGAACCAGGCGACCGGGTTCCCGTCGGCCAGAATCTGCGCGACCTGCTGCGGCACGTTCTCCAGGCGGGTCCATTGGGGCTGCGACGGATGGCGTGCGCACGCTGCGATGACGTCTTCATTGCTGTAAGACGGCCCGAGATAGACGTGTTCCATCTTCTCGACCGGGACGCCGCGCTCGACTGAAACGTAGGCCGCCGCGCCGACCGCCGTGCCGGCATCGCCTGAGGCCGGCTGGACGAAGAGTTCCTTGAGGTCGGGGCGGGCGATGATCTTCTGGTTGAGCTTGACGTTGAGCGCACCGCCACCCGAGAAAGCGAGCTTGCCGGTCTCGCGCAGGAGGTCGCCGAGGTAATGCTCGATCATCTGGAGAGCGAGGTCCTCGAACAGCTTCTGCATGCTCGCGGCGTAGTGGATGTAGGGGTCGTCGGCGATGTCGCCGACCCGCTTCGGCCCGAGCCAGTCGATGAGTTTGGGCGAGAAGTAGTAGCCCTTGCCTTTTTCCTTGTAGCGGCGGAAGCCGATGACGTTGGCGTAGTCGGTGTTAACGATCAGCTCGCCGTTCTCGAACTTGGCGAGGCGTGAGAAATCGTACTTGGCCGCATCACCGTAAGGGGCCATGCCCATGACCTTGTACTCGCCGTCGAGCATCTCGAAACCGAGGTATTCGGTGATCGCGCCGTACAGGCCGCCGAGCGAGTCAGGATCGTAGAATTCCTTGATCTTGTGGATCTTGCCGTTCTCGCCGTAGCCGAAAAAAGTCGTCGCGTACTCGCCCTTGCCGTCGATGCCGACGATCGCGGTTTTCTCGCGGAAACCCGAGCAATGGTAGGCGCTCGCGGCGTGTGCGAGGTGGTGCTCGACCGGGACGATCTCGACTTTCTTCAGGTCGAAGCCAAGCTGGATCAGGCACCACTCGATGCGCTTCTTGTAGCGGTAGTAGCGGCGGTTGCCGGCGAAGATCGCATCGAGCGCGCGGTCCGGCGCGTAGTAGTAGCGCTTGGCGTAGTGCCAGCGCGCCTTCTCGAAAATGCTGATCGGGGCGTAGGGGATGGCCACCACGTCGACGTCGGCGGGCTTGATCCCGGCCTGTGCCAGACAGAATTTCGCCGCCTCGTAGGGCATGCGGCCCTTGGCGTGCTTGTCGCGCACGAAGCGCTCTTCTTCGGCCGCCGCCGCCAGCTTGCCGTCGATGTACAGTGCCGCCGAAGGGTCGTGCGTCAGGGCGCCGGAGAGTCCAAGTATCGTGAGGGCCAAGTCTGTTTCCTCTGGCTAAGTCGTTGAAAAAATGGCGTCCGCCAACGGGCGCTAGTATACCCTCGGCGGCGCGTGTGCGCCGCCTCAATCAGCGTCCGTGCAGCGAATTCCTATGCGTTTGGAGTAGGGTTTGCCAGTCCTCGGGTGACCACAGGGCCTGGCGCCGGGCCAATTGCCCGAGGTCGCGGCGCGCGGCGAGGCTGCGGCTGGGCTGGCGGCGCATCGACTCGAGGTCGATGAGGGCGATTTCCGGCGCGCCGGAAATGGGCCAGCGCAGCATCAGGTGTTTGTCGTAGAGCGCGCGGTGCTGCAAGCGGGCGCGGTGCAGGCGACCGATCAATTCGCCTGCGGCGACGGCTACGGCGTGACGTTGCTCGGCGTCGAGCGCCGGCAGGGTGTCGAGCGAACGGTAAGCGTACAACTCGCGTGTGACGAGCACGGCTTCGAGCCCTTCGGCGCTGTGCCGTTGGCCATAGAAGACCGGTTCCGGCGCACCGATGGCGAGCGCGCGCAAGCGCAGCAGATTGTCGTATTCGCGTTTGGCCGTCGGATGCCGGAAGGGCGGTCGCGGCGACCAGTAACGATGATTGCTCTGGCGCTTAACGTAGAACAAGGCGTCACCGATACGCACGCGCAGCATTCCGCTCCAGCCGTCGCGTCGCCGGTTGGGCGGTTCGACCCAGTCGCCGGCAATGGTCCACCAGCCTTCGAAGGTGTCGGGCACAGCGGCGGGAGGCGTATTCATCGAAAATCGTTCAGTAGGGTTTGGCGACGCCCGGCGGGCGCGTTTTGAAGCGGCGGTGTACCCAGTAATATTGCTCGGGCATGGTGCGCGCGACGCTTTCGATCCAGGCGTTCATGCGCGCGGTGTCGGCCTCGACGTCCTCGCTCGGGTAATCGATCCAGGGCGCGCCGAATTCGACGGCGTAACCCTGGTCGCCAGGCAGCATGCGGGTGATGCAGGGAATGACGGCGGCGCTGGCCGCCTTGGCGAGGCGCGGCAGCCCGGTGATGGTGGCGGCGGGAATGCCGAAGAAGGGAACGAAGATCGAATCGCGCCGGCGACCGTTCAGGTCGGGCAGGTAGTAGAACGGGCGTCCGCTCTTCATGGCCTTGACCGTGGCGCGTGCGCCGTCTTGGCGCGAGAGCAGTTGTTGGTCGCCAAAGCGAGTACGGCCGGCGTAGAGCAGGCGGTTGAAGACCGGGTTGGCTTGCGCGGCGTAGATGCTGACGATGTCAAAACGCATCGTCACCGCGACGCCGCCGGCGTCGAGGCCGAGGAAGTGCGGCGCGAGCAGGATGATCGGGCGGCTTTCGGCGCGCAGGGCCTGGACGTGTTCCTCGCCGTCGACGCGGATCAGGCGGCGCAGGCGTTCTTCGCTGCCCCACCAGAAGATGGCACGTTCGACGAGGCTGCGGCCGAGGCAGGCGAAGTGCTCGCGCACCAGGGCCCGGCGGTCGTTCTGGCTGAGTTCCGGGAAACACCAGTCAATGTTGAGCGTGGCGATCCGCCGCCGTCGGGCCGCGCAGGCGAAGATCAGCCGGCCGACGCCACGGCCGATCGGTGCGAGCACGGAAAGGGGCAGAAAATGCAGCAGCCAGAGCAGCGCGGCCAGGGGGTAACTGTAGAGACGACTGAACATGTTGACGTGGGTGGGCGGAAGCGGGCGGCGTGGGCGCCGGACGATGGCGATCCCCGTGGCGCAAGATGGCGCATTTTAGGGCCATTCGGAGTGGGCGCCAAATCGCCGCGCGGCCGCTGGCAGGCTCGGACACGGAGGGCTGCACGTCAGGGTGACGGTGGGGGGGCGAAGGACTCTATAATGGGCGCGACTGGTCCATGACGTTCGGGGCGCTCGAGGGCCCCGAAGCAACAACGCAAAGAACGCAAACGATGAAACTTCACTTTACTAAGATGCAGGGGCTCGGCAACGACTTCGTCGTGCTCGACGGCGTGCGCCAGCGCATCGACCTTTCGCCTGCGCAGCTGCGCTTCCTCGCCGACCGCAAGTTCGGCATCGGTTGCGACCAGATCCTGCTGGTCGAGGCTGCGCCGCGGGCGGATGTCGATTTTCGCTATCGCATCTTCAACGCCGACGGCGGCGAGGTCGAGCAGTGCGGCAACGGCGCACGCTGTTTTGCGCGTTTCGTCGTCGAGCAAGGGCTCACCGATAAGCGCGAAATCCGGGTTGAGACGCAGCGCGGGACGATCGTTCCGCGCCTCGAGGACGACGGACGGGTGTGTGTCGATATGGGCGTTCCCGAGTTCGCGCCCGAGAGGATTCCTTTCCGCGGCGACGCCGGACGCATCGTGCAGACGCTCGACGTCGACGGCGAGGCGGTCGAGATTACCGCCGTCTCGATGGGCAACCCGCATGCGGTCCAGGTCGTTGCCGACCTCAATGCTGCGCCGGTCCTGGCGCAAGGCGCGAAGATCGAGGCGCATTCCGCCTTTCCGCAGCGCGTCAATGCCGGTTTCATGCAGATCGTGGGGCGCGACCGGATTCGCCTGCGCGTTTTCGAGCGCGGCGTCGGCGAAACCCTGGCCTGCGGCACCGGCGCTTGCGCGGCCGTGGTCGCCGGCATTGCACGCGGACTTTTGGATTCGCCGGTGCGCGTCGAGACGCGCGGCGGCGAACTCGACATCGCCTGGTCCGGACCCGGTACGCCGGTGTTCATGCGCGGGCCGGCGGTCACCGTTTTTTCGGGAGAAATCGAACTATGAAATCCGAGGACGTTGCGCTGTATCTGCAGTCGAATCCCCAGTTTTTCGAAGAGCACGCCGAACTCATTTCGCGCATGGTCATCCCGCACCCGCACGGCGGGCGGACGATCTCGATCACCGAACGGCAGATGCTCAGCCTGCGCGAAAAGAACCGGCAGCTCGAAGGCAAGATGGGTGAGCTTTTGCAGTTCGGCGAAGAAAACGACGCGATCGGCGAGAAGATGCACCGCCTGTGCGTTGGATTGGCCGCAGCGGCTTCGTTCCAGGCCGTCCTGCATACGCTGAATTTCCACCTGCGCGACGATTTCTCGATCCCGCACGTGGCCTTGCGCTTGTGGGAGTGCCCCGAAGGGCGCGAGGAGCTGCCCGAGTTCGCCGAGGTCAGCGCCGAACTGCTCGGCTTTGCCGAGACGTTGACCGAGCCGTATTGCGGCTCGACCTCGGGGTTCGAGACCTCCTCGTGGTTCGGCGACGCGGCGCGCCACGTGCGTTCGCAGGCGCTGATCGCCTTGCGTCGGGGCGGCGGCACCATGGGCCTGCTGGCGATCGGCAGCGAGGACGTGCAACGCTTCTACGCCGGCATGGGCACCTTGTACCTCGAGCGCCTGGGCGAGCTGGCTTCGGCGGCGCTGGCCCGCGTTCTGCGCTGAAAAGGCGCGATTTCCGCGATGACCGACGCCGAGCTTGTCACCGCCTATCTGGCGGAGCTGGCTGAGCAGCGTCGGGTTTCCCCGCACACTCTGGCGGCGTACCGCCGCGACCTGGCGACCCTGGCCGAGGTGTCTGCCGAAACGGCCCCTGGCATGGGGTATTCGGCCCTCGAAAGCCATCACTTCCGGCGCTTCGTCGGTCGCCTGCATGCCCAGGGCTTGAGCGGCCGTTCGCTGGCCCGGCTGCTCTCCGCCTGGCGCGGGTTTTTCCGCTGGCTGGGCCGACGCGGCATCCTGCGCGGTAATCCGCTCGACGGCCTGCGTCCGCCGAAAACGCCCAAGGCCTTGCCGCGCGCGCTGTCGCCGGACGAGGCGGCGCGCCTGCTCGAGACGAAACCTGGTGGCGAGAACGAAGCGGCGCAAGTGCTGCGCGACCAGGCGATGTTCGAACTCTTCTATTCCTCGGGTTTGCGTCTGGCGGAGCTGGTGGCGCTCGACCTCGACGCGCTCGAGGATGCGCTCGCGGGCGAGATCCGCGTCCTCGGCAAACGCGCCAAAGAACGCCTCATCCCGGTCGGCCGTCAGGCCCGCGCGGCGCTCGCCGCCTGGGCCGAGCGTCGCGCTGAGCTGGCCGCCGAGACGGAGCCGGCGCTCTTCGTCGGCCAGCGCGGACGGCGCATCCATCCGCGCGTCGTCGAAGCCCGGCTGGCGCAGCGCGCGCAGGCCCAGGGCTTGCCGACCCACGTGCATCCGCACATGTTGCGGCACTCGTTCGCCTCACACGTCCTGCAGTCGTCGGGGGACCTGCGCGCCGTGCAGGAGATGCTCGGCCATGCCAGCATCGCCTCGACGCAGGTCTATACCCACCTCGATTTCCAGCACCTGGCCAAGGCCTACGACGCTGCCCACCCCCGCGCCAAGCGGCGCAAAAGCGAAACCGGCAGCGAGCCCCCAACCAAGTAAGACGTGTGGCCGGAAGGCTGGGCGTAAGGCAGGACGCGCCCCGCAGCCAGGCTGGAGGCCAGTGTTTACGCGCCCTCTGGTGGTATGGGCGGCACGGAGCGAGGCGGCGGCAGGGCTTCGCCCTCGGGGATAAAGCGCAAGGCCAGACCGTTGTTGCAATAACGCTGCCCGCTCGGCGCCGGGCCGTCGTCGAACACGTGCCCCTGATGGCCGCCGCAGTGCGCACAGTGGTATTCGACGCGCGCCTGGGCGAGCCGGTGGTCGGGCTTGGTGGCGACGGCGCCGGGCAAGGCTTGCCAGAAGCTGGGCCAGCCGGTGCCGCTGTCGTATTTGCGGGTGCTGGCAAACAGCGGGGTGTTGCAGGCGGCGCAGACGTAAGTCCCGGCGCGTTTCTCGCGATTGAGGGGGCTGCTGCCCGGCGCTTCCGTGCCTTCTTCAAAGAGCACCCGGCAGGCGTCGGGCGAGAGCGCGTTCGGCGGTTCGGGGACGCACGTCGGGCTGGCCGCGCGATGCAGGTTGCGGAGGTGGTCGATGAGGACGCGGTGGGCGAGGGGCATGGGCTTCTCCTTGGTCGATTGTGTTTGGGCCGCGCACTGGCCGTTTGGTTCGGGGCGGTTGCTGCCCGGCAGGGGGCGTGGTTTAATCGCCCGGCTTTAAATCCAGCCCTCAGATTCCTCACTGCTTTGAATCCTGTGCCTCCGAAAGACTTGCCCCGCGCGCTTGGCGACGCTCTGGCGAGCGAACTCATCCGCCGCACCGGCGCCCGTGCCACGCCGGCGCGGGTGCGTGTACTGCAGCTGCTGCGCGCGGCCCCCGCGCCGCTGACCCATCACGAGATCGAGCAGACCCTTGGCGCACCGGCGATCGACCGGGTGACGCTCTACCGCGTCCTCGACTGGCTGGCCGCGAGCGGGCTGGCGCACAAGAATTCGGATGCCGCGCGGGTCTTCCGTTTTTCCGCGGCGAGCGTCGGCGAGCACGCAACGCATGTGCATTTCCGCTGCGAGATCTGCGGTGGAGTTTTCTGCCTCGATGCACCGGCGCCGCTGCCGCCGCAATTGCCGCCGGGCTTTGTCCTGGCGCGCATGGATTTTGATTTGCGCGGCCGTTGCGCCGTCTGCGCGGAGCGCGACCATGACCGTTAAAACGCCTATTCCGGCGACGATCCTTACCGGCTTTCTCGGCAGCGGTAAGACCACGTTGCTCAACCGCATTCTGAGCGAAGCGCACGGCGAGAAAATCGCCGTCATCGAGAACGAGTTCGGCGAGGTCGGCATCGACAACGAACTCCTGCTCGTCGGCGAAGAACAGATCGTCGAGATGAACAACGGCTGCATCTGCTGCACGGTGCGCGGCGACCTGGTGCGCATCCTCGGCGAACTGGCCGCGCGCCGCGCCGCGGGAGAACTCGATTTCGAGCGCGTGGTGATCGAAACGACCGGACTGGCCGACCCCGGCCCGGTGGCGCAGACCTTCTTTCTCGATGAAGCGGTGGCCCGCAACTACGTGCTCGACGCCGTGCTGGTCACCGTCGATGCCGTGCATGCCATGCGCCAGCTCGACGCCCATGCGCAGGCTCAGGCGCAGGTCGGCTTTGCCGACCTGCTGCTGCTGACCAAGACCGACCTCGTCGCCGAGGACGAGGCGCGCGCGCTTGCCGCCCGACTGGCGGCGATCAACCCGCGCGCCGCGCAACGCGAGGCCCGTTTCGGCAGCGTCCCGATCGCTGAACTGCTCGACCTGCGCGGCTTTAATCTCGACGCCGTCCTCGAAGTGGCGCCCGCTTTTCTGGCCGGAGGGCACACGCATCACCACCGCGACCGCGTCTCTTCCTACGTCTTCCGCGCCGAACAGCCTTTTGATGGTGAACGCTTGCAGGACTTCCTGGCTGCGCTGATCCGGGTCTATGGCCCGGACCTGATGCGCTACAAAGGCGTGCTCTCAGTGGCAGGGGTGCCGGCGCGGGTCATCTTGCAAGGCGTGCACGAATTGCTCGGCAGCTCGAGCGGTGCCGCGTGGGGCGCGGACGAGGCGCGCAGCAGCACTTTGGTGTTCATCGGCCGTGATTTGCCGCACGAAATCATCGAGCAGGGTTTGCGTCAGAGTCTGCAGCGTTAGGTGACGATTATTTTCTACCGGGCGACCGGGGGCGGGGAATCGTCGCCTGAGTTGAGGTTGTCGCCGGTGTCGGAGTGCCGGTACAGAAGGCTCTTGCGGCCCGGCTGCAGGGGGCTATGGAATTGCCTTGCTGTCAGGCATGTGTTAAAAGCCATACAGGGCGCGTTCTCTTTTCGCGCGCTGGATTCTTCCGTTCATGGTCTTTTCATTCTTCAAAAAACCTGAAGTAATCGTTGCCAAGCCGGCGGCCAAGCCGGGGGGAGCAGCACGTCCGCTCAACGGCAGCGAGCCGGTAGAAGACGTCGGCATGGCGAGCGAGCCAGCCAAAGACCTCGAGTCCTCGCAGTCCGGCCTGAGCGACTTCGTGTTCAGCGAAAGCGCGCCGCAGTTTCATCTTGAGCCGGAGATTGATCCGGTCGATGCTGACGCCCAGGAAGCCGCGATCCTCTTTGCCAACGCTCAGGACAGCGCCGCGCGCACCGTTCTCGAAAACGCCGTGCGTCACCATGTCGGCGCGTCGAGCGAACGGCTGTGGCGGATGCTCTTCGACCTTTACCACCTGCTCGGCGATCAGGTCGCCTTCGAGGCCTTGAGCGTCGATTACGCGCGCGCTTTCGAAAAATCACCCCCCGCCTGGCGTTCCGCTCCGTCGGCTCCGAAGCCGGCTGCGCCGAGTGCCGGCAGCACCCTGTTCAAGGGTGAGCTGTGCGGCGACAACCTCGCCGGCTTTGCCGAGCTCGAACGGGCCGCGGCGGGCAAGCGCCAGTTGCGCCTCGACCTTTCGCGCGTGCGGCGCTTTGACGCCGCCGGCTGCGGGCAACTGCTCGCGGCGCTACAGCGCTTGCGCAAGGGCGGATGCAGCATCGAGTTGCTGGGCCGGGATGCGCTGGGCGCGCTGCTGGCCGGCAGCGTCGTGCCCGGGCGGGCCGAAGATCAGGAATGCTGGCTGCTTCAGTTGGAGCTCTTTCAGCAACGAGGCGAGAGCGAGGCGTTCGAAAACCTGGCGATCGACTATGCGGTGACCTTCGAGGTTTCGCCGCCGTCCTGGGAGGCGGCCCGGGTTGCCGCCCCCGAAGTCGCCAAGGCGGCGGTTGCGGAGCGCGACAACACTGGGCCCGAGGCCTATGTGCTTGAAGGCGAATACAAGGGCGTCCGCTTCGCCGACCTGGGCGCTTACGCCGAGACGCACGACCCGGTGCTGATCGATTGCGTGGGCTTGAAGCGCATCGATTTTGTCAGTGCCGGCGCTTTGCTCAATGTCCTCACCGGCGTGCGCAGCAAAGGGCGGCAGATCGTCTTTCACCAACCGCACCATCTGGCGGCGGAACTTTTCGGCGTGGTCGGCCTGCACGCCGTGGCGAGCATCGTTTTCGCCCAGCGCTGAGTGCCGCTGGCCTGCCTCGCGGGCCAGGGTGCAGGCGTGACGCAGGCCGACTCAACCCGCAGGAGCATGCATGGAGCAATATCACGGCACGACCATCCTTTCGGTGCGACGCGGAAAACGCGTGGCGATGGGCGGCGACGGGCAGGTCACGCTCGGTAACATCGTCGTCAAAGCCAGCGCGCGCAAGGTTCGGCGCATCCACCACGGGCGCATTCTGGCGGGGTTCGCGGGCGGTACTGCCGACGCCTTTACCCTGTTCGAGCGTTTCGAGGCCAAACTCGACAAGCATCAGGGCCACTTGTTGCGCTCAGCGGTCGAGTTGGCCAAGGATTGGCGCAGCGATCGCGCCCTGCGTCGGCTCGAGGCCATGCTTTCGGTCGCCGATGCCGAGAATTCGTTGATCATCACCGGCAATGGCGACGTGCTCGAACCCGAGTACGGGGTCGTGGCGATCGGTTCGGGCGGCGCCTACGCGCTGTCGGCGGCGCGGGCCCTGGTCGAGAACACCGAGCTTGACCCAGAGGCCATCGTGCGCAAGTCGCTGGCCATCGCCGGCGACCTCTGCGTCTATACCAACCACAATTTCACGCTCGAAACGCTCGACTGATCCGGCGGTTGCCTGCCGTCGGCTCGCCGGGCGCATCCGTTTGAATGCGCCTGAGGCGCTGTTTCGCGCCTGGGCCTCAGATGCCGAGGGCGCTGCGAAAACCCTGGTAGCGCGCCTCGATTTCCCCGAAGCGCCGGCTCAAGGCGGGCCAGGAGAGGCCCAGCTTGGCGCAGGCCAGGTCGGAGAGGTCAGGGACGCGGTTGTTCTCGAGTTCGCCGAGGTCGAGCGCGTGGCTGAGCACCTCGCTGGCATGTATCAGGTAACCGATGTCCGAGCCGACTTCATCCGGGGCGTGGTGGGCGCTGATGCCGGTGCAGATTTCCCGCGGCAGGCGCCAGACGAGCGCCAGGGCTTCTCCGGCCGAGGTGTGGTCGTAGCCGAAGATTTCGCGTTCGCAGTCGACGAGCGGCACGTCGTCGCGCTGGTGGCGCTCCAGCACTTGGGTGTAGTGCGTGGGGCAGACGACATACATCAGAATCTGGCCGATGTCGTGCAATAGTCCGCAGGTGAAGGCCAACTCGGGGTCGATGCGGCCGTTCTGCTCGGCCAGGGCGCGGGCACAGGTGGCAACCCCGATCGAATGCTGCCAGAGCAGGTAGGAGTCGAAGGCCTTGCCGCGCACTTCGTAGCGGTAAGCCAGGGCCGAGGCGAGGATGATGCTGACGACTCGGTCGGCCCCGAGGACCATGAACGCCTGCTTGGCGGAAAAAATGCGCGTCGATAGCCCCGAAGCTGCCGAGTTGGCAGCGGCCAGAAGGCGGCCGACGATGGCTGGGTCGGAGTTGATGTGGTGCGCCAGGGTGTCGATGTCGGCGCGGTCGTCGTTGAGCGTGCGCATCAGGTAGGCGACGACCTCGGGCAGCGACGGGATGGTCGATGCGTGACGGGTCAGTTCGACGAGGGTGGGTGGGTTCATTGCAGGCTTTCCCGGCGATAGTCGAGGACGGCGGCATGCAGCGAAGCGCGGCTGTTTGAGCCGGGCGCGCGGAAAATGGCCGCAGCGCGCGCCTCGGCGAGGCGGATTTCTTCGGCAATGGTTTCCGGCGAGCGGTTGTCGACGACAAGGACGGCGATGACCTCAATGCCGCGCCGGATCAGGCGTTCGAGCATCGCTCCGTCGAGCGTCGTGCCGGCGGCGAGCAGCATATGCCCATCTTTGTCGTGGATCGCCTGAGCAAGCGTCATTCCCGGAGCGGCGCGGCCGGGCGCGAAATAGAGCGTTCTGGTTTTCACCGACGAACTCCTGCAGGACGAGAGAGCCCGACCGAGTTTGCCACACGGCGTGGGCAATGAGAATATAGTGCGTTTGCCATCCTCTTGCTGCCCTTCATCGTTTATGACCCAAATGACTCCGCAGGAAATCGTCCACGAACTCGACAAACACATCGTCGGGCAGGCCAAGGCCAAGAAGGCCGTGGCCATCGCGTTGCGCAACCGCTGGCGTCGCGCCCAGGTTGCCGAACCGCTCCGGCAGGAGATCACGCCCAAGAACATCCTGATGATCGGCCCCACCGGCGTGGGCAAGACCGAGATTGCGCGCCGGCTGGCGCGGCTCGCCAACGCTCCGTTCATCAAGGTCGAGGCGACCAAGTTCACCGAGGTCGGCTACGTCGGGCGCGACGTCGAGACCATCATCCGCGATCTGGCCGAGATCGCCATCAAGAACGGACGCGAGCAGGCCATGAAGGCGGTGCGCGCCCGGGCCGAGGATGCGGCTGAGGAGCGCATCCTCGACGTTCTGCTGCCACCGGCGCGGGGTAATTTTTTCCCTGACGGGCAGTCGTCCGAGGACAACGGGACGCGGCAGAAATTCAGGAAACGGTTGCGCGAGGGCGAACTCGATGACAAGGAGATCGAACTCGAACTCGCCGGGCCGTCGATGCAAGCCGAGATTTTCGCGCCGCCGGGAATGGAAGACCTGACCAACCAGATCCAGGGCATGTTCCAGAACCTGGGCGGCGCGCGCAAGAAACCGCGCAAGCTGCGCATCGCCGAGGCGCGGCGCCTGCTGGTCGACGAGGAGGCCAGCAAACTCGTCAATGACGATGAGGTGAAGCTTGAAGCGGTGCGTAATGTCGAGCAGAACGGCATCGTGTTTCTTGACGAGATCGACAAGATCACTTCGCGCAGCGACCTGCAGGGGGCCGACGTCTCGCGCCAGGGCGTGCAGCGCGACCTGCTGCCGCTGGTCGAGGGCACCACGGTGTCGACCAAATACGGGATGATCCGTACCGATCATGTGCTCTTCATTGCCAGCGGCGCCTTCCACCTCGCCAAGCCGTCCGACCTCATTCCCGAGCTGCAAGGGCGCTTCCCGATCCGGGTCGAGCTCGAATCGTTGTCAGTGGCGGACTTCCAGCGCATCCTGACCCAGACCGATGCCTGCCTGACGATGCAGTACCGCGCCCTGCTGGCGACCGAAGAGGTGACGCTGGAGTTCACCGACGACGGTATCGAACGCCTGGCCGAAGTCGCCTGGTCGGTGAACGAGCGCACCGAGAACATCGGTGCGCGCAGGCTCTACACCGTTATGGAACGTTTGCTCGAAGAGATTGCTTTCGCGGCCGGCAACAGCACCGGCGCGCAGACGCTGCGCATCGATGCGGCCTATGTCGATGCGCGCTTGGGCGAATTGTCCGGCAACGAGGATTTGTCGCGCTACGTGCTGTGATTTTTTACCGCGCCCGCCGGGGAGGCGGGCGCGGTGCCAGGCTCATTTCACGAGCAGGACCGGCACTTTGGCGAGGTGGATGACTTTGGTCGTCGTCGAGCCCATCAGCAGCCCTTGCAGCGCGCCGCGGCCGTGTGTGCCCATGACGATCTGATCGTTGTGCAGCTCGGTCGCGAGTGCGACGATCTCCTCGGCCGCGTCGCCGATCAATTCATGGCAGGTGTATGGCACCCCGGCGCGGTCGAGCATTTCGCGTGCGCTCTTGGTGTCGCGTTCGCTGAGCGAACGATAGTACTCGTGCAACTGTTCCTTGCTCGCCCAGCGGATGTCCTCGACGGTAAAGGGCAGTTGCACGTTAACGAGATGGATGGCCAGCTCTTCCGGGCGGCTGTAGCGGGCCCGCTTGGCCAGGATGAGTTCGACGGCGCGTAGGGCGCAAGGGGAGCCGTCGACGGGCAGCAGAACGCTTTTCATCGCGAACCTCCTAGGGTGAAGAAGGGACAGCTCATGCGGCCCGTCCGTACGGCTACGGGCCGGTTCCGGAACGCGGGACGTTGCCGGTAGTTTCAGTATAGTCAGTTGCCCGGGGGGGCGAAGCGCGTTGGCGGGCGGCTTATTTGACCAGCAGCAGGGGAATCCGGGTGAGGTGGATGACCTTGGCCGTGACCGAACCCAGCATGAACTCCGTGAGTGCCGTGTGGCCGTGCGTGCCCATGACGATCTGGTCGCAGCCCAGCTGCGTGGACAGCGCCACGATCTCGTCAGCCACGCTGCCGACCCGCGGGTGGTAGGTGTACGAGGCGCCGGCGGCGTCGAGTCGGGCGCGGGCGTCTGCGCTCAGTCGATCGCTTTCGCTACGGTGATAATCGGCGACCTGCTGCGGGCTGACGAAGCGGGTGACCGCGTGCGGCAGCGGCGGCTGGACATTGACGAGGTGGATGGCCAGTTCGTCGGGGTGGTGGTAGCGGGCGCGCTTGGCGAGGACGAGGTCGACGGCGCGCAGGGCGCAGGCCGAGCCGTCGACCGGGATCAGTACCGATTGCATGTTTTCCTCCGCGAAGCGGGCAGTGAGGCTCAGGCGAGGCTCAGGCCGCCGACTGTCGGCGCGCGGCCATCAGTTTGCCGACGACGACGATGAACGCCGCGCAGCCGATCGGTACGATCTGGTGCAGGGCGTAGAAGTGCGAATCGATCCAGCCGACCACCGCCAGATCGTTCACCGCCATTTCGCCACCGACGTAGCCGAGCAGCGCGGCGCCGAGGGTGACGATGATCGGGAAGCGTTCCATCAGGCGCAGCAGCAGGTTGGCGCCGAAGATGACGAGCGGGATCGAAATGCCGAGGCCGAGCACCAAAAGGAGCGTGTTGCCCTTGGCTGCGGCGGCGACGCCGAGCACGTTGTCCAGGCTCATCACCAGGTCGGCGATCAGGATGGTGCGGATGGCCGTGGCGACGGTGCCGCCCGATTCGACCGGGCCGTCCTCTTCGTCGGAGTCGAGCAACTGGATGCCAATCCAGATGAGGAACAGCGAGCCGACCAGCTTGAGGTAGGGCATTTCCAGCAGGGCAACGGCGGTGAAGGTGAGCACGATGCGCATCACGATGGCGGCGCCCGATCCCCAGGCGATGGCCCGGCGTTGCTGTTCGGGGGGCAGTGCGCGCGAAGCAAGGGCGATGACCACCGCGTTGTCGCCGGAGAGGACGATGTTGATGCCGATGATTTGCAGGAGCGGAATGAACAGGGTTTGCAGCGAGGAAAGGTCCATGACTAAGGCCTGAGCATCGGTTTCGGAATCTGGAATGGCAGCATTTTAGCGCAGCCGGGGGCGGGCGCGTGGGGCGTGTGCGGAGCGGCTTTGCGCGGCTTCATGGGGCGAGCAGCGCCTGCAGGTGTGCCGCGACGGCGTCCGGGCGATCATGGTGGAGGTTGTGGCCGCAGTTATCGAGGCGTGCCGTACGCAGCTGGGAAAAGCAGGCATGCCGGGCAGCGAGTGCGGCTGCGTCGAGGTGCCCGGGGGCGGGAAGCTTCGAGTCGGCGCCGAGCAGCGAGAGCGTTGGGGCGCGTACTCGACGCCAGCAGGCCATGGCTTCGTCCAAGGGGAACAGGGTCGGGGCCGGCCAGCGGTGGCGCGGGTCGGCGCTGACGCTCAGGCGGCCGTCGGTGTCGCGCGTCAGCGCGTGCCGGGCGATGAATTCCGCCCGTTCGGAGGTCAGGCGCGGATTGTCGCGCTGCAGGCGTGCGGCGAACGCTTCCGGGCTGGCGTAGCTGCGAAAGCGTGGGAAAGGCTTGTCTTCGCCGCGCACGGCATCGAGCCACCCCGCGCAGCGCTCGGGCGCGCGCTCCGGCGCTTCGGACCAGAGCACTAGGCCTTCAAGCAGTGCGAGGTGGGCGACCCGTTCCGGGCGGATGCCGGCGTACAAGCTGGCGACGATGCCGCCCAGGCTGTGGCCGACGAGCGTGGCCGGCCGGTTCGGACTGAGCGCCTCGAGCAGGGCGTCGAGGTCGGCCAGGTAGTCCGGGAACCAGTAAGGGCCGTCGTTGTGCGCGCTGCGCCCGAAGCCACGCCAATCCGGCGCGAGGATGCGCCAGTCGTGCGGCAACGCGTCGACGACGAACTGGAATGAGGCGCCCAGATCGCCCCAGCCGTGCAGGCAGAAAAGCGTCGCGGCGGGGTCGGGCTGCTCCGCGCCCCAGGCATAAAGGTGCAGGTGGCGGCCGCGGAGGGTGATGCAGCGGGTGGTGTAGGGGCGGAATGAAGGCATGTTCAGGCGGCGCGCGGGGCGGGAAGCACCTGCGCCTCGCGGATCGGCAGGTTGACGAGGGCGGCCAGCGCGGCGAGGGTGATGTCGGCGTACCACATCCAAGTGTAGTCGCCGAAGCGGGTGATCGACAGGCCGCCCAGCCAGGCGCCGAGGAAGCCGCCGATCTGGTGCGAGAGCAGGGTCAGGCCGAAGAGGGTGCCGAGGTAGCGCACGCCGAAGAGCTTGCCGACGATCGCGGCGGTGGGCGGGACGGTGGCCAGCCAGGTGAAGCCGAGGCCGGCGGCGAAGAGGTAAAACGTCAGGTCGGTGCGCGGGGCCGCGAGGTAGAGCGCGATCATCGCCGCGCGCGATCCGTACAACCAGAACAGCACATGCTTGCTGCGGTAGCGGGCGACGCAGGCGCCGGCATAGAGGCTGCCGGCGATGTTGAACAGGCCGATGATCGCCAGCGACCAGCTGGCGACGGTCGGCGGCAGGCCGCACAGATTGACTTCGCCCGGCAGGTGCGTGACCAGGAAGGCGATGTGGAAGCCGCAGGTGAAGAAGCCGGCGTGCAGCAGGCGATAGCTGGGGTCGGCGAGCGCCTGCCGGACGCTGGGCCACAGGCCCGGTCCGCTGGGCGCGCTGGCGGCCTTGCAGGGCGCGTCCGCTGGCGCGCGTGGCGCGATGCGTCCGACCAGCGGCAGCGCGGCGAGAACAACGCCGGCAAGCGCCCACAGGGCGCCGAACCAGCCCAGGACGAGGATCAGCTTCTGCAGGATCGGGGCGAAGACGAACTGGCCGAAGGAGCCGCCGGCGTTGATGACGCCCGAGGCGGTCGCTCGCGCTTCGAGCGGCAGGCGGGTGGCGGCGGCGCCGATCAGTACCGAGAAGCTGCCGGCGCCCGAGCCGATGGCGGCGAGCAGGCCGAGGGTGACGCTGAACCCCGTCGCCGAATTCATCAGTGGCGTGAGGGCGCAGCCGGCGGCGAGCAGGAGCAGGCCGCCAAGCAGCACCGGGCGGGCGCCGTAGCGGTCCGCGAGCGCCCCCGCGACGGGCTGCGCGACCCCCCACATCAGCTGGCCGACGGCGAGCGCGAAGCTGAGCGCGGCGACGCCGAGCCCGGTGCTGGCGTCGATCGGCGCGAGGAACAGGCCGAAGGACTGGCGGGCGCCCATCGTCACCATCAGCAGTCCGGCGGCCGCCAGGGTGATGCCGGCAAACGGCGCGTGGGCAAGGGCACGAAACATCGACAGGACTCCGGTGGGGGAAGGTTCGAAAACGGATTCTGCGTCGAGTTCCGGTTTCAGGGAAAGGTCCCGGGTGCGCCGATGTGGATGGGTGACCTTTTTTTGGTCGCCTGACAACGTAAAAATCTGTTCTGCATATGCAGGAGCGCGGCTCGGGCGGAGTAAGATGAAGCCTTCTTCTTCCGTTCGCGAGTCCGCCCCATGCCGGTCAAGATTCTGCCCCCGACGCCCTCGGCCTATGCTTATCCACTGCTGATCAAGCACCTGCTGCATACCCCGTTGGCGGTCGCCGGCGACCAGGAAATCACCTACCGCGGCAAGGTCCGCCACAGCTACCGCGAACTGCGCCAGCGCATCGGCCGGCTGGCTTCGGCCCTGGCGGCGCAGGGCGTCGAGCCCGGCCAGACGGTGGCGATGATGGATTGGGACAGCCACCGTTATCTCGAAGCCTTCTTTGCCGTGCCGATGATGGGCGCTGTGTTGCAGACGGTGAACGTGCGCCTTTCGGCCGAGCAGATTCTCTATACGCTCAACCATGCCCAGGCCGACGTGCTGCTCGTCAATCGCGAGTTCTTTCCGCTGCTGGCGCCGATCGTCGCGCGCCTGGAAACCGTCCGCTGCTTCGTCCTGATCGACGATGAGCACGGGCGTGATGGCGTGGCGACGCCGGCCGATGCGCCGGTAAGTATTTCCGGCGAATACGAGGCGCTGCTCGCTGCCGCCGATGCGAACTACGACTTCCCAGATTTCGACGAGAACGCGCAAGCCACGGTCTTCTACACCACCGGCACGACCGGCCTGCCCAAAGGCGTCTTCTTCAGCCATCGCCAGCTTGTCCTGCACACCCTCGGGGTGGCGACCGCGATGGGCAGCGCGCCGGCCAATGGCCGCTTGTGCCGTGAAGACGTGTACATGCCGATTACGCCGATGTTCCACGTCCACGCCTGGGGCTTCCCCTATGTGGCGACCTTGCTCGGGATCAAGCAGGTCTATCCGGGGCGTTACCTGCCGGCGACCTTGCTGCAACTGATCGTGCAGGAAAAGGTGAGCTTTTCCCATTGTGTCCCGTCGATCCTGCAGATGCTGCTGGCCCATCCGGACGCCGAGCGGACCGATCTTTCGGGCTGGAAGGTGCTGATCGGCGGCTCGGCGCTGTCGCAGGCCTTGGCGCTAACGACGATGGCGCGCGGCATCGATCTGCTGACCGGTTATGGCATGTCGGAAACCTGCCCGGTGCTGACCATCGCCCACCTCGAATCGGCGGACATGGAGGCCTCGCCCGAAGCGCAGGCGCGTCTGCGGTGCAAGACCGGGCGGCCCTTGCCGCTGGTCGATCTGCGCACCGTCGGCCCCGATTTCGAGCCTTTGCCGCGCGACGGAGCCAGCGCCGGTGAAGTCGTGGTGCGCGCGCCCTGGCTGACGCAGGGTTACCTCAAGGCCGAGCAGGCTTCGGCCGAACTGTGGGCCGGCGGTTACCTGCACACGCAGGACATCGGCCACATCGATGCGCGCGGCTATCTGCAGCTGACCGACCGGATCAAGGACGTGATCAAGACCGCCGGTGAATGGACTTCGTCGCTCGAACTGGAAGACATCGTCGGCCGCCATCCGGCGGTGCATGAGGTGGCGGTGATCGGCGTGCCCGACGAGAAGTGGGGCGAGCGGCCTCTGGCGCTGGTGGTGCGCAAGCCGGAGGCGGTGGCGACGGCGAACGAGCACGAAATCCGGCGCTTCGCGGCGCAGCTGATCGAACAGACCGGGGTGTCGCGGCATGGCGTGCTGTTGCAGGTGCGCTTCGTGTCGGAGTTGCTCAAGACCAGCGTCGGCAAAATGAACAAACGCGCCATGCGCGAGACGGAATGTGCTGACAGAGCCTGAAACTTCCGGAAAGAAAGGAGAACACCCGATGGACCTGATCGATCTACGCAGCGACACGCTGACCAAGCCGACGCCGGAAATGCGTCTGGCGATGTATACGGCCGAACTCGGCGACGACTGCTACGGCGAGGACCCGACTGTGCGCGCGCTGGAAGCGCTGGCGGCGGAGATGGCCGGCAAGGCGGCGGCGCTGTACGTGACCAGCGGCACGCAAGGCAACCAGTTGGCGGTGATGGTGCGCGCCGGCCGCGGAACGGAAGTGCTGTGCGACGCCAGCGCGCACATCGTCGGCAACGAGAGCGGTGGCATCGCCGCGCTCAGCGGTGCGCAGACGCGGACGATCGAAGTCCCGCACGGCAAGCTGACGCCGGAACGCGTCGCACCGTACATCGCGCGGCGCAAGTCGAACTGCCCCGGGGCGGCCTTGTTGGCGCTGGAGAACACCCATAACGCGGGCGGCGGTGTGTATTACACGCCGGACGAAATGGCCGCGCTGCACGCGCTGGCGCGCGAGCATGACGTGCCGGTGCACGTCGATGGGGCACGCATCTTCAACGCTGCCGTGGCGCAGGGGGTGCCGCTCGAGGCGTTGACCCGGCACGCCGAGTCGGTGCAGATCTGCCTGTCGAAGGGGCTTTGCGCGCCGGTCGGCTCGGTGCTCGTCGGCGATGCCGAGTTCATCGCCGAGGCGCGCCGCTACCGCCGTCTGCTCGGCGGCGGCATGCGCCAGGCCGGGGTGATCGCTGCGGCCGGGATCGTGGCCTTGAAGCACATGGTCGAGCGGCTCGCCGAGGACCACGAGAATGCCCGCCTGCTGGCCGAGGCAGCGGCCGATAGCCGACTGGACGTCGATCTTACGACGGTGCAGACCAACATCGTCCGCCTCGGGGTTGGTGCGCTGGGGCTGAGCGCCGCCGAGTTCGTCGCCCGTTTGCGCGAGCACGGGGTGCTGGCCAACGCCAGCGCGCCGGATGCGGTGCGCCTGGTGACCCACCGTGACGTGACGCGGGCGCAGGTGCTCGCGGCCGGCGAGGTCTTGCGTCGGCTGGCGGCCTAACCCGGGGGGACGGGGGCCGGTCGCGCGGCACTGGTGAGTGCCTCGAGCGGGGCCGGTCGTCCGAAGTAATAACCCTGCCCCTGCGGGCAGCCCATGACTTTCAGGCAAGCGGCCTCGGCGGCCGTTTCCACGCCTTCGGCGACGACATTGACCCCGAAGCCGCGGGCCATGTGCAGGACGCCGGTGATGATCGAGGCGTCCTGGGGCGAGGTCTGCATTTTCTGCACGAAGTGCTTGTCGATCTTCAGGCAGTCGAAGGGCAGTCGGCTCAGGTAGGCGAGCGATGAATAGCCGGTGCCGAAGTCGTCGATGGCGATGCGGCAGCCGAGGTCACGGATACGGCGCAGGCGCTCGCTGATCGCCTGGTCTTCCTCAACGAGTTGGGACTCGGTCAGTTCCAGGGTCAGCCGTTCGGGCGGTAGGCCGCTGGTGCGCAGGATTTCTTCCAGCGTGGAAAAGAAGTTCGCCTGGATCAACTGCCGCGGCGAGAGATTGACGTGCAGGTCGAAGTCGTCCGGCAGCGCTTCGAGCTGGCGAGCCACTTCGCTGCAGGCGAGACGCAGCACGCGTTCGTCGATTTCGAGGATCAGGTCGGATTCTTCGGCGACCGGAATGAAAACGCCCGGCGGCACCAGTCCGCGCTCGGGGCTTTGCCAGCGCACCAGCGCTTCGACGCCGATCGGGCGCTGGTTGGCGAGATCGACGATCGGCTGGTAGTGCACCACGAATTCGTTCAGTTGCAGTGCGCGGCGCAAGGCGGTGACCAGCCGGGCGTGCTCGAGCGAGGAATCGAGCATCGCGGCGCTGAACACCACGGGGGGGCTGCCTGGCCGGCGCTTGGCCGCACCGAGGGCGATGCTGGCCCGGCGCAGCCATTCCGGGAGCTCGCTGGCGGCGAGCCGTCCGGCGACGACGCCCAGCGACACGCTCAGGGTCAAGGCGTCGGCGCCGCACGCGAACGGGGCCTCGAACAGGGCTTGCAGTCGTTCGCCGAAGGCGATGGGCGCCGTTTCGGCCTCCGCGGGCAGGGGGGCGAGCACGGCGAATTCGTCGCCGCCGACACGGGCGAGCAGCGCGTCGCGATCGATGTGGTGCTGCAGACGCAGGGCGATGGTCTGGAGCAGGACGTCGCCGGTGCTGAAGCCGACGGTGTCGTTGATCGAACGGAAACGATCGAGTCCGATCAGCACCAGGACGGTGGGCCGCGTTTGCGGCCAATTCACTTTCTCCAGCAGGCCGCGCCGGGTGCACAGGCCGGTCAGCTCGTCGTAGAGAATCTGCTGTTGCAGGCGGGCGAAGGAATGCTGCAGGCGCTGACTCATGGCGTTGAACGCGTCGACCAGCTGGGTGGTTTCGGCGAGCCGGGACGCGCGGTGCGCGGTGCTGTCCCAGTCGCCCAGGGAGAGCCGGGTGGCGGCCTGCGCAGTCTGTCGGATCTGGGCGGTCAGGCGATGAATGATCCAGAGGATGCAGAGGATGCCCAGCCCGTCGATCAGCAGGCCCCAGTAGAGCGCGCGTTCGCTGGCGGCGCGCGCCGCGCCGAGCAACTCGCTCTCGGGAAGCAGGGCCACGATGTGCCAATCGATCCCGCGCGGGTCGGCATAGGGCTGGCTGTGTCCAAAGTAAAGCT
The DNA here is from genome assembly GCF_041441355.1 of Propionivibrio sp. Classification (GTDB taxonomy): domain Bacteria; phylum Pseudomonadota; class Gammaproteobacteria; order Burkholderiales; family Rhodocyclaceae; genus Propionivibrio. The sequence continues at coordinate 129,521 of NZ_JASDTF010000028.1, forward strand.
GACCGTCGTGTCGGAGGGTGAAGCGCTGCTCGCGTTCTCCGTCCGGCCCCTGAAGCCGTGGCGCGACGGCCCGGATCAGCGGGGAGGCGCTTTGGGCAACGGTGAGGCGTTCACGTTGCCGGTTCGGGCTGAGCGGGGTGAACATCGGCGTCGTTTCCGACTGGGCGACGATGCGTCCGTCGGCATCGACGATCAGCAGCAGGCCCTCGCCGCGCAGTTGTTCTTCGCGCAGGAAGCGGTTGATTCCGTGCAGGCTGACATCGGCGAACATGACGCCGCTCAGTTTCCCGTCGCGTTTGACCGGGCTGACGGCCGAGAGAATGACCTCGGCGCGTTCATCCTTCTGATTGGTGTAGAGCGGCGCCCAGCCGGGGCGGTCGAGCTCGGCGGCGGTCTGGTACCACGGGCGCTGGCGCGGGTCGAAGGCGGGCAGCGTGAGCTCCGGAGTGGCCGGGCTTTCGCCCGCGAAAATGCGCAAAGCGCCGCCACTGTTCCGGTCCTTGAGCATCAATTTGAAGCTCCCGTCCGGAGCCCGCCTGACGCCGGCGAAGTCGCCATTCGGGTTGCCCAGACCCACGGCCTCGATCTGGTGTTGGTCGGCGTAAAGGGTTTTGAAAACGTGGAGGAACAGCGAGTACATCGTGCGCAGTTCGTCCTCGGGATTGATTCTGTGCCGAACCAGATCGTCGCCCAGATCGCGCTGGAGCCGGAAAGGCTCCTCGAGGAAGTCGCGCAGGTGGGTGTGCGTGGATGAGGCGATGGCTTCGAGCAGACGGACGCTCGAGCGCTCGCTGAGCAGCCCGATTTGTTCGTGCTGGGTGTAGGCCTGCAGCGCCAGCGTGGCGGCAAAAAGGACCAGCAGCGGTACGGTCAGCGCAAGGCGCAGCGAGGGACGAAACTGAGACATAGAAAACTCCGTCTGGAAGCCTTTCCAGACTTGCGGGCGCCTTTCATTATTGGCGCCGCGCTGCGCCATAACAAGCGGATGGGGTTACTTGGGGACTTTATTCTGGGTGTTGAGCACGAGTTTCCCATCCTGGACCGGAATCTGCGGACCCGGATCGTGATCGAGGCGGATTGTGTCCTGCTTGCCGTTCAGGCGGTAGGTGACGTCGAAGCCGACCGGACGCTGGACGTTGTCGTGAACGGTCTTGCATTGGCGTTCGACGTGCGTTTCGACGTCCTTGTCCTGCATGTTCTTCTGCACCTGGTTGCCGGCGTAGCCGCCGGCCGCTGCGCCGGCGACGGTGGCTACCGTCTGGCCACGGCCTCCGCCGATGGTGCTCCCCAGGGCACCGCCGATGACGCCGCCGATCACCGTGCCGGCGATGCGGTTCTCGTCCTTGACCGGAGCCTTGCGCTGGACCGCGACATCATGGCATTCCTCGCGCGCTTGCTTGACCGTTTCGGTCACCGGTTTGACGGCCAGGACTTCGGCGTACTTGGGCTGGGTGTAGGCCTGATAGCCGACCATGCCGCCGGCCGTGATGCCGACAGTGACCAGTCCTCCGATCAGGATGCCTTTGACCATGGCTGTGTTCATTTGCGTCTCCTTATGCGCTTAGGGCGAATGGAACGATGCGACTGCAATCGCGCCGCGTGCGGCCCCGGGAAGCGAGGGCTCAGTCGCCCGTGTTGAACCCGTGGATCTGGCGGCGGGCTTTCTTGGTCGGGCGGCCGCGCAGGTCGCTGCCGGGCGTCGGGGCCAAGCGTCTCGCCTCCTGCTGGGCCTGACGACGGGCCAGGCTTTCCTCGCTTTCACGGTAGAGCTGTTGCGCTTCGCTGGCGGGGCGGCGCAGCGGGTTGATCCCCTGAATAACGATCGTCCATCGATTTTCGCCGACAAGGATGTCGAGGGTGTCGCCGCAGCGGACTTCGCGCGCCGGCTTGACGCCGTGGCCGCCAAGGCGAACGTGCCCGGCGCTGACGGCGGCGCAGGCCAGGGCGCGCGTTTTGAAGAAGCGCGCGGCCCAGAGCCATTTGTCGAGGCGCAGGTGGTCGAGGGCGGAAGTGGAAGGCAGGGTCACGTGGGATCGCTGTCGAAATGGACGTGCGCGGCTTCCTCGCGCCGGGTCAGTTTGTCGAGGTAGAGGTAGACGACCGGGGTGAGGTAGAGGGTCAGTACCTGCGACACCATCAGGCCGCCGACCACCGCGAGTCCGAGCGGCTGACGGACTTCCGCGCCGGCGCCGAGGCCCAGGGCGATCGGCAGGGTGCCGACGAGGGCGGCCAGGGTGGTCATCATGATCGGCCGGAAGCGGATCAGGCAGGCCTGGAAGATCGCCTCGTAAGCGGCGATCTTGTCGTGGCGTTGTCGCTCGAGGGCGAAGTCGATCATCATGATCGCGTTCTTTTTGACGATGCCGATCAGCATGATGACGCCGACGAAGGCGTAGAGGCTCAGATCGACCCGGAAGAGGAGCAGGGTGACGAGGGCGCCGAGCGCTGCCGAAGGCAGGCCCGAGAGAATGGTCAGCGGGTGGATGAAGCTCTCGTAGAGGATGCCGAGGACGATGTAGACGACCAGCACGGCGATCACCAGCAGCATGCCGAGCCCCTTGAGCGAGGACTGGAAGGCTTGCGCCGTGCCTTGCAGGCTGGTGCCGAGCGAGGCCGGCAGGCGGATTTCCTGTTCCAGCCCCTTGATCCGGTCGACCGCGTCGCCGAGCGAGGTGCCGGGCAGGAGGTTGAACGAGATGGTCACCGAGGGGAGTTGCCCCTGGTGGTTGACCGTCATCGCTTGCGTCTTGCGGGTGACGTTGACCACCGTATCGAGCGGGATCAGCTTGCCGTTCGAGTCCGGCGCGTTGAGCCGGGTGCCGGCGCCCGCGGCGCGCACATAGACGCGCGAGAGCATCGACGGGTCGAGCTGGTAATCCGGCGCCACTTCAAGGATCACCTGGTATTGGCTGGAGGCGCCGTAGATGGTCGAGATCTGGCGCGAGCTGAAGGCGCTCTGCAGGGCGTCTTCGACCTGGGCGAAGGAGAGTCCGTGCGCGGCGATTTTCTCGCGGTCGACTTCAAGCGCGACGACCGGGCTCATGTTGTTGAGGTTGCTGGTGACGTCGATGAAGCCGGGCAGGGCGCGGATGCGATCGACCAAGACGTCGGTCCAGTGGTAGAGCTCGTCGAGGTCGGTGCTCTGCAGCGTGTATTGGTACTGGGCTGAAGTGACCTGGCCGCCGATGCGGATCGAGGGCGGGTTCTGCATGTACACCCGGATGCCCGGCACCGCGGCGAGCTTGGGCCGTAGTTGCTGGATGATCTGGTCGGCCGACAGCTCGCGTTCGTCGCGCGGCTTGAGGATCATGTTGAGCGAGCCGGTGTTGGTCGTCGGGCGCGAGTTGGTGGCGCCGACCGAGGACATGAAGGAACGGATGTTCGGGTCCTGGGCGATGATGGCGGCGACGGCGCGCTGCTTCTCGACCATTGCCGCGAAGGAGATGTCCTGCGCCCCTTCGGTGACGGCGGTGATCTGGCCGGTGTCGCCGCTGGGCAGGAATTCCTTGGGGATCTGCGTATAAAGGCCGGCAGTGGCGAAGAGGGTGAGCACGAAGCTGGCGACCACCGCGCGCGGGTGGCGCATGGCGATGCTGAGCGTCTTCTCGTAGCCGCTCAGCAGGCGCTGGAACAGGTCGTCGAAGAGGCGGAAGGCGCGTCCGTGTTCCTCGGTGTTCGAATGCGCGAGGTAGCGGCTGCAAAGCATCGGGGTGAGGGTCAGCGAAACGATGCCCGAGACGATGATCGCGGCGCAGATGGTGACCGCGAATTCGTTGAGCAGGCGCCCGACGATGCCGCTCATGAACAGGATGGGGATGAACACCGCGATCAGCGAGATGGTCATCGAGATGATGGTGAAGCCGATCTCGCGCGAGCCCTTGATCGCCGCCTGCAAGGGTTGCTCGCCGAGTTCGATGTGGCGGACGATGTTCTCCAGCATGACGATGGCGTCGTCGACGACGAAGCCGACGGCGAGCGTGAGCGCGAGCAGCGACAGGTTGTCGAGGCTGAAGCCGAGGACGTGCATCACGGCGAAGGTGCCGATCACCGAGATCGGTAGCGCCAGCGCGGGGATGATCGTTGCCGAGAGGTTGCGCAGGAAGAGCAGGATGACGAGGATGACCAGGAAGCCGGCGATCACGAGGGTGATCTCGACGTCCTCGACGCTCTCCTTGATCGAGACGCTGCGGTCGTAGAGCGTGGTCATGCTGATCGCGGCCGGCAGTTTGGCCTGGAAGCTCGGCAGAATGCGCTTGATGGCGTCGACCGTCTCGATGGTGTTGGCGCCTGGCTGGCGCTGGATGGCAAGCACGATGGCGCGCTTGTCGACGTTCCAGGCCGCGACACGTTTGTTTTCGACGCCGTCGATTGGCGTGGCGACGTCCTCGAGACGCACCGGCGCGCCGTTGCGCCAGGCAACGATCAAGGGGCGGTAGGCTTCGGCGGTGGTCAGTTGGCCGTTGTCCTTGATCGCGAAGGCCTGACGTTCGCCGTCGAGCAGGCCGATCGGCTGATTCACGTTGGCCTGGACGACAGCCTGCTGCAACTCGTCGATGCCCATGCCGCGCGCCGCCAGTTGGTCCGGGTTGGCGCGAATTCGAACTGCATATTTCTGCGAGCCGAAGACCTGTACCTGGGCGACGCCGCTGATCGTCGACAGGCGCTGGGCGAGCTGCGTCTCGGCGTACTCGTGCACCACCGGCAGCGGCAAGGTGGGCGATGACAGGGCGATGAAGAAGATCGGGGCGTCGGCCGGGTTGATCTTGCGGAACGAAGGTGGCGTCGGCATGCTCGACGGCAAGCGGCGCTGCGCCGCGGCAATCGCCGACTGGACGTCTTGCGCCGCAGCGTCGATGTTGCGGTCGAGCGAGAACTGCAGGGTGATCGAGGTCGTCCCTTGGCCGCTCGTCGAACTCATCGAGTCGAGGCCGGCGATGGTCGAGAACTGGCCTTCGAGGGGGGTGGCGACCGCAGCCGCCATGGTCTCGGGCGAGGCGCCGGGCAGGTTGGCGGTGACCTGGATGGTCGGGAAATCGACGCTGGGCAGTTCGGAGACGGGCAGCGCGCGGTAGGCGATCAGGCCGAAGATGACGAACGCCGCCATCAGCAGCGTGGTCATGACCGGCCGCCGGATGCAAAGCTCGGGCAGATTCATGACGTCCCCTTAGTTTTTCTTTTGCGCGTCGTTTTGTGCCGGCGATTCCGACGGCTCTTTCTTGCTAGCGTCTTCGGGCGACTTGGTCTTGACCTTGGCCCCGGGCGTAAGGCGCAGATGGCCGTCGGTGACGACGGTCTCGCCGAGTTCGACGCCCTTGCCGATCGCTGAATAGCCTTCGTAGGCCGCGAGCACCTGGACATTGCGGTTGGTGACCGTGCCGTCCTCGTTGACGACGTAGACGTAATTGCCTTCGGCACCTTGTTGCACGGCTTCGTTGGGGATCGTGCTTGCGTCCTTGAGGGTTTCGAGGATGAGCGAAAGGTTGAGGAATTGCCCCGGCGTCAGCTTCTCGTCCGTGTTCGGAATTTCAGCCTTCATCAGGATGGTGCCGGTGGCCGGGTCGACGGCGTTGTCGATGAAGCGGACGGTACCTTTGAAGCTCTGCTGGCGGTCATTCGGAATGCTGACGTCGACTTGCATGCCGCCGCTTTTCATCGCCGCGCGCAGGCGCGGTAAGTGCTTCTCCGGAATCGACGCGGCGACGAGGAGCGGACTGGCACGGTTGACCACGGCCAGCGTCGTGTCGTTGATCTTGACCGACGAGCCCGGGAAGACCAGGCGCGCGCCGACGATGCCGGTGATCGGGGCGCGGATCGTCGTGTAGGAGAGCTGCAAGCGGGCGACTTCGGCCGCGGCCTGGCTGGCCTTGAGGTTGGCGGCTGCCGCGGCTTCGTTGGTGCGGATGTCGTTGACCTTTTCCTCGGAGACGAAATTGCGTTCGCGCAGGGCCGTGTAGCGCGCCGTGTCGGCACGGGTCTTGGCAATCAAGGCTTCGTCGCGCGCGGCGCTGCCTTCAGCCTGGCGCAGGCGGGCGGCGAAGTCGGTCGGGTCGAGGCGGATGAGCACGTCCCCCTGTTTGACGTGTTGCCCTTCGGTGAAATGTACCGAGGCCACTTGGCCGTCCACGCGCGATTTGATGATCACGCTCTCGAAGGCCTCGGCACGTCCGACGACTTTCAGCTCGACCGGGATGTCGCGCGCCGTTGCCTTGGCGACGGCGACGGGGACCGGCGGGGAGGGTGGTTTTTTCTTCGCCTTGTTGTCTGAGCACGCGGTGACGGCCAGAACGGAGAGGAGGACCAAAACAAGGCGATGATTGATCATGGCAGCAGGGTTTCGTGCGCGTAGAGATCGTTGATGGTTTCGCGGCGCCGAATCAGATGCATCGTGTCTCCATCGATCATCACTTCGGCGGCGCGCGGGCGCGTATTGTAGTTCGAACTCATGGTCATGCCGTAGGCCCCCGCCGACATGACCGCGAGCACGTCGCCGGCCTGCAGGTCGAGGGGGCGCTCGCGGCCGAGAAAGTCGCTCGATTCGCAGACCGGACCGACGATGTCCCAGGCGCGCGGCGATCCCGTACGCGGGCTCACCGGCTGGATGTCGTGCCAGGCGTCGTAGAGCGCGGGGCGGGCAAGGTCGTTCATCGCCGCGTCGACGATGGCGAAATTCTTGGCTTCGCCGGGTTTGAGGTACTCGACCCGGGTGAGCAGGATGCCGGCGTTGCCGACCAGGCGGCGACCGGGTTCGAACAGGATTTTGAGTCGGCGGTTCTTCAGCTCACCCAGCAGTGGCGCGAGGTAAGCCTGGATGCTGGGCGGCGTTTCGTCGCGATAGCGGATGCCGAGGCCGCCGCCGAGGTCGATGTGATGCAGCTGGATGCCCTCGGACTGCAGGCGGTCGACGAGTTGCAGAAGCTTGTCGAGGGCTTCTGCAAACGGTGCGGCGTCGAGGAGCTGCGAACCGATGTGGCAGTCGATGCCGTTGATCGTGAGGTGCGGCAATTCGGCGGCCCGGCGATAGAGCGCCAGGGCTTCTTCGAAGGCCACGCCGAATTTGTTTTCCTTGAGCCCGGTCGAGATGTAAGGGTGGGTCTTGGCATCGACGTCAGGATTGACGCGCAGGCTGATCGGCGCTTTGCGGCCGTGGCTGCCGGCCACTTCATTGAGCCGCTCGAGCTCGGCCGCGGACTCGACGTTGAAGCAGAGGATGCCTGCGTCCAGCGCTTGCCGTATTTCGTCCACGCGCTTGCCCACGCCGGAGAAGACGATTTTTTGCGGGTCGCCGCCGGCCGCCAGGGCGCGCTGCAGCTCGCCACCAGAAACGATATCGAAGCCGGAGCCAAGGCGGGCGAAGACGTTGAGCACCGCCAGATTGGAATTGGCCTTCATCGCGTAGCAGACCAGCGCGTCGAGGCCGGAGAGTTCTTGCTGGAACTCAAGCAGGGCGTTCGTCAGGGCGGCGCGTGAGTAGACGTAGCACGGTGTTCCGAAACGTTCGGCGACCGCGGTCAACGGGACAGACTCGGCGTGCAGGACGCCGTTTTTCAGATGGAAGGCATTCATCGGGAGGGCGGACGGGCCGTGTTAAGATCGTTGGCAGGGGCCGGCGCAGCGCTGGGCGGCGGCTTCGGCGCGGTTTGCGCGGCGGGCGGTGGGAGTGTCAGCGGACCGCGCGTGCCACACGCGGTCAGGGCCGTCAGCAGCGGGATGAAGAGCAAGAGGGCGCGGCGCATGATCGTCCGAAGCGAAAAATTGGGGAATGTTAGCACAATGAACGAAAGCGAATTTGGTGCGCTTGCCGACGCCGCGCTGGCGCGTCTGGACCATGCGCTCGAGGCCTGCGATCTCGATCTTGACGTCCAGTGGTCAGGCAGCGGAATGCTGGAGATCGAGTTCTCCGGCGGAGCGCAGATCGTCGTCAACCGGCATTCGGCGGCGCAGGAAATCTGGGTTGCAGCGCGCTCCGGCGGCTTCCATTTTCGCTGGGACGGCGCCCATTGGCGCGATACGCGCGATGGGCGCGAATTGTTCGCGGCGCTTGCGGCACTGATTTCGCAACAGTCCGGTCATTCCGTGCGCCTGGACTAAAGCCCGCGGCGCACGGCGGCCGATGCGCTCGGCCGGGTATCGAGCTCAGTCGACCGGCTTGGCATTCGGATCCTGCGGGGGCTCTTCCTCGACCTGCTGCGGAACGTTCTCTTTGTAGAAAAATTCCTTGCTTGGCCCCTTGCCGCCACCGACGGCGTCCAGTGCGACCAAGCCTTCTGGCTGCGGCATGAAAGACTCGGGAACGTCTTTCAGGGCACGGGCCATGTAGCCGATCCACATTGGCAGTGCGGCCGAACCGCCGGTTTCTCCGTTGCCGAGATTTTTGGGCTGGTCGAAGCCGATCCAGGAGCAACCGACGATGGTGCGCTGGTAGCCGCAGAACCAGGCGTCGACGTGCTCGTTGGTCGTTCCGGTCTTGCCCGCGAGGTCGCGCCGCTTGAGTTGCGCTGAGGCGCGGCCGGCCGTTCCATAAATAGTGACGTCGCGCAGCATGCTGTCCATCAGGAAAGCGTTGCGCGGGTCAATGGCGCGCAGGGCGTCGTCGCCGGCCGGGGTGGGTTGTGCCTGAGCCAGGATCGTGCCCTTGTCGTCCTGGATGTCGCGGACAATGAAGGGCGGGATGCGATAACCACCGTTGGCAAAAACGGCGTAGGCCGAAACCATCTGCCATGGCGTCACGGCGCCGGCACCGAGTGCCATCGTCAGGTACGGTGGATGCTTTTCGGCGTCGAAACCGAAGCGCGTCGCGTAGTCCTGCACGAAATGGACGCCACTGGCCTGGAGCAGGCGAACCGAGACCATGTTCTTCGATTTTGCGAGCGCGGTGCGGACGCGCATCGGGCCTTCGAACTTGCCATCGTAGTTCTTCGGTTCCCAGGCCTGCGAGCCGGTGACCGACGCCGGGATGCTGATCGGCTCGTCGTTGACGATCGAGGCCGGGGTGAAGCCTTTTTCCAGGGCCGCCGAGTAAATGAAGGGCTTGAAGCTCGACCCGGGCTGACGCCAGGCCTGCGTGACGTGGTTGAACTTGTTGCGCGAGAAATCGAAGCCGCCGACCAAGGCGCGGATCGCACCGGTCTGCGGGTCGGCCGCGAGCAGGGCAGCCTCGACTTCCGGCATCTGCACGATCCGCCAGTTGTTCTTCTCGTCGGTCTGGACGCGGATGACGGCGCCGCGCCGCAGCCGTTTGTTGGCCGGCGCCTTGTCGTCGAGCATCCGGGTGGCAAAGCGCAAGCCGTCGCCGCTGATCTTGATGACCTCGCCGCCGCGCCGATAGGCCTTGACCTGTTTGGTGTCGGCTTCCAGAACGATGGCCGGGCGCAGGTCGGAGGGGTCGCTGTAATCCTGCAGCAGTTCGTCGAGGGCTTCGTCGTTGTCGGACTTGATGGCGCTCATGTCGACGTGCGCTTCGGCGCCCCGGTAGCCGTGCCGGCGGTCGTAGTCGATGACGCCCTTGCGCAGGCTGGCGACGGCGGCTTCCTGGTCGCTCTTGAGCAGCGTGGTGTAGACCTTGAGCCCGCGCGTGTATACATCTTCCGGGAAACGCTCGGCCGCCATCTGGCGGGCCATCTCGGCTGCGTGTTCGGCGCGGACCGCGTAATCGTTGGTTTCTCGGCGCACGATCAGCGCCTGCTTGAGCGCTTCTTCGTGCTGGGCGCTGTCAATGAAACCGAGTTCGAACATGCGGCGCAACACGTATTGCTGGCGCAGGCTGGCGCGTTTTGGGTTGACCACCGGGTTGAAGGCCGAGGGCGCCTTGGGCAGGCCGGCGAGCATCGCTGCTTCGGCGACGCTGATGTCCTTGGCCGGCTTCCCGAAGTAGATTTGCGATGCGGCGCCAAAGCCGTAGGCGCGCTGCCCCAGATAAATCTGGTTGATGTAGAGCTCGAAGATCTGGTCTTTGCTCAGGTTGCTTTCAATCTTGAATGAAAGCAGCGCCTCATACAGTTTGCGCGCGTAGGTTTTTTCCGAGGAAAGAAAAAAATTCTTGGCGACTTGTTGAGTGATGGTCGAGGCGCCCTGTTTTTTTCCACCGCCAATAATATTGCTCGCGGCGGCGCGCAGAACTCCAAGCGCATCGATGCCGCCGTGCTGGTAGAAGCGTTCGTCCTCGGCGGCCAGGATGGCCTGCTTGAGGATTTCCGGCGTGTCCTGGATGCGCAGGAAGGAACGGCGCTCCTCGCCGAATTCGCCGATCAGGTAACCGTCTGCGGTATAGACGCGCAGCGGAATTTTTGGGCGGTAATCGGTCAGGATGTCGAGCGAAGGGAGGTTCGGGTAGATCAGCGTCAGTGCAACGAGCACGAGAGCCACCGCCATGGCGGCCAGCCCTCCGACGATCATGACAGGGAGAAGAATCCAGCGGGACAGATTAGGCACGGCATTTAAGATGTGGGATGAAGTGTGGCGCAATTATAACGCTGCGCGAAAACCCATGGCGCCGTGGCATTCCCCAGAGAAAAACGACTTTACATGCATAATGCTTGTTGCTAGCATCTAAAGTAGATTATCTATAACCGCTCTAACTACAAATCAAACAAGGGTTTTTTCGGCGAGGGGTGGTGATTTGCAACTCGATTTATCGATATTCAACCCGAAATCGCGTGCTTTGATCGGCCTCGACATCAGTTCGTCGTCGGTCAAAATGGTCGAGTTGTCTGGCGACGCGAAAGGTGGGTACAAGGTGGAGCGCTACGCCATCGAGGCTTTGCCTCGCGATGCTGTGGCCGATGGCAACATCGTCACCCTCGAAGCGGTTGCCGAGGCTGTCCGTCGTTGCTGGAAGAAACTCTCGACCTCGGTGCGCAATGTGGCGCTGGCCTTGCCGGCCTCGCACGTGATTACCAAAAAAATCATTGTCGCAGCCGGCCAGCGCGAAGAAGAGCTCGAGGTGCTCGTTGAATCGGAGGCGAATCAGTACATTCCTTTCGCGCTTGACGAAGTAAACCTCGATTTTCAAGTTCTGGGGCCTGCACCTTCGTCGCCGGATGAGGTCGAGGTGCTGATCGCCGCATCGCGCAAGGAAAAGGTCGAGGATCGCGTGGCGGTGGCCGAAGCGGCCGGTTTGAAACCGGTCGTCGTTGATGTCGAATCGTACGCGACGCTTGCAGCCTACAGCCTGATCGAGAAACAGTTGCCCGATGACGGGCGGGGGCAGATCGTCGCATTGGTTGACGTCGGCGCGAATGTCATGACTCTGACCGTGCTGCGTAACGGCCAATCCCTTTACGGTCGTGAGCAGGCTTTCGGCGGGAATCAGCTGACGCAGGACATCGCCCGGCACTACGGGATGACCTTCGAGGAAGCCGAGGCCGAAAAACGGCGCAATAATCTGCCCGAGACCTATGAGGCCGAGGTGTTGCAGCCCTTCGTCGAAAGCATGGCCTTGGAGGTTTCGCGAGCGCTGCAGTTCTTCTTCACGTCGACGCAGTTCAGCCAGGTCGACCACATCGTTCTCTCGGGCGGCTGTGCTGTGCTGAACGGTGCGGACGAGGCCGTTGCGGCGCGCACGCAAATCAATACCATTCTGGCCAATCCCTTTGCCGGCATGGTCTTGGGCAGTCAGGCCGGAGGGCGGAGCAAGGGCTTGCTGGCTGATGCCTCGATGTTGATGGCGGCGTGCGGCCTCGCCTTGCGGAGGTTCGACGAATGATACGCATCAATCTTCTGCCGCACCGCGAGGAGAAGCGGAAAGCTCGGCGCCAGCAGTATTACGGACTGCTGGGTTTGGTTTCCGTGCTGGCGGCGCTTCTCGTTTTGCTCGCCAATACCATCATCTCGGGCTACATCTCGACGCAGGAAGCGAAAAATGAGTTCCTGAAAAAAGAGATCGCCGTTCTCGACAAGCAGATCGAGCAAATCAAGCGTTTGCAGGAGCAATCTCAGGCCTTGCTGGCACGCAAGCAGGTGATCGAATCGTTGCAGCGCGATCGGGCGGAAGGCGTCCTCTTGCTGAGCGAACTGGCCAAACAGGTTCCCGAGGGCGTTTATTTGCGCTCGCTCAAACAGGATGGGACGAAGGTCATGCTGTCCGGTTATGCGCAGTCGAATGCCCGGGTTTCGACCTTGATGCGCAACATTGATGCCTCGCCCTGGCTCGAAAAACCGGAGCTGCTTGAAATCAAGGCGGTGACCGTTGATAAGCGCCGCCTGAACGAATTCAACATGACCGCCCTCCTCAAGCGGGCACCGGTTGAGGGAGGGAAGAAGCCATGAAGAAGCCTGCGCTTCCGGCGGTCGACTTCAATGCGTTGGCGAACGATTTTCGCAATCTCAACCCGAAGGACGTCGGTGCGTGGCCGCTCGCGCCCCGGATTGCGACCCTGCTCGGGATGTTTGCCTTGGTGCTTGCCGCCGGTTGGTTTCTGGTTTGCAGCGATGCGATTGCAACGCTGGAGCTCAAACAGCAGGAAGAAACCAAGCTGCGTGACGATTTTCTGAGCAAAAAACGGCAATCGGTCAATCTCGACCTCTATGTCCAGCAACTCAATGAAATCGACCGGTCCTTTGGCGCCTTGCTCAAGCAGTTGCCGAACAAGGCCGAGGTTGAATCCTTGCTGATCGAGATTAACCAGTCCGGGATGGGGCGTGGCTTGCAGTTCGAGTTATTCAAGCCGTCGCCCGAGATCGTTAAGGATTTTTATGCCGAGTTGCCGATCAGCGTCAAACTGACCGGGAACTATCATGATTTTGGTGCTTTCGCTGCCGACATCGGTCGTTTGTCACGCATCGTAACTCTCAACAACATCGCGATTACGCCGAATGCCAAAGACGGTACCTTGACGATGGATGCGGTGACTAAAACGTTCCGTTACCTCGACGAGAGTGAGTTGGCTGCGCGCCGTAAGGCCACGCAGGCGGCCAAGGGTGGCAAGAAATGAAAACGAGCGCGACGATCATTTTGTGCCTGGCGCTGGCCGCGTGCTCGGGCGAGGACAACGAAGACTTGCGGCAGTGGATGAACGAGCAGAGCAAGGATCTCAAGGGGCGGATTCCGCCCTTGCCGCAGGTCAAGCCCTACGAGCCCGTTCCGTACGACGCAGGCGGCTTGCTTGATCCATTCAAGAGCGCCAAGCTCGGTGTAGATCAGAAGAAAGGTGGAGGCGGACGCATGCCGGATATGGATCGGGCGCGCGAGCCACTGGAGTCCTATCCCCTCGAAAGCCTGAAATACGTCGGGGTGATGACCCGGCGTGGGGCGTCCTACGCCATCGTCCAAGTCGATGCTTCCCTCTATCAGGTGAGAACCGGGAATTACATGGGGCAGAATTTCGGAGTCATCACCCGGATCAACGAAGATCAGGTTGTTCTCAAGGAACTCGTCCAGGATGCAGCGGGCGATTGGGTCGAACGCGAAAGCACGCTGCAACTGCAGGCGCAGGAGGTGAAAAAGTGAAACGAATTGGACAATGCCTGAAAGCGCTCTTCGTTGCGGCGCTGCTCAGTCTGGGGCAGGCGGGGGCCCAAGAGGCGGGAAGCAATGTGCTTGAAGACATTACAGCCTCGGCACAGGGAGGGGTCTTGAACGTCAAACTCGGTTTCAAGGCTCCGCTGTCAGGGCCGCCTCCCGGGTTCAGCGTTGCCAATCCGGCACGCATTGCGTTCGATTTTGCGAATGTCGAGAACGGCCTTGGCAAGAACAGTCATTTGTTCAACGAGGGCGATCTGAAGAGCGCCAACGTGATCCAGTCCGAGGGACGGACGCGGGTCGTCCTCAACTTGAACCAGGCCATGACCTATGAATCGACGATCGACGGTCGTTTCCTCATTCTGGCCTTGGCTCCGAGCGTGCGCTCGGATGCCGTAAGCGCCGCGCGTGTCGAGCATTTCTCGCAGGCGCGCCCGGATGAGCAGGCGCACAGCATTCGCGACATCGCTTTCCGGCGTGGTCGTGACGGTGAGGCCAGGATCACGGTCGATTTGAGCGACGCGAACGCTGGCATCGACATCCGGCAGCAAGGGCAGAGTTTGGTTGTCGACTTCGTCAAGGTCGTCGTTCCCGAAGGGCTGCGTAAGCGTCTGGACGTGACCGATTTCGGAACGCCGGTGACGGCGGTCAATACGGTCCAGCAAGGTGCAAATGCCCGAATTACGATCAGCCCGAAGGGCTTGTGGGAGCACAATGCTTATCAGACTGACAACCAATTCGTGGTCGAAGTCAAACCGGTCATCGAGAACCCGAACAAACTCGTGCAGGGGTCGCGCGGTGGCTATCAGGGCGAGAAGCTGTCGCTCAACTTTCAGAACGTCGATGTCCGGCGATTGCTGCAGGTGATCGGCGAGTTTACTGGCATGAACATGGTGGTTAGCGATTCGGTTGGCGGGTCGATTACCTTGATTCTGAAAGATGTACCCTGGGATCAGGCGCTTGACATCATCCTGCAGCAAAAAGGGCTCGACATGCGCAAGAACGGCAATGTCATCCTGATTGCGCCGCGTGAGGAAATCGCTACCAAGGAGAAGCTCGAGTTCGAGTCGAAGATGCAGATTGGCGACCTTGAGCCGTTGCGGACCGAGAGCTTTCAGTTGAATTATCAGAAGGCAGAAGAGGTCAAGAAATTGCTGACCGATGCTAGCCAACGCATGCTCTCCAAGCGGGGGAGTGCAGTGGTTGATACGCGGACAAATCTGCTCTTTGTCCAAGATACGCCAAGTCGTTTGGAAGAGGTGCGGGCGTTGATCGCCAAGGTGGATCAGACGGTGCGGCAGGTCATGATTGAAGCACGTATCGTCGAAGCGGGTGATAGCTTTGCCAAGAACATCGGGGTGCGCTTGGGCTTCCACGATATGGGGGGCGGGAGTAGCAAGAAAGGCTCTGTGATCGGTGGCAATTTGAACGACACGGGGGCTCATACCGGACAAAGCGCCGATACGCCGAAATGGCCGACAGATTCGCTAGGAGTTAACCTGCCAGCAACGCCTCGCTCAGGAAACGCAGGAGTCTTTTCAATGATTCTGTTCAATCAGAATAAATCCGCCTTCTTGAATGCCGAAATCTCTGCACTGGAGGCCGATGGTCGAGGCAAAGTGATTTCGAGTCCGCGAGTCATGACAGCCAATCAGGTTGAGGCGATCATTGAACAAGGTGTTGAAATCCCCTATCAGCAAGCCACCAGCTCTGGAGCGACCAGCATTTCTTTCCGGAAAGCGAACTTGGCCCTCAAGGTTAAGCCACAGATTACGCCTGACGGCAAGATTACGATGACCCTTGACGTGAATAAAGATACGCCCAACACTCGTTTGTCTACCGGTGCTGGCGTGGCCATTGATACCAAGCACGTGAAGACCGAAGTGTTGGTCGAGAATGGAGGAACGGTTGTAATTGGGGGGATCTACACCGAGGAAAAGCGCGACAACACGCAACGCATTCCCATCCTTGGTGATCTGCCCTACATCGGCTGGTTGTTCAAAAACCGTGAATGGATTGACGACAAGACCGAGTTGCTTATCTTCATTACTCCGCGGATCGTTGCAGAGGGCTTGGCATTGCGCTGAGCGTACCAAGGAACAAAGGCCGGTCTGCGGACCGGCTTTTTTTCGTCCGGAAAACGCGAAGCGCTACGGTAGAATGTGGTCGTGGAAAAAAACTGCACTTATTCAAAAGACAAGCTTTACCTCATCGGCTTGATGGGGGCCGGAAAAACGACGATCGGCCGGCAACTTGCGCGCAAGCTTCACCTGGAGTTTTACGACTCGGATCGTGAGATCGAGGCGCGGACAGGGGTGAGCATTCCCACCGTTTTCGAGATCGAAGGCGAAGATGGTTTTCGCCGCCGCGAGGCTCAAGTGATTGCCGAACTGGCCTGCTTGCCGCCATGCGTTATTGCGACTGGCGGTGGGGTTGTTTTGCGGCAGGAGAACCGGGACGCCCTCAAGGCCAGCGGCTGGGTGGTTTATCTGGATGTGCCGCCTCAGATTCTCTGGGAAAGAACGCGCCTGGACCGCAATCGCCCATTGCTGCGCGTCGATGATCCGCTGGAGCGATTGCGCGAACTTTATGTTCAGCGTAGCCCTCTTTATCGGGAGACAGCCGACATCGTCATCGACGGTGGGCGGATTCAGGCGCATACGATCGTCAGCGTGTTGACGAAAGAAATGGGGGAACGATGGAAACTTTGAGCGTGGCCTTGGCCGATCGCAGTTACCCGATCCACATCGGTGCCGGGGTGGTCGATGCTGAAGCACTTTGGCGCCCCCATTTACGAGGTGGGCGTGCCGTTGTGGTCAGCAATGAAACCGTTGCGCCACTTTGCTTCGAGCGCTTGCGGGCGTCGCTCGCGAAACTTGGGATTGAGACCTTGCCCGTCGTTTTGCCTGACGGCGAGATGCATAAAAACTGGGAGACATTGAACTCGATTTTTGACGCGCTCCTGGCTCAGCGCTGCGAGCGGACGACGCCGCTGATCGCGCTCGGTGGCGGGGTGGTCGGCGACATGGGCGGCTTTGCCGCCGCCTGTTACCAGCGAGGGATGCCTTTCATCCAGGTGCCGACGACGTTGTTGGCGCAAGTCGATTCCTCGGTCGGAGGCAAAACGGCGATCAACCATCCGCAAGGCAAGAACATGATCGGCGCCTTCTATCAGCCGAAGGCAGTGTTTGCAGATACCACGCTGCTTCGCTCACTGCCGGAACGCGAATTACGTGCCGGGCTCGCCGAGGTGATCAAGTACGGGCTGATCCGCGATCTGCCTTTTCTGGCATGGCTGGAAGCGAATCTTGAGGCTTTGCTGCGGCGAGAGTCTGATGCACTTGCGTATGCCGTCTTGCGCTCGTGCGCCAACAAAGCGGAAGTCGTTGCCGCCGACGAGCGTGAAAGCGGCGATCGGGCCTTGCTCAATCTGGGGCATACCTTCGGTCATGCCATCGAAACCGGGATGGGCTATGGCACGTGGTTGCACGGCGAGGCTGTCGCCGCCGGGACGATGATGGCCGCCGATCTTTCCTTGCAATTGGGTTGGCTTGAGGCTGCCGATGTGGCGCGAGTCGAGGCGTTGTTCCTGCGTGCTGGCTTGCCGGTACGGGGGGCTGCAATGGCCCCCGAGCGCTATCTCGAATTGATGCGTCACGACAAAAAAGTCCAGGATGGCCGTTTGCGGCTCGTTCTGCTGCGCTCGGTCGGGCAAGCGGTTCTCAGTGATGTGGCAAGCGACACGCAAATCCTGGCGGCAATCGGAGGGCGCTGTGAGCGGCCGTGACCTTGCGGGCTATGCCGTGTGTGCGGCAAATTCGCGTGGTCGGCGGTTTGCCGATTCGCCGCCGCTTTACCGCAGCGAATTTCAGCGCGACCGTGACCGCATCGTTCATTCGACGGCTTTCCGGCGGCTCGAGTACAAAACCCAGGTGTTCGTCAATCACGAGGGGGATCTCTTCCGGACTCGCCTGACACACACCCTTGAGGTGGCCCAGATCGCCCGCTCCATCGCCCGCACGCTGTTCTTGAATGAGGATCTGGCAGAAGCCGTGGCGCTGGCGCACGACCTCGGGCACACGCCGTTCGGCCATGCCGGTCAGGATGCGCTGGATGTCTGCATGCGCGAGCACGGGGGCTTCGAACACAACCTGCAGAGTTTGCGAATCGTCGATCACCTCGAAGAGCGTTACGCCGAATTCTCCGGGCTTAACCTCTGCTTCGAGACGCGCGAAGGCATCGTCAAGCACTGCAGTCGCGAGAATGCGGTTTTGCTGGGGGAATTGGGTGAGCGTTTCCTGAAGCGCCTGCGCCCCTCGCTTGAGGCGCAGATCTGCAATCTCGCCGATGAAATTGCGTACAACAACCATGATGTCGACGATGGCCTGCGTTCGGGATTGCTGACGCTCGATCAGCTCGAGGGCGTCGAACTCTTCGCGCGTTATGTGCGCGAGGTGCGCGCCGCCTACCCTGCGTTGGCTGGTCGGCGGCTGATCCATGAAACGATCCGCAGGATGATCAATGCCCAAGTCTGCGATCTGATCGACACCACGCGCGCCAACCTTGAACGCGTGCGGCCGGAATGCCTAGGTGACGTCCATGCCGCGGAGCCTCTGGTCGGCTTCTCCGGGCCGATGCAGTCCGCTCAGGTCGAGCTTAAGCGCTTCCTGCATGCCAATCTGTACCGGCATTATCAGGTCATGCGCATGACGGCTAAAGCGCAACGGGTCGTCGGTGATCTTTTTGCAGCCTTCTCGACCGATCCACGTCTGTTGCCGCCGACTTTTCGATCGGAAGATGAGCAAGCGCGCCGGATTGCCGACTACATCGCTGGGATGACCGACCGCTACGCCATGCGGGAGTATCGGCGCCTGTTTGCGGTGGACGAGGCTTGAGTCGATAACGCGCCAGATTACGCGCTGGGATAGAAAAACGCGCCCGTTGGGGGCGCGTTTTTGTGGCGTTGCGGACTGTTCAGGCGGCTTCAGCGGAGGCTTTTTCGGGCCAGTCCTTGATGTAGGCCTTGAGCAAACGGTTCTCGAAGTTACGTTCCTCAAGAACGGCTTTGGCGATGTCGCGTAGCGAGATGACGCAAAGGATGCGTTCCCCGTCCATGACCGGGACGTAACGGGCGTGGGAAGAAACCATCAGCTTGCGCAGGTCGTCCACGTCCATCGAGGGCTCGCTAGTTGGCGGGTTGAGGACCATGGCTTCTTTGACGAGGATCTCTGCGATGGGCGGAGTCGGGCCAGTGCGGCCCTCGCGCTGACGCATGGCGAGGACGGAGATGATCTCCCGGAAGGTGAGCATGCCGACCAGCTTGCCCCCCTCGACCACGACGATTGCCCCGACATCGTGGTCGTCCATCATGATAACTGCGTCGGACAGCAGCGTCTCCGGGGAGACCGAGTACAGAGTCGAGTCCTTGAGTCTGAGGATCTCTTTGACTTCCATGGTGCCCTCCAATATGCCGTTGATGGACCCCCTCACCAAGCTGCGTGAGGACCGATTGCTTCCCTGAGACAGCCCTTGCTTTCGCAAGTTCTGTCTCAGGGCAAAACGCGGGTCGCCGGCAGGGCGGTCAGGACTTGAGTGCGCTGAGCACCTCGTCCAGCATTTTCTTCGCGTCACCGAAGAGCATGCGGTTGTTCTCCTTGTAGAACAACGGGTTGTCGACCCCTGCGTAACCCGAGGCCATCGACCGCTTCATCACGATCGAGGTCTTGGCTTTCCAGACTTCGAGAACCGGCATGCCCGCGATCGGGCTGGTCGGATCGTCCTGCGCCGCCGGGTTCACGATGTCGTTGGCGCCGATCACCATGGCCACGTCGGTTGTTGGGAAGTCGTCGTTGATTTCATCCATTTCGAAGACCACGTCGTACGGCACCTTGGCTTCGGCGAGAAGAACGTTCATGTGACCCGGCATGCGCCCGGCGACCGGGTGAATGCCGAAACGCACGTTGACGCCCTTTTCACGCAACTCCTTAGTTATTTCATAGACGGTATGTTGCGCTTGTGCAACTGCCATGCCGTAGCCGGGGACGATGAGTACGCTCTTCGCGTCACGCAGCAGCTCTGCCGTCTCGGCGGCAGAGACCGGAGTGACCTCGCCCGCCGGTTCGCTCGAACCGCCGCTCTTGGCCGCCGGGGCGCCGCCATCGGAGCCGAAGCCCCCGGCAATCACGCTGAGGAACTGGCGGTTCATCGCCGCGCACATGATGTACGACAGGATCGCGCCGCTCGAGCCGACCAGAGCACCGGTGACAATCAGCAGGTCGTTGGAGAGCATGAAGCCCGTCGCCGCGGCCGCCCAGCCGGAGTAGCTGTTGAGCATCGAGACCACGACCGGCATGTCGGCGCCGCCGATGGCCATGACCATATGGATGCCGAAGAGCAGGGCGATGACGGTCATCACGATCATCGGAACCATGCCTTGGGCGACGGTTTCGGCGAGCATGAACTCGCGGCCGAAGTAGATGACGATTAGCAGGCCAAGCAGGTTGATCCAGTGGCGGCCGGGCAGGAGCATGGGCTTGCCGCCGATCTTGCCGGACAGCTTACCGAAGGCGATGACCGAGCCCGAGAACGTGACGGCACCGATCAGCACGCCGACGTACATCTCGATCTCGTGGATCGTCTTTTCGGCCGGGCTGAGGCCGGTCGAGGCCGCCGGGTCGATGTAAGTCGCGTAGCCGACGAGCATGGCGGCGAGACCGACCATGCTGTGCATCAGCGCAACGAGTTCAGGCATCTGGGTCATCTGCACGACGCGTGCGGCGTAGAGGCCGATTGCGGCACCGACGACCATCGCTCCGATGATCCACGGCAGACCTGCGGAGGTGACCATGGGGCCAAATACGGTGGCGACGACGGCAATGGCCATGCCGATCACCCCGTAGAGGTTGCCGCGGCGTGCTGTGGTCTGGGTCGATAGGCCGCCCAGGCAAAGGATGAAGAGTATGGTTGCTCCGATGTAGGAGACAGTAGCCAGACTTGCGGACATTATGGTGTTCTCCCTGTTCTTATTTGCGGAACATCGCCAGCATGCGCTGGGTCACGGCGAAACCGCCGAACATGTTGATGGTGGCCAGGACAATGGCGCCGACCGCCAACCAGCGGATGACGCTTTCCGGCCGTTCGAGCGCACCCGAGATCGGCGGGGCGATCTGGACGAGGGCGCCGATGGCGATGATGCTGCTGATGGCATTGGTGACGCTCATCAGCGGCGTGTGCAGCGCCGGGGTGACGTTCCAGACGACCATGTAGCCGACGAAGCAGGCCAGTACGAAGACCGTGAAGTGGCCGAGGAAGGAGGCCGGGGCGTGAGCGCCGATCAGCCAGAACAACGCGGCGCAGATGCCGAAGACGACGGCCAGCTTGTTGCGCGACATCGGTTCACTCGGCGCGCCGTGGCCATGTGCCGACTTCTTGGCTTCCGGTGCAGCGGCGGGCTTGGCGGCGGGTTGCGGCGCCGCCTGTTTCAGGGGCGGGGGCGGCCAGGTGATGCTGCCTTCCTTGATGACCGTCAGGCCGCGGATCGCGTCGTCTTCCATATTGACGTCGATGTTGCCGTCCTTGGTCTTGCACAGCTCTTCGGTCAAGCGCAGCAGGTTGTTGGCGTACAGCGTCGAGGACTGCTTGGCCAGGCGGCTCGGCAGGTCGGTGTAGCCAACGATGGTCACGCCATGACGGACTACGGCCTCGCCGGGGACAGTCAGCTCGCAGTTTCCGCCCTGTTCTCCGGCCATGTCGATGATGACGCTACCCGGCTTCATGCTCTGCACCATCTCGGCGGAAATCAGCTTGGGTGCGGGCTTGCCGGGGATCAAGGCGGTGGTAATGATGATGTCCGCCTGCTTGGCTTCCTTGGCGTACATTTCGCGCTGGGCCTGTTGGAAGCCCTCGCTCATCACTTTGGCGTAGCCGCCGCCGCCCGAGCCTTCCTCTTCGTAGTCGACTTTGACGAATTCGCCTCCGAGCGATTTGACCTGGTCGGCAACTTCGGCTCGCGTGTCGTTGGCGCGCACGATGGCGCCCAGATTGGCGGCGGTTCCGATGGCGGCCAGACCGGCGACACCGGCGCCGGCGATGAAGACCTTGGCCGGCGGCACTTTGCCGGCGGCGGTGATCTGACCATTGAAGAAGCGGCCGAAGGCGTTGGCGGCCTCGATCACCGCGCGATAGCCGCTGATCCCGGCCATCGAGGTCAGGGCGTCCATCTTCTGGGCGCGCGAGAGTTGGCGCGGCAACGAATCAATGGCCAGTACGGTGGCTTTTTTCGCCGCCAGTTGTTGCATGAGTTCAGGATTCTGCGCCGGCCAGATGAAGGAAATCAGCGTGCCGCCTTCGCGCAGCAGTGCCACTTCGTTGGCGTCCGGGCCGCGGACCTTGAAAACGATGTCGGATTCCGCCCAGAGCTTGGCGGCGGTGTCGAGGATCTCGGCTCCGGCGGCAAGGTAGTCGTCGTCGCTGAAATTGGCCAAGTCCCCGGCGCCCGTTTCGACGGCGACCTTGAAACCCAGCTTGATCAGCTTCTCAACGACGTCGGGAACGGTCGCAACGCGCTTTTCGCCGGCAAAGACCTCTCGTGGTATTCCGATAGTCAGTGGCATTCGGTTCTCCATCCTTCGTGTTTTAAGAGTTAATGAATCACATCGTCGCGCGTGGGCGCGCAGCGCCTCCCCGGGACAGGCGGAGTCGCGTTTCAGTCATGAAGCGAGCGGGCAACTAGCCAACCGCCTGTCGTGTGCCCCGCGACGCAGGCGCAGCGGGAGAGTTCTTCTGGGCAAGTTGGGGGTGTCGGGAGTGTTGTCGTGAATAGCGTTTCCTCCTTTCGACCGCTGGCTACTTTAGCATGATGAAACCCTCGAAAAAAGGCTGCTGACAGTAGGGGTTTGCCGAATTCGATTTGACGGGATCCACAGCGTTCGCACGTTGTTGCGCGGATGTGCAATTTAAAATGACAAAGACATCATTGCGCACTGTTTTGATGCGCAAATGCACTGTTTTGGTGCGTCTAAATGATTGAATCGTCAGGATAAAGCTAATAGACTCCAAGGTCGCTCATGAGAATCGTAGCTGGGCCGTGCGCAGGCTTTGGATGACGTGGCGCGTATTTTTTCTCCATATTGATGTCACCGTTTTGTGAGGATGCGAACGTGATGGATTCGGCATTACCCGAGCAGCAAGGGCTTTACGATCGGACCAATGAGCACGATGCCTGCGGCGTCGGTTTCGTGGCGCATATCAAAGGCAAGAAAAGCCATACGATCATCGACCAGGGGCTGCTGATTCTGAAAAATCTGGATCACCGCGGTGCCGTCGGTGCCGACCCGCTGATGGGGGACGGTGCGGGCATCCTGATTCAGATTCCCGACGCTTTCTTCCGGGCCGAGATGGCCGCGCAGGGCGTGAATCTCCCGCGCGCCGGGGATTACGGTGTCGGCATGGTCTTCCTTCCCAAGGAGTCGGCATCGCGTCTGGCCTGTCAGGAGGAAATCGAGCGCGCGGTACGCGCCGAAGGGCAGGTCGTCCTCGGCTGGCGCGACGTTCCGGTTGACCGCACGATGCCGATGTCGCCTGCGGTGCGTGAGCGTGAGCCGGTCATCCGCCAGATCTTCATCGGGCGCGGCACCGACGTGATGGTCACCGACGCGCTCGAGCGCAAGCTCTATGTCATCCGTCGCCGCGCTGCCAACGCCATCCGTGCTCTGGGCCTCGAGCACAGCAAGGAGTTCTACCAGCCGTCGATGTCGGCGCGGACCGTTGTTTACAAGGGGCTGTTGCTCGCCGATCAGGTCGGCCAGTACTACCTTGACCTTCAAGACGCGCGCGTCGTCTCGGCGCTGGCCCTGGTGCACCAGCGTTTCTCGACCAACACCTTCCCCACTTGGCCGCTGGCACATCCTTTCCGGATGATTGCGCACAACGGCGAGATCAACACGCTGCGCGGCAACTACAACTGGATGCGCGCGCGCGAAAA
>NZ_JASDTF010000029.1:0-59268 GCF_041441355.1 Propionivibrio sp.
GACCGCTACTACCAGATCACCAAGTGCTTCCGCGACGAAGACCTGCGCGCCGACCGCCAGCCCGAATTCACCCAGGTCGATATCGAAACCTCCTTCCTCAACGAAGCCGAAATCACCGGCCTCATGGAAGAGCTGATCCGCCGCGTCTTCAAGGAAGCCATCGACACCGACCTGCCGAATCCCTTCCCGCGCCTGACCTACGCCGAAGCGATGCGCCGCTACGGCTCGGACAAGCCCGACCTGCGCGTGACGCTTGAGCTCACCGAGATCACCGACGTCGTGCGCGAAGTCCCGTTCAAGGTCTTCGCCACCGTTGCCAACAGCGATACCGGCCGCGTCGCCGCGCTACGCGTTCCGGGCGGTGCCAGCATGACGCGCGGCGAGATCGACGGCTACACGCAGTTCGTCGGCATCTACGGCGCCAAGGGCCTCGCCTACATCAAAGTCAACGACGCCAGCCAGATCAACGAAACCGGGCTGCAGTCGCCGATCGTCAAAAACCTCGACGAGGCCTCGCTCACGACCATCATGGCGCGTACCGGTGCCGAAACCGGCGACATCCTCTTCTTCTGCGCCGACAAGGCCAAGGTGGTCAACGACGCCCTTGGCGCCCTGCGCGTCAAGATCGGCCACGAGAAGGGCCACGTGAACGGCAAGGGCTGGGAGCCGGTGTGGGTCGTCGACTTCCCGATGTTCGACTACGACGAGGAAGACAAGCGCTGGGTCGCCTGCCACCACCCCTTCACCAGCCCCAAGGACGAGCACATTGAGCTGCTCGCCACCGATCCCGGCAAGTGCCTCGCCAAGGCCTACGACCTCGCGGTCAACGGCTGGGAACTCGGCGGCGGCTCGGTGCGGATTCACCGCGCCGACGTCCAGCAGCAGGTGTTCAAGGCCCTCGCGATCGACGAGGACGAAGCCCGTCTCAAGTTCGGTTTCCTGCTCGACGCCCTGAGCTACGGCGCGCCCCCGCACGGTGGCATCGCCTTCGGCCTCGACCGCATCGTGACGATGATGACCGGTGCCGAATCGATCCGCGACGTCATCGCCTTCCCGAAGACGCAGCGCGCGCAATGCCTGCTCACCGACGCCCCGAGCCCGGTCGACGAAAAGCAACTGCGCGAACTGCACATCCGCCTGCGCCAGAAAGTCGAAACGCAGGTCGACGTCGCTAAGGCCTAAGCCGCGATGCGCACCGTCCTGCGCTGGGCCGCCTCGCTGCGCCTCGTCACCCTCCTCGCGCTCGCCGCGCTGCTCGGATTCGGGCCACTCGGTCCGAACGCGCTGGCGCGCGAGGCGCTGCGCGCCGACACTTACCCGACGGTTCAACTCGCCGAACTACCGCCCGAAGCCAAGCAAACCCTGGCCCTGATCCAACGCGGCGGCCCCTTCCCGTATCCGCGCAAGGACGGAAGCACCTTCGGCAATCGGGAAAAGCGCTTGCCCATGCAGGCCAAGGGCTACTACCGCGAATATACCGTCCCGACCCCCGGCAGCCGTGATCGCGGCGCCCGGCGCATCGTCGCCGGCGAAGGCCGCGGCGGAGATGTCGCCACCTCGGGCGAGTACTACTACACCGACGATCACTACGGCAGTTTCCGCCGGATTCGGCAATGAGCGCTACCGACCGACCGTCACGCAGTCTGGAGCCCCTGCTCGCCCACCCGGAGCACGCCGGGGTCTATCACCTGCCGCACAGCGGCAGCGCCCAGCTGGAACAGGCGACGCAAGACCTCGGCTATGCTCAGTACGCCGTTGACCTCGGCGACGCGGCCGACCTCGATGCCGCACTCAGCGAAATCGGTCGCGCCCTCGCCTTCCCCGACTGGTACGGCCACAACCTCGACGCGCTGCACGACTGCCTGACCGATTTTTCCTGGCACGAAGCGCCGGGCTACGTCCTCCTGATCCGCGGCGCCGACCGCCTGCACGCCGACGAAAGCGCCTTCGCCGCGCTCAACGCGGTGTTTGCCGACGCGGCCGACTACTGGCGCGAAGACGGTGTGCCCTTCTGGGTCTTCTACGACCTGCGCGCCGACGGCCTCGCCGCCTTGCCGACCGTGGCATGACCGCCCCCAAGCGCCCGGTTTCCGTCCTCGTCGTCATCCACACGCCCGACCTGCAGATCCTGTTGCTCGAGCGCGCCGCGCATCCGGGCTACTGGCAATCGGTCACGGGCAGCCAGGAATACGACGAAACGCTGCGCGACACTGCACGCCGCGAAGTGCAGGAAGAAACCGGGCTGACCTTTCCCGACGCCGCGCTGCGCGACTGGCAGCAGACCAACGTCTACGAAATCTTCCCCGAATGGCGGCACCGCTACGCCCCGGGCGTCACCCACAACACCGAACACGTGTTCTCGCTGGAAATTCCGGCCCCTTGCGCGATCCAGCTCGCGCCCAACGAGCACTCGAACTACGGCTGGCTCCCCTGGCAAGACGCAGCCCCCCGCTGCTTCTCCTGGAGCAATCGGGACGCCATTCTCGCCCTCGCTCAGGGCCGGCACGGAAAGCCCACCGAATAAGGCGTCCAGCGCTGCTCTAACGCCCGCCCTGTCTCGTTCCTGGCACGGCGAATCGCCACCTACGCGCGGCGGAAGAAACGCCCACCGGCACCGGCCTCTGAACCCGGCCCCAACACGCGCCGCACGCCGGAATCGGCTTTTTATTTGCGCGCCCGGCAGGTAAAATTTCGCATCTTCTTGAGGAGCCCGACCATGACCCTTCCCCAATTCTCGCCGGCGCAAGAGGCCGCCATCCTGGCCGAAGCCCTGCCCTACATCAAGCGCTTCCACGGCAAGACCATCGTCGTCAAATTCGGCGGCAACGCCATGGTCGACGAAAGCCTCAAGGCCTGCTTCGCGCGCGACGTGGTGTTGCTCAAACTGGTCGGCATGAACGTCGTGGTGGTCCATGGCGGCGGCCCGCAGATCGAGAACCTGCTGACCCGCGTCGGCAAGAAGGGCGAATTCATCCAGGGCATGCGCGTCACCGACGCCGAGACGATGGAAATCGTCGAGATGGTGCTCGGCGGCCAGGTCAACAAGGACGTGGTCAACCTCATCAACCAGGCGGGCGGCAAAGCCGTCGGTCTCACCGGCAAAGACGCGGGCATGGTCCGCGCCAAGAAGCTGCTGCTCCAGAACCGCGACAACCACGCCGACCTGATCGACATCGGCATGGTCGGCGACATCACCCATGTCGACCCCTCGCTGATCAGCCACCTGCAAGCCGGCGCCTTCATCCCGGTGATCGCGCCGATCGGCGTCGGCGAAGAGGGCGAAACCTACAACATCAACGCCGACGTCGTCGCCGGCAAGATCGCCGAAACGCTCAAGGCCGAAAAGCTGATCCTGCTCACCAACACCCCGGGCGTGCTCGACAAGGCCGGCAAGCTGATCACCGACGTCACCCCGACCCAGATCGACGCGCTGGTCGAGGACGGCACGCTGCACGGCGGCATGCTGCCCAAGATCGGCTCGGCGCTCGACGCCGCGCGTAACGGGGTGAAGAGCGTGCACATCATCGATGGCCGCGTCGAACATGCACTGCTGCTCGAAATCCTGACCAACCACGGCTTCGGCACGATGATCAAGAACGCCTAAGCACCACGAAGGACACCTCGCCCGAGGCCGCCGCGAACACACCGTTCCGGCGGCCTTGCGCTTCTTCTGCCCAGGATTCTTCCCCACCATGCCCCGTCAGCGCACCTGGCTGTTCGACCTCGACAACACGCTACACGACGCCGAGGCGCGCATCTTCCCGCACCTTGACCGGGCGATGACGGCCTACATCCGCGAACATCTGGCCGTCGACGAGGCCACTGCCGACCACTTGCGCGCCCTTTACTGGCGTCGCTACGGCGCCACCCTGCGAGGACTGGTGCGCCATCATGGCGTCGATCCAGCGCACTTTCTGCAAGAAACGCACCGAATCCCCGAGCTACGCGCGCACCTGATCGCCGAACCCGGCCTCGCCGCCCTGCTCGAGCGTCTCCCGGGGCGCAAGATCATCTTCTCCAACGCCCCCGCGGCGTACGTCCAGCAGGTGCTGGGCGGACTGGGCATTGCGCACTGCTTTGCCAAGGTCTATTGCATCGAGCAACTCGATTACCTGCCCAAGCCGCATGCCGGCGCCTTTCTTCGCCTGCTGCAGCGCGAACGCCTCGCA
Source organism: Propionivibrio sp. (assembly GCF_041441355.1). Taxonomy (GTDB): domain Bacteria; phylum Pseudomonadota; class Gammaproteobacteria; order Burkholderiales; family Rhodocyclaceae; genus Propionivibrio. Next base: position 4,170 of record NZ_JASDTF010000029.1, read on the forward strand.
CCGCGGCAATGCATCCTGGTCGAAGACACGCGCGCCAATCTGGCGACCGCCAAGCGCCTGGGCATGAAAACCGTCTGGATCGCTCCGGGTACGCGCCGCGCCGCCTGTACCGACGTCAGGGTCACCCGGCTGCTCGACTTGCCCGCCCACCTCGGCAGGCTATAATCGGCGACGGCCCTTCAAATCTGACAAACGCATACAGGACGATGCTCATGGCAAAACCGGGCGAAAGAAGACTGCAGATTCTGCAAACGCTGGCCAGCATGCTCGAGCAGCCCAAGGGGGAGAAAATCACCACCGCTGCCCTGGCGGCCAAGCTGGAATGCTCGGAAGCCGCGCTCTACCGGCACTTCGCCAGCAAGGCGCAGATGTTCGAAGGCCTGATCGAGTTCATCGAGACCAGCCTTTTCGGGGTCATCAACCGGATCGCCGAGGACGAGCGCGACGGCCTCGTCCAAGTCGAACACATGCTCTCGCTGCTGCTCAATTTCGCGCAGCGCAACCGCGGCATGACCCGCGTCCTGATCGGCGATGCGCTGGTCAATGAGAACGAAAGGCTGCAAGCCCGGATCAACCTGCTGCACGACAAGATCGAAGCCGCGCTCAAGCAGGCGCTGCGCGTCGCCGCCACCCAGCAGCAGCTGGCCCCGGACGCCGAATTCGCGGCCCTGTCCAACGCCCTGCTCTGCTTCGTCGTCGGCCGCTGGCAGCAATACGCCAAGAGCGGCTTCGTCCGCGAACCGGCCGCACAATGGCCGCAACAATGGCCGATCCTGCTCGTCGCCTGCCTGAGTCAAAGCCCGCCCCAACCCGCCTCCACATGAGCTCCGAACCCCGCCACGCCCTCATCGACGCCCTCAAGGCGATCATCTCCCAGATCATCGTCCTGCATCACCTGGCCTTCTACGGCCCGATGTCCGACTACGCCGCGCCGCTGGCGCCCGAACTCTTCGCCTGGCTGTCCCAGTACGCACGCGTCGCGGTGCAAACCTTCCTCGTCGTCGGCGGCTTCCTGGCCGCACAAAGCCTGGCCCGCGACGGGACGCTCGTTGCCCGCCCGCTCGGACAATTGCTCGGCAAGCGTTTTCTCAAGCTGGTCCCGCCCTACCTTGCCGCGCTTGCACTCGCCCTCGTCGGCGCCGCCATTGCCCGCCAGCTGATGGCGCACGACTCCATCCCCGAGGCGCCAAGCCTCGGCCAACTGCTCACCCACCTCGTGCTGCTGCACGGCCACTTCGGCTTCGACGGCCTCTCGGCCGGCGTCTGGTACATCGGCATCGACTTCCAGCTTTACGCGTTGCTCTGCCTCACGCTCTGGCTCGCCGCCCGCGCCGCCCACCTTCCCGCGCAGGCCGCCCGCCTCGGGCGTGCGCTCGTCATGGCCTTGCTTGCAGCCTCGCTCTTCGTTTTCAACCGCGCCCCTAGCCTCGACAACTGGGCGATCTACTTCGTCGGCGCTTACGGTCTCGGTGCGATGGCCTACTGGGGGGTACGTCCTGGCCGCGTCTCGCCCGAATTCCTGCTCGCCGTCGCCATCGCCGTCGCGGCCCTGGCGCTCGATTTCCGCTCGCGCATCGCCATGGCGCTCGTCGTCGCGTTGCTGCTCGCACTCTCCCGCTTCCAACCGCGGCTGGCCGCCTGGCCATCGTCCTCGCTGATCGGCTGGCTGGGCAAGGTTTCCTACAGCGTCTTCCTCGTCCACTTCCCGGTCTGCCTGGTGGTCAACGGCGTCTTCGAACGCTTCGTCCCCCACACGCCCTGGCTGCAGTTGCTCGGAATCGTCCTCGCCTGGGGCGCAAGCCTCGCGGTTGGCGCACTTTTCCATCGCCACGTCGAACTGGCGACGCGGGGCTGGTGGCGCAGCCCGCGCGCCACGCCGAATCCGGCGCGTTAAAAAATAACGGCCGGTCCAGAACCTCGACCGGCCGCGTTGCTCCGCTAAGGTCCGACGCTACTTGTACGCGCCTGCGGCAACGATCAGGTCATCGCAGACTTCGATGTAAGCCGCCTTGTTCTCGAGGCGCTTGGTCGTCGGATCAACCGACTTGTATTCCTGCCAGCCGCGCCCGCGGGTGCGCGCGATCTCGATCCGTTCCTTGACGATGTACTTGCCGGTCGGGTCCTTGAAGTCGAGCATGTTTTCACCGATCTTCTCGCTGTTGCGCCCATGCGCAAGGCAGCGCCCCTGCAGGTCATAGACGAAGACGAACAGGTCGCGATTGACGAAATCGCCCTTCTTGTCGCTCAGATCGGCGAACGCCCGTTCGCGCCCGACGGCTTTGATGTGCGCGGTTGCGCGCCGCACCAACGCCTCGGCCTCGGCCGTCGTCCCCTTGAAGAAGGCGATCAGGCCACGCAATTCCGACGAAAGCTTGGCCAGGTCGCCCGCGGAGGTCTTGATCCTTTGGCTCGCTGCTAGCGAACCGCGAGTGATCTCGGCAATGCCTTCGAGGTTGTGCGTCACCTCGCCGACCGCTGAGGACTGTTCCTCGGTCGCACTGGCGATGCTCTGCACCTTCTCTTCATTCTGTCCTGAAGTCTCGACGATCATGTCGAGCGAACGACGCGCCTGCTGGGCCAGGCTCACGCCCTTGCCAACTTCGTCGCTGCCGTGCCGGATCGCGCTCACCGAACTCTCGGAGGCCCGCTGGATGTCCTGCACCCGCGAGGTCACGTCCTTGGTCGACTGGCTGGTCCGTTCGGAGAGGCTGCGCACCTCATCCGCCACCACCGCGAATCCTCGCCCCTGCTCGCCAGCCCGCGCCGCTTCGATCGCCGCATTGAGGGCCAGCAGGTTGGTTTGACCAGCGATGTCGTTGATCACGCCGATGATCTGCCCGATCTGCGCCGAACTCTGCCCGAGTTCGCTCATCGTTTGAGCCGCGGACTGGATCACCTGTGCGATGCGTTCCATGTCGGACGCCGTCGTCGCCACCGCCGCCCGTCCCTGCTCGGCACTCTCCAGCAACTGTTCGCTCGCCGCCGCCGAACTCGCCGCATGATTGGCGACATCGGCAATCGCTGCCGAGACCTGGTTCATGGCAGCGACGATCTCTTCAATCTTCTGCGTCAGCGACTCAGCCCCGGTGCTCAACTCGTCGGAGGCCGAGAAAAGCTGTCGGCTGCCCAGCGCGACGCTGTCAGAAACGATCTTCACGTTGGCGATCACCCCGCGCAACTTGAGACTCATCTGCTGCATCCCGGCCAGCAATTCGCCGATCTCATCACCGCTGCCGGCCTCGATTTCGACGTTGAGGTTACCGATCGCAATCGCGCCGGCCAGATGCTTCGCATCCTGCAAGGGCCGAACGATGCTGCGCGTCAGTCGCCAAGCGAAAATGCCGCCGCCCGCCACGACTGCGGCCAAGGCACAGAGCATGTAATTCCGCTCTCCACCCGGCATATTGAGAATGGCATACACCGCCAATGCGGCCGTGAGGACGATCACGACCCCGAACCCGAGATACAGGCGCATCCCGATTTGCAACTGCTTGAACACGGTCTCCCCCTCCCCCTAAACCTATTTCCACGTATCGTATTTTTTATTTAGGCAACCCGGCTTTTTCCGGGACGCACACCTGCTTGGGTACACGGCAAAATGCCCCGCGACTTTAGCCTGCTCCGGCCAGCGCAGCGGACTTAACCGTCGGCGCGCAAAGCTTCGGCCGCGTCGAGCGCAAAATAGGTGAGCACGCCATCCGCCCCGGCGCGCTTGAAAGCCAGCAGGCTTTCCAGGACGCACGCGCGCTCATCGAGCCAGCCGTTCATGGCCGCAGCCTTGAGCATCGCATATTCGCCGCTGACCTGATAAACGAAGGTCGGGACCGGATACGTTTCTTTCACCCGACGGACGATGTCGAGGTAAGGCATCCCGGGCTTGACCATCACCATGTCCGCGCCTTCGGCAAGGTCGAGTGCAACCTCACGCAACGCCTCGTCGCTGTTCGCCGGGTCCATCTGGTAGGTGTATTTGTTGCCTTTGCCGAGGTTGCCCGCCGAACCGACCGCATCGCGGAAAGGCCCGTAGAAGCTGGAGGCATATTTGGCGGAATAGGCGAGGATGCGGGTGTGAATCTGCCCGTCGGCATCGAGTGCGTGGCGAATCCGTCCGATCCGTCCGTCCATCATGTCCGAAGGCGCCACCACATCGGCGCCGGCCTGCGCGTGGGTGAGTGCCTGCTTCGCCAGCGCCTCGAGGGTTTCGTCGTTGAGCACGTAGGCCCGCGGATCATCCCGGACAATCAGTCCATCCTGGCCATGCGCGGTGTAGGGGTCGAGCGCCACGTCGGTGATGACGCCCAGCTCGGGAAACTCGCGCTTCAAGGCCTGAACGACGCGCGGCACGAGGCCATCGGGATTCCAGGCCTCTTCCGCCCCCCAGGTTTTTCCCGCCGCATCGACCACCGGAAACAGGGCCAGCGCCGGAATGCCCAGCGCAGAGGCCCGCTCGGCCGTCTTGAGCAGCAGATCGAGGCTCTGCCGCTCGACGCCCGGCATCGAGGCAACCGGTTCGCGCCGCCCTTCGCCGTCCAAGACGAACACCGGGTAGATCAAATCGTCGACGCTCAACCGCGTCTCGCGCATCAGGCGGCGTGAAAAATCGTCGCGACGCATGCGCCGCATCCGCGTCGAAGGAAAACCTGCGCCAGTACTCATCCTTATCCTCCTTGGCGGGCGAGTTTCCATCGCCCTCGGGCGCAAAATGCGACGCGCCGGGAACTAATCAAATGGGATCGACTCTCAATCTGCAGATGGTGCACGCCGTCTCCCGCTTCATCTCCCTGAGCGGGCGCCTTACGTCTAGGTAAGGCATTTTGCCCCCGGCTTATCCCTTGGCCGGGGGCGTTTTGTTTTTTAGGCCACAAACTGGATGATGGATGGGGCGGCCTCTCCCACTTTTCAAACTTTCGTTTTCCGCCCTCCTGCGCTCCGCGCGCTCCAGCCGATGGCCTTGCGGTTGCGAGGGCGGGCCTGCTTTTCCGTCCGCGGCGCTGACGGCGGCGGCAGATCGGGCTGAACCGCCATGTCCATCCAGGCTCCGAGAACGGCTTCGGCTTCGGCAACGCCAGTCCGTTTGAGGCTGGAGAAAAGCTGCACCGTGCAGTGTTCGCCCAGCCGCGCCAGTACGGCACCGACTTCGCGCAGCACGTCGGCCTGCTCCTGGCGGGTCAGCTTGTCGGCCTTGGAGAGCAAAACGTGGATCGGTTTGCCGGTCGGCGCGAACCATTCGAGCATCTGCAGGTCAAGGTCGGTCAGCGGATGTCGACAATCCATGATCACGACCAGACCGACCAGCGGCGATCGATAACGCAGGTAGGGGGCGAGCAGCCCTTCCCACTGGGCGCGGATCTCCTCGGGCGCCTTGGCGTAACCGTAACCGGGCAGGTCAACGAGGAATTTCCCGTCGGCGACGCGGAAGTAGTTGAGGTGCTGGGTACGGCCGGGGGTCTTCGAGACGAAGGCCAGCCGGGTATGGTTGGCGAGCGTGTTGATCGCCGACGATTTTCCGGCGTTGGAACGACCAGCGAAGGCCACCTCGCGCAAGGCATCGAGAGGAAGATCGTCAAGACGCGCGACGGTGGTCAGAAATTCGGCTTTATTGAATACGGGCATGGCGGATGGGCAGTTGCACGGCGAGCTTGGAGCCAGCCTGAAGTGCTATAGAATAACAGGTTTGGAGAGTGCCTTCTCCGGACCCTGACTCATTGACAGGAGTTTGTACATGATTCGCACCGCGGCCCTCGCGCTTCTACTGACCGGCAGCCTGACCGCCTTCGCGGCCGACAGCAGCCCGGCCACGCCCGACCTCGCCAAGGCAAAACAGACCGCGGAAACGGTGTGCGCGGCTTGCCACGGCCCCGACGGTAACAGCCCGACTTCGGCCTACCCGAACCTGGCTGGCCAAGGCGCCGACTACCTGCACAAGCAGCTCGCCGACTTCAAACCCGGCGACGGCAAGCCTGCAGCCCGGCCCAACGACATCATGGCCGGAATGGCCTCGATGCTCTCGCCGGAAGACATGAGCGCCATCGCGCTCTATTTCTCCAAGCAGAAGATCAAGCCTTCGGCGGCCACCGACCCCAAGCTCGTCGAAGTCGGCAAGCAACTCTGGCGCAAGGGCGACTTCGAACGCGGCATTCCGGCCTGTGCCGGTTGCCACGGTCCGGCCGGCGCAGGCCTGCCGTCGCAGTACCCGCGCCTCGCAGGACAGTATGCCGAATACACCGTCCAGCAGTTGAAGAACTTCCGCGCCGAGGAGCGCTCCAACGATCCTGAGCGCATGATGCGCACCATCGCCGACAAGATGTCGGACCGTCAGATCAAGGCGGTTGCCGACTACATCGCCGGCCTGCGCTAAACGCGTTCTGAATCCGCTCGCTTCCCGCACGCCGCTTGGCGCGCGGGCCCTTTCCGGTCGTCCGACGCACGAAGGGAGTCCCATGAGAACGCTCAAGCAGTTCATCGACAGCCGGCCGCGCAAGCTCGCGGCCATCAGCCCTGAACAGTCCGTCCTGCGCGCCCTGGAAATCATGGCCGAATACGACGTCGGCGCGCTCCTGGTCCTCGACGGCAGGAAACTCGTCGGGGTGTTCTCCGAGCGCGATTACGCGCGCAAGGTCATCCTTCAAGGCAAGGCTTCGCGCAACACCAAGGTCAGCGAAGTGATGACCGGGCGGGTTTGCTACGTCGGCCTCGACACCAGCTTTGAGGAATGCATGGCGCTGATGACCGAAAAACGCTTCCGCCACCTGCCCATCCTCGACGCCGAGCAGAATGTCGTCGGCGTCATCTCGATCGGCGACGTGGTCAAGGAACTCCTGGGCCAGCAGCAGTTCATCATCGGCCAGATGGAAAAATACATCACCGGCTGAGGCTCAATGCAAAAATGCCGACCCCGCAGGATCGGCATTTTTGCTTGCGGCACCGGCAACGCCGGCACGCATCCAGGCTCAGGCGCGGATTTCGAGCACGCTCTCGTCCCACTTGGCATGTTTCTCATGGCCAAGCAGGTTGGCCGTGGTTGCGGCGATGTTCGAAAGCCCGGCCCCCGGCAAGGCTTTCAGCCCCAGCTTGCCACCGGTGACGTTGTCGTAGAGGATCAGCGGCACCGGGTTGAGCGTGTGCGCGGTCTTGGCCTTGAACGAGCCGTCCTTGTTGGTTGCCGGCGCGCCGGTCTTCTTGTTCACCTCGTACATTTCGTCGGCATTGCCGTGGTCAGCCGTGATCAGCGCCACTCCGCCCATCGCATCGATCACCGGCAAGATGCGCGCCAACGCCAGATCGACGGCCTCGACGGCCATCGTCGCGGCGCGAAAACTGCCGGTGTGGCCGACCATGTCGCCGTTGGCGAAGTTGCATCGCAACGTGCGGTACTGCCCGCTTCGCAGGGCCTCGATCATCGCGTCGGCGATCTCGGCGGACTTCATCCACGGCCGCTGCTCGAAGGGCACCACGTCGCTCGGCACTTCGCAGTAGGTTTCGCCGTCGAACTTGCCCGAGCGGTTGCCGTTCCAGAAGTAGGTCACATGACCGAACTTCTGCGTCTCCGAACACGCAAACTGAGTGATTCCGGCCTTGGCGAACCATTCGCCCATGGTGTCCTGGATGGCCGGGGGATCGACGAGGAAGCGGCGCGGCAGCTTCAAGTCGCCGTCGTACTGCAGCATGCCGGCGTAGGTCACGCGCGGCAAACGCACGCGATCGAACTTGTCGAGCGCAGCATCTTCGAAGGCGCGCGTGATCTCGATCGCGCGGTCGCCGCGGAAGTTGAAGAGCACCACGCTGTCACCGTCAACGATGGGGCCGAGTGCTTGGCCATTCTCGGCAATGACGAAGGCCGGCAGGTCCTGGTCGATGGTGCCCGGGAACTGCTCGCGCAGTGCCCGCACCGCGTCGGCGGCACTCGCGAACTGAACGCCTTCGCCGAGCACGTGCGTTTTCCAACCTTCTTCGACCATCTTCCAGTTGGCGTCGTAACGGTCCATGGTGATCTTCATCCGCCCGCCGCCGGAGGCGATGCGCGCGTCGAAGTCCGCACCGTTCAAGCCCGCAAGGAAGGCTTCGAAGGGCTCGATGTAGTCAAGCGCGCTGGTTTCCGGCACGTCGCGCCCGTCGAGCAGGATGTGCAGGCGAACGCGGCGCACGCCCTCGGCCTTGGCACGCGTGACCAGCGCCTTGAGGTGATCGATGTGGCTGTGCACGTTGCCGTCGGAGAAGAGCCCCAGGAAATGCAAGGTCGACGCCGGCCCCGCAAGGCCCGCCACGACGTCCTTCCAAGCCTGCCCTTCCCAGATCTTGCCGCTGGCGATGGCGTCGGCGACCAGCGCCGCGCCCTGGCTGTAGACTTGCCCGGCGCCGATGGCGTTGTGTCCGACTTCCGAGTTGCCCATGTCTTCGTCCGACGGCATGCCGACGGCGGTGCCGTGCGCACGCAGGGCGATGTTCGGGTAATTGGCAAACAGCCGGTCGAGGGTCGGTTTCTTGGCCGCAGCGATGGCGTTGCCGACTTCGCTCTTGGAGAGGCCGTAGCCGTCCATGACGATGGTCACCACAGGGCCGGTAATCCCGGGGAAGGAAGCGAGTTTCTGCAGCATGGCGTGAATTCCCGAAACGATTGAGAACGCGAGGCGTCGCCCCGGGCTTCAGCATAGCCCCGGCAGCGGGCGCGACAAGCTCGGGATCATAGCAAATCCGCGCCCCGCGGTCGCCCTGACGAAAGGCAGAGGGGAATCCGCCGCGGAACGGGCGCGTCAGCGCAAACGCTGTTTCGGGTCGAAACGGACGATGGCCGCACCGTCGGCGGTTTTCCTCGGCGCGACTTTCCAGGCGTGGCCGTAGACGACTTCCAGCGTCACCGGCAAGCGGCCATCTTGGCGCAACGCCTCGTAGTTCGCACGTGCCGCAGCCCAAGCCCCCCGCCCGGTAAGGCCGCGCGGTCGGTCGAAGAGGCCGTTGCTGGCGCCGTTGCGGCGCAACTCGTCCACCAGCGCATCGAAAGAGGGGTAGGTCACGGTCAGCCGTTCGGCGTCCATCACCGGATCGGCGAAACCGCATTCGACAAGCATGTCGCCGTAATCGTGCAGATCGATGAAGCGCAGGCTGCGCGCCGCGCCGTCAGGGAAGCACGCGCGCAGCTCCTTGAGCGAGTCCGGGCCGAGGGTGGAAAACATCAGCAAGCCATCCACTTCGAGCACGCGGTGCATCTCGCGCAGCGCCGGTTGCGGATCGGCCAGCCAATGCAGGAGCAGGTTCGACCAGACGAGTCCTTGCGAACCGGCGGCAAAGGGCAAGGCCGCTGCGTCGGCGGCGACGAGCGCACTCTTCGCCCCGCGCAAAAAAGGCATCAGCCAGCGCAGGCGGCTGCGCGGCGCCAGGCTGGCGCGCAGCATCGGCTCGGAGAAATCGGCGCCAATCACCTGCGCCCGTGGATAGCGTTCGCCCAGCGCAGCGAGCGTCGCACCCGGGCCGCAGCCGAGGTCGAGGACGCGTTGCGGCTCGATCTTGACGTAATCGAGCCGCTCCAGCATGCGCCCCGCAATTTCGCGGGGCAGCACGGCGGCCGCTTCGTAGTCCGCGTAGTTTCTGGCGGCGCGTGCAGCGTTGCGCCGCACCTGGCGGACGTCGACGAAGGGGGGCGTCGGGTTCAAGCCAGCAAGGGGTTACTGATCAGATCGCACGCAGGCCAAGCTTCTCGAACAGCTGCTGGTCGCGGTCCACACCCGCGTTGGTCGTGGTCAGCAGTTTGTCGCAGTAGAAGATTGAGTTGGCGCCGGCAAAGAAACACATCGCCTGCATTTCGTCGCTCATCACCTCGCGCCCGGCCGAAAGCCGAACGAAGCTCTTGGGCATGGTGATGCGCGCCGCGGCGATGGTGCGCAGAAACTCGAAGTTGTCGATCTTGTCCTTCTCGGCCAGCGGCGTGCCGGGAATCGCCACGAGGTTGTTGATCGGCACCGAATCCGGCGCCGGATTGAGGTTGGCCAGTTGGGCAACCATCGCCGCGCGGTTGCGGCGCGACTCGCCCATCCCCAGGATGCCGCCCGAGCAGACCTTGATCCCGGCACCGCGCACCTTGCTGATCGTATCGACGCGATCGGCGTGGGTGTGGGTGGTGATCACCTTGTCGTAGAACTCGGCGTCGGTGTCGAGGTTATGGTTGTAGTAATCGAGGCCGGCCTCCTTGAGCTGCTCGGCCTGGCCGTCCTTGAGCATGCCCAGGGTAACGCAGGTTTCCATGCCCAGCGCCTTGACCTCGCGAATCATCTGGGTAACGACCTCCAGCTCCTTTTCCTTCGGCCCGCGCCAGGCCGCGCCCATGCAGAAGCGCGACGCACCCTTGGCCTTGGCTTCGCGCGCCGCAGCGAGGACATCCTCGACCTGCATCAGCGCCTCGCGCTCGGTCGCCTTGTAGCGCGCCGACTGCGAGCAGTAATTGCAGTCTTCGGGGCAGCCGCCGGTCTTGATCGAAATCAGCGACGAACGCTGCACTTCGTTCGGATCGAAGTTCTCACGGTGCACCTGCTGCGCGCGGTACAAGAGATCCATCAGCGGCAACTGGTACAACGCCTCGACCTGCGAGACGGTCCACTTCGCCGAAGCTGCGGCGGGGGCTGCGGGCGCAGCGGTCGTTGCCACGGCTTCGGCCGTTGCGGGAGCAATCGTATTCATCGGTAAAACCTTGCAGAAAAGTGCTGCTCACACGCCATACCGCGCAGCGATCGGGCATCGCGAGCCAGCCAACAGACCGGGGGCATAAAAGCGTACCCAACCCGGCGGGAAAGGAGTAATTTTACCCCGAAACAAGGACTTGAAAGCGCGCGGATGGCTGCAATCGGTAATGGTCACCATATCGGACACGCACAGGACTGCCTGCTCTGCGCCGACGCCACGCGCGGCCCGACGCCGCTCTGCGCGGCCTGCCTTGCCGACCTGCCGCGCGCGCCGCAACCAGCCTGCCCGCACTGCGCCCGCCCCTCGCCGACGGGAAGCGCCTGCGGTGCCTGCCTGCGCATTCCGCCTCACTTCGACAGCGTCCGCGCCGCCTTCCGGTACACCTATCCTTTCGACCGCCTGCTTCAGGATTTCAAATACGGCCACCGGCTCTCGCTCGCCCCGTGGTTGAGTCAAGAACTGACCCGGATCGGACAGGGAGTCGACGCCGATCGCATCGTTCCCTTGCCGCTCCATGCCGCGCGGTTGCGTCAACGCGGCTTCAACCAGACCGTGCTGCTCGCCCGCCCGCTCGCCGCCGTTCGTGGCCGACCGCTCGCCACCGATCTGCTGGAACGCCGACTCGACACGCCGCCTCAGGCCGAGCAAGCTCTGGCCGCACGCCACCGCAACGTGCGCGGCGCTTTTCACTGCAACGACGACCTGAGCGGCTGCCGCATCCTGCTCGTCGACGACGTGATGACCAGCGGTGCGACACTCGACGAAGCCGCACGCACGCTCAAATTGCACGGCGCCGTGCGCGTCGACGCCCTCGTCCTGGCGCGCGCCCTGCCGGCGCAGGACACATGAACCCAGGCTTCCGTCGCCGGCCGAACGCCCGCATAATCGCAGCCACACCAACGGCATAAGCACGCATCCCTCCGCAATGCAAACCCTCACCTGGCACACCCGCGCCAGCCTGGCCGCTTTGTGCGCCATGCTTACGCTGCCTTTTCTCAACCCCCATCATTTCCATCCGATTCCAACCTTCTATCCGGAATGGACGGCCGCAGCCTGTGCGCTGCTGGCCGCAACGCTCCTTTTGCAAAGCAAGGTTTACGCCCACCTCTCGCTTCCCCGGATCTCCCTGCTGCCCTTCGGTCTCGCCGCCCTGACCCTGTTGCATCTGGCGTTCGGCCGAGCGCCATCGACCACGCAAGCATTGCTCGTGCTGCTCTATCTGCTCTGGGGCACGCTCATGCTCGTCCTCGGCCGAGCGCTCACCCACCACATCAGCCTGGAACGGCTGGCCGTCACCGGCGCCCTCGCGCTTTTAGTCGGCAGTCTGTTGTCCGCCCTCCTGCTTGCCTGCCAACTCATGAGCCCGGACCTTGGTTTGGCTTGGGCGAATTATGTTTTCGCTCACGTCAAAGGCGGCGGCAACCTCGCCCAGGCCAACCACCTTGCCAACTACCTGTGGCTGGGCCTGGTTTCGGCCTTGTTCCTCCACGCCCGCGGCACGCTGGGCACGGTCAGTTTTTTTGTCACCGGAACCACACTCCTCAGCGCCGCCAGCCTGACGGGGTCGCGCAGCGTCCTGCTTTACGCCGCGGCGATGACCTTGCTGGCCTTTTGGGCAGCGCGCCGCACACCAAGCCCGGATTTGCGCCGACTGGCATGCGCCGCCGCAGGCTTGGCCACCCTCTGCATCGTCTTGCAATTCCTGTTCAGTCACCTCCAACTCAGCAGCAGCCTGCAGACCAACCTTGCGGGCGAGCGCATTTTCCGTGAAGTGGAGGGGACCTCGATCCGCCTCCAGCTCTGGCATACCGCCTGGCGCATGTTTACCGACCACCCCTGGCTGGGCTACGGCGTCGGGCAATTCCCTTTCACCGCCTTTCGATTGGCGGGGGAGCACCCCGACACTTACGTCGGCGGCGGCGAACACGCGCACAACATCGTCATGCACCTGCTCGCCGAATACGGGCTCGGCGGGGCGCTACTCTTGATAGGCACCACGCTCGCCTGGTGGCTGCATTTCGCTCGCCAGGACTGGACATGCGCGCGCGTTTGGGTTGCTGGAATACTGCTCGTCATCGGCATCCACAGCCAGCTCGAATACCCGCTTTGGCACACGTTCTTCCTCGGCATCGCGGCCCTGCTGCTCGGCGCAGGAAGTCGAGACGGCTGGCCCCTTCAACGCACCAACCTCGGCCGAGTGGTGCTGAGCGGCATGTTGCTGCTCGGTACGGTAACGCTGGTAAATCTGGGGCGCGATTACCGCAGCCTCGAGCACGCCCTCAACCCGAAACTCCGACCGCAAGCCGAACGACAGGACTGGAACACCACCGTGTCCATGCTTTCCCGCTTGCACCGCAACTCGCTCTTCGCTCATTACGTCGAACTGGTCTATGCCTTTCAAATGACGGTCAGTCGCGAAGCGCTTGCGGACAAAATCGTCGTCGGCGAACAGGCGCTCCGCCTCTCCCCTGCCGACGCCATCGCTTACAAATACGCGTTTCTGCTCGGTCTCACGGGGCGCACGGAAGAGGCGCAGCAAGCGCTGCACCGCGCCATCGCCAGCCATCCGGCCTACAAGGCCACGGCCGCGCACCAATTGACCATCCTGCTGCGCGAATATCCGGAACTCATGCCGCTTCGCGGCCTGCTGCCCAAGACGAAGCAAACACCGAGGGCTGACGACGCTACCTGAGCTTCTGCTCGACGAGGCGCTGCAGTTCGGGCGACAACTTGCCGCTGCGTCGTGCCGTCTGCCAGGCGTCGCGCGCTTCATCGGTGCGCCCTTCGGCGTCCAGCGCCAACCCCAGGCCCAGCCACCAGCGGCCGTCGTCCGGGGCGCTGCGCAGGGCGCGCCGGTAATGTTGCGCGGCCTCCTGCGGCTTGCCGAGGCGCTGCAGGACATGTCCGGCAAAGCCCTGGTAATCGGCGTTGGCGCCGGCCGCCGGTTCGGAATGCTGGAGAACGCGCCAAGCTGCGGCGTAATCGTCACGCTCGGCGTGCAGGCGCGCCAAGCTCATCGCCCAGCCGATCTGCGCCGGCAAAACTTCAAGCCCTTCGGCCAGCACTTGCATCGCCGCTTCGGTCTGCCGGGCTTCCAGTTGCAAGCGCACGAGCAACTGCCGGGCCGGCGCATGGAGGGCGTCCAGGCGCAAGGCCTCGCGCAACTGCTTAGCCCCCTCATCGAGCCACCCCTGGTTGATCGCCGCGATCGCCTGACGATAGTCGGCCTCAGCGCGTTCACGTGCTGAAGGCTGTGCCGCACTGCGGGTGATCGCCGCATCGGCCACAGCCCCTCGCCGGGCATCCTTCCCGGCGACTTTCTCCGTTGCCCCGCCCTCGGCGTTACCACTCTTTCCGCTCTCTTTTCCGGTGCTTTTCCCACGCTCCTGAGCCGGTGCGCGTTCGGCACTCGCGCGCGACGCTGAAGCCAACGGCTGAGTTTTCTCGCGTTCGCCACGCTCGGAACGCGCTCCGCTTGCCGCGACAGGCGCAGCGGGAGTCGTCACTGCAGGTTGCAACTGCAGTTGCTCGGAGAGACGCAGGGGCTCGCCAGCACTGTCCGGCGCGTGCGCAAGCGGGACGGGGTCAAGCGGGGCTGAGACGGCTGGCGTCGGCGGCTCGGCAGGCACTGCGGCGGCAGAAGCAGCAGGATTGGAGGCGTACGCCGGGGGCGCGGAGGACGCTTCATGCCCCGCGCCGGAAGTCGCCAAGGCGCTCCGCAGGCGCGGCCAGACGTCGTCGAAGCGCCACAAGGCCACCGCCGCCAACGCCAGCACCGCTGCGGCCAGAAGCAGTTGACGCGACCGACGCGGCTCGCGTAGCGCCGGCAAGGGCCGCACCGCGCTGGGCAGCGTCAGCCCCGGGACCTGGGTGGCGCGCCGGGCTTCGAGGTCCTGCAACATCTGATTGATCAGGCTCATCGCGTCACCACCATCGCCACCAGCGCATCGGCCGCGCGCCTTCGGTATCGCGCCGCGCCTCACGCACATGCCGCCGGTGGACACTCTGACGCCCTTCGCCGAACACCGAGAGCAGCGCCTTGTGCGCCAGAATATTGACCAGGCGCGGCGTGCCGGCGCTGGCCTCGAACAGGGCCCGCAGGGCGGCATCAGTAAACAGCCCTTCGCCGCGGTAGCCGGCGACGTAGAGCCGGTGCGCAACATAGAGTCCGATCTCGTCGCGCTTCAAACCGCCGAGGCGGTAGTGGAAGGCAATTCGCTGTTGCAGCTGTCGGACCTCAGGACGGCGCAGTTTTTCGTCGAGCTCGGGCTGCCCGAAGAGGACGATCTGCAACAGTTTGCGTTTTTCAGTTTCGAGGTTGGAGAGCAGACGCAAGGTCTCGAGCGTCTCGATCGGCATCGCCTGCGCTTCGTCGATGCAGACCACCACACGCTTCCTCGCCCGTGCGAAGTCGAGCAAGGCGTGATTGACGCGGCGCAGCAGCCGGTAAGGCTCAAGGCCGCATGCATCCTTGAGCCCCAACTCCTCGGCCAAGGCCTGCAGAAGCATGTCCGGCCCCAGGCTCGGGTTAGGCAAGTAGGCACTCACCCATTCATCACCCAAGGTCTGCAGCAGGCGCCGGCAAAGCAGGGTCTTGCCGGTACCGACCTCGCCGCTGATTTTGACGAAGCCTTCGCCCTGCGTCAGCGCCAGCAGCAGGGTATTGATCGCCTCCTGATGGTGCTGCAGTGAATAGGCATAAGCCGTGTCCGGGGTGATCCCGAAAGGCAGTTCGTTCAGCCCGAAATGTTTCTGATACACGCGCGCTCCATGCTCCGCCCGGCTTACTGGCGCGGCGCCGGCGAACGCCGCGGGTCGTATTCGAGCAGGCGCTGCTGCGTCTCGACCAGGTCGTCCTTCCAGCTCGATTCGTTGCGGATGATCGTCGGCTTGATCAGGATCACAAGTTCGCTCTTGTTGTTGTAGTTCGAACGACCGCCAAAGAGCAGGCCCAGGCCGCCCGAACTGGTCGTTCCCGGCAGCCCGTTGCTGCTCACGCCCTGTTCCTGTTTCATCAGGCCGCCGATGGCGACGATGTTGCCGTCCTGCACGCGCACCACGCTGTCGGTTTCGTTGACCGTGCTGTTGGCAAGCGGCAGGGTGAATTGCCCGAGCGAGCCCAAGTCGATCACCTTCTGCTTTTCGGTGACCACGCTGATCGACGGATGCACGTGCAGCACGATGTTGTTCTCGCCGTCGATCTGCGGCGTGATGTCGAGCGCGATCCCCGAGAAGAAGGGCTGCAGGGTGATCGTCGGCGTGGTCACGTTGCTCGCCCCGGTGGTGGTGGTGGTCGAGCTGACGTTGGTGACGTAGAACTCGTCGGTGCCGACCTTGAGCACCGCCTTCTGGTTGTTGACGCTGGCAATGCGCGGGCTCGACAACACCTGAACGTTGCCCTGCGTTTCGAGGAAGTTGAGCAAAGCGGCGAAGTTGGCGCTCTGGAAAGCCAGGCCGAAGAAGCCCGAGCCGAGCTTGGTCGCCGCCGCCGCGCCGCCCGCGCCGGGCAAAACCCCGATTCCGGGGCCGATCACGCCACCGGTGCTGGTGCTCGCGGAATTGGCCTTGCCGCCGGTATTGAGGCTGACCCCGGGCTGCATGGCACCGACCGAGAAACGGTTGTCGCCGCCGCCAAAGTAGTTCCAGTTCACCCCGGCCTGGAATTGTTCGTTGAGCTGCACCTGGATGATCTTGGCTTCGAGCATCACCTGCCGCTCGGCGATCAGCTGCGTCATGCGCAGGTAGTCTTCCACGGCGCGCAATTCGCTCGGCATGGCCTTGACCATCACCACCCCGGATGCCGGGTTGAGCACCACCGCGCGCCCGTCCTGGGTGCCGACGACGGTGCTCAGCGCCTGCGCCAGATCGCGCCAGAAATCGGCCGTCTGCGTGGTCGAGATCTGGCTGCTTGGCAACGCCGTCGTGCTCGTCGCCCCGCTGCCGGCCGGAACG
This sequence comes from Propionivibrio sp., assembly GCF_041441355.1. Classification (GTDB taxonomy): domain Bacteria; phylum Pseudomonadota; class Gammaproteobacteria; order Burkholderiales; family Rhodocyclaceae; genus Propionivibrio. Next base: position 20,793 of record NZ_JASDTF010000029.1, read on the forward strand.
CCCGGCACCGCCGGGGCTCCCGGCGTCGTCGGATTGCTCGTCGAAGCCGAGATCGAACTCGAAATCACGCGCACTTCCGACTGCCCCTGGCGCTTGTTGGCCAGGTAATTGATCTGGAACAGCCGGGTCTGCATCGTGTTCGGCTGGATGTGGATGCGCGTGCCCTGAAACCGGAACTCATAGCCGTACAGGTCACGCAGCGTCTCGAGCGCTTCGCGCACGGTCACGCTCTTGAGGTTAACGGTCACGTTGCCGGCCACTTCCGGCGCCACCAGCATGCTGTAGCGGGTGCCGCTGACCAGCGCCATGAACACCTGCGCCGCCGGCGCATTGCTCACCGCCAAGTCGAAGCGTGGCTCGACGCTTTGCGCCGACGCCGGCAGATCGAGCTGCAAGGGCGGCAACATGGCCTGACCGAGCGCATCGTCCGTCCCTTTGCTCCGGCTGCCGACCGCGCCCTGCATTTCCTCGCCGATCCGGTCGAAGGTCTGGCCCGGCGCGCGCGGCTGCACTGCGCACCCGGCCATGGCCAGAATCAACAGAGCGAACAGCAGCTTGAACATCGGTCTCATGGCACTCCTCATTCCTGCAACTCCCCTACTCCCGCGCCCTGCGCGCGGGAGGATGCTTGATCATCGTTTTCTCGACTGCCGGCGTCAGCCGCAGCCGTTCGACGCCATCCGGCCCTTCGAGCACGACTTCGCGCTCGTTGATGGCGGTCAGCGTGCTGTCGCCGTATTTGCCGCCCAGCGGCACCGTCTGCCCACCGATCACCGCCACCGGCCGGCCTTTCTTCGGAATCAGCACCGATTGCAACAGCGACGCTCCGGCCTCGACCGCAGGCGCTCCGCTGTCAACGCCGGGCGGCGGCCGCGTCGGATCAGCCAGAGCCCCGTGCTGTGCCCACGCGCCAGCCGGCAGCAGCAACGCCCATGCCAGCAGGCCTGACACGAGGCTCAGACGATCAGCCATGTCCGCTCCAGGCTCAAGGTATAGACCGTCAGCGTCAGCACGAGCCGCGGATGCGGCTCGGCGGACAAGGCAACACGCTCCCAGAGCAGCTTCTGGCCGTTGTTTTCCAAGCGCGCGAGGTAATCGGCCAGCGCGGCATAATCCCCTTCCAGGCGAAGCTCGACGCCGTGCTTGTAGAGCGCCGCCCCCGCTGCAGGGGCACCGGCGCCGCCTTTCGGCTCAAGCACTGGTTTGACCGGCAGCGTGCGCAGGCTGACGAGGCGCAAGCCGCTGCGTCGGCCGATCATTTCCTCGAGCAGGACCGGGATGCGCTGCGGCGGCACCAGGGTGCTCTCGAGCGCGACAAAGCGTTCGTTGAGACGCGCCAGTTCCTGCTGCAAGCCTTGCAACTCGGCCCGCGCCTGGGTTTCCGGCTGCAGCCCCGGCGCTTGCAAGGCGGCCATCTGCGCCTGCAGCGCCGGCCGCTGCACGGCGAGGTCAGCCAAACCGCGTTCGGCCACGCGCAGGCGAGTCAAGGCCGGATCGAAACCCAGCGACCATCCGAGCAGCACGATGCCGCCCAGCAGCGCCCCCCCGATCAAGCGCCGCTCGCGCCCGGCCAGTGCGTCGAAACGCTGCAACCACGCATCCCACAGCGTTCTCATGGCGCGGCGCCCTCCTTGGTCTCCGCACCGCCCCGCTCCGAGCGCAACACGAAGTCGACGAAACGCGGGCCCGTCGCTACCGGAACCGTGGGCGCGCCTGTCGGCATTGGCACGGCTGCGGAACCCGCCGTCGCTTCGGCCTCCGGAGTCTGGCGTTGCAAGGTCAAGGCGGCAAAGCGACGCCCCTGGAAGGCCGGCTCGGCGCTCAAGCGTTGCACGTAAGCCGGCAAGCGTGCGGCGTCGAACATCCTGCCGCGAATTTCAATGTCGGCCCCGCCGTGGCTGACCGAAAAGCCGGTCAGCCAAAGGTCGGCCGAGGCCAGGCGCGAAAAGCCCACGAACACCGGCGCAAACCCCTGCGTGCTGCCCAAGGCGCCCGAGTCGAGCACGCCCAACACCTCCCGGCGCGCGCCCAGCAGCGCACGCGCTTGTTCGAGTTCGCCTTGCAAGGCCGGCGGCAGCTTGCGTTCGGCCAGTTGGCGCGTGAGTTGCGCCAGTTGCTCCTGTTCAGCCTTAAGCGCCGCCTGCGCCTGGGCCAGCGCCTGCTCCCGCTCGCTGGCGAGCCCGCGCACCGCCAGCACACCGGCGATACACAGCACGAGGGCACAAGTACCGGCGATGACCAGCCGGCGCCCCGTCGCCCACTCGCGCACCGGGCGTAACCGCGCTTCATAGAGGTTGATCTGCTGGCTCATCTGCGCCCCTTCACACTGCCACCTCATCGCGCAAAGCCGCTCCGATCGCCAGCAGATGCCGGGCCTGCTCGCGCGGATCGCGCAGCGCGGGAACGGCGCTCAGATCAAGCACTGAAGCGAGATCGAGCGGCTCGACCGGAAGGTCGCTGCCGGCCCGCAGCGCGTCCAACAGGCGCTCGGAATCGGCCGGCATCGACAGGACGACGCGCGACACGGCAATCTGCCCGTACTGGCGGTCGAAGTTATCGAGGCTGCGTTGCAATTCGAGGCTCAGACGCTCGCCAGCCGTCTCGGCATCCGGGAAATGCCCGTGGTTGACCGCCTGGATGTCGCGGTCGTCACGCCGGCGAACGGCAACGAGCTCGCCGCGCCAGGTGAGCGTGAGCATCACGCCCTCGGCATCGATGCGCAGCAGCACCAGCCCACGGTTTTCGTCTTCGAGTAGGGCGGCGACGTTGCGCTGCGCGAGTTCAGGGATGTCGATCGCCGCCAGATCGAGCTTCGCCGCTTCGAAGGGGGCGGCCCGACGCCGTACCGCCCCCTCGTCGGCGATCACCGCCAGGACACCCGGCGCACGCCCCGGCCCGAGGCTGCCGGCAGGCACGTCGAGGACGTCGACGCAGGCGGTATCGACGGCAAAGGGCACCGCATCCTTGAGCGCCCAGCGCAGGGCCTCGCGCCGCTCCTCGCGCGGCACCCCGGGATCGTCGAGCGATGAGACCACGTAATCGCCGGAGGACAGCAAGGTCGTGCAAGCGTATCCCGCCAGCCCCGAGGCTCGCAGACGCGTCAAGGCATCGGACACGTCGCGCTCGACCGCGAAGGTCTCAAGGCGGGACAGGCGCGGCTTGAGGCCGCGTGGACGCAAGACGTGCGCAAGCGTCACGCCCTCTGCGCCCGACACGACCGCCATCCACCCCGGTTTACGCTGTTTGCTCAAAAAAGAGAGCATGGCCCTTGTTTTGCCTCGTTTTCATCTGCTTGTATGCTGTCCAAGCATACCGCTTAAGCCCTGCGGAAACAATGAAAAGCCCGTCCTCAGGCCGTTTCCGGGCTTTTCACACAACACTTTATGAACGTCCGAACACCACGCACAACTCATCGTTCGACCACCCACACCACGCGCCGCTCGACGTAGTTGGCTACGGCGGCGTTACCGGGGCATACCGCCTGATTGCACGCCGTCGCGGTGATCGTCCAGATCGTTCCGAGCCCGGCTTCTATCGCATTGCCGTTTGCCGTCACGGCACACCCGACCGTCACCGTCATGCCGTTGGGCGCCACATTGGCGGGGAGTATGGTGGCCGCATTGCAGGTACTGGCGCCAAGCGCAAGCGCGGCGCCCCACTCGGCGCCCGAACGTGCCGCGTAGTAGGCGCGCGCCCCGTTCACGTCGTAGGCGCTGCCGATCTGCTGCCCGCCCGAGACGACGGCGATGAAGGCGCCGAGCGCGGCCAGCGCGACAAGGATGAACAGTGCCGAGACGATGGCAAAACCGCCGTTCCTGTGCTCAGGGGGTGTTATCAAGCTGCACCTCCTGATAGAGCGAGATCGTTTCGTTGATGCCGCGCGAGGCGGGCTGAGTGAGCACCAGCGTCAGCGCGAGGATGCCGTTGCGCTGCGACACGGCAGCGTTGTAGGCGAAGCTCGACTGCGCACAATCGACGTTGCCGACGAGCACCGTCGCGCCCGCAAAATCAGCCTGCGGGCAGGCCGCGGGGGCCGCCAGGACGCCCGCCGGCAAGGCCCGCGAGGCGCGCCAAATGGCGCTCCCAGCGCAGTAATAAACCACCGATGCGTTCTGAATGACCTGAAAGCGGTTGCCCGGCGAACGGAAGGGAAACTGATTCGCCGCGGCCAGCGTGATCAGCCCGGCATTCGAAGCGCCCGCATTGATCGCGGCGCGGTTGCGGTCGTTCGGGTCGTAGGCATTGGCACCGGGGATGCCGAGGTTATAGACCACCACACTGCTGTTGCCGAAACCGCCCGTCGGCGGCAACCCGTTCTGCGCCAGCACGTCGAAGCTTGGGTCGTTCTGCGTGAAGTCGAGGATGTTGCCCGTTCCATCTGCCCGTGGCGCCACGCGGTAGCGTCCGCCGCCCAGGGCGGGCAGGAACTCGATGCACGCTGCACCCGGCCCTTGGCGCAGCGAATTGGGCAGCGCCGAATTTACGTCGCGCGAAAGGCGGCGCAAGGCGGTATCGGCGGCGTCGGTCAGTTCGGCGCGTGCCACGCTGTCGACGTAGCCCTCGACCGGCGCGCGGATGAACACCGCCACGCCGGCCGCGATGATGCCGGTGATGACGATGACCACGATGGCCTCGACCAGCGTGAAGCCGCGTTGCGCAAAAATACGTGTGAAGGCGCGCATCAGAAATTCCCCCGCCAGCCCTGCAGGGTGACCGTTTCCGCGCCACGCGTGACGGTCACCGTGACGGCTTTGAGCATCACGCCATTCACCGCAGCCGGCGCGCCGACGGCCACCGTCACGGCGTAGCCCGCCAGCGCTGCCGGCGCAGTGCCCACCGCCTGGCTGTTGCCCGCCTGATTCCAGCCGTTGTAATCGTCGACGTCGTTGTAGTTGGCGCGGTCGACCGGCGTGTTGACTCGGCACCGCGGCAAGCTAGCAGGCGTATTCGGCGTGCACCCCACCGTGTCACTGAGATTTCCAGGGTCCGTCGGGTCGTTCTGGTAGTCCTTGGCCAGCACTTCCTCCAGCATCGCCTCAGCGAGCGCCAGCGCCTGCTTGCGCACCACCGGATCGGCACTGCCGCGCACCGTGGTGTTGAACACCGTCAGCACGCCGGCCAGTCCGACGAGTACGACAACGATGTAGATGATCAGCTCGATCAGCGTCAGCCCGCGCTGGGCGCCACGCGCGCAGCTCATTGCACCCACCCCGAATCGGCCTGGACGACGATGTTCGGCTGGCCGGTCACGGTGATCGTCGCCGCGCCCGCCAGAGATCGATCTCCATTAACCGGCCGCCCGAGCGGATCGAAGATCACCCCTACCGCGCCGCCAAGCACGACGCCGGGCCGCGCGCAGACCTGGTTGGCCGGGCAGCCCTGTTGCGGCACCGGCAGGTTCACCGCCGCCGTGCAATTCACGGCATCGACCAAGCCGTCGGGCTCGCGCACATCCATGCTCAAAGTCACGCCGCCGGCCGCGACCGCCGCGCACACATAGCGCCGGCTGGCGACCGCGACCTTGCGCGCATGCTGGATCGCCGCCTTGGCGCCGTCGTGAACGCCACGTTCGCTGAAGGCATTGTCGAAAAAGCGCGGAATCGCCACCACGGCAAGGATGCCGAGGACGATCAGGATCACCACCAGCTCGACCAGGGTGAAGCCGCGGACACGCCCCTGACGACTCACCGGAACACCTCGCGGCGGTGAATCACCGGCCCGGAACGAACGACGCCGAAAGTCGCGCGCGCGCTCGGGTTGTCGACCGATCCTTTCCAGTTGAACTGCAGCCACGGCGCAGCGGCCGTCGCCGCGCCACCACCGACCGCGCATTGCGTACCCGAGCCCGTCGCCCCGAGGTTGAGCGTGAGGTCGGCCCAGCCCAAGTTGCCCGCCCCCGGCGCCGAGAGCGTCGCCGTGTAGTTGGGCGCAGCGCCGCCGACCTGGATGCGGGTTTCGCAAGCGCTCAGATTGCCGCCGAAGGAAAACGCAAAATTGGTCGCTTCGATTTTCGTACACGTATCCGCCGCATTGAGTTGCCAACCCTGCGTCGCCCCGCTCCAGTACTGAATCTGCAAGGGCACAGGTAGCGGCAGCAGTTCCGAGCCGTTGGTGTTCTGCAAGCGGATGCGGCCGCTGCGTAATTCGGTCACACCGACGAGCTTATGGTCGTTGCCGACGCTGGCATCGGTATCCAGGTCCCAGGCAGCGCTCCAGGCACTGCCGGAATAGACCTGCAAACCCACGTTATCACTGTCCACCGGGCGGATGCCGGGCGTAAAGGTAGGCAAGAATTCCTCGAAGCCGACCGCGCGCGCGAGGCGGCTGTAGATGCGCAGCGCACTGCTGCCGTTGGCCCAGGTCGGCGCGACATCGGCTGTCGCGCTGCCGACGAAACCGGTGTAGCGGCTGCTCGCGCCTTCGGGGAACTGGGTCACTCCCGACGCCGCCGCGAGCTTGAACTGCGCGCCCGTGTTCAGCTTGGCGAAATTGTTCGCGGCGGTCGCCGAACTGCGATAGTTCTCCGTCACCCCGTTCTGCTTGTTGCGCGCGGAAAGCGTGAGGTCAAGGCGCAGGTCGGGCTCGCCGATGTAGGTAAAGCTGCCCATCCCCGGCGCGCAGGCCGTGGGTCGGTTGCTGACGGCGCTCGCATCGAGGGTATAGGCGTAGGGATAGAAGCGGCCGATGTTGCCGCTCGCCGCACCGAGCACATCGCCCGCGCCGAGATAATCGCTGTCGCCAACACCGGGCTGCAAGGTGATGATCCCGACCTCCCCCCAGGAGAAGGCAGTGCCGCTTGCAACCCCGTTGCTGAAGCTGCCAAAACTCCCCGTAACGGCCGGGTTGCCCGTCAGCCCCAGCCCGCCCACCAGCGCCGGCACCAAACGGACGCTTTCGGCCATCACTTCACGGCCATAATTCGGCGTCGCCACGCCACCGCTGGCCACCGCCGTCACCGTCAGCGAAAAATCCTCGCCCGCGGGACAGAATTTTCCGCCCTGCGCGTCGGCCGCGCCGGGGTTGGCCGTCGCGCCCTGGCATTGCACGCCGCCCAGCACGAAGCTGAAGGGCTTGACGACAAAGGCGTTGGAATTGCCGCGCAGGCTAGCGGCAGAGCCACCCGGTGGCGTCACCGTCGTGCTGGCGTACAGCGTGATGCGCCCGACGTCGGCGTAATTAAGGGTGATCGGCGCCGAGCCGTTGGCATCGAAATTGAGGTTGACCGGGGTGCTGTTCTGCGTCGGGCTGCTGTTCGGGCTGCCGGCCACCGCCGTCGAATTGACCGTCAGCCGGTTGCCGCTCGAACAGGTGGTCGGGTCGTTGCAGGCATAACCCAGGTTCACCGCCACCGTTTTCCCGGCGATTGCCGGGGTGCACACCGCCGGATTGCTCGTCGACGCCTGCAAGGCCCGCAGATAAAGCTGTGCGCTCGTGATTCCGGCGGTCTGCGCGGGGATCGTCGCCTCACTGCCGGTGAGCGAATTCGTCACGAACAAGCCGGCATCACTGGCGCTGAAGGTGCATTGCGGCGCACCGAAAGTGCAACTGGTCGGAATCGCCCCGCTCACGCCGAACACGACGCTGCCCGGCGTGCTCACCTGCACGTTCTTGGTCACTGAACTCGCGCCCACGGGGATCACGAAACCACTGCCCGACGCGCCCCCGGAAGTTCCGTCCCAGGCCACGGTCGGCGCACCGCTGGCGGTAAGGCTGCCGCTCACGCCGCCGGTATAGAGCGCGGTGCATGCCGCGTTGGCGCAGGCGCGAACGGTCAATGCACTCATCGCGCAGGTCAGCCCGCTGCCCGAGGCATGCTGGATTTCGAAGTGGTGAGGACCGGGGTTGCAGACCGGCGGCCTATCGGTGCCGTTATAGTTTTTCTGGTTTTTCTGGTTGGCGTAAATCTGGCTCACCTGGCTTGCGCTCAAGGCCCGGTTGAACACCATGAACTCGTCGATCGGCGTGCGGTAGGCCTGGTTGTTCAGGTCATCGCAGGAACTGCCGAGGGTGCGCAAGCCGTACCCCGAACCGCCTGCGTTGGCCGTATTGGCGACGGTATCTTTTTGCACCCCATCGATGAACAGCGTCGTCGAACCGCCATTCGCCACCACGGCCAAATGGTGCCAGCCGGCCGTCAAGCTGTTGATTGAGGTCGTTCCGTTGTCGGTTCCGCCGCTCCGGGAATACACCCCCCAGCGATAAGCGTTGTTGCTGTCGAAGAAAAGAAAATCGCCCCGGCAGAGGTTGGAGGTCGCTCCCAGTGAGGCCGCCACGTAATACCGTTGGCCACTGAGCGGACCAAGCGGGAATTTGCTCCAGAACGCGACGGTGTAGTTGCCCGGCAAGGGCACCGCGCTGCCGGTAGTCACATACTGATTGAGCGCAGCGAGGTTGAGCGAACGCCCGACCACCGCATCCGCCTGGGTCGAGGGTTTCGTCGCCCCGCCAGAGGTGCCGTGGTAACTCCCCTGGCTGTCGATCACCTCTCCAGTTGTACCGTTGTAGCTGCATTCGTCGAAGTGATAATCGGCGATCGGCGCAGGGACGCCCGGCTCACCGATCGCGAACTCACCGAACCCGGTGACACCGCTCACCGTCCGCGTCGTTGCTGAGCTACCGCTCGGAGTCAGCGACGACCAAACTCCCGACTGTTTGAACGCCACGATGAAGTTATTCGGATTCGCGCCGCTGTCGAGGTCCGAACCACCGCACCCGGCGGCATTACAAAATTGGAACGTCGCCGAGTAAGCGCCAATATTGATCCCCGCACCGGGAATCAAGCTCCAGTAGCGATTGACGCTGACATTAGCGCCAATCGGCGAAAATCCCGCCGTCGTATCGGGATGGTCGCCGCTGGTCGTGCGCGCGGTGATCGTGCCATCGCTCAACCCCGGCTGCCAGGAATAGTTTATGGTCAGCGGGGCATAGCGTCCGCCGCTGCCCAAAGGGAAAAGGCAGGACGTAGCGTAACTGGGAAAGTTCAGCCTTAGATTGCCGTTGACATAGCTCGCCGCCGAAGCCCCGCTGATCGGACCCTGCGCACAAGCTTTCCCAACGATCAGCGTCGCGCTTGGTGCGGAAATAACCCCCGAAGTCAGGAGCAGATCGTCATTGACCGTTACATCGACAGCGAGCGTGACGCCGGCACTGTTGTTGATTTGCAAGTCACCCAACACAAGGGGCGCCGTACCGCCGAAGGTCTGCGCCGCCGCACCATTCGCGATGATCGTCGCATTCGACAGGGAAAAAGTGCCGAGATTGCTCAGATTGCCCTGAACACGAAGGTTCGAATAGCTCGATGAGTCCAGCGTCGTTCCGGAATTCACCGTCAGATCGGTCACCGTCGCGCCAGTCCCGTAGAACTCGGCGCTTTGCGTTCCTGCCTTCTGGAAAATCAGGCTGCCGACCACGAGTTGCGCATTCGAGCCATGCGACAGGTTACCCGTCAGCGCCAGGCGGTCGGCCTCAAGTTTCCCGTAGTTGTTCAGTCCAGCGGCGGCGAGCGTAAAGACGCCCGCCCCGGTGTTCGCGACGATGCCATGCCCATTCACCGTCAGGGCACCACTCACTGTCAGCGTGTAGTTCGTAGCGCTGATATGCTGCAAGGTGCCGCTATTAAGGGTAACCGCTGCCACCGTCGCATTCGCATCGAGCGTCACCACGTAGCCGCCATTAACCTCGACCGTATCGGCCGCGCCGGGAACGGCGCTGCAGCTCCAGATTGTCGCGTCGCTCCAGCTACCGCTTCGGGTTGGAGAGCAAGTGGCCGCCTGTGCTGTGGCAAGCACCTGCATCAATGTCCACAAAACAAGAAATCGCAGACACGAGAACGAGGGATTCACCATATGGCGCATGTACCAATCTAAACGAACAGCCTGCGATCCGGCTCGCAGGCTGTTCCAGGCGAATCATTCGAGACAGAAGCACTAGCCGCGCTCCCGTCTAACTTCTGCTCATTTTATTACGGGATATTGCCAGCACCAATGCCTGCAAAAGTGGCAGAAAAAGCAGGAGTAGAAACCGTCGAAACAGTGCAAGTCGCCGTCGTTCCCGTACCGCTCAAAGCCACGCTCCCGACTTGATAATTCGCCGGGACCCCCCCCTGCATGATGCTCCCGACGCCGTCGCAGTTAACTACATTGGCGCATTTATTTGTCGTAACCTTATCGCCAACAGCCTGACAACCCGCGTAATTGATCGCCATCGCCGAAGCCATGCCTCCGGCGACCCCTTGAACGGCTGCCGTACTGGCCTCGGTACGAAGGTCGATGAACTTCGGCAGCGCCGTCGCCGCCAAAATTCCGAGGATGACGATCACCACCACCAGTTCGATGAGGGTGAAGCCGCGTTGCATGGTTTTCATTGCCGTTCTCCTTGTAAAAATCAGCATCCGCCGATGGTCAGGCCGCTGATCGTTGCGGCGACGTTGGCTTGATTGGGTTGGGTGTAGGTAAAGAAACAGTTGGCCGCATCCGGCGCACCGGTGACGCCGAAAGTCGCGATCGCGCCGCCTTGCGTGTAGGTGTAGCCCTCGGCCTCGAGCTGGGCCTGGGTCGGGTTGAAGATGCCGGTCAGCCCGGCGGCCGAGAGGATGCCGGGGTTACCACCGAAGGCAGTGACCGCCGGATAGCCCCAGACGAGGTGGATGACGCCGCTTTCGGAGCAGACCGTTCCAGTCGCGGCCGGGCTGTTGTTGGCCACACCGCCGCCGCCCGGGCAGGCGGCCGGATCGGCCACACCGCCGCGCGAGAGCGTCGTCGCATGCACCAGCGCCGACGCCGCCGAGACACTGCCGCGCGCCGCCTGCAGCTTGGCGATGCGGGCATCGCGCTGCAGGTTGATGAAGCGCGGCAGGGCCACCGCGGCAAGGATGCCAAGGATGATGACCACGACGATCAGTTCGATCAACGTGAATCCGCCCGACGGCTTCGCCGGCCGGTCTAGTCTGAGCTTGCGGGTGCGGTCATTCATCTCGTGTCCTCGCCTGAAGCCGTCATGATACTCCCCTTGCATTACGCTGCACGCCTCTTGCCTGCTTAGCGCTCGCCCACTGTGGCGTCCACGCGTCGAAGGCCGATGCCGGCGAGCCGCCCCGGAACCGTATCGCTGCCGGCCATCGGCGCGGCGCGCTCCAGCCGAAAGCGGGCGCTGTCGCCGCTGCGGTAGAGGTAAACCAGCTCGCGTCGCGTCGTATCGAAATACCAGACGCCATGGCCGGCCGGCGCAACGGACAGCGTGCCGCGGTACGGTTCCGGCGCCCGTCCGGCCCAGTCGACGGGGTTGTCGCTCGCAGGCCAGGTGCCGCCATGCACCTCGCGGTGCGCCGCACGTTCGAGCAAAGCGATGCGTAGGGCGGCAATTTCGCTCTGCACGGCGGCGTCCTCGATTTCGCGCCGCGCGCGCTCGAGCGCCTGCAGGAGCAGCAGCGCCAGCGCACCGATGATCAGCACCAGCACCGCGAATTCGTAGCGTCGCCGCGGGGCGCTGGCCATCGTCCGCGCCCTAGCGCTTGATCGCCACCTTGCCCAGATCCCACATCGGCAGGAAGATGCCGAGCGCCAGGATGAGGACGAGGATGCCGAGCAGGACGATGAGGATGGGCTCGATCTGCTGGCCGAGCGTCTTCAGTTCGTATTCGACCTCCTGACGATACATGTCGCCGATCTCTTCCATCATGTCGTCGACCGCGCCCGATTCCTCGCCGACGGCGACCATCTGCAACACCACCGGGGTGAAGATGCCGGCGCCGATGGCGGCCCGCAGCAGACTTTCGCCACGTTCGACGCTCTCGCGCATGGCTTCGATGCGGCGCGCCACGTGGACGTTGTCGACCGTCTGCGCGGCGTTCGACAAGGCCTGCATCACCGGCACGCCACTGCGCTGACCGAGCGCGAAGCTGCGCGCAAAGCGCGACAGCGCGGCCTTGTGCAGGATTTTCCCGGCAATCGGAATGCGCAACGAGAGTCGATCCCAGGCCAGTCGCCCGGCCGCGGTACCGACCCAGGCGCGAAAACCGAATACTGCGCCCAGCCCAACGGCGAGCAGCGCGGGCCAGAACTCGACCATGAAGTCCGAAAACCCGAGCAGCAAACGCGTCATCAACGGCAGCTCGGCGCCGAAGCCGGCGAACACCTTGGCGAACGCCGGGATGACAAAAAGATTGACGATGACGATGGCGGCGACCATCGCGGCCACCACGAACATCGGGTAGCGCAGCGCGGTCTTGACCTGTTCGCGCATGTAGCGCTCGAACTCGAGGTGCTCGAACAGACGGTAGAAAACGTCCTCGAGCATCCCGGTCGCCTCGCCGACACGCACCATCGACAGGTAGAAGGGCGAGAAGACGCGCGGATGCCGGGCCATGGCCTGCGACAGGTCACGCCCGCCCTCCAGGCTTTCGCGAATCTCGCCGATCACACGCCGCAGTTCGGGGTTGATCGCCGCCTCCTGCAACCCGTTCAGGGCGCGCAGGATGGGCACTCCCGACTTGAGCAGGGTGTGCATCTGACGACTGAAGAGCAGGAGATCGACCTGCGACACCCTCGCCCGGAACAACGTCACGCCCGCCCCGGGAACGCCGGTCGCGCCACGCGCTTCCGGACGCCCCTGCGCCTCGACGATGGACACCGGCGTCAACGCCTGCCCGCGCAACTGGTCGGCCACCACCCCTGCAGACACGCCCTCGAGCGTGCCTTCGATCAGGTCGCCGGCGCCATTGCGGGCTTTATAGGTGAATGCAGGCATGGCTAGGGGCGAATCTTGGCCCCGGAGGAAACCGTGTCGACCGCCATCGGCGCCACTTCCTGCTGTGCGCTCTCGCCGTTTACACCGAACCCGTTGCGCTTAGGCATCTTCACTCAATCCTCAAACTGATTGCTGATGCGCATTGCTTCTTCGACCGTCGTCCGCCCGCGCACAACCTGGCGAACGGCATCGCGGCGCAGGGTTTCGCCGGCCATCTGGCGGCGGGCGGCCTGGACGAAGCGGCCGGTGTCGTCACTGTTGATCGCCTCGACGAGTTCAGTCGTCATTTCGAGCATCTCGTAAACGCCCGTCCGGCCCTGATAGCCGGTGTTACCGCAGTGCATGCACCCGCGACCGCGCAGGTAGCGCTGGCGGTCCACGGCGTCGCCGAGCTCAAGACGCAGCCATTCGTGCTCGTGCGGCGCCGGCGTATACGGTTCGGCGCAGTTCTCGCACACCACGCGCACCAGGCGCTGGGCAACGACGAGCTGCAGCGAAAGGGCGACCATGTAGCGCGGCACTCCCATGTCCAGCAGGCGGATCGGCGTGGAGACTACGTCGTTGGTGTGCAGCGTCGACAGCACCATGTGCCCGGTGATCGCCGCGCGCATGCCGATCTCGGCCGTCGTCTGGTCGCGCATTTCGCCGACCAGAACGATGTCCGGGTCTTGACGCAAGGCTGAACGCAGCACACGGTCGAAGGAAAGATCGATCTTCTCGTGCACCTGGACCTGGTTGATCCCCGGCAATCGGTATTCGACCGGGTCCTCGACGGTGATGATCTTCTTCTCGGAGGTGTTGAGTTCAGAAAGCGCGGCGTAGAGCGTCGTCGTTTTACCGCTGCCGGTCGGCCCGGTGACCAGTACCATGCCGCTCGGGCGACGCACGCAGCGGCGCAGGCGCTCGAGCATGTCGGCCGGCAGGCCGAGGCGGTCAAGCCCCAGCAGGCCGGTGTTCTGGTTGAGCAAACGCATGACCACCGATTCGCCGTATTGCGTCGGCATGGTCGAGATACGCACGTCGACCATGGCATTGCGGACCTTGATCGCAAAACGTCCGTCCTGCGGCAACCGTTTTTCGGAAATATCGAGGCCGGAGATCAGCTTCAGGCGCAGCGCCAGCGCCAGCGCCGGGGCAATTTTGGCATCGGCCTCCATCTGCACGTGCAACAGCCCGTCGATGCGAAAACGCACACGCAGCGCCCGCTCTTGTGGTTCGAGGTGGATGTCCGAGGCACGCGACCGCATGGCCTCTTCGAACACCGTCTGCAAAAGCTTGACCACCGGCGCATCCTCGGCCCCGGGCGCGGTGGCGAACAACTCGCCGAATTCAACCGGCACGTCGCCAAGGTCGGCCGTCAACTCGCGCGCCAGGCCGCTGATTTCCTCGGTGCGGCGGTAAGCGCGGTCGATCAGCGCCAGCAGCTGGCTTTCGGAAACGACGACTGGATCGATCTGCCGACGCGTCAGGCGCACGATCTCGTCGTAGGCGGCAAGATCGGTCGGATCGACAAAACCGACGCGCAGATTCCCGCCCGCCTCGTCGAACACCACGGCGCGGAAGCGCCGGGCCTGAGCCTCGGACAGCAATTGCAACAGCTCTGGACGTGGACTGTGCTGTTTGAGGTCGAGGAAGGGAATGCGCAGTTGGCCGGCCAAGGCCCTGGAAATCGCCTCTTCCGTGACGAAGCCGCTTTCGACGACAATACGCCCGAGCTTGCGCCCGCTGCGTTTTTGCTCGTCCAGCGAGAATTTCAGTTGCTCGTCGCTGAGCAAGCCCTGCTGGATAAGCAAATCACCGAGACGGATTTTTTCCGGCCGAACCATAGAACGCTCCGCACCAAGCCTGTGTCATTCATCTTCTTTGCCAACCGCATGATTCTAGCCGATGCCCGGCGAAACACCACGCTGCGCCGGACTTTCCCCCCGCTTTTACTTTTTGCAACGCCACGGAGCCAGCCTTGACCGCCGTCGTCCTGTACCAACCCGAGATCCCCCCGAACACGGGCAACGTCATTCGCCTCTGCGCCAATACCGGCGCCGAACTGCACCTCGTCGAACCGCTCGGGTTCCGCTGGGAAGACCGCCAGCTCAAGCGCGCGGGGCTCGACTACCACGAGTTCGCGCGCGTGCATCGGCATGCCGACTGGAACGCCTGCCTGACGGCACTCGCCGGACGCCGCCTGTTTGCAATGACCACACGCGCCACGCAGCGCTTCGACGCGCCGCGGTTTCGTGCCGACGACGCCTTCGTCTTCGGCTGCGAAACGAGTGGGCTGCCCGAGGCGCTGCTTGCCAGCTTTCCCGAGGAGCAACGTCTGCGCCTGCCGATGCTGCCCGGACAGCGCAGCCTCAACCTCTCCAACGCGGTGGCCGTGACGGTGTTCGAAGCTTGGCGCCAGCAGGCTTACGACGGGGCGTGCGAGGCGGCCGGCTAGACGCTTGCCCGGCTCTCGCGCCGAGCACTATAGTGACGGCATGGCGTGTATTCGCGCCGCTTCAGGAGTCGTCGCATGCCTTTCTCCTTCCTTCGTTCAGGCAGCATCAAAAAGCGCCTGTTCCTGAGTTCGACCGCCCTGGTGGCAGTCCCGCTGGTCTGCATTCTGGTTTTGCTCAACGTTTCACTTGGACAGAAATCGGAAAGCGAATTCATCGCCCGCGCCGGGGGCGAAATGAAGCAAGTCGACAACGTCATCAAGGTGATGATCGACAACACCTTCTACAACCTCGAATCGATGGGACAACACCCGGCCGCGCAACGCATCGACGCGACGGTTAACAGCTTTGCCGACAAGACGACACCGACCGACCTCACCGCGCTCACTCGCGGCGAGGCCGAGAAGCAGCTGCATGCGCACTTCACCCTGATGGGCAAGACGCACCCGGAGAACCCCGAGTTCTTCATGGGCACCCGCTACGGCGGCTTCATCACCACCCAGACCAACAAACAATTTGCCGCCGGCTATGACCCGCGCAAACGCCCGTGGTGGAGCCAGGCCATGGCGCAGCGCGGCAAGCCCATCCTGAGCAAGGCCTACTTCTCGACCATTGGCGACTTCGTCACCTCTGCGGTCAAGAGCTACAACGGCCCTGACGGCGAGGTGCTCTACATCCCCGGCATCGCGATGTCGCTCAAGCAGCTCTCGGAAATCGTCGGCCAGATCCGCATCGGCGAAACCGGCTTCCTGATCGTCACCGAAAACGATGGCACCGTCCTCGCGCACCCGACGAACAAGGAATTGCTCGGCAAGCAGATCGGCACCCTCAACATCGCTGAGCTGACCGAAGCCGTCGCCAAGAGCACGCCGAACTTCCGCTTCATGCAGGACGGGACGGAAAAAGTCGGCCTGGTGATGGACGCCTCGCGCGCCGGCTGGAAGATCATCAGCGTCATCGACCGGCACGAACTCCTCGCCAGCAGCCGCGCGCTGATGAGCCAGATTTTCCTGATCGGTCTGGTCTTCGTCGTCGCCGCCGTGCTGGTCGCCTTCGCGATGGCCCAGCGCATCACTTCAGGCATCAGCCGGATCAGCCAGATCATGCAGGAAATCGCCCGCGGCGGCGGCGACCTGACCCGTCAGATCGACATCGCCGGACGCGACGAGATCGCCGAGACGGCCCGGCACTTCAACACGTTCCTTGCCAGCCTGCGCACCATGTTTGCGGAAATCCGCGACGAGGCCGGGCGCCTGACCGCCGGCGTGCACACCGTCAACGGCACCCTGGATCGGATGTCGAACGACTTCCAGGCGCTCGCCGACCAAAGCTCCAGCAATGCCGCGACAATCGAGCAGATCACCGTCAGCATCGCCCACATCGCGGACAACGTCAGCGAAGCCGACGAACTCGTCAAGAGCACCAGCCAGCTCTCCGAAGCGTCTTCGGCCAGCGTCGCCGAAGTCGCCGCCAAGGTCGAACACTCGGCCGGCGAGGTCGAGAATCTGGCCGGACTGCTCGAGGAACTCAACCGCCGCGCCCAGGAAATTAGCGGCATCACCCAAGTGATCAAGGAAATCGCCGACCAGACCAACTTGCTCGCGCTCAACGCCGCCATCGAAGCCGCGCGCGCGGGCGAACAGGGCCGCGGCTTCGCCGTGGTGGCCGACGAGGTGCGCAAGCTCGCCGAGCGCACCGGCGCGGCGACACAACAGATCAACACCATGACCGACGGCATCCGCAAGGAGACGCTGCACGCCGTCGACACCATGGAGCGAACGCTCAGTTCGGCGCGCGATGGCGTCGCCAGTTCGAGCACCGCCGCCGAGGGCATCTCGGGCATTCGCGGCAACATGGATGCGGTACGCAGCAAGATGGACGACATCTCGCATTCAACGCGCGAAGAGAAAAGTGCCACCACGCTCATGGCGCAAAGTGCGGAAGCCATCACCGGACGCATGCAGGCGGCTGAAGCGCAGTTGCAACAGGCCACCCTGACGCTGCGCGAACTCGATCAGCTCGCGCAGGGGCTGCAGAACAAGTTCAGTTCGTTCCGCACCTGAGCCTCACCTCCGGCGCGGAGGCCGGTTTACTGGCCTTCGCGCTTGGGGTCGCGGTTGAGCAAAGCCTCGACGGCGGCCTGGGCGCCGCGCCGCCCTTGCAGAATGTCGTCGACGGCCTGGGTGATGGGCATGTCAATGCCCATCTGCGCGGCCAATGAAGCGACCTCGCGCGCCGTCCCCACGCCCTCCGCGACGTGCCCGAGGTCAATCAGGATCTGTGCCAGCGGCCGGCCCTCGGCCAGCGCCAGACCGACCTTGCGGTTGCGCGACAGCGCGCCGGTACAGGTCAGGATGAGGTCGCCCATCCCGGCCAAACCCATGAAGGTCGCCGGCTGACCGCCGAGCGCCACGCCCAGACGGGCGATCTCGGCCAAACCGCGGGTAATCAAAGCGGCGCGGGCATTGAGCCCGAACCCAAGCCCGTCGCAGATGCCGGTGGCGATGGCCATGACGTTCTTCACCGCCCCGCCGACTTCCGCCCCGACCAGATCGTCGTTGGCGTAGATGCGGAAACGCGGGCTGTGCAATTCGCGTGCCGCGGCCTCGGCAAAAGCGCTGTCGCACGAGGCCAGGGTGATCGCCAGCGGCAAGCCTTGTGCCGCCTCCTCGGCAAAGCTCGGGCCGGTCAGCACGCCGCACACGGCGCTCGCGCCCAGCTCGTCGGCGACGACCTGATGCGGCAGCTTGGCGCTGCCCGCTTCGAGCCCTTTGCACACCCAGAGCAAGGGCGGCAAATCGGGACGTGCCCCGCGCAGTTGCTTCAGGGTCGAGCGCAGGCCGGCGAGCGGCGTCGCCAGCACAACCAGTTCGGTCGCCTCGACGGCACGCACGAAATCGCCCTCGACGGCCAGAGAATCAGGAAACGCGAACCCGGGAAGGAAACGCCGGTTCTCGCGTTCGTTTTTGAGGTCGGCGACGAGTTGCGGCTCACGCGCCCACAAGGTCACCGCATGGCGAGGGGCGAACGCCAGCGCCAGCGCGGTCCCCCAGGCACCGGCCGCCAGGACGGTAAGCTTCAATCAGCCGCCCCAGACCTGATTGGCGCGCACGTAGCCGCTTTGTCCGTCGCGGTGACGGACCTTGATCCAGCCACCGGGGAGGGTTTCAAGGTACTCCAGGGCGACGTTCTTTTCCGCGGCAAAGGCCCGCGGCGAGGTTTCGTCGGCTTTCTGGCGAATCTCGGCGACGTCGACGCGGACGATGACCGTCCTCCGCTCGACCAGATGCTTGCTTTCGATCCACGCCAACCCGCCTTCGGCATCGCGCACCTTGGCCCAACCTTCGACCGAGACCACGATCTCGACCGGCGTCTCGCGCTTGATGACGAACAGCTTGGCACCGCGCAGCGACGGGGCGTCGTACAGCACCGTCGCACTCTCCACCGAGCGGTACTCGATGGCGCTGGCCGCTAGTGGCACGAACGCGGCAACGATCAACGGTAGAAATCGCTTCATGACGCCCTCGCCTGCGCGTTTATTGAACCGTGGCCTGCTCCGCGGCGGCGGCTTCGGCGGCCGCCTGCTCGAGGCGCGCAGCATAGAGCGCTTCGAAGTTGACGGGTTGCAGGACCACCGGCGCGAAGCCGGCACGCGAGACGACGTCGGAGACGACTTCGCGCGCGTACGGGAAGAGGATGTTCGGGCAGGCGATCGAGAGCAGCGGCGGCAGGTTGTCCTCGGGCACGTTGCGCACGCGGAAGATACCGGCCTGCGCCACTTCGACGAGGAAGACGGTCTTCTCTTCGCCCAGCTTGGCGGTCACCGTCGTGGTCAGGGTGACTTCGAACGCATCCTCGCCCAGCGCCGTAACGGCGGTCTGCAGTTGCAGGCCGATCTCGGGGCTTTCGCTTTCAAGGAAAATCTCCGGCGCATTCGGCACCTCGAGCGACATGTCCTTGACATAGAGTTTTTCGATCGCGAACGACGGTGCGGCTTCCTGGCTCATGACGATATCTTTTCTTTAGAGGTTGAAATGGGGTAACGAGGGACGAAGTGGCCTCAGACGCTTTCGCCGGCCAGCAGAGGGAGCAGCTTGCCAGCCTGATCGAGGGCGATCAGGTCGTCGCAGCCGCCCACATGGGTTTCGCCGATAAAAATCTGCGGCACGGTACGGCGTGAAGTCCGCTCCATCATTTCGGCGCGACGCTCGGGATCGAGGTCGACGCGAACCTTCTCGATCGCCTCGACGCCGCGGGCGTGCAACAGGTTCTCGGCGCGCACGCAGTACGGGCAAACGGCCGTCGAGTACATCAGGACGCGCGGGCGGGTACTCATTTGCGCGCCCCCTTCTTGAGCGGCAGACCGGCCTCGGACCAGGCGGCAACGCCGCCTTCGAGACTGTGGACTTTAGCGAAGCCGAGCTTTTCCAGGGTCCGGCACGCGCCGCCACTGCGGGCGCCGGTCTGGCACACGACCAGCACCGGGCCGGCCTTGAACTTATCGAGTTCACCGGCGCGGTTGGCGAGGTCGGCCAGCGGCAGGTGACGCGCATCGGCAACGTGTCCGCCGACGTATTCGGCCTGTTCACGCACGTCGATCACCAACGCGTCCTCGCGGTTGATGAGCTGGATCGCTTTCGCCGGGCTGAGGGCGTTGTGCCCGCCCGGGCGACGCACCGACAGGACCAGCAGCATCGTGCCGCTGATCAGGGCCACGGCGATCATGAACAGGTTTTGCTGAATGAATTCCAAGTCGAACTCCAAGTACGGCTAAGGTTGAAGATTGAAAACCGGAAAGACCGGGCGTGGCCGCAGCGGATCAACCGCCGCAGAACACTTCGCGCATCATTCCGATCAGTTGCAGCGTGCGGCCGTCGCCGACGCGATAGTAAACCCGATTGGCATCCTTACGGGTCATCAGGATGCCTTTTTCGCGCAGGATGGCCAGGTGCTGCGAAATGTTGCTCTGCGAGGTCCCGACCGCTTCGACGATTTCCTGCACGCAGGCCTCCTGGTCGCCGATCACGCACAGGATTTTCAGGCGCAAGGGATGGGAGATCGATTTCAAGGCGCGCGCGGCTTGTTCGATGTGCTCCTGCTTGTCGATCAGACTAACTTGAATGGCCACGGCGACCCGGACTCGTGAAGTGTGGGGAATCATTATAAAATAATTCCCGTTCCCGGGGGCCGTCCCCACGGAACCCTGCTTAGTCGCCATGGAACGTTCCTGCCCCAATCGCGCCCGCCCTTTGCATTCCCTCCGCACGATCGCCTTCGCCGCAAGCCTGAGCGGCATTTTCCTGCTCGCTGCGCTCTGGCCCACCCCGGCCCCAGCGCAGGACAAGCGCGCTGCCACGCGTGCCGACGTCGCGGAGAAGAAAAGCGACCTCAAGGAACTGCGCGATCAGATCGACGCGCTGCGCAAGGAAATGGCGGCCACCGAAGGCAAACGCGCCAGCGCCGCCGACCAGCTCAAAGGGGTTGAACAGAGCATCTCGACCACCCAGCGCGAGCTGCATCAACTCGGCACTCAGCGCCAACGCCTGCAAAACACCCTGAAAGACCTCGGCGGCCAAGCACGCGACCTCGAAACACGCTTGAAGGCGCAACATGAGCAACTTGAGCGCCTCGTCTACCGTCAATACCTGGGCGGCAACCCCGACGCCCTGCGCCTGCTGCTCAACGGCGACGACCCGCACCAGGCGGCGCGCGACCTGCACTACCTGGCGATCATCGGCCAGGCCCGCAGTCAATTGACCCGGGAGATCGCCGACACGCTGCGGCGCAAACAGGCGCTGGCCGCCGACACGCGCGAACGCGCCGAGGAGTTGAGCGCGGTCGAAGGACAGCAAAAACAACAGCACGACAAATTGCTTGCCCAGCGCGGTCAGCGCAAGGCGATGCTCGACTCGCTCTCGGCACAACTCTCCTCGCAGCGCAAGGAGATTGGCTCGCTGCAACGCGACGAGAAGCAACTCGGCCAGCTGATCGACCGCCTCAACCGCATCATCGCCCAGCAGCAACGCGAGGCCGCCCGCCGGGAAGCGGCGCAACGCGCGGCCGCCGAACGCGAAGCGGCACAACGCCAGGCCCAGCGTGGGAACGCTTCGCGACCGTCGCCCGCGCGCCCCGCGGAGAGCGGGATCGACAACGACAAAAGCCCGGACGCCAGCGCCAGCGGCAATTTCGCCGCGCTACGCGGCAACCTCCGTCTGCCGGTACGCGGCACCGTCACCAACCGCTTCGGCAGCGCCCGTCAGGAAGGCAGCACCTGGAAGGGGCTGTTCATCCGCGCCGCCTCGGGCGGCGAGGTCAAGTCCATCGCCGCAGGGCGCGTGGTCTTCGCCGACTGGATGCGCGGCTTCGGCAACCTCCTGATCGTCGACCACGGCAGCCAGTACCTGTCGATCTACGGCAACAACGACGCCCTACTCAAGCAGGTCGGCGATGCGGTGCGCGGCGGCGACACGGTAGCCTCGGTCGGCAACAGCGGTGGCAACCCTGAATCCGGTTTATACTTTGAACTGCGGCACCGTGGGCAGCCGATCGACCCCCTCAAATGGGTCAACTTTAAATGACATCGTCGTGGAGCCTGAGTGATGGGTAAGTGGAAACAAACCGGACTGGTTTGCGCCGGGCTGATCGGCGGAATTCTGATCAGCCTGCAGTTCTCGGCAATGGCTGAGAAAGACACCCGTGCCCGACTCCCGGTCGAGGAGCTGCGCACTTTCGCCGAGGTTTTCAACGCCATCAAGCAGGGCTACGTCGAGCCGGTCGAAGACAAGAAGCTGATCACCCACGCGATCAGCGGCATGCTCTCCAACCTCGACCCGCACTCGGCCTACCTTGACGCCGACGCGTTCAAGGACCTCCAGGTCGGCACCCAAGGCGAATTCGGCGGCCTCGGCATCGAAGTCGGCATGGACGACGCCGGCCTCGTCAAAGTCATCTCGCCGATCGAAGACACGCCGGCCGACCGTGCCGGGATCAAGAGCGGCGACCTCATCTTCAAGCTCGACGACACGCTGGTCAAAGGCCTGAGCCTCTCGGACGCCGTCAAGCGCATGCGCGGCAAGCCAAAAACCCAGATCAAGCTGTCGATCCTGCGCAAGGGCGAAGCCAAGCCGATCGAAGTCACGCTGACGCGTGAGATCATCAAGGTCCAGAGCGTCAAATCGAAGCGCCTCGAGGATGGGTACGGCTACCTGCGCGTCACCTCCTTCCAGGAGAACACCGCACAGTCGGTGGTCAAGCACCTGGGCGACCTCTACAAGGGCGGCCCGCTGCGTGGCCTGGTGCTCGATCTGCGCAACGATCCGGGCGGCCTGCTCAACGCCGCGGTCGGCGTCTCTGCCGCCTTCCTGCCCCCGCGCGTCCTCGTCACCTCGACCGACGGCCGCACGCCGGATGCCAAGCACCAGTACTTCGCCGCCCCCGAGGATTACCTGCGCGGCAACCGCGACGACTACATCAAGGCCCTGCCCGCCGCTGCACGCGACGTGCCGATGGTCGTGCTGATCAACGCCGGATCGGCCTCGGCGTCCGAGATCGTCGCTGGCGCACTGCAGGATCACAAACGGGCCACCGTCATGGGCACCACCAGCTTCGGCAAGGGCTCGGTGCAGACCATCCTGCCGCTGCCGGGCAACACCGCGATCAAGCTGACCACAGCCCGCTACTACACGCCTTCGGGCCGCTCGATCCAGGCCAAAGGCATCGTGCCCGACATCATCGTCGAGGAAACCGCCAACGGCACTTCCGCCGCGCGCCTGCGCGAGGCGGACCTCGAGCACCACCTGAGCAACCCGAACGAGAAAGACGCGGGTAAAGAAGCGACGAAGCCGCAGAGCAAGGCGCCGGACAAAGACAAACCGGCGGACAAGGACAAGCCGGCTGCACCGCAAGGCAAGGCCCCGGCGTCCGGCAGCGAGGACGCGGATGAACCGCCGAGCCGCGAACTCGCGTCAAAGAAGGATCACCAGCTGAACCAGGCGCTCAACCACCTCAAAGGCTTGAGCCTCACCGAGCCTAAACAGCCCTGAGCGCCGCAACGACGGAGGTAGCGCATGAAACGCCCGCCCGTCTTACCGATCGCCCCCGCGCCGATACCCAAGGCGCGGTCGATCGTTTTCTCCAAGTTCCCGCCCGGGCAAGTGCCTGAGGCTGCTGACGAATTGGAGCGCCTGGGCGACGTCGACGTCAGCCCCGACCTCGAACGTCGTTCGCTCGGCGTCGGTTACGACCTGCGCGCGCACACCCTGGCGGAGCTTGAGGCGTCGCTCGAGGACAAGGGCTACCACCTCGACAACACGCTGCTCAGCAAGCTGATCCGCGCTTTCGTGCATTACGTCGAGGAGACCGAACTGCACAACCTCGAAGCCGACGGCGAACGCCCGCGCAACAAGTCGCAGAACCAAGCCTACACGCAAGCCTGGGAACGCCACCCGCACGGCGACCACGACACCACCCCGCCGGAGTGGCGCGAATACAAATAAGCCGCGCGCCGCTGCCTGCCCTCGCCCGGCCTTGGCCAGCCCTAACGGCAAAGCGCGCCCCCATGCCATGAACGACGAACAACTGCTGCGTTACAGCCGACACATCCTGCTCAACGAAATCGGCATCGAAGGACAGGCACGCCTGCTCGCCGCCCGCGTGCTGATCGTCGGTGCCGGCGGCCTGGGCTCCCCGGCCGCGCTCTACCTGGCCTCGGCCGGCGTCGGTGAAATCCTCCTCGCCGATGGCGACAGCGTCGACCTCACCAACCTGCAGCGCCAGATCATGCATCGCGAGGCGCGCATCGGCGCCAACAAGGCCGAATCCGGCCGCCAGGCGCTCCAGGAACTGAACCGCGAAACGCGCGTGCAAGCGCTGGCCGAGCGCCTGAGCCCGGCGCGACTGAGCGAATTGGTGGCCAGCGCCGACGTGGTCCTCGATTGCTGCGACAACTTCGCCACACGCTACGCCATCAACCACGCCTGCGTCGCACAGCGCACGCCACTCGTCTCCGGTGCTGCGATCCGCTTTTCCGGTCAGTTGGCCGTTTTCGACCCGCGCCAGGACGATGCGCCCTGCTATCACTGCCTTTTTCCGGAAGGCGAGGACGTCGAGGAAACGCGCTGCGCGGTGATGGGCGTTTTCGCGCCGCTGACTGGCGTCATCGGCAGCCTGCAAGCGGCCGAAGCGATCAAGCTCATCAGCGGCACCGGCCGTCCTTCAACGGGACGTCTGCAGCTTTATGACGCTTTGCGGACGGAATGGCGACAGGTCAATTTCGGACGCGACCCGCTTTGCCCGGTCTGCAGTCCGGAAGCACCTCCGCTCGAACCACCGTCCGCCGAGCCTCCGGCGGCGCAGTGCACGCTCGGGCGCTAAGCGCTCAGCCGGGCCAGAATGCGCAGGTCGTCGCCGACCCGGCGCACGTCCTGCCAGCGTAGGCTCTGCTTCTCCGCCAACGACGTCAACGCCGGCACGGAAAACAGCCCACACGCCTGATCGCCGAGCAACGACGGCGCGAGATAGAGCAACAGCTCGTCGACCAAGCCCGCGCTCAACAGAGCACCGCTGAGGCGCGGACCGCCTTCGACATGCACTTCATTGACCCCGCGCTGGGCGAGTTCGGCGAGCAGCGCCGCAAGGTCGACCCGCCCATCGATGGCCGGCAGCGTCAGCACTTCGGCGCCGCGCGCGCGCAACGCCTCGGCCCGTGCCGGATCGGCGGCGAGTGGCGCGGCCAGCAGGGTCCGACCATCATCCAGCATTCGCGCGGTCGGCGGCAGTTCGAGGCGGTTGTCGACCACCACCTTAAGCGGCTGGCGCGGCGTTTCGATGCCGCGCACGGAAAGTTGAGGATCGTCGGCCAGAACGGTGCCCATCCCACACAGGATGGCGCAGGCACGGGCGCGCCAACGGTGCCCGTCGTGGCGAGCGGATTCGCCGGTGATCCACTGGCTGGCACCGTTCTCGAGCGCCGTCTTGCCGTCCAGGCTGGCCGCCAGTTTGACGCGCACCCAAGGGCGCTCGCGTGTCATGCGTGAAACGAAGCCAAGATTCAGCTCACGCGCTTCGGCTTCCAGCAGACCACACTCCACGCGCACCCCGGCCGCCGCCAGGCACGCAAGCCCGCGCCCGGAAACCTTTGGATTCGGGTCCTGCATGGCCGCCACGACCCGCGCCACGCCGGCCGCGACAAGGGCCTCGGCGCACGGCGGGGTGCGGCCATGATGGCTGCACGGCTCGAGCGTCACGTACGCGGTGGCGCCGCGTGCCCGCGCCCCGGCCGCTTGCAGGGCGCGCACTTCGGCATGCGCTTCGCCGGCGATGCGGTGCCAGCCCTCGCCGACCACTTGCCCGTCCTTGACGATGACGCAACCGACACGCGGATTGGGCGCCGTCGAATACAGCCCGAATTCAGCCAGACGCAAGGCGCGCGCCATGCGCGCGTGGTCCTCGGCGGAAAACAAAGGCGTGGAAGAGAGGGAATGGGGCGGCATGTTCAAGCCAAAGGCAGGCGACTCGCGCCGCAACGCTCAACGACCGCGGCGCGGCAAGGGCCGGAGCGGACGCGAGACTTCACGCACGAGGTCGGAGAATTCGTCGACGTCCTCGAAGTTGCGATAGACCGAGGCGAAACGCACGTAGGCGACCTTGTCGATTTTCTTCAGCTCACGCATCACCATCTCGCCCACCTTCTCGGACGGGATTTCGCGTTCGCCGAGGGTGAGCAGCTTTTCCTCGATGCGGGCCAAAGCGGCATCGACCGTCTCCACCGTCACCGGGCGCTTGCGCAGCGCCAGCCAGACGCTGGAGGAGAGCTTGTCGCGGTCGAAATCGACGCGCGAACCGTTTTTCTTGACGACCTGCGGCAGGCGAATCTCCGCCCGCTCGTAGGTCGAAAAGCGCTTGTCACAGGAAAGACAGCGCCGACGACGGCGCACGATGTCGCCGTCGTCGTTGATGCGGGTGTCCGCGACGGTGGTTTCCGCCGCGCCGCAGAAGGGACATTTCATTTCCGGTCAGGCACCGTACACCGGGAATTTGGCGCACAGCGCAGCCACATCCTTGCGCACCCGGGCGAGAACGGCCTCGTCGTTCGGCGCTTCGAGCACGTCGGCCACGAGATGCGCGACCTGCTCGGCCTCGATCTCGGTAAAGCCACGCGTGGTCATCGCCGGCGAACCGATGCGAATGCCCGAGGTCACGAAGGGTTTCTCCGGGTCGTTCGGAATGCCGTTCTTGTTCACCGTGATGTGCGCCTTACCCAGCGCCGCTTCGGCTTCCTTGCCGGTGATTTTCTTGGCGCGCAGGTCGATCAGGAAGACGTGCGATTCGGTCCGGCCGGAAACCACACGCAGGCCGCGCTCCTCGGCCAGCACCCGCGACATGACCCGGGCGTTGGCGACGACCTGCTCCTGATAATCACGGAATTCGGGCGATGCGGCTTCCTTGAAGGCCACGGCCTTGGCCGCGATGACGTGCATCAGCGGACCGCCCTGCAGGCCGGGGAAGATGGCGGAATTGATCGCCTTCTCGTGCTCGGCCTTCATCAGGATGACGCCGCCGCGCGGACCGCGCAGGGTCTTGTGCGTGGTCGAGGTGACGACGTCGGCAAACGGCACCGGATTGGGGTAGCAGCCGGCGGCAATCAGGCCGGCGTAGTGTGCCATGTCCACCCAGAAGATCGCGCCGACTTCTTTGGCGATCTTGGCGAAGCGCTCGAAGTCGATGCGCAGCGAATAGGCCGAAGCACCGGCGATGATGATCTTCGGCTTGTGCTCGCGCGCCAGCGCTTCCATCTTCTCGTAGTCGATGGCTTCGTTCTCATCAAGGCCATAGGCGACGACGTTGAACCACTTGCCCGACATGTTGAGCGGCATGCCGTGCGTCAAATGACCGCCCTCGGCGAGGCTCATGCCCATGATCGTGTCGCCCGGCTTGGCGAAAGCCATCAGCACCGCTTGGTTGGCCTGCGAACCGGAATTCGGCTGCACGTTGGCGCAATCGGCGCCGAACAAGGCCTTGAGGCGATCGATGGCGATCTGCTCGACGACGTCGACATGCTCGCAACCACCGTAGTAGCGCTTGCCGGGGTAGCCTTCGGCGTACTTGTTGGTCAGCTGCGAACCTTGAGCTTCCATCACGGCCTTACTGACGTAGTTCTCGGACGCGATCAGCTCGATGTGATCCTCCTGGCGGCGGTTTTCGTTTTCGACCGCTTTCCAGAGTTCGGGATCAACTTTCGCCAATGTATCTTTTGCGGAAAACATCGTATGCCTCACAAGCCGTTGAAAAGAATTAGATTGTAGCACGCAGCCCGGAACGACTGGGTCAGACGCGGACGACGAAAGGCAAGGGCACGAAATCGTCGCCGAGGTGCTCGGTCCGCCCCCAGTCGTCGATCAGCCAGTAATCGCGATCGACGGTCATCCAGTTGATCGAGGCGTTGGGCAGCGGAAAGTCGCGCGGCCGACCAAGCGGAATGCCGCGTGCGCGGCGATACACGAGGTCGAGCACGCCACCGTGGGTGATCACCGCAATGCATTCGCCAGCGTGGGCCTGCGCCAGACGCGACAGGCAGCGCTCGACGCGCGCCAAGTGCTGCTGCAGGCTCTCGCCGCCGGGCAGGACGTAATCGGGCTGGCGCGACGTCAGCCCATGCGCCACCTCGGCGTCGCCGGCCATGATCTCCTCGAAAGTCTGCCCCTCGCAACAACCGAAGTTCCGTTCGCGCAGCTCGGGCTCGATATTCACCGTCATGCCCAAGGCCTTCGCCAGGGGTTCGGCCGTCTGCCGAGCGCGCTGCAGGTCGCTGCAATAAATCGCGCTAAAGCGCTGTTCGGTCAAGCCCACAGCCAGCGCCTGGGCTTGGTTCAGCCCCGTGGCATTGAGCGGCATGTCGCGGTGCCCCTGGATGCGCTGGCCGAGGTTCCATTCGGTCTCGCCATGCCGGACAAGGCAGAGGCGCGTCGCTTGATTCGAGGACATGATGGTTTCAGGTGCAAAAAACAGAGAATTAAATCAGTTGTCCGCCCGCCGGACAAGGGAAGCCGCAAAACGAATGAAATCGCCCACGAATGCGCCATTTTGAGCAATTTTCTGTGTCATAATCACGCGCTTGCAGCGCGGAACCCGAAGTCTGCGAGCCCCGCGGCCCGGCGTTCCGGAAACGGCAAGCGCGCACCATACAAGCGCGCTGTCGCGACGACAACGATAAATCCTGCACGCCAAAGACCCCGAGGACCACCGTGAACGCCCTTCTCAAGCTCTCGCGCCTGATCGACGCGACCACGACGCGCATCGGCAAAGCCACGATCTGGCTGGTGCTGATCGTCGTCGTGATCAGCTCCGGCAACGCGCTGATGCGCTACGCCTTTAATTACAGCTCGAACGCCCTGCTCGAAATCCAGTGGTACCTGTTCGGCCTGATTTTCATGGCCTGCGCCGGCTACACCCTACTGCGCAACGAACACGTTCGCATCGACCTGATCTCCAACCGCTTCTCGCGCCGCGGCCAAGCCTGGATCGACATCCTGGGCATCCTCTTCTTCCTCCTGCCGATGGCGATCGCGATCATGGTTTTGTCCTGGCCGGTCTTCGTCAACGCCTGGCTGAGCAATGAAATGTCCAACAGCGCCGGCGGCCTGCCAATGTGGCCGGCGCGCCTAATGATCCCGGCCGGATTCCTGTTGCTCATCCTGCAAGCCAGCTCCGAGCTGATCAAACGTATCGGGTTTCTACGCGGCGCCTGCCCCGACCCGACATTGAAGAAGAACGCCCCCAGCGCAGAAGAGGAACTGGCCGCCGTGATCAAGGCGCACGCCCAACAGGGAGACGCAAAATGAGCGAATTCCTGATCGCCAACATGGCCCCGATCATCTTCGTTTCGATGGTGATCTTCCTGCTCACCGGTTTCCCGGTGGCGTTCGCGCTCGCCGCCAACGGCATCGTCTTCGGCCTGATCGGCATCGAGCTGGGACTGCTCGGGCCGCAACTCTTCCAAGCGCTGCCTGATCGCATCTTCAGCGTGATGGCGAGCGAAACCCTGCTCGCCGTGCCCTTCTTCACCTTCATGGGCCTGATTCTCGAACGCTCGGGCATGGCCGAAGACCTGCTCGACACCATCGGCCAGTTGTTCGGGCCGATCCGTGGCGGCCTCGCCTACGCGGTGATCTTCGTCGGCGCCCTGCTCGCCGCGACCACCGGCGTCGTTGCCGCCTCGGTGATCTCGATGGGACTCATCTCGCTGCCGATCATGCTGCGCTACGGCTATGACCCGCGCCTCGCCTCCGGCGTCATCGCCGCCTCCGGCACCCTGGCGCAGATCATCCCGCCCTCGCTGGTACTGATCGTCATGGCCGACCAGCTCGGCCGCTCAGTCGGCGACATGTACGCCGGCGCCTTCGTTCCTGGTCTCGTGCTCACCGGCCTTTACATCGGCTACGTACTGCTTGTCTCCTTCATCCGTCCGCAGTGGGTACCCGCGCTCCCGCTCTCGGCCCGCAGCCTGCACGGCAAAGCGCTGGCACTGCGCGTCGTCACCACCCTGCTGCCGCCGCTGACGCTGATCTTTCTGGTCCTCGGAACGATCTTCCTCGGCATCGCCACCCCGACCGAGGGCGGCGCCATGGGCGCTGCAGGCGCCCTGATCATGGCGGTGATGCGCAAGCGCCTCACCTGGCCGCTGTTGCGCCAAGCGATGGAAAGCACGGCCAAGCTCACCACCTTCGTCGTCTTCATCCTGATCGGCGCACGCGTCTTTTCGCTGACGTTCTACGGCGTCGACGGCCACCTCTGGGTCGAGCACCTGCTGGGCAACTTGCCCGGCGGCAAAATCGGCTTCCTGATCGTGGTGAACATCCTGATTTTCCTGCTCGCCTTCTTCCTCGACTTCTTCGAGCTGGCCTTCATCGTCGTCCCCTTGCTCGGCCCGGTCGCCGAAAAGCTGGGCATCGACCTGATCTGGTTCGGCGTCCTGCTCGGGGTGAACATGCAGACCTCGTTCATGCACCCGCCCTTCGGTTTCGCGCTCTTTTTCCTGCGCTCGGTCGCGCCAGCGTCGGTAAAGACCTCGGACATCTACTGGGGCGCGATTCCGTTCGTCGGCATCCAGATCATCATGGTGGCGCTGGTCATCGCCTTCCCGCAGATGGTGACCTTCAGCCTGGCTCAGGAGGCGACGGTCGACATCAGCAACATCCAGATGGAACTGCCGGACACCCACTACGACGAGCCGTCCGTCCCGCCGTCACTGGAACTGCAGCCCGCCCCGAAATAAGGGCGCGACGGGGACAAAAAAACGGGGGCCATGCCCCCGTTTTTCTTGGCCGTTTCAGACGGCATCCACCGCTCAGCCCTTGCGGCTGTACATGAACTTGGCGTACTCGTTCTCGGCGACGCGGAACCAGAAGTTCTGCTCATCGAGGAATTTCTTGTAGTCGTCGTAGATCTTCTTGAAGTCCGGGTACTTGGCCGAGGTCTCGGCGTAGTACTCCATCGCCGCCTTGTAGCTGGCTTCCATCACGTCCTTCGGGAAGGGCAGCACCTTGACCCCGGAACCGAGCAGCTGCTTGAGCGCCACCGGGTTCTTGGCGTCGTAGCGGGCGCACATTTCGGCGTCGGCTTCGGCGCACGCGGCCTCGATCATCGCCCGGTATTCCTTGGGCAGCTCTGCCCACTTGGCCTTGTTGATGTAGGTCGAGATCTGCGGACCGCCTTCCCACCAGGCCGGGTAGTAGTAGTACTTGGCGACCTTGTTCAGGCCCAGCTTCTGGTCGTCGTAGGGGCCGACCCACTCGACGGCGTCGATGGTGCCTTTTTCGAGCGCCGGATAGATGTCGCTGCCGGCGATCTGCTGCGGGACCACGCCGAGTTTTTGCAGCACTGCGCCCGCGAGGCCGGCGACGCGCATCTTGAGCCCCTTGAAGTCGGCCGCGCTCTTGATCTCCTTGCGGTACCAGCCGCCCATCTGCACGCCGGTATTGCCGCTCGGGAAAGAGACGATGTTCGACTTGGCGAAGAACTCGTTCATCAGCTTGGCGCCGTTGCCCTGACGATACCAGGCCTTGACCTGGCGGGCGTTCATGCCGAACGGGATCGCGGTGTCGATGCAGTAGGTCGGTTCCTTGCCGAAATAGTAGTAGGAGCAGGTGAAGCCCATTTCGACCGTGCCGTCCTTGACCGCATCATGAACGCCCGGCCCGGGAACGATTTCGCCCGCAGCGAAGAGCTGGATCTGGAACTTGCCGCCCGACATCTCGGCGATCCGCTTGACCAGGAACTCGGCCGTGCCGTGCAGAGTATCCAGGCTCTTCGGGAAGCTCGATGCAATCCGCCATTTGATCGTCGGCGCGTTCTGCGCCAGGGCGGGGGCGGCCACTGCGCCAGCGGCCAGACCGACGCCGGCCTTCTTCAGAAAGGAACGTCTCTCCATGGTTCATCCTCTTTGGGTTATGTTGGTAATCGGCATGCAACCGCTCGATTATAGCCAAACAACCCCATGAAGATGCGCAGCGATTGCCGCCGCCGGCATAAAACCGCAAAAACCCGCCGGAACCACCCGGCACAGGCCTACTGCCCGGCGACCTTCATCCGCCCGATCAGGATCGAACCGACCTGCTTGGAGCCGCGCACCAGCACATCGTTGCCGATCGCCTCGATGTCCATGAACATCTCGCGCAAGTTGCCGGCGATGGTGATCTCCTCGACCGGATGCACGATCTCGCCGTTCTCGACCCAGTAACCGGCAGCGCCGCGCGAGTAGTCCCCATTGACGTAATTGACGCCCTGTCCAAGCAGTTCGGTGACCAACAAGCCGCGCCGCATGCCTTTGATCAATCCGGCGAAATCGTGTTCGCCGGGTTGCACCAGCAGGTTGTGGCAACCGCCGGCGTTACCGGTCGAGCGCATGCCGAGCTTGCGCGCCGAATAGGCGCCGAGGAAATAACCGTTGAGCACGCCGTCGACCACCAAGTCGCGGTCCTGCGTCGCCACCCCGTCGTTGTCGAACGGGCTGCTGGCCAACGCGCCCGGGAGGTGCGGCAGTTCGCGGATATTCACCCGCTTCGAGAAAACCGGCTTGCCCAGCGCATCGACGAGGAAGGACGACTTGCGGTACAGGCTGCCGCCGCTTGCAGCATGCACCAGGTTGCCGATCAGGGAGGCGGCCAGCGGCGCCTCGAACAGCACCGGCACCTTGCAGGTCTTGACCTTGCGCGCCCCGAGGCGGGACAGCGCGCGCCGCGCGGCGTAATCGCCGATGGCCTCGGGGGCCGCCAGCTGCGCGGCGTCGCGGCCGATCGAATACCAGTCGTCGCGCTGCATCGCGTCACCTTCGCCGGCGATCACCGAGCACGAGACGTAATGGCGCGAAGTCGGGTAGCCGCCGATGAAGCCGCGGCTGTTGGCGGCGACGAACTGCCCTTCCTGAATCGACACCGTGGCGCCTTCCGAATTGCTCACCTGCGGGCTGACGGCGAAGGCCGCCGCCTCGCAGCGCCGAGCCACATCAACCGCGGCTTCGACCGAAAGCGACCACGGCCGGTACAGGCCGAGGTCGCGGAAGGAGTGTTCGCGATCGGCGAGCAGCTCCGCGTCCGCCAGCCCTGCACACGCATCTTCGGCGGTAAAGCGGGCGATGTTGAGCGCCGCGGCGACCGTCTCGCGCACCGCTTCGGGCGAGAAGTCCGAAGTGCTGGCATGTCCTTTACGCTGGCCGAGATAAACGGTGACACCGATGCCTTTGTCGCGGTTGTACTCGATCGTCTCGACTTCGCCGCAGCGCACGGTGACCGACTGACCGAAGCCTTCGGAGACGTCGACCTCGCAGTCGCTCGCCCCGCCCGCACGGGCGACGGCCAGGACATCCTGCGCCAAGTGCTGCAGGGTTTCGAAGGGCGTGGCGAAGCGCGAATCGCTGGCGGGAGCAAGGGGACGACGGGCCATGGGAACGGGAAGCTCGGTTGGAAAGCCGCTATCATAGCAGTACACCGTCCACCGGCTCCGACCGACGGACCGCCCCACACCGAGAAAGAACGCATGCCCCACCACACCGAAGACGAAGATCAATTCGACCGCCCCTCGAAAACCCAGCGCAAACAGGCAATGGCCGAACTGCAAGCCCTCGGCGAAGATCTGGTGACCCTCCCGAGCGAACGCCTGAAGAAGGTCGACCTGCCCGACGAACTGCGCACGGCGGTGCTCGAAGCCCAGCGCATGCAGCGCCAGGACGAGGCCAAACGACGCCAGATGCAATACATCGGCAAGCTGATGCGGGCCATCGACGCCGAGCCCATCCGCGCTGCCATCGCCGAGGCGCGCGGCGACTCGGCCGCCGAAACCGCGCGCCTGCACCGCCTCGAGCGCCTGCGTGCCGACCTGCTGGCCGACGAGGGCGTGCTGCACGGCATCGCTGAGCGCCACCCGGGCGCCGACCTGCAACACCTGCGCACCCTGCGCCGGGCCACGCTCAAGGAACAGGAGCAGCAAAAGCCGCCGCGCAACTACCGCGCGCTGTTCCAGGCGCTCAAGTCGCTGGAAACCGACGCTGCGGACGCGGCGTCAGGGGACGAATCGACGCCCGACACCGGCGCGGCCTGACCCCGGTCCGGGCTCGATAGCCCGCGCGCGGCGGACGCCTCGCCAGAAAAAATCCGAAGTTCGGTTTTACCAAGACCGTCCCGCGCGCTCGAATGCGCGCAGCGATCGACCCTTGGGCTCAGGCCTCCGGCCGCACGCGGTAACGCCCGATCTCGAAGCCGCTCCCGCTTTCCTCGAGTTCGATCGGCGCCAGGACCACGCGCGACGGCCCGCCTTCCGCGTCTGCGCACTCAAGGGTCTGGCGCACGTCGAAGCCCGACGCTGGGAGGACGAAACGCATTTCGCCCTCGGCGTCGCCTTCGCGCAGCCAGATCGCCGGCACGGCCGAGGCCGCCGCCAAGCCTGCGGCACGTGGCGCGAGTTCGACGCCCTGCGCCTGGCGCGACAGCGTGCGGATGCCGACACTGGCGCGCCCCTGCGCGTCGCGGCCGAAACGGCACACCACGCCGAGCACCCAGTTCTCCCCGCCCTCGGGCTGCAAGGCCAGCAGGACGCCGATCCGCATCCGCTCGCCAAGCCCGGCGGCAACAGCGCCAAACCCGTTCAGGCTGACGTTCTCGACCGTCCAGGTCTCGGCCTGCGGCGCCCCCTCGGCGCGCGCCGCGGAGAGCACGGCGAAACAGTCGTCAAAGCCCTGCAGGACGGCAATGCGCGTCTGCACCGCGTGCCGCCGGTGCCGACGCTGCTGCGGTGCGCTCGCCCAGTGCCGGGCGAGGTGGCGCAACACCGGCAACAAGGTCCGCGGCGCATACTCCCCGCCCAGGTTGAGCGTTTTTGGAATTTCACCGCGCTCGACCTGGCGCAGCAAGCCATCGATCAGGGCCGGCGCGTCGCCGGAGGAGAAGAAACGCGCGCTCGCGGGCACTGCGCGCGGTCGTTGCACGAGACGCAGCGGCGCGACGCCGGCGGCGGCATCGATCCAGTAGAGGCTGTCCGGGCGGGCTTGCGCCGAAAACTCGAAGCTGGCCAGAGCGTGTTCGACCAGGCGGTCGGCCAGCTCGATCTCGACCGGCGCCAGCGCGTCCATCGAGGACGAGGCGAGGACCAGCGCGCGCAGGTATTGCTGCTGCGCGCTCGTCACCGCGGCCTGCCCGGGATAGAGCGGAACCGGCTTTTGCGCATAGCCGTCGGCATCGGCGGCCAGGTAGGCAAGCCCCAAGGCCCGCCAGATTTCCTCGCCGATCTGCCCGTAACGCAAGACGATCCACTTGAGCTGCTGCGCGCGCGCCGCAATCAGACGCGCGGCAATGAGCGGCAGCGAAGGCTTGAGCGCCTCGGCCGCGCGCTCCTTGGGCGCCTGGCGCGCGGCATCGAGGCAGCGCGTGTAGAGGTTGGCCAACTCGCCCCAGTAGGCATAGAGCAAGGTCGCCATACGCTGCTCGTCGCGCCGCGCCTGCAGGACGCCCTGCACCTGCAGGCAGTCGCGCGCCAGCCGGCGCAAAAAGGGCTGGGCCGCCTCGTCGAGTTGGCGCACCACGCCGAACAGCAGGTCGGCGCGAAAATCGGTGGCCACGAGCAGGGATTCGAACCAGCCGTGAACCTCGTCCACCGCCTTGTAGGGATGGTCGAGCGGCAGTTCACCGATCACCCGTCGCAGCTCCTTGGCCTCGGCCAGCGGATGGTCGGGACGCGAGGAAAAGAGGTTCAGCAGCATGGCAGCAGGTTCCGCGAACGGATTGTGATTGTCATTTCGGCACAGTATAAGCGGCACGAAAAAAGCCGCAAGGCAACAACACATCCATTACAATCAATCCCTTCCGTTTTTCCGCCGCCCTTGCGCGGCGCCCTCAAGAGCCGCACCCCATGAAGCAATACCACGACCTGATGCAGCACGTGCTCACGCACGGCACCCCCAAGGACGACCGTACCGGCACCGGCACCCGCTCGGTGTTCGGCTGGCAGATGCGCTTCGACCTTGAAGCCGGTTTCCCGCTGCTCACCACCAAGAAGCTGCACCTCAAATCGATCGTTCACGAGCTGCTCTGGTTCCTGCAGGGCGACACCAACATCCGCTACCTCAAGGACAACGGCGTCCGCATCTGGGACGAATGGGCCGACGAAAACGGCGACCTCGGCCCGGTCTACGGCCACCAGTGGCGGCACTGGAAAACGCCCGACGGGCGCGAGATCGACCAGATCAAGCAACTCATCGACAACCTGAAGAAGAACCCGGACTCGCGTCGCCACATCGTCACCGCCTGGAACCCCAGCGACGTCGATCACATGGCGCTACCGCCCTGCCACGCCTTCTTCCAGCTTTACGTCGCGCCCGCCCAGTCAGGCGACGCCGACCCGCGCCCGCGCCTCTCGTGCCAGCTCTACCAGCGCAGCGCCGACATCTTCCTCGGTGTGCCCTTCAACATCGCCTCCTACGCGCTGCTGACGATGATGCTGGCGCAGGTCTGCGACTACCGCCCGGGTGATTTCGTGCACACCTTCGGCGACGCCCACCTCTACAGCAATCACTTTGAGCAGGCCCGCCTGCAACTGTCGCGCGAAACCCGCCCCTTGCCGCGCATGCGTCTCAACCCCGAAGTGAAGGACCTCTTCGCCTTCCGTTTCGAGGACTTCACCCTCGAAGGCTACGACCCGCACCCGCACATCGCGGCGCCGGTCGCCGTTTAAGGCATTCCCGATGCTCAGCCTGATCGCCGCCGTCGCGCGCAACCGCGCCATCGGCAAAGACAACCAGCTGCTCTGGCACCTGCCGGAAGACATGAGGCATTTCCGCGAGACGACGCGCGGCAAGCCCGTCGTCATGGGGCGCAAGACCTGGGAGTCGCTGCCCGAGAAATTCCGCCCGTTGCCTGGCCGGCAGAACATCGTCGTCAGCCGCGACCCGGCCTACAAGGCGCATGGGGCGGACCTCGCAGGCTCGCTGGAGGGCGCATTGGCGCTCGCAGGCGGCGCCGAGGAAGTCTTCGTCATCGGTGGCGAGCAGCTCTACCGCGCCGCACTCCCTTTCGCCGACCGGCTCTACCTGACCGAGGTCGAACTCGAACCCGAGGCCGACGCGTTCTTCCCCGAACTTAACCCTGCCGTCTGGCAGGAGGTCGAACGCCGCGCCAGCAGCGAATCGATGCCGGCCTGTACCTTCGTCGTCTACGTCCGGCGCTGAGTCCAAGCGACTGAACAAAAAAACGGCGGCCCGATCACCGGGCCGCCGTTTTTCATTGACACGCCGATCAGCGCACGCAGTCGACGTAGTAGCGCGACTTGCCGTCGACGACTTCCTTGACCAGACCATGGATGTCGGTTTCAAAGCCCGGGAAGCGCTCGTTGAAGTCGCGCGCGAACTTGAGGTAGCGCACGATCGTGGCGTTGAAACGCTCACCCGGGATGAGCAGCGGAATGCCGGGCGGATACGGGGTGAGCAGGATGCTGGTGATGCGCCCTTCGAGCTCGTCGAGCGGCACGCGGTCGATCTCGCGGTGCGCCATGCGCGCAAAAGCGTCAGCCGGGCGCATCGCCGGCACCATGTCCGAGAGGTACATCTCGGTGGTCAGGCGCGCCACGTCGTTGGCCTTGTAGACGTCGTGGATCTGCTGGCACAGGTCGAAAAGGCCGATGCGTTCGTAGCACGGGTTCTTGGCGACGAAGGCCGGCATCACCTTCCACAGCGGCATGTTCTTGTCGTAGGCGTCCTTGAACTGCTGCAGCTCGGTCACCATCGAGTTCCAGCGGCCCTTGGTGATGCCGATGGTGAACATGATGAAGAACGAGTAGAGGCCGCATTTCTCGACGATGACGCCATGTTCGGCGAGGTATTTGGTGACGATCGCCGCCGGAATGCCGTGCTCCGAAAACTGCCCGTCGACGCCCAGTCCCGGGGTGATGATCGTGGCCTTGATCGGGTCGAGCATGTTGAAGCCGTCGGCGAGGTTGCCGAAACCGTGCCAGCGGTCGCCGGGCTTGAGCATCCAGGCTTCGCGCTCTTCGATGCCCTCCTCGGAAAGGTCGTCCGGCCCCCAGACCTGGAACCACCAGTTCTCGTTGCCCCACTCCCCGCCGGCCTTGCGCATCGCGCGGCGGAAATCGAGCGCCTCGGCGATCGACTCCTCGACCAGCGCCTTGCCGCCCGGCGCCTCCATCATCGCCGCCGCGACGTCGCACGAGGCGATGATCGAGTACTGCGGCGAAGTCGAGGTGTGCATCAGGTAGGCTTCGTTGAACACGCTCAAATCAAGTTCGCGGCCTTCCGAGTTCTGCACCAGGATCTGCGAGGCTTGGCTCAAACCGGCGAGCAGCTTGTGCGTGGACTGCGTCGAGAACACCATCGAGGTCTTGCAACGCGGCCGGTCTTCGCCGATGGCGTGGTAGTCGCCGTAGAAGTCGTGGAAGGCAGCGTGCGGCAGCCAGGCTTCGTCGAAGTGCAGCGTATCGATGCGCCCGTCGAGCATTTCCTTGATCTCCTCGACGTTGTAAAGCACGCCGTCGTAAGTGCTCTGGGTGATCGTCAGCACGCGCGGCTTGGCGTTCTTGTCAGTGGCGAAGGGGTGCGCGGCGATCTTCTTCTGGATATTCTCCCAGCGGAATTCCTCCTTCGGGATCGGGCCGATGATGCCGTAGTGGTTGCGCGTCGGCATCAGGAACACCGGCACCGCGCCGGTCATGATGATCGAGTGCAGGATCGACTTGTGGCAGTTGCGGTCGACGACGACGATGTCGCCCGGCGCGACGGTCGAGTGCCAGACGATCTTGTTCGA
>NZ_JASDTF010000030.1:0-13856 GCF_041441355.1 Propionivibrio sp.
GCTACTACTACGCCGCCAAGCTGAACGCCACGATGGAAGACATCGACCTCAACCTCGAGGACTTCGTCGCCCGCGTCAATTCCGACCTGATCGGCAAGTACGTGAACATCGCCAGCCGCTGCGCCGGCTTCATCGGCAAGAAATTCGACGGCAAGCTCGCAGCCTGCGACGCCGAATGGCTCGCCCCGCTGCGCGCCGCCGCCGACAGCATCGCCAGCGCCTATGAAGCGCGCGAATACAGCCGCGCCCTGCGCGAAATCATGGCGCTCGCCGACGCCGCCAACGTCTTCGTCAACGACCAGAAGCCCTGGGAGTTGGCCAAGCAGGAAGGCCGCGAAGCCCAACTGCACGCCGCCTGCTCGCAAGCCATCGAGGCCTTCCGCCTGCTGACCCTGTACCTCAAGCCGGTGCTGCCCAAGGTCGCCGAAGCCGTCGAAGCCTTCCTCAAGATCGCCCCGCTGGTCTGGACCGACGCGGCGACGCCGCTGCCGGCCGGACACGCGATCGAAGCCTACAGCCACCTGATGACGCGCATCGACCCCAAGCAGGTCGTCGCGCTGGTCGACGCCAACAAGGAATCGCTCGCCCCGACGGCACCGGCTGCGGCCGCGACGCCGGCCAAGACGGAGAAGAAGGTCGTCGAGAAAAAGGCGGAAGCCTCGGTGGCCGCGCCCGAAGCCGGCGCAACGATCGGCATCGAAGATTTCATGAAGGTCGAGTTGCGCGTCGCGCGCATCGTCGACGCCGGCCACGTCGAAGGCGCCGAGAAACTGATCCGCCTGTCGCTCGACGTTGGTGAAGAAAAACCGCGCCAGGTCTTCGCCGGCATCAAATCGGCCTACGACCCGGCGGCGCTCGTCGGCCGGCTGACGGTGATGGTCGCCAACCTCGCGCCGCGCAAGATGAAATTTGGCATGAGCGAGGGCATGATCCTCGCCGCCTCGGACGCCGACGGCCAGACGCCGGGCATCTTCCTGCTCGCGCCCGACGCCGGTGCCCAGCCCGGAATGCGCGTCAAATAAGCCGTCCAGCCCTGCCGCAGACCATGCCCCGCGCCCGTCCCAGCCTCAAGATCGTGCTGTTCGCGCTCGCCGATGCCGCGGGGATGGCGCTCGTCGCCACCGGCGCGTTCTGGTTGCTCAAGGGCCAGCCCTTGCTGCTGCGCGGCTTCCCGACCAGCGCCATCGAAGCCGGCATTTGCCTCGGCGGCGGCCTGCTGCTGATGATCTGGTCGGTCGCCGGTATCCTGCGCGCGATCCTCGCCCAGGCCGCCGCGCGTCACAGCGCCGAACACGCGCACGATTACGGAGAAAAACGCTGACCATGCCTCGTCGTCCTGCCCGCCCCCTCGCTGAAAGATCACGCAGTACGCCCGGAAACGGGCGCCAGGAACGGGGAGCGGACGGACGATGAGTACGATCGGCGCCCTCGACGGCATCCTCCTCTGCGCCGGCCTGTGGCTGGCCATCGGCGCCGCCGGTCTGGCCTTTCCGCGCCGCCTGTCGCTGATGCGCGGCCTGCTCTTCCCGCTCGGCGCAATCACCGGCCTGGCCCTCGCCGCCTGCGCCCTCACCGCCCTGCTCGGCTCGCCCGAAGCGCGCATCCTACCGATCGGCCTGCCCGACCTGCCCTTCCACGTGCGCGTCGACGCGCTCTCGGCCTTCTTCCTGCTGCTCCTCGGCGCCGCTGGCGCCGGCATCTCGATCTACGCCGCCGGCTACCTTCGCCCTGGCGAAGGCACCGCGCCCGGCCTGCACTGCCTGCTCTACCACCTCTTCCTCGCGAGCATGGTCGGCGTCCTCGTCGCCGACGACGGCTACGCCTTCATGGTCGCCTGGGAGACGATGGCGCTGTCCTCGTACTTCCTCGTCGTCTCCGAGCACCGCCACGCCGAAATCCGCCGCGCCGGCTACCTCTACCTGCTGATCGCGCACGTCGGCGCGGTCGCCATCCTGCTCGCCTTCGGCGTGTTGGCCGGGCCGCAGGGCGATTACACCTTCACCGCGATGCGCGCCTTCGACCCGTCCGGCGCCTGGCCGAGCGTGGCCTTCCTGCTCGCCGTCTTCGGCTTCGGCGCCAAGGCCGGCCTCTTGCCGCTGCACGTCTGGCTGCCCGAGGCACACCCGGCCGCGCCCTCGCCGGTCTCGGCGATGATGAGCGGGATCATGCTCAAGACCGCGATCTACGGCGTCCTGCGCATCGCCCTCGATCTCCTGCAAGGGCAGCTCTGGTGGTGGGGCGCGCTGCTCATCGTGCTCGGGCTCGCCACCGCGCTCTTTGGCGTCGTCTTCGCCGCCGTGCAGAGCGACATGAAACGCCTGCTGGCCTATTCGTCGATCGAAAACATCGGCCTGATCCTGGTCGGCACCGGCCTGACCCTGATCTTCAAGGGCTTCGCGCTGCCCGGCTTCGCCGCGCTGGCGCTCACCGCGACGCTCTACCACTGCCTCAACCACGCCTTCTTCAAGAGCCTGCTCTTCCTCGCCACCGGCTCGGTGCTGCACGCCACGCACGAACGCAGCCTCGGCAAACTCGGCGGCCTCATCCATCGCATGCCCTGGGTCGCCTGGCTGGCGCTGGTCGGCGTACTGGCCTCGGCTGGACTGCCGCCGCTCAACGGCTTCGTCTCGGAATGGCTGTTGCTGCAGGGCTTCCTGTTTACGCCAGGGCTGCCGCACGGCTACCTCAACATGCTGCTGCCCGCCGTCGCCGCCGCGGTGGCGCTGATCGCCGCGCTCGCCGGCTACGCCATGGTCAAGTTCTACGGCGTCGTCTTTCTCGGCCAGCCGCGCGAGGAAGCCCTGGCCCACGCCCACGACGCCGGTCGCCTCGAACGCCTGGGCCTGGCCTGGCTGGCCGGCGGCTGCATCCTGCTCGGCCTGCTGCCGCCAGCGGTGATCGCCCTGCTCGATCCGGTCACCCGCCTCTTGGTCGACGGCGGCATCGGCGGCGCCGCGGCGACTTACGGCTGGTGGCTGCTGGCGCCGATCAGCGAAGACCGGGCGAGCTACAGCCCGATCGTCTTCTTCGCCAGCATGGCCCTGCTCATCCCGCTCGTCTTCTACAGCGTGCGCCGGCTCTTCCACGGCCGGATGAAGCGCGTCCCGCCCTGGGACTGCGGCTTCCCGTTGCAAACCCCGCGCATGCAGGACAGCGCCGAGGGCTTCGGCCAGCCGATCCGGCGCATCTTCTCGCCCTTCATGCAGCGCTCCCGCGAGCACCCCTCGCCCTTCGACCGCGCGCCGCGTTACCGCAGCGTCGTCGAGGACCCGTTCTGGGCCCTGCTCTACCAACCCGTGGTGCGCCTCGTCGAACGCGGCACGCGCCTCGTCGCCTTCCTGCAGCAGGGCCGCATCGCGCTCTACCTGTTGTTCAGCTTCGCCACCCTGATCGCCCTTTTGCTCCTGACGCGCGGATGAACGCCTACACCCTCTTCACCCAGGTGCTTGCCCAGCTCGCGGCCTTCGCCGCCGCGCTGGTCCTCGCGCCGCTGCTCACCGGCTGGATCAACCAGTGCCGGGCCTGGCTGCAAAACCGCTCGGCGCCGCCGCTGCTGCAGACCTACTACACGCTGCACAAGCTGTTCCACAAAGACGTGCTGCTGGCGCACAACGCCTCGCCGCTGTTCCGCGCCGCGCCCTACATCATCTTCGGCTGCCTGGCCCTGGCGGCGAGCATCGTCCCGACGCTGTCGACCGACCTCGCGCTCGCGCCGGCTGCCGACGCCATCGCCCTGGTCGGCCTCTTTGCCGTGGCGCGGGTGTTCATCGCCCTCGCCGGGATGGACGTCGGCACCTCGTTCGGCACGCTCGGCGCGCGGCGCGAGATGCTGATCGGCTTCCTCGCCGAACCGGCGCTCCTGATGGTCTTCTTCACCGCCTCGCTGATCTCGCGCTCGACTTCGCTGTCGACCATCGTCGAGACGCTGGCGCACCGCGAATTTGCCATCTACCCGAGCCTCGCGCTCGCTGGCGTCGCCTTCACCATGGTCTCGCTGGCCGAGAACGCGCGCATCCCGGTCGACAACCCGACCACCCACCTTGAGCTGACGATGATCCACGAGGCGATGATCCTTGAATACTCGGGTCGCCACCTGGCGCTCATCGAATGGGCCGCCAGCCTCAAGCTCTACGCTTACTCGTGCCTCGGGATCGCGCTCTTCCTGCCCTTCGGCATCGCCGAAAACCTGGGTCCGCTGGCGCTCGCCGCCTCGCTGTTCTGGATGCTCGTCAAACTCGCTGTCGGCGGCGCGGCGCTGGCCCTGATCGAAACCCTCTCGGCCAAGATGCGCATCTTCCGCGCCCCCGAATTCCTCGGCACCGCCTTCCTGCTCGCGGTGCTCGCCATGCTCGTCCACTTGCTGCTGGAGGTCGGAGCGTAATCCCATGAGCGTCCTTCACGCCGTCCCGCTGGCCAGCCAGCTGATCAACCTGTGCGCTGCGGTGCTGCTCCTGCTCGGCTTCGCCATGCTCGCCCAGCGCCGCATCTTGAGCCTGATCAACCTGTTCATGCTGCAAGGTCTGGTGCTCTTCGCCTCGACCCTGATCGTCGCCTACAGCACCGCGCAACACCACCTTTACTGGTCGGCCGGGCTGACCCTGGTCCTCAAGGCCCTGCTCCTGCCCTGGATCCTGCACCGCCTGATCCGCCGCCTTTCGGTCAAGTGGGACGTCGAGACCCTGCTCAACATCCCGACCACCATGCTCATCGGCCTGCTGCTCGTGGTCGTCGCCTTCAACGTGGCGCAGCCGATCTCCCAGCTCGCCGGCACGATCACCCGCTCGACGCTGGGCATCGCACTGGCCTGCGTGTTGCTCGCCTTTCTGATGATGATCACGCGCAGCAAGGCGGTGCCACAGGTGATCGCCTTCCTGGCGATGGAGAACGCGCTCTTCTTCGCCGCCACCAGCGCCACTTACGGCATGCCGATGGTCGTCGAACTCGGCATCGCGCTCGACATCCTGGTCGGCATGGTCATCCTCGGCATCTTCTTCTTCCAGATCCGCGAACAGTTCGACAGCCTGGACATCCGCCACCTCGAAGCGCGGGCCAAGGGCGAATAAGTCATGAACGCACTCCTGATTCTCCTGCTCACCCCCTTCATCAGCGGCGCGCTGCTGGCCCTCTTCGGGCACACGAAACGCGCCGCCGAGCTCAATGCCGCCGGCAGCCTCGTCACCCTGCTCGCGGCCGCGCCGCTCGCCTTCGAAGTCGTCAACGATGGCCCGCTGCTCGCCTTCGACCAGCTGTTCTTCGTCGATCCGCTCAACGTCTTCCTGATCCTGCTCACCGCCTTCGTCGGCTTCACCACCGCGCTTTTCTCGCGTCCCTACATGCGCAACGAGCACGCGCACGGCCGCCTTTCGAGCGCCCGCCTGCGGCTCTACCACAGCATGTTCCAGCTGTTCATGGGCACCATGCTGGTGGCGCTGTCGACCAACAACCTCGGCATCCTGTGGGTGGCGATGGAGGCGGCAACGCTGACCACCGTGCTGCTCGTCGCGCTCTACCGCACCCCGGCCAGCCTCGAAGCGGCGTGGAAGTACTTCATCCTCTGCGGCGTCGGCATCGCCCAGGCACTGTTCGGCACCATCCTCATCTACTTCGCCGCCGAGCGCGTGCTCGGCGCCGAACACGGCGCGCTCCTGTGGACCCACCTCGACGGCGTCAAGGCCCAGCTCGAACCGACCGTGCTCTCGCTCGCCTTCGTCTTCATCCTCGTCGGCTACGGCACCAAGACCGGCCTCGTGCCGCTGCACAACTGGCTGCCCGACGCCCACGCCGAAGGCCCGACGCCCGTCTCCGCCGTGCTCTCCGGCCTGCTGCTCAACGTCGCGCTGTACGCCGTGATCCGCTGCAAGGTGCTGGTCGACGGCGCCCTCGGCACCGCCTTCGCCGGCCAGCTGATGATGGGCTTCGGCCTGCTCACCGTCGTCGCCGCGGCCTTCTACCTCTCGCGCCAGAAGGACATCAAGCGGCTCTTCGGCTTCTCGTCGATCGAGCACATGGGGCTGATCACCTTCGCCTTCGGCATGGGCGGCCCGGTCGCCAACTTCGCCGCGCTGCTGCACATGACCGTGCATTCGCTGACCAAGTCGGCGATCTTCTTCGCCGTCGGCCACGCCGCGCAGATGGCCGGCACCCAGATCATCGCGGACATCCGCGGCCTGCTCAAGCGCTCGCCGACCGTCGGCTGGGGCCTCCTGATCGGCACCCTGGCCATCCTCGGCCTGCCGCCCTTCGGCGTCTTCGCCAGTGAATTCCTGCTCCTCACCACCGCCATCAAGCACTACCCGTGGGCCGCGCCCATCCTGCTCATCGCCCTCGGCGTCGCCTTCGCGGCGATGCTCGGCAAGGTGCAGGACATGGTCCTCGGCGAGCCGAACGTGCAGCCCTTGGCGCACAACCCGGCGCTGCTGCCGGTGTTCACCCACCTCGGCCTCGTCCTGATGCTCGGCCTGTGGATGCCGCCCGCGCTCGCCGACTGGTACCGCCTGGCCGCGCGCCTGATCGG
Organism: Propionivibrio sp.; assembly: GCF_041441355.1. Taxonomy (GTDB): domain Bacteria; phylum Pseudomonadota; class Gammaproteobacteria; order Burkholderiales; family Rhodocyclaceae; genus Propionivibrio. The sequence goes on from NZ_JASDTF010000030.1 coordinate 6,515, forward strand.
ATGACGCCCATGCCCGACACCGCCCCGATGCTCCCCGTTCGTTTTTTTGACGCGCCGCTCGACTTCATCGCCCAGCCCGCGCACGCCCAAGCGACCTTCGTCGCCGCCAGCGACGAGATCGACGCCGCACACTGGCGCGCCTTCGCCGTCGCCGCGCACGCCGCCGGCCGGCGCCTCGTCGCCCTGTGGGGCAGCGACGAGGGCGGCGGCACGCTCGCCGTCTGGGCCGCCTACGACCTCGTTGAAGGCCTGGCCTGCGTGCGTTTGTCCATGCGCCTTCCAGCGCCGCCGGAGCGCCCGTCTTTCCCCGATCTCGGCGACCTCTTTCCCGCCGCCGAGCGCATGCAGCGCGCCGCGCAGGACCTCGTTGGCATCGAACCGGCCAGCGCCGACCCCGCCTGGCCGACTGACACCCGCCCCTGGCTACGCCACGCCAACTGGCCGCAGGCCTACCATCCGCTGCGCCAAACGACGCCGGACGAACGCTTCGCGTGCGCCAACGAGCAGTACGCCTTCGTCCGCGTCGAGGGCGACGGCGTGCATGAAATCCCGGTCGGCCCGATCCACGCTGGCATCATCGAGCCTGGCCACTTCCGCTTCTCGGTGATGGGCGAACGCGTCCTGCGCCTCGAAGAGCGCCTCGGCTGGAAGCACAAGGGGATCGAACGCCGCTTCGTCGGCATGACGCTGGCCGACGGTGCACGCCTGGCCGGGCGCATTTCCGGCGACAGCACCGTCGCCTACGCCTGGGCCTACGCCCAGGCCGCCGAAGCCATTGCCGATTGCGCGCCGCCGCCGCGCGCGCTGTGGCTGCGCGCCCTGCTGCTCGAACGCGAGCGCGTCGCCAACCACCTCGGCGACCTCGGCTACCTCGGCAACGACGTTGCCCTGGCCTTCGGCCTGGCCCAGTTCCTGCGCCTGCGCGAGGACTGGAGCCGGCTGAACGCCCAGCTGTTCGGCCACCGCCTGCTGATGGACCGCATCGTCCCCGGCGGCGTCGCCAGCGACCTCTCCGCCGAAGGCGCCGACGCCATCCTCGCCCAAGGCGCGGCGCTCGAACACGAACTGCGCACGCTCAAATCCATTTACGACGAACACGCCGGTTTGCAGGACCGCTTCCTGACCACCGGCCGCATCATCCCCGAACTCGCCGTCCGCCTCGGTTTATGCGGCATCGCCGCGCGCGCCAGCGCGCAGGCGCTCGACCTACGCGTCCAGCATCCGGCCGCGCCTTACCCGGAGCTGGCGCCGCAGATCGCCGTCGAGCGCAACGGCGACGTCGCCGCGCGCGCGCTGGTGCGCTTTGCCGAGGTCAAGGAATCGCTGCGCCTGATCCGCCGGATTGTCGAACAGCTGCCCGCGGGCGAAATCCGCTGCGACGCGCGCAGCGCGCCCGGGCGGCGCGGTTTCGGCTGGGTCGAGGGCTGGCGCGGCGACGTGCTGGTGGCGCTGGAAACCGGGCTCGACGGACGCCTCTCGCGAGCGCACGCACACGACCCCTCGTGGCAGAACTGGCCGGCGCTCGAACACGCGGTGATCGACAACATCGTTCCCGACTTCCCGCTGATCAACAAGTCCTTCAACCTCTCCTACGCCGGACAGGACCTCTGAGCATGTTCCCCATCCTCCGCCAGATCGCCCGCATCGGCTGCATCACCGAGCCCGCGCCGGCCGCGGACGACGCGCTGCGCGTCACGCAGCAAAGGCTGGACGCTGCCATGCGCACCAAACTCGGTCGCGCCCTGGTCATCCGCCACGTTGACGCCGGCTCGTGCAACGCCTGCGAACTCGAAATCCACGCCCTCGGCAACCCGTACTACAACCTCGAAGCACTGGGCATCAAGTTCGCCGCCAGTCCACGCCACGCCGACCTGCTGCTGGTCACCGGCCCGGTCGCCAAGAACATGGAAGTCGCCCTGCGCCGGGCCTACGACGCCACGCCCGAACCGCGCCTGGTGGTCGCCGTCGGCGATTGCGGCTGCACCGGCGGCCTGTTCGGCGAGAGCTACGCCTCCTGCGGCAAGGTGGCGAACGTCATCCCGGTCGACGTCGCCATTCCCGGCTGCCCGCCGACGCCGCTCGACCTGATGCGCGGCATCCTGGCCGCACTGGGTGGCGGTGACGGCGAGTCGATCGAGGCCGCCGCCGACACCCCCATTGCACCGACTCAGCCCTGACCCTCCCCCCTCGCGCCGGCAACGCCATGTCCGACCTCGACGACGATTTCATCACCCGCCACTTCAGCATCGAAGGCCGCGTGCAAGGCGTCGGCTACCGCTGGTCGATGTGTTACGAGGCGGAAAAGCTGGGGCTTACCGGCTGGGTGCGCAACCGCCACGACGAGCGCGTGGAGGCGCTCGTGCATGGCCCGCGCAAAAAAGTGGACGCGCTGACCGTCTGGGTCCATCGCGGGCCGCCGAGCGCACGCGTCGTCCTGGTGCGCTTCGACGACCGACCGACGACCCCAGAAGAGCGTGCCTGGATCGACTTCATCCAGCGCCCGACATTCTGAGCCGCTGAAGACCTTCTCCGCATTTGCCGGGAACTCGGCATGCGGCTATGCTGACTAACTCGAGTTCGCGGCGACCTTCCTGCGCCGGCTTTGGCGCTCGCCGCGCCGTCTCAATCCGATATCAACAACCTCAAGGAGATACACCATGGCCGTTCTCGTCGGCAAGCAAGCCCCCGACTTCACCGCCCAGGCCGTCTTGGGCAACAACGAAATCCGCGCCTACACGCTCTCCAAGGAAACCGCCGGCAAGTATGTCGTCATTTTCTTCTACCCGCTGGACTTCACCTTCGTCTGCCCGTCGGAACTGATCGCCTTCGATCACCGCCTGGACGAGTTCAAGAAGCGCGGCGTCGAAGTCATCGGCATCTCGATCGACTCGCAGTTCACCCACCTCGCGTGGAAGAACACCCCGGTCAACAACGGTGGCATCGGCCAGGTCCAGTACCCGCTGATCGCTGACGTCAAGCATGAAATCTGCCGCGCCTACGACGTCGAGTTCGGCGCCGCCGGCGTCGCCTTCCGCGGCTCCTTCCTGATCGACAAGAAGGGCGTCGTCCGCCACCAAGTGGTCAACGACCTGCCGCTCGGCCGCAACGTCGACGAAATGCTGCGCATGGTCGACGCGCTGCAGTTCACCGAAGAGCACGGCGAAGTCTGTCCGGCCGGCTGGAACAAGGGCAAGCCCGGCATGAAGGCTTCGACCTCCGGCGTTGCCGAGTACCTGGCCAGCCACGCCAAGGAACTCTAAGCCCGCTGCATGTAACGCTGCACGCAAAAAAGGCCTGCCGGAAGACTCCGGCAGGCCTTTTTCTTTTCTGGCGTCTGGCGCGTCGCGCCGACGCCGCCGGCTAACCCGGGAAGCCCGGACGCAGGTCGAGGGCGGTCTTGGTCCCGCTCTTGTCCGAGGCGTAGTTGTATTCCATCCAGCGCCGGATCCGGTTGGCATCGCCGACCCGGGTCAGCTTACCGACCGAGTCGAGCAGCACGATCACCACCGGCTTGTCCGCGACCCGCGCCTGCATCACCAGGCACTTTCCGGCTTCGCTGATGTAACCCGTCTTCGACAGGCCAACGTCCCAGGCCACGTTCTTCACCAGCGGATTGGTATTCCTGAAGCCCATGTCCCGCCCGTTGATCTCGACGATGGCTTCAGGCGTGGTCGACAGCTCGCGGATCAGCGGATAGCGATGCGCCGCGGCGACCATCTTGGCCAGGTCGTTCGCCGTCGACACGTTGTGGCTGTTGAGTCCGGTCGGATCTTCGAAGCGCGTATCGCGCATCCCCAAGGCCTGCGCCTTGACGTTCATCGCAGCCAGAAAAGCCGGGATGCCGCCCGGATAATGGCGGGCCAAGGCATGCGAGGCGCGATTTTCAGAGGACATCAGGGCCAGCAGCAGCGCCGTCTCGCGGGTCATCGTCGCGCCAACGCGCAGACGCGACGTGCTGCCCTTGAGGTAGTCGACATCCTCCTCGCTGATGGTCACCGGCGCTTTGAGGTCCGGCATCCCGTCGAGCACCACCATGGCCGTCATCAGCTTGGTGATCGAAGCGATCGGCATGACCGCATTGGCATTCTTCTGATAGTAAGCGACTTCGCCACCCTGCTCGACCACCAGAGCTGCGCCGGAATGCACGGCTAGGCGGCCGGGGTTCTGGGCCGCGACCGCAGCGCCAGCTCCGGCGGTGGCTGCAGCGGCTCCGACCTTCTTGGCCGTCCCCTTGCTGCGTGAAGCGGTGGGCGTCGCCTTGGCTTTGCTCTTCGTGGCCGTCTTCGTCGCCGGTTTGTTCGCCACACTCTTTTGCGCCACAGGCTTCTTGGCAGTTTCGCTCGCCTGCGCCACCTCCGGCGCCAGCGCCAGCCCGAGCAAGGCACCGCAGCACAAGGCTGAAATAAGGGCAGTCCGCATTCACCCCTCCGTTTTTTGTTCTAGAAACGAACGACCGATTCTACAGGAGATTATCCCAGCCCAAAACAAAATCAAGGAAATTAGGCAGATGGAAATAAGTGGTTACAAATGACTTTAGAATTTAAAGCGCCACATCGGCCGTTTCCAAAAGGCTTTGTCGTTGGCCGTACGCAGGTCGGCGTTGAATCCAGAAACGATTCAAATCCTGCAAACCGCCCGTCGCACACCGTTTAATTTGCACACACCAAGTGCACGAAAGACCATGTGCAACCCACCAAAAATGCAATCATCATGAAGACTTCGGAAGGGCCATTCGCGCACCCGCAACAACGGACTCGATTGCATCGACCCGGCTCGCCGACTTCATGCCCGAGTTCTGCGCAGGCACTTTTCTTACCGTACTACCATACATGAGAGCCTTGCAAATCAAGGCATCCAGCCCAGGCCGCACCTGACTAAACGCATAGAACTTATGTTAGACTGAAGACCGTTGTTTCTCGTTGTCCAGGGCACTGAAACCCCTTTCATGCCTGTGCAAAAGCACGGATTCTGCCTCGCCCAGCCTGGCCGGACCGCCTCCGGCAAAATGACATTGTTTTCTGCCGCATCACCTGCATCGACGCCAAGGAGCAATCTTCAGCATTCGCCCGTCCCCAACCCATCACTGAGAGAGTGTATTGCGATGACCACAACCATCTCCATCCATGCGCCCGATTACGTCCAGCACGAGGGGCTAAAGCGCTGGGTCGCTGAAATCGCCGCCCTGACGACTCCGGAACGCATCGTCTGGGTCGACGGGACGCAAGAAGAATACGATCGGTTGTGCGCAGAACTGGTGGATGCCGGGACCTTCATCAAGCTCAAGAAACGCAAAAACTCCTACCTCGCGTTCTCCGATCCGTCGGACGTCGCTCGCGTCGAAGACCGCACCTTCATCTGCTCGGAAAAGCAGGAAGACGCGGGCCCGACCAACCATTGGGAAGACCCGGTGCGCATGCGCCAGACCTTGAACGAAGTCTTCAAGGGCAGCATGAAAGGGCGCACGATGTACGTGATTCCTTTCTCGATGGGACCGGTCGGCTCCCCGATCGCAAAAATCGGCGTGGAAATCAGCGACAGCCCCTATGTCGTGGTCAACATGCGCATCATGACCCGGATGGGCGAAGACGTCCTCCGCGCGCTGGGGCCAAACGACGACTTCGTGCCCTGCATACATTCGCTCGGCGCGCCCAAGGAGCCTGGACAGAAAGATCCCCGTTGGCCGTGCAATCCGACGACGAAATACATCGTGCATTATCCGGAGACGCACGAAATCTGGTCCTACGGCTCGGGTTACGGCGGCAACGCCTTGCTCGGCAAGAAATGTCTGGCGCTGCGTATCGCCTCAAGTATGGCGCGCGAAGACGGCTGGATGGCCGAACACATGCTGATCCTCGGCGTCGAGTCGCCGGCAGGAAAGAAACATTACGTCGCCGCGGCCTTCCCCTCGGCCTGCGGCAAGACCAACTTCGCCATGCTCATCCCGCCCAAGGCGCTGGGCGGCTGGAAAATCACCACCATCGGCGACGACATCGCTTGGATCAAGCCGCGCGTCGGCCCTGACGGCGTCAAACGTTTTTACGCCATCAACCCGGAAGCCGGGTTTTTCGGCGTCGCACCGGGCACCAACGAGAAGACCAACTCCAACGCCATGGCCTCGCTGGCCGAGAACACCATCTTCACCAACGTCGCGCTGACCGACGACGGCGACGTGTGGTGGGAAGGCATGGGACCGGCACCAGAGCACGTCATCGATTGGCAAGGGCATGACTGGACGCCGGCCATCGGCAAGGAAAAAGGCATCAAGGCGGCACACCCCAACTCGCGTTTCACCGCGCCTGCCCGCCAGTGCCCGAGCATCGACGCGGAATGGCAAAACCCCGAAGGAGTGCCGATCTCGGCCTTCCTTTTCGGTGGTCGGCGCGCGTCGACGATCCCGCTCGTCTGCCAGTCTGAAGACTGGGCCTCGGGCGTTTTCGCTGCGGCCACCCTCGGCTCCGAAACCACCGCTGCCGCATTCGGCGCACAAGGGGTCGTGCGTCGAGATCCGTTCGCCATGCTGCCGTTCTGCGGCTATCACATGGCAGACTACTACGCCCACTGGCTGAAAATGGGCAAAGCGGTCGACGAGGCGCCGCCGATTTTCATGGTCAACTGGTTCCGCACCAACGAGAAAGGCGAATTTGCCTGGCCAGGCTTCGGCGACAATGCTCGCGTCCTCAAATGGATCATCGCTCGCTGCGAGGGCGAAGTCGGCGCCAACAAAACCCCGCTCGGCTGGATGCCGCTCTATCAGGACATCGATTGGACTGAACTCGACTTCTCGCAGTCAGACTTCGAAGCCGTGACACGCATCGACAAGGACGCTTGGAAAGCCGAACTCTCTGGGGTGAAAGAATGGTTCGACAAGCTCGGCCAGAAAACCCCGGAACAACTTACCAAGATTCGCGAACGCCTGGAACAGACGCTCTGACCAGTCGTCACTCGCCGCCACCTTTGCGCAGCAGGGTGGCGCGGATCTGAACGACCCAGACAAAAAACGAGGCTTGCGTTGGCAAGCCTCGTTTTTTCCCTTTACGGGCAGTTTTACTTGGGCCGAGATCCGGTCGGGAAAGGCCACGCCCCAGTCGGATTGAGCGCCGACTTGATCCCAGGCGTCGCCGCCGTGGACGGTGGCGCACTCACAGCCGCCGGTGCCGCGGCCACAGGCTTCACGGCAGGCGCTGCCGCCACGGGCTTGGCCGCGGCCTTCTTCACCGCAGGCTTGGCTGCAGTTTTCGGCGCAGCAGGCTTAGCGGCTGCTTTCGTCGCTGGTTTTGCCGCGGCCTTCGGAGCGGCCTTCTTCGCTGCGGGCTTGGCGGCGGCCTTCGGGGCGGCCTTCTTC
>NZ_JASDTF010000031.1:0-58115 GCF_041441355.1 Propionivibrio sp.
ACGGCGAGATCAACACGCTGCGCGGCAACTACAACTGGATGCGCGCGCGCGAAAAGGGGACGTCGTCGCCCTTGCTGGGCAGTGACCTCGACAAAATCTGGCCGCTGATGTACCCGGGGCAGTCGGATACCGCTTCGTTCGACAATGCGCTCGAACTTCTGGTGATGGGCGGCTATTCGCTGGCCCACGCGATGATGATGTTGATTCCCGAGGCCTGGGAAGCGCATACCCTGATGGACGAGAAGCGTCGCGCCTTCTACGAATACCATGCGGCGATGATGGAGCCGTGGGATGGCCCCGCTGCCGTGGCCTTCACCGACGGGCGTCAGATCGGGGCCACCCTGGACCGCAACGGGCTGCGTCCGGCACGCTACCTCGTCACCGACGACGACATGGTGGTGATGTCCTCCGAGGCCGGAGTGCTGCCGATCCCTGACGAAAAGATCGTCAAGAAGTGGCGCCTGCAGCCGGGCAAGATGTTCCTCATCGATCTCGATCAGGGCCGCATCATCGACGACCTCGAACTCAAGGAAACCTTGGCGCGGCAGAAGCCCTACCAAGAGTGGATCTCGCGCATCAACATCAAGATCGACGAACTGCCGGCGCCGGCCGACGTGCAGTCGCCCGAACTGGCGACCACCGTGCTCGATCGGCAGCAGGCCTTCGGCTATACCCAGGAAGACCTCAAGACCATCCTTGATCCGCTGGCCAAGACGGGCGAGGAAGCGACCGGCTCGATGGGCAACGACTCGCCGCTCGCCGTCCTCTCGAGCAAGGATAAGACCTTGTTCAACTACTTCCGCCAGCTCTTTGCGCAGGTCACCAACCCGCCGATCGACCCGATCCGCGAACAGCTGGTGATGTCGCTCGTCTCGTTCATCGGCCCGAAACCCAATCTGCTCGGGATCAACGAGATCAATCCGCCGTATCGTCTGGAAATCTCGCAACCGGTGCTGTCGCAGGCCGACATGGCCAAGCTGCGCAACATCGAGACTTACACCGACGAGAAATTCCGCTCGGCCGAACTCAACATCTGCTACCCCTTGGCCTGGGGCAAGGAAGGCGTCGAAGCGCGCCTGGCTTCGCTGTGCGCCGAGGCGCAGGACGCCGTCGAGCGTGGTTGTGGCTTGCTGATCGTCTCCGACCGCCTGCTCGACAAGGATCACGTCGCCATCCCGGCGCTGCTGGCCACTTCGGCGGTGCATCAGCACCTCGTTACGCAGGGGCTGCGTACCCGTGCCGGCCTCGTTGTCGAGACCGGTGCGGCGCGTGAAGTGCATCATTTCGCTACGCTCGCCGGCTACGGCGCCGAAGCCGTGCATCCTTATCTGGCGCTGGAAACCATCCAGCAATTGGCCGGAGAGGATGTCGAGGCGCGTGACAAGGCGGTCAAGCACTTCGTCAAGGGCATCGGCAAAGGCTTGCTCAAGGTCATGTCCAAGATGGGCATCTCGACCTACATGTCCTACACCGGGGCGCAAATCTTCGAGGCCATCGGCTTGCAGAAGAGGATGGTCGACAAATACTTCACCGGCACCTCGTCGCAGGTCGAGGGGATTGGCGTCTTCGAAGTCATGGAAGAGGCGATCCGTCTGCACAAGAAGGCCTTCGGTGACGATCAGGTGCTGGCCGGCATGCTCGAAACGGGCGGCGATTACGCCTTCCGTATTCGCGGCGACGAGCACATGTGGACGCCGGATGCGATCGCCAAGCTGCAGCATTCGACCCGTTCCGGCAAGTACGACACCTACAAGGAATACGCGCGCATCATCAACGACCAGTCGCAGCGCCACATGACTTTGCGCGGTTTGTTCGAACTCAAGCCGCTCGGTCCGGCGGTGCCGCTCGATGAGGTCGAGTCGGCTAAGGAGATCGTCAAGCGCTTCGTCACTGGCGCAATGTCGCTCGGTTCGATCTCGACCGAGGCGCATACCACGCTGGCCATCGCCATGAACCGCATCGGCGGCAAGTCGAACACCGGCGAAGGTGGCGAGGATCCGGCGCGCTTCAAGCCGGTCAAGGCCGGTCAACTGGTCTCCGAGGTGCTGGGCAAGGGGCGCATTGAGCGCGATTACGCGCTTCAGGATGGCGACAGTCTGCGTTCTGCGATCAAACAGGTCGCTTCCGGTCGTTTCGGCGTTACGAGTGAGTATCTGGTCAATGCTGACCAGCTGCAGATCAAGATGGCGCAAGGCGCCAAGCCGGGCGAAGGCGGTCAGCTGCCGGGCCACAAGGTCAGCGAGTACATCGGCTTCCTGCGCCATTCCGTCCCCGGGGTCGGCTTGATCTCGCCGCCGCCGCACCACGACATCTACTCGATCGAGGATTTGGCGCAACTGATCCACGACCTGAAGAACGCCAACAGCAAGGCCTCGATCTCGGTCAAGCTGGTCTCCGAAGTCGGCGTCGGCACGGTGGCCGCCGGGGTGACCAAGGCCAAGGCCGACCACCTGGTGATCGCTGGCCACGACGGCGGCACCGGTGCGAGCCCGCTGTCGTCGATCAAGCACGCCGGTTCACCCTGGGAGCTGGGGCTGGCGGAAACGCAGCAGACGCTGGTCCTCAACCGTTTGCGCGGTCGTGTTCGGGTGCAGGTCGACGGGCAGATCAAGACCGGTCGCGACGTGTTCATCGGCGCCCTGCTCGGGGCCGACGAGTTCGGCTTTGCCACCGCGCCCTTGGTGGTTCAGGGTTGCATCATGATGCGCAAGTGCCACCTCAACACCTGCCCAGTCGGCGTCGCGACGCAGGACCCGGAGTTGCGTCGCAAGTTCACCGGCCAGCCCGAACATGTCGTCAATTACTTCTTCTTCGTCGCCGAGGAGTTGCGCGAACTGATGGCGCAGTTGGGCGTGCGTCGCGTCGACGAAATCATCGGGCGCAGCGACCTGCTCGACATGAAGAAGGGCATCGCGCACTGGAAGGCCAAGGGGCTGGACTACGCCCGCATCTTCCATCGTCCGGCCAATCCCTCGGGCGAACCGTTGCTGCACAGCGGTACCCAGGACCACGGTCTCGACAAGGCGCTGGACAACCAGCTCATCGACCTTGCCAAACCGGCGCTGGAGAAGGGCAAGGCGGTGCGCATCAACCTGCCGATCCGCAACGCCAACCGGACCGTCGGTGCCATGCTGTCGTCGCGCGTGGCCGAGAAATACGGCTTCGCCGGCCTGCCGGACGACACCATCCACGTGACCTTGAACGGCACGGCCGGACAGAGTTTTGGCGCCTTCCTGGCGCATGGCGTGACCATGGACCTCGTCGGTGAAGGCAACGACTATGTCGGCAAGGGGCTTTCCGGTGGGCGCATCGTGGTGCGTCCGAACCCCGATTTCTCGGGCGAGACGACCCGGAACATCATTGTCGGCAACACCGTGCTTTACGGCGCGATCCAGGGTGAGGCCTATTTCTCGGGCGTTGCTGGCGAGCGCTTCGCGGTGCGCAACTCGGGCGCCACGGTGGTGGTCGAGGGCGTCGGCGATCACGGTTGCGAGTACATGACGGGCGGCACGGTGGTGGTGCTGGGCATGACCGGGCGCAACTTCGCGGCCGGGATGTCAGGCGGTGTGGCCTACGTTCTCGACGAGGAAGGCAGCTTCGCCTCGCGTTGCAACATGGCCCAGGTGGCGCTCGAGCCGGTCGAAGAGGAAATTGCCGCACGCAAGGGCAGCGCTTCGGGCGACGAGCTCGAAAGCCACGGCAAGGTCGACGTGCGTCACCTCGGAATGGCCGACGAAGCCCTGCTCAAGGGCTTGATCGAGAAGCACGCCGAGCTGACCGCCAGCCCGCAGGCGCGCCGGATCCTCGACGACTGGGCGACGTTCCGCGCTCGTTTCGTCAAGGTGATGCCGCATGAATACCGCCGCGCGCTCAGCGAAATGGCCGCGCAAAAGCAATTGGAGACCGCATAAATGGGAAAGCCGACTGGATTCATGGAGTTTGAGCGCCTCTCCGAGGCCTACGAGCCGCCGAAGGCGCGCCTGAAGCATTACCGCGAGTTCGTCGCCACGCTCAACGACGACCAGGCCAAAATTCAGGGCGCGCGCTGCATGGACTGCGGCGTGCCGTTCTGCAACAACGGCTGTCCGGTGAATAACGTCATCCCCGACTGGAACGACCTCGTTTATCGCGGGCAGTGGAAACAGGCGCTCGAAGTGCTGCATTCGACCAACAATTTCCCCGACTTCACCGGCCGGATCTGCCCGGCGCCCTGCGAGGCGGCCTGCACGTTGAACATCAACACCGAGGCCGTGGGCATCAAGTCGATCGAGCACGCCATTGTCGACAAGGGCTGGCAGATGGGCTGGATCCTGCCACAGCCGCCCAAGGTCAAGACCGGCAAGACGGTGGCCGTCGTCGGCTCGGGGCCGGCGGGCCTCGCCGCCGCGCAGCAACTGGCGCGCGTCGGGCACAGCGTGACCGTGTTCGAGAAGAACGACCGTCCCGGTGGACTGCTGGGCTACGGCATTCCCGACTTCAAGCTGGACAAGGCGTTGATTGCGCGCCGTGTCGAACAGATGGAAGCCGAGGGCGTGGTCTTCAAGACCAAGACCATGGTCGGCTGCAAGGCGCTTCCGGCCGGAGTGGCCTTTGATGCGACCGAGTTCGTCGCCGCCGAGCAATTGCTGAAGGACTTCGACGCGGTGGTTGTCGCCGCCGGTTCGGAAGTGCCGCGCGACTTGCCGGTGCCGGGGCGCGAGCTCAAGGGCGTCTATGCCGCCCTTGAGTTCCTGATCCCGCAGAACAAGCAGGTGGCGGGCGGCAAGGCCAACCCAATCAACGCCAAGGGCAAACACGTGGTGGTGATCGGCGGCGGCGATACCGGTTCTGACTGTGTTGGCACCAGCTATCGCCACGGTGCGGCCTCGGTGACTCAGCTCGAGCTGATGCCGCAGCCGCCGGATGAGGAGAACCGGCCGCTGACCTGGCCGTACTGGCCGCTCAAGCTGCGTACCTCCTCCTCGCACCTTGAAGGCGACACGCAGCGCCGCTTTGCCGTTGCCACCAAGGAGTTCATCGGCGAGAAGGGCGTGCTCAAGGCGCTCAAGACCGTGAGCGTCGAGTGGCAGGGCGGGCAAATGGTCGAAGTGCCGGGCAGTGAGCAGACGCTCAAGGCCGACCTGGTGTTCCTGGCCATGGGCTTTCTCAACCCGGTGGCCGGTCTGCTCGACGCTTTCGGCATCGAAAAGGACGCGCGTGGTAACGCCAAGGCGACGACCGACGGCCCCGGTTGTTACGCGACCAGCGTGCCGCGGGTTTTTGCTGCGGGCGACGCCCGTCGCGGCCAGTCCTTGGTCGTCTGGGCGATCCGCGAAGGCCGCCAGTGCGCGCGCGAGGTGGATGCCTTCCTGATGGGCGAGAGCGCATTGCCGCGCTGAGTCGTTGATTCGCTGACGCAGGCTTCTCTTCCGGAAGGTCTTGACGCCGGGCTTTGCCCGGCGTTTTTTCGTCCGAAATCCGTGGCTTGCCACGTCCCGTCGCTTTGGCTTGGCGCCCGGCTATGGCATAGTAGCGGCTGTTCAGCGGGGGGATAACAATGAATCCGGAATTGCAGAAGTCGATGCAGGTGACGGCGCTGTCGACCACGCTGGACGGTCACATGCTGATCATTCTGTTGATCATGCTCCTGGCCGGCGTGCTCGGCGGTGTGGCCAATTACTTCCTCAGTGACCGCCCCGAGCGCATGCGTGATGGCCGCGATTGGGCGCGCTATCCGGTGCTCGGTGTGATTTCCGCGCTGACCGTGCCGCTGTTCCTGAACATGATTTCGAGCAACCTGCTTGAAGCGCCGCGCACCCGGCCGGTGGATTTTTTTGTTTTCGCCGGTTTCTGCCTGTGCTACGTCGTCGCCTCGCGCCGCCTGTTCGAGAACGTCGCCAACCGCCTGCTTGGTCAGGTGGATCAGGTGCGGCGCGAAGTCGCGGCACTCAAGCAGGCGCGCAGCGAGGCCGTGCCGGTCGCCGAGCCGTTCGCCGCCTCGGAAACGTCGAACGGCCGGGCCGAGGCGACGAAAGAAACCCTGGCGTACAACGACGTCGAGATTTTGCGCGCCCTGGCGGCCGAGCCTTACGTTTACGGCAACCTCGCCGGCCTGACCGAGAAAACGGGTCTGGCGCGGGAAACCGTCAGCAGTCGTCTGGCCCTGCTCAAGAGCCTGGGCATCATCGAAACCCGCATCAACGACAAGAACATCCTGCACTGGTGCGTTTCGCCCCGCGGCAAGCAATTGCTGGGCGAAATCCTGTCGGGGCAGGAGGAGCGTGCCTGAACGTTCCGAGCTTGAGTCGTTCCATCTTTTCTTTACCGCTTATCACATGAATATCGTCATCCTCGCCGCCGGCCAGGGCAAGCGCATGCACTCCAACCTGCCCAAAGTGTTGCATCCGATCGCTGGAAAATCTCTGCTCGGGCATGTCATCGACACCGCGCGCAGCTTGCGCCCGAGTTCGCTCAGCGTGGTCTACGGCCACGGTGGCGACGCCGTGCGCGCGGCCTTCCCTGATGCCGACCTCAACTGGGCGCTGCAAGCGCCGCAGCTCGGTACCGGCCATGCGCTGCAACAGGCGATGCCGCACGTCGTTCCGGGGGGGGCGACGCTGATGCTCTACGGCGATGTGCCTCTGATCCGGGCAGAGACGCTCCAGCGCCTGTTGCATGCGGCGCAGGACGCGCTCGCCATCCTCACCGTCGAGCTCGACGATCCGAGCGGCTACGGTCGCATCGTGCGCCAGGCCGATGGAACGGTGGCGCGCATCGTCGAGCAGAAAGATGCGACGCCCGACGAGCGCGCGATCCGCGAGATCAACACCGGCATCATGGCCTTCCCGACCGCACGCCTGGCCGACTGGCTGGCGCGCCTGTCGAACGACAACGCACAAGGTGAGTATTACGTCACCGACCTCGTCGCCATGGCTGTCGCCGACGGGGTGCCGGTGCGCACCGCGCAGCCCGACGCCGAATGGGAAGTCCTCGGCGTCAATAGCAAGGTGCAGTTGGCCGAACTCGAGCGCGTGGCCCAGTTGAACACCGCTGGACGCTTGCTTGAGCAGGGGGTGCGTCTGGCCGATCCGGCCCGCCTCGACGTACGCGGCGAACTCGCCTGTGGGCGCGATGTGTTCATCGACGTCGGCTGCGTCTTCGAAGGCTCGGTCGAATTGGCTGAAGCGGTCGAGGTCGGCCCCTACTGCGTCATCAAGAACGCGCGCATTGCCGCCGGTGCGCGGATCGCAGCCTACACCCACATTGAGGACGCGGTCGTCGGCCCGGACGGGCGCATCGGCCCCTTCGCCCGCCTGCGTCCGGGAACGGTGCTGGCCGAAGACGTGCACATCGGCAACTTCGTTGAAGTGAAGAAGAGCACGATCGCCGCGCACTCCAAGGCCAATCATCTCGCCTACCTCGGCGATGCCGAGATCGGCGCGCGGGTGAACGTCGGTGCCGGAACGATTACCTGCAACTACGATGGTGCAAACAAACACAAGACGGTGATCGAGGACGACGTTTTCATCGGCTCGGACACCCAGCTCGTGGCGCCGGTCACCGTCCGTCGCGGCGCGACGCTCGGTGCCGGGACGACGCTGACCAAGGAGGCGCCCGCCGATACGCTGACCTTGTCGCGAGCCAAACAAATGTCGATTCCGGGCTGGACGCGCCCGGTGAAAACCAAGAAATAACTCAAGGAATTCTCGTATGTGTGGCATCGTCGCCGCGGTCGCCGACCGCAATATCGTTCCCCAACTCCTCGAAGGCCTGCGCAAGCTCGAATACCGAGGCTATGATTCGGCCGGTCTGGCCTTGATCGATGCTTCCGGGCTGCGCCGCCTGCGCGCGGTCGGGCGTGTCGCCGAACTGACGGCGCAGGTCGACGAGACCCAGGCCGCCGGTGCGACCGGCATTGCCCATACGCGTTGGGCGACGCATGGCGTGCCGTGTGAGCGCAACGCCCATCCGCACATCTCCGATTGTCTGGCCGTGGTGCATAACGGAATCATCGAGAACCACGAGGAGCTGCGCACCCGCCTGCAGGCGGCGGGCTACGTGTTCACCTCGGACACCGACACCGAAGTCGTCGCTCACCTGATCGCGCTGGAATTGCGCACGCAAAACGACCTGTTCACCGCGGTGCGGGCCGCCATTGCACAGCTGCAAGGCGCTTACGCGATCGCCGTGCTGCGCGAGGATGACCCCGAGCGCATCGTCGTCGCCCGCGAAGGTTCGCCCTTGCTGCTCGGCATCGCCGAGCACGGGCATTACGCAGCATCCGACGCCTCGGCGCTGATCCAGGTCACGCGGCGCATCGTCTACCTCGACAACGGCGACTGTGCCGAACTCACCCGCAGCGGCTATCGCATCACCCGTGTCGACGGCACGCCGGTCGAGCGCCCGGTGAGTGAGTCGCACCTCTCGGCCGATGCCGTCGAGCTCGGCCAGTACCGTCACTACATGCAGAAGGAAATCTTCGAGCAGCCGGTGGCGCTGTCCAACACGCTGGAGATGCTGGCCGCCGCGCGCAGCATCCAGCCCGGACTGTTTGGCGCCGACTGCGCCGAGGTGCTCGATGGTGTGCGCCAGGTGCTGATCATCGCTTGCGGAACGAGCTACCATGCCGGACTTGTCGCTCGCTACTGGCTTGAAGAGATCGCCGGGGTGCCGTGTTCGGTCGAAGTGGCGAGCGAGTATCGCTACCGCGAATCGGTCGCCGATCCCGATACCCTGGTCGTTACCCTGTCGCAGTCGGGCGAGACCGCCGACACGCTGGCGGCGCTGCAGCACGCCAAGGCGCGCGGTATGACGCGCACGCTGTGCATCTGCAACGTGCCCGAGTCCTCGCTGGTGCGCGAGAACCGCCTGCGCTTCGTCACCCGTGCCGGCCCCGAGATCGGCGTAGCCTCGACCAAGGCCTTCACCACCCAGCTCGCTTCGCTCTACTTGTTGACGCTGATCTTCGCCAAGCTGCGCGGCCGCCTCACCGAAGCGCGCGAGGCGGCAGAGCTTCAGGCCCTGCGCCATTTGCCGGTGGCAGTGGGCAAGATCCTCGAACTCGAACCGCAGATTCAAGCCTGGGCCGAACACTTCGCGATGAAGCGTGACGCGCTCTTCCTCGGCCGTGGTCGGCACTACCCGATCGCCCTCGAAGGCGCCCTGAAGCTCAAGGAAATCTCCTACATCCACGCCGAGGCTTACCCGGCGGGTGAACTCAAGCATGGCCCGCTGGCGCTGGTCGACAAGGACATGCCGGTGATTGCCGTGGCGCCCAACGATGCGCTGCTCGAAAAGCTCAAGTCCAACCTGCAGGAAGTGCGGGCGCGCGGCGGCGAGCTCTACGTCTTCGCAGACGCCGACAGTTCGATGGAAGCCTCGCAGGGCGTGCATCTGATGCACCTGCCCGAGCATTACGGCCAGCTTTCGGCGCTGCTGCATGTCGTCCCCTTGCAACTGCTGGCCTATCATGTGGCGCTGGTGCGTGGAACCGACGTCGACAAGCCGCGCAACCTCGCGAAATCGGTGACCGTCGAGTAAATCCGCGTCGTCCGGGGGCGCACCGTGCTTCTTGTCTGAGCGTGAACTGAAATGCGGATGATCAGGCGTTTATTGGGAGGCATGCTGTTCATGACGTCGTTTGCCGCATTTTCGGCCGACGAGGCGCCGCCTTCGGTTCCGGCCTATGGTCTGCTGCCCGCGGCGGATTTCCGCCTAGTGCGCGGCGACTGCGCCGATTGCGCCGGGCTGCCGCAGGCGATGTGGTTCTTCCGCAAGGAAACCATCGCCATTCCGCGCGAAGGTTTGCCGCAAGCCAGCTATGCGCGGGAACTGCGCGCGGTCGACGATCTGCGCAGCTGGCATGCGGCGACGCCGCTTGGGCAGGTGCCCGATTATCCGAGCCTGGTCTGGGCTGCCTCACCGGATTCTCTGCCGAAGGCGCGTCTCGATCCCGAGGGGCGCCACTGGCAAACGCCGACCGCGACGCTGGACTTCGCCTTGGCCCCGCAGTTGGCATCCAACCGTTCGTATTACAACGCCGCGAGCACGCGCTACTTCGCCGGACGCGAGTTGCGCCTGCGCGGAACGTTTGGCGACGATGGCCGGCGTTTCGTTGCCCGCAGCCTCTGGCCGGCCGACTACCGCTTGCCGCTGGCGCCTGCGCTAGCCCCTTTGCCTGGTGCAGCGGAAACCCTGCCGGCGGCCTTGCGCGATGCCGTGCGCAGCGAAGCGCATGGGGGCTTCGACGCCCGTCTGCTCTGGCAGCGCTCGCCGGAAGCGGCGTCGCCACGCCCCGGGCAAGCCGTTCTAGGGCTGATGCTCAATGGCGCTCAGGGCGATGACGACGAGGCGCACGGCGGGCATTTCGCGCTGCTCACCGGTCGCGTCGGGGCTCAGGGCGAGATGCACGATTGGCTCGTCGCCAACTACTACACGCTCGACTCCGAGAGCGAAAAAGGCATCATCGCGGCCTTGCAGCCGCTCGACGGCTACCTCGGCGACCTCAACAGCGGCCAGTCCTGGTATCGGCCATCGTGGATGCTGGTCGTCACCCTGCGCGAATCGCGCACAGCCGACCACCTGCACTCAGCCCTGGCGCGCGTCTTCAACCAGTTTTACCGGCACCAGTTCGTCTATCAGCATGCGGTCGCCAACTGCACCGGAATTAGCGTCTCGACGCTGCGCAGCCTCGACTGGCAGGTTCCGGCGCAGGGCGCCACGAGCTGGTGGAAAGCCGCGCTGGCCTTGCCCGGCGGAGCGTTGGCCACTGGCAGCCTGGAAAAGGGCAAGGCGCTGTTCGACTACCTGACCGAAGACCAGACACGGCTCTTTCCGGCGCAAGCCTTCGAGCAGGCCGGTGCTGACCTGCTGCGTCTGGCCAGCGGCCAGACGGGGCGTACGCTGTCGCCGTTCGAGCGCGCCTTGGCCGAGGACATCGAGGCCATCCACCTTGTCCGTGTACCGCAGTTTCCCTCCAGCCGTGCCTTTGGGACCTATCCCGTGGCCGGAGTCGACGAGTACCGTGCGCGTCTGCCACAAGATCCGGCGCAGCGGCAGATCGTCCCGGTCGGGCCGCGTCCCTTCCCTGTCGAGCTTAAGGATCCTCTGACGCCCGAACGCCGCTTGTTGCGTTCGGATTACGCGTTGGCGGTCGGCAGTGTCCTGCTTGCCGGGCTGGCGGCGTGGGCGCTGCGCGCCTGGCGCCGTCGCCGACCGGGATCGCCGCGCCCCTGAGCGCCATGGAAACCCGCAGCGTCTTCGCCTACCCGGGCCTGCTGATCGAGTTGATCGATCGCCACTGGGAGCTGTTGTACACCCTCCTGGTCGTCGTTGGCCTGGTCATTTACGTTGTGGCGTCGCACAGCCTGCATCAGCGCCGTCACCCCGCGGCGGCGATCGCCTGGGTGCTCGGCATCCTGCTCATGCCCATCGTCGTGCTGCCGCTTTACCTCGCTTTCGGCAGCCGTAAGGTGCACCTGCGCCAGGCCAACCACGGGGCAGTGCGCAAGGCCGCCGCTGCGGTCGCGCCGCATTACGCCAACTCGCGCCAAACGACCGCCAACCGCTCGCAGCAGCTCGGAGTGGCGATGGGGCTCCCGCCAGCCGTCGCCTACGACGCGCTGCAGGTCCATGCCGACGGCGAGCAAGCCCTTGCCGCATTGCACCGGGTCATCGACGGGGCGCAGCAAACGCTGGAAGTGAGTACGTTCATTTTTTCCCGCGACGCGCTTGGCGAAGCCGTGGCCGAACACCTCAAGCGCAAGGCCCTGGCCGGCGTGCGGGTGCGGCTGTTGATCGACGGGATCGGCATTTACCTCGGGGGGCTGCCGGACATCGCCGGTTTGAGCGCCGCCGGCGTTGAAGTGGTCCGCTTCGTCCCGCCTTTCCGTTCGCCCAAGCGCGGCCGCACCAACCTGCGCAACCACCGCAAGCTGGTCGTCGCCGATCGCCAGATCCTCTGGTGCGGCGGGCGCAACCTCGCCGGCGAATACTTCACCGCCGACCTGCGCCCGCTGATCGGCGGGCAAGCCTGGCTCGACCTCAGCTTCGACTTGAGCGGCGAACTCGCCGCCCAGGCCGCGCTGCAGTTCGAGGAGGACTGGGCCTTTGCCACCGAGCGCCTGCTGCCCGAGATTCCGCTCGCGCCGCCGCTCCCGCCCGCCGAGAACACCTCAGCCCTGGCGCAGTTGGTGCCGAGCGGTCCCGACCGGGTCGATGACACAATCCTGACGCTGCTGGTTTCGGCCGGCTTCACCTCGCGCCGACGTATCCTGGCCGTGACCCCGTACTTCGTTCCGGATCCCTCGCTGATCAGTTCGCTGGCCCTGGCGGCCCGACGTGGCGTGCAGGTCGACCTCGTCCTGCCGCGACGCTCGAACCACCGTTTGGCCGACTTCGCGCGTCACCGGGGCTTGCGCGAGCTGGTGGCGGCTGGCGCGCGTGTCTGGTTGCACCCCCGGATGGTGCATGCCAAGGCGGTGGTGGTCGACGAGGAGTTGGCGCTGGTCGGTTCGGCCAATCTCGACGGGCGTAGCCTCTTCCTCAATTACGAGTTGATGGTGGCGTTCTACGACCGTCGCGCGGTGCGCGATTTTTCCCGCTGGATCGATGAACGGCGGCGCGAATCGACGGTCTATCACGCCGAGCGGCCCGGGGTTCTGCGTGAACTGGCCGAGGGCCTGCTCCTGTGGCTGGCGTTCCAGCTTTGATGTCGGGCCGCAAAGACGAATGTGGATGTGAGCGGCAGCAGGGTAGCCGCTTTCAGGAACCGTTTACTTCAGGAAATCTTCCATGCTGACCATAGACGATAAAGCCCTGGCCATGATCCAGGCGAAGAACCAGCCGCTGTCGATCGACCCGGTGCGCGAATTCAGCGGCTGCTGCATCTCGGTGACCGAATCGCCGGGTGTGCATTTCGGCGCCCCCAAGGTCGATCCCGACAAGTACGCCCAGCATTCGGTCCAGGGGGTGACGGTCTATGTTCCGAACTGCTTTCCAGACGGAAATTACGTGATCAAACTGCGCAACCTGTTCGGCTTCCGCCAGCTGTTCATCGACGGCTGGAAGCTCTGCTGAGTACCCCCTCCGGCTGACGGGCGCGGCGGCTTGCTCGATTCAACGGGTGGCGGCGGTTAAGCCGCCTCCTGGACAGGGGCGGAGCGACGGGCTATTGGGGCGCGGCGTTGCCCCCCGGCGCCGCGTTCGGGCGCGACTCCCCAGTGGTCGATGCGGTTGACGTCCCTTCCGGCCAGCCTCCGCCCATTGCCTTGTACAGGTCGATCATGGCCTGCAGCAGTTTCTGCTGTGTCTGCGCGTACTGCAATTGCGCCTGGAACAACCCGCGTTCGGCGTCCAGCACTTCCAGATAGCTGGTGTACCCGTTGTCGTAGCGCAGGCGGGCGGTGTCGGTGTACTCCTGCAGCGACTTGACTTGCTGACCTTGTGCTTCGAGTTGGGCGCGGGTTCGATCCTGTGCGATGAGCGCATCGTTAACCTCGCGGAAAGCGGTCTGGATCGCCTTCTGATAACTGAACAGTGCCTGCTGTTGTTGCGCTTCGGCGATTTCGACCTGGCTGCCGATCTTGCCGGCAGTGAAAATCGGGAGATTGACCGCGCCGGCGTATTGCCAGACCTTCGATGCGCCCGAGAACAGGTTCGACAGGCTGCCGCTGGCGACGCCGAATACGCCGGTCAGCGAAATGCTCGGGTAATAGGCGGCGCGCGCTGCGCCGATCAAAGCGTTGGCGGCGATCAACTGCTGTTCTGCAGCGCGCAGGTCGGGGCGGCGTTCGAGCAACGTCGATGGCAAGCCCTCCGGGATGACCGGTGGTGTGAGCTCGTCGATGTTCTTGCCGCGTGCGATAGGGCCTGGGTTCCGTCCGAGCAGGGCGCTGAGCGCGTTTTCCTGCAAGGCGATGGACTGTTCGAGGGCCGGGATGCGCGCCAGCGCTTCGTCGTATTGCGACTTGTTCTGGCTCAGTTCGAGGATCGAAATCAAGCCGCCGGCATAGCGATCCTGGAACAGACGGTACGAGGCTTCGCGGGTGCGGGCGGTATCGCTGGCGATCTCGAGTTGCCGGTCGAGGTCGCGCAGGTTGACGTAAGCCCCGGCAACGCCGGAAACCAGCGTGAGCAGCACCCCGCGTCGCCCCTCTTCGCTGGCGATCAGCTGCGCACGTGCGGCTTCGTCCTGGCGGCGCAGTTTGCCCCACAGGTCGATTTCCCAGCTGGCACTGAGCAAGGTGTCGTAACTGTTGTAGATCCCCTTGGTCGTCGTGCCGGGTAGGGTGTTTCTCTGCCGGGCGACGTCATAGCCGAGCCCGATCTGAGGAAACAGGTCGGCGCGGGTAACGCCCAAGCGTCCGGCGTATTCGTCGATGCGCGCCGAGGCGATGAGGAGGTCCTTATTCTCGCGCACGGCCTCGTCGATCAACGTGTTGAGCAGCGGATCGCCGAACTGCGACCACCAGGCGGTATTGGCCGTGTCGCGCGCCTCGCTTTCGTTGATGCGCCAGGTGGGCGGCGTGTCGACGACCGGCCGGACATAATCCGGGCCGACCATGCAGCCCGTGACGAGCAACGCCAGCGTGCAGGCGGTGAGCGTCTCACGCATGCTGATCTCCTTTATCTCCGGGGACTTCCGCCGGCGAATCCGCTGGCGGCGCCTGGCGGTGCGCAAATTTTTCGACCACGAAGAAGGTGACCGGAATGATGAAGATCGCGACGAAAGAGGCCGCCAGCATGCCGCCGATCACCGTGCTGCCCATCACCTGCCGCGAGATCGACCCGGCCCCCGAGGCGATGGCGAGCGGCACGCAGCCGAGGATGAAGGCGAAGGACGTCATCAGGATCGGGCGCAGGCGCAGGCGCGCACCTTCGAGCGTGGCTTCCAGCAAAGGTTTGCCCTTGTCGTATTCCATCTTGGCGAATTCGACGATCAGGATGGCGTTCTTGGCCGCCAAGCCGATCAGCATGACCAGGCCGATCTGCGCGTAAATGTTGTTTTCCTGCCCACGTAGGAACAGGGCACCAAAGGCTCCGGCAACCGCAATCGGAGTACCGAGCAGTACCGAGAACGGTAGCGCCCAGCTTTCGTACTGCGCGGCCAGGATGAGGAAAACGCAAAGCAGCGAGAAGGCGAAGATGACCATCGGCGAAATGCCCTGCTGGGCGCGCCATTCCTGATAGGACATGCCCATGTAGTCGTAGCCCATGTCTTTGGGCATCGTTTCGGCGAACACCTCTTCGAGTGCGCGCATGACCTGTGCCGAGCTGTAGCCGGGGGCGCCGGAGGCGTTGATCTGCGCCGAACGGTAGAGGTTGTAGCGCATCGTGAACTCGGGGCCGGTGATGTTGCGGATGCTGGTCAGCGCGGAGAGCGGAACGGACTCGCCTTTGGCGTTGCGCACGTAAAACTGGCCGATGTTCTCGATGTTCGTCCGATAGTCGCCTTCGGCCTGGATATAGACCTGCCATTGGCGGCCGAAGCGGTTGAAGTAGTTGACGAAGCCGCTGCCGAGAAAACTCTGCAAGGTCTTGTAGACGTCGTTGATGTTGACCCCTTGCTTGAGCACTTTGTCGCGGTCGACATCGACGAAAATCTGCGGCACGGTTGGGCGGAAGGTCGTCGTCACGCTGGCCAGTTCTGGCCGTTTGCGCGCCGCCTCGACGAATTTATTGGTGTTGACCGCGAGGAAGTCGATGTCCTTGCCGGCGCGATCCTCAAGAATGAAGGTCGCCCCGCCCGAGGTGCCGACGCCAGGAATCGCTGGAGGCGGGAAAGCGAAACCGATGGCGCCGCTCAGGCTACCGAGCTTTCGCGTCAGGCTCGTCTTGATCGCCTCGTACTTTTCTTCCGGAGCCTTGCGGTCCTTCCAGTCCTTGAGGGTGACGAAAAAGAAGGCGCTGTAAGTGTTCTGCACCTGGCTCAGCATGCTGTAGCCGATGACGGCGGTCACGTGCTCGATCCCCGGCGTGGCCTTGATCATTTCCTCGGCCTGGCGGGCGATTTCGCTCGTGCGCTGCAGCGAGGCGGCGTCAGGCAGCTGGATGCCGGCGAAGACGTAGCCCTGATCCTCTTCGGGCAGAAAGCCGGTCGGCACATGCTTGCCAAAGAAGCCCGTGGCAACGGTCACCCCGACCAGGAACAGCAGGCTGAGCAGCGTCTTGTGGATGGCGAAGCGGCAGACGCCAACATACGTTTGGGTGGCCCGGCCGAAGGCGCGGTTGAAGGCGTCGTAGAAGGCTTGCAACGGCCCGCGCTTCTGGCCCTTGGGCTTGAGCAGCAGTGCGCACAGGGCAGGGCTCAAGGTCAGGGCATTGAAGGCCGAGAGAATGACCGAGATGGCGATGGTCACCGCGAACTGTTGATAAAGCTGACCGGTGATGCCGGGGATGAACGCGGTTGGAACGAAGACCGCTGAAAGGATGACGGCGATGGCAATGACCGGCCCGGTGACTTCCTCCATGGCTTTCAGTGTTGCCTCGCGCGGCGACAGTCCATGTTCCATGTGGTGCTCAACGGCTTCGACCACGACGATGGCATCATCGACCACGAGGCCGATGGCCAGAACCAGGCCAAACAGCGACAGGGTGTTGATCGAGAATCCGAAAGCCGGGAAAAAGATGAAGGTCCCGACCAGTGAAACAGGCACCGCCAGCAAGGGAATCAAGGTCGCGCGCCAGCCTTGCAGGAACACGAAGACGACGATGATGACCAGCACCAGCGCTTCGATCAGGGTCTGCTGGATTTCCTTGATCCCTTCGGTGACGGCCTTGGTGGTGTCGAGGGCGATGACGTAATCGAGATCAGGAGGGAAACTTTCCTTCAGCTCGGCCATCAGTTTTTTGGCGCCGGCGGCCGATTCGAGGGCGTTGGCGCCTGGCATTTGGTACAGCGCCAGCACTGCCGCCGGTTTGCCGTTCAGGCGGCCTTCCATGCTGTAGGTCTGGGCGCCGAGTTCGATGCGCGCGACGTCGCGTACCCGCACCATCGAGCCGTCTGGATTGGCGCGTACGACGATGGCACCGAATTCCTCAGGCGTTTGCAGCCGGCCTTGGGCGCGGACGGCGTAAGTGAATTCCTGCCCGCGCGGTACCGGCTCGGCGCCGACCGTGCCGGCCGGATTGACGGTGTTCTGCGCGTTGACCGCGTTGACGATCTCGGGAATCGTGATGTTGAGTTTGGCCAGTTGGTCCGGATTGACCCACAGGCGCATGGCGTACTGGCCGGCACCGAAGATGGTGACGCTGGCGATGCCCTTGACCCGGGTGAGTTGATCGTTGAGGTTGATGTAGGCGTAGTTGGCGAGAAAAACGTTGTCATAGGTGTTGTTCGGCGAGTAAATGCCGAACAGGAGGAGCGGCGAGGCGGTTGATTTCTGCACCGTGACGCCGAGGTTGCGCACGTCCGCAGGCAGTTGCGCCTCGGCCTGGCCCTTGCGCATTTGCGCCAGCAGCTGATCGGTGTTCGGATCGGTGGCGATGTCGAAGTTGACGGTCAGTGTCGATTGCCCGTTGTTGGCGTTGATCGAGTACATGTAGTTCATGTTGTCGACGCCGGACATCTGCTGTTCGATCGGGGTGGCCACGGCCTGTTCGACCGTCTGCGCATCGGCGCCGGTGTAGGTGCTGTTGACCTTGATTTCCGGCGGCACGATGTTCGGGTACTGGGCGATGGGCAAGCCGCTCATCGCCACCAGGCCGACGATGGTCATCAGGATCGAGATGACCATCGCCACGATCGGGCGGTTGATGAAAAACTTGGACATGGTCGCTTACCCTTTCGCTTCGGGGGCGGGCTTTTCCGTCGGCGCTGCGGCAGGAGGGGCGTCCTTCGGCGTCGCATCGCCCGTTGCAGCCCCCGGCTGGGCCGGGGCGGGGTGGCGCGGAACGACCGGAGAACCCGGGCGAACTTTCTGCGTGCCTTCGACGACGATCACTTCACCCGCTTTCAGCCCTTTCATGATCACCCACTCGCTGCCGATGCGCTCGCCCGGGACGACCGGGCGCAACTCGACCTTGTTGTCTGCGCCGACGACGGCGATCAGGTAGCGCCCCTGGATTTCGGTGACGGCGCGTTGCGGCACCAGCAGCGCGTCCTGCAGCGTGCCGACCGTGGCCCGCACCTTGCCGAACAATCCCGGCCGGAGAAGCAGGTGCGGGTTGGGGAAGATCGCGCCGATCTTGAAGGTGCCGGTGGTCGTGTCGACCTGTCGGTCAAGCAGCAGGAAGCGCCCTTTTTCGCCATGGACACTGCCGTCGGCGAGAATCAATTCGAGCGGGACGTCCTCGGCCTTGGCGTTGGGCGCGCTGCGGATGTGGCGCAGGTATTCCTGTTCGCTCAAGCTGAAATAGACCTTGACCGGGTGATGCGTGAAACCGTCGTCAGCTCGGTCTGCGCCGAAGGACTGAGCAGGTCGCCGATCTGGGCCTTGGCGATGCCAGCGATTCCGTCGATCGGCGAGCTGATTCTGGTGAACTCGAGGTTCAGTCTGGCTGTCTCGAGCGCGGCCGTCGCCTGTTCCAAGGCGGCGCGGGCCGACAACTCGCTGCCGACGGCATCGTCGAGGTCCTTGCGGCTGACCGCGTTCTTGGCGGCCAGCGGTTTGATGCGCGCCAGATTCGCGGCGGCGGTGGCGTGCAAGGCCTGCTGCTGAGAGCGGACGGCTTTGGCCTGGTCCACGGCGGCCTGGAAGGTGCGCGGGTCGATCTCGAAAAGCACCTGCCCCTTCTTGACGAGGTCGCCCTCGCGGTAGTTCTGCTTGACGAGGTAGCCAGTGACCTGCGGTCGGATGGTGGCGTTGATTTCGCCGTCCAGCGTCCCGACCCATTCGCGGTGAATGGGGACGTCGCGCGGGGCGACGGTCAGAACGTCGACGGTCGGCACTGGCGGGGGCGGGGGCGCGGCCGTTTCGCGGCAGCCGCCGAGGAGAAGGGCGAGACCGAGAACGGCATAACGCAGTGAAAGGGGGGCGAGTGCGGTCGCCGGCGCTTTGTGTTCCATCCAGGTTCCCCCGAACTTTATGGATCAGTCAGAATGTCAGCATAGGCACCCGGAATGACTTTCATCAAGCCTCTCATGCCGAACGCAAGCAGACTTTGTGCCGCCCTGTTGCGCAAAGGCCAGAGGCCTTCTGTTACGATGCGCAGCGCCGTGCCTTCGTGCGGCGTCCCATTTCTCGACCATGTGGTGTCCCATGATTTCGATGCGTGCGTTGTCGCTGCTCGCGCTGGCATGTCTTAACTTCGTCCTGCAGCCGCTGGCGGCCGAGGAGGTGGTTCGACCAAAAGTCGGCCTGGTGCTCGGCGGTGGTGGCGCGCGCGGTGCGGCGCACATCGGGGTGCTGGAAGTGTTGCGCGAATTGCGCGTTCCGGTCGATTGCATCGCCGGAACCAGCATGGGCGCGCTGATCAGCGGCGCCTACGCAGCCGGCTTGGCGCCGAGCGAGATGCGCTCGGCCATGGCGGCGGCCGACTGGAACGACATGTTCCTCGACAACCCGCCGTATTCCGAGATCAATTACCGCAACAAGGCGGTGTCGCGGCGCTTCATGCCGGGGTCCGAAACCGGCGTCACGGAGGCCGGCGTTTCCTACAAGGGTGGGGTCGTGGCGGGGCAGAAGATCAAGCTCTTCTTCAACCGCCTGGTGCATTCGGATCAGGGCGAACGCTATCTCGAGGACCTGCCCTTGCCGGTGGCGATGATCGCCACCGACATCGGCAACGGCGAGCGGGTGGTGCTGCGCGAGGGCAGCCTGACCATGGCCATGCGCGCCAGCATGTCGGTCCCGGGGCTGCTGGCGCCGGTCGATCACCAGGGGCGCAAGCTGGTCGACGGCGGCCTGGTGGATAACGTGCCGATCCAGGAGGTGAAGCGGCTGTGCAATGCCGACGTGGTGATCGCGGTCAACGTCGGTTCGCCGCTGCTCAAGGCCGAGTCGGTCGGCTCCCTGCTGACCGTGACCGCGCAGATGGTCAACATCCTGACCGAGCAGAACGTCAGCCAGTCGCTGGCGCAGCTGACGGCACAGGACATCTACATCAAGCCCGACCTGACGGGCATCACCGCAGGCGATTTCCAGAAGAACGGCGAGGCCGCCGACCGCGGTCGGGTCGCGGCAGCGGCTCAGACCGAGCGTCTGCAGGCCTTGTCGGTCGATGAGGCGACGTACGCGGCCTGGGAAGGGAAGCTACGTTATGCGCGCGGCAAGGCCAGGCAGGTCGACGAAATCCAGATCGCGGGGCTGCGGCGCGTCAATCCCGAGGCGGTGCGCCGCCACCTGAGCCTCAATCCCGGCGACGAAGTGAATGCCGAGCAGCTCAACCGGGACATGCTGCGCATGTACGGCGACGGCTGGTACGAGACCGTCGATTACACCCTGCTCTCGGCGCGCGACCGGAACATCCTCCGGGTTTCGCCGGTCGAGAAGCGCTGGGGGCCGGACTACCTGCGCTTCGGCATCAACCTCGACACCAATTTCAAGGCCGATTCGTCCTACACCCTGCGCGGCGCCTACGACAAAACCTGGATCAATAATCTGGGCGGGCAATTCCTGATCGGTGGCGAGATCGGCCGGCAGAACCGGCTCGGGGTCGATTACTACCAGCCGCTCGATTCGCGGCAGCGCTATTTCTTCGAGTCCTCCCTGTCGTACAGCAAGGAAAACCAGGGTATCTATCAGGATGGGCACCGGCAGGCCGAGTACGCCAAGACGACGCGCGAAATGTCCTTCGGGGCCGGCGTCAATGTCGGTGTACTCGGGCACGTGCGTACCGGCTGGCGTTATCAGTGGCTGGAGTCTCAGATCCGCACCGGATCAGCGACCGGCCTCCTGCCGGCCGAGGCGAAGGAAGCCTATGGGGGGGCGTACGTCGCCTTCGATTTCGACCAGATGGACCGCCTCTATTTCGCCACGCGCGGCTGGTCGAGCCGGATCGCCTACTTCAACGCGCCGACGCGCGATTACAGCAAGTTGTTCGTCGACCTGCGCGGGGCGCATGCCATCGGCGACTACGTGATGAACGCCAAACTCAGCTATCAGGGGTCGCCGCGCGGCAGTCTGCCGACCTACGACGCCGGGGCGCTGGGCGGTTTCCTCAACCTGTCGGGCTTCGCCAGCGGGCAATTGATCGGCGACGACATCCGTTACGGCAGCCTGCGTTTCGAGAAGATCATCGGCCGTCTGCCCTTGGGTTTGCGCGGCGATATGCGGGCCGGCTTGGCGCTCGAAGCGGGCAAGGTCGGGACGCCCTATACTGAGACCAACCGGACCGGATGGCTCAAATCGACGACCGTGTATCTCGGCGGCGAAACGCCCATCGGCCCGGTGTACCTCGGCTATGGTCGTTCCGATGCCAGTTCGTCCAACCTTTACCTGTTCATCGGAACCCCGTGACGCGTCATCTTTGAATGGAGGTGGTGAATGGCTTGGCTGAAACCCTGGCTCGCCCTGTTGTGCTCCGCGTTGCTCTGCCTGGCCGTGCCGACGGTGGCCGCGGCCGAGGCGGACAAGGCCACGAAACAGGCCGAGATCCGCAAGAACAGCGAACGCATCCTCGACGCCCTGTACAAGGCCCACCCGTCGGCGCGCGCCACCATCAAGTCGGCGGCAGGCTACGCGGTGTTCAGCAATGTCGGGGTGAAGATTCTCGTCGCCGGGGGCGGTAAAGGCGCCGGCATGGCCGTCGAGCGGGCGAGCGGGCGCGAAACCTTCATGAAGATGGTCGAGGTGCAGGCCGGCCTGGGGTTCGGGGTCAAGAAATTCCGGCAGGTCTTCGTTTTCGAAACGCAGGCGGCCTTGCGCGGCTTCGTCGAGTCGGGCTGGGAGTTCGGCGGCCAGGCCACGGCGGCGGCGACCGATGGGCAGCGGGGCGGCGCCTATCAAGGCGCGCTTCTGGTCTCGCCCGGTGTCTGGGTCTATCAACTGACCGAAAAGGGACTCGCGCTCGAACTGACGGGCAAGGGAACGAAGTATTACAAGGATGAGGCGCTGAACTAGGTCGGTGCCCGGAGGAGGCGCGATGAACGAACCCGGCTTGGATCGGACGCAGACGGGCTTGGCGACGGTGATCGTCGAGCGGCTCGAACAGCAGCGCCTGCCGCGCGCGCTTGATCTGCAGGAAAAGGTCGAGCGCGGGGAACGGCTCGACGACCTGGACATCGCCTTCCTCGAGCAGGTGCTCGACGATGCCCAGTCCCTGCGCCCGTTCCTGGAGACGCATCCCGCATATCAGACGCTGGCGGCGCGAACCTTTGCGCTGTACAAGGCGATCGTTGCGCGGGCGGCCGAGAACGAGGCCGCGGCGCGCGGCTGAAGGTACGCCGGGCTGAACACAGCGCACAAAAAAGCCGCCTGGAGCCTCGCTCCGGCGGCTTTTGCGCGGCGCTTGCCGCTTAAGGCTTAGCGTTGCCCAGTTGTTCGAGCTTCTTTTCGATCTGCGCCAGCGGCACCGCGCCCGGGATGCGTTCGCCGTCGATGAAGAACAGCGTCGGCGTGCCGTTGATCCCGAGTTGATGGCCGAGTTCGACGGTGCGCCGCACCGCCGTCGTGTCGCAGTCGCTGCGCCCTTCGGGCTCCTTGCTGTCCAGCATCCAGTCGTTCCAGCTCTTGGCCTTGTTGGCCGAGCACCAGATGCGGTTCGACTTCTCGAGTGAGTCGGGCGAGAGGATGGGGTAGAGGAAGGTGTAGACCGTCACGTTATCGAGCTTCTGCAAATCTTTGGCGAGCTTCTTGCAGAAACCGCAGTTGGGGTCCTCGAAGCTGGCGATGATGCGCTTGCCGTTGCCGCGCACCTGCTTCACCGCGAGGTCGAGCGGCAGATCGGAGAATTTGATCGCGGTGAGTTTCTGCATCCGCTCGGAGGTCACGTTCTTCATCGTCTTGGCGTCGAAGAGCGGGCCGCCGACGATGGCTGTGACCTTCTCGTCGGTGTAGACGATCTGGCCTTCGGCGTAGACTTCGTAGAGGCCGAGGTAGCCGCTCTTGGCGACGCTGCTGACTTTGACGCCGAGCTTGCTTTCGATGGCCTTGCGGACGGCGGCTTCGTCGGCGCGCGCCGGCTGGCTGAACGAAACGGCCAGCAACGCGGTGGCGGCCAACGGAAGGAGCAGTTTCTGCATGGGATGACTCCGGGAACGGTGTAAGACAGAAAACGAAATCGGGCTGCCGGGCGCAGGGGCTAGACGAGGCCCATCGCGTAGCGCGCGAGCCGGTTCTTGAGCGGAGGCAAGGCGTTGGTGAGCGACAGGCCAGCGTTGCGCAGGGTCGGCAAAAACGGGAGTCTCTCACGAAACAGACGGCGCAGCATATCTGTCGTCTCCTGCATCAGAACCGTCTCCTCGCGTCGGGCGCGCTGGTAGGCCTGCAGCCGGCGCAGCTGGCCGACGTCCTCCCAGGCCGGTGTTTCGGCGAGAAGACCGGCGAGGACACGGGCATCCTGAAAGCCGAGGTTGATGCCGTGTCCGGAGAGCGGGTGGATGCCGTGCGCGGCGTCGCCGATCAGCGCGAGACGCGGTGCGACGACCTGCGGCACCTGCATCAGGCGCAGGGGGAAGGCCGCCGCCGGCGTGAGCGGCTCGAAGTCGCCGAGCACGCCGCCGCCGGCCGCGGCGACCCGCGCGCACAGTTCTTCGGGCGGCAAGGCGAGCAGTTCGGCGGCGTGCGCGTCGGGCGTCGACCAGACGATCGAAATCCGGTTGATGCCGTCGGCATCGGAGAGCGGCAGCCAGGCGAGAACGCCGTCGGCGCGGAACCACTGGCGGGCGATGCCACGGTGCGGGCGGGCGCAGGTGAAGTTGGCGACGACGCCCATTTCGCCGTAAGGCGCGTTGCGGGCGACGAGCCCGGCCTCGCGGCGCACCCAGGAATCGCGGCCGTCGGCGCCGACCAGAAGGCTGGCGCTCACCCGGCGGCCGTCGGCGAGCGTCAGCTCGGCAGCTTCAGGACTGAAAGCAAGGGCCTGCGGGGCGCTTGGCGAGAGCAGGGTGAGGCGGTCCTGACGGCGCACGCTTTCCCATAACTCGCAGGCCATCAGTGAGGCTTCGAGGATCCAGCCGAGTTCGCTGACGCCGCATTCGTAGGCCGAGAATTCGAGTTCGCCGCCGGCGTCGCCGCGCACCTGCATGGCCCGCAACGGGGCGATGCGGTTCGCGTCGAGGTGCGCCCAGGCGCCCAGCTCGGCGAGAAAGGCCGCGTTGGCCGGGGTCAGCGCGTAGACGCGCGCGTCCCAGCCTGCCGGGGGGCGTGGCGGGTGGTTTTCGATCAGGGCGACCGAGAGGCGGGTGTCGCGCAGGGCTCGGGCCAGCGAAAGGCCCGCCAGACCGCCGCCGACGATGATCACGTCAAAATGCATGCTTTGGCTCCACGAAGCCGCGATTGTGCCGTGCCGCCCCCGGCTTGTGCAAACCGGTGCCCAAGGTGTGCGGTGCCGTGGGCGAGCCCCGGGGGCGATGGTAGGATGCC
Organism: Propionivibrio sp.; assembly: GCF_041441355.1. Taxonomy (GTDB): domain Bacteria; phylum Pseudomonadota; class Gammaproteobacteria; order Burkholderiales; family Rhodocyclaceae; genus Propionivibrio. The sequence goes on from NZ_JASDTF010000031.1 coordinate 24,444, forward strand.
GTTTTGATGTCCGCTGCGGCGCGAGGTTCAGGCCGTGCGGAAAAATGCCGTTGCGATCATCCCATGAAAAAAATCCTCATTGTCCTGCTCGCCGTGGTGGCCACCAGTCTCGGCCCCCTGGCTGCGCCCGCGCGGGCCCAGATCGCGCTGCCCGGGTTGAGTGCCGGTGGCGACGCGAAAAAAGCGCCAGCGGCCGAGCAAGTGCCCAAGCGCGAACGCATCCTGGCGCAGATCGAGGAGGCCGAGCGGCGGCGCAACGAGGCCCTGCGCCTGCGTCCGACCTACACCGGCGAAGACGCGGTGCATGCCACCGAGGTGCAGCATCTGCTCGACCGGTTGACCGTCGTCGAGCGCGACAAATTGAAGCGTCTCAACGAACTGGAGATGGCGCAGAAGGCGATGCCGCCGTCGATCGAGACCTGGCCGGTGGTGCGCGAGCTGAGCGGGCCGCCGCCGTATTCGGCGTTGCGCGTCGATGCGCTGCGCGATGCGCTCGACAGCCAGAATGACAAGCTGCAAGCCATGAGCGCGCGCTGGCAGTCGCTGGAGGCGGAGAAGATCGACCTGACACGAAGCCGCCAGCGTTCAGCCGAAGCCGTGCGCCTGGCCGAGGACCGGCTGGCGCGCAGCACCGAGAGCGAAGGTGAGCACCAGCAGGCGCGCCGGGCGCGCGAGTTGGCGGCCCTGCAGCAGCAGGTCTCCGACGCCGAACTGGTGGCGCAGAGCATGGGCCAGGAGGCGCTCAAGCTGCAGATGGCGGCGCAGCGGCGGCTGATCGATGAGCTTGACCGCGTGGTCGAACGGGTGCTGCCGCATCAGCGCCTGAGCGAAGCCGACATGGCTTTCGTGCGGGCGCGCGCCAAGGCTGGCGCCGAGAAGCTCAAGGCCGAGATCGACGCCTCGGTGAGCGCCCACAACAAACGTCTCGCCGAGCGCGACCGCCTGGTGCGCGACGGGGCCAAGAACGCCGCGGGTAGCGAAGAGCGCAACCTGCGCCTGCGCTTCCTCGACGACGCGCTGGAAACCGACCTCGTGGTGTTGCGTGGATTGTCCTGGCTGCAGCTGATCGGCCAGCAGTGGAGCGAGGCGATCGAATTGCGCTTTCTTTCGCTCGGCGGCGATGCGCAGGCGCGTGAAGCCGCGCTGCCGGCGCTGCAGAAGATCAAGAGCGGGCTCGACGACCGTCTGAAAATCGCCAAGGAACAGCGGCGGGCCTTGAACCTCTCGATCCGCGAACAGGAAGGGCGTCTGGCCAGCGCCGTGCCGGGTTCGATCGAGTACCGCTACACCAACGAGATGCTCGGCCTGCTGCAGAAACGCAACCTGATGTTCGATCGCGTCGAGGCCTTCGTCGCCAACTTCGAGCGCCAGATCGGGCGCTGGGAGCGTGATCTGGGCGGCGGCGGGGCCAGCTCGCTCGGCGAGCGCCTGACCGCCGGCTGGCGTGCCGCAACGCGCTGGCTGAGCGTGCTCTGGCACTACGAGCTGTTCTCGGTCGAGGACAGCGTCGAGGTTGACGGCAGCCGGGTGCCGGTCAGCTACGGCGTCACCGTCGACAAGAGCGTCGGCGCGCTGTTGCTCTTCGTTCTCGGCTACTGGGCGCTGGCGCGCCTGTCGCGCGTCGCGCAGCGGGTGCTGGTGACCCGTTTCGGGATCGAGGCGCAGCTGGCGCAGGTGATCCGGCGCTGGCTGGTGATCCTGTTCACCCTCGGGCTCGTCGTCTTCGTCCTCAACCTCGCGCGCATCCCGCTCACCGTTTTCGCCTTCCTCGGCGGTGCGCTGGCGATCGGCGTCGGTTTCGGGACCCAGACCATCATCAAAAATCTGATCAGCGGCATCATCATCCTCTTCGAGCGCAAGATCCGCGTCGGCGACATCGTCAACATCGGCGAGACCACCGGCAACGTCGTCGCCGTCGACCTGCGCGCGACGACGATCAGCGGCTTCGATGGCGTCGAGGCGCTGGTGCCCAACTCGACCTTCCTCGAAAACACGGTGACCAACTGGACGTACTCGAGCCCGTCGATCCGGCGCGAACTGCGCATCGGCGTCGCCTACGGCTCGGACACCCGGCTGGCGGCCAGCCTGCTCGCGCAGTGCGCGCGCGAACACGCGCACGTGCTGCGCGACCCGATCCCCGAGGTTTTCTTCGAAGACTACGGCGACAGCGCACTGCAGTTCGTCCTCGTCTATTGGGTCCAGCTCGGATTGCAAGTCGGCCCGCGCCGCGTGGACAGCGACCTGCGCCATGCCATCGGCGACCGCTTCGCTGAGGCCGGCATCGGCGTGCCCTTCCCGCAACGCGACATCCGCCTCGAAGTGAATGGCCCGCTGCCGGTGCAGGTCTCGCACGGCGAACCGGGGCGATGAGCCTGCGCTACCTGCCGGTCGTCGTCTGCAGTGAGCACGACTCGCCGCTCGATGCGCTGCTGGCGCTGCACGTGGCGCAGGACGACGCGGCCGACGCCGTCGCCGCCGCGCTGCATGCCTGCGATGGCGACTTCGCGCCGGGTTTTGCCGTGCTCGCCGAGACCGACGGCGGTCGCCCGGTCGCTGCAGTGCGCAGCGAAACCGGCCGCTGGGTCGCGGGCAACGCCTTCCCCGACAAAGCCTGTGCCACGGCCGCCGGCGCCGAGCGCGAACTGACGCGCCTCGTCAAACGCGGTCGACGCGGCCTCGTCGCGCAGATTTAGGTCGGCCTGCCGGCCCCATTCGGCGGCCTCTGCAGCCGGCCTGGAGGGCGCATCCAGGCGCCCTTTCCGGCCTGCATCGAAGGCGCGCGGCGGGCAGCCGGTATAATCCCGGCTGACCTTCCGAGATGCTCCCGATGTCCGACTTGCTTGCCCACCTCAACCCGCAACAACACGCCGCCATCACCCTGCCGCCGCAGCATGCGCTGATCCTCGCCGGCGCGGGCAGCGGCAAGACGCGCGTGCTGACCACGCGCATCGCCTGGCTGATCTCCACCGGCCAGGTCGGGCCGCAGGGCGTCCTCGCCGTGACCTTCACCAACAAGGCGGCCAAGGAGATGCAGACGCGGCTCGCCGCGCTCCTGCCGATCAACACCCGCGGGATGTGGATCGGCACCTTCCACGGCCTGTGCAATCGCCTGCTGCGTGCGCACCACCGCGAGGCCGGCTTGCCGGCGTTGTTTCAGATTCTCGACTCGGCCGACCAGCTGGCGGCGATCAAGCGCCTGCTGAAAAACCTCAACGTCGACGACGAGAAATTCCCGCCGCGCGAGCTGGCCCACTTCATCAACGCGCACAAGGAGCAAGGTATTCGCGCCGCGCAGGCCGAGGCCTACGACGACTTTACCGCGCGCCGCGTCAGCCTCTACGCCGAATACGAAGCGCAGTGCCAGCGCGAAGGCGTGGTCGATTTTGCCGAACTGCTGCTGCGCTGTTACGAACTCCTGCAACGCAACGAACCGCTGCGCCGCCACTACCAGGCGCGCTTCCGTCACATCCTGGTCGACGAGTTCCAGGACACCAACCGCCTGCAGTACGCCTGGCTCAAGCTGCTCGCCGGTTACGGCGAGGCCGCCGCCGACGGTGGGCCGGGCGTGCCGATGGGCTGCATCTTTGCCGTCGGCGACGATGACCAGAGCATCTACGCCTTCCGCGGTGCCGAGGTTGGCAACATGCGCGACCTCGAGCGCGAGTTCGGCATCAGCGAAGTCATCCGCCTCGAACAGAACTACCGCTCGCACGGCAACATCCTCGACGCCGCCAACGCGCTGATCCAGAACAACCGCGGCCGCTTGGGCAAGAACCTGTGGACCGACGCCGGGGCGGGCGAGCCGATCCGCGTCTTCGAAGGGTTCTCCGACCTCGACGAAGCGCGCTTCATCGTCGACGAAGTGCGCGAGTTGATCCGCGACGGCGTCGAGCGCACCCAGCTCGCCATCCTCTACCGCTCCAACGCCCAGTCGCGCGTGCTCGAACACCAGTTGTTCACTGCCGGCGTGCCTTACCGCGTCTATGGCGGGCAACGCTTCTTCGACCGCCAGGAAATCAAGCACGCTCTTGCTTATTTACGCCTCCTCGCCAACCCCGACGACGACACGGCGTTCGCGCGGGTGGTGAACTTCCCCACCCGCGGCATCGGCGCGCGCAGCGTCGAAGCCTTGCAGGAGGCCGCGCACCGCGCCAATTCCAGCCTCTACAACGCGGCCGCGAGCCTGGGTGGCAAGCCCGGCGCGGCGGTCGGCAATTTCGTACGCCTGATCGAAACCCTGCGCACGGATTGCGCGCCGCTGTCGCTACCCGAGAAGATCGAGCTGATCCTCGAGCAGAGCGGCCTGCGCGCCCATTATCTCGGCGAGAAGGAAGGCCAGGAGCGGCTGGAAAACCTGGACGAACTCATCAACGCCGGCGTCGCCTTCCAGCAGGAGGCGATCGATAATCCCGGCGACATTCCATTGGCCGACGACGAACTCGCCGCCTTCCTCGCCCATGCCGCGCTCGAATCGGGCGAGCACCAGGCCGGCGAAGGCCAGGACGCGGTGCAGATGATGACCGTGCATGCCGCCAAGGGCCTCGAGTTTGACGTGGTCTTCATCTCCGGCCTCGAGCACGGCCTCTTCCCGCACGAGAACGCGACGCAGGAGCGCGACGGCGTCGAGGAAGAACGGCGGCTGATGTACGTGGCCGTGACGCGGGCGCGCAAACGCTTGTACCTCTCGCACGCGCAGACGCGCATGTTGCATGGCCAGACGCGCTACTGCGTGCCCTCGCAGTTTCTCGAGGAACTGCCCGAAACCCTGCTGCGCAAGGTCGGCGGCGGCGCGGCGAGCACGTCGCAGCGCGCTTACGCGGGCAGCGGCTATGCTGGGAATGCCGGGGGCTACTCGGGCGGCTATTCCAGCACCGGCTACGGCGGGCAGGCTGCGGCCCCCGCCGCGGCGCGCAGCGCGGCCTCCGGCGGCGCCGAGAGCGCCATCCCGGGCGGGCTGCGCATCGGCCAGAACGTCGAACACGCCAAGTTCGGGCAAGGCGTCATCGTCGGCGCCGAAGGGCGCGGCAACGAGGCTCGGGTGCAGGTGAACTTCCGCGGCCACGGCATGAAGTGGCTGGCTTTGCAGTACGCCAAACTGACGCCGGTCTGAGCGGCGACGGGGAACGCCGGGCGTCGGCCGCGGTCTGTTTTCCGGGTTTGTTGATCTTTGCCGAGAACGAAAGGAAGCGATGAAAGCAGGCGTGCACGCCATCCACTGGACCACTCTCGCGCCCTTCGTCGGCGCCGGCCTTCTGCTCGCCGCCGTGCATCACGCTGAAGTCGTCGCCCACCGCGTCGGCGAACCCTTCGGCACCCTGCTCCTGGCCGTCGCGGTGACGGTCATCGAAGTCGCGCTGGTCGTCTCGATGATGCTCGGCGGCGGCCCCGAGAAAGCCTCACTGGCGCGCGACACGGTTTTCTCGGCGATCATGATCGTCTGCAACGGCATCGTCGGTCTCTGCCTCTTGCTCGGCGGCCTGCGCCATCGCGTGCAGGGCTTCCAGCTGCACGGTGCCAACGCCGCGCTCGGCGTGCTGGTGCCGCTCGCAGTGCTCACCCTGATCCTGCCCAACTACATGCTCAGCGCCCCCGGCCCGGCGCTGGACACCACCCAACTCGCCTTCGTCGGCCTCGTCTCGCTCGCCTTCTACGGCGTTTTCGTCTTCGTCCAGACGGTGCGCCACCGCGACTACTTCCTCGTTCCGGGCAGCGATGAAGACGAGCACGCCGCCCCGCCCAGCGGCTGGGCGGCACTGGCCAGCGCCATGCTGCTGATGCTGGCGCTGGTGGCCGTGGTCGGCCTGGCCAAGCTGCTCTCGCCCACCGTTGAAGCCGGCGTGGCGCAGATCGGCGCGCCGGCCTCGGTGGTCGGCATCGTCATCGCCGCGCTGGTGCTGATGCCCGAAGGGCTGGCCGCGGTGCGCGCGGCGCGCGCCGACCGCCTGCAAACGAGCCTCAATCTGGCTTTGGGTTCAGTCCTCGCCAGCATCGGCCTGACCATCCCCGTGCTCGCCGCGATCCATGTCGCACTCGGCGAAATGCTCGTGCTCGGGCTGACCGAACGCGACGCTATCCTGCTCGTGCTGACCCTCTTCGTCAGCACCATGACCTTGGCCACCGGGCGCACCACCGTGCTGCAAGGCATGGTGCACCTGCTGCTCTTCGCCGTCTTCCTCTTCCTCTCGGTCCTGCCATGAGCGCTCAAGACGCCGCCCTCGCCGAATCCGCTCACCGCACCCCGGTCTTCCAGCAACTCTGCGCGCGGCTCGACGCCGCTGGCGCGCGCTACCGCGTCGTCCGCCACCCGGCGGCAGGAACCTCGGAAAGCGTCGCCCAGGTGCGCGGCACCGAGGTGGGGCAGGGCGCCAAGGCCATGCTCTGCCGCGTGGGCGGAAAAGGGGGAAAGGGCGGCCACGCGGGCGCCTTCGTGCTCGGCGTCCTGCCCGGCGATCAGCGCCTCGACTTCAAGAAGCTCGGCGCCGCGCTCGGCGGCGGCAAGGCCAGCCTCGTCTCCGCCGAAGACGCGCAGGCACTCACCGGCTGCGTGATCGGGGCTATCCCGCCCTTCGCCCCCTCGCCCGAGGTGACGCTGATCCTCGACCCGCAACTGACCGAGCGCTACGCCGAGATCGCCTTCAACGCCGGCAGCCTCGAAGCCTCGATCGTCCTCGACGCCGCCGACTACCTGCGCATCGCGCAGCCGCGGGTGGTGGAGATTGTGGCGGGGTGAGCCGAATTAGGGGGGCTGGGAGGTGTGGTTTATCGGCCTGAGCTGTCGTTGATCTGCCACGTTGTCTCGCTCCGCAACGTTCCAACCAATGGCCATTTGGACTAAAACCACACGGAAGGACAGTCGCAGTAATCTATAAGCCGAAAGGGAGGTTGTGCAGAGCACAACAATCTACGCTTAAGCAGTGATCTGAATCATCCGATTCGCCTTGAAAATTGGCAACGCAACCCTGTCTTACCGTTCTTCAGAGGGTCTGAACTGGGGGGGGCAGCGCCAGCCAGACTGAAGTCATGCCCTGTTTGATGGCGAAAGCCCATTTCACCACGATGTTGCCGCCTCTTTCCCCGTCTATGAAAACCGACCGCCACCTCTTGATCCGCTCACTTTTCGACGAATACATCCAAATGTATGCGACCCGAGACGACCGGCTGACATCGAGGTTCAGCAAGAATTTCAGTGGCTTTGCGGGCGGTGGTACTCGCTTGGTGAAAGACGTTGGGCAATGGATCGATATCACCCGTCAAGATTTTGCCCAGATTACCGAGCCTCTGCGGATTGAAATGCTGGACGTGAGTCTCCAGGATCTGTGTGAACAGATCGTTGCCGTTACGGCCTTTTTCCACATTCATCTGCCAATCCCTGACCACATCCTCTCTCGGGAGGTTGCGCGGTTAACCCTGATTTTTCGGCTGGAAGGCAACGACTGGATGATTGTCTACAGCGGGATATCCATTCCCTATCATCTTGTTCAGGAAGGTGAGGTCTATCCGCTCAAAAGTCTTGTCGAGAGAAACGCTGCGCTTGAAAGAGAGGTCGCTGATCGAACCTTCGAATTACGAGAAGCCAACTTTAAGCTGGAACTTCTGAGCAATACAGATGGTTTGACCGGTGCTGCGAATCGGCGCTGCTTTGATCGCGTGCTGAGCGAAGAGTGGAACCGCGCGCAACGGTCTGGATTACCGTTAGCGCTGATCTTGATCGATGTCGACCATTTCAAGGCATTCAACGACGGTTATGGACACCTGGCGGGCGACGATTGCCTCAGAGCGGTCGCCATGTCGATGTTGAAGGAAGTACGGCGTGCGGCAGAGATCGTCGCGCGCTTTGGCGGAGAAGAATTTGTCATCTTGATGCCAGATAACAGTGAAGAGCAGGTGTTGGCGACCGCCAAACGTATTCAAGACGCGGTGGCCAAACTATCCATCAAGCATTCATGGTCGCCGACCGGACAGGTCACCCTGAGCTTCGGCGTGGCTTGCTCTGTCCCAGCCTTTGGACGCTCTCCGGAAGGTCTGATTGCAAGCGCTGATGCGGCGCTATATCGAGCTAAATCACTGGGGCGTAATCGTATCGAAGTTGCTGCCTTGGCCTAGCAACATAAAGCGACTACCGGCCAAACCGTGCGGCCGCTTCCTGTCATTATGACAAAGGCGTGATTCCGGAAGAGGCCACAGGCAACAGCCGAGAGATAATTCGCCATTCAGAACCAATCCCTGGATTGGTCGATCAACGGCCTTCACCCGTGCTCTCCCTTGGTTCTTGCTTTGTTCGCAACAGTTCCATATTATTGGAATTATGGAAAATAAAGATGCCATCACCGCCTTTGCCGCGCTGGCGCAGGAGAGCCGTCTGGCGGTCTTGCGTCTGCTGGTCAGGCACGCGCCGGACGGGCTGACGCCCGGCATGATGAGCGAGACGCTGGCGATGCCGGCGCCGACGCTTTCGTTTCACCTCAAGACGCTGGCGCACGCCGGTCTGGTGGTCTCGGTGCAGGAAGGGCGCTTCGTGCGCTATCGCGCCGAGATGCCGGCCATTCGCGCGCTTGCGTCGTTTCTCACCGAGGACTGCTGCCAAGGGCAGGCCGCGCGGTGTTTGACCGATGAGGACAATTCATGACCGCAACGCAGATCAAGGTGCTGGTGCTGTGCACCGGCAATTCGGCCCGCTCGATTCTCGGCGAGGCGCTGTTCAACCATCTCGGGCAGGGGCGGGTGCGCGCCTATTCCGCCGGCAGCCGGCCGTCGGGCCAAGTCAATCCGGTGGCGCTCGAGACGCTGGAAAAGCACGGTGTGCCGCTGCCCGCCGAGGTGCGCAGCAAGTCGTGGGAAGAATTTTCCGCGCCCGGTGCGCCGCATTTCGATTACCTCTTCACCGTCTGCGCCAGTGCCGCCGGTGAGACTTGCCCGGTGTGGCTGGGGCATCCGGTGACGGCACACTGGGGCATCGCCGATCCGGCCCATGTCGAGCCGATCGAGGCCCGGCGTGCGGCGTTCGAGCAGGCGTTCATCGCGCTGGAGAAACGCATCCGCGCCTTCCTCGCGCTCGACCTCGCGGCGCTTTCGGCGCAGGAGGTGGCGACCGCGGCCCAGTTGATTCATGTCGCCGCCCAGGAGGGTGAGCAATGAGCGCGCAGTGCGAAGTCACGGCCAAGGCCGCAGGCGGGGCCTCGATGAGCGTCTTCGAGCGGTACCTGAGCCTGTGGGTGTTCCTGTGCATCGTCGCCGGCGTCGGGCTGGGCCAGCTCTGGCCGGGCGCTTTCCAGGCGGTGGCGCGGTTGGAGTATGCGCAGGTCAATCTGCCGGTCGGGCTGCTGATCTGGGTGATGATCATCCCGATGCTGGTCAAGGTCGATTTCGGCGCGCTGCACGAGGTGCGCCAGCATGTGCGCGGCATCGGCGTCACGCTGTTCATCAACTGGCTGGTCAAGCCCTTCTCGATGGCCTTCCTCGGCTGGCTGTTCGTGCGCCAGTTGTTTGCGCCCTACCTGCCGGCCGACCAGCTCGACAGCTACATCGCGGGGCTGATCCTGCTGGCGGCGGCGCCGTGTACGGCGATGGTTTTCGTCTGGAGCCGGCTGACCAAGGGCGACCCCTTGTTCACGCTGTCGCAGGTGGCGCTCAACGACACCATCATGATCTTCGCCTTCGCCCCGCTGGTGGCCTTCCTGCTCGGCCTCTCGGCGATCACCGTGCCGTGGGACACCCTCTTCGCTTCGGTGGTGCTGTACATCGTCATCCCGGTGATCCTCGCCCAGCTCTGGCGCCGGCACCTGCTCAAGGGCGGGCCGGCGGCCTTCGACGCGGCGATGGAAAAGATCGGCCCCTGGTCGATCGGCGCGCTGCTGGCGACGCTGGTGCTGCTCTTCGCTTTCCAGGGCAAGGCCATCCTCGAGCAGCCGCTGGTCATCGCGCTCCTGGCGGTGCCGATCCTGATCCAGGTGCTCTTCACCTCCTCGCTGGCCTACTGGCTCAACCGCAGGTGCGGCGAAAAGCATGCCGTGGCCTGCCCGTCGGCGCTGATCGGAGCATCCAATTTCTTCGAGCTGGCGGTCGCCGCGGCGATCAGCCTGTTCGGTTTCGAGTCGGGGGCGGCATTGGCGACCGTGGTCGGCGTGCTGATCGAGGTTCCGGTGATGCTCCTGGTGGTCAAGGTGGTTAACACGAGCAAGGGGTGGTATGAACGCAAGGAACATTGAGTTGCGCCGGGCCTGTGGCGCTGACCTGCCGGCCATCGTGGCGCTGCTGGACCGTTGTGCGCTGCCGACCGGCGACCTGGATGCGCCGCTGCTGGCGGGCTTCTGCGTGGCTGAAGGGCGCACCGATTCTGGCCCCCAGCTGGTCGGGGTGATCGGCTGGGAGCGCCTCGGCGACGGCGCGCTGTTGCGTTCGCTCGCCGTGGCCGTCGAGCAGCGCGGCGCCGGCTTGGCGGCGCGCCTCGTCGAGTGGAGCGAAGCGGCGGCACGCGCGCAGGGGGCGGCCACCGCCTACCTGCTGACCACCACGGCCGCCGATTACTTCCTGCGCCGCGGCTACGCCGAGGTGGCGCGTGCCGACGTTCCGCCCAGCGTGGCGGGGCACGCGCAGTTCCGCAGCCTGTGTCCGGCGAGCGCCCGCTGTCTGGCGCGGCCGCTGGCGTAGCCGCGGCGCATCCGAGTCGGCGATGCCGACCTACGATTGCCACCTGCGCGCCTGGCGGCAGCATCGGGACGAGCTGAAGCGCTTTCTCGCGCACCGCTCCGGCAACGCCGCCGAGGCCGACGACCTCTTGCAGGAGGTGTTCCTGCGCGTTGTGGCGCAGGCCGGCGCGTTCTGCCGCGTCGAGCATCCGCGCGCCTGGCTGTTCCATGTGGCGCGCAACCTGCTGCTCGATCGTTTGCGGATGACCCAGGCGCACGTCCCGCTGCCCGACGATCTGGTGGCTGAGCCCTCGCCGGAGGTCGATCCGGTCGAGCGCCTGAGCCAGTGCCTGCCGCGCGTCCTCGCCGAACTGGCGGTGGAGGATCGTACGGCGATCGTGACGTGTGACCTCGAGGGCGCCTCGCAAAAAGACTACGCCGCACGCAGCGGGCTCACGCTCGCCGCTGCCAAGTCGCGCCTCCTGCGGGCGCGGCAGCGCCTGCGCGCCCGCCTCGCGGAGGCCTGTCAGCTCAAGTACGGCGAGGACGGGAAGATCTGCTGCTTTACCCCGCGCGCGCCGTCGGCGGGCGAGCCGGAGCCCTCCGCTTAAAGTCGTCGCGGCGCCGCGGCATCGTGGCGGTGCATCCTTTTGACTCCGCTTTCGTCTTCTGCAGAGAGGGGCAACGGCCGGAATCCCTCCGGCCGCCCCTGAATCCAACTGCGGGAGTGCGACGTGTCTTTTTCAACTTCATCTCAATCGCCCTCGGTCTCCCCTTTGCGGCGCTGGCTGCTCGGGCTGGCCGTGGCCGCCGGAGCCTGGTTCCTGGCCTACAGCCAGTTGTCGGCCTTTGCCGATGCCGTCGTACTGGCCTTGGGCGTGTCGCGCGACACTCGCCTGGGCGAGGCGGTGCATTTCTTCGTCTACGACACGCCCAAGGTCGCCCTGCTGCTCGTCGGCGTCGTTTTCATCGTCGGTGTCGTGCAAACCTTCTTCGCCCCCGAGCGCACCCGCGCGCTGCTTTCCGGGCGGCGCGCCGGGGTGGGCAATGGGCTGGCCGCGCTGCTGGGCATTGTCACCCCCTTCTGCTCGTGCTCGGCCGTGCCCCTGTTCATCGGCTTTCTCTCGGCCGGCGTGCCGCTGGGGGTGACCTTCTCCTTCCTGATCTCGGCGCCGATGGTCAATGAAGTCGCGCTGGCGCTGCTCTTCGGCATGTTCGGCTGGCAGGTCGCGGCGCTCTATCTCGCGCTGGGCCTCGCGGTGGCCGTCGTCGCCGGCTTCGTGATCGGCAAGCTCGACATGGAGCCGCACCTCGAGGACTGGGTGCGGCAGATCCAGGCCGGGCAGGCGGCGCCGACGGTCGGCGTGCGCCTGGGCTGGGTCGAGCGCTTCGAGGTCGGTGTGCGCCACGTGCGGACGATCTTTGCCCGGGTGTGGCCCTACCTCCTGCTCGGGATCGGGCTCGGCGCCGGCATTCACGGCTACGTGCCGGAGGACTTCATGGCGCAGTTCATGGGCAAGGAGGCGTGGTGGGCGGTGCCGGCCGCTGTGGCGCTGGGCGTGCCGATGTACGCCAATGCCGCCGGCATCATCCCGGTCGTCGAGGCGCTGATCGGCAAGGGCGCCGCGCTGGGGACGGTGCTGGCGTTCATGATGGCGGTGATCGCCCTCTCGGCGCCGGAGATGATCCTGCTGCGGCAGGCGCTCAAGCCGAGACTCATCGCCACCTTCGCCGGCGTGGTGGCGCTCGGCATCATGCTGGTCGGGTATGTGTTCAACGCGGTGATCTGAGAAGGTAAGGAGAGAACGATGTTCGACACGGTCGGTTTTATCGGTTCAGGACGGATCGCCCGCATCATGGTCGGCGGCTGGAAGAAAGCCGGCGCCATGCCAGCGACGATTTTTGCTTACGATGCTAACCCCGCTGCCGTGGCGGCTTTGCGGGAAGACGATCCGGGCGTGAAGGTGGCTCGACTCGATGAGGCCGCCGGCGCCGATCTGGTGTTCGGCGCGCTGCATCCGCCGGCCTTGCTCGAGGTGCTGCCCGCGGTCGCCGGTTTGCTGAAGGACGACGCGCTGTTCTGCTCGCTGGCGCCGAAGGTCAAACTGGCGGCGCTCACGGCGACGCTGGGCGGGTTTTCCCGCGTGGCGCGGATGAATCCGAACTCGCCCAGCATCATCGGCCAGGGCTTCAACCCCCTCGTGTTTGGCGCTGACCTGCCTTCCGCCGCGCGCGAAGCCCTGCTGCGCGTGCTGGCGCCGCTCGGGCAGTCGCCGCAGGTCGACGAGCGCTGGCTGGAAACCTACGCCGTGATCAGCGCCATGGGGCCGACCTATTTCGGCTTCCAGTTTGCCGAAGTCGAGCGACTGGCCGAGTCCTTCGGCCTGACGCCGGACGCTGCGCGAGCGGCCTTGCGGCAGATGTTGCACGGCACGGTCGATCTGCTGTTCGTCAGCGACCTGCCGCGGCGCCAGGCCCTCGATCTCGTTCCGGTACGGCCTTTGGCCGAACAGGAGGCCGAGATCGTCGGCATGCTGCAAAAGCAGATCGGCGGCATGCACGCCAAACTGACGGGGTGATTGAGTCCCGGGCGGGGCTCGGAATCGACCGGACAGCGATCCGCCAGCGATGACGACATTGCGATTTTTCGCCCACTGGACGCGCGGTGGGCCAAGACGAGGAGTACAGATGAAACAGGTGAAAATTCTCGGGACGGGCTGCGCCAATTGCCGCCATACGCTGGCGCTGGTCGAGCAGGTGGCGCGCGAGAAAGGCGTGCCGATTGAACTGGAGAAGGTCGAGACGCTGCCGGAAATCCTGCGTTACGGCGTGATGTCGACGCCCGGCGTGGTCATCGATGGCCAGGTCGTGCATGCCGGCGGCGTGCCGGCGCGGGCGGCGGTCGAGGCCTGGTTCTAAGGCGTGCGGGCGGGCTGCGGCGCCGAATCTTCGGACAGGCAGGTGCGGTTGCGGCCGCTGCTCTTGGCACGGTAGAGCTGGGCGTCGGCGAGTTCGAGCAGGGCGTCGGCATGGTTGTCGTCGACCGGCGTGGTGATTGCCGCGCCGATGCTGATGGTGACGACCGGGGTCGTGGCCGAGGCTTCGTGCGTGATCGCCAGCGCCTGCACGGCCAGGCGCAGCTCTTCGGCCTTGGCGAACGCGCCCTTGGCGTCGCAGTCGGGCAGGAGGCAGACGAACTCCTCGCCGCCGTAGCGCGCCACCAGGTCGTGCGAGCGCCCCAGGCAGGCTTTGATCGTTGTCGCCACCGCGCGCAGGCATTCGTCGCCGGCGTGATGGCCGTAGCGGTCGTTGAACTGCTTGAAGTGGTCGACGTCGATCATCAGCAGGGTCAGCGGCACGCCGTCGCGGCGGCAGGCCCGCCATTCGAGCGGCAGCATCTCGTCGAAGCGACGCCGGTTGGCGACCTGGGTCAGGCCGTCGATGAAGGCCATCTGCCGCAATTGTGCCTGTTGCCGGAGCAGCTGTCGGTTGGCGCGATAGACGAGCCAGGAGAGGGCAAAGGTGCTCAGCGAGAAGATCGCCATCAGGCCCGACAGCTCGAGCACCTGGCTGCGCCAGGGGGCCAGGTACTCGTCTTTCGCCAGGCCGACAAAAACGTAGAAGGGCTCGTTCTCGAACTTGCGGAACGAAAATTTGCGCTGCACGCCGTCGATCACGGTGATCGCGTCGTAGGTGCCGACGCTGACGCCGGTCTTTGCAAGATCGAGGAAGGTTTGCGACAGCCGTTTGCTGCCGATTTCGGCGCTGCTGGCCAGCGGCTGGCTCACCACCAGGCCCAGCTCGGCGTCGCGCAGGGTGACGACGCCTCGTGCCCCGATGCTGATCGAGGAAAAGAGGGCGGAGAAGCGCTCCAGCGTGATGGGGGTAAACACGACGCCGGCAAACGTTCCGTCCGGCAGGCTCACGCGTCGGGCGAGGACGACGATCCACTGGCCGCTCAAGCGGCCGCGCACCGGTTGGGAAATGATCGTCGATGTTTCCGGGTGGTCGCGCAGGCGGATGAAGTAGTCGCGGTCCCGGATGCTGATGTTCGTCTCGGCGTCGACGCCGGTGCCGTAGGCGACGCTGCCATCGGCCTTGGCGATGCGCAGGCTGTCGTTGAACGAAAGCTGCGTAAATTCGGCCTCGATGTGCCGATTGAGCGCCCGCAAATCGAAGCGCGGGGCGGTGAGCTGCCTCAGGTACTCGTGCGCCGTCGATGCGAGGACGGCATTGGAGGTGGTGAGCGTGCCGCTGATGGCACTCTCCAGAACCAGGGCCAGGTTCTGGCTGGTCTTGGCGGCACTTGCCTCGTATTGCGCACGGCTTTGCACGAGCGAAACGCCAAGCAACGCCGCCACCAGGGCGTTGATTACCAGGACGGTCAGAAGCAGATAGGTTCTCGGGCGCATCGGTCATCCACTGTCGTGGGGGCGCCGTTCATGGCCCGTCGTCTTGGGGCGGTGTCGTGCTCGGGCGCGGTCGGTGTTTACTGGCCATAGTAGGCCTCCATGATCTGCTGCCGGGTGCCGTCGGCGTGCATCTTGCGCAAGGCGGCGTTGAGGCGCTTTACCGTTTCGTCGGGCGTTGCCCGGTTGCACGCGGCGTAGGAGTCCTGGTTCTCGCGGAAGACGAAGACCTGGCGGATTTTGATGCCGAGCTGGCGAGCGTTCCAGGGGCCGGAGACGGAGGTTGCCGACCACAGGTCGACGCGCCCGGCGGCGAGTTTTTTGAGGCTTTGCTGTTCAGTGTGAGCCTCGTCGACGGTGAGGCCCTTGGTCTTGAGGTAGAGCGTGCGTGCGTCGCCCTGGTAGCCGCCGATCACATAGGGCTTGAGTTCTTCGAGCGTGTGCACGGGCGGGATGCGGCTGTCGGCGCGGGCGAAGAGCACCCATTTGCCGTCCGAAAGCGGCCCGATCCATTTGAACAGCGGCTCGCGTTCCGGAGTGCGCGAGGCGGAGAAGACGCAGGTGTCGGCGTCGTCGAGTGCCCGTTTGTAAGCGTTACGCCAGGGCATGAGGGCGATTGTCGCGGGCGTTTCGGTGCGTGCCAGCGCCTCGCGCATGAGGTCGACCGAAATTCCGACGACGGTTTCCCCGCCGTCGGGGGAGTAGCTGAGCGGGGGAAAGTCCTCGGTAAGCAGGGTCAGCGCTTGCGCCGGTAAGGCGAACAACAGCAGCAAAACGGAGAGAGGACGCATGACGGACTCCGGCGCGACAACGAAAACGCTTTTTTTCAGCCTAGTCTTCTCAGCGGCCGACTGCAAATGCCGTGGTGCTGAGACCCCGCCGGGCGGGCGAAAAAAACGTAAAATTCCCCGTCATCAATTTCATGTCACGGAGCCGATCATGCCTGCAGCCATCCGTTTTCACCGCACCGGCGGTCCCGAAGTGCTGTGCCTCGAAGAGGTTGAGATCGGCGCGCCGGCGCCGGGCGAGGCGCGTGTGCGTCATTACGCGATCGGCTTGAATTTCATCGACACCTACCACCGCAGCGGCCTTTATCCGTTGCCCTTGCCTTCGGGCATCGGCCTGGAAGGCGCAGGCGTCGTCGAGGCCGTGGGCGAGGGCGTGCGCGACCTGGCGGTGGGCGACCGCGTCGCCTATGCCGGCGGCCCGGTCGGTGCCTACAGCGAGGTGCGCTGCCTGCCGGCTGAACGCCTGCTGCGCCTGCCCGAGGCGCTGTCGTTCGAGACCGGCGCGGCGATGATGCTGCAGGGGCTGACCGCGGCCTACCTGCTGCGCCGTACCTACCGGGTGCAGCCGGGCGACGCGGTGCTGATCCACGCCGCGGCCGGCGGCGTCGGGCTGATCGCCTGCCAGTGGGCGAAGGCGCTCGGGGCGACGGTGATCGGCACGGTGTCGACCGAGATCAAGGCCGAGCTTGCGCGCCAGCACGGTTGCGATCATGTGATCCTCTACACCCGTGAGGACGTGGCCAAGCGTGTGCGCGAAATTACCGGCGGCGAAGGCGTGGCGGTGGTCTATGACGGCGTCGGCAAGGACACCTTCATGGCCTCGATCGACAGCCTGCGCGTGCGCGGCACGATGGTTTCCTTCGGCAACGCTTCGGGCCCGGTGCCGCCTTTCGAGCCGCTCCTGCTGTCGCAGAAAGGCTCGCTGTTTTTCACCCGGCCGATCCTTGCGCACCACACCGCCAAGCGCGACGAACTGCTCGACCTTGGCGGCGAACTCTTCGAGAAGGTGCTCGCCGGCCAGGTGAAGATCGAGGTCAATCAACGCTATGCCCTGGCTGAGGCGGCGCAGGCGCATCGCGATCTCGAAGCGCGCAAGACCACCGGTTCCACCGTCCTGGTGCCCTGATGCGGGCGCTGCGCGCCAAATTTGTCTCGCTGCGCGACTTGCTCGCGACGGCGTGGCCCATCGTTCTCGTTTCTGCGGTCGCGCTTTACGTCGCTTACCAGTTCGTCGAACCGGCGCCGCCCAAGCGGATGGTCGTCTCCACCGGCAGCGAGGACGGCGCCTACCATGCCTTCGCCACGCGCTACGCCGAACTGCTGGCGCACAACGGCATCGAGCTGGAGATCCGCAGTTCGAGCGGATCGAGCGAGAACCTTGAGTGCCTGCGCCGCGGCGAAGCCGATCTGGCCTTTGTCCAGGGCGGCATCGACGATCCGGCGCGGCCGGCGCCCTTTGCCAAGCTGGTGCCCGGCGAAGTGCGCCTCAAATCGCTGGGCAGCGTTGCTTACGAGCCGGTGTGGGTGTTCTATCGCCATGACCGGCGCATCGACACCCTGCACCCGCTGGCCGGCAAGCGGCTGGCGGTGGGCGAGCCGGGCAGCGGCGTGCGCGGGGTGGTGAATCAGTTGCTGGCGGCCAATGGTTTGCCGACGCACGGCCGCAACCTGCTGCCGCTCTCCGGGCTGGAGGCGGCCGAAGCGCTGCTGCGCGGCGAGGTTGACGTGGCCTTCATCGTTTCCGCGCCCGAGGCTGCGGTGGTGCAGGCGCTGCTGCATGCGGTCGGGGTGCGGGTGATGAGCTTCGGCCAGGCCGAAGCCTACGCCCGGCGCTTCCCCTTCCTCTCGCGCATCGTGCTGCCGCGCGGCGTCGTCGATCTGGAGCGCGATATTCCGCCGCGCGACACGGCGCTGCTGGCGACCACGGCCAACGTGGTGGTGCGCGAAACGCTGCACCCGGCGCTCGCCAGCCTGCTTCTGCAGGCGATGAGCGAAGTGAACGGGCAGACCGGTTTCTTCCAGCGCGCCGGCGAGTTCCCGGCCTACAAGGACCGCAGTTACGAGCTTTCGGACGACGCGCAGCGTTATTTCAAGTCCGGCCCGCCCTTCCTGCAGCGCTACCTGCCGTTCTGGCTGGCGGTGCTGGTCGAGCGGCTGCTGGTGCTGATCGTGCCGGTGCTGGTGCTGATCGTTCCATTGCTGCGCATGGCGCCGTCGATCTACAGCTGGCGCGTACGTTCGAAGATCTTTCGCTGCTACGGCGACCTCAAGTTCCTCGAGAACGAGCTGCGCGAGAATTACGACGGGCTGCGGCACGGCGAGTACCTCGAACGGCTCGACCGGATCGAGGACGAAGCCTACGCGCGCAGCATCCCGCTCGCCTTCAGCGACCTGCTCTACACCCTGCGGCAGCACATCGATCTGGTGCGCGACCGCCTGCGCCAGCTCGAACGCCGCCATTTGCCGGAGCGCACGCGATGAAATCCTTCCTGGTCGCCAATCCCAAAGGCGGGGCCGGCAAGTCGACGCTGGCCACCAACCTCGCCGGTTATTTCGCCCGCCGCGGCGGGCGGGTGATGCTCGGCGACGTCGACCGGCAACAGTCCTCGCGCGCCTGGCTCGACATCCGGCCGGCGGGGCTACCGCCGATTTCCGGCTGGGAGATCAAGGCCGGCGACCCGGCCCGGCCGCCGGCCGGGACAACGCACGTCGTCCTCGACACCCCGGCCGGACTGCACGGCAAACTGCTCGAACGCGTGCTCAAGCCCGTGCGGCGGGTCATCGTGCCGGTGCAGCCGTCGCTTTTCGACATCCTGGCGACGCGCAGCTTCCTCGCCGAATTGCTGGCCGAGAAGGCCGTGCGCAAGGAAAAGACCTTCGTCGCCGTGGTCGGCATGCGCGTCGACGCGCGCACCCGCGCCGCTGGCGAGCTCGAACGTTTCCTTGAACAGTACGAGTTGCCGGTGCTCGCCTACCTGCGCGACACCCAAGCCTATGTGCAGGCCGCCGCGCACGGGCTGACGCTGTTCGATCTTCCGGCCGCGCGGGTCGAGAAAGACCTGGCCCAGTGGCAACCCATCCTCGATTGGGTCGAGGCCGACTGACGCTGCGGCTCTGGCCATGGCCGCTTCGTGCAGCGGGCGCGGCAGGGAGCTGAAATCCCGCATGCTTTCGTCCTGAACGCGGTCTTCTCGCGGCGGACGGTCGAGCGCCGGGGCGCTCGCCGGGGTAAAATTCACCCCCTATGTCCGATCCCCGTTTTGTCCATCTTCGCCTGCACAGCGAATACTCCGTCACCGACGGCATCGTGCGCATCGACGACGCCGTCGAGCGCGCCGTCGAGCTCGGCATGCCGGCGCTGGCGCTCACCGACCTCGCCAACCTCTTCGGCCTCGTCAAGTTCTACAACGCCACCCGCGGCCAGGGCGTCAAACCCGTCTTCGGCTGCGACATCCACCTCGCCAACGAGACCGATCCCGACCGGCCGTACCGGCTGCTGCTGCTCTGCCGTTCGCGCCAGGGCTACCTGCAGCTGTGCGAAATCCTCTCCCGCGCCTACCTCGCGCCGCGCGTGCGCGGTCGCGCCGAGGTCACGCGCCAGATGCTCGACGACGTCGGTGTCGACGGGCTGGTCGCCCTCTCCGGCGCCGGCCTGGGCGACGTCGGCGAAGCGCTGGCGCAAGGCAACGCGGTGCAGGCCGCGGCGCGCGCGCGCTATTGGGCCGAGCGTTTCCCGGACGCGTTTTATCTCGAAGTGCAGCGTACCCACCCCCGAGGCACCGCCGGATACGGTGCGCAGGAGGCCCTGATCGCAGGCACGGTGGCGCTTGCCGGCGAGCTCGACCTGCCGCTCGTCGCCACCCACCCGATCCAGTTCCTCGCGCCTGACGACTTCAAGGCGCACGAGGCGCGGGTGTGCATCGCCGAAGGCTACATGCTCGGCGATACCCGCCGGCCGCGGCTGTACACCGAAGAACAGTACTTCAAGTCGGGCGAGGAGATGGTCGAGCTGTTCGCCGACCTGCCCTCGGCGCTGGTCAATTCGGTCGAGATCGCCAAGCGCTGCTCGATGACCATCACCCTCGGCAAGAGCTACCTGCCGAACTTCCCGACCCCGGAAGGCATCACCCTCGACGAATTTCTGGTGCTGGAGGCCGAGCGCGGCCTTGAGCGTCGCCTCGACCAGCTCTATCCCGATCCGGAGGAGAAGGCCCGGCGTCGCCCGGTCTACGACGACCGCCTGAAGACCGAGACGGCGACCATCATCCAGATGGGCTTCCCCGGCTACTTCCTGATCGTTGCCGACTTCATCAACTGGGGCAAGCACAACGGCGTTCCGGTTGGCCCGGGCCGGGGTTCCGGCGCGGGTTCGCTGGTCGCCTTTTCGCTCGGCATTACCGACCTCGATCCGCTGCAGTACGCGCTGCTTTTCGAACGCTTCCTCAACCCCGAGCGGGTGTCGATGCCCGACTTCGACATCGACTTCTGCCAGGACAACCGCGGCCGGGTGATCGAGTACGTGCGCGAGAAATACGGCAAGGACGCCGTGTCGCAGATCGCCACCTTCGGCACCATGTCGTCCAAGGCCGTGATCCGCGACGTCGGTCGCGTGCTCGACCTGCCGTACAACTTCTGCGATTCGCTCTCCAAGCTCATCCCGCTCGAGGCCAACAAGCCGCTGTCGCTGGCCAAGGCGATCGAAGCCGAGCCGCAGCTCAAGGAGAAGATCGAGACCGAAGAAGAGGTACGCGACCTCTTCGAACTCGCCGGCAAGCTCGAGGACTTGACCCGCAACATCGGCATGCACGCCGGCGGCGTGCTCATTGCGCCGGGCAAGCTCACCGATTTCTGCCCGCTCTATTCGGCCGACAACGGCGAGACCGTCGTCTCGCAGTACGACAAGGACGACGTCGAGAAGGTCGGCCTCGTCAAATTCGACTTCCTGGGCCTGCGCAACCTCACCATCATCGACCTCGCGGTGCGCTACGTCGAGCGCCTGACCGGCGAGAAGCCCGACCTCAACGCGCTGCCCTTCACCGACCCGGGCGCTTACCAGATCCTCAAGGACGCCAACACCACGGCGATCTTCCAGGTCGAATCGGAGGGCATGAAGAAGCTGCTCAAGAAGCTGGCGCCCGACCGCTTCGAAGACATCATCGCCGTGCTCGCCCTCTACCGTCCCGGCCCGCTCGGCTCGGGGATGGTGGACGACTTCATCCTGCGTAAAAAAGGGCAGCAGGCGATCGACTACTTCCACCCCGACCTCAAAGCCTGCCTGGAGCCGACCTACGGCGTCATCGTGTACCAGGAACAGGTGATGCAGATCTCGCAGATCATCGGCGGCTACACGCTCGGTGGCGCGGACATGCTGCGCCGGGCGATGGGCAAGAAGAAGGCCGAGGAGATGGCGCTGCACCGGGCGACGATCGCCGAGGGCGCAGCGAAGAAGGGCTACGACCCGGCGCTCGCCGAGCAGCTCTTCGACCTGATGACCAAGTTCGCGGAGTACGGCTTCAACAAGTCGCACACCGCCGCCTACGCCGTCGTCACCTACCACACGGCCTGGCTCAAGGCGCACCACTGCTCGGCCTTCATGGCCGCGACGCTGTCCTCGGACATGGACAACACCGATTCGGTGAAGATCTTCGTCGACGACGCGATCAAGAACCGCATCAAGATGCTCGGGCCGGACGTCAATGCCTCCGATTACCGCTTCGTTCCGGTCGACCGCGCAACCATCCGCTACGGGCTCGGCGCGGTCAAGGGCACCGGCCAGCAGGCCGTCGAGTGCATCCTCAAGGCGCGCGAGAGCGACGGCCCCTTCAAGGACCTCTTCGACTTCTGCCGCCGCGTCGACAAGCGCCTCGTCAATCGGCGCACCATCGAAGCGCTGATCCGTGCCGGTGCCTTCGATGCCCTCGACGACCACCGTCATCGTCTTCTGGCCTCGGTCGGCATCGCCATGGAGGCGGCCGAGCAGGCCGAGCGCAACGCCCTGCAGGTCAGCCTGTTCGACGTTTTCGACAGCGACGAGAGCGCCGCGCACGGGCCGCAGTACGTCGAGGTGCCGCGCTGGAAGGAGCGCGAGCAGCTCGCCGAGGAAAAGACCGCGCTCGGTTTCTTCTTCTCTGGCCACCCGTTCAGCGCGGTCAAGGCCGAGGTCTCGCGCTTCGTGCGCACCACGCTCGCCCAGTTGCAGCCGCGCAAGGAGCCACAGTTCATGGCCGGGCTGGTGCTCGGCATCCGGGTCAAGCTCACCGGGCGTGGCAAGGTCGCCTTCGTCACGCTCGACGATGGCACGGCGCAGCAGGAGGTCGCGGTCTACAGCGAAGTGCTCGACGCCGAGCGCGACAAGCTGCGCGAGGACGAGGTGCTGATCGTCGAAGGCAAGGTGTCGAAGGACGACTTTGCGGGCGAGGGCAAGGTGCGGGTCAGCGTCGAACGTTTGTTGACCATTCCCGAGGCGCGCGGCCGTTTCGCCCGCCACCTGCGTCTGACGCTGAGCGGCGACCCGGCCGCCAAGCCTGGCGCCAAACAGGCCGTGGCGCAGCGCCTGCGCGAGTTGCTGGCGCCGTTCTCGCCCGGCAACTGCCCGGTGCGCATCGTCTACAGCAACGGTGTCGCGCGTTGCGAACTGCAGCTCGCGGACGGCTACCGGGTGCGCCTCGAAGACGACCTGCTCGGCGTGCTCGGCGACTGGCTGGGCGCCGAACGCGTGCGCATCGAGTATTCCTGAAGCCGGGGACGGTGCGATGGGGCGCCGGGACGGTCCGGGCGCCCGCCGAAGGGCTTAGCGCAGGGCGGCGAGAATGGCGCCGTTGATCGTGCCGAGCGCCAGCGCGGCAATCATCAGGATGGCGGTGTAGCTCAGCGTGCGTTCGGGATTCGAGCGCATCAGCACCGGGATGCCGCGCGCCAGGATGAGCGCCGAATACAGCGTGGGGGCGAGGCCCAGCCCGGCCCAGGTCGGGACCGTGGCGAAAACGCCGCCGAGCAGGGCGGCGCTGCTGCTGTAGGCGATCAGGCGCAGGGCGGCGAGGCGGTCGGACTGGCCGCCGAAATTGGGCGCCAGACGGTCGGCGAAGCGCGCGAGCAGGTGGATGGCCACCAGGCTGAGAACGAGGCTGGTGGCGGCGTTGAGCAGGCCGCCGAGCGGCGAGAGATGGACCGCGGCGCCATCGACGGTATACCCGACGACGGAAAGGCCGAACCAGGCGGCGAGCGCCGCGAGCGTGGCGAGCGGCAGCAAAAAAGCGGTGTAGAGCGTGCGGGCGTCAGTCGTTTCCTCGGCGACCTGGAGCCAGGTGGCCGAGGGCGCGAGGAGGATGTCGCGCAGGCGACGGAAGGGAAACATGGAGCGATCCTCGGAGGATGGGTTGCGAAAAAAAGACGAAAAGCGGTGACGAAAAAAAAGCGACGTGACGTCGGCGCAGGGCGCCATTGTAGCGGCTTCCCCGTTGTTCACGTCGTTCGCGGGCAACGCGGGGCGAAGCTTTGCGGCCCGGATGCGAGGAAGCGACTGGCTTCGCGGCGAGGTTTTCATTATCCTGAAGGTAGCCTGATCCACGGAGATGCACGATGAGCGAGCAGCCCCCGCACGACGACGACCTCTTCTTCGCCGAGGAGGGCGAGGAGGTCGGCAAGGTGCCGCTGCATCCGTGGCGCATTCTGGTCGTCGATGACGATCAGGACGTCCACGAAGCGACCGTCCTGGCCTTGCGCGGGCTGGAAGTGCTCGACCGCCCGATGCAGCTCCTGCACGCCCACTCGGCGAACGAAGCGCTCGATTGCCTGCGCCGCGAAACCGACATCGCCGTCATCCTCCTCGATGTGGTGATGGAGACGCTGACCGCCGGGCTGGACATCGTGGCGACGATCCGGGGCGAACTGGGACTCGTCAATCTGCGCATCGTGCTGCGCACCGGTCAGCCCGGCTATGCGCCGGAAATCGAGACCATCCGCCGCTACGACATCAACGACTACAAGGCCAAGAGCGAGCTGACGCGCAACAAGCTGTTCACCGTGCTCTCCTCGGCCTGCCGGACCTACGACCAGCTTTGCCGCGGCGAGGCCAGCCGGCATGGGCTCGAGCGCATCGTGACGGCCAGCCGCCAGTTGATGCGCGAGCGCGAGATGTCGCAGTACGCCGAACGCGCGCTGGAGCAGCTCGCGGCCTACCTGAAAGTGCCGAACGACGGCTTCATCTGCATGGGCGAGACGGCGGAGGTGCGTCGTGCCGGGCTGTTCATGCTGCGCGCCGCCAGCGGCCGCTATGCCCGCGCCAGCGGCAAGCCCCTGGCCCTGACCGCGCCCGAACTCCTGCTGCAGGTCGAGCACTGCCTGGAAACCCAGGCGTCCAGCGTGACCCCCGACGGGGTGTTCTTCTACTTCGGCGGCAGCGAAGGGCGGCGCGGGGCGGGGTTTCTCCATGTCGCGCAGATGCACGCGCCCGACCTCCAGCAGCTGGAAGTCTTTTGCGCCAACATCGCGCTGGGCAGCGACAACGTCGTGCTCTTCGAGCGTCTGCGCAAGGCGGCCTACACCGATTCCCTGACCGGTCTTGTCAATCGAACGGCGCTGATCGACGCCATCGACCAGCGCCTGATCGTCGAAGGCGGCGCGGGGCAGGCGCTGGCGCTGATCGACATCGACCAGTTCTCGGCCTTCAACGATCTTTTTGGGCACCGCTACGGCGACCGCCTGTTGCAGGCCGTTGCCCGGCGCGTCGAGGAGACCTTCGGTCAGGCGATGCAGTGCCTGGTGGCGCGAGTGAGCAACGACACCTTTGCGGTCCTCGGGCCCGACAGCCTGATTGTTCCGGCGGCCTTGCAGTCCGTGTTCTCCACGCCGTTCGCGTTTGACGAAGGTGAGCAGGCCTTGAGCGTTTCGCTCGGATTGCTGCATCTCGTCGATTCGAGCGGCACGGGCGGGGCGGATTGCCTGAAGGACGCCTGGATCGGCATCCGCCGCGCCAAGGCGCTCGGTCAGGGGCAGCATGTCTGGTATTCGCGCGCCATCGGCACCGAGACGCGCGAGCGCACGCGCCTGCTCAATGCCCTGCGCCAGGAATTCGAGAGCAATCGGCTGTACATCGTCTATCAGCCGCAGGTGACCTTGACCGACCAACGGGTGATCGGCGTCGAAGCTTTGCTGCGCTGGCGGGCCGAGGACGGTACTTTCATTTCGCCGGCGAGCTTCATCCCGGTCGCCGAAAGCTCGGGCTTGATCGTCAGCCTCGGCGAATGGGTCCTGCGGCGCTCGCTCAGCGTGCCCGGCGAACTGCGCGCGCTCGGCCATACCGACCTGGTGATGGCGGTGAATGTCTCGGCGATGCAGTTCCGGCGCAGCGATTTCATCGACGTCGTCGAGTGGGCGCTGGCCGACACCGGCATGCCGGCCGATCGCCTTGAACTGGAAATCACCGAGTCGGCGGCCATTCTCGGGGCCGGGCTCGTCGAGCAATACCTGCATGAACTCAAAAAGCGGGGGGTCGGCATCGCCATCGACGACTTCGGCACCGGCTTTTCCTCGCTGTCCTACCTCGACCGCCTGCCGGCGGACCGGATCAAGATCGACCGCGCCTTCGTCAATGCGCTCGATAACGGCGATCCGGGCGCGCGTGGCGCACGCATCGCCGAAATGGTCGTGCCGCTGGGGCGGAAGCTGGGAATGAAGGTCCTGGCCGAAGGCATCGAGACCGAAGCGCAGGCCCGGCGCCTGGGCGAACTGGGCTGCGACGACGGGCAGGGGTTCCTGTACGCCCGGCCGATGCCGATCGAAGAACTCAAGCTCTGGCTGGCCGGACGCGCCTCGACATGAGCGGCCGTCGGCGCTTCGGCGCCCTGCTCGTGGCCCTCGCGGGGCTGCTGTGCGTGGCCTGCATTCCCTCCAAGCCTTTGCGTCTCGGCTTCATCGGCGGGCTTTCCGGGCCGGTGGCCGACCTCGGCGAATCCGGACGCGACGGTGCGCTGCTCGCGGTCGAGGAAATCAACGCGGCGGGAGGCATCGGCGGGCGCCGCGTCGAATTGCATCTGATCGATGACGGCCAGGACGAGGAGCAGGCGGCGGCGGCCGTCGAAACCCTGGCACGCGAAGGCGTCGAGCTCATCATCGGGCCGCTGACCAGTGCCATGGGGGTGGCGGCGTTGCCGGTTGCCGAGCGTCTGGGCGTCCTGCTCTTGAGCCCGACGATCACCGCCAGCCGTTTCGTCGGCCGCGACGACCAGCTGCTGCTGGTCTCCCCGCATGTCGGCGAGATCACCCGCCGTTTTGCCGTCCATCTCCACGCCCAAGGGGTGCGCCGTCTGGCACTGGCCTACGACACACGTAACCTGGCCTTCTCCGCCGACTGGGCCTTGCACCTGCGTGAAGCCTTGCGCGCGCTCGGGACGGAGGTGGTTGCCGAAGTGCCTTTCGTCTCCGGGGAGTTTGCGAGCTACGAGACAAGCTTGCGCGAGCTGCTCGCGGCGCATCCCGATGCCTTGCATTTCGTGGCCAGCGCTGTCGATACCGTGCGTCTGCTGCAAGTGGTCCGGCTGTTGCACGTGGATCTGCCGAGCAGCGCCGCGGCCTGGGCGGCGACCGAGCACCTGATCCAGCTCGGCGGGCGCAGCGTCGAGGGTTTGGTGGTCAGCCAGCTTTTCGCGCGCGACGACGCGCGGCCGCGCTTCCAAGCTTTCCGTACCGCGTTTCGGGCCCGCTTCAACCAGGAGCCGGGCTTCGTCGCGGTGGCGGCCTACGACGCGACGTGCGCTGCGTTGACCGCCTACGCGAAACGGGCGCCAGGGGCCTCGCTCAAAGCGACCCTTCTGTCCATTCCCGCCTTCGAAGGGGTGCAGCAGACCTGGTCATTCGACGCGCAGGGCGATGCGACGCGCCAGGTGAGCGTCGCGCGAGTGCATGACGGGCGCTTCGTGGCGCTTGAGGATCGTTTTCCGTGAAGGCGCTCCCGCGGCTGTTGAGTCTGCGCACCTGGGTGGCGCTGTTGCTGGTGACGGCGGTGCTGCTGACCCTGCTCGGGGTGAGCGCGGTGCTCATGCTCTATCGCCTGCCGCAGATCGAGGCTTTGCAGCGGGGCGAGATCGCCGAGCGTGCCGCCAGCGTGGCCGGCTTGCTCGACCATTACTCGGCGAGTCTGGAAGCGCAGCTGATGGCGCTGGCAGCGATGCCGCGCCAGCGCGACGGGCGCGAACTCGAGGATTACCTTGAGGCCACCGTCGGCGACGGACGCCTGTTCGAGGTCGCCTTCCTGCTCGACCATTCCGGCCGGGTGCGCGGCGTCGGCTTGCCGCCGGCATCTCGCCAGGCCGCGCCAATCCTGCGTGGCGTTGATTTCGCCTTCAATCCGCTGTTCCATGAGGCCCACGCCGCGCTGAACAAGGCCGGCGGGAAGACCGTCACCGTCTGGAGCGACCGTTACCTCTCGGTGCTGACCGGCAAAAATACCGTCAGCGTGGCGGTGGCCAGCGAACAGCGCATCGTGGTCGGCGAGGTGGCCCTCGAGCGCCTGCTCGAACTCTTGTCGTCCGCCTCCCCTGGGGACGAGGCGCTGGTCACCATCGTCGACCGGCGCGGGCAGTGGCTGTCGTCGTCGAGTTCGCAGGCGCCGGGGCGGCACCTGAACTACGCCTCCTTACCGGTATTCCCGGCCATCCTGCGCGGCGAGGCGCCGCTCGGGCGGGTCGATTTCCTGGGGCGCTCCCAGATGCTCTTCGGCGTCGTCTCCGAACGTCTACACTGGGTAATTCTCGCGGCCAAGCCCGCCGGGCTGGGCGATCCGCGCATGCGGCTGGCCGTCGAAACCGTGGTCTCGGCGCTGCTCGTCGCGCTGCTGCTGAGCATGGCGCTGGCTCGGCTGATTGCCCCGCTGGTCGGCCGCGGGGTTCAGCCGCTGATCGAGAACAGCCGCTGCATCGCCAGCGGCACCTATCCGGAACACTGGCCCAGCGGCGGGCACATCCGCGAGTTGTCCGAGCTTGCGGGCGACCTGCAGCGCATGGCGGGCGCCCTGCGCGCACGCGAGGAAGCGGTGCGCCAGAACGAGGAGAAGCTGGAAACGGTGTTCCAGGCCTCGCCCACGCCCATGCTGGTGGCCGAATACCGCCAGGAGGCACCGGTAATCGTCGACGTCAATGCCGCCTGGGAGCGGCTGTTCGGGCTGGCGCGCGCGGCGGTGGTCGGGCTCGAGGCCGTTCGCCTCGAACTGTGGTGTGACCTCCAAGACGGCGAACGTTTTAGCGACAGCGTGCGCGCGCTGGGCTGTGTCGAGGGGCAGGAATCCTGGTTGCACTGTGCCAACGGGCAGCGCGGCTTGATCCGCATCGCCGCGCGCAAGGTGCGCATCGGCGACGCGGTGTTGCTGATCGTGACCCTCAACGACATGACTGCGCAACGGCGCATCGAACGCGAAATCCTGGAGCTGAACGCCGAACTCGAACAGCGCGTGCAGCGGCGTACCGAGGAGCTCTCGCAAGCCAATGCCGACCTTGCCGCCTCGCTCGAACATCAGCGGACGATGCAGGAACAACTGGTGCAGTCGGAGAAAAGCGCGGCACTCGGCGGCATGGTGGCGGGCGTGGCGCACGAACTCAACACCCCGGTCGGCAATGCGCTGATGGCGGCGACGACCATGCAGCAAAGGGCGCAGGATTTCCGTGCCCGTCTGGCGCGCGGGGTGCGCCGCAGCGAATTCGAAACCTTCCTCGAAGTGATCGGCGAGGCCAGCGATCTGGCCGAGCGTAACCTGCGCCGCGCGGCCGACCTGATCGGCAGCTTCAAGCAGGTGGCCGTCGATCAGGCCAGCGACCAGCGCCGCCGTTTCGACCTCTCCGAGGTTGCGCGCGAAATCCTGCTCACCCTGCAGCCCTCGTTGCGCCTCACGCCCTACGAAGTGCGCAACGAGATCGAACCGGGGTTTGGCTTCGAGAGCTATCCCGGCCCACTTGGGCAGGTGCTGACCAACCTGATCAGCAACGCCGTGCTGCACGCTTTTCCCGGTCGCGAGCGGGGACTGGTCCGCCTCACGGCGCGCGATTCAGGCGATTGCGTCGAGGTGGCGGTGAGCGACGACGGTTGCGGCATGCCGCCGGAGGTGCTGCGCCGGATCTTCGAACCCTTTTTCACCTCGCGCCGGGGGCGCGGTGGAACGGGCCTCGGCCTGCACATCTGCGAGAGCGTCGTCAGCCGCGTCCTGGGCGGGACGATCACGGTGCTGAGCCGGGTCGGCGAGGGCAGCGTCTTCACCCTCCGTCTGCCGCGCGTGGCGCCCCGCCGCGACGAAGCGGCGGAAAACCACGCTGTGGCCGCGGCTCAGCGCCCGGCTTCGGGGGTGTAGCCGAGGGCGCGCGAGATGTCCTCGGCGGTGCGCTTGAGCAGGGGGACCCAGTTGGGGTTGTGACGTTCGGTCGGGGCCGAGATCGAGAGGCCGGCGATCAGCCCGCCTTCGTCGTTTCGGATCGGCGATGCGACGCAGCGCAGGCCGATCTCCGCTTCCTCGTTGTCGTACGCGAGGTCGTGGCGACGGATCTTGTCGAGCTCGCGCTCGAGCTGGGCCGGATCGGTCAGCGAATGCGGCGTCTTGCCCGGCAGGCCGGTGCGCTTGGCGTAGGTGCGTACGGCGTCGTGGTCGTCCGCGGCGAGGAAGAGCTTGCCCAGCGAGGTGAGGTGCAGGGGCGCCCGGCCGCCGACGAGATAGACGACGCGCACCAGCGCGCGGCCGCTCGAAGTGCGTTCGACGTAGACGATTTCGTCACCGTCGCGCACGCCGAGGTTGATCGCCTCGCCGATGGTTTCGTGCAGGTGCTGCATGAACGGCAGGGCGACTTCGCGGATGTTGAGCCGCGCCTTGACGATGTTGCCGAGCTCGAGCAGACGGATGCCGAGGGCGTAGGTGCCGGCGTCGTGGCGTTCGACGAGGCGGGCGTTGGTCATGACCGCCAGGATGCGGTGCGCGGTCGAAGGATGCAGGCCGGTGGTCAGAGACAAGGTTTTCAGCGGCGCCGCGCCGGGCGCATCGGCCAGCGCGTCGAGCAGCGACATCATACGTTCGATGACCTGGATCGAGCCTTTGGCTTCTGTATGTTCGGCCATAGTTTTCCCGTTATGAGCTTTTGTTTTTTCCCCTGGCGGAATACTATTGCGACTCCGCCCATATGGCGCGCGCCGCTTGTTAACCGCGGCGTTTTGTCATCTGATGGAATGCCATTCTAGCACCATGCGCAAGAGGTGTCCGTCACGTCCCGCTTTGCCTGTCCATGCGCGTCCGGCCGCTTTTGCGGTTTTTGACGCCACTCCGCCACACCCCGTTTGGCGCTTGCGGGTGTCGTTTGTCTTCGAATTCTAAGTTTCTGAGTTCTGAATCCATGTTTGCCCTTTCGCCCGATGCCCCGCCCGCGTTGCCGTTCTGGATCGACGGGCGCGCCGTTCTCTCCCTTGGCGAGCGCCTCGTCGATGTCCAAAATCCTCGTCAAGAACCCGTCCTGCGGCGTGTTCCGGTGTGCGGTGCGGCCGTGGCGCAGCGCGCCGTCGCTGCGGCCTGCGCGGCACAGCCGGCCTGGGCCGCGCTTGACCCGGCCTTGCGGCAGGGCGTGCTGGCGGCGCTGGCAACCGCACTCGCCGGTTACGCACCGCACTTCGCGCGCTTGCTCGGGGAGGACGCCGGCCTGACCGCCACGGCGGCGGCCGAGGACGTCGCCCGCGCCGAGCAGGCCCTGTTGGCGCTGCCGGCGCAAGCGCCGCTGTCGCCGGTCTGCGCGCTGCTGCCGGCGGCGGACGACCCGGCGCCCTTCAGCGATGCGGTACGGCGTCTGGCGATGGCCCTGAACGCGGGCAGTGCGGTGCTGCTGCTCTCGTCGCCCTGCGTCGCCGCGCCGCTGCTGGCGCTGGCCGAGCTGGCGGCGCGCAGCGGAGTTCCGGCCGGAGTGTTCAATCTGGTGCATGGCGATGCGATGAGCGCGCGTGCGCTGCAGGCGGCCATCGGCGACAGCGCGGGTTGAAAGGACACGGCATGGAATTGCGGCGCAAGCATGACCTCGGGCCGGCCTCCCACACCCTGCTCGGCCGGAATCCGACCGAGCACGAGGGGGCGGGCGCGCCTGCGCACGACGACGCGCATGCCCACGATCATGCACCTCCCCATCGCCATATCCACGACCATTCGCATGCTCATTCGCACGGACACCCGCATGCGCACGGCGCCGATTCCGGGCCGCGTCTCGTCTGGGCGCTGGCGCTGACCCTCGGTTTTGCGCTGATCGAGGCCGTGGCCGGCTTCTGGTCGGGCTCGCTGGCCCTGCTCGGCGATGCCGGACACATGGTCACCGACAGCGCCTCGCTCGGGCTTGCCGCCTTCGCCGCCTGGCTGGCGCGGCGGCCGCCGTCGTTGCGCCACACTTACGGCCTCGGTCGGGTCGAGACGCTGGCGGCGCTGGTCAACGTGGTGTTCATGGTCGGCGTGGTGGTGGCCCTTTCCGTGGCGGCGATCCGCCGCCTGCAGGCCCCTCTGCCAGTCGACGGCGCGACGGTGACCGCGGTCGCCATCTGCGGCCTGCTGGTCAATGTCGGTGTGGCCTGGCTGCTGATGCGCGGTGAGCAGACGATGAACACCCGCGGCGCCCTGCTGCACGTGATCGGCGACCTGCTCGGTTCGGTCGGTGCGCTGGTCGCCGGCGTCGGCGTGATGTACACGGGCTGGCTGCCGATCGATCCGCTGCTGTCGATGCTGATCAGCTTGCTGGTGCTGATCTCCAGCGTCCGTCTGCTGCGCGAAGTGATGCAGGCGCTGCTCGAAGGCGTGCCGGAACACCTGTCGACCGAGGAGATCGGGCACGCGCTGGCGGCGCTGCCGGGCGTGCGCTCGGTGCATGATTTGCACATCTGGACACTGTCCTCGAACCGTATTGCGCTGTCCGCGCACCTCGTCGTCGAGAGCCTGGTGCTGTGGCCGGAGACGCTCGCCGAGGCACGCCAGACCTTGCGTCTGCGCGGCATCGTGCATGTCACCCTGCAGCCTGAACCGGCGGCGCAGCCCGTGCTCTGGCAGCCGCTCCGTTCGGCGGTCGGCGACGATAGCCCGCTTTGACGGGATCTCGAAACTCAAGGAAAAAAGGAGAGCAGTTTTGCGTGTGGTGATACAGCGCGTGACCTCGGCGCAGGTCGACGTGGGGGGCGCGACGGTGGGCGCGATCGGGCACGGGCTCTTGCTTCTGGTCGGCTTCGAGGCCGAGGACGGCATGGCTGACCTCGACTGGATGTGCGGCAAGCTGACCCGGCTGCGTATCTTCGATGACGCCGACGGGGTGATGAACCTCAGCGTGCAGGAGATCGGCGGCGAGGTGCTGGCGGTCAGCCAGTTCACCCTCTACGCCGCAGTGAAGAAAGGCAATCGCCCGTCGTGGAGCCGCGCGGCGCGGCCCGAGGTGGCCGAGCCGCTGTTCGCCGAGTTCGTGCGCCGCCTGAGCGCAGCCCTTGGCAAGCCGGTGCCGACCGGCGTTTTCGGCGCCGACATGCAGGTGGCGCTGGTCAACGACGGGCCGGTGACCCTGTGCGTCGATAGCCGGGCGCCGGAGTGATCGGGCGGGACCGTTTCGTCGTATGTCGACGCGTTGCCGCAGTTTTCATGCCGTATGCCTAGAGGTATAATTTTTTTCGAACTTGGGCCACCCCTTTCATCTTGATGTCGGTCCCGCCAGCAGGGCGGAAGCGGCGGGAGTGTACGGTCGTGTACGAACTGGTCGGCAGCGCTGATCTCAACGTGCCTGGACGCGGCGGCGGATGTTTCCGGCCGCCTGGCGGCGGCGACGTTGACCGGGCGCCGGAACGGACCGTCGTCCCGCCTGCGGTGGTGCCCCTTTCCCCGCCAGCGTATTTGGATTGCGAACGCGCAAGGATTACGAAGCGCCGTGCTCAGCGAGCCGGCGCTTTTTTGTTTTCTTCATTGCCATTCAGGAGTAGCCAGCATGAGCTTTCCCTTTCCGATCCTGACCCCCGAGGAGGCCGCGGAACTCATCAACCACGGCCAGAACATCGGTTTTAGCGGATTTACCGCGGCCGGCGCGGCCAAGGCGGTGCCCGCCGCGCTGGCGCGCAAGGCCAAGCGCGAACATGAGGCCGGGCGGCCGTTCAAGGTCGGCGTGCTGACCGGCGCGTCGACCGGCCCCTCGCTTGACGGCGCGCTGGCCGAAGCCGAGGCTATCGCCTTCCGCGCGCCGTATCAGTCCAACGGCACGCTGCGCAAACAGATCAACGCCGGCCAGGTGCGCTTCGTCGACATGCACCTGTCGATGGTGCCGCAGCACGTGCGCTACGGCCACCTCGGGCCGATCCACTGGGCCGTGGTCGAAGCCTGCGACCTGACCGCCGGCGGCGGCGTGGTGCTGTCGACCTCGGTCGGCGCCTCGAACACCTACATGCGCATGGCCGACAAGGTGATCATCGAACTCAACTCGCGCCATCCCTCGTCCCTGCTCGGCATGCACGACATCTTCGAGCCGCAGGACCCGCCCGGGCGCAGCGAGATTCCGATCTACTCGCCGTCCGACCGCGCCGGCTCGCCGATGTGCGTGATCGACCCGAAGAAAATCGCTGGCGTGGTGTTCACCGATCTGGCCGACGAGGCCGGCGGTTTCGACGAACCGACCGAAGTGACCGACCGCATCGGCCAGAACGTCGCCGATTTTCTCGCCGCCGAGATGCGCGGCGGACGCATTCCGAAGCAATTCCTGCCGCTGCAGTCGGGCGTCGGCAACATCGCCAACGCGGTGCTCGCCGCGCTCGGGCAGAGCCGCGACATCCCGGCCTTCGAGATGTACACCGAGGTGCTGCAGGACTCGGTCATCCCGCTGCTCGAAAACG
>NZ_JASDTF010000032.1:0-12645 GCF_041441355.1 Propionivibrio sp.
TCGAGCAGGCCGACGCCTTCGTGCTCTGGGGCTCGAACATGGCCGAGATGCACCCCGTGCTGTGGACGCGCATCACCGACCGCCGCCTGAGCAAGAGCGATGTCCAGGTGCATGTGTTGTCGACCTTCGAGCACCGTAGCTTCGAGCTCTCGGACAACGGCATGATCTTCGTGCCCAACACCGACCTCGCGATCCTCAATTACATCTGCAACCACATCATCAGCTCGGGCAAGGTCAATCAGGACTTCGTCAAGGCCAACGTCAATTTCAAGATCGGCGAGACCGACATCGGCTATGGCCTGCGCCCGGCGCACGCGCTGGAAAAGGACGCCAAGTTCAACGGCTATCCCGGCGCTGACGGCAAACCGAAGAACAACCCCAACGATTCGCGTCCGTCGAACTTCGAGGAATTCAAGAAGTTCGTCTCCGAGTACACGCTGGAAAAAACCGCCAAGCTCTCGGGTGTTCCGGCCGAACGGCTGAAGAAACTCGCCGAGCTGTACGCCGACCCGAAGCGGAAGGTCGTGAGCTTCTGGACCATGGGGTTCAACCAGCACACCCGCGGCACCTGGGTGAACAACATGATCTACAACGTGCACCTTCTGGTCGGCAAGATTTCCGAGCCGGGCAACGGGCCGTTCTCGCTCACCGGCCAGCCCTCGGCCTGCGGCACGGCGCGCGAGGTCGGCACCTTCGCCCACCGCCTGCCGGCGGACATGGTGGTGACCAATCCCGCGCACCGCAAGATCACCGAGGAACTCTGGCAACTGCCGGACGGCACGCTGCCCGGCAACATCGGCCTGCACGCCGTGGCCCAGAGCCGCGCGCTCAAGGACGGCAAGCTCAAGTGCTACTGGACGAGTACCACCAACAACATGCAGGCCGGGCCGAACGTGAACGGCGAGATCTACCCTGGTTGGCGTAATCCGGCGGCTTTTGTCGTCGTCTCCGAGGTCTATCCGACGGTGTCGGCGCTCTCGGCCGACTTGATCCTGCCCTGCGCGATGTGGACCGAGAAGGAGGGCGCCTTCGGCAACGCCGAGCGGCGCACGCAGTTCTGGCGCCAGCAGGTCAAGGCACCGGGCGAGTCGAAGTCCGACCTCTGGCAATACATGGAGTTCGCCAAGCGCTTCAAGGTCGAGGAGGTCTGGCCCGCCGAGCTGATCGCCAAGAAGCCGGAATACAAGGGCAAGACGCTCTTTGACATCCTGTACGCCAACAAGGTGGTCAACAAGTACCCGAAGGCTGAGGTCGCCAAGGTCAACGAGCACGCGATCAAGGGCTACATGAACGACGAGTCCGAGCACTTCGGTTTCTACGTGCAGAAGGGCTTGTTTGAGGAATACGCGCAGTTCGGCCGCGGTCACGCGCACGACCTGGCGCCCTTCGAGGTCTATCACAAGTCGCGCGGCCTGCGCTGGCCGGTGGTCGACGGCAAGGAAACGCTGTGGCGCTTCCGCGAAGGCTACGATCCCTATGTCAAGGCCGGCGAGGGCGTGAAGTTCTACGGCAACAAGGACGGCAAGGCGGTGATCTATGCGCTGCCTTACCAGGATCCGCCCGAGATGCCGGACAAGGACTACGACATGTGGCTGTGTACCGGCCGTGTGCTCGAACACTGGCACACCGGCTCGATGACCCGGCGGGTGCCCGAGCTGCATAAGGCGGTGCCCGAGGCGCAGGTCTTCATGCACCCGGACGACGCCAAAAAGCGCGGGCTGCAGCGCGGCATGGCGGTGAAGGTGATCTCGCGTCGCGGCGAGATGATCGGCCGGATCGAAACGCGCGGCCGCAACAAGCCGCCGGTCGGCCTCGTCTATGTGCCGTTCTTCGACGAGTCGCGCCTCGTGAACAAGCTCACCCTCGACGCCACGTGCCCGATCTCGAAGGAAACCGACTTCAAGAAGTGCGCGGTCAAGGTGGTGCGCGCCTAAGCGCCGCTCCTCATCGTCAGAGCGCCTCACGCCGTGTCCGCCCCGCGCAAGGATTCCGCCGCCCGTCCGGGTTCTCCGGCGGCGGCCGCGCGTCGCCGCTTCCTGAACGGGGTCGCGGCGGCGGCCGGCGGGGCCTGCCTGCTCACGCTCGGCAGCGGGCTCTTTGCCCGCCATGCGCGGGCGCTGCCGGCCGAGGCGATCCGCCCGCCGGGGGCGCTTGCCGAAGACGATTTTCTTGCCGCCTGCGTGCGTTGCGGGCTGTGCGTCCGCGATTGCCCGTACGACACCCTGCGCCTCTCCGACGTCGGTTCGGGCGTGGTCGGCGGCACGCCGTACTTCGTGGCGCGCGAGATTCCCTGCGAGATGTGCGAGGACATTCCTTGCCTCAAGGCCTGCCCGACCGGCGCGCTCGACCGCCAGCTGACCGACATCGGCAAGGCGCGGATGGGCCTTGCGGCCCTCGTTGACCACGAAACCTGCCTCAACTTCCTCGGCCTGCGCTGTGACGTCTGTTACCGCGTCTGCCCGGTGATCGACCAGGCGATCACCCTGGAGAAGATGCACAACCCGCGCTCCGACCGCCACGCGATGCTCTTGCCGACCGTGCATTCGGAACACTGCACGGGCTGCGGCAAATGCGAAAAGGCCTGCGTGCTGCCGCGCGCGGCGATTCGCGTGCTGCCTTACCGGCTGGCGCAGGGCGCCTTGCCCGAGCATTACCGCAAGGGTTGGGAGGAGAAGGCCAAGCACGGCGGCTCCTTGATCGGTGAGCAGGTCGAACTGCCGGTGCGCGGCTTCGACGGGCCGACCAGCACCCGGGTACCGACCGAAATTCCCTCTGCCACGCCCGGCGCGACCCCGGTCGCCCCGAGCGCGCCGGCCACCGCCGGGCAGGGCGTCAAGGGCGGGGCTGGCGGCGCGCTCGATTCGCGCTGGAGGCCGTGAGCATGACGTCCGCGACCCAGCACACGCCTGAGCGCGCGCCTGAAAGCGCGCCTGAAAGCGCCATTCCGCGCGCCTTCTGGCCGCGCCAGAAGTGGCTCCTGCTGCGGCGTCTGGCGCAGGCCCTGGTGCTGCTCGCCTTCCTCTCCGGGCCGTGGTTTGGCGTCTGGGTGCTCAAGGGCAACCTCTCGGCTTCGCTGCTTTTCGATACCGTCCCGCTCACCGACCCCTTCCAGTTCGTGCAGCAACTCGCCGCACGGCATTGGCCCTACACCACGGCGATCACCGGCGCCGTGATCCTGTTGGCTTTTTACCTCCTCGTCGGCGGGCGCGTGTTCTGCAGCTGGGTCTGCCCGGTGAACGTCGTCACCGACGCCGCCGCCTGGAGCCGGCGCCGGCTGGGCATCAAGACCGGGCGCGCGCCCGATTCCAACACCCGCTACTGGCTGCTCGGCGGCGTGCTGATTGCCGCTGCCGTGAGCGGCGCGCTGGTCTGGGAGTGGGTCAATCCCGTCACTTACGTGCAGCGCAGCCTGATCTTCGGCCTCACCGGCGGGGTCTGGCTGGCGCTCGGCATTTTTCTCTACGACCTGCTGGTGGCCGGACGCGGCTGGTGCGGCCACCTCTGCCCGATGGGCGCCTTCTACGGCCTGCTCGGGCGCACGGCGCTGCTGCGCGTCTCGGCGGCCAAACGCTCGGCCTGCAACGATTGCATGGATTGCTTCACCGTCTGCCCCGAGCCGCAGGTCATCCGCCCTGCGCTCAAGCAGGTCGGGCAGCAGAGCCCGATCATCCTTTCCGGCGAATGCACGGCCTGCGGCCGCTGCATCGACGTCTGCGACCTCGAGGTTTTCAAGATGACCCACCGATTTGACCAAAGGAGCGAGTGATGAGAATGAACAACGCGCCGACCCTCCGAACCGCCCGCATCTGGGGTGCCGCCCTGGCCTTCGTCCTCGCGCTCGCCGCCGGGCCGGGGCTCTGGCGCATTGCCGACGCGCAGGCCGCCGACGCAGCGCCGGCCAAGGTGCAGACCCTGCGTGGGGTCGACGTCTCGGCCGCCGACCCTGAAAGCGAAGGGACGCGCTACGGGCGAGACCAGCCGCCCTTGCCGCGCGACTTCGTGCAGCAGCCGCCGCTGATCCCGCACACCATCGAGGGCTACACGGTCGACAAGAACTTCAACAAGTGCCTCGACTGCCACGCCTGGAACCGGGCCAAGGAAACCGGGGCGACCAAAATCTCGCTGACCCACTTCCGCACCCGCGACGGGGTCGAGATGTCCAGCGTCTCGCCGCTACGCTACTTCTGCAGCCAGTGCCACGTGCCGCAGAGCGAGGCCAAGCCGCTCGTTGGCAACACCTTCAAGCCGGGCGCCGGGCTGCGCTGAGGGCAGGGGAGAAACCATGACCGATAACAACGAAAACAAGGGCGCCCTGGCCCGCTTTCTGGCGCGTTGCCGTCATGCCGGCTGGGGCTTCGTGGCGCTGCTCTTCGTCGGCGGCATCGTCTTCTGGGGCGCGTTCAACACCGCCTTCGAAGTGACCAATACCGAGAAGTTCTGCATTTCCTGCCACGAGATGCGCGACAACGTGTACCAGGAGTACCGCAACACCATCCACGCCGCCAACCGCTCGGGCGTACGCGCCACCTGCCCGGACTGCCACGTGCCGCGCGAGTGGTCGTACAAGATCGCGCGCAAGATCCAGGCGTCGAACGAGGTGCTGCACAAGGTGCTCGGCTCGATCGACACGCCCGAGAAATTCGAGGCCAAGCGGCTGCAGCTGGCCAAGAACGAATGGGCGCGGATGAAGAAGAGCGATTCGCGCGAGTGCCGCAACTGCCACAACTTCGAGAGCTTCGACTACACGCTGCAGAACATCCGCGCGGCCAAGATGCACCAGGTCGGCCTCAACGAAGGCCAGACCTGCATCGACTGCCACAAGGGCATCGCGCACAAGCTGCCG
The DNA here is from genome assembly GCF_041441355.1 of Propionivibrio sp. Lineage (GTDB taxonomy): Bacteria > Pseudomonadota > Gammaproteobacteria > Burkholderiales > Rhodocyclaceae > Propionivibrio. The sequence goes on from NZ_JASDTF010000032.1 coordinate 4,844, forward strand.
CAGGTCGAGCAGGCGGTCGGCGCGCCCAAGGGCGGCGCCATGCCGCAGGAATTCCACCCGCCGGTGGTGGAGAAGAAGTAAGCCCGCGGTAACGCAGTCACCTGCCTGCGCGGCCGTGCGCGGGAAGGTTCAGGGAAAACGACGGGGCGCCTTCTTCGCGCCCCGTCGTTTTTTTCGCGAGGCTTTCCCCGTTCAGCGCAGCGCGAGGTCCTGGCGCAGCTTCGGCACCAGCGCCTTGGCCGTCTTGAGGAAGGCGAGCACCGCCGGGCTGGCTTGCTTGAGGTTGGGCACGGCCAGGCCGACCGAGCGCCGCGCCGGCTGCGCCAGCGGTTTCTTGACCGCGCCCGGGCACATCGCCATGACCTGATCGGAGAGCGCGAGGCTGGCCACGATCGACACCCCCGCGCCGGATTCGACCGTCTTGATGATGGTCAGGATCTGCGAGTAGCGGTGCTGCACGTTGAGGTGCAGGCCCGCCGCTTCGAACAGCTTTTCCACGTGCGCCGTCGCGCCCGCCGCGGTCATGATGAAGGGTAGGTGGCGCAGGTCGGAGAGGTTGATCGACTTCTGCCGGGCGAGCGGGTGGCCCAGGGGCAGCACGGCGACGAGTTGGTCCTCGACCAGCAGCTGGGTGTCGAAACGCTCGTCGGGCAGGACGACGAAGCCGACGTCGACGCGGCGTTCGGCGATCCAGTTGGCGACCACGTCGTCCGGACCCTCGTCGACGTGGATCTCGATCTCCGGGTAATCGCGGCGGTATTGATCGAGGATGCGCGGCAGCAGCAGGAGCGACGACGACGGCCCGAAGGAGCCGATGCGCAGCACGCCGCGGTTGAGCCCGCGCACCGCCGCGACCTCCTGCGCGATGGCTTCCGAGATGCCGAGGATTTCGCGCGCCCGCGCCAGCAGGTTGTGCCCGACCTCGGTCACCTCGATCCCGGCCTTGCTGCGCGAGAGCAGGGTGACGCCCCATTCGCCTTCCAGTTGCTTGAGCGCGTGCGACACCGCCGACTGGCTGATTCCGAGCCGTTCGGCGGCGGCGGTGAAGCCACCGAGGTCAGCGACGAGGACGAAGATTTCGAGCTGGGTGAAGGTCACCTTGAGGCTCCTTTAATACATGAGTGAACGCTTGTTTTTATATGAGTTCGGATAAGTCATAGCATATCCATACGCAGGGAGGGAGTGAACGGATTTCAACGGCTTTCAACGAATTTCTCACCCCCATCTTCGAGGAGACAACATCATGAAAACGAACAACGCGACGAACGGTATTGAACGCCAGGATCATCTGGCCAACCTGCTTCTGGTGCTTTTTTACATCGCTGGCGCGCTGGTCGCCGGGATGCTCTGTTTTGCCAACGGCGATGCCGGCGCGGCGCTGGGCGTGCTCGCGCTCTTCGTCCTGCATGCCCTGGTGATCACCCTCGGCGCGCCGCAGGCCGATCCGCAACCCTGCCTGCAGCGCCGCCGGGTGGCGAATGGTCAACCGACCGCCGTGGCCGCCGAATTGCCGCCGGCCGAGAAACTGGCGACGCGCTCGATGTGCTGGCGTTTCTGGCCGAAAAACAGCCGTGCCAAGGCCGCTTCCGCCACGGCGCACAACTGGAGTTTCTGGCCGCAGAACGGTCACGAGCAAGCGTTTGCCCGCTGAGCGGGCCAGCCCTGCACGCCGCGTTAGGGTCCAACGAGCCCGCGACGCCTGACGTGCAGGTGCGCCCGAAGGCGGTGACGCGGACGTTCACTGTTCACCGCGGACGATCGGCATCCCCCCCCCGCCGCAGTCCCTGAACCACGACGCCGCGCCGCTTTCGGGCTGGACGGGCTGTCGGCCGAACCGGAAGGCCGGCAGCCCGTTGTAGTCTCCACAGGCTTGTCTAGAATGAAGCGGGCCCTGGTTGTGCGGCCCTCTTGTGCTTCTTCTGTCGTCCAAGCCTGCAGGAGTGCCCATGCGCAACAACCAGCCGGTCACCAATGTCGAGCGTTCGTACTCCGATGCGATCGCGATCATTTCGCATACCGACGACAAGGGTCGGATCACCTTCGTCAACGACGATTTCGTCGAGATCAGCGGCTATGTCGCCGACGAACTGATCGGCCAGCCGCACAACATCCTGCGCCACCCGGACATGCCGGCCGAAGCCTTCCGCGACCTCTGGGCGACGGTCAAGGCCGGGCGCCCCTGGGCCGGGGTGGTCAAGAACCGCTGCAAGAACGGTGACCATTACTGGGTGCGCGCTTCGGTGACGCCCAAGGTGGACGGCGGCTACATGTCGGTGCGCGTGCGCCCGAGCCGCGAGGAGATCAGCGCCGCCGAGGCGCTGTACGCGCGCATGCGGCGCGAGCCCAAGCTGCGCCTGCGCGAGGGACAGCTTGCCCAAGCCCGTTTCCTGCGCTGGATCGACGACCTGCGCATCGGTTATCGCCTGGTGCTGGTGATGCTGCCCTTGACCCTGCTGCTGATCGGCGCGCTGCTCAACTGCATGATTTCCTCCGATCGGATCGAGGATGCCTACAGCGCTTACATCGAAAACGATGTGGCGCGCCAGGCCGGCTTCCTCAAGCTGTACGGGCAAGGCCTGCAAATGGGGCAGGCGACGCGCAACGCCATGCTCGATCCGAAGAACCGGCAGGCCTACGACAACTACCAGAGCGCCACGGAGACGTTCGAGAACGTTCTGGTGACGATGCGCGCGCACGACGCTAAATTCGGCAAGAGCGGGTTGCCGGAGAAGATCGCCGCCCTGCGCGTCGAACATAAAAAAACCCAGGAGCAGGTTCTGGCACTGATCCAGGCCGGGCGTCTGGATGAGGCGAAAACCGTCCTCAATACCGAGGAAACGCCGAAGTGGCGCACGATGCGGGACTTGATGCTGGCGGAAATCAAGCGCCAGGACGAGAACGTTCCCGTCGTGCTCGCCGATCTGCATGCTGACGCCGAACGCGCCGAAATGCGCAGCCTGGTGCTCACCGCGCTGGCGCTGGGCCTCGGCGCGTTGCTGTCCGGCCTGATGCTGGCGCGCATTGCCCGGCAGGCGAAGGAAACCGAGCGGCTCGTCGCCGAGGTCGCGGGCGGCAACCTCGCCCAGGTCATCAGCGCCGTGAGCCACGATGAGCTCGGCTCCATCCTGTCCCGCGTCGCCATTCTGCGCAACCGCCTGCACGAGGCGATCAGCCTGATCCAGCAGACGGCGCGGGTGCTGCTGCGCTCGAGCGAGCGCCTGATGGCGGCAAGTAAGGCAACGGTCGACGCCACTCAATCGCAATCGACGTCGATCGCCAGCATCGCCGCCGCCGTCGAGGCGCTTTCGGTGTCGACCGACGCCATGAGCGGCAATGCCAGCGCCGCGCTCGAGTGCGCCGATACGTCGGTGCGGGCCACGCGGCAGAGCGCCGCCACCAGCGCCGAAGCGGCGCGCCACATCGACGCGGCGTCGCGGGTGGTGGCCGATTCCGAACGGCGCATCGCCGAACTGACCTCGACCTCGCAGGAGATCAGCCGCGTCGTGCAGGTGATCCACGAGATCGCCGACCAGACCAACCTCCTGGCGCTCAATGCGGCCATCGAGGCGGCACGGGCCGGCGAGCAAGGGCGCGGCTTCGCGGTGGTGGCCGACGAGGTGCGTCAGCTGGCCGAGCGCACCAGCAATTCGACGCAGGAGATTGGCGCCATGATCCGGCGCATCCAGGAGGTCAGCGCTTCGGTGGCGCGCGACGTGGCGGCGAGCAGTGCCCAGGTCGGCGACGGCGCGCGCAGCGCGGCCGAGGCCGGCGCCATGACCAGCGAAGTCGAGGCCGCCGTCGTCCAGGCGAGCGAGGCGGTGCAGTCGATCCGCGACGCCCTGCTCGACAATGGCGCTTCGGCGCGCGAGATTGCCGGCAACATCGAGCACATCTCCCAGAGCGCCGAGGACAATGCCCAGGTGGCGCAGAACTCCTGGCACGAGGCGCATGAAGTCGGCGTTCTGGCCGACAAACTCAAGGACCTCGCGGGCCAGTTCCGCGCTTGAGCCGCGGTACACGCCACCTCCTGCCTGGGTTTGGGGCGAGGTTTCGGCGCGTATAGCCGTCCGCTATCGGCCGCATCGGATCAATCAATTGGGCAGCGAAGGCGTCGCTCGCTAGGCTAGAAGCGTGTCGGAGAACCGACTGAACCGAGGAGACGAGAGATGACGGACGCAACGAAACACGGCAGCGCGGGCGGGCAATGCCCGGTGATGCATGGCGGGCAAACCTCGGCGGGCGGCGCGGCCCCCTGGTGGCCGAAGGCCCTCAACCTGGACATCCTGCACCAGCACGACCGCAAGACCGATCCGATGGACGCGGATTTCGACTACCGGGCGGCGGTAAAAACGCTCGACGTCGCGGCGCTGAAGGCCGATCTCAAAGCCTTGATGACCGACAGCCAGCCCTGGTGGCCGGCGGACTGGGGCCATTACGGCGGCTTGATGATCCGCATGGCCTGGCATTCGGCCGGGACCTACCGCATCGCCGACGGGCGCGGGGGCGGCGGCACGGGCAATCAGCGCTTTGCCCCGCTCAATTCCTGGCCCGACAACGCCAACCTCGACAAGGCGCGCCGCTTGCTCTGGCCGATCAAGAAGAAGTACGGCAACAAGCTCTCCTGGGCCGACCTGATGATTCTGGCCGGCAACATGGCCTACGAATCGATGGGCCTCAAGACCTTCGGTTTTGCCTTCGGGCGCGAGGACATCTGGCACCCGGAAAAGGACATCTACTGGGGCTCCGAGAAGGAATGGCTGGCGCCGACGGGCAGCGAAGGCAGCCGCTATTCGGGCGAGCGCGAGTTGGAGAACCCGCTTGCGGCGGTGATGATGGGCCTCATCTACGTCAATCCCGAAGGCGTCGACGGCAAGCCCGACCCGCTCAAGACGGCGCAGGACATGCGCACGACCTTCGCCCGCATGGCGATGAACGACGAGGAAACGGTGGCCCTGACCGCCGGCGGCCACACCGTCGGCAAGGCGCACGGCAACGGCAGCGCGGCCAATCTCGGCCCGGCCCCGGAAGGCGCTGAGCTTAACGAACAGGGGCTGGGCTGGAACAACCACAGCACGCGCGGCATCGGCCGCGACACCGTGACGAGCGGCCTCGAAGGCGCGTGGACGACGCACCCGACGCGCTGGAATACCGGCACCGGCGGTTACTTCGATCTGCTTTTCAAGTACGACTGGTGGCTGCAGAAATCGCCGGCCGGCGCGCATCAGTGGGAGCCGATCAACATCGCCGAAGCGGACATGCCGGTCGACGTCGAAGACCCGACGATCCGCAGAAAGCCGATCATGACCGACGCCGACATGGCGCTCAAGTTCGACCCCGAGTACCGCAAGATCGCCGAACGCTTCCGCGCCGACCCGGCGTACTTCTCCGAGACCTTCGCCCGCGCCTGGTTCAAGCTGACGCACCGCGACCTCGGGCCGAAGTCGCGCTACCTCGGCCCGGACGTGCCGGCCGAAGACCTGATCTGGCAAGACCCGATTCCCGCCGGGCGCCGCGATTACGACGTCGCCGCGGTCAAGGCCAAGCTCGCCGCGAGCGGCCTGTCGATCGGCGAGCGGGTCGCCACCGCCTGGGACAGCGCACGCACCTTCCGCGGCTCGGACAAGCGCGGCGGCGCCAACGGCGCGCGCCTCCGGCTCGCGCCGCAGAAGGACTGGGCGGGCAACGAGCCGCAACGCCTCGCCAAGGTGCTGGCCGTCTATGAAAAGATCGCCGCCGAAACGGGCGCCAGCGTCGCCGACGTGATCGTCCTGGCCGGCAACCTCGGTGTCGAAGAGGCGGCGAAGGCGGCGGGCGTTGCGATTGCCGTGCCGTTCGCCCCCGGCCGTGGCGACGCCCTGCCGGCACAGACCGACGTCGATTCCTTCGCGGTGCTCGAACCGCTGGCCGACGGCTTCCGCAACTGGCTCAAGCAGAACTACGCCGTCATGCCCGAGGAGATGCTGCTCGACCGGGCGCAACTCCTGCGCCTGACCGCGCGCGAAATGACCGTTCTGGTTGGCGGCCTGCGCGTACTCGGCGCCAACCATGGCGGCAGCGCCGACGGCGTGTTCACCGAGCGCGTCGGGGTGCTGAGCACCGATTTCTTCGTCGCGCTCACCGACATGGCCTATACCTGGCAGCCCGTGAGCCGCAACCGCTACGAAATCCGCGAGCGTGCGAGCGGCAAGGCCAAGTGGACGGCGTCCCGCGTCGATCTCGTCTTCGGTTCGAACTCGGTGTTGCGCGCCTACGCCGAGGTTTACGCCCAGGACGACAACCGCGAGAAGTTCGTGCGCGATTTCGTCGCCGCCTGGACGAAGGTGATGAACGCCGATCGCTTCGATCTGGCCTGAAGCCTGGAAGGCAGCCCCGCGCGCCCCCGGGCGCGGGGCGTGCCAGCCCGTCGGCCTGTAAGGCGCATCCAGATGCGCCTTACAGGCCTTTTCTTTGGCGCGCTAGTGCGGGCTTGTGCTCAATCGTCTGCGCAGACACCGGAGTACGGCGCCGAGCAGCGGCAGCTTCATGTACAACTCCTCGGCCGCATCCCAGTAGTCGCGGTGGTAATCGATCTTGCCGTCGGCGGCGTACTTCAGATGCGAGACCCCGCGGATGCACTGCGTCTGCCCCCGGCCCCAGCCGCGGGGCTGGAAGCGGAACTCCCAGCTCAGCATGCTCCCATGGGCATCGACGAGCCGCTCGGTGATGACAAAGCGCGGCGCGTCGACCTGCCTGAACATGTGCGCGAAGATGCCCTGAATGGCCGCGACGCCGCGCACCTCGTTGAACGGGTCCTTGAAGTACGCGTCGGCGCTGTAGAACTCCGGCAGATGCCGGAGGCTGTCGGGCGTCAGGCCCTGATAGAAATCGATCAGACGGTCGAGGTCCATTTCAGCTCCATCGTTGCGCGCACCCTTTCAGGTGCCGGTAAAACGTCGGATGAGCGGGAAATACCAGCGGTAGGGCAAACGCGACACGAGCTTCAGCAGGGCCGTGAAGCGCTTGGGGAAGTGGATTTCGAAGTGCCCCGTCGCGAAGCCGCGGATCATGGCGTCCGCCGCGGCGTCGGGCGTCATGAGCGCGGGCATCGCAAACTCGTTTTGCGCCGTCAGCCGCGTCTGAACAAAACCGGGGTTGATGAGCCAGACCCCGATGCCGCGCGGCGCGAGCTCGAGGTGCAGGCATTCGGCGAGATGGATCAGCGCCGCTTTGCCGGGGCCGTAGCACAGGGCTTTCGGCAAGCCCCGGTAACCGGCGACGCTGGCCACCAACGCCAGGCCGCTGCCTTCGGACAGGCTGGGCAGCACGGCGGCGGCCAGCCGGAGCGCGCCCGAGAAATTGACCTCGACGACCGCCTCGGCGCGTGCGAGGTCGAAGGTCTTGACCTGCATCGGGGTGTAATCGCCGGCGAGATACACCACCAGATCGATGCCGCCCCAGGCGGCGAGCAGGCGCCGGTGGGCTTCGGCGATCTGCGCCGCGTCGGTCGCGTCGCAGGGCAGACGCAGCGCGTCGCCGCAGTCGAGCGCGGCCAGTTTCTCCGCCGAGCGGGCCGACAGCGCCAGGCGTGCGCCGCGGCGGGCGAGGGCCTGGGCCAGGGCAGCGCCGATGCCGCTCGAGGCGCCGACGAGCCAGACCCGCCGGCCTTGCCAGTCCTCGATCTTCGGGTTCATCGCCATGGGGGCCGCCTTAGCGCTTGACGAAGGTCAGGGTCACTTCGCCGAGCTTGAAGCCCCACTTCGACATGGAGGAGCGGTTGAGCATCACCTTGTCGTCCATCAGGAACATCCAGTCGTCGAAATCGA
>NZ_JASDTF010000033.1:0-12311 GCF_041441355.1 Propionivibrio sp.
ACCCGCTGACCGCTTCTGCTGACGCTTCTTACACCACGTCCCGGGACACGATCCCCCGCTGGTCTTCGACCTTGACGGCGACGGAGTCGAAGTCGCCCAGCTGACGGGCGAAGCCAGAACACATTTCGACCACGACGCCGACGGCATCAAGACCGGAACGGCGTGGGCCAAGGCCGACGACGGCCTGCTCGTCCTCGACCGCAACGGCAATGGAACGATCGACACCGGCCGCGAACTCTTCGGCAACAACACCCTGCTCGCCAACGGGCAGGCCGCGGCTGACGGCTACGCCGCCCTGCGCGAACTCGACAGCAACGCCGACGGCCGGATCGACGCCCAGGACGCCCGCTACGCCGACCTCCGCCTCTGGCGCGACCTCGACCAGGACGGCGTTTCTGACGCCGGCGAACTCCAGGACCTCGCCAGCCTCGGCCTGACCCAGATCGACCTCGCCAAGAAAGACGGCACGACCCAGCTCGCCGACGGCTCCCGGCTCGACGGCAGCGGCGGCTATACACAGAACGGACAAACGCGTAACTACACTGACGTCTGGTTCGCCGACAACCCCTTCTACCGCGAATTCACCACTCAGATCGCCCTGACCGACGCCGCCAAAGCGCTGCCCAACCTGGCCGGCGCCGGCATGGTCCGCGACCTCAAGGAAGCCGCCAGTCTCGATGCCGCGCTGGCCGCCGCAGTTGCCAGTTTTGCTGGAATGTCCCGCAAGGACATGAGCGCCCGCCTGGACGGCTTCCTCGCCGCCTGGGCCGAAACCTCGACGATGAAGTCTTCGGTTCAACAAGCGGAAAAGAACGGCTTCAAACTCGTCTATCTCGTGCCCGAGATGAGCGTGAACGATTATTTTGCGATCAAAGGCATGGACGGTATTCTGCCGATGGGTACGGGGAGCGGCGGCGACGTCCTCGTGGCGGAGATGAATGCGGCCAATCGTGCGCGACTTGAAGCGCTCAAGGCGCGGCAGGCCCACTTCACCCACCTCATCAGTATTCTCGAGCGCTTCAACGGCACCCCCTTCGTAACCGTTGCCGAAAAGTCGGTGACCAATGGCACAGGCGTGGTTTCTCACGCGGTGGCGCCATTGGAAACGAGCCGTGGCACCAGCAGTGGAGGCAGTGCCATGGCCTATGACGGACCGATCTATGCCTACGTCCAACTGACAGGGCCAAACCAGGTGGGATGGCTCGATGAAGCCTACGCTCTCCTCAAGGAATCGGCGTTCTCCGGCTTGGTGGGATTGCGGCTCAAACCCTACCTCGACCAACTCACCCTGCAGATCGACCAAAACGGCATCCGGCTCGATGCCTCAAAAGTGCTCGCCGCGCTCGACCAGACGTACGTGCAGAACAAGGGCAAAGCCTTTGCTGACTGCATGGAGTTAAACAGCTACGTAGGGGCCTCCGTCGGACATTTTCAAGACAAAATTCTTATCTGGGTGAATGACGCGATCGCCAAAGGAGAACTCGAAGTCTTGCGCTCAAGCGTTACCGAGGAAACTTCACTTCCCTGGAAAGAGGCTTCAAAAATCCTTGTGGGGGGAGAAGGAGCGGACAGTTTGGCGGGAGGAAAATCCAACGACATTTTATTGGGGAATGCAGGGGCAGATCGTTTGAATGGCAACGCCGGAGACGACCAACTCGATGGTGGCACGGACAATGACAACCTCTACGGCGGCGAGGGTGCTGATACGGTGTTGGGCGCCAACGGAGCGGACTACCTCTACGGCGAGGCCGGCAATGACGTGCTGGATGGTGGCTCGGGCAACGACAACCTCTCCGGTGGCGTGGGTGCCGACAGCTACCGCTTTGGTCGCGGCTCGGGGCAGGACACCATCACCAACTACGATGGCGAAGCGCTCGGCGTTAATTCAGACCGCATCCTGCTCGGCAACGACATTGGGGTGAGCGACGTGGTGCTGACACGCTCAAGCGACGATCTGTTGCTTGCCCTCAAGGGCACGACGGACAGCCTGCGTGTCCAAAGCTTCTTTAGCCAAGATGCGACTGGTAGTTACGCGGTCGAGTTGATCGTCTTTGCCGACGGGACGGCTTGGGACATTGCGACGGTCAAGGCCATGGTCCAGGTGAGTACGGCTGGCAACGATATCCTTCAAGGCTACGCCACCAATGATGCGCTGAGCGGTGGGGACGGTAACGACACGCTGAGCGGCAATGCCGGCGACGATAACCTCGATGGCGGCACGGGGGCGGATACCCTCTACGGCAACGACGGTGTCGATGCGGTGCTTGGAGCCAGCGGCGCGGATTATCTCTACGGCGGCAACGGCAACGACCAGCTCGACGGCGGTGAAGGCAACGATGTCCTCTACGGCGACGCTGGCAATGACGTTCTGGACGGCGGCGCCGGCAACGATGTCCTTTCGGGCGGCGTGGGGGCCGACAGCTACCGCTTTGGCCGTGGCTCAGGGCAGGACACGATCAACAACTACGACGGCGAAGCTCTGGGAGCGAACCCGGACCGTGTCGTACTCGGCAGCGACATTGTGGCGAGCGACGTGGTGCTGACGCGTTCGTACGACGACCTCGTGATCAGCCTCAAGGGCACGACGGACAGCCTGCGCGTTTCGGCCTACTTTAACCAAGACGCCAGCGGCAGCTCCGCGGTCGAGTCCATCGTCTTTGCCGATGGGACGGCTTGGGACATCGCCGCGGTCAAGGCCCTGGTTCAGGTGGGCACGGCTGGCAACGACACCCTTCACGGCTACGCCGGCAATGACATGCTGAGTGGCGGGGACGGCAACGATTATCTGCAGGGCAATGCCGGCGACGATAACCTCGATGGCGGCACGGGGGCGGATACCCTCTACGGCAACGACGGTGTCGATGCGGTGCTTGGAGCCAGCGGCGCGGATTATCTCTACGGCGGCAACGGCAACGACCAGCTCGACGGCGGTGAAGGCAACGATGTCCTCTACGGCGGCGCGGGAAATGACCGTTATTTTTTTGGAATAGGCGATGGGCAGGATGTTATTTGCTCAGAGACCGACGCGACGATAGGTAAGTTGAACCTGCTTGAGTTTAAAGCGGGCGTACTGTCGTCTGATGTTGCTGTGATGCGTTCGGGTTCGGATTTGGTCTTGGCAATCGGAGGAACAAGCGACAGAGTGACCGTGAATTCGTTTTTCTATAACGAAAATCCGAACAATTCGAATAACTCCCTCCAAAGCGTGGTGTTTTCCGATGGCGCGGTGTGGGATATTGAAACCATAAAAAGTCGGCTTTTTATTGGTAGCGATAGGGATGATGTGCTTACGGGAACATCGTCTGCGGACCGGCTTCAAGGAAATGGGGGCAATGACCGCCTCCTTGGCGGTGAGGGCAACGACGTGCTGACGGGCGGCAAAGGCACCGACGTCATTTACGGCGACGGTGGTGACGACACCTTTGTTTTTGCGCGCGGAGACGGTGCCGACACGGTCGTGGATGTCAGTCAGTCGGCCACGGTCAAGAATGTACTGCAGCTAGTGGATTACAACCTTGCCGACATCAGTTCGCTGTCGATCCGGGACGGTGGGCACTTGGCGATCAGCTTTGCCGAAGGCGATTCCGTGATGCTGTGGGATTACCTCAACCAAATGCGGGGCTACAACAACCCGATCTTGAGCGAGGTTTGTTTTGCCAACGGGCAGCGGATGGGCGTTCAGGCCCTGGCTGCGCAGCTGGGGATGACGTTTGGCGAAGGAAATGACACGGCCTCGCTCTTCGGTACGGATGACAAGGCGCATGGTGGCGGGGGCAACGACACCCTCAGCGGAGCAGCGGGCAACGACACCCTCAATGGAGGGAGCGGGAACGACAGCCTTCTCGGCGAGAGCGGAAGCGATGCGCTCATGGGCGACATGGGCGACGACCGCCTCGTTGGCGGCGATGGCAACGATGTACTGACGGGCGGCAAAGGCACCGACGTCATTTACGGCGACGGTGGTGACGACACCTTTGTTTTTGCGCGCGGAGACGGTGCCGACACGGTCGTGGATGTCAGTCAGTCGGCCACGGTCAAGAATGTACTGCAGCTAGTGGATTACAACCTTGCCGACATCAGTTCGCTGTCGATCCGGGACGGTGGGCACTTGGCGATCAGCTTTGCCGAAGGCGATTCCGTGATGCTGTGGGATTACCTCAACCAAATGCGGGGCTACAACAACCCGATCTTGAGCGAGGTTTGTTTTGCCAACGGGCAGCGGATGGGCGTTCAGGCCCTGGCTGCGCAGCTGGGGATGACGTTTGGCGAAGGAAATGACACGGCCTCGCTCTTCGGTACGGATGACAAGGCGCATGGTGGCGGGGGCAACGACACCCTCAGCGGAGCAGCGGGCAACGACACCCTCAATGGAGGGAGCGGGAACGACAGCCTTCTCGGCGAGAGCGGAAGCGATGCGCTCATGGGCGACATGGGCGACGACCGCCTCGTTGGCGGCGATGGCAACGATGTACTGACGGGCGGCAAAGGCACCGACGTCATTTACGGCGACGGTGGTGACGACACCTTTGTTTTTGCGCGCGGAGACGGTGCCGACACGGTCGTGGATGTCAGTCAGTCGGCCACGGTCAAGAATGTACTGCAGCTAGTGGATTACAACCTTGCCGACATCAGTTCGCTGTCGATCCGGGACGGTGGGCACTTGGCGATCAGCTTTGCCGAAGGCGATTCCGTGATGCTGTGGGATTACCTCAACCAAATGCGGGGCTACAACAACCCGATCTTGAGCGAGGTTTGTTTTGCCAACGGGCAGCGGATGGGCGTTCAGGCCCTGGCTGCGCAGCTGGGGATGACGTTTGGCGAAGGAAATGACACGGCCTCGCTCTTCGGTACGGATGACAAAGCCCGTGGTGGAGGTGGAAACGACACGCTTTACGGTTATGGAGGAAGCGATACTCTTGACGGGGGGGCGGGTATCGATCTGCTCTATGGTGGCGTGGGCAATGACCAGTTGATGGGCGGCATGGGGAACGACACGCTGAGCGGCGAAGCCGGCGATGACACCTATGTTTTTACCAGGGGCGACGGTCAAGACTTGATCATCGACGACAGTGTTCAGAACGGTGCGAAGAACGTCGTCCACTTTGTTGACTACGTGCTCAGCGACGTGACCGCGCTGACACGTAACGGAGACAATCTGGCGATCCGTTTTGCCAATGGGGATGCGGTGTCGTTGTCGGGGTATTACTACCGAGCGTACAACTGGGGTGACCACTGCGTGAGCGAAGTGAAATTCGCTGACGGGACGCGGCTTGGCGTACCGGCGCTGGTTGCTCAGTTGGGTGTCCACCTGACGGATGGAAGTGACACTGCCTATTTCCTGAATCTGGATGACAGAGTCCATGGCGATGGCGGAAACGACACGCTTTATGGTTATGGAGGAAACGACCTTCTCGACGGAGGGGCGGGGGGGGATCTTCTCTATGGGGGCGTCGGCGATGATGTGCTGCAGGGGGGCGCAGGGAACGACACCCTCCACGGTGATGCTGGCAATGACCACCTTGAGGGGGGGGCTGACAACGACTATCTCTACGATGTTTCCGGTGCCGCACTCTTCAACGGCGGTGATGGTGCGGACACGGTAATCGGCGGCGCCAGCGCCGAACTCTTCCTCGGCGGCCAGGGCAACGACACCTACACCACTGCGGCTGGGAACGACATCATCTGCTTCAACAAGGGTGACGGGCAGGACACCTTCGCCACGGGCGGCACCGGCAGCGACACCCTCTCGCTCGGCGGCAGCTTTGCCTACAGCGAACTCACCTTCAGCAAGGCCAGCAACGACCTCGTGCTCAAGATCGGTACGTCCGACCAGATCACCTTCAAGGACTGGTACGCCGCCACCCCATCGAAGCCCGTGGTCAACCTGCAGGTCATTGCCGAAGCGATGAGCGGCTACGCCGCCGGGGGCAGCGATCCGCTGCTTGATCAGAAGGTCGAATGCTTCAACTTCACCGGCCTCGTCAATGCCTTTGACGCCGCTCGGACCGCCACGCCGACGCTGACCACCTGGGCGCTCAGCAATGCCCTGGCGACGCAGCAACTGGCCGGTTCCGACACCGCGGCCCTCGGTGGCGATCTGGCCTACCAGTACGGCAAGACCGGCACCCTGGCCGGCATCGGCCTCACCGCCGCGCAGGACGTGATCGGCAACAGCGGTTTCGGCAGCCAAGCCCAGACCCTGCAACCGCTCGCCAACCTGCAAAGCGGGAGCGTGCGCTTGGGTTGAAAGAAACCGCATTAACCACGGAGATCACGGAGCGCACGGAGAAAGGCAAGGCAGTCATACAAGGACGAGACGGCAGGCCTGCCGTTTCGTCGTTCTCCGTGTCCTCCGTGCGCTTCGTGGTTAAACCATAACAAACCTCCGACCGAACACGGCCTCATGTTCTCCACCTTCACCTCTCGCCTCAAAAGCAGCGCGGCACGCCTTCGCGACCGCTGCGCCCCGCCCTGGCAGCGCCTGCAAGGTGCCTTCGCCCGGGCCTTGCCGGACAGCACAGTCGCCGACCACGACTTCTCACCACCACTCTTGCGCCTGCAAGACACCCCGCCCAGCCCGCTCGGGCGCAAGGTGCTGTGGGCCTTGCTGCTCATGCTCCTGGCGCTCCTCGTCTGGGCGCTCCTCGGTAAGCTCGACATCGTCGCAGTCGCCGAAGGCAAACTCATCCCCAAGAGTTACCTCAAGATCGTCCAGCCGGCCGAAGCCGGGATCGTCAAGGACATCCTGGTGCGCGAAGGCGATGTCGTCCAGCCGGGCCAGGTGTTGATGCGCATGGACACCCTGATCAGCGAAGCCGACGTCCAGGCCCTCGACGCCGACTACCGCCGAAAGCGCGCCACCCTCACGCGCATCGACGCCGAACTCGCCAACCTCCCTTACACCCCGGCCCCCGACGACCCGCCGGGTCTCGCCCGCGAGATGGCCGCACAGTACCGCGCCAACCGCGCCGCCTTCGAAGCCGCCATCGCTGAAGAACGCAGCCGCCTGGTGCGCTACAAGCACGATCTGGCGTCTTCCGAACAGGTCAAGACCAAGCTGCTCGCCACCTTGCCGCACTACCGCGAGCAGGATAAAGCCTTCGAGAAACTCGCCAAGGACGGCTTTGCCGGTTCCTTGATGGCCAGCGACAAGAAGCGCGAACGGATCGAGAAAGAACAGGAACTCTCGAACCAGACCCACCTCATCGAATCGAACCGTGCCTACGTCGCCCAATCCGAGAAACGTCTGGCCCAGATCGACTCCGACTACCGGCGCCAGCTCTACACCGAACGCAACGACCTCCAGGGCCAAGCCGACAAGCTCGCCCAAGAGCTGACCAAACAAACCCACCGCCGCGCCCTCCTCGAACTCAAGGCCAGCCAAGTGAGCGTGGTCAAGGATCTGGCCACCCACACCGCCGGCACCGTCGTCCAGCCGGGCACGGTGCTCCTCACCCTGGTGCCGCGCGAAGAAATCCTGCGTGCCGAAGTGTGGGTGAGCAATGAAGATATTGGTTTTGTGCGCGAAGGCCAGACCGTCAAACTCAAGTTCGCCGCCTTCCCCTTCCAGAAGTACGGCATGGTCGAAGGCGTGGTCGAACACGTGAGCGCCGACTCGGCCGACAGCAATACCAACACCGCCAGCGCCGGGCCGAATACCGAGCGCTCGGGGCAGCGGACGCAGCCGCTGCTCTACAAGGCCCTGGTGGGCTTGAACGCCATGCACCTGACGATGCACGGCCAGCGCTTCGTGCTCACCCCCGGCATGCAGGCCAACGCCGAAATCCTGCTTGGCACCCGCACCGTCGCCGAATACCTGCTCTCGCCGGTGAGGAAAGCGTGGCATGAGGCGGGACGGGAGCGCTGAATAGTTTGTGACATTAATTACATGCAGCTGTCGTGCGGCCCCAGTTTTTACAGAACAGTTTGTGACTCTTCCCTTCTGTGGTCAGGAATTACGTGCGTGAGAGGCCTTGCTTTGCCGCGACGCTGGTTTGCGACTTTATTTGTTCGGAATAGTTTGTAATCCTGACAATTAAAGTCGCTTACTTGCCCGTTCAGCGTTGGAATGCTGCGAACGGCAGCTTCGAGACGACGGTTGTTAGAATGTCCTCACGATGCAGCCCAAAACTGATGTAATGCGCCCCAAAACTCTCCCCAAGTATCTAGCGGGTTACCCGCCGTCGCTGGTGAAGCAGGTGCATCAGTTGATCGAGCAAGATCAGCTAGCAATGCTGTTGCTGCAGAAATACCCAGCCGCTCATGGGATACGCACCGACAAAGCGTTGTATGACTACGTTTCGGAAATCAAGAGCACGTACCTGCGCAACGTTGGGCAAGTGAGCAAGGTGATGTTCGATAGCCGGCTACAAGTGCTTCAGCATGCCTTGGGGACGCATACCAGTGTTTCTCGGGTACAGGGCGCCAAATTGCAGGCAAAACGTGAAATCCGTATTGCATCGATCTTCAAGGAGATGCCGATCGAGTTTCTGCGCATGATCGTAGTGCATGAGATCGCCCACATGAAGGAGCGAGCGCATGGCAAGGCCTTTTATCAGCTCTGCCAGCATATGGAACCCGATTACCATCAGTTCGAGTTCGATCTGCGCACTTACCTGAGCCACCTGGAAATCACCGCTCAGCCGCTCTGGGTGACAGCGGCCGCGCCCCCGCAAGATTTGCCGGAATAAAACTGGCGACCCCATCCAGGTTAAGCCGACTGCGGGCATGACAGCTGAAGTGACGCTAACCGCCCGTGGCCTTAGCTCCCTACAGGGCTGCAGCTTTCGGGCTGCCGGAAGAGGCGCTAGGTTTGGCGGCAATCAAACCGATTGTTCCCCGCGAGCCTCTGCAAGCGCAATCGTCAGGTGCTGTACTTTCTTTTTCAACTGATCGCGCTCTTCGGTGAGCTTGGTAAGCTGTTGAG
Organism: Propionivibrio sp.; assembly: GCF_041441355.1. Lineage (GTDB taxonomy): Bacteria > Pseudomonadota > Gammaproteobacteria > Burkholderiales > Rhodocyclaceae > Propionivibrio. The sequence continues at coordinate 8,927 of NZ_JASDTF010000033.1, forward strand.
TCAGGCGGTAAATCTCCAGTTGATCGGGCGTCGCATCGCTGGGTGGTGGTACTGGCTCCTGCTTGGGCGGCAGTTTGGCTTCGCGAACTTGTCTGGCCACTTCGCGTAATTCTTTCTTGCCCCCGGACACCGCAGCGAGCTGTTTTTCACTGGGCAAGGAAGCGACGGCGGCGGCAGCATTGATCGAAATGACACCGGCCTTGACTGCACTCACCAACTCCGGGGCGGCAGTCTTCTGAATTTTTTCGATCTGCCCAAGCGTCGCACTACTCACCCTCGCTGAGCGTGCAACAGCCTGACGTGTCAGCACCGGCTGGGGCGCGGATTGAACCGTCACTTCAGCTTCATCAGTGGCGAACGAAGCTTGTTGGGCCTTTTCTTGTGCCAAACGCGCGGAAACGATCGCCTTCTTCCGTAATGCGAGTACCCCACGCTGGAAGTCCGATACGCTACGACGCCCTAGATGATTGTCGATCATCCACAAGTGCACATCGTCCAGTGACTGGAACGTCGTATTTTGTACGGTATTGAAAGAGATCCCGTGTTTCAGGCAGATGTCATGGCGGTTGTGCCCATCCACCAAAAGATCACCCCACAACACCAGTGCATCGCGACATCCTTCGGAAAGCAAGCTGCGTTCGAGTGCGGCGTATTCGTCCTCCGTCAATGGATCGATATAGGCTCGGAGGTCTTCGTTGATCGTAATTGCCATGGTCAAATCAAAAAAAGGAAGCGCGCCAGTGTACACACCACACAGGCCAATGAGTGAGGCCGATTCAGTGATCAAGAATCTGTAGCCTGAACCGCCCCGGAGTCTATAGAAACGGCGCAATCAGCTTCCTGCGCTACCACAGCCGTTCAATCGGGCGTGGCTGAACGGCGGGAATGATCGACCAGCTGACTGATGTTGCGGGCAAGAATCAGCATTTCCGTCAAAGCCGCCGCTCAGTCCCGTAAAGCGATACGGCAGATTTAGTCGCCACACTGACGATCATACCTTTTCATCAAACGGAGGCTGGAGACGGCGCCTTTGTTGCTGGGATTCATTCTGAGGCCGATGATGGAGGAATATTTGCGCCGCGCTCTTTTGTTGAGCCGTGGCGATTGAAGCGTTTTCCTCACGCGACCACTGTCGGCGCTGTTTCTGATTGCCGCCGTGCTTTTGCTCGGCATCCTGCTGATGCCTTCCATCAAGGCAAAGCGCGAAGAAGCTTTTGTGAAGGATTGAGCTTCGCGCTGGGGCGGCTACAGGCCAGGGATGGCGTTGTCGAGAGGGCGGTGCCGCCATGGCGGCCGGCGGGATTATAAGCAAATCGGTTTTGCTTCTTTGGCAGAGACCAGGAGGCGGATACCATGGAGATGAACTGATGCCGGTGCCGATACGGGCTCGGCGTTAACGCGCTCCGATAACCCCTGAATCGACCAAGACTGCTATGTCCGAAAAGACGACTTTGAATTCACGTTTCGCCACCCGCGTCGTCCACGCCGGGCAGGCGCCTGATCCGTCCACCGGGGCGGTGGTGACGCCCATCTATGCCAACTCGACCTATGTGCATTCGAGTCCGGGCGTGCATCAGGGGCTCGACTACGGGCGCTCGCACAATCCGACGCGCTGGGCTTTCGAGCGTTGCGTCGCCGACCTCGAGGGCGGTGCGCAAGGCTATGCGTTTGCCTCGGGCATGGCGGCGCTGGCGGCTGTGCTTGAGCTGGTCGATAGCGGGGCGCATGTCATCGCCGGCGACGACCTCTACGGTGGCACCTACCGCTTGATGGAGCGCGTCCGCCGACGCAGTGCCGGGCAGACGTTCGGCTACGTGAATCTCGCCGACTTCGAGGCGCTTGCCGCTGCGGTGCGTCCGGAGACGCGGATGCTGATCGTCGAGACGCCGAGCAATCCCTTGCTCAAGCTCGCCGACCTCGAAGCGCTGGCCGATTTTTGCCGCCAGCGTGGCATCGTCTCGGTCGCCGACAACACGTTCGCATCGCCGTGGATCCAGCGCCCACTCGAACTGGGTTTCGACGTCGTTGTGCATTCGACGACCAAGTACCTCAATGGACACTCCGACGTCATCGGCGGAGTCGCGGTGGTGGGCGGCGAGGCACGCCACGCCGAACTGCGCGAGCAACTTGGCTTCCTGCAGAACGCGGTCGGCGCGATCGCCGGCCCATTCGACAGCTTTCTTGCCCTGCGTGGCGTCAAGACGCTGGACCTGCGCATGCGCCGTCATTGCGAAAGCGCGCTCGAACTGGCGCAGTGGCTCGAAGCGCATCCGCGCGTGCGGCGGGTGCTCTATCCCGGGCTGGCTTCGCATCCGCAGTACGATCTGGCCCGGCGGCAGATGCGTGCTTTCGGCGGCATCATCAGCTTCGAACTCGAGAGCGACCTGGCCGGGGCCGTCCGTTTTCTGGAAGCGTGCGCGCTGATCACGCTTGGCGAAAGCCTGGGCGGGGTCGAGAGCCTGATCGAGAATCCGGCGATCATGACCCACGCCAGCGTTCCGCGCGAACAGCGTTTGCAGGTCGGGATCAGCGATTCTCTGGTGCGGTTTTCGGTCGGTATCGAGGACGTGGACGACCTGCGCGCCGACCTTGATCAGGCGCTGCGCGCCGCGTGACGCGAGCGACGGGCGGCGCAGCCCCCTCGATTGACAAGGGGCGGAGCGGCCCCCTAGACTGGGTCCCGTTGAAGGTTCCCGTTCGGGATTAATAGGGAATCCGGTGCCGAGCCGCGCGCACGAATTCCGGAGCTGCCCCCGCAACTGTCATCGGCGAGTCCTCGCCCCTTCTTGCCACTGGCCGCGATGCGGCCGGGAAGGCGGGTGCAGGACGACGACCCGAGAGCCAGGAGACCTGCCTCGACATCCGATTCACGTAACAGGGGCGGGGTGCCCCGGACGAGAGGTTTCTCTTGAACGCATTTCTGGCGCGCTTGTTTGCCCTTCCGGTGTTGTCCGGAGGCGAGTCATCCCGTGTGCCGTCCATCCCCGTTCCTGCGCCCGGCCGTCGGTCGGGAAACGCAACGATCAATGTCGCCGAAGCCGTGGAGGGACCACTGGACATGGCAGCGAAGCGGTGGAGGCGACACCCCATAGACGCCGTTCGAGCGGCGAGGTGTGGTTGCTGAGCACACCCCGAGGTGTGACGGCGACGCCCCAATCATCGCTGCCGGGGCGGCCGCCGGGGGCGGAAACGCTTGATTTGCCGGCGTCCGGGCGCATATCGTGGAGCATGCCTTTTAGAACAATATTCGCTCGGAACGGTGCGTCCGCCGGGTTTTCCCTGGCGCGCTGGTTGCTGGTCGTCTCCCGGGCCCATGGCCGGGAGCGCTGGGCTGGGCGGTGTCCCGGGAAGTGGTGTAACAGCGTGAGGGAGTGAGGTGTTCGCC
>NZ_JASDTF010000034.1:0-12228 GCF_041441355.1 Propionivibrio sp.
GAGCGGTTGAGCATCACCTTGTCGTCCATCAGGAACATCCAGTCGTCGAAATCGACCGCGTAGGTCGTGCCATCGACCGGCAGGGCCAGCACGTAGCGCCAGCGCAGCGCGTTGCCCGCCAGCTCGCCGACCGCCTCGCCCAGCACGTCGTCGGCCGTGCCGCGGTAGGTTCCGTCGGGCTGGCGTTTGAGCGTCCAGATCCGCTGTGTGCGGGTGCCGTCGGACCAGCTGAATTGTTCGTCGAGGACGCCGGTGTCGCCGTCCCATTTGGCCTCGATGCGCACCTGGAAACGTTTCTTCACGTCACCCGAGCGCCCCTGGAAAATGCCCCAGGCGTCGAGCGTTCCGTTCAGGTACTGCTGCAGATCGAGCTTCGGGTGCTCGGCGCGGTAGTGTTCGACGCCCGGAGAGGCGCAGGCGGTGAGGCCAAGAGAAACGAGCAGTGCAGTCCAGCAGCGGGTCATGAGCGGACCTCCAGAGTGTCGCGCCAGCGCCAGAGTAGTGTGGCGGCCAGCAGTTTGAAACCCAGCGGGAGCAGGGCGTAAGCGAAAACGAGCGCCGCGTGCCCCCCAGCGTCGCCGGGCCGGTAGCCGAGCAGGTCGAGCAGCGGCAGGGCGAGTCCGGCCGCCAGGGCCAGATTGAGCTTGGCGATGAAATTCCAGACGCCGAAGTAGGCGCCCGAACGTCCGTGCCGCTCGCCGAGGTCGGCGGCGATGGCGGCGGGCAGCGCGAGGTCGGCCCCGAGGGCGATGCCGGTCGCCAGACAGACCAGAGCAAAGCCGACAAGGTCGCCGGCGCTCAGCACGCTGGTTCCGGCAAAGGCCAGCATCGCCAGCAGCATGGCCAGGCTCCAGCTGCGCACGCGCCCCAGAGCTGCGGCAAGCCGTACCCACAGCGGCAACGACGCAGCGCCGGCGACGAAATACAGGGCCAGCAAGGGGCCGCTGGCGCTTTCGGCGTCGAGGACGTCGGCCACGAAAAAGAGAAAGAGCGTGGCCGGTAAGGCCGCGGCAATTCCGTTAGCGATGAAGACCCCCAGCAAGCGGCGAAAGGCCGTGTCGCGTAAGGCCTGCTGCACGCTGTGAAACAGCGGCTCGTTGGCCGAGTATTGCGCCGGGCCGGCGTCGACGTGCGTAAAAGTGGCTGCCGCCGCGATCAGCAGCAGCGGCGGGAGAATCCAGGCCAGGCGGGCGATGCCGGCGTTCAGGTCGCTGGCCAGAAATGTTGGCAAGGCCGCGGCCAGAACGACACCGATGAGGCCGTAGCCTTCGCGGGCGGCCGTCAGCCGCGTCCGCTGCGCCGAATCCGTGCCGATCGCGGCGCCCCAGGCCTGGTAAGCCACCGACGCCGCCGAGAAACCGAGGTAGGTGAGGGTGAGCGAAGCGAGCAACCAGAGCGCGGAAAACTGCGCCGGCGGATTGAGCAGGGCGACAAAACCGAGGGCAAACGGGACGAGGCCGACGGCCAGCATGCGCCGCCGCGGCCAGCGGTCGGCGAGTCCGCCGAGCCACGGGTCGATGAAGGCGTCGAGCAAGCGGGTGCCGAGCAGGATGGCCCCGGGCACGGCGAGTTCGAGGCCGACGGTCTCGGCATAGTAGCGCGGGACATGGACGTAGATCGGCAGGGAGGCAAAGGCCAGCGGCAGGCCGAGTGCGCCGTATGCCCAGGCCGATCCGCGCGTCATTTCAGCCCTCCGGGCGCTGGAGCAGCGCGGCCCGCAGTTCCGGGGCGCTGGTCCGCGCATCGAGCCAGATGGCAAAGAAGGTCGCGGCGAACCCCGGGGTGTCGATGGCGCCGATCGGGCGGTCGTTGTGGTAAAAATGCGCGCCGTCGGGGCGATAGAGCCCGAGGATGTGATCGCCGGGCTGGACGTCGGGAAAAATGCGCTGCATCGCCGCGCCCCAGGCCTGCAGCGCGTCGTCGTCGGTGCTGAAACGGCGCATCTCCTTGACGCTCGCTGCGGCGATGACTTTGCCAGCAATGCTGCGCTTGTAGTCGAGACGCAGCGCCAGCGGCGGCCGGAGCGGATCGTCCCCGGCCCACAGCGTGGCGTCGTACACCCAAAAACCGAGCCGGCGAAAGCTGCCGCTGCCCCAGCGCCGCAAACCCGAATAGGGGGCGATGCTGGCCTGTGCCGATGCGCTGCGGGCGAGCAGTGGGGCGCACAGCGCGGCCAGGAGCAGGGCGCGCCGCGCCGTGCTCGGCGGCTGTGGGGCCGGGGCGCGGAGGCTAGCGGTGCGCGAGTTCGAACTGGACGACATCGATGTTTCCGGCCCGGAAGCCGGCCTCGCAATAGCTGAGATACAGGCGCCACAGGCGGCGGAAGGTGTCGTCGAACCCGAGGGCCGCGATCTGTGGCCAACGGCCTTCGAACGCACGGTGCCATTCCGCCAGGGTGCGCGCATAGTCGATTCCGAAGGCAAATTCGTCGGTGACCTGAAGGCCTTGGCGCTCGGCCGCCTTCCTGAACGCCGAACGCGAGGGCAGCATGCCGCCGGGAAAGATGTACTGCTGGATGAAATCGGTGCCGCGCCGGTAACTGGCGAACAGCCGGTCGTCGATGGTGATGCTCTGGACCACGGCCCGTCCGCCGGGCTTCAGGGCTTTAGCCAGGGTCGCGAAATAGCTGGGCCACCATTTTTCGCCCACGGCTTCGAACATCTCGATGGACACCAGATGGTCGTAGTGCGCCCGCGTGTCGCGGTAGTCTTCGAGGCGCAGATCGGCCTGCGGGACGCGCTTCTGGGCCCAGGCCAGTTGCGCCGGCGACAGGGTGAGGCCGGTCACCTGCAGTCCGTCCGCGACCGCCATTTCGGCAAAGCCGCCCCAGCCACAGCCGATTTCCAGAACGTGGGCGCCGGGCTCGGCCTGGAGCCGGTCGAGAATGCGGCGGTACTTGGCCTGCTGGGCGGCGAGCAGGGAACCGTCGTCCTCGGCGCGATACAGCGCCGAGGAATAGCTCATGCTCGGGTCGAGCCACTGCTGGTAGAACGCATTGCCCAGGTCGTAGTGGGCCATGATGTTGCGTTTGCTGCCGGTGCGGCTGTTGCCGTTGAACCAGTGCCGGATTCGCGCCGTCAGCAGTTGCCGCCACGAGCCGTAGATGGCGTGCGTCAGGGCGTCGCGGTTGCGGGCGAGCAGGGTGAGCAGGGCGGTGAGGTCGGGCGAGTCCCACTGTCCGTCGAGGTAGGCTTCGGCGAATCCGATGTCGCCGCGGGCCAGCACGCGACTGAAAAAGGCCGTGTCGTGGACCTGCAAGGTGACCCCGCTTTCGCCGTCGCCAAAGAGGACCGCACTGCCGTTCGGCAGGCGGACTTCGAGCAGCCCGCCCCGCAGCTGGGCGAGCAGTTGGAAGACGGTCCGCGTATCGCGGGGCAGGGCTTCGTGGGGGCGAAGGGCCAGGGCGTGGTCGAGGGTCGGGTTCATTTGATCGACTCCTGAAGAGGACGTTGAACGGGATGCGCCCCGCGGAAGGGGACGCCCTTGAGCCAAAGCTTGAGGGCTTGCCAGTGGATGCGGAGGACGACCCCGAGGGTGAGGGCAGGCATGCGCAGGAAGGCGGCGAGCAGCGCGGCGGCGGACCAGGGCTGCGGCGTGCCGGTGATCGCGGTGCGCAGCACCTCGCCTTCGGCATCGTCGTAGTCGATGTGGGCGTGGTGCACGGCGCCCTCCTGCCGGAAACGGAAGCGGTAGCCGCCTTCGATCAGATTGAACGGCGAGACGTGGAAGCATTTTTCGGCGCGCAGCTCATCGCCGTCGTTCAAGGGCGCGCCGCCGCGATGCAGGAGGTAGCTGTGCGTGCCGCCAAAGGTGTTGTTCACTTCGGCGAGGATGGCGATGCGCTGACCGCTGCGGTCATGGCAGAACCAGAAGCTGACCGGGTTGAAAACGAAGCCGAGAACGCGCGGAAAGGTCTGCAGGATGATTTCGCCGTCCTGGGGCAGGCCGTGTTCGGCGAGCTGTTGCTCAATCCACGGCAGCAGCGGCCGGCCGTCGCGCGGGCCGTGGTCGCGGGTGTGAAAGCTGAGGAGGTTCCAGCGGTCGATCGAAAAAACGGCGCACCGCGCTTCGGCCAGCGTCCGCAGCGGCAGCTGCAGGTAAAAAACCGGATAGACGAAGGCGTTCACCGCCGGGCGCACGCGCCGGTGCATGACGTGGCCGAGGGCAAGGCGGGGGCGGGCGTTCATGGCAGGCTCAAGCCGTCCGGCGTGCGCTCGGCTGCTCGAGCGGTTCGCCCTGCCAGGGCGCTTGGACGCCAAGGGCATTGGCGACGCGCAGGCCCGATTTCAAGCCGTCTTCATGGAAGCCATAGCTGCCCCAGGCGCCGGCCAGCCAGACTCCGCCCTGGCCCTGAACGTCGGCCAGCTTCTGCTGGGCGGCAATCGCTGGGCCGTCGAAGATCGGGTGGGCGTAGTCGAACTCGGCGAGCACTTTCGCCGGGTCGGGCTCGCGGGCCGGATTCAGCGTCACCACCACCGGCGTGGTGAAGGGCAGGGGTTGCAAGGTGTTGATGAGGTAGGAGACCCCGACCGGCTGCTTGCCCGGCTCGCCGACGCCGGCGAAGTAGTTCCAGGCCGACCACAGCTTGCGCTCGCGCGGGAGCAGCGCCGGGTCGGTATGCAGCACCGCGCGGTTCGGCTGATAGCGGATGGCGGCCAGCACCGCCCGTTGCTCGGCGCTGGCCGTGTCGCCGAGGAGGGCGAGGGCCTGGTCGCTGTGACAGGCCAGGACGACTTCGTCGTAAACCGCGCTGCCGTGGGCGTGTGTGACGCGCAAGCCTGCGGGGTCGCGGCGGACGGCGTGCACCGGACAGGCGAGGCGGATCTCGGCGGATTGCGCGGCAAGTTGGGCCGCGATCTTGCGCACGTACTCCCGGCCCCCGCCTTTGACCGTGCGCCACAGCGGCCGGTTGAAGACCTGCAGCAGGCCGTGGTTGTCGCAAAAGCGGATGAAGGTGGCGAGCGGCATGTCGAGCATCTGGCCGGTCGGGCACGACCAGATCGCCGCGGCCATCGGGAGCAGGTACCAGTCCGAGAATGCCGCCGAGTACCGCCCTTGGCGCAGGAATTCCCGCAGGGACAGCGCTTCATCGGGGTGCGTGCGCAACCAGGCCGTGCTCTCGCGGTTGAAGCGCAGAATGTCGGACAGCATGCGCCAGAAGGCCGGGCGGAGGAGGTTGCTCTTCTGACCAAAGAGCGTGGCCAGGCTGCTTCCCGCCCATTCCAGCGCCGGGTTTTCGAGGCTGACCGCAAAACTCATTTCGGTCTCGACGCTCTCGACCCCGAGGTGCGCGAAGAGGGCGATCAGGTTGGGGTAGGTTTTTTCGTTGAACACCAGAAAGCCGGTGTCCACCGGGTGGGTTTTGCCTTCGAGGCTGACGTCGACCGTGTTGGTGTGGCCGCCGAGGGTGTTCCCCGCTTCGAAAACGGTCACCGCGTACTGACGGCTCAGCAGCCAGGCCGCGCTCAGGCCGGAAATTCCGGCGCCGATGACCGCGATACGCTTGGTTTGGGTGTTGGTTGTGTTCATGTCGGCCTTGTTTTGTCCTGGACAAATCTGTGGTTTGTTCGTAAGATAGGCATCGATGGATGGCTTGTCAAGCGTTTGTCGAGTTTTTGTTTAGGACAAAACAACCATGTTGGATTTCAATATCGCGGCTGTCGAACGGGAGACCGGGCTCTCCAAAGACGTTCTTCGCATGTGGGAACGGCGCTACGGTTTCCCCGTTCCGGAGCGCGATGCCAACGGCGAGCGTCTCTATCCCGCGGCCCAGGTCGAACGCCTACGTCTGATCAAACGCCTGATGGATCAAGGGCATCGCCCCGGGAAGCTGATCGCGGCCGACGATGAGGAGCTCGCCCTGCTGGCGCCGCGGCATCGCCCGCGCGCTGCGCTCGAAGCCTCGGGCATCGATGAGGCGGGGCTCGAAGCGCTGTTGGCGCTGATCAAACAGCACGACGCCGACGGCTACCTTTTTGCCCTGCAGCAAGCGCTCGCGCGTCAAGGCCTGCAGCGGTTTGTCCAGGACATCGTCGTGCCATTGACGCGACGGGTCGGTGAGGCCTGGGAGTCGGGGCGCTTCGAAGTTTTCGAGGAGCACTTGTTTACCGAGCTGACCAAACGGGTCTTGCGTCAGGCCATCGTCGCCTTGCCGCGCGGCCTGGGTGCGCCACGGGTAGTGCTGACCAGTGTTCCGGACGAACAGCACATCCTCGGCTTGCTGATGCTCGAAGCCCTGCTGTCGCTCGAGGGCGCGCAGTGCATTCCGCTCGGCACCCAGATGCCGCTGCTGGAGATCGGCCGGGCGGCTGAGGCGCATCGGGCCGATGTCGTTGCGCTCTCCTTTTCCGTGGCCTATCCGCGCCGGCAGATTCCGGTCCTCCTGCAGCAGCTCCGGCCCTTGCTGCCCGCTCAAACCGAGCTGTGGGTCGGCGGCGGCGGTGTTGACCGCCTGACGCCGCCCGGCGGCGTTTTGTGCCTGACCCGACTCGAGGACGGCGTCGCCGCCTTGGCACGCTGGCGCGCGGTACATCGCGCCGAGGCGCCGCAGGCTTCGCCCTGAACCCACGATCAACCTGGACGTGGCCGCCGGCTCGTCCCGTAACTACGGCATCCATCTCAAGCTCGGCTAAAGGGTTTAAGCGCGTGGAATGACGCTGGCCTGCAAGGCGCATCCAGCGGTCATTCCAGCGCGGCATGCCTGGAAGCCGCATCCAGATGCGCCTTCCAGGCCACTCCCGCGGCGCCTTGCGTTGAGCATTCCGGGCGCATGGCGTACGATGGGGCGTGTGTCTGGTGCCTGAACGCGGTCATTTTTCTGCATGTTTGGGCGCCTGAGCGTTGCTCAATCCCGGCGCCCTAATATGCCCATTCATTTCTTCAGTGCCCAGCGGCTGGCGGCCAAGCTGATCCAGCATGAACTTGATCCCAAAGCACGTGCCCATTATCTTGCTGCGAGCTTTGTGATCTTCGTCGTCTTCATGTACTCCGGCTTGGCCTCGGCCAATCCGCTCGGTTCCTGGCTTTCATACTATGAGGCGGTCATCGTGGCTGCCATCTCGATCCTGGGCGTGCTCAAGGCCTATGAGGCGGCGGGCGGCGAAGCGAATCCCGCTTTTGTCACCGAGTTTACCTGCCTCTTTGTTCCCGTCTCGGTGACGACCTATGGCGTGGTCTGGTCGCTTTACTGGGCCGTCGTCCTTGGCTTGCGCGAATCCATCGATTTGCTTGCCGAAAGCCACCTCCAGATCGCCATCAACCTGGCCAAAATCGGCAGCGATTTCTTTGGCTTGCTGACTTTTCTTGCCGTCGTCGTCGTCCAGTTCGTCACCTTTTACCGGATTGCACGTTGGTTCAGGATCATTCGCGCACAGCGGTGTTGATTCCGGACCGATCGCCGCGATTTTCATTTTTCGCCTCCGCCGCCATGCCCTACACCCTCGCTCCCGCCACCGAAGCCCATTACTCGAGCCTCCATCGCGCCATCGACATCGTTGCCCGTGAAGAGAAATACCTCGCCTTCATCCAGGCGCCGCCGCTTGAGCAGTCGTTCTCCTTCTATCGTGCGCTGAAGGCCTGCGGCGCGCCGCATTTCGTGGCGCTCGACGGCGAGGGGGAGGTCGTCGGCTGGGTCGATGTCTCGCCGCAGATGGGCGAAGCGCGCGCTCACATTGGCACGCTCGGCATCGCACTGCTGCCCGCCGCGCGCCGGCAAGGCTTGGGCGAACGTCTCATGCGGGCGGCCATCGACGCGGCCTGGGCCAAGGGGCTGACGCGCATCGAGCTGAGCGTGCGCGCCGACAACACCCGGGCCATGGCGCTTTACGAGCGCTGTGGCTTTGAGTATGAGGGCACTTTGCGGCGCGGTTTTTGCATCGCTGGCCAGGACTGCGATGTCCTCCTCATGGGCTTGCTGCGCTAGGCGGAAATGGGCGGCGCGCAGTATGGAAAGGGCGTCGGGATGGAAAAGCGGATGAATGCGGGAACGAAAGCGGGGATGAAAGCGCGGACGAGTGCATGGCGGCGGGCCGTGTTTTCTGCCGTGGTGCTGACGCTCGCCGCCACCGCGCTCGCCAAGCCCGCGCCGTGGTACCGCTGGAGCAGCAAGCTCAGCGGTCAGACCGTCTGCAGCCAGCATTCTCCGGGCGACGGCTGGGAGAAAAGCGGTGGCCCCTTCAGTGATGCGCGCTGTGAAAAGCGCGGCGTGCCGACAGGTTAGCCAGAACGCACGCCGCCGACGCTTCGGGCCGCGGCGGCCGGCGCCTTATTTCGGCGTCGCGTGCATTGCCTGATAGGCGAGCAGCCTGGCTTGAGCCTGCTGCGGTGAAATCGGGCTCTTCGCCGCTTCCTGTTGCTCGAGCAGGTATTCCTTAATCTTGCGCGCAATCTCCGCCTCGATCGCGTTCTGCTGATCGGGCGTCATTGCTTTGAGTTTTTCTTCCGTGAGGTTCATCGACTTGAGGATCTTCTCGCGCAGGGCGACGATGGGGGCTTTGTCGATGTAGTCGCGCAGTTCCTTGAGCAAGCGCTCGGCTTCCGTCCCTTTGGCACTGCAGCTGCGAGATGCGTCGCTCTGCTTCTGGGCAGCTTCGGCTGCGGGCGCGTAGTTCGCAGCGCCAGCCGGGCGGGTGTCGGCAACATTGCGGACGACAATCGATGCCAAGGGCGCACGGGTGTCGATGATCATCTTCGCCTCCGGAGACGGAAAAGGGGATGTCACCGTCAGCAGCAAGATTTGTGCCGTTGGCGTATGGTGGCGAAAGCGGGGCGTTGTGGCCGGTTTATAAGGGATTGAAACGGCAGGAATTGCCGCTTAAGGCTCTTTGGTCTTGCCGGCCTCGCGGTGCATTGATTATTCCAATGGCGTTGGGTAGGATGGTCGGGCGCGATGGATGGAACGGGATGCTTGGTTCCAATTGTCACCGCGCTGAAGAGGAGAAATCGGCGGCGAGTAGCCGTCCGATGTTCCCGCCATTCCTGTTGCGCCAATGGTATTCAAGAAAACAAATTATGAAAAAAATTACTCTGATTTCACCGTTTCTAATTGGTTTTCTGTTGATACAGGGCTGTGCAAGTCATGATGAACTTGGCAAGGTGGATAGCAATTGCCCCGCTCCATCCAAAGAGCAATTGAATGAAAGCGGGTATTTGATACTCCAGAACGGAGTGACGCTGAAATGCCAAGTCAAAAACTATACCAACAGAATGTCTTGTTTCGGAATCACTGATGGAACGGACGACGGGTGGGTGTGCAATAACGGGAAAAAGAACATAGTGTTTGTCTTTGATGAAAATGGGATATTAAAAACGCGAAAAACGTATTGATTGGCTAACGTGGTTTTCTGCTCAACTGAGCGCATAAGCCGGCGCCTCTAGCTGCTTCGTTACCCTTGAGGTTAGAAATTCGCTTTTGAGCGCTCGGCGCTAGACTATGGGTCGGTCACTGTCAGCTTTTCTCCCGATTGCCAAACAAAACGGGCAAGCGATTTGCTTGCCCGTTTCCATTTCTCCGCCGGATTTCTCCGGCCCCTTCCGCCTTACAACACGTTCGACAAAAAGCGCTGCGTCCGCTCTTCCTTCGGGTTGTCGAACAGTTCGGCGGGCGTGCCTTCTTCGACCAGGCGGCCTTCGTCCATGAACAGGACGCGGTGCGCGACCTGGCGGGCGAAGCCCATTTCGTGGGTGACGACGACCATGGTCATGCCTTCTTCGGCGAGCGACTGCATGACGGCGAGGACTTCGCCGACCATTTCCGGGTCGAGCGCCGAGGTCGGCTCGTCGAAGAGCATGATGCGCGGCTGCATGGCCAGTGCGCGGGCAATCGCCACGCGCTGTTGCTGGCCGCCCGAGAGCTGGTTGGGGTAGGCGTCGATCTTGTCGATGAGGCCGACCCGTTCGAGCAGCATGCGGGCACGCTCGCGCGCCGCGTCGGGGGCGAGCTTGCGCACCACGCCGGGGGCGAGGGTGATGTTTTCCAGCACCGTCTTGTGCGGGAAGAGGTTGAAGCGCTGGAAGACCATGCCGATGTCGGCGCGCAAGGCGTCGACGTCGGTTTTCGGGTGGTGCACCGAGGTTTCGCCGATCAGCACTTCGCCGCCGCTGGCATCTTCCAGCCCGTTCAGGCAGCGCAGGAAGGTGCTCTTGCCCGAGCCCGAGGGGCCGATGACGCAGACGACTTCGGAGGCGGTGATGGCGCAGTCGATGCCGCGCAGCACTTCCAGATCGCCGAAGCGCTTTTGCAGCCCCTTAACGCGAATCACCGCGGCCATAGCGCGCCTCCAGTCGTTTAACCGCGTAGGCGAGGCCCAGCGTCAGAATCCAGTACATCAGCGAAATCGTCAGGTAGGGCTCCCAGTAGCGCGAGTAGGCCCCGGCCACGGTGCGCGCGGCATAGGCCATTTCGGCGAGGCCGATCGCCGAGATCAGCGACGAGTCCTTGAGCAACGAAATGGCGTTGTTGCCGAGCGGCGGCAGCATGCGGCGGAAGGCCTGCGGCAGCACCACATGGAACATCGTGCGGCCGAAGGACAGGCCGAGCGAGCGCGAAGCCTCGAACTGCCCGCGGTCGATCGACTGGATGCCGGCGCGGAACACCTCGGAGATGTAGGCGCCGGCGTTGAGCGTCAGCGCGGCGATGCCGGAGAGGAAGGCGCCGTAGTTCTGCTTGAGGTGGCGCGCCGCTTCGCCGGAGACGATGAGGCCGTCGGCCGGATTGACGAACAGCGGCATGACCGCGAAGTGCATGAGCAGCAATTGCACGAACAGCGGGGTGCCGCGAAAGAAGCTGACATAGACCGTGGCCGGCCAGCGCAGCAGGAATTTGCACAGCTGCTTGGCCGGCGCATGGCGGGCCTCGGCGAGGCGCGCCATGCCGAGCAGCAGGCCCAGCCCAGTCCCTTGCACGATGCAGATGACGGTGACCAGAATGGTCATCTGCAGGCCGTGCCAGAAGAGCTGGGCGTATTCGGCGACGATGTCGGCCCGGAACCAGCCGAACCAGAGAACCTGTTCCATACCTAGACTTCAGCGCTCCTTATTGGGCGGGCAGCGCCGGCGCGTCGGCCTGGAACCACTTCTTGTAGATCTGGGCGTAGGTGCCGTCGGCCTTGATGGCGGCGAGGCCGGTGTTGAGCTTGTCGAGCAGCGCCTTGTTGCCTTGCTTGACGACGATGCCGAAGAATTCCTTCGGGAAGTTGGCGTCGGCCACCGTCTTCAGGTGCTTGTGCTCCTGGGTGCGGAAGGCGATCACGCCGTTGTCGCCGATGGCCGCGTCGACGCCGCCATTCGCGAGCTCGGAGATGATCACCGGGGTGCTTTCGAAGCGGCGGATGTCCGGGCTGGTCTTGCCGAATTCGCGCGAGGCGATGTCGTCGGCGGTGCTGCCGGTGACGACCGAGACTTTCTTGCCGGCCAGGTCCTTGAGGCTCTTGACGGTGCTGTCCTTATTGACGGCGATGAGCTGGCGCGCTTCGAAGTAGGGGGCGGTGAAGTCGTAGGACTGCTTGCGCTTCTCGTTGATGGTGACGCCCGAGATGACGAGGTCGACGTCGCCGTTGTTCAGAGCGGCGAAGATGCCGGTCCACGGGGTGTTCACGATCTTGATCTGCAGGCCGGCCTTCTGGGCCACGGCCTTGATGATGTCGATGTCGTAGCCGACGATTTCCTTGGTCGGGGTCTCGTAGGCAAACGGGCGGTAGGTCGCGCTCGAACCGACGACGAGTTCCTTGTTCTGGGCCTGGGCGCTGGCGGCAAAAGCGATCAGGCCGGCGGCGCAGAGGAGTTTTTTGAGGATTTGCATGGTGGTGTCCCCCAGGTGGTTGGCTGAAAAGAATTCGCCATTCTGACGAAAAAGTGAAAAAAATCCAGAAAAATCGCAAAAATGGAACGCAAATCCGCTTCCTTGCGGCCCTGACAGGATGGGCGCCACCGGCGAGAAGGCGAGTGATGTTTGGCAAGAGGGGCGTTTCGGATGAAAGCGCTTGAAAACGCAGGGGGCTGAGAATGCCTCGCTGCCACGCCTGCGATACAGAACCGGATGACGCCAGCGGGCGGCTCCTCCTGCCGCCGTTGATTCGGTACGGACGAACACATCCCTCTGGGCAAAAAAAACCGCGCCAGGGGGCGCGGTGCAAATCCCATCCTTTGCAGATGGGCCAGGGAGGGTCATGCATTGTCAGATCGTGTCCCGGGACGTGGTGTAAGAAGCGTCAGCAGAAGCGGTCAGCGGGT
>NZ_JASDTF010000035.1:0-11891 GCF_041441355.1 Propionivibrio sp.
ACCCGCTGACCGCTTCTGCTGACGCTTCTTACACCACGTCCCGGGACACGATCTGTTTGGCCTCGTTGTGGAGCAGCGCAGGGGGCAGGTGGGGCGGGTTTGAACGGGAAACTGTTGCGTTGCTGATATGGCTGGAAAGAAGCGCCATAAAGGTTAAGGCGGCAGGGCGATTGCCGGCGCCGCTCACGGAAACAAGTTCGTCGCCGTACCCGCCCCCCTTGCCCCCTCCGAAGGGAAAGGGGCTGACGGCGCTGTTCCGCCTGGATTAGGACACCCAGGGGTTGTGATAGACGTTGTTGTCTACGCCGTAAGGGTTGCCTGCCACGTCGGTGCCATAAGGGTTGCCGGGGGTCATCGGCAGGCCGGTTGCAGGGTTGAAGTTATCGAAGTCGCTCATGGTTTTCTCCTTGCAGAATGAAGCCGGCCACGGTTCCCTGGCCGGCGGGGGAATTAGTCTTCGTTGGGCTTCAGGACGGTGATGACCGGCTCGCCAGAGTCACCTGGTCCGATGCACAGCTTCAGCGCGGTCAGGCGAGGTCTGCTCCCGTGGTTGCCACGCGGGACGCGGTGCATTTGAAAGGTCAGCAGGTCGCCCGTGCTACGCCTAGCGGCCAGATGTGCCATCCACAGCACATCCCAGAGCCGGCCCTGTTCGTCCTGGTAGGTTTGGCGGCGGTTGTTTTCTTCTCCCCAGGCAACGCAATCGGCCCAGACGGCGGCGGTCAGCGCCACTGGAACGCGAAAGCCTGCCTCCCGCGCCAGTTCGGTGACATCCACCAAGAGCCCATCCGCGATAGCCTGCGCCCTGCTGTAACGGTGAATTGGTTCGCCAAAGCCGCTCTCATGGCTGCCGTGCTGCTTACTCATCTTTTGCTCCTTTCCAATCTGACCGGGTTCCTAGATTCAGAGCCCCCTCTTTGCCTTTCCGGTCTTGGCGTTGAGGGGGCATTTGCTTTCCGCCGTACTTCCTGAGTCCATCGCCCTGGCGAACACCGGACACAGGCCACCAGGCCAGAACGCAAGGACGCAACCGAAGCCGCAGCCCGAAGGGACCGGGTGAAGGGGCGCACAAGGTGCCAACGGCCCTTGCGGTCTGGACGGCATGGGTCAGGGTCGCCGTGATTGGGTGATGGACTCGGGCGGCGGAAAGCGCTCCCCGTGCGCCGAGGCCGGTGGTCGCGGCCAGGAGCCGCGACACTGCGCACGGTCTGGCAACAGTCCGTGCCATGACAGAGCAAGCCATGGGCGCGCAGTCGCTGGGTAACAACCGAGCGACGTAGGGGAGCCACGTCAGCCGGAGGCTGAATGTGGGGCTAGGGCATCGCTGCCCGCCGCCCCCGCAATCGCACCCTGCCCCAGCAGGGTCGATGGAGGGCTTGGGGGGAGCCGGCTGGCGCTGGCGGCCCCAGCCGCCAGAGACGCGCCCACTCGTCGGCAGCCTGCCGGGGGGCAACGCCCCGGCGCCCAAGCCGGCAGGCGCGGGAAACCCTGTTGAGTCGCGCAAAGCAAGACCGAGTGCGAAGCCGAAGCCCGCGGCGCGTCCAGCGACTGGGGCAAGAGGGTTTCCCGCGCGTGGAGTGGCGCGCGAAGCGCAGAGCGGAAGGCACGGGGCGCCCTCGCCATTAGGGACACGGGCGGCGTCCAGACATCCGAATTGCCGGCCGGGCGTCCAGACCGGGGAAAGGCGATGTTGGCCCCCAGCTGCATGGCAGCTGTTCGTACCACCTGTTCACCTCCCGCCGTATTGGGAGGCGAATGGGGGCTGGGAGCTATACGGGTTATCTACATCGAGAGGAGATAACCCATGGCGAACCATAAAGACGGGCGGATAACGGCCAGGGAGAATGAAATCCGGGTGCTGCGGGCGTTGCACCGTTGCGGCTGGTTGCGCACCCGCGACCTGGCGGCACTGGTCTGGCAGGATTGGACGCGGAACCCAACTGGGGAGCCGAGCTTGAAGCCGCCGACGCCAACGGCGAGCGGGCTGCGCATGGCGCAACGGACCTTGCGGCGGCTGCGCGATAAGCGGCTGGTGTTGAGTAGCCAGGCACCCGACGGCAGCATCATCTATGCCCTGGCCGAAGCCGGCGCCCGTACCCTTCAGCAAATTGGTGTGGTGGCAGTAAGCGGCAAAGACTTGATGCGCAGCTTCAGCGCCGCACATTTTCGGCATCGGTGCATCTCAAATGAGATAGCGATTGGCGCAATCGTTGCTGGCTACCGCGTGTCTACCGAACGGGAAATAGCGCAGGGGCTCTGGCTGGGCGGCGAGGAAGGCATCAAGGCCAAAAAACCGGATGTTCTGCTCCGGTCCGGCAACACGGTGTGGTGGGTTGAAGTCGAGAAGTCCCGCAAGAACGTGAAGGATTACGCCGCACTGTTGAAGTGGCTGGGTTTGGCGGCCCAGGATGCCTTTCGTGCTACTGGCCCTGTGCTGCTAGGTGAGAGAGTTCGCTGGGGAAAGATTGCGTTCATCTGCACCCCAGCATTCCGCACAAAGCTGACCCGTGACCTGACAGCAGCAGGCTGGAAGAAGGCGCACCTCGAAGCGTTCCTGATTTTCGAGGTGCACCTATACTCATTTGAGGAAATATTGTTTTCCTAATCGAGGCAATGGGGAGTGGCTTGGGTCGGCACCACTCTGCACGTCAAATTTCTCATCACGGCAATAATCCAGCCGTGAGCCTGGGGGGACGCGTCGCCGGCCCCCCTTGGGTTACTTTTCTATGGCGTCGAACGCTCGAAAGGAGCACAACGAATGGAACACGAACGAGGCTCCTCAAAGCACCAGCGCGAATTGGAGCGCCTGGATGCCGTAAAGCACGGGCATGAACGGCCTACGGAAGAGGACTACGATACGGTTGACTTCACACCGGCTGAAGGCCGCATGTTGATTAGGTTTTTTGAGGACTTCGGCTATCAGGATGCAAAGCGGCGTTTTGCATCTGATGTGGAGGCTCTGTTAATGTTGCGGGCAATCGACAAACTCTCGTCCGGCCTGCGCGCTGCTGGGTATTAGCACCTATTGCCCAGCGACGCCGAAACCGGGTATGAAACCGGGTATATATGAAATCAAATTCCAAAGAATTCAGCATTGGCAATGGTTTTGACGGTAAACTTTCTGTTTAACGTCTAAGCCGCAAGACCAGCACTGGCGCGCCTTCCAGGCGCCCGCCGGGCCCATCGGGAGGCGCCACTGGGCGCCTCCTTTGTTTTGCGTGTTGGCCGCACCTTAGCGGCGGATGGCCTTGAACTTGCGCGTCTGCTCGGTCAGCGCGCCTTCGACCGGCAGGCGCTCCATGCTGGAGGCGCCGTAGAAGCCGTGGCATTCCGGGCAGTGGCGGAGGATGTATTCAGCGTCTTCCGGGTTGGCGATCGGGCCGCCGTGGCAAAGCACGATGACGTCGGGCTTGACGCGTTTGGCCGCCGCCGCCCAGGTGTTGATGCGCGGCACGCAGTCGGCCAGGGTAAGGGCGGTTTCGGCGCCGATTGCGCCGCCCGTGGTCAGGCCCATGTGTGGGACGATGATGTCGGCGCCGGCGCGCGCCATGTCGGCGGCGCTCGTTTCGTCGAAAACGTAAGGCGTGGTCAGCAGGCCGAGGCTGGCGGCTTCGGCGATCATGTCGACCTCGAGACCGTAACCCATGCCGGTTTCTTCCAGATTGGCGCGGAAGGTGCCGTCGATCAGTCCGACGGTGGGGAAGTTCTGCACGCCAGAAAAGCCCATGTCGATCAATTGGCGCAGGAAGTGGGTGCGCAGCATGAAGGGATCGGTGCCGTTCACGCCAGCGAGGACCGGCGTCCGCTTGACCATCGGCAGGACTTCGCGCGCCATGTCGACGACGATTTCGTTGGCGTTGCCGTAGGCGAGCAGGCCGGCGAGGGAGCCGCGTCCGGCCATGCGGTAGCGCCCTGAGTTGTAGATGACGATGAGGTCGATGCCGCCGGCTTCTTCGCACTTGGCGGAGAGGCCGGTGCCGGCGCCGCCGCCGACGATGGGTTCGCCGCGCGCGATCATGGCGCGGAATTTTTCGAGCAAGGTGTCGCGGGGAATGCGGGCCATGGAAAGCTCCTTTCGGATCGAAGTTGGGCGAATGCGGTTTAGGCGAGCAGCGACTTGAACCGCGCGACTGCGAGGGCGGCGAAGGCCGGGTCGTTGATGTGCAGCGGGGTGCGCAGCAGCTGGCGGTTGGGCGCGGCGACGAAGTCGCGCTCAATGGCGGCAAAGAGCGCGGCGTCGGCCGCCGGGTCCCAGAACGGTTTGCCCGGCGCGTCGAGCATCGATACGCCGCCTTCTGGCAGGAGGAAGCACACCGGGCCGTCCATGCGGTTGAGCTTGGCGGCGATGAAGCGGCCCATGGCCGCGTTTTCCTCGGCGTTGGTGCGCATCAAGGTGACCTGCGGGTTGTGCTCGTAGAGCGTGCGCTGGCGGTAGTGCGACGGGACGGTGGCGGGGGCGCCGAAGTTGACCATGTCGAGCGCGCCGCAGGAGCCGAGGTAGGGGACGCGGCTGCGCGCGATGGCGTCGAAACGGTCCGGTCCGGCGCTGAACACGCCGCCCATCAGCTCGTCGGCCACCTCGGTGGTGGTGAGGTCGAGCACGCCGGCGAGGAGGTGCGAGTCGGCGAGCTTTTCCATCGACTGGCCGCCGGTGCCGGTGGCGTGGAAGACGAGGCAATCGTAGTCGTTTTCGAGCGCGGCGCAGACGGCCTGGACGCAGGGCGTGGTAACGCCGAACATGGTGAGGCCGAGCGCCGGCTTGGCGTCGACCGTTTCGGCGGGCGGATGGGCGATCATGCCGCCGAGCGCGTGCGCTGCGTTGGCGAACACCTTGCGGCTGATGCGGTTGAGGCCCTGCACGTCGGTGACGGCGTACATCATGCACAGGTCACTGGGGCCGACGTAGGGGCGGGTGTCGCCCGAGGCGACGGTGCTGACGAGGACCTTGGGCGTGCCGACAGGCAAGGCGCGCATCGCCGGCGCCACCAGCGCCGTGCCGCCCGAGCCACCGGCCGAGAGCAGGCCGGCGATGTCATCCCGGCCGCGGACGAAATGCTCGAAGGCCACGGCCATCGCCGCCACTGCGCTGCCGCGGTCGCCGGTGAAAACGGCACTGGAACCCTGTGGGTGGCACGCCGCCACGGCGTCCGGGCGGATGTCCGCCGCAGAGGCATGGCCGCTGGTGGACAGGTCGATGGTGCGTACCCGGACGGCCATGCCGGCCAGGCAATCGCGCAGGTAGTCGAGTTCTTTCGCCTTGGTGTCGAAGGTGCCGGCGACGTAGGCGTAGCGGTCCTGTCCCGTTGCAGATGCTGCTGCGTTCATTGCGCCTCCCGTGGTTTTCACGTCATCGATTGCGCAAGCGTCTTGGCCTGGGGCCGATTCAGGGGCGTTGCCAGGCGCCGCGCCGAGTGCGGGCTGCGAAGGCTCCGCATCGAGTACGGTGCCATGCCGCAGGAATGAAGTAAACCCTCGTGCCGCGCTACAATCACTGCATGTCATCCGATCCCCTGCCTGCGCCATCGGCGCCCTATCGCGGCCGCTTCGCTCCGTCGCCGACCGGCCCTTTGCATTTCGGCTCGCTGGTGGCCGCGCTCGGCAGCTATCTGGACGCCCGGGCGCAGGGCGGTGAATGGCTGTTGCGCATCGAGGACGTCGATGCGCCGCGCACGGTACCGGGGGCAGAAGCGTCCATCCTGAACACCCTGGAGGCGCTGGGTTTTACCTGGGACGGTCCGGTGGTGCGCCAGAGCGAACGGTTGGATGTGTATCACGGCGCATTGGTCCGGTTGCAGGCGGAAGGCCTGGTCTATCCTTGCGCCTGTACCCGTAGCGAGATCGCGGCGCGTACTTCCGAAGCGTCGGTCGACGGTGGCTTGCTTTACCCCGGAACCTGCCGCGCCGGCTTGCCGGCAGGTGTTGCCGCACGGGCGTGGCGCTTGCGGGTGCCGGATCGCGAGTTTGCCTTCGTTGATCGAGTGCAGGGCGCACATCGCCAGAACCTCGAGCGCGAGGTCGGCGATTTCGTCCTTCTGCGCGCGGACGGGCAGTACGCCTATCAGCTGGCGGTGGTGGTCGACGACGCCCTGCAGGGCGTGAATGCGGTCGTGCGCGGCGTCGATCTGCTCGATTCGACGCCACGCCAGATGTGGTTGCAGGAATGCCTGGGCGTACCGACGCCGACGTACGCTCACCTTCCGGTGGCGGTCAATGCCGCCGGCGAGAAACTCTCCAAGCAGACGCGGGCGCCGGCTGTCGATCCGCGGCAAGGAAGCCGTGTTCTGGCCGAAGTGATGCGCTTTCTCGGGTTCGACGTGCCCGCCGGCCTGCGGCAGGCGCCCTTGCCCGAGTTCTGGGTCTGGGCACAGGCCGCCTGGTCAATGGCCGATGTGCCGAAAGTGCGCGCGATTCACCTGCCGGGGACGGACTCAGACTGATCCTGCGACTTCGACGAAACTTGGGGCGGCGTAGGCCCTGAACTAGGATGAAAATAACAACGACAGGTCCGTCATGCATATCCCTCTTCCCAGCGACAACGACCCCGCAGGCGCGGCTTCCGGCGCAAGGCTCGATCTGCGTGCGCCGGCCTTCTCCCGCCTGTGGGCGATTTTCGTGGTCGGTCTCGCGATCTTGACCGTGCTCGCCTGGACGGTCAGTGACCGGCTTGCGCAGCAACGGGCGGAAAATCTGCTCCTGCGCGAGTGGGACCGGACCCTCAGCCTGGCCGGCACCATCGATGCCCGGCTGGGCATGCTGCTGGTACGCACGCGCAGCGTTCCCAATGTGCTTGCGCAGGAAAGCCAGATCGTCGCTGCGTTGCAGCGCGAAGGGGCGGATGTTGTTCCCAATGGGGTATCGATCGACGCTTATCGGCAGCGCCTGGACGCGGACCCGCGCTTGCGCGCGCTCGAGCAGCGTCTAGAAATCATGGTGCGGGAGTTTCACGTCGACCAGATCTGGGTCGTCAATGCCGCCGGCGATTGCATTGCCTCGGGGGGCTTTGCGCCCGATGCGCGGGCGACCGGGATCAATTATGCCGACCGGGAATACTTCAAATTGGCCATGGTCGGTCACATCGGGCGTCAGTCGGCGGTGGGGCGGACGACCGACGTGCTGAGCGTTTATTACGCCGCGCCGGTCACGGTCGGCGGGCGCATGCTGGGCGTCGTGGTGGTCAAGATCGAGGCGCGCCAACTTTCGGCCCTGTTGCCCGATCGCGGCGCCTTTGTCACCGATGAACTGGGCGTGGTCGTCGCTGCGGCGGACCCGGGGCTCCTGCTCAAGGTGTTGCCGGGGCAAAAGGCGGCGACGCAGACCCGCGCCGAATTGCTGGCGCGCTATAAGCGGGCAACGCTCGAGGCGTTGCCTTATACGGCGGCGAAAACGCCATTTGCGCCCTTGCCCGGGGCGGTGGCGTCGGCGGGGGCGGTTCGGGTCGAAGGGAGCGAGGCGCTTCATCTGTTGGCGCGTTCGGCGAGTCAGGCCGATTTCCTGCAGGTTTGGGTGGCGCGTGAGGCGCCCGAAGTCATGCGCCTGCGCCGCGATGGCGTGGGCGCGTTCGCGTTGATGCTGCTGGCCGGGGCTTCGCTCTGGGCTGTGATGCTGTTGGGGTGGGCCTATCATCGGCGCGGGCAGCAGTTCCGAGCAGAAATCGGGCGGGCCAACGTCGAACTGGTGAAGCTGAACGAAGAGCTGCGCGTCCAGGCTCGCTTCGATGCGTTAACCCGTTGCGCCAACCGCGCCTATTTTCTTTCCGAACTTGAGACCGCGATGCGGCGGGCGCAACGCGCCGAGCGGCCGTGTTCGCTGGCCGTGCTCGACCTCGATCACTTCAAGTCGATCAACGACCGTTACGGCCACGCGGCCGGCGATGACGTTCTGGTTTGCTTCGTGCGGCGGGCCGGCGCCATGCTCCGTTCGACCGACCTGCTGGGGCGCTTGGGCGGAGAGGAGTTCGCGGTGTTGATGCCCGATACCGGTTGCATGGGAGCGCTCGAGCTGGCTGAGCGCCTGCGGGCCGGGGTCGATGCCGAGGTCTGCATGGCCGCGGACCTCGAAATTCCGATCAGCGTCAGCATCGGGGTGGCCGAGTGGCGCGGCAAGGGCGAGTCGAGCGAGGATTTTCTGGCCCGCGCCGATGCGGCGATGTACGTCGCCAAGCGGGGCGGGCGCAACCGTGTCGTCGGCGCCGACGACTGATTCGGCTTCAGGCGCGCAAGCGCGCCGACAGCGGAGCGTGATCGGAAAGCGAAGCCCAGGGCTGCCCGAGGTGAATTTCAGCGTGCTCGATGGAAAAACCGCGTACGTAGATGCGGTCCAGGCGCAGCATCGGCCGGCGCGCCGGGAAGCTACGTCCCGGTCGCCCGGACTGCAGGTCGCCGATGACTTCGCGCAAACCGAGGCGTTCGGCGAGCCGAGTTTCCGCTTCGTTACGCCAGTCGTTGAAATCACCCGCGACGATGAGCGGCGCTTCGGGCGGCGCGATCGCTTCCAGGTAGACCGACAAGGCATCCATTTGTCGGCGCCGCGAGCGGGCGAACAACGAGAGATGAACGCAGACGCAGTGCAGCGCTTGCGCGAAGCCGGGAACGTCGATGACGCAGTGCAAGAGACCGCGGCGCTCGAAACGCAGGTGGGTGACGTCTTGATTGTGGGCGTGCGCGATCGGGTAGCGCGACAGGATGGCGTTGCCGTGGTGGCCGTGGTCGTAGATGGCGTTGCGTCCGTAGGCGGCGGATGGCCAGAAGCCGTCAGCGAGAAATGCGTACTGAGGTTCGGTGGGCCAGTCTTCGATGACCGTGGCATGCCGGTTGTGGCGCCCCTGGACTTCTTGCAGGAAGACGAGATCGGGTGAGAGTTCGCGCAGGCGTTCGCGCAGCTCATGCACCATCATCTGGCGCTTGAACTGCGAGAAGCCCTTGTGGATGTTGTAGGTGACGACGTGCAGCGGGCGGCCGGACATCTCGCCTCAGGATGCGGCTAGCATCCGCTCCAGGGCGAGACGGGCGAGAACGGCTTCGTGTTCGGGCACGTGAATGCGGTTGACGATTTCGCCAGCCGCCAGGTTTTCGAGGGTCCAGGCCAGATGCTGCGGGTCGATGCGCTGCATGGTCGAGCACATGCAGACCGTCGAGGCCATGAACTGGACGATCTTGCCTTCGGGTTTGACTTCTTCGGCCAGGCGGTTGACCAGGTTGAGCTCGGTGCCGACCAGCCAGCGCGTACCGGGGGCCGCCTCCTTGACGACCTTGACGATGTGTTCGGTCGAACCGACGAAATCGGCCTGCTGGCAAACCTCGAAGCTGCATTCGGGGTGGGCGATGACGAAACCGTCAGGGTGCTGGGCACGGAAGCGCTCGATGTGCGTCGGCTGGAACATCTGATGCACCGAGCAATGGCCTTTCCAGAGCAGCATCTTGGCCTTGCGGATCTGGTCGGGGGTCAGGCCGCCGAGTTCGAGGTCCGGGTCCCAGACCACCATTTCATCGAGCGCAATACCCATGGTGTGACCGGTCCAGCGGCCGAGGTGCTGGTCCGGGAAAAAGAGGATTTTGGGCCGGCGGGCGTAGGCCCATTCAGCGATCCGGCGCGCGTTCGACGAGGTGCACACGATGCCCTCGCGGGCGCCGCAGAAGGCCTTGAGGTCGGCTGCGGAGTTGATGTAGGTGACCGGCGTCACTTCGTTGTCGACGTCGATCACGCTCGCCAGTTCGCGCCAGCAGCGCTCGACCTTGGCCAGGTTGGCCATGTCGGCCATCGAACAGCCGGCCGCGAGGTCGGGGAGGATGGCGATCTGTTCCGGCTTGGACATGAAGTCGGCGACTTCGGCCATGAAGTGCACGCCGCAGAAGACGATGAACTCGGCGTCGGTCTGCGAGGCGAGGCGTGAGAGCTTTAGCGAGTCGCCGGTCAGGTCCGCGTACTGATAGACGTCGGCGCGCTGGTAGTGGTGGCCGAGGATGACGGCACGCGAGCCGAGCTTGGCACGCGCGGCGCGGATGCGTTCGTGGCAGGCTTCGTCCTGAAGCCGGTTGAACTGGTCGAATTCGATGCGTGAAGTCTTCATTGCGATGGTCGGTGGCCCGCCACGCGGCGGACAACGGTATTGGACTGGAGGAAGGGCGGTCGGCGCGGGCTTTAGCTTTGCCAGGGCAATCCGGCGTGGCGCCAGCCGCCGATGCGCCCGCGTTGACCGTGCGCATCCTTGTCGCCCTCGAAGCCTTCGAGAACGTTGAAGGCGGCGGTATAGCCGGCCTCGTAAGCCAAGGACGCGGCTTGGTGCGAACGGACGCCGCTGCGGCAGAGGAAGAGAACCAGTGCTTCGGGATCGACGCACTGCCTGAGTTGCGCCAGGAAATGGGCGTTCGGCTGGCCGCCGGGGTAGCCGATCCATTCGATCTCCACGGCGCCGGGAATCCGGCCCACCCAGTCCCATTCGGCCCGGGTCCGGACATCGACCAGCGTGGCTCCGGGGGCGCTTTGCAACAAGGCGTAGGCCTCGCTCGGCGTGACGGCGCCGGCGTAGGGCAAGTCAGCCTCGCTGGCGCGGGCTTGGGCACGGTTCAGGATGTCGGTCAGGGTTCCCATGTCTGTGGATAAAACCAGAGTCTCGCATTAGAGTATAAAGCACTTGTCCGGTCGGTGTCCGTGAGAAAGCGGGCACTCGACGAAGGCACAGCGCTGGTGCGTTCGTCGCTCGAAAATGCACCAAGTTGGTGCTTTTTTGGTCCGGCGTTTCCCGGGAAAAGATAGAATTCGCCTTGTGGCGCAATGGCAGAAACGATTGCTGGGTTTGGCACGCTTTCTGCTAGATAAGTTCGCGCCTTTTTAAAATACCGCCGGGATGCCCGGCACCGCAGAGGAGACAATGCAGATGGCTAGCCCGAATGATGTGATCAAGATGGTCAAGGAAAACGACGTCAAGTTCGTCGATTTCCGCTTTACCGATACCCGTGGCAAGGAACAGCACGTAACCGTCCCGGTCAGCGCCTTCGACGAGGACAAGTTTGAGTCGGGCCACGCTTTCGACGGCTCGTCGATCGCCGGCTGGAAAGGCATTCAGGCCTCCGACATGCTGCTCATGCCCGATCCCGCGACCGCCTACATCGATCCCTTCTTCGACGAAACCACCGTCGTCCTGCACTGCGATGTCGTCGATCCTGCCGATGGCCGTGGTTACGACCGCGACCCGCGCTCGATCGCCAAGCGCGCCGAAGCCTACCTGAAGTCGACCGGCATCGGCGACACCGCCTACTTCGGTCCCGAGCCTGAATTCTTCATCTTCGACTCGGTCGAGTGGAACGTCGATATGTCGGGCTGCAGCCTCAAGATCTACTCGGCCGAAGCCGCATGGACCTCGGGTGAGAAGAGCGAAGGCGGCGGCGGCACCGGCCACCGTCCGACCGTCAAGGGCGGCTACTTCCCCGTTCCGCCGGTCGACAGCCTGCACGACATCCGTTCGGCCATGGTCCTGACCCTCGAGTCGCTCGGCATTCCGGTCGAAGTGCATCACCACGAAGTCGCCACCGCGGGCCAGTGCGAGATCGGCACCGTGTTCAGCACGCTCGTTAAGCGCGCCGACTGGACGCAGACCCTCAAGTACGTGGTGCATAACATTGCCCACCAGTACGGCAAGACCGCGACCTTTATGCCCAAGCCCATCGTCGGCGACAACGGTTCGGGCATGCACGTGCACCAGTCGATCTGGAAGGACGGCAAGAACCTGTTCGCGGGCAACGGCTACGCCGGCCTGTCGGAAATGGCGCTCTACTACATTGGCGGCATCATCAAGCACGCCAAGGCGCTGAACGCCATCACCAACCCGGGCACCAACTCGTACAAGCGCCTCGTGCCGCACTACGAAGCGCCGGTCAAGCTGGCCTACTCGGCGA
>NZ_JASDTF010000036.1:0-53538 GCF_041441355.1 Propionivibrio sp.
CAGCTGCCGCCGCTTGTCGAGCGTTTCTCCCACTTCGACCAGCGCCCAAGCTGCCCCATCAGGGGCAGCGATCCGCGTGTAGGCCACGCGCAGATCCTGCCCACGGGATTCGTCGTCGCGAAACCACACCTCGCCCGATTCGAGCCCGACAAGCCGCGTCAAATCCCTCGGCAGTGGTAACTCGCTGTCGCCCGTCACCCGCCGCCCGTCACGGTTGAGCAAGTGGAAGTAGACGCTGTCGATCTCGTCTGCCCGCAATAAAGCTCGCGCCGCCACCGACAGGCTGATTTGGGCTTCGCCCCGCTCAAAACGAACTTGCCGCGCAATGGCCAAGACTTGTTCGCGCAACGCCTGGTCGTACGGATAATCCGCAACGTTGGTGGCGAAGTAATGCGTCACCGCAATGCTCAAGGGCCAGACGAAGAGCAGCGGCGCCAGCATCCAGTCGAGGATTTCGCCGAACAGCGAGCGCTGACTCTCAGGCGCGGAGTTCGTGCGCGCTTTTCTCAAAGCAGTACCCAAGCCCGCGAACGGTGGTGATCGTGGCCCCGCTGCTCTCAAGCTTCTTGCGCAGGCGATGCACATAGACTTCGATGGCGTTGTGGCTCACCTCCTCGCCCCAGCCGCAGAGGTGATCGACCAGCTGATCCTTGCTCACCAAGCGTCCTGCGCGCTGCATGAGGATTTCGAGCAGCCCGAGTTCGCGCGCCGAAAGGTCGAGCAACTCATCGTGCAGCAAAGCGCAGCGGTTGGTCTGGTCAAACGCCAACGCGCCGAATTGGAGCAACGGGACCGTTCCGGTCGAACGCCGCGTCAGCGCCCGCACCCTAGCCTCGAGCTCGGCCAATTCGAAGGGTTTGACCATGTAATCGTCCGCGCCCAGATCGAGCCCTTTGACCCGGTCACTGGTCCCGTCAAGCGCGGTCAGGATCAGGACCGGCACGTTTGACTTGCGGGCCCGCAAACGTTTGAGCACCTCCTGGCCCGACAAGCGCGGCAAGCCGAGGTCAAGAATCACGAGATCGTATGTCCCGGAGACCAGGGCGCTGTCGGCATCTGCACCGTTGGCCACCCAATCCACCGCGTAACCACTTTTGCGCAAAGAACGACCAAGACCGTCGGCAATGACCCGATCGTCTTCGGCGAGCAGAATCCGCATGCCCATCCCCTCTGATCATCCACCCGAAAAATCAGGTGCTTGCGTAAGGAAAATGTAAGCCTCGCTACCTAACCTACGCCTGCTGTTCTCCTTTATGGTCCTTGGAGTTCGGCCCAACGCCGAACTCGGGGGGCGTCTGCCACTGCACCGGGCGCTCCCCGACATTTTTTCTCGACCAGCTCAGCCAAACCAAACCCGCCGCACGGACTGTACCGCAAAGGCAAGACCTTTGTGCACCAAAGCATGCGCCGGCCACGAATGCCAATCAAAAAAAGCCCCGCCGAAAAACCGTGCGGGGCTTTTTCTTTCCGGGCCGACAACGGCCCGGAAGCAGGCAACTGCGAGGACTTACATGTCCATGCCCATGCCGCCCATACCACCCATGCCGCCCATGCCCGGCATGCCGCCAGCGGCCGGCTTGTCTTCAGCCAGTTCAGCAACCATGCAATCGGTGGTCAGCATCAGGCCGGCGATCGACGCGGCATTCTGCAGCGCGGTGCGGGTGACCTTGGTCGGATCCAGAACGCCCATCTCGACCATGTCGCCGTACTGACCGGTGGCCGCGTTGTAGCCGTAGTTGCCCTGGCCATTAACCACGGCATTGACGACGACCGACGGCTCGTCACCGGCGTTAGCGACGATCTCGCGCAGCGGCTGCTCGATCGCGCGCAGCACGATCTTGATGCCAGCGTCTTGATCGGCGTTGTCGCCCTTGAGCGCAGCACCCAACGCAGCACGGGCACGCAGCAGCGCAACACCGCCGCCAGCCACGATGCCTTCTTCAACGGCAGCACGGGTCGCGTGCAGCGCATCTTCGACGCGGGCCTTCTTCTCCTTCATTTCGACTTCGGTGGCCGCACCGACCTTGATCAGCGCCACGCCGCCGGCCAGCTTGGCCACGCGCTCCTGGAGCTTTTCCTTGTCGTAGTCGCTGGTCGCCTCTTCGATCTGGGCGCGGATCTGCTTGACGCGCGCTTCGATGTTGGCGGCAACGCCAGCACCGTCGATGATCGTGGTGTTTTCCTTGCCGATCTCGACGCGCTTGGCCTGGCCGAGCTCAGCCAGCGTGGCCTTCTCGAGGGTCAGGCCGACTTCCTCGGCGATGACCTGGCCGCCCGTCAGGATGGCGATGTCTTCGAGCATGGCCTTGCGACGGTCGCCGAAGCCCGGAGCCTTGACGGCGCAGGTCTTGAGGATGCCGCGGATGTTGTTGACCACCAGCGTGGCCAGGGCTTCGCCTTCGACGTCTTCAGCGATGATCAGCAGCGGACGGCCGGCCTTGGCGACTTGCTCGAGCACGGGCAGCAGGTCACGGATGTTCGAGATCTTCTTGTCGAAGAGCAGGACGAACGGGTTGTCCAGGATAGCGATCTGCTTGTCCGGGTTGTTGATGAAGTAGGGCGAGAGGTAGCCACGGTCGAACTGCATACCCTCGACAACGTCGAGTTCGTTGTTCAGCGACTTGCCGTCTTCGACGGTGATCACGCCTTCCTTGCCGACCTTTTCCATCGCCTGGGCGATGATGTCGCCGATCGACGAATCGGAGTTGGCCGAGATCGAGCCGACCTGGGCGATTTCCTTATTGGTCGAGCAGGGCTTCGACAGCTTCTTCAGCTCTTCGACGGTGGCGGTAACGGCCTTGTCGATACCGCGCTTCAGGTCCATCGGGTTCATGCCGGCGGCCACGTACTTCATGCCTTCGCGGACGATCGACTGGGCCAGAACAGTGGCGGTGGTGGTGCCGTCGCCAGCGATGTCCGAGGTCTTGGAAGCGACTTCCTTGACCATCTGGGCGCCCATGTTGGCGAACTTATCCTTCAGTTCGATTTCCTTGGCGACCGAAACGCCGTCCTTGGTCACGGTCGGGGCGCCGAACGAGCGCTCCAGAACCACGTTGCGGCCCTTCGGGCCCAGCGTCACCTTGACCGCGTCGGCCAGGATGTTGACGCCTTCAACCATGCGGGAACGGGCGGAATCGCCAAACTTAACGTCTTTTGCAGCCATTCTGATACTCCTAAATGTTCGTTGTGCTGAAAGTTCGGATCAGGTACGCGGGACGCGAGGCTCAGGCCTCGACCACGCCCATGATGTCTTCTTCACGCATGACGAGCACTTCCTCGCCATCGACCTTCACGGTCTGACCGGCGTACTTGCCGAACAGGACGCGGTCGCCGACTTTGACGTCGAGGGCGACGTGCTTGCCGTTTTCGTCGCGCTTGCCCGGGCCAACGGCCAGGATCTGGCCCTGATCGGGCTTCTCGGCGGCGGCGTCGGGGATGACGATGCCCGAAGCGGTCTTCCGCTCTTCTTCGAGGCGCTTGACGATCACGCGATCATGCAAAGGACGAATTTTCATACGGTTTCTCCTAGTGTTTGTGCACAAGTAACGACTACTGTCCCTGGGTTGCGGCGATTCCGGCAGTGCCGGCGCAGCGCGGTACGCACCGTCTATTAGCACTCGCAACCAACGAGTGCTAATAATAGGGGCCGACCTGGTGAAATTCAAGACCGGTGCAAAAAAAAGCCCCGCGGTGCGGGGCTAAAGTCTCGAAATCGCTTTCGAGCCGAGGGGTTCCAATGCTTGATCTGATCATACGACAGGCGCCGTTCATGCGCTGTTGAAGTATCGTGGCGCTCGCGTAACCATGCGTAACACCCCGCCGAATGGCGTATCGCGGGGGCGAACTGCTACGATACGCCCCCATGATCGTCACCAATCCCCGCCACGAAACCGCCGTCGTCATCCGTCACGACGGCCAAACCGCTGTTTTTGTTCGTTTACGTCCCGGCAAGTTGGGTTGCGAACGCCTCGTCGAGCCCGCCTTCCGCCAACAATGGCAGTCCAGCACCTTCCCCCTTGCGCAAACGCTCGAGCTCTTTCTTGCGCACGCCTCCTTGCACGGCGCTTCGCAAGAAGCATTACGCGGCCTGCAGCGCCTGCGCACCCGCGACGCCTGCGTCCTCGGCAGTCTGTTCTGACCGCACGGAGGCCCGTCACAAGACGGGCCTCCGCAGCTTCCTGCCGTTCAGTGCGCGGCGGCGGAAGAAGCGCCGAGACCGGTTTCTGAACGAACCTTCTGCGCCGGATACAAGGAACGCTCAAGTTGCGCCTGGGCACTGCGGTCGAACTTGGAGACCAGGAAGATCGTCAGAAACGCTGCCGTCATCGAAAAAATCGCCGGTGACGCGTACTGGAAGGGGGCGCTACCGACGGGATGCTTGAGCACCGCCTCCCACACCGCCGGCGAGAGCACGGTCAAGCCGAGCGAGCTGATCAAACCGACGATGCCGCCAACGACCGAGCCGCGGGTCGTGCAGTCCTTCCACAACACCGACATGAACAGCACCGGGAAGTTGGCCGAACAGGCGATGGCGAAGGCCAGCATCACCATGTAAGCGACGTTTTCCTTCTCGAAGGCGATCCCGAGCCCAACCGAGACGATCCCGAGAGCGACCGTCGTCAGCTTCGATACGCGCAGTTCTGCGGCCGAATCGGCGCGACCTTTCTTGAGTACCGTGGCGTAGAGGTCATGCGACACCGCCGAGGCCCCCGACAGCGTCAGCCCGGCGACCACGGCCAGGATGGTGGCAAAGGCCACGGCCGAGATGAAACCGAGGAAAACGTTACCGCCCACTGCGTTGGCCAAATGCACCGCAGCCATGTTGCCGCCGCCCTTGAGCCCCTTGGCGACGTCACCGTCGACGTAGTAGCTGGCGGGGTCCTGGATCAGCAGGACGATGGCACCGAAGCCGATGATGAACGTCAGGATGTAGAAGTAGCCGATCCAGGTCGTTGCCCAGCCGACCGACTTGCGCGCCTCCTTGGCGCTCGGCACGGTAAAGAAGCGCATCAGGATGTGCGGCAAGCCCGCCGTCCCGAACATCAGCGCCATGCCGACCGAAATCGCCGACACCGGATCCTTGATCAGCCCGCCCGGCGCCATGATCGCACCGTGCTTGGCGTGTACCTCGACGGCCTTGGTAAACAGCCGCTCGGGGCTGAAGCCGAACTGGTAGAGCACCGCCAGCGCCATGAAGGTCGCGCCGGAAAGGAGCATCACGGCCTTGATGATCTGCACCCAGGTGGTCGCCGTCATCCCGCCGAAGAGCACGTAGAGCATCATCAACACGCCGACGATCATCACCGCATAGGTGTAGTCGAGGCCAAAGAGCACTTTGATCAACTGCCCGGCACCGACCATCTGCGCGATCATGTAGAAGGCCACGACGACCAGTGAACCGCAGGCGGCGAAAACCCGCGTCGGCGTTTGCGAAAAGCGATACGAGGCCACATCGGCAAAGGTGAACTTGCCCAGGTTGCGCAGGCGCTCGGCCATCAGGAAGGTGATCACCGGCCAGCCGACCAGCCAGCCGATCGAGAAGATCAGGCCGTCAAAGCCGCTGGCGAATACCAGGCCGGAAATGCCCAGAAACGAGGCCGCCGACATGTAGTCCCCGGCGATCGCCAATCCGTTCTGAAAGCCGGTGATGCCGCCGCCGGCGGTGTAAAAATCGGCCGCCGAACGCGTGCGCGAGGCCGCCCACTTGGTGATTCCGAGGGTGATCGCGACGAAGACGCCGAACATCCCGATCGCCACCCAGTTGGTGCTCTGCTTGGTGGTCTGGCCGAGGTCGGCACCGGCCGCCAGCGCGCCACCTGCGGCCACCAGGGCGGCAAGCGCAAGCCAGAGATGAAGCATGCGAGGTTTCGTGCTCATTTCTTGGCCTCCGCAACGATCTGCCGGTTGATCTCGTCGAACTCGGTGTTCGCCCGCCGCACGTAGATGTTGGTCAGGACGATGGTGATCACGATCACCCCGACGCCGAGCGGAATGCCGAGCGAGGTGGTCATGCCTTCGCCGATTTTGGCGGCCAGCAATTCCTTGTCGAAGGCGATGAGCACGATGTAGCCGTAATAGACCAGCATCACCAGCACCGTCATGACGATGCTGAAGCTTCGGCGCACATGGAGCAGTCGGTGGTATTTCGGGTTGGCCTCTACCCGGGCAGCAATTTCGTCGTTCATCTCGCTCTCCTGAGGATCGGGCGCGGCCGGCTCGCCGCGCACCTTGCCCAGCCACCTTAGGAAAGCATCCTTACGGCCCTCTTACAAAAAGGAAATCGATTACGGAAAGGTGGATTCTGCTTCACCGAGCGCGACACGCACGCACGCCGAAGGGCGCACGATGCTCGCCCGCCCACCTTGCTGCGCCTGCCGGCACAACCCGATGCCGGCCGCGTCGATCGCAGTGACACCCGAGAGGTCGATCTCGCCGACGCCGGCGTTGAGCGCGAACTGAAAATCGGCGCCCAGTTTGCTCCCCAGGCAGCCAACGACGTGCATCACGCGCCGGCCACCGAGTTCCTTGACCGCCAGCGAAGCCGCCTGTCCATTCGCCAGCCCTTGCTGGATGGCCAAGCGCAGCAGGGCCTCACTCAACGGTCCCGGGATGAAGCGCGCACCGTAACATTCGCCGACACGACTGACGATGCGCACCGACAGTTCGAGCAAACCACTGCCCGGCAAGCGCAGCTCGACGCAGGCACTTGCCTGCAACGCCAGCGGTGTGGCGCAGCGCAGCTGCAAGCCGCCCAGCGACAGATTCTCCAGCGCGCCCTTGCTGCCCGTCCCGCCTTGCCGGATGCGCACGCTGGGGTCGCGCACAAAGCGGACCCGTTGATGTTTGCGCTGCTCCGCCATGCGCCTCCTTTCGCGCGGTATGATCCGGGGACGCGCCTGCGCCCCCCGTCACCATAGTACATACTCCTGTCCGGCATGAAATCCTGCATCAACACTTTGCTCACGGCCCGCCTGCGCCGCCTGTTCGCAGCCCTCTCCTGCACGACGCTGATTGCCCTCCCCGCCCTGCCGAACGCGCAAGCGGCGGAAACGCTCCCGCCCGCCGTCGCCCAATCGCTCAAGGCGGCCGGCATCGACACCCGGAACATCGGCGTTTTCATTCAGGGCGTCGACGCCAGCCAGCCGCTCCTGCGCCACAACGCCCAGCGCGCGCTGAATCCGGCCTCGGCGATGAAACTCGTCACCACCTACGCCGCGCTCGAACTGCTCGGCCCAGCCTACACCTGGAAGACCGAAGCCCTCGTCTCCGCGCCGCCCGTCGCCGGTCTGCTCGCCGGCAACCTTTACCTGCGCGGCAGCGGCGACCCGCGCCTGATGCAGGAACACGCCTGGCTGCTGCTACGCCAGCTGCGCAACCGCGGCGTGCGCGACATCGGCGGCGACATCGTCCTCGACCGCGGCGCCTTCGCCCTGCCGCCGCACGATCCCGCCGCGTTCGACAACGATCCGCTGCGCCCCTACAACGCCGGCGCCGACGCCCTGCTCGTCAACCTCGCCAGCCTCCAGCTCGCGCTGCGCCCTGACGCCGCGCGCGGCCGCGTCGAGGTGA
Organism: Propionivibrio sp.; assembly: GCF_041441355.1. Classification (GTDB taxonomy): domain Bacteria; phylum Pseudomonadota; class Gammaproteobacteria; order Burkholderiales; family Rhodocyclaceae; genus Propionivibrio. The sequence goes on from NZ_JASDTF010000036.1 coordinate 7,570, forward strand.
CGAGCGAAACGGCCGGCGAGCCGGCACCCATCGACAACCGCCTGACCCTGACCCAGGACGCCTGCGGTGAGTGGCGCGAACGCTTCAAGGTGCGCGTCGTCGGCGAGACGCTCGAGCTGACCGGCCAGTTCGCCGCCAGCTGCGGCGAGAAGACGCTGCACCTCTCGCCCTGGCCCGCCGACACTCAGGTCGGCGCCCTGCTGCGCGGCCTGTGGACCGAGCTTGGCGGCACGCTGCGCGGCACGGTACACGCGGGCTCCACGCCGGCGGCGGCGGAAACGCTCGCCGCCCAGACCTCGCCGCCGCTGGGCGACGTGGTGCGCGACGTCAACAAGTTCAGCAACAACGTCATGGCGCGCCAGATCTTCCTCAGCCTCGACCCGGCGCGCCCGGCCACCTACGACGGTGCCCGCCGCCGTATCGAACGCTGGCTGGCTGGCAAGAACCTGCGGGTCGGCGAACTCGTGCTCGACAACGGCTCCGGCCTCTCGCGCAAGGAACGCATTTCGGCCGAAGGCCTGGGGCAACTCTTGCTCGCCGCCTGGAAGAGCCCGTCAATGCCCGACCTGATGGCGTCCTTGCCGCTCGCCGGGGTCGACGGCACCTTGAAGAAACGTTTCGCCGACGGCCCGGTCAATGGCCGCGCCCACCTCAAGACCGGCTACCTCGAGAACGCGCGCGCACTCGCCGGTTACGTGCTCGATCAGAGCGGCAAGCGCTGGGTGGTGGTCATCCTGATCAACGACGCCAACGCGCGCCAGGGGCGCGCGGCGATGGACGAACTGCTGCGCTGGGTCGCGGCGCGCTAAGGCCAGGGTCCAGGCCGAGCGCGCTCAGGGCGCGAGCTTTTTCTGGAGAAAAACCGCCTGTCCGGCCGCCGGGTCGAGGGTGTAGGGCGCGAAGCCGGCGCGCGCGTAAGCGCGCATCGCCGGCGCATTGTTGGCCAGCACTTCCAGCGTCAGCTTGCAGCCGCCGAGCGCCAGCGCGCGTTGCGCGGCCCAGTCGAGCAAGGCTTGGCCGACGCCTTGCCCGCGCGCCTCGGCGCGGACGACGAGGTCATGGATGTTGAGCAGGGGTTGCGCAGCAAAGGTCGAGAAACCGGCGAAGCAGTTGATCAGCCCGACCGGCACGGTCGAACCTTCACACCAGGCCAAGGCTCCGTGAAAACCTGTCTGCGCCTGCAAGCGCTCGACAAGGTGCGCGCGGGCGAAGGCCGAGAGCGGCTCACCGCCGCCCATCGGATCGCGCGCGTAGTGGTCGAGCAGGTCGAGCCAGGCCGCGGCCTGCGCGGCATCGGCCAGATCGACCGGCAGAACACGCAGCCCGCTCGCGACCACGACGCTCACAGCCCGAGCTCGCCCCACAGGGCGTCGACGCGCGCCTTGACCGCCGGGTCCATGACCATGGGCCGCCCCCATTCGCGGTTCGTTTCGCCCGGCCACTTGTTGGTCGCGTCCAGCCCCATCTTGCTGCCCAGTCCGGCCACCGGACTGGCAAAGTCGAGGTAATCGATCGGCGTGTTCTCGGCGATCAGTGTGTCGCGCGCCGCATCGACGCGGGTGGTCATCGCCCAGATCACTTCCTTCCAGTCGCGTACGTTTACGTCGTCGTCGACGACGATGATGAACTTGGTGTACATGAACTGGCGCAGCACGCTCCAGATGCCGAACATCATGCGCTTGGCATGCCCGGGATACTGCTTGCGGATGCTCACCGTGGCCAGCCGGTAGGAACAGCCTTCCGGCGGCAGGTAGAAGTCGACGATCTCGGGAAACTGCTTCTGCAAGAGCGGCACGAACACTTCGTTCAGCGCCACGCCCAGCATCGCCGGTTCATCCGGCGGTTTGCCGGTGTAGGTGCTGTGGTAGATCGGGTCCCGGCGCAGGGTGATGCGCTCGATGGTGAACACCGGAAACTCGGCCTGTTCGTTGTAGTAGCCGGTGTGGTCACCGTACGGCCCTTCGAGCGCCGTCTCGCTCGGATCGATGAAGCCTTCGAGGACGATCTCGGCCGAGGCCGGAACCTGAAGGTCGGAGCCGAGGCACTTCACCAGTTCGGTCTTGCCGCCGCGCAACAGGCCGGCGAACTGGTACTCGGAAACGTTATCCGGCACCGGCGTCACCGCCGCGAGGATGGTCGCCGGGTCGGCGCCGAGCGCGACCGCCACCGGGAAGGGCTGACCGGGGTTTTGCAGGCAGTGATCGCGGAAATCGAGTGCGCCGCCGCGATGCGCCAGCCAGCGCATGATCACCTTGTTGCGCCCGATCACCTGCTGCCGGTAGATGCCGATGTTCTGGCGCGGCTTGTGCGGTCCGCGCGTCACGGTCAGCCCCCAGGTGATCAGCGGTGCCACGTCGCCCGGCCAGCAGTGCTGGATCGGCAGGCGCGCGAGGTCGACGTCCTGCCCTTCCCACACCACCTCCTGGCACGGCGCAGAAGACACGAGCTTGGGCGACATGTTGAGCACCTGCTTCAGCACCGGCAGTTTCTCCCAGGCGTCCTTGAGCCCCTTGGGCGGCTCGGGCTCCTTGAGGTAGGCAAGCAGCTTGCCGACTTCGCGCAGTGCCTCGACCGATTCCTCACCCATGCCCAAGGCCACGCGGCGCGGCGTGCCGAACAGGTTGGCAAGCACCGGAATGGTGCTGCCCTTGGGCTTCTCGAAGAGGATGGCCGGGCCGCCGGCGCGCAACACGCGGTCGCAGATCTCGGTCATCTCCAGATGCGGATCGACTTCGACGCCGATGCGCTTGAGTTCGCCCATGCGTTCCAGTTGCGCGATGAAGTCGCGCAGGTCGTGATATTTCATGCTCATGAATGGATTTCGAATCCGAGTGGAACGGCGCGCTGGCCGCGGGTTTTCTGGCACCGATTATACGTCCGCACGCCCGCTTGCCGACGGCGATTGGCGCAGCCTATGCCGCCGATAGCCGCCCTTGCATGGACTTCTGCGCCCGGCGCCTTAAACTGGGGGCATCCCGTTAGCAACGATCAGGAGACCGAAATGAGCAAGAAAGACAAACGCCCCACCCTGCCGAAAATCGACATCGGCATCAACGCCAAGGACCGCGCCGCGATCGCCCAAGGGCTGTCGCGCCTCCTTGCCGACAGCTTCACCCTCTACCTGATGACGCACAACTTCCACTGGAACGTCACCGGGCCGCAGTTCAACAGCCTGCACCAGATGTTCATGGGCCAATACACCGAGCAGTGGAATGCGCTCGACATCATCGCCGAACGCATCCGCGCCCTCGGCGAACCGGCCCCCGGCAGCTTCGAGGCCTACCAGAAGCTGACCAGCATTCCGCCGGTCAAGGGCCAGCCCAAGGCCATGGAAATGGTCGCTCTGCTGGTCGCGGCGCAGGAAGCCACGGCCCGCACCGCGCGCAGCCTGCTCGCCGTGGCCGACGCGGCCAACGATCAGCCGACGCTGGACCTGCTGACGCAACGCCTCGACCTGCACGAGAAAACGGCGTGGATGCTGCGCAGCCTGCTGGAAGACGAATAAGCGCGATCAGCGGAATAAGCGCTCACCGCACGCCTTGCGCGGTCGCCGGGCTCACCCCAGGCGGCCGCGCAGGGCGTAGTCGAGAACAATGCCGGCGAAGATGCTGGCGCCGATCCAGTTGTTGTGCAGAAAAGCCTTGAAGCAGCGCGCGGGTTCGCGGTCGCGGATCAGCGTGTAGTGGTAGACGGCGATCCCCGCCGAAACGCCGATGCCGGCGCAGAACACCGCCCCCAGCCCGACGCGAAACCCGACCCAGGCGATCAGCCCGAGGGTCAGCGCGTAGCAGGCCATCACCGCCGCAACGTCATAGCGGCCGAAGGTGATCGCCGACGTCTTGATCCCGATCTTGAGGTCGTCGGCGCGGTCGACCATCGCGTACTCGGTGTCATAGGCCACCGCCCAGAAGACGTTGGCCAGCAGCAGCCACCACGCTTCGGCCGGAATGCTTCCCTGCTGCACCGCATAGGCCATCGGCATGCCAAAACCGAAGGCCACGCCCAAGTAAGCCTGGGGAATCGCGAGGAAGCGCTTGGTGTAGGGATAGCTCGCCGCAAGAAAGAGCGCCACCACCGACAGGCCAACCACGTACCAACTGCGGAACGGCAGGATCAGCAGGAAGGAAAGAAAGACCAGGAAGGCGAAGAGCCCCAGCGCTTCCTTGCCCGACACCGTACCGGCGGCCAGCGGCCGGTTTTTGGTGCGCTCGACGTGCGGATCGAACTTGCGGTCGGCGTAGTCGTTGATCACGCAGCCGGCCGAACGCATCAGCACCGTACCCAAGGTAAAAATCCAGGCCACCACCCAGCTCGGATCGCCGCGCCCGGACAGCCACACCGCCCACAGGGTCGGCCACAGAAGCAGCAGGATGCCGATCGGCTTGTCGAGCCGCATCAGCTTTTCGTAGCGGTCGATGCGCGCGCGCAGTGCCGCCCAGTCGTATCGTTTTTGCATGCCCGCCATTCTACGCCGCTTGCCGCCGGCCAGGACTCAAGGCCGCGCGCCGCGCAAGGCGGCAACCTCGGCCTGCAAGGCCTCGGGCGTGGCCGCCTGCGGCACGAGCGCCGGCCCGACGGCGAGGTCGACGCGCGCAAAGGGCCGCAGGTTCAGGGGATTGCGCATCGCCCGCCCACCCTTGCGGCTGAAGAAACTCCCCCACAGCCCGGAAAGCGCCAACGGAACGACCGGTACCGGCGTCTCGGCGACGATGCGCGCCACGCCGTTGCGGAAGGGGTAGAGCTCGCCAGTGTCGGTGATCCGCCCCTCGGGGAAGATGCAGACGAGATCGCCGTCGGCCAGCGCACGCGCCACTTCGGCGAAGGCCGCCTCCTTGAGCGCCGCGTCCTCGCTCGCGGGCGCGATCGGAATGGTGCGCATGTGGCGGAAGACGAAGCCGATCAAGGGCGTGGCGTGAATGCGGTGATCCATCACGAAGCGGATCGGCCGCCGGCACGCCGCCGCGATGACGATCGGATCGACGAAGCTGACGTGATTGCAGACCAGCACCGCCGCCCCCTCGGCCGGCAGGTGTTCGAGCCCACGCGTCCGCAGGCGATAGACCGAATGCACCAGCAGCCAGGCGACGAAACGCAGCAGGAATTCGGGCAGCAGGCGGTAGATGTAGAGCGCGACCGCGGCATTGAGCAAGGCGGCGCCGGCAAACAGCGCCGGGATCGACATTCCGGCGGCGAGGGCGGCCGCCGCGCCGCCGGCGCCGACGACCATGAACAGGGCATTGAGGATGTTGTTGGCGGCGATGATGCGCGCCCGCGCCTCGGGCTCGCCGCGCATCTGGATCAACACATAGAGCGGGACGATGAACAGGCCGCCGAAAACGCCGAGCCCGAGGAGATCGAGGAGCACGCGCCAAGCGCCCGGCACGGCGAGGACGGCCGCAAGCTCGAGCGGCGCACCGGCCGGGGGCGTCGCCGGCGAGGCCCACAAAAGGTCGAAGCCGAAGAGCGTCAGCCCGAGCGAACCGAGCGGCACCAAGCCCAGTTCGATGTGCCCACCCGAAAGGCGCTCGCAGAGCATCGAGCCGACGCCGATGCCGACGGTGAACACCGCCAGCAGCAAGGTCACCGCGCTTTCGCCGCCGCCGAGTACGTTTTTGGCATAAACCGGAAACTGGGCGAGGAACAGCGCGCCGTAGAGCCAGAACCAGGAGATGCCGAGAATGGCCAGGAAGACACTGCGCTCACGCCGCGCCAGCGCGAGGTTGCGCCAGGTTTCGGAAAAAGGGTTGAGGTTGATCCTCAGTCCGGGCGCGGGCGCCGGCGCACGCGGCACGCTGAGGCTGGCGACAAACCCCGCCGCAGCCACGGCAAAGCCGGCGCCAGCCATCCACGCCGGATGCCCGCCCGCCCCGGCCAGGACGCCGCCGGCCAGCGTGCCGAGCAGGATGGCGACAAAGGTGCCGCTCTCGATCAGCGCGTTGCCGCCAACGAGTTCATCCTCACGCAGGTGCTGCGGCAGGATGGCGTACTTGACCGGCCCGAAGAGCGTCGAGTGCAGGCCGAGCAGGAACAGCGCGCTCAGGAGAACGTTCAGGCTGTGCAGGTGAAAGCCGAGCGCAGCGACGCCCATGATCGCCATTTCCAGCACTTTCACGATCCGGGTCAGCGTCGCCTTGTCGTACTTGTCGGCCAACTGCCCGGCCGTTGCCGAGAAGAGGAAGAAGGGGAGGATGAAGATCCCCGCCGCGAGGTTGGCGAGCAGCTCGGGCGCAAGCCGTGTCCAGCTCGCCGCCTGAAAGGTCAGCAGGACGACGAGCGCGTTCTTGAACAGGTTGTCGTTGAAGGCCCCGAGGAACTGGGTAACGAAGAAGGGCGCGAAACGCCGCGTCCCGAGCAGGGCGAACTGCGAACGGTGGGCATTCTCTGCGGGCGAGACGGAGTCAGAACGCATGCGGATGGGCGTGACGCGGAAGAAAGGATGAACAACGAATCGCGGCTGCACGCATTCTATACGCGATCTGCCCCGCGCCAGGGCGCGTCCTGGCTTGAACTGCTCGAATTCGAAGGCTACAATCAGAAGTGTGAACCGCGCGACCCGGACCACGACAGCGGATCCTGCCGCACGGCAAGAAATTTCAGCCGATTTTATCCGCAGCGCCACCTTTTCCAGGACCTCGCGATGAACACCCTCACCATCACCAAACGCCTGTGGATTCTGATCTGTTGCGCGGTCGTCGCGCTGCTCGCGGTCGGCTTCGTCGGGATCAACGCCGCGCACATCGCCCAGGACGGCATCCGCAACATCCGCGAGGATTCGCTGGTCGGCATCTCGATCCTGGCCACGATCAACACCAATTACCAGCGCATCCGCGTCAATGCCTATGCGCATGCCGCAAGCGTTAACGAGACCGAGATGGCGGGAATCGAACAACGCATCCAGGAGTTCGAAAACTCGATCAAGGCTGACTTCAAACGCTACGAAGCCACCCTCAACAGCGACGAAGACCGGGCAATGCTCGAGGCCGATCGCAAAGGCATTGCCAACTACCTTGAGCTTTTCCGCAGCAAGGTCCAACCCATTTCCCGCAAGGGCGACACCCCGGCGGCACTGGCCTTGCTGCACAACGAACTCCGCCCGGCGGCGCAAGCCGCCGCCGACGCGATCGACAAACATGTCGGCTACAACGAAAAGAGCGCCAGCGACTATGCGGCCAAGGTCACGGCAACAGTCTCCCGTGCCACCCAGATCGCCATCGTCGCGATTCTGGCCGCGGCCACGGCCATCGGCCTGATGGGCTACTTCATGATTTCCGGCGTGCAAAAGTCGCTCACCCAGATCCAGGACAGCGTCGGCCGCACCGAGCGCAACCTGGACTTCACCCTGCGCACGCCCATCCTCCGCCAGGATGAGATCGGCACCACGGCGCTGGGGCTCAACCGTCTGATCGATACCTTGCAGGCCAACCTCCAGGGCATCCAGACGCGCGCCGTCACGGTCGCCCAGTCGGCGACGGCGATGTCCACCACCTCCGGCCAGGTGGCCACCGCCGCGCACCAGCAGAGCGAGGCGGCGGCGCACATGGCGGCGACGGTCGAGGAGATGACGGTGAGCATCACCCACGTCGGCGACCGGGCGCACGAGGCCGACCGGATCTCCACCGCCTCCGGCCAGTTGGCTGCGTCGGGCGAGACGGTGATCGCGCGCACGGTCGCGGACATCAACACCATCGCGAGCACGGTCAATCTCGCGGCCGAGCGCATCCGCGGCCTGGAGGCGCACAGCCAGCAGATCGCCAGCGTCGTCGCGGTGATCAAGGAGGTCGCCGACCAGACCAACCTGCTGGCGCTCAACGCCGCGATCGAGGCGGCGCGCGCCGGCGAACAGGGGCGCGGCTTCGCGGTGGTCGCCGACGAGGTGAGGAAGCTCGCCGAGCGCACCGCCACGTCGACGCAGGAGATCGCCGCGACCATCGAGGCGATGCGCGGCAGCGCCAGCGAGGCGGCGGCAGGGATGGGCAACGTGGTGGCCGAGGTCGGCCGCGGCGTCGACTCGGCGCGCGAGGCGAGCGAGGCGATCCGTCAGATCGGCGAAGGCAGCCGCGAGGCGGTGGCCATCGTCGCCGAGATCACCGCCGCGATCCACGAACAGGCTTCGGCGATGACCAGCATCGCCCAGCAGGTCGAGCGCATCGCCCAGATGTCCGAGGAGAGCAGCGCCGCCGCCGGCAACAGCGCCCAGATCGCCCGAGATCTCGACACCCTGGCCTCCGAAGTGCAGCAGATCGTCGGCGCCTACAAGCTCTGAGCCCGCGCCTCAGGCGCGGCGTTCCGAGCATCGGCCTGGAAGGCGCATCCACAGGCGCGTCCAGTCCAGCACCGCCAGGATGACCGCTGGATGCGGCCTGCAGGGAAGCAATGTAGGCGCCATTAAATCCTCCGAGCATCGAGAAAGCCTCCCGTGTTCACTCAACCGACGCCGTGACTTTCAAATCTACCTTGCTCAGAAAATCAATGATGCGCGCCTTGTTCAGCCGACGCGCAGCCAGAACGTCCTCGGCATTCAGACGGCGCTCTTCGGCCTCGTCCCACCAAGGAGCATAGCCACTATGGATCGGGGGCCTACGGCGGATTTCTTGCTGCCGCGCAAACACCAAGGCCGCCTTTGCCTCCCCCTGCTGATCGACGGCACCATAGGTCACCAAGCGCTCCACCATTTCCGGCGCCAATGCACGGATCGCCAAGCGTAGAGGGGTATCGCCGTCCCGGTCCGGCAAGCGTAGATTGAAACCGCGTCGATGCAAGGCGTCGATCACGACAACGAGCCTATCCCCTTCCTGAATCGCCCGACTCACTGTGGTCGAAGCGTCATCCAACGGAGCACCGTGATCGATCAACCAAAGCAATCCGGGCAGATTGTCCCCCGCCTGCCGGATCAACGACCAGCTCGTCGGCGCGAGCGCAGCGCCGTGAGCCACAAAAGCCGCCAGCACTTCGGGTGGGGCATAGCGAACGGCCATCTCGATCGGGGCAGGGCCACCTCCCTTTCGAGCATTGATGTCCAGACCCAAGCCGGCAAGCCAGCCGACTTCGGTGGCATGGGTGAACTTGTACACATGGAACAACGTCTCGCCACCGCGATTTTGGGCGCGCGGATCGGCCCCAGCGCGTAACAGAAAGCGCACCATGTCCGAGTGTGCGCCACTCTCAATCAAGGGCGGCGCCTCAACCGGCTGATCAGGATTCGCGCCCCTGGCCAACAAATAATCTGCCACCAACAAGCGATTTTGTCTGGCCGCACACGACAGCGCACGCCCCCAGGATTGCTTTCCATTCGGAGACACGCTCTGGAGCGTACTTCCCCAGGACAGCAAGAGGTCGAGCAGTGGAAAGTCATGCGTCTCGTCACCTTGCGGCGGAGCACGCCCACAGACGGCCCAATCGAGAGGCGCTTTCGGATCGTCGAACTCCGAGATCGTAATCCCGAAAGCGATGAGCCGTTGAACATGAGACAAGTTGCCCCGCATGATCGCCACGCGCATCAATTCAGTACGATCCTCTGCACCGAGCGCGATTCTTCCAGCCCCGACCAGAAACGCCTCAAGCAAATCCGTCCGTTCGAAAACGATCGCGTTCGCCGCCGGCACATGTGCCGCAAGCACACCCGAGTCCACCTGCTCATGGGCAAAACGCACCGCCTCGGCCAGAGGGAGGGCCGTCAGTTGCCGCCCCCAAGCGGGACGACAGCCGTCATTCGGCGTCCTGCTCGACAGCCCGTGCATTTCTAAATCAACGCGACGATTAAATTCGCGCGGTCCAACATTTAGACGCGCACCGACGCCTTCAAGATGGATTTTGTGCTCGGGCAGCCCCTGGAGAAGGAGGTGCTTTTTGACATTTTCGGCTCGGAGAACCGAGAGCGCTTGCGGATCGTCTTCCGACGCATCGGCGTTTCCGGTCACAACAATGGCATCAATATCGGCCTGCCACTTTGGGCAGGCAAACGCAGCGACATTAAAAGTCCAATACGGAATCGCCGCCGAATTCTGAAGAAACCGTACTTCACCGACACTGACACGCGTTCCGCTGGCAAATGCCCCCCATCCGTAGATGAGTAGCGCGATTGCGACCGTGAATCGAATTCTCCGTGCGTTCATGAGCCACCATGCTTTCATTCAAATGATCGGCACCCACAAGTCAATCCGAAGCGATCAATCACATCCCGGCTACGCATGATCGTTGAAATATCCCACACAAATCTAGATCCCAGCTGTATTCAATCGACCCCCGAGAAAGCACACCTACAGGCGCTTCCAGGCCGGCACCGCCAGGATGACCGCCGGATGCGGCCTGCAGGCCGGTTGAACTGAAGGCGTCAAACGCCCTGCCCGGACTTCTCCTCGCGCTCCTCGCGCTCGAGCAGCAGGACGATCGCCGCATTGAGCCGACGCCCCTGACTCCACTCTGAAAACATGGACGTCATAAGAGCAACCCACAAAATAACCATCAGATTGTGATCGTTCAGCCCCAGCGCCGGGAAAGCGTAATTCACCAGCAGCGGCGCCCCGATGCAGGGGACCAGCAATGCGCCTTTCGGATACTCCGCCGCTCGCAGAACGGCCTTCGCTTTTTCCCGCGCATTGGTCCTACGCAGGATCGTCTCGGCTTCCAGTTCACTGACTTCGCAGTTGTGATCCGACATTTTTTATCTCCCTTACGGTCGTTTTGAGCGCCGCCCCATCCACCCGCAACCGAGCGCCGCAACGCCGCTCAGCACGGCAATTGTCCAGCCCAGGCGGCGCCCTTGCCACAGGCCTTCAAACCAGCGGTTGAACTCGTCGGCATAAACCGCGGCCTTGCCGCCGATGCGTTCGAGGTCGCTGCGATAACGCTTCGAGTCGCCGATGCGGACGGCATGCACGTGTCCGTCGGCGAACTCATAGCCGAGCACATCCGGGTCGTACTCTTCGGCGAGAAGGCCGATCGCCAGGGCGGCTGACCAGCCGACAGCTAGGATCAGCACGGCGCGCCGCCGCCAGCGGCGCGCGCGTTCCGGAACACGTTCGGTCATGGAAAAAAACGGGGCGCCCGCGGCGCCCCGGAAAGTTCAGCCGCCGAGCGGCGTGAATTCGTAACCCGTGCCGCGCGGCGCGAGCGTGCCGACCGCGCTGCCCGGCAGGTGGTAGCCGGCGACCAGCCAGCCTTCGCGGATCGCCGTATCGGAGAGCTGGCGGCGCACGAGGCGGGCCTTCTCGGCGTCCATGTCGAAGCTCACCGCCCAGTCGGGATGGCGCACGAAAAGCGCGGCGATGTTGGTGGTGTCGCCCCAGAAGAGGAACTTGCGCGTACCGCCCTCGACAAGGAAGGCGGTGTGCCCCGGCGTGTGGCCGAAGGCCGCGAGCGAACGGATGCCGGGCAACACTTCCGCGCCGGGCGTAAAGCGCTGCACCGCTCCGGAAAGTTGGCCGAACACCCGCCGCGTCGCGGCAAAGGCGCCCTTCATCGCTTCAGGCGCGGCGGCCATGCGCGCGTCGTCCATCCACCACGCCCACTCGGGTTCGGGCACGTAGAGCTTGGCGTTGGGGAAGACCAGGGCACCGGCTTTGTTGCGCAGGCCGTTGATGTGGTCGCCGTGGAAGTGCGAGAAGACGATGGCGTCGATCGACTTCGGATCGATGCCCGCCGCCGCGAGGTTTTCAAGCAGCTTGCCGGCGGTGGCCTGACCGAATTCGCCGTTGCCGACGTCGAACAGCACGCGCTTGCCGCCGACCTCGACGCACGGGATGGTGTAGGGAATCGTCAGCGTGTCGGTCGGCAGGCCGGCCTCGCGCAAAGCCGCCTGCACTTCGGCGAGCGGTGCGTTGCGCACGAAACCCGCGTCGAGCGGCCGCTTGCCGAAACCGTCGGAGAGCATGGTGACGCGCACCGCGCCCAGATCGACGCGCGCCACGCCCGGCGCAACACTGCTGGCGCGCGGCGTCGGCGCGGCACAGCCGGTCAGCCCCCCCATCATCCAAACGGCGCCGAACGCGGCACCTGCGGTGAGAAATCCTCTGCGCGACAGTTGCATGAACTCACTCCTTCAGGCGAACGGAACGTCGCCATTCTAGGACCAAAACACCACGCCTGCGGGACTCTTTCCGCAGCCCGCCGTGAAAGCGCATGGGCCCGGCTGAGCTTTCGGTGATAATGCTTTTTTTCAAATCGCTTGCGCCCTCATGACCGTCCCGTCGCTCTCGAGAATGACGCTCCTCTGGAGCGGCATTGTCATCGTTGCCTTGTGCATGGGCTTCGGAGGACGCTGGATGCACGATCGTTATTATGACGATGCCTTCGCCAAGGCGACGCAGGACGCCCAACGCGCCAACGACGCCGCGGTCGAGCACTCGCTGCAGGTCATCGATCAGGCCGACACGCTGCTGCGCGCTGTGCGCGAGTTCTACTTGCGCACCGGCTCCGTCGAAGAAACCGAGCGCTTCATCGCCCGGCTGGAGATTCACTCGCCGCTGATCGAAGACATCTACCTGATCGACGCCGACGGCTTGATCGCCATCCCCGCGGCGCAACGCCAGCGCGGGCTGAACAACAGCCAGCGCGACCATTTCCTGCACCACAAGCATGACCGTGAGGATCACCTGCACCTGACTTCGGTCAGCCGCGGCCAGGCGACGGGCAAGGAGCAGTTCCGCGTCTCCCGCCGCCTGAGCGCCGCCGACGGCCGCTTTCTCGGCGAGGTGCTGATCCCGCTTGAGCCGACGGACTTTTCCCGGCGCTTCCAGCAACTGCTGACCGGCACGGACACCTTCGCGTCACTGATCGGCACCGACGACCGCCTGTTGCGCGCGCGCAGCCCCGAACCGCAGCCCGAGGCCTGGCAAACGCCGCTCGTCTCCCCGCTCTGGGAGGCATTGGCGCAAGCCGACGCCGGCAGTTACCGCAACCAGAGCGCGGTCGACCGGATCGAGCGGCGCGCCTTCTACCGCAAGGTCGGCGACCTGCCGCTGGTGATGGTCACCGGTTTCTCCGACCGCGACGTACAGCAGCAGACCCTGCGCCAGATTTTCCCGCTGGCCATCGCGGCCGTCGCGACGCTGATCGTCATCGTCGTCCTCGGCGCGGCGCTGACCCTGATCCACGGCCAGCGCGAAATGATGCGTCGGCTGGCGACGACCGATGCGCTGACCGGCATCGCCAACCGGCGCCAGCTGATGAGCGCTGGCGAGGCCGAATTCGCCCGCGCGCGCCGCTACACGCAGCCCTTCGCGCTGCTGATGCTGGACATCGACCACTTCAAGACGATCAACGACACCTGGGGGCACCCGACCGGCGACCGCGTGCTCGTGGCGCTGGCCGAGACCCTGCGTGAAGCGCTCCGAACCCAGGACGTCGTCGGCCGCTTCGGCGGCGAGGAATTCCTGCTCGTCCTCCCGGCCACCGACCTCACCGGCGCCTGGGCGCTCGCCGAGCGCATCCGGCGCCACGTCGACGAAGCGGTGAGCGTGTCGACCGAACGCGGCGAAGCGATCCGCTTCAACGTCAGCATCGGCGTCGCCGCGCTCGGCGAGGAAGAACACTTCGCCCAACTGCTCGCCCGCGCCGACCGCGCGCTCTACGCCGCCAAAGCCGGCGGCCGCAACCGCGTCGAAGCGGCTTGAAGGAGCGGCAGCCAACGCGTCAGCTCGGCGTTCCGGCCTGTACGCTGCGCAGCCTTAAGCCCTCACGCCTTGAGCAATTCCTCGCGGCTGCCGAGCCAGCGCTCAAGGTGGGCACGCACGCCGTCCGGCTGCGTGCGGAGCAGGCGTTCGGCCTCGCCGCGCGCCAGTTCGACGAGGTCGGCGTCGAGTTCGAGGTCGGCGTAGCGCAAGAGCGGCACGCCCGACTGGCGGCTGCCGACGAATTCCCCGGGCCCGCGCAGGGCAAGGTCCTGGCGCGCAATCTCGAAGCCATCGGTGTTCTCGAAAATCACTTTCAGTCGCGCCCGCGCCGTCGGCGACAGCGGCCCGGCGTAGAGCAGCACGCACACCGACTCGTGTGCGCCGCGCCCGACGCGGCCGCGCAGCTGGTGCAGTTGCGACAGGCCGAAGCGCTCGGCATGCTCGATCACCATCAGGCTGGCGTTGGGCACGTCGACGCCGACTTCGATCACCGTCGTCGCCACCAGCACGTCGATCTCGCCGGCTGCGAAGGCGGCCATCGTCGCCGCCTTCTCCTCGGGCTTGAGACGCCCATGCACGAGGCCGACCGACAAGCCGCCAAGCTCCTCGGAAAGCGCCGCGTGCGTATCGAGCGCGGTCTGCAGCTGCAGCTTTTCAGACTCCTCGATCAGCGGGCACACCCAGTAGGCCTGCCGGCCCTGCTCGACCGCGCCGCGCACCCCGGCGACCACTTCGTCGCGGCGCGCGTCGGCGACGAGCTTGGTGCGCACCGGCGTGCGCCCGGGCGGCAGCTCGTCGAGCACCGACACGTCGAGGTCGGCGTAGTAGCTCATCGCCAGCGTGCGCGGGATCGGCGTCGCCGACATCATCAGCTGATGCGGCGGCAGACGGGTATCGCCCTCGCCCAGCTTCTCGCCCTTGCGCCGCAGTTCCAGGCGTTGGGCGACGCCGAAGCGGTGCTGTTCGTCGACGATGGCCAGGCCTAAGCGGACGAAATCGACGCTCTCCTGGATCAGCGCGTGCGTCCCGACAACGAGCTGCGCGCCTTGCGCCGCCTGCTCCTGCGCCGCGCGCTTGGCCGCCGACTTGAGGCTGCCGGTCAGCCAGGCGACGCTCACGCCAAGCGGCTCGAGCCAGGCCTTGAGCTTGAGGTAGTGCTGCTCGGCGAGAATTTCGGTTGGCGCCATGAAGGCCGCTTGATAGCCCGATTCGATGGCCTGGCAGGCGGCGAGCGCGGCGACGATGGTCTTGCCGCTGCCGACGTCGCCTTGCAGCAGGCGCTGCATCGGATAGGGCTGGCGCAGATCCTGCGCGATCTCATCGACCACGCGCCGCTGCGCACCCGTCAGCGCGAAGGGCAGGCGGGCGATGAGCTGCTGCCCGAGCGCCCCGGGCGCCGTCAACTGCGGCGCGCCTTTCTCGCGCCGGGCGAGGTAGGCCCGACGTAAAGAGAGTTGTTGAGCGAGGACCTCGTCGAACTTGATCCGTCGCCAGGCCGGGTGCTCGCGCGCCTGCAGGGCCGCCTCAGGCACGCCGGGCGGCGGTGCGTGCAGAAGCTGCACCGCCTCGGCCAGCGGCGGCAAGCCATGCGCAGCACACCACGCGGGGTCGAGCAGTTCGGGCAGCGTGGTGTCGGCGAGCGCGTTGACGATCAGCTTGCGCAGCGCCGCCTGCGAGACGCCGGCGGTGGTCGGGTAAACCGGCGTCAACGCCTGCGGCAAAGGCGCGTCGGCGCTGACCACACGGTAACGCGGATGCACCATCTCGGCGCCAAAAAAACCGTGCCGCAACTCGCCAAAGACGCGCAAGACCTGGTCATCGTCGCGCGCGCGCTCGAGCTGCTTGACCTGACTGCCGTAGAAGTTGAGGAAGCGCAGCACGAGTTCGCCACTGTCATCAGCGGTACGCGCGACGAGCTGGCGGCGCGGGCGAAACTCGACGCTCACATCGAGCACCCGCACCTCGACCTGCACCGGCACCATCGCCGGCGCGTGCGCGACGGGAAGCACCTCGGTCTCGTCCTCGTAGCGCAGCGGCAGGTGCAGGACGAGGTCGAGCGGACGCGCCAGCCCGAGCTTGCGCAGTTTGTCGCGCAGGCTCGAAGCGGCAGTGGGTTTGGGCTTGGCCGGGGCCGTTTTTTTTGGCGCTGCGGGCATCCGGGGATCCGCTGCTGCGTCTGCTTTAGCGGGAAAGCACCATCACCGCGTCGGCCTCGACCAGGCCGCCGCGCGGCAAGGCCGCGACACCGATTGCAGCCCGGGCCGGATAAGGCTGCTGGAAGTACGCGGCCATCGCCTCGTTGACCTTGCCGAAGTGGGCGAGGTCGGTGAGGAAGATGTTGATCTTGACGATGTCGGCCAGCGAACCGCCCGAGGCCTCGGCGACGGCCTTGAGGTTATCGAAGACACGCACGATCTGCGCGTCGATGCCCTCAACCATCTGCATGGTCGCCGGGTCGAGGCCGATCTGACCGGAGAGATAGACGGTGTCGCCGACCTTGACGGCCTGCGAGTAGGTGCCGATCGCGGCGGGCGCGCCGGTCGTGGAAACAATCGTTCTGCTCATGCTGTCCTCTGCTCGGTGGAGTAATCTGAAAGAAACGCCAGACCTGACGCGTTTCGAGCCAAGGATATTAAATGACGACGACGATCATCGCCAATCTGGAGAAGCTCATCGGCAGCGCGCGCGACGGCGCCCTGCTGCGCTACTCGCTGGGCAGCGAGTGGCTCAAGGCCGGCGATCCGGCCCGGGCCACAGAACACCTGCGCGCCGCGCTCGAGCGCGACGCGCAGTATTCGGCGGCCTGGAAGCTGCTCGGCAAGGCCTTGACCGAGACCGGCGACGGCCCGGGCGCGGCCACTGCCTATGCTCAAGGCATCGCCGTCGCCGAAGCGCGCGGCGACGTGCAGGCGGCCAAGGAGATGCGCGTCTTTTTGCGCCGCCTGGAAAAATCGGCCGGCGGCGGCGCGAGAGAGGACTGAGCCGCGCTCGCTCAGAACGACATCGAGACGCCGACGCTCGCGACCACCCCGTAGGCTTTGTCGTCGAACTTCTTGCTCTCGGCCGCCAAGTCACGACGCAGCGCGGCGTTGTTCGCCGAGCCCGTCGCGGTCAGCTTGGCGTCGGCCTCGCCGACGTATTTAACGCCGAGGTCAGCCATCAGGCGCCAACGCGATCCCATCTGCGGCGACGCCCAGCCGATGCCCAGATACGGGGCCACACTGTTGTAGTCGGCTTCTCCCCCCGTCTTGCCGACGGCCGCGGCGCTGTAGCGGTTGCCGTTGAAGACGTAGCTTCCGTTGCGCGGCTTGGCTTTCAAGTCCTCGATGCTGTTCTTGCCGATCAACAGACCACCGGTGACCCGGAAGCCGCTGTCGCGTACCGGATAGAAATCGGCGAACAGGCCGACGCCCGGGCCGGACTCGATCTCGCCATCGTACTTGTTGCCGTTGATTTTGATGTCCTTGGCGTCCGTCTTGAGCCCCGTAAAGAGGACCGCGCGCCCGCCCCAGCGCTCGGAGAAACGCTGGCTGTACCCCAGGTTCAAACCATTGGTCCCGACTGCCGCATAGACGCCGCGCTCTTTCCAGGCCGAGACAGGCGGCGACGCTGACTGCGCCTGCGCCTTTCCGGAAGTGCTCACAACACAGGCCGTCGCCACGAGCAGGGTGGTCATGATCTGTTTGCCATATACTGAGCCGTTCATTGCTGTTCCTCTTGGGTTGTTGGAGCGCCCAGTCTATGCAGGCAAGCTTTAGCTTCACTTAAGGCAAAAAAGTGCATCCTATGGTCATGCACATCCTCATCCTCGAAGACGACCTCGACCTCGGCACCGCACTGCAAAAAGCGCTGCGCGGTGCCGACATCAGCAGCGAATGGTTCCGCCGCTGCGCCGACCTTCCCGCAGCGTTCCTTGAGCAGAACTACGATTGCGCCCTGCTCGACCTCTCCCTGCCCGACGGTTCCGGCCTCGACGTCCTGCGCCGCTGGCGTCGCGGCGGCGTCAACCTGCCGACCTTGATCATCACCGCGCGCACCGCGCTGCAGGACCGGCTCGAAGGCCTCGATCTGGGCGCCGACGATTTCATCGTCAAACCCTTCGCCACCGCCGAACTGCTCTCCCGTATCCGCGCCGTGGTGCGCCGCTCGCGGCGACAGTCCTCCGACGTCTGGAACTTCGGCGACCTGAGCATCGAGCCGCATCGGCACCTCGTCCTGGTCGCCGGACGCGACCCACAGTTGTCGCTGCGCGAATTCCAGCTGCTCGTCGAACTGGCGCGCGACTACGGACAGGTAGTTCCCAAATCCACCCTCGCCCAGCGCCTCAACCCGCTCGGCGAACCGCTCGAAAGCGGCGCGATCGAGGTGCATATGTCCAACTTACGCAAAAAAATCGGCGCTGAACGCATCTGCACCGTGCGCGGCGTCGGCTACATGCTCGGCAAATGAAACCGCCTTTCCTCGCCCCCAGCCTCTCGCGGCTCGTTCAGTACGGTCTGGCCGGCGCCTTCGTCCTTGTTCTAATCGTTTTTGCCACACGCACGCTGCTGCAGTTCCAGGCGCAAATGGAAACCCAGAGCGGCGAGTTGCCACGCTATGCGCGGCTGATCGGCGACGCGCTCGACGAAAGCGACGATGTCACGGCCGCCCGCGCCTTGCTTCGCTATAACGAACGCATGTTCGCGCAGACGATCATCGACTCGTCATTGACCAAGATTGCAGGCCCGGCGCCCGCAATTTTCAGCCAACTCGCCCGAAACGAAGGGGCGATGCTATACACCAGCCACCCGTCTCACGCCTGGATCGAACAGCCGCCGGACAGCGTCCAGCGCGTCGAGATCGACGGGCATTCGTACTGGGTCTATGCGCACGACGGCCAGCGCTGGCGGCTGCGTTTCGGACTGCCCTATTTCGCCTGGCAAACGGTCTTCCTTGCCGGAGCTCGCGACCTTCTCCCGGAACTGGCGATCTATTGCCCGATGATCATGCTGCTCGCCTGGCTGTCGCTGCGCCTCGGCTTGCGCCCTTTACGCCAACTCTGTGCCGCTCTGCGCGAGCGGGCGCCGGACGACCTCTCGCCGCTGACCATTCGCATGCGCTACAAGGAACTGCAACAGGTCGCGGACGCGTGGAACGCTCAGCTCGAACGCATCCGCCACGCCCTTGCCCGCGAGCGCGAGTTCATGCACGACGCGGCGCACGAGCTGCGCACGCCGATGGCGGTAATGAGCACGCAAGCGCACGTCCTGCTGCGCGCCGAAAACGAGACCGAACGTCAAGCGGCGGAAAAGGCCATGCAGGACGCGATCGCGCGCGCAGCGCACCTCGCCGCGCAACTGCTTTCGCTAGCGGCGATGGATCACGCCCAACTGCGCGACAGCGAATCCCTCGACCTCGCGCACCTGCTGCAAGCAGCGCTTGCGCAGAAGGTGCATGCCGCCCAAGGAAAAGGCCTCGAGTTGGCCCTGAACGCCCCGGAATCGTTGCCCTGCGCGAGCAACCGCGTCGCACTGCACTCGATCATCGACAACCTGATCGACAATGCCATCCGCTATGGCCGCTCCGGCGGGCGGATCGAAGTCACGCTGGGCGAAGACGGCAAGGGGATCTCACTCGACGTCGCCGACGATGGCCCCGGCATTCCAGCGCCCGAGCGCGAACGCGTCTTCGAGCGCTTCTACCGCCTCGACCGGACGCAAAGCGGGACGGGTCTTGGACTGCCCATCGTCCAGCACGCCGTGCATAGCCTCGGCGGCCGTCTCGAGATCGGCGACGGCTTGGGCGGTCGCGGTGTCGCTTTCCGCATCGTGCTGCCACACCACACGCCCGCGGCGGGCGCGTAGCGCCCCCTACATCACCGAAACAGCGACACCGAGCGGCACATCCCCCGACTCGGCGGCTTTGGCGCATCGCCAAGCGCAGGCCGGCGTTCCCGGGCGCGACTTCGGCAGGCCTGGCGTGTTAAGCGAAGCCTAAGCTTGGATGTGGATACTGGGCACGACCCCGAACGCCACTTCCAAGCGCCATGCATCCACCATCCACACCGCCATCGTCGTTCGCCCGCTGGCTGCAGCGCAGCGTCGCCATGCTGCTCTCCGCCATGATCCCCCTCCTCTGGCTCAGCGTCTCGCCCGAAATCGATTTCTTCTTCGCCGACCTCTACTACGACGCCGGCACGCAACGCTTTCCCTGGAACGACCGCTGGTTCTCGGCCAAGGTCATGCATTCCGGCGCACGGACCTTGCTCATCGGCCTCGGTCTCGCACTCATCGTTTTGGTCACCTACGACCTCAACTGGCCGCAACGCTGGCTCTCACCGCTGCGGCGGACACAGTTGCGCATCGTCGCCCTGTCCGCCGTTCTGGCCCCACTCCTGATCGGGCTGCTCAAAGCCAACTCGGCGCTGCACTGCCCGAACAAAATCGAACGTTACGGCGGCGCCCAACCTTTTCTGGAAATCTTCGCCGCCACCCCCGAAGTCTGGGACGCCGGGCGTTGCTTCCCGGCCGGCCACGCCAGCGCCGGGATGTGGCTTGCCGCGCTGGCTGCCTTCTGGCTCCCACGCGCCCCCGGCAAAGCGAGCGTCGTTTTTCTCGGTGGATTGCTGATCGGCAGCGGCCTGGGCTGGGTGCAGCAGATGCGCGGCCAGCATTTCCTCTCGCACACCCTCTGGACGCTCTGGCTGACCAGCGCCTTGATCCTGACCCTGTTGAGCATTTTTGCCGCGAAACTCGAGCGCTGGAACGCGCCGAACGCCCGTCGCTACGGCACGCGCCCGAGTCCGCCGGTTTAGCGCTTGGCGCCGCGCGGCGGCAGGAGCAGGCCGTCGACGCCCATTTCCTTGAGCTTGGCGCGTGCGGCTTCCGCCTGTTCGCGCGTTTTGAACGGCCCGACCTGGACGCGCGTTTCGAGCGTCGCGGGAATTCCGGCGTTGATCAGACGGGCATGCAGTTCCTCGGCCCGGCGCGTTTCGGAGAAGACCCCGGCCTGCACGGCATAGCCGGAGAAGAGGCGCGGCGGCGCAGGCACGGCCGGCGAGTTCGGTAAATTCGCCGGCGCGGAGCGTTCGCCAACCTCGGCGGCGCGGGTCGGGGCGACCGGCATCGGCGGCGAGGTCGAGCCCTCGGGTTCGGGCGCGACCGTCACCCGGCGCGGCTCTGGAGCACGCGGCGCGGGCGCGGACTTGACCGCTCCCTGGGTAGACTGCGCGGCAGGTGCCGGTGCGCTCGAGGAACGCCCACCCGCCGGCGCGGTGGCCGATGGCGTGGCCGACGCCGGCAAGGCCGGCTGGGCCGCCACTTCAGGCCGCGGCGGCGCTTCCAGTGAGGGGATCGGCTTGTCGGGCGAAGCGCCGGACGAGCTGTCCGCGCGCGGAACCTCGGGAGGGACGGCCGACGCGGGCGAACTCTTGCGCCCGACCGGCACCGGCTCGGTGAAGTGCGGCACCGCGGGTTCAGGGGCGGCGTTCTGCGTCGCCATGTAGTCGAACAGCGCCAGGCCGCCGAGCAAGGCAACGATCATCGCAGCGGCCACGCCCATGCGCAGCGCCAGCTTGCGCTTGATGTCGCCCTCGCCGCGGCGGACGCCGGCGTTCTCGGTCGTGCTTGTTTCCGGGCGTGTCATCGCCATTTATCCTCCCCGTCCGGATTCGTTTTCCGGGTTCGTTTTCCGGGCTTGCCTCCCGGTCATTGTTCGCACGCGCTTAACCGTCCGCACGGTTGCGCGCCAGCGCCGTCACGAGTTCCGCCTCGGCGCGCGAAATGCCGCAATGCATCGAGATCTCGCCGGCGCTCGCGCCGTGCATGGCCATCTGCATCGGCTCGCTGTAGAGCGGCGAGATCGGCGGCGGCATCTGCACCGGCGGCGCAGCGCGCTCCTCGGCCTGCTGCTGCGAAACCCGCCAAGCCTGCAGTTCGCTGCGCAGGCCGATGATTTCCTGGCGCAGTTGGTGCACCTCGCGTTCGAGCGCCGCCAGCTGCGGCGTCTCGACCAGAGGGGCTTCCGGCGGCGGCGCTTCGTTCCACGGGAACGCGGCTTCTGAAGGCGCGGCCAGCGGCTCGGGCGCGGGCTCGTCGAGTTCCGTGCGGGCGGCGTTTGTCTCGACCGGCTCGGGGCCGAGGTAAGGCGGAGCAAAGAAGGGATGCTGGCCCTCGGCGTAGGCGGCGACGGCCGCACGCGACGCCGCCGACGCAGGTTGCGCCTGTCTCTCCCGGCGCAATCGGTTGATGCGCAGGAATACGACGACTACATAAATGGTGAGCACGGCGGCGAGTGCGACAATCGCCTCCCGCCAGCCCATGTATGCCAATGCGTCCAAGCCCATCGCCGGTCAGCGTCCGTGGATCCGGCGAGTATTATGCCAGAGCCGTGCCGCGGCGTTGGCCGAGATGCACGCCCGCTTACGCGCCGTAGCACCGGGCCGGCGCAGCTTTACAACGCTTCGAAGACGCCGGCGGCGCCCATGCCGGTGCCGACACACATGCTCACCATGCCGTAGCGCCCGCCCGTGCGACGCAGGCCATGCACCAAGGTCGCCGCGCGGATCGCGCCGGTGGCGCCGAGCGGATGCCCGAGGGCGATCGCGCCGCCCAGCGGATTGACGCGCGCCGGATCGAGGTCGAGGGCCTGGATCACCGCCAGCGCTTGCGCGGCAAAGGCTTCGTTGAGTTCGATCCAGGCCAGGTCATCCTGGCGCAGCCCGGCGCGCGCCAGCACGCGCGGAATCGCCTCGACCGGGCCGATGCCCATCACTTCGGGGGCGACGCCGGCCACCGCGTAGGCCACGAAGCGCGCCAGCGGCGTCAGCGCGTAGCGCTTGAGTGCGGCCTCCGATGCCAGCAGCAGCATCGCCGCGCCGTCCGACATCTGCGAGCTGTTGCCCGCGGTCACGCTGCCGTGGGCGGCGAACGCGGGTTTGAGCGCCACCAGTTTCTCCGGCGTGCTGTCGGCACGCGGACCTTCGTCGGCATCGACCACCTGTTCATGACCGCGTGCCATGCCGTCGGCGCCGCCGGGCCTGCGCACGCACACCGTGTACGGCGCGATCTCGGTGCGGAAGTGCCCGGCCGCCTGTGCGGCCAGTGCCTTGGCGTGCGAGGCGGCGGCGAAGGCATCCTGCGCTTCGCGGCCGATTCCCCAGCGCGTCGCCACTGTCTCGGCGGTCAAGCCCATGCCGTAGGCAATGGCGCGCGGCCCGTCGGGCTCGAACAGCCGCGGGTTGATCGCCGGCGTGTTGCCCAGCATCTGGCTCATCAGGGACATCGTCTCGGTGCCGCCGGCGAGCATCACGTCGGCCTCGCCAAGGCGGATGCGCTGTGCGGCGTCGGCAACAGCCTGCAAACCCGAAGCGCAGAAGCGATTGAGCGTGTACCCCGGCACACGTTCAGGCAGCCCGGCGAGCAGCAGGGCGATGCGCGCGACGTTCATCCCCTGCTCCGCCTCGGGCATCGCGCAACCGACGATCACGTCGTCGATCTCATTGGGATCGAGCCCCGGCACCTGGGCGAGGACGGCCCGCATGGCATGCGCCAGCATGTCGTCGGGACGGACATGAGCGAAGACGCCCTGGCGCCGCCCGACCGGCAGACGCTGCGCGGCGACGATGTAGGCCTCCTGAAGCGGTGCGTTCATGGCGGATCTCCCTGCGCTAGTTGCGCAACGGTTTGCCGTGTTCGAGTGTGTAGGCGATGCGCTGCTGCGTCTTCTCGGTGTGCAGAAGTTCGACGAAGAGGCGGCGCTCGACGGCCAACAGCCAGGCTTCGTCGACCTCGCTCCCGGCATCGACCTCTCCGCCACAGAGCGCAGTCGCCGCGGCCTTGGCGACACGGTAATCGTGCGCCGAAATGCGTCCGCCTTCGAGCAGATTGGTCAGCAGCAGTTCGCAATTGGCGATGCCGGCCCGCCCGGCGACCTTGATCCGCCGCGCCGGCAGCGGCGGCCGGTAGCCCGCCTCGGCCATCGCGTACGCTTCGCAAAGCGCGACGTAGAGCAGCTCCTGTGAATTCATGACGATCGGATCGGAATCGAGGAGATAGCCCAGTTCGCGCGCCTGCAGCGCGCTCTTCGACGCCACCGCCTGCGCGATGGTGTTGAACACCGGGGCAATGAACTCGAAGGGATCGCGGCGGGTCGTGCGTACCGCGGCCTGCGCTGCGCGCAGCGCGAATTCCTTGCTGCCGCCACCGGCCGGAATCAGTCCGACGCCAGCCTCGACCAGGCCGATGTAGCTCTCCAGCGCCACGACACGGCGCGCGCAGTGCATCAGGAACTCGCAACCGCCACCGAGCGCCAGGCCCTGCACCGCCGCAACCGTGGGAATGTGCGCATACTTGAGCGTCTGCGAGGCATGCTGGAAGTCGGCAACGTAGGCCGCCAGCGGCGCAAACTCGCCGGCGGCAATGGCCGCGCTCACCTCCTTGAGGTTGGCACCGTAGGCGAACGGCGCCGGGTGCCAGATCACCAGCGCCGCGAACTCGCGTTCGGCGCGCGCCACGGCCTCGGGCAGGCCGACGATCACTTCGCGCCCGAGGGTGTGCTTCTTCGAAGTCACGCTGAGGATCGCCACCTCGGGCGCGGCGGGATGCGCCCACAGGCGCAGTCCGTCGTTCTTCCAGACCGTCGTTCCGGCGTACTGCGAGGCTTCCTGGCGCAGCAGTTCGGGCGGAAGCTCGCCGTAGAGCCGCTCGGGAAAGAGCTGTCGGCCCAGGACGCGCAGCGCCGGGCGCGGCTGCAACACGCCCGCCCGCGGCGAATAGCTGCCGTCCGCCGCGTGCACGCCGTCGCGTTCGCCCA
The DNA here is from genome assembly GCF_041441355.1 of Propionivibrio sp. Taxonomy (GTDB): domain Bacteria; phylum Pseudomonadota; class Gammaproteobacteria; order Burkholderiales; family Rhodocyclaceae; genus Propionivibrio. Next base: position 31,971 of record NZ_JASDTF010000036.1, read on the forward strand.
CCCAGGCGGGCAAGGGCACCGCCGCGAGCGTCCGGGCGGCCTTGCAGTCGGCCTGCAGCGCCGTGTACAGGGCGTCCCAGCCGGCCGCCTGCCAGGTTTCGAACGGCCCTTGCGCCCAGCCGAAGCCCCAGCGCATCGCCTGGTCGACTTCACGCGCACTGGCGGCGATCGTTTCCAGATGCACCGCGACGTAGTGAAAGACATCGCGGAACACCGCCCAAAGGAATTGCGCCTGCGGATGCGGGCAGGCGCGCAACGCGGTGAAACGGCGCGCCGCGTCGAGGTCGCGGCAGATCGCTTCGACCTCGGGCGCCACCGTCCCGGCCGCATCGCGATACTCGCCGCGTGCCGGATCGAAGACGCGGATCGTCTTGCCATCTTTACGGTAGATGCCGGCGCGCGTCTTCTGCCCGAGCGCGCCCTGGGCGATCAAGTCCTCGATCCAGCCCGGCAGCGCATAGCAGGCGTGCCACGGATCGTCGGGCAGGCTGTCGCACAGCGTGGCGACGACGTGCGCCAGCGTGTCGAGCCCGACCACGTCGGCGGTGCGGTAGGTGGCACTCTTCGGCCGCCCGATCAGCGGCCCGGTCAGCGCGTCGACCTCGTCGCACGCCAGACCGAAAGCCTCGGCATGGTGCATCGTCGCCAACAACGCAAACACCCCGACCCGGTTGGCGATGAAGTTGGGCGTATCGAAGGCGCGCACCACGCTCTTGCCGAGGCGGGTGGTGAGCCAGGCTTCGAGTCCATCGAGCAGGCTTGAGCCGGTCTCTGGCCCCGGGATCAGCTCGACGAGCGCCATGTAGCGCGGCGGATTGAAGAAATGCACACCGCAGAAACGCGGCCGCAGGGCGAGCGGCAGGCCTGCGGCAAGCTTGGCGAGAGGCAGGCCGGAGGTATTGGTGGCCAGCACCGCATGTGGCGCGAGGTGCGGGGCGATGCGCGCGTACAGCTCAAGCTTCCAGTCGAGGCGCTCGGCGATGGCTTCGATCACCAGTTCGCATTCGGCGAGGCGCGCGAGGTCAAGCTCGTAGTTGCAGGCTTCGATCGCGGCCAAGGCATCGCCGCTGGCCAGCGGCGCCGGCTCGAGCGATTTCAGGCCATCCAGGGCGCGCATCACGATGCCGTTTGGCGGCCCTTCGCGCGCGGCAAGGTCGAAAAGCAGAACCGGCACCCCGGCGTTGGCCAGATGCGCGGCAATCTGCGCCCCCATGACGCCGGCGCCGAGTACCGCCGCCCGACGCACTTCGAACCTATCAACGAAGCTGTTCACGACGCCTCCCGTTTTCCGGCCGCGGGGCCCGGCGAAACCCGTAAGCGGGCGCGCGCCGGGGACGAACGGTTCGATTATAGGCGCGGGCGAGGCTCGGTCAATCGCCTTACCAACCCGCCGCAGCGGCGCATTCCACACCGGCGCTGCGCCAGTTGTCGCGCAGAAAAAGAAACGCCCCGCACAAGGCGGGGCGTCGGGTACGGCGGAACTGCGTGCGCTTAGAAAGCGAGCGAGTACTGGGCGCCGAGGATCCAGATGTTGCCGGAGTATTCGCCGGTAATCCGGCCACGGTTCTGAGTCGCAGTTGCGCTAAGCTGATTGTTGTCGATCTTGCTGTCGCGGACGTGGATGTAGGTCACGCCGAGGTCGAGGCGCTGGGCCTTGTCTGGCGTCCACTGGGTACCGAACGAGAACCACACGCGGTCGTTGTCGGGCAGCGAGACAAGGCGCTCGCTGTCGTGTTGCACCGGGGTCTGGTCGTAGGCCACGCCAAACTTGAGCTTCCAAGCGTCGGTGTACTTGTAGTTGGCGCCGAGCGCAACGCGCCAGGTGTCCTTGAAGTCGGTGTGCAGAGTCTGAGCGATCGCGCCATTTTGCGCGCCAGAGGTGCGGTAGATGTCGACCTTCGGGATCGAACTCCAGCCCGTCCACGACACGTCGCCGAGCATTTCCCAGCGGTCGCTCAGCTTCTGCGTCACGCTCATGATGAAGGTATCGGGCATTTTGAGGTCGGCCCGTGCATCGCTCGCGGAACCAGCATTGAGTACGGAAGTCGGTCCCGACGCCTTGATCTTGCCCTCGACTTCGTACTTGATCGCCGAACGGTACGAAACGCCGATCCGCGTCGACGGCGAGACGTCGAACAGCGCACCGACGTTCCAGCCCCAGGCGTCATCCTCAAGGCTCATTTTGATTTTGGTTTGATTGATACCAAACGCATTGCTGGTACCCAGAAGGCGGTCATAGTTCGCCTCGACCTTCTGCCAGTTAAGACCAAAGCCCAGTGAAACTTTGTCGTTCACCCGCCACGCGATCGAGGGGTTCAGATTGATCGTCTTGACCTCGAACATCTGCGCCTGCGCGGCGCCAATCCAGCGGTCGTCGTATTCGGTCTTGAGCCCGAAGGGCGCGCCGAGGCCAAGGCCGACGTACACGTCCTTGTTCAGTGCCCACGACATGTAGCCGTTGGGGATCGCCGCCCAACCGCCGGCATTGCCACCGTCGCCAGCAGTCTGCAGGGCACCGGCGCTCGAACCGCGGTCGTTGAAATGGAAGCTCGGATTCACCGCCGAGATACCGCCGGAGACTTCGCGCGCTTGCAGCTTGGTCATCCCGGCCGGGTTGAAGTAGATCGTGCTCGCGTTGTCGGCCACAGCGGCCGAACCGGCATAGGCATTGCCCAGACCGCTGGCGTTCTGCTCCAGAAGCTGGAAACCGGAAGCGCTCACCGCACCGGAGAAGGCGGCCAGCAACATCGCCGGAACCAGCTTCATCGAAAACCCTTTCACCATACACCCTCCAAATTTGTGTGTTCTTTCACTGCACTGCCGGGCACCTGCCCAAGTCAGGCGCGATTGTATAACCGTGCCGGAAAAATCAGAAATCGGACGCGGACGACGGCAATTCGCGCTTGACGCCCTGTTGGTCGATTGCAACATAGGTCAGGGTGGCTTCGGTCACCTTCACCGTCACCGGGGCTTCCGGGTGACGTTCGGCAAAGACTTCGACATTCACCGTCACCGAAGTTCGCCCAGTGCGCACCACCTGCGCATAAAAACTCACCACGTCGCCGATCGAGACCGGCTGTTTGAAGACAAACGCCTCGACCGACACGGTCGCGACGCGGCCACGCGCCCGACGCTTGGCCGCGATGGCTCCGGCAATGTCGACTTGCGACATGATCCAGCCACCGAAGATATCGCCTTGCGGGTTGGCGTCGGCCGGCATGGGCACAACGCGCAGGACGGGAATGCTCCCCTCCGGTAAAGACACGCTCATTCACTGCTCCTGTCACTGCATTCGAAACATCCGCCTGCCCTTATCCTAAAGGCGGCATCACCCCTGCCGTTGCGCATGGTGGAGCGGCCCGCCCGTATAGGGGGCGAAGCCGGTGCCGAATATTACCCCAGCGTCGGCGAGGTCGGCATCGGCGACGACACCTTCGGCGAGCAGTTCACGTGTCCGCGCCACCAAGGGCGCGAGCAGACGCTCGGCCAGCCCCGGCGGCACCGCTCCCGACCGCCCCTTGGCCGCCCGCCCCTGGGCATATTCGTAGAACCCTCGCCCGCTTTTCTTGCCGAACTGCCCGCGTTCGCAGCGCTCCAGCAGGCAGCGCGGCGGCGCGGCGCCAGCCCCCGCCAGTTGCCGCCCCGCGGCCAAGGCAATGTCGAGCCCCACCAGATCGGCCAGCTCGATCGGCCCCATCGGCATACCGAAGTCGGTCATCGCCTGATCCACCGTTTCCGGCGCCAGACCTTCGTCGACGGCACGCATCGCAGCAAGCATGTACGGCCCGAGCACGGCATTGACCAGGAAGCCCGGCGCGCTCTTCACCGGCAGCGGCAGGCGCTCGATCTGGCGCACGAAGGCCGCGGCGCGGATGGCCATGGCCGGATCGCCCCCCTCGGCGGACACCACCTCGACCAGCGGCATCTTGGCGACCGGGTTGAAGAAATGAATGCCGACCAGGCGCTCGGGGCGCGTGAGTGCGCGGCGCATGTCCTCCAGACGCAGACTTGAGGTATTGGTCGCCAGCACGGCGTTGGGCTTGAGGCGCGGCTCGAGCTCGCGCAAGAGCGCGTGCTTGGCGTCGAGATTTTCGAAGATGGCCTCGATCACCACGTCGGCATGTGCCGCCCCGAAGCCCTCGGGATCGGGAATCAAGCGATCGAGCGCATCGCGCAGACGCAGCGGGTCGCGCAGCCGCTTGGCGAACGCTGCCTGCGCCCGGGCGACCGCCGGCGCGATGTGCGCAATGGAGCGGTCCTGCAGGGTCACGCGCAGGCCGCGCAAGGCACACCAGGCGGCGATATCACCGCCCATCACGCCAGCACCGATGACATGAACATGACGGACGACAAACGCTTCACCGGTTTTGCCGAAGGCTTTGAGGCGCTCCTGCAAATGGAACACCCGCACCAGATTGAGCGCCGTCGGTGAACGTACGATGGCGTCGATCGTTTCCGGCGAGGCGAGCGCGTTGCCGGCGTGTTTTTCCCACAGATCGACGATCGCGTACGGTGCCGGGTAGTGCTCCGGCCGCGCCTTGCCCGCCAGCTGCTTGCGGGCGCCGCGCGCCACGACCGCCTTGAGCGGTCCGGAGAGCAGGCGCGACACCAGAGGCAAGGGCCGGCGCGGCGTCGCGGAGAGCACGAGCTGCCGCGCCGCGGCGTCCATCACGCGTGGCGGTACGCAAGCATCGGCGAGCCCGAGCCGTTTAGCACGCACGGCATCGACCGTCTTGCCGGTGAGCATCAGGTCGAGCGCCGCCGGAGCCCCGATCCGCTGCGGGAGACGCAGCATGCCCCCCCAGCCAGGGAAGATGCCGAGCATCACCTCCGGCAACCCCAGCTTGGTCGTCGGCTCGTCCACCACCAGCAGGTAGCGGCAGGCCAGGGCCAATTCCAACCCGCCGCCCAGGCAATGGCCGCGCACCAGGGCCAGCGTCGGGCATTCGAGCGCGGCGAGGCGATTGAACAGGTCCCAGCCACGGGCAACGAGGGTGCGCGCGGCTTCGGCCGAATCCAGCGTTCCGAATTCGTCAATGTCGGCTCCGGCAATGAAGCCGGCAGCCTTGCCCGAACGAAAGATCAAGCCTCGGGGCGGTGCCGCTTCGGCGGCCTCGACGATCCGCGCCAGTTCGCCCATCACTTCGCGCGACAACGTATTGGCGCCCGCCCCCGCCTGATCGAGCGTGGCGCTGACGATTCCTTCATCATCGACGCTCACCTGCCAGTGCTTCAGTTGCTGTGCGTTCATGGTGCCCCCTTGCCTCAATCCAGACGCTCGATGAGCATCGCGCCGCCCTGCCCGCCGCCGATGCAGATCGCCGCCATGCCGCGCCGGAGCTGGCGCGCACGCAGCGCGTGCAGCAGGTGGAGCACGATGCGCGCGCCCGAGGCACCGACCGGATGTCCGAGGGCGATCGCTCCGCCGTCGACGTTGAGACGTTCTGGATCGAGTGCCCCCAAAGCTGCGGGCAGCTCCAAGGCTTCGCGGCAGTAGGCCTCGTCGGCCCAAGCCGCCCTGCAGGCGAGCACCTGCGCCGCAAAGGCCTCGTTGATCTCCCACAGGTCGATGTCGGCCAGCGTCAGCCCGTGCCGCCGGAGAATCGGCGTCGCCGCGTGCACCGGCCCCAGCCCCATCTGCGCCGGGTCGAGCCCGGCCCACTGGCTGTCACTGATCCTGCCGAGCGGCTTGAGCCCGTGCCGTTCGACCGCCGCCTCCGAGGCCAGAATCAGCCACGCGGCGCCGTCGGTGATCTGCGAACTGTTGCCCGGTGTAATGCGGCCGTAGGGCTTGTCGAAGAAAGGCTTCAACTTAGCCAACGCGGCCGGCGTCGAATCAGCCCGCACGCCGTCGTCCTCGGCCAAGACGGTGCCCTCCGGGCCGATCAGAGGCACGATCTCGGCATAACGGCCAGCGGCACGCGCCTCGAGCGCGCGCCGATGGCTGTCGACGGCCAGGGCGTCCATCGCTTCACGCGAAATGCCAAAGCGCCAGGCCAGATTCTCGGCGGTCTGCCCCATCGACAAGCCGACCATCGGATCGGTCAACCCCTTGAGGATACCGACCACCGGCTCAAACAGCGCCGACGGTGAAAGCCGTGCCCAGGCTGCGAGCTTGGCGCCGGCGCCCTTGGCCTGCATCAGCCCGGCAAACCAGCGCACCATCGTCCGGTTGTAGAAGAGCGGTGCATGCGAGAGCGCGTCGACGCCGCCGGCGAGCACCAGTTCGGCCTGGCCGCGTTGGATGTCGGCGATGGCCGAATCGATCGCCTGCATGCCGCTGGCGCAGTTGCGCATCACCGTCCACGCCGGCACCGTCTCGCCGCAGCCCAGGCGCATGGCGGCCACGCGGGCGATGTTCACCTCCTCGGGCGCCGGACTGGCACAGCCGAGGATCACTTCATCCAGCATTTGCGGGGCGAAAGGCTGACGCAACAGCAAAGCCCGCCCCGCCTGTACCGCCAGATCGGCCGCGGCGAACGGCCCGGGGCCGCTGCGCGCCTTGAGAAACGGCGAGCGCGCGCCGTCGATCACGTAAACCGCTTGAAATCCCATGCCGCCTCCGTCTGCTTCGTTACGCTTGTGGATGCTGCGCCGCCGGCGTTGGCGCCGACTGCGCCTGACGCAGTCCAAAGTCGAATTCATCGACGTGGATCACGCGGTCGCGCAAGGCATTGCGCCGCGCCAGGATCGCGTACTCCTCCGCATTGATCACGCCACGTGCCAGGGCCACACGCGCGATGTCGCGCACGTTGGCATCCGGCTCGCCAGCGAAGGCCCCTGCTTTTTCTGCACTGCGGATGCGCGCTTCGATCGGCTCGGCCGCCAGGGTCGCCGCCAGCGCCGCCTCGATCGCGCCCACCGGCTCATCCGCATTCGGCGGCAGGTAGCATTCCGCGGTCAGCCGGTCGCGCGCCGCCGTCGGCCCGATCAACAGGCTGGCGACTTGATGCCCGATGCGGTCGGACGGCACGTCGTACGGGTGCCCGAGCGGGAACACCGTGCGAAAAAGGAAACGGCCGATGCCCCGGTGCGGAAAATTGGCGATCACGCCGTCGAAGGCCATCTGCGTCTTGTACATCGCGTCCCAGATCGCCCAGTGCATCAAGGGCGCATCCTCGCGCTGCCGCCCTTCCGCCTCGTAGCGCTTGAGCGTCGCCGAACACAGGTACATCAACGCCAGGATGTCACCGAGGCGTGCCGAAATCTTCTCGCGCCGTTTCAAGCTGCCGCCCATGACCAGCATCGAGATGTCGGCCAGGAAAGCGAAGGCTGTCGAAAAGCGCGAGAGTTGCTGGTAATAGCGCCGCGTTTCGGGCGCAACGCCGGCCGGAACGGTGATGAAGTGCGACCCGGTCAAGCCGCGGAAGAAGGCGCGCAGCCCGTGCCGGAGCGTAAAGAGGGTGTGCCCGGCGATGGCCGCGTCGAATTCGCGCAAACCCGCCGCCGGGTCCGGGTTCTGCGCTGCCAGCATCTCGTTGAACACGTAAGGGTGGCAGCGGATGGCGCCCTGGCCAAAGAGGATCATCGTGCGCGTGAGGATGTTGGCGCCTTCGACGGTAATCCCGATCGGCAACTGCTGGTAGGCGCGTCCGAGAAAATTGGACGGCCCGAGACAGATGCCCTTGCCGCCAAGGATATCCATCCCATCGGTCACCACCTGCCGGCCGCGTTCGGTGACGTGGTATTTGGCGATCGCCGAGGTCACCGAGGGTTTCTCGCCCAGGTCGACCGCACCGGCGGTCATCGTGCGCACCGCGTTCATCATGTAAGTGTAAGCACCGATGCGGGTCAGAGGCTCCTCGACCCCCTCGAAGCGCCCGACCGCCATCTTGAACTGGCTGCGGATGCGTGCGTAGCCGCCGACCGCACGCGCGGTCAGCTGGGCCATCCCGGTGTGTGACGCCGGCAGCGAGATCGATCGCCCCGCAGCGAGGCACTCCATCAGCATCCGCCAGCCCTTGCCGGCCATCTTCGGCCCGCCGATGATGTAGTCGAGCGGCATGAAAACCTCATGTCCTCGCGTCGGACCGTTCATGAACATCGCGTCGAGCGGATAATGGCGCTGCCCGAATTCGGCCCCCGGGGTGTCGCGCGGCACCAGCGCACAGGTGATGCCAAGATCCGCTTTTCCGCCCAGCAACCCCTCCGGATCGTAGAGCCGGAAAGCGAGCCCCAGCACGGTGCACACCGGGGCCAGGGTGGCATAGCGCTTCTCCCAGCTCACCCGCATGCCGAGGACCTCCTGGCCCTGCCACTCCCCCATGCAGACGATGCCGTAATCGGGGATCGACGCGGCGTCCGAACCAGCCCAGGGGCTGGTCAGGGCAAAGGCCGGGATATCGAGCCCCTTGGCCAGCCGCGGCAGGTAATGCTGTTTCTGTGCCTCGGTGCCGTAATGCAGCAGCAGTTCGGCCGGACCGAGCGAGTTGGGCACCATCACCGTCACCGACAGCGCCGAACTGCGCGTCGACAGCTTGGTCACGATCTGCGAATGCGCGTAGGCCGAAAATCCAAGCCCTCCGTAGGCTTTAGGGATGATCATCCCGAGGAAGCCTTTTTCCTTGATGTAGGCCCAGGCTTCGGGCGGCAGGTCGTGCAAATCGCGCGTGACCGCCCAGTCGTCGACCAGCGCACAGGCGGCTTCAACCTCGTTCGCCATGAAGGCTTGCTCCTCGGGCGTCAGCGTCGGTACCGGATAATCGAGCAGCCGCTGCCAGTCGGGATTGCCGCGGAACAATTCACCTTCCCACCAGACCGTCCCGGCCTCAAGCGCATCGCGCTCGGTCTCCGACATCTGCGGCAAGATACGCTTATACGTCCTGAACGCCGGGCGGGTGATCATCGCCTGGCGCCAGGACGGGATCAGCACGACCAGGGCGGCGCCAAACAACAAGGCCAGCGCCAGTGAGACGACGATGTGCAGGAGCATGAATTGACCTCCTCGAAAGTGCGCTACGCGTTCAGTCCGCGCGTGTTGAAGCGCTGGGTGCCTTGTCGCCGGAGGCTTCCGGCAATGGCGCACGCAAGCCGCCGAGCAAGAAAGGCAACATGCGCGCGGACAAACGTTTGGCGGCAAGCGCATCCGACGCCTTTCCGCCGGCCTCGCCGCCCTCCTGCGACAAGGACTGGAGGTCAGAGCCGGTGATCACGCGCAGGATGTCGGTTCCGGCGATCGCATATGAAACCGCGCCGAGCATGAAGTGCAGCCGCCAGGCAATTTCGGCGCGCGGCACATCGGGCAAGGCACGGAACAACGCCTGCTTGTAGCGGGCGAGCACTTCGGCGTATTCGCGAGCAAAGAAATCGCGGATGAAATCGGCCGGATCGGTCAGCGTCCGTCCGAGCAGCCTCAGGAAGGTCATGCCACCGCGAGACTCATCTTCACCCAGGCGCAGCAGGGTACCGAAAAATGCGTCGAGGATTTGCGACGGTTTCAGCGGCGCCCCGCCTGCCTCGGCTTCGAGCACATCGAGCACGGCCAGGCGCTCACGGTTGAGACCGTCGAGACGCCGCCGAAACACCGCACAGAGCAAGCCTTCCTTGCTCCCGAAATGATAGTTCGCCGCCGCGAGATTGACCCCGGCCGCTGCCGTGATCGTGCGCATTGACGCGCCTTCGAAGCCGCACCGCATGAAGGCAGCTTCGGCCGCATCGAGAATGCGATCACGTGTTTCCTGCCCGGGCCGAGCGTCCCCGTCGGCCGCCCCGGCTGGGGGCAATGTCTGCGCTGGCGCACCGGTGTTGCGTATCTGGGATTGCGTTACCGTCATCACGCCTCCGTCCCCATCAGACCCGCTTTCGTGGCAACTCTGACCGCTGCCCGGGGTCAGAGTTCAAACGTTCGTTTAAAGCTGTACGGATCGGCGGTCGCAGCCGCGGCGGTTGCTTGCTTTGCGCGACGCAAACACGTCATACTCGTTCAACCTTTCCGCCACCGCCATGCGCCGCCTCGCACCGCCTTCCGCCCCAGCCCCCGCCATGCCCGAGACCATGAACGTCGGGCATACGCTCGCCCAACTGACCCCCTACCTGTGGCGCTACAAATGGCGCGTTCTCGCAGCCTTAGCCTGCCTCGTCCTGGCCAAGGTCGCCACGGTCTCGGTCCCGTTGGTTTTCAAGGCGATGATCGACGACCTGTCGACGCCGCAATTCGCGACCGTTCTCCCGCTCCTTTTGCTTGGGCTCTACGGCGCTTTGCGTTTTGCGAGTTCGCTCTTTACCGAACTGCGCGAAATCCTCTTCGCCCGCGTCAGCCAAGAGTCGGTGCGACGCATCGCGCTCGAAGTCTTCCGTCACCTGCATGCGCTGTCGCTGCGCTTCCACCTCGAGCGCCAGACGGGCGGCGTCACGCGCGACATCGAGCGCGGCAGCCGTTCGATCGGCAGTTTGATCAATTACGCGCTGTATTCGATCCTGCCCACCCTGGTCGAATTGTTGCTGGTCCTGGCGATATTGGTGGCCCGTTACGATCGCGTTTTCGTCCTCATCACCCTGGCATCGCTGGCCGCTTACATCGTCTTCACCGTCGTCGTCAGCAACTGGCGGATCGCCCTGCGCCGGCGAGTCAACGACATGGACTCGGCCGCCAACACGCAAGCCATCGACAGCCTGCTCAACTACGAGACGGTCAAGTATTTCAACAATGAGGATTTCGAAGCACGACGCTACGATGTCCACCTGCGGCAGTGGGAAGACGCGGCCACGCGCAGCCAGGTGTCACTTTCGTGGCTCAATCTGGGGCAACAGTTGATCATCGCCATCGGCGTCACCGCGATGATGTGGCAGGCCGCAGCGGGCGTAGTGGCCGGAGCGATGACGGTCGGTGACCTGGTTTTGGTTAACGCTTTCTTGATCCAGCTCTACTTGCCGCTCAACTTCCTCGGGGTGATCTACCGTGAAATGCGCCAGGCGCTCGCCGACATCGAACGGATGTTCGAGCTGCTCGCCGAGCACCGCGACATCGTCGACGCACCCGATGCACAACCACTCCCCGACGGCCCTGCCGACATCGTCTTCGACCGGGTCGGTTTCGGCTACGATCCGCGGCGGCAGATCCTCCACGACATCAGCTTTACCATTCCAGCAGGCAAGACGGTCGCGGTGGTAGGTGCTTCAGGCTCGGGAAAATCGACGCTCGCACGCCTGCTGTTCCGGTTCTACGACGTCGATCGCGGCGCCATCCGCCTCCACGGCATCGATCTGCGCGCCCTGACGCAACAGAGCCTGCGCGGGGCCATCGGCATCGTTCCGCAGGACACCGTGCTGTTCAACGACACGATCGCCTACAACATCCGCTACGGTCGTCCGGAAGCCAGCGACGATGCCCTGGTCGCGGCCGCCCGCGCCGCTCAGCTCACTGAGTTTGTCACGCGACTCCCCGAAGGCTACGAAAGTCGAGTCGGCGAGCGTGGCCTCAAACTCTCCGGCGGCGAAAAGCAACGCGTCGCGATTGCACGGGCACTGCTCAAGAATCCGCCGGTATTGATTTTCGATGAGGCGACTTCGGCCCTCGATTCGCGCACCGAACAGGCGATTCAGGGGAGCCTGGACGCGGCCGCCAGCGGCCGCACCGCGCTCGTCATTGCCCATCGCCTGTCGACGGTGATGCACGCTGATGAAATCCTGGTCCTCGATGCCGGACACATCGTGGAACGCGGGCGTCACGCCGAACTGCTTGCACAGGGCGGTCGCTACGCACTGATGTGGGCCGCGCAGCAAGAAGAGCGAAAAATCGAACGCAGCCCGGCGTCGGCCGCTTCAATTTGAAGATTCTTCTGGCGTAGGGGCAATAAAAAAGCCGGGCAACGTGCCCGGCTTTTTGGAACGCGATCGCGTAAGGCTTACGCCGCCTTTTCTTCGGCGACGGGCGCTTCTTCCGGCTGATCGAGCAGCGTGACGAGGGCCATCGGGGCGTTGTCGCCGTCCCGGAAGCCACACTTCAGGATGCTCAGGTAACCGCCGTTACGGCCGGCGTAGCGCGGGCCGAGCACGTCGAAAACCTTGACGACCATTTCACGGTCACGCAGGCGATCGAAGGCCAGACGGCGATTGGCCAGACTCGGCTTCTTGCCCAGCGTGATGATCGGCTCGACCACACGACGCAGTTCCTTGGCCTTCGGCAGCGTGGTCTTGATCGTTTCGTGACGGAGCAGCGAAACGGTCATGTTGCGCAGCATGGCCAGGCGGTGCGCGCTGGTGCGATTGAGTTTACGAAGTCCCAAACGGTGACGCATCTCTCTTCCTTCCTATTCTATGCGGGCCGCTTACTTGTCGAGCCCGGCCGGCGGCCAGTTCTCGAGTTTCATGCCCAGCGTCAGGCCGCGTGCGGCCAGCACTTCCTTGATTTCGTTGAGCGACTTGCGACCGAGATTGGGAGTTTTCAGCAACTCGTTTTCGGTGCGCTGGATCAGATCGCCGATGTAGTAGATGTTCTCGGCCTTGAGGCAGTTCGCCGAACGAACCGTCAGTTCGAGGTCATCGACCGGACGCAAAAGGAGCGGATCGACCTGGACAGCCTTCTGGTGCTCGACCGGTTGCGCCGTCCCTTCGAGGTCGGCGAAAACCGAGAGCTGCTCCATCAGGATGCGCGCGGCTGCGCGGATCGATTCCTCGGGCTCGACGACACCGTTGGTTTCGATCTCCACGATCAGCTTGTCGAGGTCGGTGCGCTGTTCGACGCGTGCGCTCTCAACGTAATAGCTGACCCGACGCACCGGGCTGAACGAGGCGTCCAGAACCAGGCGACCAATGCTCTTGCCGCTGTCGTTCAGGTTGCGCACGTTGCCAGGAACGTAGCCACGGCCCTTTTCCACCTTGATTTCCATGTCCAGCTTACCGCCGCTGGAAACGTGGGCAATCACGTGATCGGGATTGATGATTTCGACGTCATGCGAGAGCACGATGTCGCCGGCGCGCACGACGCCTTCGCCGTCCTTGCTCAGGTGCAACACGGCTTCTTCGCGATTGTGCAGCTTGAAAACGACGCCCTTCAGGTTCAGAAGGATGTCGACGACATCCTCCTGCACGCCGTCGATCGTCGAGTACTCATGCAGCACGCCATCGATGCTCACTTCGGTCGGAGCATAACCCGGCATCGACGAGAGCAGAATCCGGCGCAGCGCATTACCCAGGGTGTGACCGTAGCCGCGTTCGAACGGCTCCATCACCACCTTGGCATGCACGGGCGACAAACTCTGTACGTCGATGATGCGAGGTTTCAATAGTCCACTGCTTTGCATGTCTTGTCCTTTGCCTGTTTCAGTCAAGAGGAGCCGCGATTACTTCGAGTAAAGCTCGATAACGAGGCTTTCGTTGATCGTCGACGGCAACTCGCTGCGCTCAGGACGGGCCTTGAAGGTCCCCTTGGCAGCCTTGGCATCGACTTCCACCCACTCGGGGAAGCCGCGCGATTCGGCGGCGGCAAGAGCGGCCTTGATACGCAGGTGGTTCTTGGCTTTTTCGGCAACTTCAACGACGTCGCCCGGGCGGACCTGGTACGACGGGATGTTGACGCGACGGCCATTCACCAGGATGGCATTGTGACGGACCACCTGACGCGACTCAGAGCGCGAGGCGGCAAAGCCCATGCGATGCACGACGGTGTCCAGACGCGACTCCAGCAGTTGCAGGAGGTTCTCGCCGGTCACGCCCTTGCGGCGGTCGGCTTCCTTGTAGACCTTGCGGAACTGGCCTTCGAGCACGCCGTAGATGCGGCGGATCTTCTGCTTTTCACGCAGGTGAACGCCGTAGTCGGACAGGCGCTGGCCGGACTTCTGACCGTGCTGACCGGGGGCGTACGAGCGACGCTCGATGGCGCACTTGTCGGTGAAGCACTTCTCACCCTTCAGGAACAGCTTTTCACCCTCGCGGCGGCACTGGCGGCACTTCGGATCGAGATTACGAGCCACTTGTCTTTCTCCTTAAATGCGACGCTTCTTGGGGGGGCGGCAGCCGTTGTGCGGAATCGGCGTGACGTCGGTGATGGCGGTGATCTTCAGACCCAGCGCGTTCAACGCGCGGACCGACGATTCACGACCGGGACCCGGCCCCTTGATGCGCACTTCGAGGTTCTTGACGCCGCATTCCTGCGCCGCCTTGCCGGCAGCCTCAGCCGCGACCTGAGCCGCGAACGGGGTGCTCTTACGCGAGCCCTTGAAGCCGGCACCACCGGACGTCGCCCACGACAGGGCATTGCCCTGGCGGTCGGTGATGGTGATGATGGTGTTGTTGAAGGACGCGTGGATGTGCGCGATGCCTTCGGCAACGTTCTTTTTGACTTTCTTGCGAACTTTCGTAGCGGTCTTGGCCATGTTCAGTTCCTTTTATTTCTTACCGGCGATGACCTTGCGCGGCCCCTTGCGGGTACGTGCGTTGGTACGCGTACGCTGACCACGGACCGGCAGGCCCTTACGATGGCGCAGACCACGATAACAGCCCAGATCCATCAGGCGCTTGATGCTCATCGTGACTTCGCGACGCAGGTCGCCTTCGACAGTGTACTTGCCGACGTGGTCGCGCAGACGGTCCATTTCGGCTTCCGTCAGATCCTTGACCTTAGTCGTGCGGGCGACGCCAGCTTCGTCACAAATCTTCTGTGCGCGGCTGCGACCGATACCGTAGATCGCCGTCAAGGCGACCTCGGTGTGCTGATGGTTGGGTATATTTACCCCTGCGATGCGGGCCATCTATTCACCCCAAAAATGCGAAACTTCCAATTATATCCTTAATCGGCCGGAAACTCATTCGAGTCCGGCTGATCAACCCTGACGCTGCTTGTGACGCGGATCCGAGCAGATCACGCGCACGATGCCGTGGCGCCGAATGATTTTGCAGTTGCGGCAGATGCGCTTAACAGATGCCAGCACTTTCATGGATAACTCCTATTATTTTCGGTTCCGGGCGCAGCCAGCCCATCGCCTGATTACATCTACTGCGTAGAGATTCTTTACTTGGCGCGGAAGATGATGCGCGCCCGGCTCAGATCGTAGGGCGTCAATTGCACGGTCACTTTGTCGCCGGGAAGGATACGGATGTAGTGCATCCGCATCTTTCCGGAGATGAAACCGAGCACGACATGCCCGTTCTCGAGTTTTACCCGGAACGTCGCATTGGGGAGGTTTTCTACCACCTCGCCCTGCATCTCGATGAGGTCTTCCTTTGCCATCCTATTTAGCCGACAAACCGGAACCCTTGAAGTTTGCTTTCTTCAGGAGCCCCTCGTATTGATGCGACATGGCGTAGGCTTGAACCTGCGTCATGAAGTCCATGGTCACGACGACGATGATCAGCAGCGAAGTTCCGCCGAAGTAGAACGGCACGTTCCACTTGAGAATCAGGAACTCGGGCAGCAGACACACCAAGGTGATGTAAGCCGCGCCGATCAGAGTCAAACGCATGAGAATCTTGTCGATGTAACGCGCGGTCTGCTCACCGGGACGAATCCCAGGCACGAAAGCACCGCTCTTCTTCAGGTTCTCGGCGGTTTCCTTGGAATTGAAAACCAGCGCGGTGTAGAAGAAACAGAAGAAGATAATCGCCACTGCGTAGAGCATCACGTAGATCGGCTGACCAGGCGACAGCGCGGCAGCGATGTCTTTCAGCCAACGCATCGAGTCACCCGAACCGAACCAGTTGGCTGCAGTCGCGGGAAACAGAATGATCGACGAGGCGAAAATCGGCGGGATCACGCCGGCCATGTTCAGCTTGAGCGGCAGATGCGAGCTTTGGCCACCGTAGATCTTGTTACCAACCTGACGCTTGGCGTAGTTGACCAGAATCTTGCGCTGCCCCCGTTCGACGAACACGACGAAGGCCGTCACGCCGGCCGCCAGGACCGTGATGAACAATGCCGACAGCGGGTGCATCGCACCGGTGCGAACGAGTTCCAGCAAACCGCCGATCGCGTTGGGCAAGCCCGCGGCAATCCCGGCGAAGATGATGATCGAGATACCGTTGCCCAGACCACGCTCGGTGATTTGTTCACCGAGCCACATCAGGAACATCGTCCCGGTCAACAAGGTCACCACGGTCACGAAGCGGAACATCAGCCCCGGCTCCGGCACCAGACCAGGTTGCGATTCAACGGCGATAGCGATACCAATCCCCTGGAAAACTGCCAGAAGTACAGTACCGTAACGCGTGTATTGGGTGATCTTGCGCCGACCGGCCTCTCCTTCCTTCTTCAGCGCCTCAAGCTGAGGACTCGCGTGGGTCATCAACTGCATGATGATCGACGACGAAATGTAGGGCATGATGCCCAGCGCAAAGATGGTGAAGCGGGAAAGGGCACCACCCGAGAACATGTTGAACATGCCCAGGATGCCGCCCGCCTGCTTGTTGAAGAGATCGCTCAGCACCTGTGGATCGATACCCGGGACGGGGATGTGCGCCCCGATCCGGTATACGACCAAGGCGCCCAGCAGGAAGATCAGGCGACGCTTGAGGTCGCCATACTTCCCGCCTTTGCCGATTTGGTTAGCTGGAGTCGCCAAGAAACGTCACCGTATCGTTGGGTTATTCCGCGACGGAACCGCCCGCCGCCTCGATGGCCGCCTTGGCGCCCTTGGTCGCGCTGACCCCCTTGAGCGTCACCTTGCGGGTGATTTCGCCCGAGAGGATGACTTTCGCCGACAGCGCGTGCTGGGTGATCAGGTTGGCCTGCTTGAGGGTCAGCAGATCGATTTCGTCAACCGGCAGATCGTTGATTTCCGACAGACGCACTTCGACGTTGCGGGTGTTCGTCAGCGAGACGAAACCACGCTTCGGCAGACGGCGCTGCAGCGGCATCTGACCGCCTTCGAAGCCAACTTTGTGGAAGCCACCAGCACGCGACTTCTGGCCTTTGTGACCGCGACCGGCGGTCTTACCCAGACCGGAACCGATGCCACGACCGACGCGGCGCTTGGCGTGGGTTGCCCCTTCCGCGGGCTGAATCGTGTTGAGTTTCATCTTAGCCCTCGCACTTCAGAAGGTAGGAGACCTTGTTGATCATGCCGCGCACCGCCGGCGTGTCCTCAAGTTCGGACACGCTGTTGAGGCGACGCAGACCGAGGCCACGAACCGTCGCACGGTGCGACTGCTTGGTGCCAATCAGGCTCTTGACGAGCTTGACCTTGATTTTCTTGTCAGCCATGGCTTACCCCAGGATTTCTTCGACCGTCTTGCCGCGCTTGGCAGCGATTTCGGACGGAGTGCTCATCGCCATGAGGCCATTGATGGTGGCACGGACGATGTTGTAAGGATTGGTCGAGCCGTGCGCCTTGGCCACGACGTTGGTCATGCCCATGACGTCGAACACGGCGCGCATGGCGCCGCCGGCGATGATTCCGGTACCTTCGGGAGCCGGCTGCATCATGACCGTCGAGGCGCCGTGGCGACCGACGACCGTATGGTGCAACGTGCCACTCTTGAGGCTGACCTTGACCATCTTGCGACGGGCTTCTTCCATGGCCTTTTGCACGGCCACCGGGACTTCACGGGACTTGCCCTTGCCCATGCCGATACGACCATCGCCGTCGCCGACCACGGTCAACGCTGCGAAACCGAGGATCCGACCACCCTTGACGACTTTCGTCACCCGGTTGATCGAGATCATCTTCTCGCGCATACCATCATCCGGCTTTTCGGCCTGCTGAGTCTTCTTGCTTTGCGGTTTTGCCATTACTTGCTCCGATCTCTCTCTGGCCGATCAGAATTTGAGGCCGGCTTCACGCGCGGCTTCAGCCAGGGCCTTGATACGTCCGTGATACTGGAAACCACTGCGGTCGAAGGCGACTTGTTCGACGCCAGCCTTCTTCGCACGTTCGGCGACCAGCTTGCCCACCACCGTTGCGGCATTGGTGTTGCCGCCGTTGGGCAGATCCTTGCGGACTTCGGGTTCCAGGGAAGAAGCTGCAGCCAGCACCTTCGAGCCACAGGCCGAAAAGACCTGAGCGTAGATGTGGCTGTTGGTCCGATGCACCGACAAGCGCACTGACTTCAGCTCGGCAATTTTGGCCCGGGTTTTACGGGCTCTGCGCAACCGCGCCTGTTTCTTGTCAATCATTTACGCACCCTTACTTCTTCTTGGTTTCCTTGATGACCACGACTTCGTCGGCATACCGGACACCCTTGCCCTTATAGGGCTCAGGCTGACGGTAAGCACGGACTTCAGCCGCGACCTGGCCGACCTGCTGCTTGTCCACACCCTTGATGATGATTTCAGTCTGGGTGGGGGTTTCGCATTTGACACCAGCAGGCATCTTGTGCGCCACCGGGTGCGAGAAGCCGAGGGTCAGGTTGAGCGTATCGCCCTGAGCCTGGGCACGGTAACCGACGCCCACGAGGTTCAGCTTGCGCTCAAAGCCCTTGCTCACACCGGTCACCATGTTGGCCACGATGGCGCGCACGGTACCCGACATGGCATTCGCGTTCTCGGCACCTTCGACCGGCTTGCACAGAAGGGCATCTCCCTCCTTGACGACCGAAACGGCAGGATTGATCGGGAAGCTCAGCGAGCCCAGGGGGCCCTTGACCGAGATTTCTTTCGCACCGAGGGCGACTTCAACACCCTGCGGCAAAACGATTGGGTTCTTAGCTACACGGGACATGACTTCCCCTTACGCCACGATGCAGAGGACTTCGCCGCCAACATTGCTGGCACGAGCCTTGCGGTCGGTCATCACACCCTTCGGGGTGGACACGATCGCCACACCGAGGCCATTCATGACGCGCGGAATGGCGTCAACACCCTTGTAGATGCGCAGGCCAGGCTTCGAAACGCGGTCGATGCGCTCGATGACCGGACGGCCGGCATAGTACTTCAGGCCGATTTCGAGGGTTGCCTTGCCTTCGACTTCGCGCACGGCAAAGTCTTCGACATAGCCTTCATCCTTCAACACCTTGGCAATCGCCACCTTGACCTTGGAGGAAGGCATGCTGACAACAGCCTTCTCAGCCGACTGGGCGTTGCGGATGCGGGTCAGCATATCGCTGATCGGATCGCTCATACTCATCTTGTTCTCTCCTGCTTACCAGCTAGCCTTGGTCACGCCCGGCACTTCACCGCGCATGACGAAGTCGCGCAGCTTGCTGCGACCCAGACCGAACTTGCGGAACACCCCACGCGGACGGCCGGTCAGCTGGCAGCGATTGCGCAGACGAACAGGGCTGGCGTTACGCGGCAGCGCCTGCAGCTTCAAACGCGCCTCGAAGCGCTCCTCTTCCGAGCGCGAGACATCATCGATAATGGCCTGAAGGGCTGCACGCTTGGCAGCAAACTTCTCGACCATCTTGCGACGCTTTTCTTCGCGGTTAATCAATGCGAGTTTCGCCATGTTCGCCTCAGTTCTTGAAGGGGAATTTGAAGGCGGCAAGCAGGGCACGCGCTTCTTCGTCGGTCTTGGCGGTGGTGGTCACACTGATATTCATGCCACGCAACGCGTCGATCTTGTCGTACTCGATCTCGGGGAAGATGATCTGCTCTTTGACGCCCATGTTGTAGTTACCACGACCGTCGAAGCCCTTACCCGAAACCCCCCGGAAATCGCGCACGCGCGGAAGGGCAACCGAAACCAGACGATCAAGGAATTCGTACATGCGCGGACCGCGCAGGGTCACCATGCAACCAATCGGGTAGCCATCACGAATCTTGAAGCCGGCGATCGATTTGCGAGCCTTGGTCACCACCGGCTTCTGGCCGGCGATCTTGGTCATGTCACCAAGCGCGAACTCGAGCACCTTCTTGTCGGCAACCGCCTCGCCCACACCCATGTTCAGGGTGATCTTGGTGATGCGCGGAACCTGCATGTTCGACGCGTAGCCGAACTTTGAGGTCAATTCCGGCACAACCTTCTCTTTGTAAAAATCAAACAAACGTGCCATGACCGCTCCTTACGCCCCCACCGTTTCGCCGTTCGACTTGAAGACGCGAACCTTGGAACCGTCTTCAAGCAGCTTGAAGCCGACGCGATCGGCCTTCTGCGTCTTCGGATTGAAGAGCGCAACGTTCGAAATGTGCAGCGGCATGTCTTTGTCGACGACGCCACCCACAACCCCCTTGACCGGGTTCGGCTTGACGTGCTTCTTGACGCGATTCACGCCTTCGACAACCACGCGCTCTGCGTCAACACGACGCGCGACGGTGCCGCGCTTACCCTTGTCCTTGCCGGCAATGACGACAACCTGGTCGCCCTTACGAATCTTTTCCATGGTCGCCTCTTAGAGCACTTCCGGTGCCAGCGACACGATCTTCATAAAGCGCTCGCCACGCAGTTCACGCGTGACCGGCCCGAAGATGCGCGTACCAATCGGCTCCAGCTTGTTATTGAGGAGCACCGCGGCATTGCTGTCGAACTTAACCAGCGAGCCGTCAGGACGGCGAACGCCAGCCGCGGTACGCACCACCACCGCGTTATAGACGTCACCCTTCTTGACACGGCCACGCGGGGCAGCATCCTTGATACTCACCTTGATGATATCGCCAACGCTGGCATAGCGACGCTTGGAGCCGCCCAGCACTTTGATACACATCACCGAACGCGCGCCGGTGTTATCGGCGACGTCCAGAACCGTCTGCATCTGAATCATTTATCTCTCCAACTTATCCCGCAAGAGCGGTCAGTCTTGGAACCCGTACGGGAGAAACACCCAGCCGAGAATGGCCGGGCGCGAAAAAAGGGGAATTATATCCCCTTTTCTGAAATAGGCAAGCGTTAGATGGCGACAGCCTTCTCGAGCAGCTTGCTTACGGTCCAGCTCTTGCTCTTCGAAAGCGGCCGGCATTCCTGGATTTCCACCAGGTCGCCTTGCTTGGCCTCATTCGCTTCGCTGTGCGCGTGGTACTTCTTGGAGCGCACAATGATCTTGTCGTACATCGGGTGCTTGACGCGACGCTCGACCAGGACGGTGACCGTCTTGTCCATCTTGTCGCTCACCACACGGCCGATCAGCGTGCGCTTGTTGGTCGCTTCGCTCATTATTACACCGCCTTTTCACGAAGAAGGGTACGCACGCGCGCGATGTCGCGGCGAACCTTGCCCAACTGGCTGTGGTTGGCCAGCTGTTGGGTGGCATGCTGCATGCGCAGGCTGAACTGAGCCTTGAGCAGCTCAAGCAACTCCTTGTTCAGCTCTTCTGCACTTTTCTGTCTGAGTTCACTGGCTTTCATTTCAACCCACCATGCGCGTGACGAAAGTCGTCGGGATCGGAAGCTTGGCTGCGGCGAGCTCGAAAGCTTCGCGCGCCAGGCTTTCGGCGACGCCATCCATTTCGTAGAGCACCTTGCCGGGGCGAATTTCCGCGACGTAGTACTCGGGATTACCCTTACCGTTACCCATACGGACTTCGGCAGGCTTCTTCGAGATCGGCTTATCCGGGAAGATGCGGATCCAAATCCGGCCACCACGTTTGATGTGACGCGTCATCGCACGACGGGCAGCTTCGATCTGACGCGCGGTCAGGCGACCACGACCAATGGCCTTGAGACCATACTCGCCGAAACTCACCTTGGTGCCACGGGTAGCCAGGCCAGTGTTACGGCCTTTCTGCTCCTTGCGGTACTTCCTTCTAGTTGGCTGCAGCATCAGTC
>NZ_JASDTF010000037.1:0-143156 GCF_041441355.1 Propionivibrio sp.
GTGGCTTCCTGAGCATCGGCAAGAGTCGCGCCAAGGTGTTCATGGAGAAGAACACGGGCATCACCTTCGCCGATGTCGCGGGCGTCGACGAAGCCAAGGCCGAACTGGTCGAGATCGTCGACTTTCTGAAGAACCCGCATGACTACGGTCGTCTCGGGGCGCGCATCCCGAAAGGTGTGCTGCTGGTGGGGCCGCCTGGCACCGGCAAGACCTTGCTCGCCAAAGCTGTCGCGGGCGAAGCCGGGGTGCCATTCTTTTCCATTTCCGGCTCGGAGTTCGTCGAGATGTTCGTCGGCGTGGGGGCGGCGCGCGTGCGCGACCTGTTCGAGCAGGCCCGCGCGCAGGCGCCGGCCATCATCTTCATCGACGAACTCGACGCGCTGGGCCGTGCGCGCGGCGTAGGAGGCCCCATCGGCGGCCACGACGAGCGCGAGCAAACGCTCAACCAGCTCCTGACCGAGATGGATGGTTTCGACAGTTCAGTGGGGCTCATCACTCTCGCCGCCACCAACCGGCCTGAAATTCTCGATCAGGCGCTTTTGCGCGCCGGTCGCTTCGACCGCCAGGTGCTGGTGGACCGTCCCGATAAGAAAGGCCGTCTCGATATCCTGAAGGTGCACGTCAAGAAGGTTACCCTGGCCAGTGATGTCGATCTCGAACAAGTCGCGGCGTTGACGACCGGCTTTTCTGGTGCCGACCTGGCCAACCTGGTTAACGAAGCGGCGCTGGCTGCCACCCGGCGCAAGGCCCATGCGGTCGAGCTGCAGGACTTCACTGCAGCGATCGAGCGCATCGTCGCCGGCTTGGAGAAGCGCAACCGCGTCCTCAACCCAAAGGAGCGCGAGACGGTGGCCTATCACGAGATGGGCCATGCCTTGGTGGCGCTGGCGCTACCAGGCACAGACCCGGTACACAAGATATCGATCATTCCGCGCGGCATCGGCGCACTGGGCTACACGCTGCAACGCCCCACTGAGGACCGGTTCCTGATGACGCGCGCCGATCTGGAGCACAAGATCGCCGTGCTGTTGGGCGGGCGCGCCGCAGAGAAGTTGGTGTTTGGCGAACTGTCGACCGGTGCCGCAGACGATCTGGCGCGGGCCACCGACATCGCGCGCGACATGATCACCCGCTTTGGCATGGACGAGGGCCTCGGCTACATCGCGTTTGATGCGCAGCGGCCGCGTTTTCTCGACGTCCCCGAGCTGGCGCAGGGTGGTTGCCGGGTGGCGGAATCCACCCAGGCGCGCATCGATCAGGCGATCCGCGACATCGTGATGGGCGTGTTCGAGCGCGCCTACCGGATTCTCGATACCAACCGTGCGGTGCTGGAGCGCTGCGCGCGCGAACTGCTGGCGCGGGAAACCCTGGACGAAAACGACATCCGCCAGCTGACCCAGGGGCTGAAGTCCGAATCCCGCGAGTCGGCGCCCCCCCAGTCCGAAGCCTCACTCTCTACATCCCAAGGGGCCACACCATGAGCGAACACCTTCACATCGTCTGCGCGCATTGCCAGTCCATCAACCGTGTGCCGGCCGCCAAGCTCGCGGATCAACCTAACTGTGGCCGCTGCAGCAGCCCTTGTTCACGGGCGAGCCCATCGAGTTGGCCACGGCGACATTCGGGCGCCACGTGGAGCGCAGCGATCTTCCTTTGCTTGTCGATTTCTGGGCGCCGTGGTGTGGGCCTTGCAAGATGATGGCACCGCAGTTTCAGCAAGCGGCGCGCCAGCTCGAACCCAGGATCAGGCTGGCGAAGGTGAACACCGAGGCTGAGCCCCACCTGGCCGCGCAGTTCGGTATCCGCAGCATTCCGACGCTGGCCCTGTTCCAAGGTGGGCGGGAGATTGGGCGTCAGGCGGGCGCCATGGGCGCGCAGGACATCGTGCGCTGGGCAACGGCGCAGCTTGGGCGCTGACCGATGCAGGGCCTGCTGAGCGTTACGCTGATATTGCTAGAGGGGTGCAGTGTGGCGGCCGTGATGACGGCTGCGTTCAGAGTACCCACCTTGCTGGGTTATCAGCAGTCCCTTGCCGCAGCCCTTGGGCTGACGGAACAGGTAATGTCGGCGCTGGACATGCCGGCCGAGATAGTCGAACGAAACATCAGTGCAATGCGCCATCGTCCCGACAGCGGCAATTTCGCAGGGAGTCCATCTTCATGAAATCAACACGCCTCAACCCATTTCAGGTCTTGCGTGACGAGTGGGCCGTCATGAGTTTTTACGAGCGCTTTGAGCAGGTCATCGCGCTCGTTCTGTCGGCGGTGATTGCCGTCATCATCGTGGTGTCGCTGTTCCAGCTCATCTCTATCGTCTTCACGCTGCTGGTCCTCGATGCCTTCAATCCCCTGGACCACAAGGTATTCCAGAGCGTGTTCGGCATGATCATGACGCTCTTGATCGCGATGGAGTTCAAGCATTCCATCGTGCGCGTGGCGCTGCGTCGGGACAGCATCATCCAGGTCAAGACCGTGATCCTCATCGGCCTGATCGCGCTGGCACGCAAGTTCGTGGTCCTCGACCCCGACACGAGTCCCGCCAAGATCGCCGCGCTGGCAGGCGCCACGCTGGCGCTTGGTGCCACTTACTGGCTGCTGCGCGAGCGCGACGACCGCGCCGCCGAGACATCTGAGCATGATCCGTCATCATCCCAGTGACCCGCGCGCGGCGTTGTTGCAACACCGCTGGCTCAACCGCCTGCAGACCGGGCTGTTGGTCCTGACCCTGGTCGGGATCGCAGCCGCTGCGGGGAGCCTGCTGTTCGGGGAAAGCGGCCTGTGGCTCGCGCTGTTTGCAGTTGCAGGCACGCTGTTGCTGGAACCGGCAGCCGCATCCGTCTTGACCTTGCGCCTGTACCGCGCACGGGCTTTGTACCCGCACGAAGCCCCCGAGATTTGGGCCCTGTTGCGCGAGCTGTCCGCCCGTGCCGGTTTGCCCGCCACGCCGGTGCCGCACTACGTGCCCAGTGCCGTCGTCAACGCCTTCGCCACCGGCTCAAAGCAGGAGGCATCAATCGCCCTCACCGATGGCCTGCTGCGCAGCCTGAGCCCACGCGAGCTGGCGGGTGTGCTCGCGCATGAAGTCGCGCACATCGCCAATGAGGATCTGCGCGTCATGGGTCTGGCGGATTCCGTCAGTCGCCTCACTAGCCTGCTGGCTATGTTGGGACAGATCGCGATCCTGCTCAGCCTGCCCGCGCTGCTGGTTGGCGCGGCGGAGGTCTATTGGCCTGGTCTATTGTTATTGGCCGCATCGCCCCAGCTGGCCCTGCTCGCACAGCTCGGCCTGTCTCGCGTGCGTGAGTTCGATGCTGACCGCCTCGCGGCGGAACTGACTGGCGACCCGCACGGGCTTGCGTCTGCGCTGGCGAAAATCGAGCGGGTCAGCCGCTCCTGGCGTGCCTGGCTGTGGCCGGGATGGGGCAATCCCGAGCCCTCCTGGTTGCGCACGCATCCGGCAACGCAAGAGCGCATCTCACGCCTGCTGACGTTGGCGCCTGGGCCAGCATCAGCGTTGCCACTCCACGCGCCCCATTCTTTGCCGGAATCCGCTTTGACGCCGCGCCTACCGCGCTGGCGCCCGAGCGGGCTGTGGCGCTGATTGCCCATCAACAGGAGACTTCTCATGGCCTATCTCGACCCGTACCAACGCCCCGCGCCGGACCGCTTCGTCCGGCGCTGGCTCTTCATCACCGCCTGCATTGCCGCGCTCATGTTGCTGTGGCAGTTTCTGCCCGCCATCGAGGCCTGGTTCAGTCCGCGCGAGGCAGCAGAACGCACCGTGACGGCGCGTGGTGATCTGGCGGCGGACGAGAAAGCCAACATCGAACTGTTCGAAAAATCGCGCGCCTCGGTGGTCTATATCACCACCGCGCAGCTGGTGCGCGACGTCTGGACGCGCAATGTCTTCTCCGTGCCGCGCGGCACCGGCTCGGGCTTCATTTGGGACGACGCCGGCCATGTCGTCACCAACTTCCACGTCATCCAGGGCGCGTCCGAAGCCACCGTCAAGCTTGCCGACGGCCGCGACTACCAGGCCGCGCTGGTGGGGGCGAGCCCAGCGCACGACATCGCCGTACTCAAGATCGGCGTCGGCTTCAAACGCCCGCCTGCCGTGCCGGTCGGCACCAGCGCCGACCTCAAGGTGGGACAGAAGGTGTTTGCTATCGGCAACCCCTTTGGCCTGGACTGGACGCTCACCACCGGCATCGTCTCCGCGCTCGACCGCTCGTTACCCGGAGAAGCGGGCGGCCCGGCCATCGATCACCTGATCCAGACCGACGCCGCCATCAACCCTGGCAACTCCGGTGGGCCGCTGCTCGATTCGGCAGGAAGGCTCATCGGCATCAACACGGCGATCTATAGCCCCTCCGGCGCCTCGGCCGGGATTGGTTTCGCCGTGCCGGTGGACACCGTCATGCGCGTAGTCCCGCAACTCATCAAGACCGGTAAGTACATCCGTCCGGCGCTGGGCATTGAGGTGGACGAACAGCTCAATCAGCGCCTGCTGGCGCTGACTGGAAGCAAGGGCGTGTTCGTGTTGCGTGTTACCCCTGGTTCGGCAGCGCACAAGGCCGGCCTCGCGGGTGTCGAAGTCACGCCGCAAGGCATCGTGCCGGGCGACCGCATCATCGATGTTGATGGCAAGGCGACGGACGATGTGGCCAAGCTGCTCGCGCAGCTAGACGACAGGAAGGTCGGCGATGTGGTGGTCTTGTCAGTGGAACGGGCCGGCAAATCGCGCGAGGTGCGTGTGGAGCTGCAACCCGGGAATTGATTGAACTGAACCTGTGGATCAGGCGGTAGTGCAGCGTCGCGGCGATTGAGGTTCTCGGGTCTTCGGCCAGGTAGCGTTCCGCCTCAACCTCCGTAATTTTCGGATGCGATCTGCCTATCCGAATAGGCAAGCATGCAACGCCGGAACCTCTTGCCAATCATCGAAGGAGAAAGCGAGGCGCAATCCGCATGAGGTGGACGCAGGCCAGGAACGAGGCAAACAGGAGGCCGCATTGGAACTCAGACTACTGCGCTATTTCGTTGCGGTCGCGGAAGAACTGCATTTCGCGCGAGCGGCCGAGCGCCTTGGCGTAGAACAATCGCCTGTGTCGCGCGCAATGCGCAATCTCGAAGCCACGCTCGGCGTGCAGTTGTTCGACCGCAGCGCGCACCAGACGCGACTGACCTGGGCCGGTCAAGTGTTCCTCGGTGAGTGCCGGCGTGTGCTGGCCACCGTGGAGCAGGCGGTGAGTGCCGCAAAGGCGGCGGCGCAGGGCTATCAGGGTTATCTGCGCATCGCCATCTGCGACAGCTTGGCGCAGCCCCACATTGCCACCTTGCTGGCGCGCAGCCGCGAGGAAGAGCCCGAACTGGAGATTCGCGTCTTCGAGCTGCCTTTCGCGCAGCAGCTCAAGGGCCTGCACAACGATCTGCTGGACATCGGCTTTGCGCTGTCGGACGCGGTGAGCGAAGGCCTTGTCGCCGAGCCCGTGTGGACCGATCCTCTGTCGGTGATCGTGCCCGTGCGCCACCCCTTGTTGGCGCACGCGGAAGTGCCATTGGATGAAGCCTTGAAGTTTCCGTTGGTACTGTGCCATCCGGACGCGGGATCGGGCTGCCACCACCAGATCCAGGCGGTGCTTCAAGGTGCGTCCAAGCCGCTCAAGCTGGTAGATCAGGTGACGAGCCTAGGCGTGATGCTGACTCTGGTCGGTGCCGGTTATGGCCTAGGTTTCGCCATTGCCTCGCAGGTGCAGACCCTGAACCGCCCCGACATAACCGTTCGCCCCTTGGCCGGCACGCCGCCCATGCTGTCCACCTACCTGCTGCGCCGCAGCGCCGAACCCTCTGAGCCCATGAAGCGGTTTCTGCAGCGCGCCCGCGAGGAGTTCCTGCCAAAGGGAGATGAACCGGCCTCGTGACGTTGAGCGCTCGGGTACATTGGCTACTGCTGGCTGTCCATGGCTCGCACTGGACTTGCTCGGAGCGCGCGTTGACCAAGCGTGGTTTTTCAGTCCATAATTATGTCCATCTCGGTTCGCCGAGTGCGGAAAACTCGTTATCAATCAACGAGTTGGGAACACGATGATGTTCCCATCGCCCGCTCCAGAATCCCGAAGGCCGGAACGTGTGTTCCGGCCTTTTTGTTTCGCCCAGCGTCTTGCCGTTTGCTAAGATCATCCCATAAAACCCGAAGGGAGAAGCTCATGATCAGAAAGTCATTTCTGGCGGTCTGCGCGTCTTTGTTCCTGCTGGCCGGTTGTGTTTCGAATTACGAAAATCACGAAGCCTTCCAGCCCAAGATTCAGGAAACGGGGGGGCCCAAGGAGCTTTACTCGATTCAAAGCGAACAGGTCACCGGGCTCTTTACGCCGGGAATGACGAAAGAACAGGTGATCCAGAAGTACGGCAAACCGACGATGAGCGGCACGGGAGTCGACAAGGACGGCAAGCCGAACAGCTGGGCGATGTACACCTACTTTCGCGGTTACTCCCACATCGATACCAACCTTAACTCGACCATTGTCAATCGCTCGACCTCGGCCGGCTTGTCGTTCGACAGCACGGATAAACTGGTCGACGTGACGTTTTCTCGCTATCAGAAATTCAGCCTAGGGAAAAATTTACGCGATGCGACCGATGAGGAAGTGGCGCGTTACCTTGGGGCGCCGATCCCCGTGGCAATCAAGCCTGCCGGCCCGATCGCTGCGTCGGCTTCGAACACCAGCGCGGCCAGTCCGAGCGGTGGCTGGAAGCTCGGCGCCGAGATCAGCGAGCTGCGCGCCGAATTGGCCGCCCGAGCCGCGTACAAGGGGCGTGGCGTCTATGTTCTCAAGGTCGATCGGAAGGGGTTGGCGGCGCAAGCCGGGATCGGTGCGGGCGATGTGATCGTCAAGGTCAATGGCGTGGCGACGCCGACCCGTGACGATCTGGTCGAGCAACTGAAAGCCGCCTCGACGGCCAACGCGCTGAACCTGCAGCTCTTCAGCCAGGGGCGTTTGCGTAACGTGAGCGTCCCGGCGCAGCAGGCAGTCGGCGAAACCACCTCGATTTAGCCCCCGAGTTTGCGGCCGCTCCGGGCCCGGAGCGGCCTGCCTGCGTATTTTCCGCTAAGGCGCCGCGAAAACTACGGATAAAAAAACGGCCCAGCGGCTGCCAGAATCGACGGGTGGTCGATACGCAAGGGGGCCGGTGCATGCATGCCCAAGCCGCTGATTCCGTTCTTTCCGTCGAGCAGCGCGAGTCCCAGTTTCGCGTGCTGCAGGACGACGCCGTCCAATTCGTCTGTGAAATCCTGTTCGATCCCGCCGCGGCCACGGCGGCCGTTGTTGGCGGCTTCGATCGGGGACTTCAGGATACCGTGCTCGCCCACCTCGGTGCTTACCTCGAAGCCTTGCGACAACGTCCCTCCGGGCCGGGCGAGGGCGAGGCGCCGGGGGCCTGGTTCGAGGCCATGTTGACGGCCCGAGGCGCGCAACGGCGGCAGGTCGTCCAACTCAACGCTGCGCTGGCGGCTTTTCTCGATCGACGGACGACGCCGGACGCGGCCCGGATCGCGGCACAGTTGCGCGGCGCCGAGTTTGAGGTGGAGAAAGATACGGCGCTCCGCGCGGTTTCCGGGGCGGCGTGCTCCGAAGCGGATGCCGGCGGCGGTCTGGACGCCGCGACCTGCTGGGCGGCCCTGCGTCGAGGCGATGCCGAGTCCGCACTGCGCGCCGTCGAAGATGGCGTGGCGCGCGGGAGCAGCCTGCTCGATTGCGCCCTGGCCCTGTTGCAGCCGCCTTTGCAAGCCCTGGGCGAGGTGTGGCCTGGCGACGCGCACGTGCAGGTCGAGGAACGCCGGGTGATTGCGACCGCGCAACGGGTGCTGGAGGCGGCCATGTTGCGCCGTCCGGCGCCCGCGGCGAACGGGCGGCGCGTCATCCTGGCCTGCGTTTGCGGCAACCAGCATGCTTTCGGCTTGCGCCTGGTGGCCGAAGCCTTCCGGGCCGCGGGCTGGATGGTCGATGATCTGGGCCCCGACGTCCCTGCGTCGGCGCTGGTGGCCGCGGTCGGCGACCGGCAACCTGACGTTGTCGGCCTGTCCTTGTCCTTGCCCATGCACATGCCGGCGCTGCGCGAGGCGGCGGCGCAACTCGTGGCGAACTTCGGGGCGCAGCGCCCGGGTGTGCTCGCCGGCGGCCTGGCCCTGCGCCGCGCAAGTTCAGTGACGGAAATTCCGGGCGTCGATGCGTTCGGCGTCGACGCGAAGCGGGCCGTGGCCAGCGCGAACGAACTCTGTCGTCTGCTGGGATGAGGTGCCGGTCGGAACGCCTGTTTTGCCACGGCAATTGACGCGCGCATATCAGGCGGCCTATCCTGCCCCGATTCATCGCTCACTTTTCCTGGCATGCGTGTCACCGGCTTAATCGCGATTTTTCTCCGGTTCCGCCCCTGGGCGCTCGGCGGCGCGGCCCTCCTCGCGCTGCTTGCGGGCGGTCCCGTGCGCGCCGACCACGGCGGGGTTCCAGCGGTGCGCGCGATCTGCAGCACCGACCCAGGCTGGTGCCGGCTGGCCGCCGCCGAATACCAGCGCCTGACCGGCGCGCGTGTCGATCAGGTGCAGTTGTCGACGCGTGAAGCCCTGGCGCGCTTGCGCGCCGAACGCGGGGCACCACGCACCGACGTGTGGTGGGGCGGCACCGGTACGCCGTACCTGGTGGCGGCGGAAGAAAACCTGCTCGAACCCTATCGGCCGATCTACGTCGGCGACCTGCACGCCTGGAGCCAGCAGCTGTACGCGCTGACTGGCGACCGGGTCGGTGGACTGTATTCGTCGGCCTTCGGCATCGGTGTGAATCATGAGCTCTTGCGCACGAAGAACCTGCCGCCGCCCAAATGCTGGGCCGACCTCGTCCGTCCGGAATACCGTGGGTTGATCGTTGCGCCCGATCCGGGCAAGAGCGGTACCGCCTACGTGATCCTCTCCGGTCTGGTGCAGCAGATGGGCGAGGACGCGGCCTTCGCCTACCTGAAGCAGTTGCACGCCAATGTGGCGATCTACGCCGAACGCGGCCTCGAGGTGCCGCAGGCGCTGGTACAAGGCAAGGCGGCGATCGGCGTCGGTTTCCTGTTCGGCTTCGAGACGGCGCGGCAGAAAGGTGCGCCGCTGGCCGCGATCATGCCCTGCGAGGGGAGCAGCCATGAAGTCGGCGGCATCGCGCTGGTGCGCGGCCGGCCGCACGGTGAGAGCGGGCAACGTTACTACGACTGGTTGCTGGGGCCGGCCGGGCAGGCCTCGGCGTCGCGGGCCGACAGCTTGCAGGTGCCGGCAAACGCAAGCTATCGGCGCGACGAGCGGATTCCTGGCTACGCCGAGGCGCCGATGCGGCCTTACGATTTTGCCCGCTACGGCCAGAACAGCGAGCGCCAGCGCCTGCTGACGCGCTGGACGAACGAAGTGCAAGGTCGTCCGCGCTGAACGTTTTTTTATCCACCACTGCCCGAGGTTTCCCATGCCCAAGCCTTTGAAGATGCTCCCCGCCGCCGCGCTGACGCTCGGTCTGGCGTGTTCGGTTTCGCCGGCCTTTGCCCAGCAGACGGTCAACGCCATCTGCAGCACCGACCGTCCCTGGTGCGATCTGGCGGCGAGCGACTTCCAGAAGGCGACCGGAATCCGCGTCGTGCAGACGCACCGCCCGACCGGCGAGGCGCTGGCCCAGTTGCGCGCAGAGGCCAGCAATCCGAAAACCGACATCTGGTGGGGCGGCACCGGCGACCCCTTCCTGCAGGCCGCCGAGGTCGGGCTGCTGGAGCCGTATCGTCCGGTCTACCTCAACGACCTGCACGGCTGGAGCGTGCGCCAGTACGCGATGTCGCACGACATGGTCGGCGGCTTCTACACCTCGGCGATCGGTTTTGGCTGGAACACCGAGCTTCTGAAGAAGAAAAAACTGCCCGCGCCCAAGTGTTGGGCCGACCTGATCAAGCCCGAATACAAGGGCGAAGTCGAGATTTCGCACCCGGCGTCGAGCGGCACGGCCTACACCGTGCTCGCCGGGCTGGTGCAGCAGATGGGCGAGGACGCGGCCTTCGACTACCTCAAGAAGCTGCACCGCAACATCAGCAACTACACGCGCAGCGGCCAGGCGCAGGCGCCCAACGTGGCCAAGGGCGAAGTGGCGGTCGGGATCACCTTCATGTTCAGC
This sequence comes from Propionivibrio sp., assembly GCF_041441355.1. Lineage (GTDB taxonomy): Bacteria > Pseudomonadota > Gammaproteobacteria > Burkholderiales > Rhodocyclaceae > Propionivibrio. The sequence continues at coordinate 10,184 of NZ_JASDTF010000037.1, forward strand.
TTTGAGCCGTGGCGGCACAACAAGTACCCGATCGAAACCGCGGCGCCGTGCGAAGGCACGAGCTATGAAGTGGGCGGCATCGCCCTGATCAAGGGCGCGCGCAACCCCGAGGCGGCCAAGCGTTACTATGATTGGCTGATGAGCCCGGCGGGGCAGAGCGCGGGCGGGCGTTCCAACAGCCTGCAGTACCCTGCCAATAAGACCTTCACGCCCGATCCACGCATCCCGCGCCTCGACGACGTGCGTCTGATCAAGTACGACTTCGAGAAGTACGGCAAGGCCGCCGAGCGCCGTCGTCTGATCGAGCGCTGGACCAAGGACGTCGAGTCGCTGCCGCGCTGAGCCGCGTGCGGCCGGGACGCGCCCGCTTAAAGCGCGGGGGCGTCCACCGGCCGGTGGTCTACCCGAATGAGCCGCTCTGTGGGAAAACCCAGCCGGGCGGCGGATTCGATCATCCGGTCGACGAGTTCCGTCGGTGCGTGCTGCGTTCGGGTGAGCAGCCAGAGGTAGTCCCGGCTCGGCCCGGCGACGATGGCCCAACGGTAGTCGGGATCGAGCTCGACGACGTGATAGCCGCCGTAGAAGGGGCCGAAGAACGAGACTTGGAGCGAACCGAGGTCGGGGGCGCCGATGAATTCGGCACGCCCGACGGCCTCCTTCCAATGCTTGCGATCAGCGTCGTAGCCGCGGTTGACGACCCGCAGGCTGCCGTCGGTCTGCAGGGTGTAGGTGGCCGAGACGTTGCTCAGGCCGCGTTCGAAGCGGTGGTCCAGACGCGCGGCTTCGTACCAGGTGCCGAGGTAGCGGTCGACGGCAAAACCGCGCACGGCCGTCAGGCCCGGAGGAATTTCGGTGCAGGCGGCAAGGCCCCCACAGAGCAGGAGAAGCAGGAATCTGCGCCAGGCGCCGGACAGGTTTTGCATGCTGTTTCGTTCCCGAGAGCGATGCGCGCTTGGTCCGCGCCGGAGGTGAAAGGTTCATGGCCGCGCGGTCGAGCGCCCCGCACGGCGTGGTAAAATCCTGGCCCCATGGAACTCAGAATCAACGGCGAAAACCGTCATTTCCCGGCACCGCTGACGGTGGCCCAGCTGATCGAAACGCTGGGGTATGCCGGCAAGCGCATTGCCGTCGAGAAAAACGGCGAGATCGTGCCGCGCGGCCGCCACGCCGAGGCCTTGCTGGTCGAGGGCGACCGGCTGGAGATCGTCGTCGCCGTCGGCGGCGGTTGAACCCCCGCCGCCCTTGCTTTCCCGCCCCGCGCTTCCCTTTTCCGTACAAGGAATTCCCATGTCCGCATCGCTGCACAGCCTGACCATCGCCGGCACGACCTACCGCTCGCGGCTGCTCGTCGGGACCGGCAAGTACAAGGACTTCGCCCAGACGCGCGAAGCCATCGACGCCTCGGGCGCCGAGATCGTCACCGTCGCCATCCGACGGGTGAACATCGGCCAGAACCCGGGCGAACCCAACCTGCTCGACGCGCTGCCGCCGTCGCAATTCACCATCCTGCCCAATACCGCCGGCTGCTACACCGCCGAGGACGCGGTGCGCACGCTGCGCCTCGGGCGCGAGCTGCTCGACGGACATCCGCTGTGCAAGCTCGAAGTGCTCGGCGATCCGACCAACCTCTTCCCGAACATGCCGGAAACCCTGAAGGCCGCCGAAACGCTGGTCAAGGAAGGCTTCCAGGTGATGGTGTACTGCGCCGACGATCCGATCCAGGCCAAGATGCTCGAGGAGATCGGTTGCGTCGCGATCATGCCGCTGGCCTCGCTGATCGGCTCGGGCATGGGCATCGTGAACCCGTGGAACCTGCGCCTGATCATCGACAACGCCAAGGTGCCGGTGCTCGTCGATGCCGGCGTCGGCACGGCGTCCGACGCGGCGATCGCGATGGAGCTCGGCTGCGACGGCGTGCTGATGAACACCGCCATCGCCCATGCGAAAGACCCGGTGCTGATGGCCAGCGCGATGAAGAAGGCGGTCGAAGCCGGGCGCGAGGCCTTCCTCGCCGGGCGCATGCCGCGTAAGTACTACTCGGCCGACCCCTCGTCGCCGACCACTGGATTGATCGGTTCGTAATGAGCAATACGCAGGACAAGACGCCGGAAGCGCCGCTTTCGGCCGAAGACATCGAGGCGCTGCGTAAGCGCCCGATCCGCAGCTTCGTGCTGCGCCAGGGCCGGGTGTCGAACGCCCAGCAGCGCTACCACACCGAAATGATGGCGCGCATCGGCCTGCCCTACCGGCCCGAGGTCGTCGACCTCGACGCGGTGTTCGGGCGCGCCGCGCCGAAGATCTTCGAGATCGGTTTCGGCATGGGTGAGACCTCGGCGGCGATCGCCGCCGCGCACCCGGAGAACGACTACCTCGGCGTCGAAGTGCACACGCCCGGCGTCGGCAGCCTGTGCAAGCTCATTGCCGAAATGGACTTGGGCAACCAGCGCATCGTCCAGCACGACGCCGTCGAGGTGCTGCGCGACATGATCGCGCCGGGCAGCCTTTCCGGCGCGCACATCTTCTTCCCCGACCCGTGGCACAAGGCGCGCCACCAAAAGCGGCGCCTGATCCAGCCGCCGCTCGTCGCCCTGCTCGCGAGTCGCTTGAAGCCGGGCGGCTACCTGCACTGCGCGACCGACTGGGAGAATTACGCCGAGCAGATGCTGGCCGTGCTCTCGGCCGAGCCGCTGCTGGAAAATACCGCCGAAGCTTACGCGCCGCGCCCCGCCTACCGGCCGTTGACCAAGTTCGAACAGCGCGGCCTGCGCCTCGGGCACGGGGTGTGGGACATCGTTTTCCGGCGTCGCGCCTGAACGCCGTGGTCGCCCGCCGTGGCGGCTACTGCAGGCGGAAGTACACCGGCACGATGAGTTCGCGCCCGCTCGTGCCGGCCAGCGTGCCCATCGCGTAGGCGGCGCGGATCGCGGCGTTGTCGAGCAGCGCGTGGCCGCTGCTGGCTGCGAGTAGGACGTCGTCGATCTGGCCGTCGGCGGCGAGTTTGACGATCAGCCGCACCTCGCCTTCGAGGCCGCGCGCGACCGCCTCGGGCGGGTAGAAAACGTGTTGCGAGAGCTTGCGTTGCGCGGCCTGAACGTCTTTTTTCGGTGTCGGCCTGGACGGCACGTGGGATGCGGCCTGTGGCGGTGCTGGAGGCCGCGCCGGCTGGACCTCCGGGGCCGGCGTTTCGGCGTCGAAGGTGTTCTTGAGCAGCGCTTCGGCCGGCTCGGGCGCAGGCGGCGGTACGGCGAGCCGGGCCTGCAGCGGCGGCGGCGCGGGTGGTGGCCGGCGCGCGACGATTTCGGGCAGGAACGCGGCGCCGTGCAGCAGCAGCGAAACGGCGAAGGCGAGTAGAAGACGGAGCGGCATCGCCCGGTATTGTGCTACAAATCGGGCTGACTCGGCCGCGATGACGGCCGGCGCGGGGAGAAAGGACGACGATGCGGATGCAGATGCGCGAATGGGCACGGAGGGCGGCCATTCTGGCCGTGTTGGCAATGCTGGTGGGCGGTTTGCGGCCGGCTTGGGCGCAGTCGCCCGACCCGATCGTCTTCGGCTGGGCCGTCGAACGCGGCGACGTGAAGACCGTGCGCGCCTGGCTCGACGCCGGTCTCGATCCCGAGTATCAGGCGCCCAACCTCGGTTCCGGGCTGATGATCGCGGCCTGGACCGGCAACCTCGAGATGATGGCCCTGTTCGTCGAGCGCGGCGCCAACCCCCGGCGTGCCAACAGCAACGGCGAGCAGCCCTTGCAGCTGGCGGCCTGGAACGGGCACGCCGAGGCCGTGCGCTGGCTGCTCGCGCACGGCGCCACCCTCAACCGCGAGGGCAATTTCTGGGGCGCCCTGCACTATGCGGTGTTCAACGGCCACGCCGAGCTGACGAAGGAACTGATCGCGCGCGGCGCCCAGATCAACGCCCGTTCGCCCAACGGATCGACGCCGCTGATGATGGCGGCGCGCGAGGGGCGCGAGGAGATGATCAAGCCCTTGCTTGAGGCGGGGGCCGACCCGCAGGCGCGCAACGACTGGGGCGACAACGCGTTGACTCTGGCGATGCGCTACGACCACTACCGGCTGGGCAAGATGATTTCCTCGCCCGAGGAATTCGCCATCGCCGCGCGTGCGCCGAAGGAGAGTTTCGGCGAGGCCAGCCGTTCGGCGTCGGCGCCGAGCGAGATTGAACAGTTGCTGCGCCAGATCCGCGAAGCCGAAGCCGAGGGCAAACCGAGCGAACAGCTGCACGCGCAGCTGCGCGAGGCGGTCAACGCCTTCCGGCGCAACGCCGCGACGCAGAAATACGCGCGCAAACCGATGCCCCTGCCCTACCAGCCGCGTTCCATCGTCATCACTGCCAAGCGTGGCAATCCGGCCGCCGAGCGCGCGCAGGTGGTGGTCGACGGGGTGCCGACCTCGGCCAACGCGCCGGCCAAAGCCGCGCCGGGCAAGGCGAGCATCAGCGTAACGCCGGTCGATCAGCGCGCAGCGCAGGCGCAGGTCGCCGAAACGATGCGTCAGATCCGCCTGCGTGAAGGCGAAGGGCAGCCCGCCGACGAGCTGCGGCAGAAGCTCGCCGAACAACTCGAACGTCTGAACCGGCCCTGAGCGATCGCTCGCCGCATGCGGCTCACTGCATCGACCACTGTTTTTGCAGTGCTTGCAGTTGTCCCGACGCGGCGAAGGCACGCAAGGCCTCCTGCAACGCATCCCGTTGCTCCGGGGCCACGTGCCGTCCGAGCAGGAGGAAAAAATCCTGGTGATCGAGCGCCGGCTCGACCACCCGAATCTCCCGCTCGAGCTTCAGGCGCCGGATTTCGGCTTCGCCGCCATGGCGGATGTAGAAGAAAAACCGGCCCTTGCCGCTCTGCAGCTTGCGCAGGTTCTGCTCCACCGTTCGTCCCGTGGGATCGAGGCGCAGGCCGCCCAGGGTGTTGAGTCGGCGAATCGCCGAGCTGTCGTAATTGAGCAGGATGCCGCCGTGTTCGCCGAGCGCGCGCACGTCGTCCCAGCTGCGCGGGGCGACGCGATCGTCGGCGCGGGCGAAGAGCACGTAGTCCATGGCGTAGACCGGCGGCTCGAGGTAGAGGAAATGCGCGCTGCGCTGCGGTGTCCGGGTCAGGCCGCAGACGAGGTCGAAGTTGCCGTTCTGCAACTCGGCTTCCATGCGCTTTTGCGGTAAAGCCGGCTGCGGAAACTGAAAGCGCAGCGCTGGCGAGCGCGCCGAGAGCTGTTCCAGGAGTTGGGCGCAGAACCCGTCCGGCGTGCCATCGCTGTGATGCAGCCATTTCGGCGGCGAACCGTCCTCGATGCCCACGCGCAGCGGCTGCGCCACGACTGGACACTGCGTTGCGAGCAGCAGGAGGGCGAGCAGGAGTCGGCGCTTCATGTACCTTGACACAGCGGGCGGCGGTGGTCGGAGGAATGAAAATCGGGGTTCCTGATTCTCGGCATCTCCGTGCGCGGAAGCAAGCGGATTCACAAGCGGCGGGGCGCGACGCCGGAAAAAACGTCGAAATGGCCTCAGTGCGGCGTCAGCGCTGGCCCGAAACAGCGGCCGAGACGCAATTTTGCGCCCCAAAACCGGTCGCTCGGGGGTGCAAGCGTGCTTCAAATGCCGAGGAATCCCCTGGGCACGTTACAATAACGCTTGAGTCCAACACCTCGCGAGAAAAAAGACGTGGCTGCTACCATCCTGCAATCCATTCCCGCCGGCGCGCGCGTCGGCATCGCCTTCTCGGGCGGTCTCGATACTTCCGCCGCCGTGCACTGGATGCGCGCCAAGGGCGCCATCCCCTGCGCCTACACGGCGCACCTCGGCCAGCCCGACGAGAGCGATTACGATGCCATCCCGCGTCAGGCCAAGAATTATGGCGCCGAGATCGCTCGCCTGATCGACTGCCGTGCGCAGCTCGTCGCCGAAGGCATTGCCGCCATCCAGTGCGGCGCCTTCCACATCAAGACCGGCGGCACCACCTATTTCAACACCACGCCGCTCGGGCGTGCCGTCACCGGTACGGCCCTTGTCGTGGCGATGAAGGAAGACGACGTCAACATCTGGGGCGATGGCTCGACCTACAAGGGCAACGACATCGAGCGCTTCTACCGCTACGGTCTGCTGGCCAACCCGTCGCTGCGCATCTACAAGCCCTGGCTTGACCAGAGCTTCATCGACGAGCTCGGTGGCCGCAAGGAGATGAGCGAATACCTCATCCAGCATGGCTTCGACTACAAGATGAGCGTCGAGAAGGCGTATTCGACCGACTCCAACATGCTCGGCGCGACGCACGAAGCCAAGGACCTCGAGTTCCTCAACGCTGGCGTGAACATCGTCAAGCCGATCATGGGCGTTGCCTTCTGGCGCGAGGACGTGGTCGTCAAGCCCGAGACGGTGACCGTGCGCTTCGAGGAAGGCGAGCCGGTGGCGATCAACGGCCAGACCTTCGCCAACGCTGTCGACCTGTTTGCCGAAGCCAACGCCATCGGCGGCCGTCATGGCCTCGGCATGTGCGACCAGATCGAGAACCGCATCATCGAAGCCAAGAGCCGCGGCATCTACGAAGCCCCGGGCATGGCGCTGCTGCACATCGTTTACGAGCGCCTGGTCAGCGGCATCCACAACGAGGACACCATCGAGCAGTACCGCATCAACGGTTTGCGCCTCGGCCGCTTGCTCTACCAGGGCCGCTGGTTCGACCCGCAGACCCTGATGCTGCGCGAAACCGCCCAGCGCTGGGTGGCGCGCGCGATCACCGGCGAGGTGACGCTTGAGCTGCGTCGCGGCAACGATTTCTCGATCCTCGACACGCAGAGCCCGAACCTCACCTACGCGCCCGAGCGCCTGTCGATGGAGAAGGTTGAAGACGCGGCCTTCACCCAGATGGACCGCATTGGCCAGCTGACGATGCGCAACCTCGACATCACCGACACCCGCCACAAGCTGGGCATCTACAGCCACAGCGGCCTGCTCGGTTCGCAGAAGGACGGCAGCATCCCGCTGCTGACCGGCGGCGAGAAGAAGTAAGCGCTTCTCGGGGCAAGAAAAAACGGCGCTCTTCGGAGCGCCGTTTTCATTGCTGCACGCGCAAGGCGGGACGCCTTATTCCATGCGCCTTGCAGTCGGCCTGTAGCCCGCATCGGGACGGCCTCGCCGGGCCGCTGTGGGCCCTCTCGCTTCGCCCTTACTCGGCGAGGAAGCTTTGCAACAAGCGGTTGAGGTAGCGCTGGCCGCGCAGTGTCGGCGCGATACGCCCGGGCGTGCGTTCGAGCAGGCCGTCGGCCTCGGCGGCGCGCAGCTGCGCTTCGATGCCGATCAGCGGCTGCGCCGTGCGCTCGGCGTAGAGCGCCGGGTCGAAGCCCTGGGTGAGGCGCAGCGCGTTCATCATGAACTCGAACGGCAGGTCGTCGGCGGCGACGGTGAATTCGTCCTGCAGCGGCTGGCCGGCGGCGATCTGCGCGAGGTACTGCTTGGGCTGCTTCCAGCGCATCTGGCGCCGCACGCCGTCATGCAGGGTGAGTTTGCCGTGCGCGCCGGCACCGATCCCGAGGTAGTCGCCGAACTGCCAGTAGTTGAGGTTGTGCCGGCACTGGCGGCCCGGGCGGGCGAAAGCCGAAGTCTCGTAGTGCGTGAAGCCGGCGGCGGCGAGGCGCGCTTCGATCGCCTCCTGCATGTCGGCGCAGCGGTCGGCCTCGGGCAACTCGGGCGGCGCGGCGGCAAACGCGGTATTCGGCTCGAGCGTCAGCTGGTAGCAGGAGAGGTGCGTCGGCGCAAAGCTTAGCGCCGCGTCGACGTCGGCCAGCGCTTCGTCGAGGCTTTGCCCGGGCAGGCCGTACATCAGGTCGAGGTTGAAATTGTCGAAGTGCCGGGCAGCGAGTTCGATCGCCCGCCGCGCCTCGTCGCCGTCGTGGATGCGGCCGAGGGCGTGCAGGTGGCGGTCAGCGAAACTTTGAATGCCCAGCGAGAGGCGATTCACGCCGGCGGCGCAGAAGGCGGCGAACTTGCCGGCCTCGGCGGTTCCGGGGTTGGCTTCGAGGGTGATTTCGGCGTCGGGCTGCAGCGGCAGCAGGGTGCGGATCGTCGTCAGCAGGCGATCGAGCCCTGTGGCCGAGAGCAGGCTGGGCGTGCCGCCGCCGAAGAAGACGCTGACGATGCGCCGGCCCCAGACCTGCGGCAGCGCGGCGACGATGTCGGCTTCGAGCGCGGCGAGGTACTCGGCCTCGGGAATTTCAGCGCGGGCTTCGTGCGAATTGAAGTCGCAGTACGGGCATTTGCGTACGCACCAGGGGATGTGCACGTAGAGCGAGAGCGGCGGCGGGGCGAGGAATTCTCCTGCGCCACCGCCGGTCTGCGGTCCGGAGGCGGATGGCCCTGCCGGAACGATGGGGATGATGCGCGGCACGGGATTAGCGGCGTGCGGAAAAGCGCCGTTCGAGCTGTTCGACGAGGCGGGTGAGCGCCTGCCCGCGGTGCGAGAGGCGGTTCTTTTCGACGGCGTCGAGTTCGGCCGAGGTGACGCCGCGCTCGGGCAGGAAGAACAGCGGGTCGTAGCCGAAGCCGCCGTCACCGCGGTAGTCGTCGATGATCGTGCCGTGCCATTCGCCTTCGGCGATGATCGGCTGCGGGTCGTCGGCGTGGCGGACGAAGACGATCAGCGAGACGAAGTGCGCGCGCCGGTCGGTTTGCCCGGCGAGGTCGGCGAGCAGCTTCTCGTTGTTGCGTGTATCGGATTTGGGTTCGCCGGCGTAGCGCGCCGAATAGACGCCGGGGGCGCCACCGAGCGCTTCGACGCACAGCCCGGAATCGTCGGCGAGCGCGGGCAGGCCGGTGATGCGTGCGGCGTGGCGCGCCTTCTCCAGCGCGTTTTCGACGAAGGTGGCGTGCGGCTCCTCGCACTCGGGCACGCCGAGCTGCCCCTGCGGGATCAGTTCCCAGCCGAGCGGGGCGAGGATGGCGTCGAGCTCTTTCAGCTTCTTGGCGTTGTTCGAGGCGAGGACGAGCTTCATGCGCCGAGCGCCTCCTTCTGCGCCGCGACCAGGCGAGCGATACCGGCTTCGGCCAGATCGAGCAGGCCGTTCATCTCGGCGCGCGAGAACGGTTCGCCCTCGGCCGTGCCCTGCACTTCGACGAGGCCGCCGCGCCCGGTTATGACCACGTTCATGTCGGTGTCGCAGCCCGAGTCTTCGGGGTAGTCGAGGTCGAGCACCGGCACGCCCTGGTAGATGCCGACCGAGATCGCGGCGACGTGGTCGCGCAGCGGATTGGCGGCGAGCTTGCCCTGGGCGACGAGGCCGGAACAGGCGTCGTGCAGCGCGATCCAGGCGCCGGTGATGGCGGCGCAGCGCGTCCCGCCGTCGGCCTGGAGCACGTCGCAGTCGAGGGTGATCTGACGTTCGCCAAGCGCCACGAGGTCGGTCACCGCGCGCAGCGAGCGGCCGATCAGGCGTTGGATCTCTTGGGTGCGGCCGGTCTGCTTGCCCTTGGCGGCTTCACGCGCGCCGCGAGTGTGCGTGGCGCGCGGCAGCATGCCGTATTCGGCGGTGACCCAGCCTTGCCCCTTGCCGCGCAGGAAGGGCGGCACGTTTTCATCGACGCTGGCGGTGCACAGCACGCGCGTGTCGCCGACGCTGATCAGCACCGAGCCTTCGGCGTGACGGGTGAAATTTCGGGCGATGGCGAGCGGGCGAAGCTCGTCCGGGCGGCGTTGGCTGGGGCGCATGGCGGGGGTCCTATTTGGAATATTTCTGGATGGTGGCGCGGATCTCCTCGATCGCGCGCTCGATTTCGTCTTCGGAAAGTTCGCTCTTGTAGTTGGGGTTGCGCCCGAACTCGTCGAGCCGGGTGGTCACCGTATCGCGCGACATGGTTTGCGTCGACACGAGGCTCGGCGCGCTGGCGGCATCGATGTAGCTGTCTTCCCAGCGCACGGCGATGATCGACAGGTTGTCGGCGGTCGGGCCGTTGCGGATCTCGGCTTGGCCGAGGAGCATCGGCACGGCCTGCATCAGGTTGTCGCGCTTCAAGGCCACGGCCAGCATGTCGTCGGGGAAGGCGCTCCACACTCCGTCGGTACACAGGGCGAGGACGTCGCCGGCTTCGAGCGGCGTCTTGCGCGAGAACTCGATCTCCGGCGTCTGCGGCCCCCCCAGGCAGCTATAGACCCGGTTGCGTTCGGGATGCACTGCGGCCTGCGCGGGCGTGATCACGCCTTGCTCCAGCAGCAGTTGGATGCGCGAGTGATCGCGGGTGTGGGTCTGGACGCGGCCTTCGCGCAACAGGTAAAGGCGGGAGTCGCCGGCGTGCGCCCAGTAGGCGATGTTGTCCTGAACGATGCAGGCGACGCAGGTGGTGCGCGGCGAATCCTTGAGGTTGTGCGCCTCGGTGAAGTCGAGGATTGCGCTGTGCGCGTTGAGGATGGCTTTCTGCAGGAACAGGAAGGGGTCGGCGATGCTTGGCGTGGCTTGCCGCTGGAAAGCCTCGGTCAGGGTCTGGACGGCGATCTGGGCGGCGACTTCGCCGTAGAAATGGCCGCCCATGCCGTCGGCGACGACCATCAGCAGCGCGTCGCGCGAGTAGGAGTAGGCGAGCCGGTCCTCGTTGTTGGCCCGTTTGCCCAGTCGGCTTTCCTGATAGATGGTGAACTTCACGACCCCTGGCCTTTCTTTTTGAATTTGCCGATGAAATTCTCGAGCCAGCCTTTGTTGACCGTCTTGGGCGGCGGCTCGACCTTCTCGGTCAGCGCCTTCTGCAGCGCGAACACGCTTTGCGGACGGTAGAGGTGATTGAGCGACAGGCACCAGTCGATCGTCTGCAGCAATTGATCCGAATACGCGCCTTCCCAGCGCACCATCGCCGGCGTCAGCTTGTCTTTGTCGCGGCGCAGATCGGCCGCTTGCGGCGCGGCCTGGGCGAGGCAGGCGTACATCGAGGCGCCGACGCTGTAGATGTCGCTCCAGGGGCCGAGCAACTCGCGCTGCTGGTAATGCTCGGGCGAAGCGAATCCCGGGGTGTACATCGGCTTGAGCATCGGCGTGTCGACCGCCAGCGTCTGGCGGGCGGCGCCGAAATCGATGAGCACCGGCGTGTAGTCGTTGCGCATGTAGATGTTCGACGGCTTGAGGTCGAGGTGCAGCAGTTTGTGCGCATGCACCTCGCGCAGGCCGTTGAGCAGCTTGGTGAACACGTTGCGCAGGAAGTTCTCGGTGACGACCGCACGGTTCTTCTGGATCAGCTCCTGCAGCGTGCGCCCGTGTTCGTATTCCATCACCATGTAGACGGTGTCGTTGGCGCGGAAGAAGTTGAGCACGCGAATGACATTTGCGTGGGACAGGCGGGCCAGCGCGCGCCCCTCCTCGAAAAAGCACTTCATCCCGTAGCGGAAGGCGGGCATGTGCTCTTCGCTGATCTGCGGGCGGATCTCGCCGTCGCTGCGCAAGGCCAGGGTGTTGGGCAGGTACTCCTTGATGGCGACGAACTGGCCATTTTCGTCGGTCGCCAGATAGACGATGGAAAACCCGCCCAGCGAGAGTTGGCGTTCGATCCGGTAAGCATCGAGCTGAAAGCCCGAAGGCAGGGCGTGGTTGGCTTGTTGCGCCATCGCGAAGGAGGCTATGATCTGGGTTCGACGCATTTTCGGGGTTTGCGTCCGGGCTGTAAAGCCGGCCGCACTGTCTGGCCGTTCCGTCCCCACGATTCTTCCGCGTCCCGAGCCGCGGAACCTTTTTCCGGACCCTCCATGATCTACAGCATGACCGGCTATGCCGCCCGTACGCTCGACGTCGAGCACGGCGTCCTGCACATCGAATTGAAGAGCGTCAATTCGCGCTTTCTCGACTTTCAGTTCCGCGTCGGCGAAGAGCTGCGCGCTGGCGAACCCGCGCTGCGCGAGCTTTTTTCCTCCCGCCTCTCGCGCGGCAAGCTCGAATGCCGCGCCGGCTACACGGCGGCGGCGACGCGCAGCCAACCGAAGGCGCTCAACGCCGAACTCATCGCCCGGCTGAGCGATTTCGACGCCCAGGTCCGCTGCGCGTTGCCCGAAGCGGCGCCACTCTCGGTCAGCGATGTGCTGCGCTGGCCGGGGATGTTCGGCGACGAGGGTGTCGATACTGACGCCCTGTTGCCGGCGTTGTTGGAACTTGCGCGCGCGGCGCTCGACGACTTCTCCGCCAGCCGGGCGCGCGAAGGCGAGAAGCTGGCCGGCGTGATCGGCGAGCGCGTGGCGCGGATGCGCGAACTGGTGCGCGAGGTGGCGCCGCGAATCCCGGCGGCGCAGGCGGCGTTCCAGGAGAAGCTCAAGCAACGCCTCGTTGAGGCGCTCGGTAATGCCGATGACGACCGCATTCGCCAGGAGCTGGCGGTGTTCGCCATGCGCATCGACATCGACGAAGAGCTGGCACGACTCACGACCCACCTCGACGAAGTCGAGCGCGTGCTCAAGGCCGGTGGTGCCTGCGGCAAGCGGCTCGACTTCCTGATGCAGGAACTCAACCGCGAAGCCAACACCCTCGGTTCGAAGTCGGTGGTCAGCGAAGTCTCGCAGACGGCGATGGAGCTCAAGCTTTTGATCGAGCAAATGCGCGAGCAAGTCCAGAATCTTGAGTGAACGGACGTTTCCGTTGCGTTACCCGGCCCGCTTCGGCGGGCTTTGTTTTTTGGCGCGCTCGCGCTTTCAGCGGGCGATCGGGCGGTCGCGTCCGGAGTAGCGGTCGCTCATGCGCAGGCCGCCGTCGGCGTAGCTGCCCTGCGGGTTGTCCTTGCAGTAACGGCTGACGAAATTCTCGATGGTGCCGTTCGAGACCACCGACACTTGCTCCTGCTGGCGGGCGTAATTGTGGCCGGTGAGCAGGCCGCGTAGCCAGGCGAGTTGCTGTGCGCGCAGATCGCCGTCGTTCGCGCCGGTCTGCCAGGCTTTGCAACTCGGATCATCGAGACCGAGCACGTTGAGCGGCGCGGCCTGGGCAGGCGGGGCGAGGAGCAGGAAGCTCAGGGCAAAGGCGCTCAGAACGCGGTGCGGCAGGAGGCAATTCATCAGTAACCGACCCGGAAAGTGAATCTGCATTGTCGCCGGATTGGCGGCAGGCGTCCATAGACGCTCCGCGGTGCCGCGAGGTGGCAGGCGGGCGGTGATAGAATCATGCTTTGCAACGAGAGCGGGGTGCGGACGCAATGAGCGGACATCTTTTCATCGTGGCGGCGCCTTCCGGCGCCGGTAAGACGACGCTGGTGCGGCTGCTCTTGGCGAACGATGCCCAACTGGGCCTGTCGATCTCCTGCACGACGCGTGCCCCGCGCCCGGGCGAGGAAGATGGGCGCGACTATCACTTCGTCGGGGTGGAGGACTTCCTCGATCAGGTCGGCCGGGGTGAATTCATCGAGTGGGCCGAAGTGCACGGCAATTACTACGGCACCTTGCGGCGCACCATCGAGGAGCAACTGCAGGCGGGCCGCGATTTGGTGCTTGAGATCGACTGGCAAGGCGCGCAGCAGGTGCGCAAGGCGTTTCCGCAGGCAATCGGGATCTTCATCCTGCCGCCGTCGCTGCCGACGCTCAAGGAGCGTCTGGCCGGTCGTGGCACCGACAGCACCGAGGTCATCGCCCGGCGCTTCGCCGCCGCGCGGGACGAGATGCGGCATGTGGATGAGTTCGAGTATGTTATTATCAACGACGATCTGCAGCAGGCCCTTGCCAACCTCCGTTCGGTGGTTGCCGCCGCGCGGCTCCGCTACCCAAACCAACGCCAGCGCCATTCGGCGCTGTTCGCGTCCCTCCTTTGATACAGACAGGATACGAAAATGGCACGAGTCACCGTTGACGATTGCATGAGCACGATTCAAAACCGTTTCCAGATGACCCTCGCGGCGTCCTATCGCGCCCGCCAGATTTCGGCTGGCGCTTCGCCGATGGTGGAAGCCGATCGCGACAAGCCGACGGTCATCGCCCTGCGCGAACTGGCGCAAGGCCTGTACGGCGTCGAGGTTCTCAACCGCGCGCATCCCTGAGACCCTGCTTGACCGGTGCTGTCCGCGATGCCCGCTGGCACGGAATCGGCCCCTCAAGAAGGCGCCGGACTGACTGAGTCAGCCGGCGCCGTTCAGTACGACAACGACGATCCCGCCTACCGGGTTTTCGTCGATAGCCTTAGCTACCTCACCCGCTCCGAGATCGAGTCCGTCAAGGACGCATACCGTTTTGCCGACCGGGCCCACACCGGGCAGAAACGGCTGTCGGGCGAACCCTACATCACGCATCCGCTGGCTGTCGCCGGGGCGCTGGCCGAATGGCGGATGGATGCCACCGCCATCGTCGCTGCGCTCCTGCACGACGTGATGGAGGATACCGCGGTCACCAAGCTGGAGATCGCCGAGCGTTTCGGACGCGAAGTCGCCGACCTCGTCGATGGCCTCTCCAAGCTCGACCGCATCGAATTCCAGTCATACCAGGACGCGCAGGCGGAGAACTTCCGCAAGATGTTGATGGCGATGGCCAGCGACCTGCGCATCATCCTGATCAAGCTCGCCGATCGCCGGCACAACCTCGAGACGATGGCTGCCGTCCGCCAGGAAAAGCGGCGGCGCATCGCGCACGAGACGCTGGAGATCTACGCGCCGATCGCCACCCGCCTCGGCCTGAACAATTTTTCGCGCCAGCTGCAGGACCTGTCGTTCAAGCTTATCCATCCGCGCCGCTTTTCCGTGCTCAGCAAGGCGCTCAAGGCGGTGCGCGGCAACCGGCGCGAACTGCTGGGCAAGATCCTCGACGGCATCCGCAGCAAGCTGGCCGAAGAGCGCATCGAGGCCGGCGTTTTCGGGCGTGAGAAGAGCCTTTATTCGATCTATCACAAGATGGTCGACAAGCACCTGTCGTTCTCGCAGGTGCTCGACATCTACGGCTTCCGGGTCATCGTCAAGGACGTGGCGACCTGTTACCTCGCGCTCGGTGCGCTGCACGAGCGCTTCAAGCCGGTGCCCGGCAAGTTCAAGGATTACATCGCGATCCCGAAGAACAACGGCTACCAGTCGCTGCACACCACGCTGATCGGCCCCTACGGCACGCCGATCGAGATCCAGATCCGTACTCAGGCCATGCACCATCTGGCCGAGGAAGGCATCGCCTCGCACTGGTTGTACAAAGACAGCGAGGAGAGCGGCGCCGACCTGCAGAACAAGATGCACCTCTGGTTGCAGTCGCTGCTCGAACTGCAGAGCGCGACCGGTGATTCGTCCGAGTTCCTCGAGCACGTCAAGGTCGATCTCTTCCCAGACGAAGTCTATGTGTTCACGCCCAAGGGCAAGATTCTCGCCCTGCCGCGCGGCGCGACGGCGGTCGATTTCGCCTACGCGGTGCATACCGACATCGGTCACCGTTGCGTGGCGGCGCGCATCGACCATGAGTTGATCCCGCTCTCGGCGGCCCTGGCCAACGGCAATCAGGTCGAGATCATCACCGCGCCGCACGCCAACCCGAATCCGGCCTGGCTGTCCTTCGTCAAGACCAGCCGCGCGCGGACCAAGATTCGCCAGTACCTGCGTGCCTTACAGCAAGACGGTTCGAGCGCGCTCGGCGAGAGCATGCTCAACCAGGAGTTGCGGGCGCTGGGGGTGGTGCCGGCCGAGATCCCGGGTTCGGTCTGGGAGCAGGCGATCCGCGAGACGGACAAGAAAAGCCGCCGCGACCTCTACGCCGACATCGGGCTCGGGCACATCCTGGCCGCGGTGTTCGCGCAGCGCCTGGTGGCGCACGACGAAGTGCACCAGGCCGCGGGAGCCGACAGCGCCGGCGGCGCGCCGCTCGTCATTCGTGGCAGCGAGGGCGTGGCGGTGCAGTTCGCCACCTGTTGCCGACCGATTCCCGGCGATCCGATCGTCGGCCACCTGCGCAAGGATCAAGGCCTGCGCATCCATACCGAAAACTGCCGTGCCGCCAGCCGTTCGCGCAGCACCGAGCCGCAGAACTGGATTCGCGTCGAATGGGCGCCGGACCCCGGGCAACTCTTCGACGTGCGCATCAAGGTGGTGGCCAAGAACATGCGCGGCGTCCTCGGTCGCGTCGCCACCGGCATCGCTCAGGCGGGCATCAACATCGAATTCGTCAGCATGGAGAACAAGCGCCAGGGCTATTTTGCCGACCTGCACTTCCTTGTTCAGGTAGGGAGCCGGCAGCACCTTGCGTCGCTGATGCGCGCCCTGCGTCGGGTTCCCGATGTCATCCGTATCTCACGTGAACAGGAGTTGCTTTGAAGGTCTTGATTCTCGGCGCCGGGGTGGTCGGCGTCAGCAGTGCGTGGTACTTGGCCAAGGCCGGTCACGAAGTGACCGTGATCGAGCGCCAGTCCGCCGCGGGCCTGGAGACGAGCTTCGCCAACGGCGGGCAGATTTCCGTCTCGCATGCCGAGCCGTGGTCGAACCCGCACGCGCCTGCCCGGGCGCTGGCCTGGATGGGGCGCGAGGACGCACCGCTGCTCTTCCGCCTGCGCTGGGACCCCGCCCTCTTTGACTGGAGCTGGCGCTTCCTGCGCGAGTGCACGCCCGGCCGCACGCGCGAGAACATCCGCGACATCGTCGCCCTCGCCCTCTACAGCCGCGACCGCCTGAAGGCGCTGCGTGAAGAGATCGGCATCGAATACGACCACCTCGAGCGCGGCATCCTGCACGTCTATACCGACCCGAAAGAATTTGCCGCCTCGATCGAGGCTTCCAAGGTGCTGCGCGAATTCGGCTGCGACCGGCGCACGGTCGACGCCGACGAATGCGTGGCGATCGAACCCGCGCTGCGCGCGACGCGGCCGATCCTGGTCGGCGGCGACTACACGCCGCTCGACGAATCGGGCGATGCCATGAGCTTCAGCCAGAACCTTGCCGCACGTTGCCAGGAGCTCGGGGTGAGCTTCCGCTACGGGCTCGAGGTCGAACGCCTGCTCGACGAGAGCGGTAAGGTCTCCGGGGTGCGCGTGCGCACGTCCGAAGGAGCCCACGAGGTGCTGCGCGCCGACGCCTACGTCGCCGCGCTTGGCAGCTACACCCCGCGCTACGTCAAATCGCTGGGCGTCCACCTGCCGGTCTATCCGGCCAAGGGCTACTCGGCGACGATCCCCCTCGGCGAGGACAGCGTCGCGCCCAGCGTGGCGATGACCGACGACGGGCACAAGCTGGTCTTCTCCCGCCTCGGACAGCGTCTGCGCGTCGCCGGAACGGCCGAGTTCAACGGCTACAACACCGAACTCAACGACATCCGCTGCCAGGCGCTGATTACCCGCACGCACCAGCTCTTCCCCGAGTTGCGGCCGGCCGGTGATCCGGTTTTCTGGTGCGGCCTGAGGCCCTCGACGCCGTCCAACGTGCCTTTCGTCGGTCGCAGCCGCGTTTCCAACCTCTACCTCAACACCGGGCACGGCACGCTCGGATGGACGATGGCCTGCGGCGCTGGCAGCGCGCTCGCCGACATCGTCGATGGGCGCGAACCGCCGGTGCGCCTGCGCGCCATGTAGCCTCTTCCGTACCGGTCCGCGCGCATGCTGATCGACACCCATTGCCATCTCGACGCCGCCGAATTCGCGGTCGACCGGCGGGCGGTGATCGAGGCGGCGAGCGCGGCCGGGGTCGATGCTTTTATCGTTCCGGCCGTTTCCTTGGCCTCCTGCGCCGACGTGCGCGCGTTGGCCACTGCTTGGCCTGCCTGCTGGCCGGCCTACGGCCTGCATCCGCTCTACCTCGACGACTTGCCGGTGGATGCGACGAGCCGGCTGCGCGACTTCATCGCAGCCGAAATGGCCGGCCCGCGGCCGCCAGTGGCGATCGGCGAAACCGGCCTCGACCATTACCTGCCCGGCTACGACGCCGGTCGCCAGCAAGCCTTTTTCCTCGCCCAATTGCGCTTGGCGCGCGAATTCGACCTGCCGGTGATCGTGCACGTCCGGCGCGCCGTCGACGACGTGCTCGCCTGTCTGCGCCGCGTGCGCGTGCGCGGTGGCATTGCGCATGCCTTCAACGGCAGCCGGCAACAGGCCGAACAGTTCATCGGGCTCGGTTTCAAGCTGGGCTTCGGAGGGGCGATGACCTATTCTGGTTCTACCCGCATCCGCCGGCTGGCGGCTGAATTGCCCTTGTCCGCACTGGTCCTTGAAACCGATGCGCCGGACATTCCGCCGTCCTGGTGTCCGGGAGGGCGTTGTGAACCGGTTTTTCTGGCGCGTTATGCCGAAGAACTGGCGGCCTTGCGTGGTGTCGACGTTGCCACGGTGCGTTCGGTGACGTCACGCAATGTTGTCGACGTGCTGTCGGTCGCGGGATGATTCTTGTTCGTGGGTAAATGCACGCAAGTGCCCGAGACTTTTGAATTTTTTTTTCTATAAAAACTCTTTGGACGGGAGGGTGAGTGGGGCTAGAACCCTGTATTGGCGGCACTTTGAGCCGTGTCGGTCGGCCAAAAGTTGTAGTCAATTCAAAAAATAAGGATAATGATCTGTGGTTAGCATCGAGCCCGGCGCGGACGACAACCCGCGCTGGAGTTTAGGTAATGCGCTGGTCGTAGTTGAATTCGCGTAAAGCGAGAAAGGATTGGGCGTGGAAATTTACAAAGCAGACGTAGTCATCGTGGGGGGAGGCGGAGGCGGCTTGCGTGCGGCGATCGCCGTGGCCGAGGCGGATCCTTCGCTGAAGATCGCACTGGTCTCGAAGGTTTATCCGATGCGCAGCCACACCGTGGCTGCCGAGGGCGGCGCCGCAGGCGTCAAGAAGCCCACGGATAGCCTGGAGTACCACTTTCATGACACGGTCGGCGGCGGAGACTGGCTCTGCGAGCAGGACGTCGTCGAATACTTCGTCGAGCAGGCCCCGAAGGAGCTGACCCAGCTCGAGCACTGGGGCTGTCCGTGGAGCCGTACCGCGGACGGGCACGTTAACGTGCGCGCCTTCGGCGGCATGAAGATCGAGCGGACCTGGTTCGCGGCCGACAAGACCGGCTTCCACATTCTCCACACCCTGTTCCAGACCTCGATCAAGTACCCGTCGATCAAGCGTTTCGACGAGCACTTCTGCGTCGACATCCTCGAAGAGGACGGCAGCGCCCAGGGCGTGGTGACCATCGAGATGGGCACCGGCAAGTTCCACATGATCGAAGCCAAGTCGGTGATCATCGCCACCGGCGGCGCCGGCCGCGTCTTCCGCGAAAGCACGCTGGGCGGCATCGTCACCGGCGACGGCATGGCCCTGGCCTTCCGCCACGGCGTCGCGCTGCGCGACATGGAATTCGTCCAGTACCACCCGACCTGCATGCCGATCACCGGCCTACTGTTTACCGAGGCCTGCCGCGGCGAAGGCGGCTACCTCGTGAACAAGGACGGCTACCGCTACCTGCAGGACTACGGCCTCGGCCCGCTGGGCGACAAGCCGAAGAACAAGTACATGGAACTCGGTCCGCGCGACCGCCTGAGCCAGGCCTTCTGGTACGAACAGCAGAAGGGCCGCACCATCGAGCACCCGGTCATGGGTTCGGTCGTGCACCTCGACCTGCGTCACCTCGGCGAAGCCTATCTGCGCGAGCGCCTGCCGCTGATCTATGAAATGGCCGAGACCTTCATGGGCATCGATCCGGCCAAGGAACCGATCCCGGTGCGTGCCGGCGTGCACTACACGATGGGCGGCATCCGGGTTAACGGCAAGTGCGAAGCTTCGATGCCGGGCCTCTACGCCGTCGGCGAATGCTCGAGCGTTGGCATCCACGGCGCGAACCGTCTGGGTTCGAACTCGCTGACCGAACTCCTGGTCTTCGGCAAGATGGCCGGTGTCCAGGCCGCCGAGCGTGCCAAGAACGTTGCGCCCGGCAATTCGGCCAGCCTGCTCAAACAGGCGCAGGCGGTCGAAGAGCGCATCACCGCGCTCAAGACCAAGACCGGCGGCACCGAGCGCATCGCCACGATCCGCAAGGAAATGACCAAGACCATGGAAGACGGCTGCGGCATCTACCGTCTGCATGACACGATGCAGGCGACCTGCGACAAGCTGGGCGAACTGCGCGAGCGCTTCAAGAACATCTGCATCGACGACAAGTCGAGCGTGTGGAACACCGACTGGCTCATGGCCATCGAGCTCGACTACCAGCTCGACGTGGCCCAGGCGATGGCCCACTCGGCGGTCAACCGCAAGGAATCGCGCGGTGCGCACCAGCGTCTGGATGGCCCGGACGGTGCTTACACCCAGCGTGACGACGTCAACTTTCTCAAGCACTCGGACGCCTTTTACGTGCCGGGCGCCGCGCCGCGCATCACCTACGGCGACGTGAAGATCACCAAATCTCCCCCGGCGGCTCGCGTCTATGGCGCCGCGGGTGAAAAGGCCGATCAGGAAAGGAAATAATCCCATGTCCGATACCCAGAAAATCATCGAAATCGAGGTGCTCCGCTACAACCCGGAGACCGATCAGGCGCCCCACGCCGAGGTGTATAAGGTTCCGTTCACCGACGACATGTCGGTGCTGCAGGGCGTCCAGTACATCAAGGACAACTTCGACGGCTCGCTGACCTTCCGCTGGTCGTGCCGGATGGCCATCTGCGGCAGCTGCGGGATGATGATCAACGGCATTCCGAAGCTCTCCTGCGAGACCTTCCTGCGTGATTACTACCCGAACCGCATCAGCGTTGAAGCGCTCGCCCACTTCCCGATCGAGAAGGACCTGGTGACCGACCTCTCCGGCTTCATCGAGAAGCTCGAGAGCATCCAGCCCTACATCATCCCGAAGGAGCCGCGCACCATCGAGCAGGGCGAGTACATCCAGTCGCCGGCGCAGTTCAACGAGTACATGCAGTTCACCTCGTGCATCAACTGCACGCTGTGCTACGCCGCGTGTCCGCAGTTCGGCCTCAACCCGGACTTCATCGGTCCGGCCGCGATGGCCCTGCTGCACCGCTACAACATGGACTCGCGCGACGGCGGTCAGGCGCAGCGCATGGAGCTGGTGGCGTCGGAAGAAGGCGTCTTCAACTGCAGCGCCGTCGGCTACTGCTCGGAAGTCTGTCCGAAGCATGTTGATCCGGGTAACGCGGTCAACATCAACAAGATCAACGCAGCGAAGGA
The DNA here is from genome assembly GCF_041441355.1 of Propionivibrio sp. Classification (GTDB taxonomy): domain Bacteria; phylum Pseudomonadota; class Gammaproteobacteria; order Burkholderiales; family Rhodocyclaceae; genus Propionivibrio. Next base: position 31,241 of record NZ_JASDTF010000037.1, read on the forward strand.
CTACTTCCTGCGCTTCCTGAAGGGAGGTGCCAAGTGAGCAAGCGTAAGCCTTATGTCCGTCCGATGGAGGGGTGGTGGAAGAAGAACCCCTACTTCGTCGAATACATGGTGCATGAAAGCACGGCCCTGTTCGTCGCCGCCTATGCGCTGACCCTGCTCGTCGGCCTGGTCCGCCTGAGCCAGGGCGAAGCGGCCTGGAACGGCTGGCTCGACGCCATGAAGAGCCCGCTGGCGGTGGTTTTCCACCTGGCCCTGCTGGTGGCGATCGCCTATCACGCCTTCACCTGGTTCAAGCTCTTCCCGCTGACCATGCCGCCCGTCGTCGTCGGCGGCAAGAAGGTGGCGCCCGACGTGATCGTGCGCAGTGGTTTCACCGCCGCCATCGTCTGTGCGGTCGGCCTGCTGGCCGTGGTTTGGAGGATTGCAGCATGAAGACTCGTAAGCGTTCCAATGCGCCGATTTTCTGGGGCATGTTCGGTGCCGGCGGCATGCTCGCCGCGCTCTTCGGGCCGATGCTGGTGTTCATCACCGGCCTCGCCGTTCCGCTGGGGCTGCTGCTTCCGAGCGGGGCGATGAGCTATCCGAAGATGCTGGCGTTTGCCCAGAACTTCATCGGCAAGGGCTTTATCTTCGTGGTCATCTCGCTGTTCCTCTGGCATGCCGCGCACCGCATCTTCCACTCGCTGCACGAAGTGGGGATTCACGGCGGCGTTGGCGCCAAGCTGCTGACCTATGGCGTGGCCTTTGCCGCGACGGTGATCTCGGGCGGGCTCTTGCTCGGCCTCGGGTTCTGATCCATCACACGCCAACCAACGGTTCGATCATCAACATGTAAGGGAAATACTATGCCAGTCCGTATCGAAAGCGATTTTCTCGGTGAACGGGAGATCCCAAACGACGTCTATTACGGCGTTCAGACCCTGCGGGGAATCGAAAACTTCAAGATCACGGGCTTGCCGGTTTCCCTTGAACCGTTCTTTGTCCAGGCCTTCGGTTATGTGAAGAAGGCCGCAGCACTGGCCAACCGGGACCTTGGGGTGCTCGACCCCAAGGTCGCCGAGGCCATCGTGCAAGCCTGCGATCGCCTGATCGCCGGTGAATTCCTCGATCAGTTCCCGTCCGACATGATTCAGGGCGGCGCGGGGACGACGACCAACATGAACGCCAACGAGGTGATCGCGAACATCGCGCTCGAAGCCTTGGGGCACAAGAAGGGCGAGTACCAGTACGTGAGTCCGAACGACCACGTGAACTGCTCGCAATCGACCAACGACGCCTACCCGACCGCCTTCCGCATCGCCCTGATCAAGCGTCTGGAAAGCTACAGCAAGGCCCTGGCAGCGCTGCGCGACGCCTTCGGCGCGAAGGGCGAAGAGTTTGCTTCCGTGCTCAAGATGGGGCGCACCCACCTGCAGGATGCGGTACCGATGTCGATGGGCGACGAGTTCCACGGTTTCGCCACCAACCTCGATGAAGAGCTGGCGCGGATCGAGGATTCGAAGCACCTGCTGGCGGAAGTGAACATGGGCGCCACGGCGATCGGCACCTCGGTCAATGCGCCTCCCGGGTATCCGGAGCTGGTGGTCAAGTACCTGTGCGAAGTCACCGGCCTCGAACTCAAGCTGGCCACCGACCTCGTCGAGGCGACCTCGGACACCGGCGCTTACGTCCAGCTTTCGGGCGTCATCAAGCGCACCGCGGTCAAGCTCTCGAAGATCTGTAACGACCTGCGCCTCCTGGCCTCCGGCCCGCGCGCCGGCTTCAACGAAATCAACCTGCCGCAGCTGCAGCCGGGTTCGTCGATCATGCCGGGCAAGGTCAATCCGGTGATTCCGGAAGTCGTGAACCAGTCCGCCTTCTTCGTCATCGGCATGGACCTGACGGTGACGCTGGCCGCCTCGGCCGGCCAGCTCCAGCTCAACGTCATGGAGCCGGTGCTCGGCTACGCCCTCTTCTCGTCGATCAAGACGATGGAGAACGCGGTCATCGCCCTGCGCGAGAAGTGCGTGCTGGGCATCACCGCCAACACCGAGCGCACCCGCGACATGGTGCTCGGCAGCCTGGGCATCGTCACCCAGCTCAACCCGATCCTCGGCTACAAGATGTGCTCGAAGATCGCGCGCGAAGGCTACGAGCAGAACAAGTCGATCCACCAGATCGTGGTGCAGGAGAAAAAACTGCTCACGCAAGAGAAGTGGGACGAAGTGTTCACGCTGGAAAACCTCATCAACCCGACCTTCATCCGTTGATCGGGGTTTCCCGCATCGGCTCCGCCTAACCGGGGCCGAAAAAAACCGCGCCGAAAATGCGCGGTTTTTTTTCGCCGGTGAATCGGCCGCTGAACACCTGTGCTTGGGGAGGACGAGGACGCGCCAGAAAATCGTCTCGGCGTTACTGCGGACGAACCCCGCGACGAGTGAGATCGAGGTAGCGTTTCTTGTCTTCCGCGTACTTGGTGCGGACGATCTCGAGTTCCTTTTTCTTCGCCTCGATGATCGATTCCTGCGCCTGAATCTCGCCGTTGGCGTCGTTCAGCCCTTTCTGGATGTCGGGCGGCATCGGTTTCTTCTTGTAGAACTCGGCCTCATTCTCGAAGCGTTTGCGCTGCTGGCGAATCTCGGCGATCTTGGTTTCGGCGGCCTGGATCGATTTCTGGACGTCTTCTTCGGCACGGGCGCGCATCGCGTCGATGTCGCGTTCGCTGCCGTAGGTGTTGAGCAGCGCCTGGTCCTTGCGCTGTTGTTCCTTGCGGACGATTTCTTCCTGGCGGCGCTTCTCGTCGTCCGCGGCGCGCTGGACGCGCTGTTCCGGGGTCAGCGGCGCCTCGACCTGGCGCACGGTGCGCGCGCCGTCGCCGATTTCGCGGTATGCCCGCCCGTAACAGGCTTGCGGCAGGATGTCGCCGCAGACCTGCTTGCCGTTACTGTCGTTGCAGCAATAGAGCAGGCCACTGCCGCCGCCGGCGGGGGGCGCCGCCGGGGCGGCGGGCGCGAACGTAATGAAGGCGCTGGCCAGCAGGCTAGCGGCCGTGCGCCTGAAGCGAGAGGGGCGAGCGTTAGCCGGCCCGGGCAACGCCATACTCCTGCCGGTAGCGGGCCACCGCCGTCGCGTAGTCCTTGAAGTCGGGGCGGTCGGTGAGGAAGGTCATCAAGTCGTCGAGCGAGGCGACGGCAATGACCGGCAGGCCGTAGTCGCGGCCGACTTCCTGCACCGCCGACAGTTGGCCCTGGCCGCGTTCCATCCGGTCGAGGGCGATGACCACGCCGCAGGGCGTGGCGCCTGCCTGGCGGATCAGCTCGACCGATTCGCGCACCGAGGTGCCGGCCGAGATCACGTCGTCGATGATCAACACCCGTCCGGCAAGCGGCGAGCCGATGATTGTGCCGCCTTCGCCGTGGTCCTTGGCTTCCTTGCGGTTGAAGGCGAAGGGCAGGTTGTGGCCGGCGCGGGCGAGCGCCAGCGCGGTCACCGAGACCAGCGGGATGCCTTTGTAGGCGGGGCCGTAGAGCAGGTCGATGTCGAGGCCGCTGGCCAGGATGGCCTGGGCGTAGAACTGGGAGAGCCGGTCAAGGGCGGCACCGTCGTTGAACAGGCCGGCATTGAAAAAATAAGGCGACAAGCGGCCGGCCTTGGTCTTGAATTCGCCAAAGCGCAGAACGTTCTGTTCGAGCGCGAAGGCGATGAAATCCTGACGAAAATCCATCAAATCCTCACGAAACGCCAATTCGGCATGCAGGGCGTAATGTTACGCAGCCCGCTATGAAAGCTCAATGGAGCCACAGCGGCGGGGGCGCGGAAGGATGATTCATAGCGCATCATAGTCTACGCAGAGCGGGGCATGGTCGCTGAAGCGGACGCCTTTGTAGACCTCGGCGCTGCGGGCGACTCCGGCGAGCCCCGGCGTGGCGATCTGGTAGTCGATGCGCCAACCGACGTTCTTGGCATACGCCTGGCCGCGGTTGCTCCACCAGGTGTAGGCGGTTTCGCCGGCATCGGGATAGAGCCGGCGATAGACATCGACCCAGCCTTGCGCGTCGAAAACCCGGCTCAGCCAGGCGCGCTCCTCGGGCAGGAAGCCCGAGTTCTTCTGGTTGCTCTTCCAGTTCTTGAGGTCGATCTCGCGGTGGGCGATGTTCCAGTCGCCGCACAGGACGACCTCGCGGCCTTCCTGGCGCAAGGCGTCGAGTACCGGGAAGAAGGCGTCGAGGAAGGCGAACTTGGCCGTCTGCCGCTCGGGCGAGGACGACCCCGAGGGCACGTAAACCGAGATCACCGTGAGCGGGCCGAAATCGGCGCGCAGGTAGCGTCCTTCGGCGTCGAAGTCCGGGTGCCCGATGCCGGCGACGACGCGGTCGGGCGCGCGACGCGAGTAGATGCCGACGCCGGAATACCCCTTCTTTTCGGCGTAGTGGAAATGCGCGTGGTAGCCCGGAGGCTGGCGCATGGCTTCGCGCAGGTCGCCTTCCTGGGCCTTGAGTTCCTGAACGCAGACGATGTCGGGCGAAGTCTCGTCCAGCCAGATGAAGAAGCCCTTGTCGTGGGCGGAGCGGATGCCGTTGAGATTGGCCGAGACGATGCGCAGCATGCTGATCCTGTGTTGTCGCGGGGTGCCGCGCGAGGGTATCACAGCGGCTGGCGCCATGCCTGGAAAAAAGGCAGGGCCGGCGGCCCTGCCTTGGGGAGATGCGGCGCGGGAACCCGGGTTCCCGCGCTTGGGCTTTAACCGTGCTGGCGCAGCAAGTCGCCGACCAGCCGGGCGATCATCGCCAGCGAAACCGCGCCGGCATCGGGGTGACCGAGGCTGCGTTGGGTGTGCGAGCGGGCCCGGCCGAGCTTCGGCGTCAGTTGCGCGGTGGCTTCGGCGGCGACCGTCGCCGCCTGCGCCGCGGTCTGCCAGGCTGCGGTCAGCTCCTGGCCGCGCGAGACTTCGTCGCGCAAGCTGCGGGCGAAGGGATCGAGCGCATCCACCAGGGTCTTGTCGCCGGGCTGGGCACGGCCGAGGCGGACGATGGCTTCGAGCGCGGCGATCGCGCCTTCAGCGACCGTGGTGGCGGTGACCGGTGCCTGATCGCTGAAGCAGCCGCTCCAGGTGCGCAGCGCGAGGCCCCAGAGGGCGCCCGACGTGCCGCCGGCGCGGTCGCCCCAGGCGTCGCCCGCCACGGCGAGGACGCTGGCGGCGCCGGCACCTGCGGCGACAGCCTTGGCCGCCGCTTCGGCGGCCGCGGCCGAACCGCGGGTCATGCCCTGGCCGTGGTCGCCGTCGCCAGCGCGGGCGTCGATGCGGCCGAGTTCGTCTTCGGCCTCGCGCAGCGTCGCGGCCGTCGCGGCGAGCAACTCGGCGATGCAGCGGCCGTTGGCGCGCGAGGCTTCGCTGGCCGGCGGGAAGTCGGTCTTCTCGGGCAACTCTTCGCACAGCGCGATCGCCGGTTCGGTCGGGATGATCGCGCCGCGACGCAGCACCGGCGTGTCGCAGGGCGCGCACCAGAAGCGCTCAAGTTCATCGTCGAGCCAGGTCAGGGTCAGCGAGCAGCCGGCCATGTCGAGGCTGGTGACGAATTCGCCGACTTCGGGCATCACCGCGCTCAGGCCGGCGGCCTTGAGTTCGGCTTCGATGCCGGTCCACAGAACGAACAATTCCTCGTACTTGCTACAGCCCAGGCCGTTGAGCACGACGGCGACACGGCCGCCGCAGTCGGCCGGGCGCTCGCTGAGCAGGCGCCCGACCAGCAGGCGGGCGAGTTCGTCGGCCGGGACGATGTCGGTTTCGTCGATCCCGGGTTCGCCGTGAATGCCGAGGCCGACGCCCATGCGGCCCTTGGGCACGGTGAACAGGGGTTCGTTGGCGCCCGGCAGGGTGCAGCCGCTGAAGGCGACGCCGAAGGAGACGGTGCGGGCGTTGGCCTTGCGCGCGATGCGCTCGACCTGATCGAGGTCGAGGCCGGCTTCAGCGGCGGCGCCGACGATCTTGAACACGCTGAGGTCGCCGGCCACGCCCCGGCGCTTGGCCGGCTGGTCGGCCGGGGCGCTGGCCACGTCGTCGGTGACGTGCAGGATGCGCACGTCGATGCCTTCCGAGGTGAGGCGTTCGCCGGCCAGGCCGAAGTTCATCACGTCGCCGGCATAGTTGCCGAAGCCGAGAAGGATGCCGCCGCCACGATGCGCCATGCGGCAGACGTGGGCGACACCGTGCGCAGACGGCGAGGCGAAGACGTCGCCAGCGACCGCGGCGTCGGCAAGGCCCGGGCCGACGAAGCCGGCGAAGGCCGGGTAGTGGCCAGAGCCGCCGCCGACGACGACGGCGACCTTGCCTTCGGGTGTGGCGGTCGAGCGCACGACGCCGCTGCGCACCGGGCGGACGTGACGGGCATAGATCGAGCTGAAGCCGGCGAGCGCGGTGGTCGCGAAGTCTTCCGGCTGGTTTTGAATGCAAGTCATGATGGATTCCTCAGCTTAGCGTGGCAGGATGCTTCTCAGGTATTCGCGGTTCTGGGCGCTGATGCTCAGGCCGTCGCCGCCGTAGTGTTCGCACAGGAAGGCGCTCTTGAATCCGAGTTCGATCGCCTTGCGGATGGCGTAGCGGTAGTTGATCAGGCCGCTGGACAGGGGCGCCGGATAGGTCATGTAGGCGTTCTGCGCCGAATCCTCGATGCGGATGTAATTCTTGACGTGCCAGTACTTGGCGTAGGGGATGGTCTTGTCGACCATCGCCTGCCAGTGTTCGACCGGGCGGTGCAGGCGGATCAGGTTGCCGAGGTCGGCGTTGAGGCCGACGTTGGGCAGATCGACGTCGGTGACGAAGCGCACCGCGCCGTCGGCGGTGCCGATGTAGGTGTCCTCGTACATTTCGAGCGCCAGTTCGATGCCCAGCTCGGCGGCGTGCTTCCCGAGTTCGCGGGTGCGTTCGACGGCCAGGGCATAGACCGCCGGGTCGTCCGGGTTGCGCACGCCGTCGACCGTCCAGAACCACAGCGCGGCTTTCTGCGCCGCGGTGAGCGGGCCGAACAGGCCGAAGGAGACGGCCTGGGCGCCGATCTCGGCGGCGGTGTCGATGACCCGGTGGCCGTATTCGAGGTAGGCCGCGCCATGCACCGGATCGATCACGCTGCGCCGCGAGGTCGAAATCGCCGGAATGGTGAGGCCGAGCGCGTGGACGAGCTGCAGGAATTCCGCGCGCCGGCTCGGCGGCAGGTCGGCAAGGCGCAGCCAGCTGTCGGTCGGGTCGAGTTCGGTGAAGCCGGCGTGCACCACGTCGCTCAGCGTTTCCGCCCAGCCTTCGACCGACTGGTCCTGCACCGAGCTGCCGTCGGGGAGGATGTTCGGGTACTGGATCATCGCCGCGGCGATGGGCCAGGTCTCGTTGTTCCAGGGCGTCTCGTTCATGCCGTGTTCTCCTTGTGGGGCGCTAGGCTTGCGCCGCCTTGCGCAGAGCGGCGGCGTGCACCAGCTTGACGATGCGGGCGTAGCCTTCCGGCGTCCAGGCGGCGCGGCCGACGAAGAGGCCGTCGACGTCGGGCAGCGCGATCAGGGCCGCGCCGTTGTCGGCATTGACCGCCCCGCCGTAGATGATCCGGGTCCGGTCGGCGACGTCCTTGCCGCAGCGGTGGCGGATGATTTCGCGCAGGGCGCGGTGGCGCGCGGCCACGTACTCCGGCGTCGCCGCCTCGCTGCCGCCGATCGCCCAGCGCGGCTCGTAGGCCAGGACGACTTCCGGCACCCGTTCGTCGGGAACGTCGGCGATGGAAGTGAGTACCTGCTCGGCGAGCACGGCGTCGGTTCGGCCCTGGAGCTTGTCGAGCGCGGTTTCACCGAGGCAGACGATGGGCGTGAGGCCCGCCTGCATGGCGCGCGTCACCTTGCGCCGAACCTGGGGATAACTCTCGCCGAAGTGCTGCAGGCGCTCGGAGTGCGCCAGTTCGACGTAGCGGCAGCCGGCCTCGACCAGCATCTCGGCCGAGATTTCGCCTGTCCAGGCGCCGTTTTCGGCCCAATGCATGTTTTGTCCGCCGATCGCCACCGGGGTGTCGGCAAAGGCTTCGGTCGCCGCGTGCAGGGTGGTGAACGGGGGGAGGACGAAGAGGTCGAGCCCTTCAAGCTCGACGGCGGCGAGTTCCGTCTTCAGGCCCGCCGCGTAGGCGCGCGCGGCGGCGGCGCCGAGGTTCATTTTCCAGCCGGTTCCGGCAATCAGTCTGCGCATCTTGGATCTGCAAAGAAAAAGTTCAGGAAATCAGGGGTGATATTTGGCGTCCAGCGCCTCGATGGCGAGCACGTTGTCGGCCGACGAGCCGGCCGGGTCGAATTCGGCGGCCAGCCAGGCGTCGACGATGGTCTTGGCCAGTTCGCTGCCGACGACGCGGGCACCGAGGGTGATGATGTGGGCGTTGTTGCTCTTCGCGGCGCGCTCGGCCGAGTAAGGATCGTGGGTCTGCGCGGCGCGGATGCCGGGCACCTTGTTGGCGGACATCGCGACGCCGATGCCGGTGCCGCAGATCAGGATGCCGCGGTCGTATTCACCGGAACGGACGGCCAGAGCGACGCGTTCGGCGAGGTTGGCGTAAAACTCTTTGGTGCCGTCCGGTGCCTGGCTCAGGTCGCAGACTTCGAGCCCGGCGCGGGTCCGCAGGTGGGGAAGCAGGGTGGCGACCAACGGCAGGCCGGCGCTGTCTCCGGCGATGGCAAGTTTCATGGGAAAGCCCTTTCAAAAAAACGAGTGTTCATTTCTGCAGGAAAGTGTAATACATTTGTATTTCAGCAACAACAATTGTATCTGCGCTGTGTTTTCGCGCGGAATGCGCGGCGGAGAAGCGGGCACTCCGGGAGTAGAATGCGCGCGCCAGCGCTGACGTTACCAATGCTGATCACGGGGGGCGGATGAACGAGAACGAGGTGAATGAAAGCGGCGTCGACGAGGGCGCTGGATTGGGCGCACAGCACCTGCGGGCACGCATTGCGTGGTACTACTACATCGCCGGGCTGACTCAGCAGGAAATCTCGGAACGCCTCGGCATCGGGCGTGTTCGGGTCAACCGAATCGTCGGCCAGCTGCGCGCCGACGGCTCGGTGGTGGTCGACATTCGCCTGCCGCTCGTCGCCTGCGTCGAACTTGAGGAACGGCTCAAGAAAACCTTCGGCCTCAAGGCTGCGGTCGTGGTCCCGTCGGTGGCGGACGACGAACAGCAGCGGCGCATGCTCGGCGACGCCGCCGGTGCTCTGCTCGACGACCTGATCGCCGACGCCAAGTGCGTCTCGATCGGCTGGGGGCGGACCCTGAGCGCCAGCATCCGCCGCATGCGCGCGCGGCGTCTGCCGCACTGCGCCGTGGTGTCGCTGATGGGCGGGCTGACGCGCGGTTCGGAAACCAATACCTTCGAGGTGTCGACCGAGCTGGCCAAAACGCTCGGCGCCGAGTGCTACTACCTGACTGCGCCGGTTTACAGCCCGAGCCCCGAGAGCCGCGAAATCCTGCTCACCCATTCGGGTGTGCATGAAGTCATGGCCCGGGCGCGCGCTGCCGATCTGGCCATCGTCTCCTGCGGCGACCTCACCCCGCGCACCAAGCTGACGACGATTCGCAGTGTCCAGCAGCGGCTGCCCGAGCTGAGCCATTGCGGGGCGATCGGCGAAATCCTCGGCACCTTCATCGACGCCGCCGGGCAACCGGTGGACCACGAGCTCAACCGCAGTGTGATCGCCCTGCCGCCGAGCGACCTCAAGGCCGCGACCAACAGCCTGCTGGTTTCGGGCGGGCAGTACAAGGCTGAGGTGGTTTCCGCGGTGCTGGCCGCCCAGTACGTGAACGGCCTGGTGACCGACGAGGATGTGGCGAGGTTTGTGCTCGCCCGGCATGGGGGCTGAGCTTTTGCGGTGCCGCTGCCGGCTTTGCCGATTCTGTTGCGGTTGAGGATTCTTCGTCCGCTATTTTCCGCGCCTGACGCGCGGCCGACTTTCTTTTGCGTCGCCAAAAGAAAGTCGGCAAAGAAAAGGCGACCCCAGGTCGGCGCCCCGCTGCGCGGGTTTCCCTGCGCGACTCAGGTCGGGCGGGGGCTGCGCAACTCGGGCCTGCGGCCCTCAAACAGTGCTCGCCCTTTTTCCGCCCGCCCCTGCGTTGCTCGGCGCCTTCCAGGGGCCTATATGGACGCGCGCTGCGGCGGCTGCAGGCCAATAAGGACGGGCCTTGCTGGGCGTTGTCGTTTAGCGCCGGGAGTCCTGTCGCGTCATTTCCTTCATGCGGCCGCTACGCCGCGACGCTTTTTCGCCCCTGTGCCGCGCCGAGCAAGGCCGCCGGGCCGGCGAGTCGCGCAGGGCAGTCGGCGCAGCCGACCGCGGAACGCAGCAGTTCAAACAGCCCGTTGTGCGTTCAGGACCGGCAGGACTTAGCGGCGCGGAGCAAGCCTCCGGCGGAGCGTTCAAAACCGGTCGCGCACGCGTTCCCAGGTCTGCTGCAGGTGATGCGTCATCGCCTGCTTGAGGCGTGCGGCGTCGCGGGCTTCGAGGGCAGCGATGATTTCTTCGTGGTCGCTGACCGCGCCTTTCCAGGTGCTGTCGTCCTGGTCGCCGAGGTAGCGCACGCGGCGCATGCGCGACTGCACGGTTTCATGCACCAGGGCCAGCGACTCGTTGCCGCTGATGGCGATCAGCTGGGTGTGGATCTGCTGGTTGCGCTTGAAGTACTGGAGCCGGTTGCCGGCGCGGTAGAAGGCCAGCATTTCGTCGTGCAGCTGGCGGACTTCCTGAATCTGGGCGTCGCTGGCGTGGCTGCAGGCCAGGGGCGCGGCCATGTCTTCGAGCGCGATCAGCACGGCCAGCATGTCCTGAACGTCCTTGCCGGTGAGCTGGCGAACCAGGGCGCCACGGCTGGGGACGAGTTCGACCAGGCCTTCGCTGGCCAGCACTTTCAGGGCTTCGCGCAGCGGGGTGCGCGAGACGCCGAGCTGCTGACCGAGTTGGCCTTCGTGGATGCGCGCTCCGGCGGCCAGCCGCCCCTCGATGATCATGTCGCGCACGCGCGAAACGACGACGTGGTGCAGGGTCGGGCGCTCGATCGGGGCGACCTCGCTTGCCGGCGTTTGATCCGGGGTGTGGACGGCTGCATCGCTCTCAAGGCTCATCGCATCTCCTTCCTGGTCTTGGTTTTATGGGGTGTGGAAGAGATTCTGCGCGGGGCGCCGGCAAGGCGCAAAGAAAAAGACGCGCGCCGGGTTCGCCTTTTTCGTTTGGTGTTGTATTCTGAATTCAGCGTGTTACATTTTTATTGACAAATAAACATCTGAACCGCACCATGCGGGGAAAAAATTGACTAGGAGGCTGCCTTGAATACGAATGCCTGCGCGACCGGCGCGTCTCTTCCGATCCTGGCCCTGGCAATGGGCGACCCGGCCGGGATCAGTCCCGAGCTGACGGTCAAGTTGCTCGGACTCGAAGAAATTCGAGCCGCGGCGCGTCTCGTCGTTTTCGGCGACCTCCGCATCCTCGAAGCCGGCGCCCGCATCGCCGGGATCAGCCCCGAGCTGGACGTGATCAAGCCCGGAACGCCGATCGTTCCCGGTGCGCGCCCGGTGTTCGTCGATCTCGGCCACCTCGACCCGGCCAAAGTGAAGGTTGGCGAGGCGACCCCCGAAGGCGGCGCCTTCGCGCTCGAAAACTTCCGTCAGGCGCTGCTCATGGCGCATCGCGGCGAGGCCGACGCGGTCTGCTTCACCCCGTTCAACAAGCAGGCCATGCGCTACGTCTACCCGGCCTACGACGATGAGATCCGCTACATCGCCGAAATCATCGGCTTCAAGGGCGCGGCGCGCGAATTCAACATTCTCGAAGGCCTGTGGAACTGCCGCGTCACCTCGCACATCCCGCTCGCCGAAGTCGCGGGCGCGATTACCATCGACGGTATCCTCACCGAGCTTGAACTGGCCGACCGCTGCCTGCGCGAAGCCGGGCTGGAGAACCCGCGCATCGCCGTGGCTGGCCTCAACCCGCACGGCGGCGACGGCGGCAACTTCGGCCGTGACGAGATCACCACCATCGAGCCCGCCGTCAAGGCGGCGCAGGCGCGCGGTTTCAACGCCTCCGGCCCCTACCCGGCCGACACGGTGTTCGTGCGCGCCAAGCGCGGCGACTTCGACGCCGTGCTGACCATGTACCACGACCAGGGCCAGATCGCGATGAAGCTGATGGGCTTCGACCGCGGCGTCACCCTGCTCGGTGGTTTCCCGTTCCCGATCTGCACCCCGGCCCACGGCACCGCCTACGACATCGTCGGGCGCGGCATCGCCAACCTTGGCGCCAGCCGCGCCGCGCTGCTCCTGGCCGCGCAGATGGCGGCGCAGCGAAAACCGGGCGCCTGATCGCTCAAGCGCCGGCCCGCAGGACATTTGAATCGGTAAGAATACGTCGCAAACATTGAGGTCTTTTCCACCGTGCTTCAACACAGCAAAGGAGTAATCGATGTCAAAGATCAAGTCGACCGTCGCCCTGCTTGCCGGCGCGCTGTTCGCTAGTGCCGCCAGCGCCTGGACTCCCGACAAGCCTGTCGAATTCGTCGTCACCGCCGGTGCGGGCGGCGGCACCGACACCTTCGCCCGGACCATCCAGTCGATCATCGTCAAGTACAAGTTGATGAACGCGCCGATCGTCGTCGTCAACAAGGGCGGCGGCGGCGGCGGCGAAGGCTTCGTGTATGGTTCGAGCCAGCCGGGCGACCCCTACCGCGTCACCTTCGGCACCAACAACCAGTACCTGCAGCCGCTGGTCGCCAAGATGGGCTTCACCGCCGAGAGCTTCACCCCGGTGGCGGCGATGGCCAAGGACGAATTCCTGATCTGGGTGAACGCCGACGCTCCCTTCAAGACGGTCAAGGACTACATCGACGCGGCCAAGAAGCCCGAAGGGCTGAAGATGGGCGGCGCGCAGTCTAAGGACGTGGACCAGACGCTGACCAGCATGATCAGCGCTGCCACCGGCGCCAAGTTCACCTACATCCCGTTCAAGAGCGGCAGCGAAGCCGGCGTGCAGCTCGCCGGCAAGCACATCGACTCGAACGTGAACAACCCGAGCGAGAACATCGGCCAGTGGAAGGCCGGCATGGTGCGTCCGCTGTGCATCTTCAGCGCCGAGCGCATGGCCGCTGGTCCGAAGATCACCAAGGACATGGCCTGGTCGGACATCCCGACCTGTAAGGAATCGGGCCTGCCGATCGAGAGCTACCAGATGCCGCGCAGCGTCTGGCTGCCGGCCGGGGTTTCGGCCGATGCGGTCAAGTTCTACACGCAGATGCTCGACAAGGTCCGCCAGACGCCGGAGTGGAAGGCCTACATCGAGCGCACCTCGCAGACCGATCGCTTCCTGACCGGGGATGAGTGGAAAACGTATGTGAAGAACGACGCCCAGCGTGCGGCCGAAGTCTTCAAGCGTGAAGGCTGGCTGGCGCAGTAAAGCGTTTCAAGGTCATTAGAGCAAGTTCCGGCGGCGGGGCAGCCCGCCGCCGTCAGTTCGACGTCGTTTATGGAGCCGAGCATGCGTTCTTCGTCCGAAACCCTGGTGACCCGCCTCACGATGGAGGTCGCGGTCGCGCTGTTTACCGCCGCCATCGGCGCCATTGCCGTTTTCGGCTCGGTTGGCGATGGCATCGGCTGGGATGAAGCCGGGCCGCAGAGCGGATACTTTCCTTTCTACATTGGCCTCATCGTCATCGTCGCCAGCCTCGGTGCGCTGGTGCAGGCGGTGATCAAGCATCGCGACCGCAAAGCGGTGTTCCTGACCCGCGAGCAAGGCCAGCGCGTGCTCTCCTTCAGCCTGCCGATGGCGGCCTTCGTCCTGGTGGCCAACTTCCTCGGCCTCTACGTCGGCCTGCTGCTCTACCTGTTCGGCGCGATGGTCTTCCAGGGCGGCTACCGTCCGCTCAAGGCCGGCGCGATCAGCGTCGCGTCGGTGCTGATCTTTTACGTGGTGTTCGAAATCTGGTTCCAGGTGCCGCTGCTCAAAGGGCCGGTCGAAGCCTGGCTCAAGCTGCACTGATTCCGTTTGAGACAAACAATAAGTATCGGGCACGTATCCGGTACTCCATGCGTGGGTATTGTTTTGGGAGGATGTTGTGGATAACTTCGCCAATTTGATGCACGGCTTCGAGATCGCCTTCTCGGCCTATCACATCCTGCTGATGGCCGCCGGCGTCTTGCTCGGCATCCTGGTCGGCGTGCTGCCCGGGCTCGGCGCGCCGAACGGCGTTTCCTTGCTCCTGCCGCTGACCTTCACCATGGACCCGGTGTCGGCGATCATCCTGCTCACCAGCATGTACTGGGGCGCCCTCTTCGGCGGCTCGACGACCTCCATCCTGTTCAACATTCCCGGCGAACCCTCCTCGGTGGCGACCACCTTCGACGGCTACCCGATGGCCCAGCAAGGCCACGCCACGCACGCCCTCACCCTGGCCTTCACCTCGGCCGGCACCGGCGCCCTCTTCGGCGTGGTGGTCATCACCCTGCTCTCGGGCTGGGTGACGCAATTTGCGCTCAAGTTCAGCTCGCCCGAATACTTCGCCGTCTATCTGCTCACCTTCTGCAGCTTCATCGGCATGGGCAACGCCTCGCCGTTCAAGACCATCGTCTCGATGATGCTCGGTTTTGCCTTCGCCAGCGTCGGCATGGACACCATCTCGGGCAGCATGCGCTTGACCTTCGGCTTCCCCGAACTCGTCAAGGGCATCAGCTTCCTCGTCGCCGTCATCGGCCTCTTCGGCATCGGCGAGCTCTTGCAGACCATGGAAGAAGGACTGCGCTTCGAAGGCATCAAGGCCAGGATCAACCCGCGCGACGTGCTGCGGGCGCTGATCTCGCTGCCCAAATACTGGCTGACCCTGCTGCGCAGCGCGCTCGTCGGCTGCTGGATGGGCATCACCCCGGGCGGACCGACCGCCGCCTCGTTCATGAGCTACGGCCTCGCCAAGCGCTTTTCGCGCAACAAGGAGGCCTACGGCAAGGGCGAGCCTGCCGGCGTCATCGCCCCCGAAACCGCCGACCACTCGGCCGGCACCTGCGCCATCCTGCCGATGCTCGCGCTCGGCGTGCCCGGCTCGGCGACCGCCGCGGTGATGATGGGCGGGCTGATGATCTGGGGCCTCACCCCCGGGCCGATGCTCTTCATCGAGCGCCCCGACTTCGTCTGGGGCACCATCGCCAGCATGTACCTCGGCAACGTCATGGCCGTCGTCCTCGTGCTCGCCACCGTGCCGCTGTTTGCCGCCATCCTGCGCATCCCCTTCTCGATCATCGGGCCGATGATCGTCGTCGTTTGCTTCATCGGCGCCTATACCATCAGCGGCGCCCGCCTCGACCTCTGGCTGGGCCTCGCTTTCGGCGTCTTCGGCTACCTGCTGAAGAAGCTCGACTACCCGATCGCCCCGCTGGTGCTGGCCATGGTCCTCGGCGACAAGGCCGAAGACGCCTTCCGCCAGTCGATGATCTTCTCCAAGGGTTCGATGGGCATCTTCTGGTCGAACGGCCTGGTCGGCACCATCACCACCCTCGCCCTGGTCCTCCTCTTCTGGCCGATGATCGCGTCGCTGATCAAGAAGCTGCGCGCCCAACCGGCCGAGGCCCGCGCCTGAGCGCGGCCGTCAAGAACAGGTAGCAGGCAGCAGCGGCGCTTGCGTCGCATTGCTCTCGGCGTCCCAATTGGGGCGCCGTTTTTTTGTCCTGCGATTGGGTGGCTTGGTGACCGGAAAAAAACAGGAGCATAATCCGAATGCCGGGGGAACGAATCACCTGATTAATTGTTATGTGTCATGTCAGCGTCTCGAATCAAAACACGGATATTGCTATGACCAGCCTTCTTGAATTAATGACTTTAGAAACTTTGTCGGTAATCTCGAATTCGTCGTTCACGACATCTCTAGTTGGGGCGCTAGTTGGAGCATATGCCGGTGCTTACGCAGCTCAGAAAATTGCCGAGCGCAGTAAAGTGCGTGCTGAGTTTCAGGCCCAGATTCGGAATTCGAATGCTGCAATTACGCTTTCGTTTATGGTGTGCAATGCAGCGATATCGTTGAAGGAGCAACAAACAAAAGGGCTGTGTGATACTTTTTTTAAGAAGAGAGATGAATTGGAGTGTTTCTTGAAGAAGCGTGATTCTGGAGAGATTTCTCTAGACACTCCATTTGAATTTGAAGCCGATTTCAGAAGCATTTCACTTCCCGCTTTTCAGATAGACGCATTGAGTTCTCTCGTGTATGAAAAGCTGTCGGTTACTGGGCGGCCGCTTGCACTTGTGGCTACTATAGCCGGCGTCATTTCTTCTTTGGATGAGACGGTTACATACAGAAATGGCCTTATTTCAAAGTTCAAAGATCTACCGCAGGATACTCGCAATGTAATGCTGCCAGCCCTTTACTTTGGAAGGCCATATGGCGAAGGCCATGTCAGCACGGAATACATTGACTCAATGACGAATCTTAAAACACAGACCGATGATGTTATTTTCTTTAGCTGTCTGTTATGCAAGGATTTAGCAATGCATGGCGAAAAGGTCTTGAACAATTTCAAGACTCAGTACAGAGGTGTTATTGAGCAAGTTAACGCTATCGAGATGTCGCCAGAAAAGACTAGAGGGTTAATGCCGCCTGACGAACAATATTCGGAATGGCTGAGTGGGTTTCGTGAAAAGTCCGGCGATTCCAGGCGTTGAACGGCACTTAAGGTGAGCGCATCCCCGTTGATGTACCTCAACGTCAGGCCTCACTGTTCTCCGCTCGGAGCACCCTACTCCCGCATCAAATACTGCAGCGCGATCCACGCCTGGCCGAGCGCCAGGCCGCCGTCGTTGGGGGGCATGCGGCGGGCTTCGATGAGGTGCAGGCCGCGGGCGTGCAGGGTGTTGCGCAGCAGGCGGCCGAGCACCTGGTTTTGCAGGCAGCCGCCGCCGGCGACGACGGTGGCGCCGGCGGCGGTGTGGCGTTCGAGCCAGTCGGCGAGGGCTGCGGCAAGGGTGGAATGGAACAGGGCCGCGCCGCGCCCGGGGTCTTTTTCATCGGCGAGGGCGGAGAACATCGGCCGCAGGTCGAGGGCGTTGCCATCGTAGGTCCAGCCGTCGGCCAGCGGTTCGGTCGGGCCGTGGCGTTCGGCGAGGCCTTCGAGCAGCAGCCCGCCCTGGCCGCGGAAGGCGGCGTCGCGGGTGAGGCCGAGCAGGCCGGCGGTGGCGTCGAAGAGCCGGCCCATGCTGGTGCTGGGCTGGCAGTTGGCGCCGCTGCGCAGGGCGTCGGCGATCGATTCGAGTTTCCTGGCCTTGGCGAAGCGGCGTTCGATCTCGTCGCCGCGCCCGAGCCATTGCAGCACGGCGGCGGCGAGGGCCCAGGGCGCGCTCGCGGCGTAGGGTTCGTCGAGCACCAGATAGGGGCGGATGTGGCCGAGGCGTTCGAAGCAGGCCCCGTCCACGCGCAGCAGCTCGCCGCCCCAGACGGTGCCGTCGCTGCCGATGCCGACGCCGTCGAGGGCAATGCCGACCACCGCTTCGCTGATCCGGTGTTCGGCGAGGATGGCGGCGATGTGCGCGTGATGGTGCTGCACGCCGAGCAGCGGGATGCCCTGGCGGGCGGCGAACTGGGCGGCGTAACGGCTGGCCGGGGTGTCGCCGTCGAGGTCGTGCGCGACGATGGCGGGATTGACCTCGAGCAAACGCAGCATGTGCTCGATGGTGTCGCGGAAGTGGCGTTCGACGGGCGGCCGGGCGAGGTTGCCGATGTGCGGCGAGACGTAGGCTTCGTCGCCGCGGGTGATGCACACGGCGTTCTTGGCCAGCGCGCCGACGGCCAGCACCGGCGGGCCGGCTTCGAGCAGCTTGACGCTGCGCGGGACGTAGCCGCGTGCGCGGCGCACGAGCTGCAGGCCGCCAGGGCCGGAGCAGGCGATGCTGTCGTCGCTGGCGGCGACGATCTCGCGGTCATGCACGAGGAAGGCGTCGGCCATGCCGGCCAGGCGGGCCAAGGCGTCGTCGTTGTGGATCGCCGGCGGTTCGCGGTGCGGGTTGCCGCTGGTCGTCGCCAGCGCGAAGGGCTGCGCGGTGTCGAGCCAGGCGGTGCCGTCGGGGCGGCCGGCGGCTTCGTGGAAAATGAGGTAGTGGATCGGCGAGAAGGGCAGTTGCACGCCGAGCCAGACGAGGCCGGGCGCGGCGCCGGGCAGGTCGCGGTCGCAGCGTTCGCGCTTTCTGAGCAGGATGATCGGCCGCTCGGGCAGGTTGAGCAGCCCGGGCTCGCCAACGCTGACCTGGACGTAGGCCGTCGCCGAGAGGGCGTTGGCGAACATCACCGGGAAGGGTTTGACCGGGCGCTGCTTGCGTTTGCGCAGGGCGGCCACGGCGTCCGGATTATGGGCGTCGCAGACGAGCTGGAAGCCGCCCGGGCCCTTGATCGCCACGATCTTGCCCTCGGTCAGCAGGCGGTAGGCCTGCGCGATCGGGTCGCCGGCGATGGGCGCGCCCTGGGCGTCGAGCAAGGCGAGCTGAGGGCCGCATTTGGGGCAGCAGTTGCCTTCGGCGTGGAGCCGGCGGTCGTCCGGGCGGGTGTACTCGGCCTGGCACTTGCGGCACATGGCGAAGCGCTTGAGGCTGGTGCGGTCGCGGTCGTAGGGCAGGTTGCGGCAGATGGTGTAGCGCGGGCCGCAGTGCGCGCAGTTGGAGAAAGCGTAACGCCAGCGCCGGCCCTTGCTGTCGAACATGTCCTGCAGGCAGTCGCGGCAGATCACTGTGTCCGGGCCGATCATCGTCGCGGCGCGGCCGCCGCGGCTGTCGAGGATGTAGAAGTCGTCTGAGATCGTGATCGAGGCGGTGTAGCGCGAGCTGATCGCGTCGATGCGCGCCAGCGGCGGGGCTTCCTGGTGCAGGCGCTGGACGAGTTCGGCCACGGCGTCGGCATTCCCGCAGGCTTCGATCTCGACCCCGAGCGCGTCGTTGCGCACCCAGCCGGTCAGCTGCAGTTCCTTCGCCAGACGGAGGACGAAGGGGCGGAAACCGACCCCTTGGACGACGCCGCTCAGGCGGATGCGCTGGCAGACGGTGTTGACGTTTTCGTGGGCGTGCACGGTTCGGGTCCAATCTCGGTCGGGCGCGGGCTCCTGGCGCCGACATGCCGGTGGGGTTCCGGGCGGGGGTGGAATTCGGGGCGCATTCTAGCCCACTCGGCGGGGAATCGGAAATTCCGCGCCGGGGACACCGGAGAAAGAGAAAAAACGGGGCGACCGCGCCTTGCGGCCGCCCCGGTCGACGCTTATGGCTTGAATTTCAGCAGCAGCGGTTCCTGGATGTAGGCGTGCCGAACCTGCGCGTTGTCGAAGAAAGCGATGCCGAAACCGTAAGCCTTGGTGAGGTCGTTGAAGTTCACGTCGAACTTGGAACCGGTCACCAGCTTGCGTGCGATCTCGACGGTCCACTTGCCGTTCGCCCAGCGGGCGTTGGTGGCGATGTCGCCGCGGTCGCCGGTGAACGGCGCGACGAGGATCGACGCCACTTCGTCGCCGGCCTTGAACTTGCTGTCGTCGAAGGCGACCTTGTCTTCGGGTTTGAGCCAGTAGGTGCCGCCCTTGTTGGCCGGCTTGGCGTCTTTGTTCATGAACTCGGGTTTGCCGTCGACGAGCTTGATGTCCTCGTAGCCGCCGCCCGTCTTCGGGTCGGATTTGCGCCCGGCGTCCGGCGATTTGGCTGGGTCATGCCGGGTGTGGTCGACATACTGGTCGTCGATCTGACCCAGGAAGCCGCCGCGCACGTATTTGAGGTGCCAGATGTCGCCGATTTCGCCTTCCTCGGTGGTGTACTTGTTGCCGTAGGGCTTGCCCGGTTCACCCGCGTGGCAGGCCGCCTGGCAGGAGAAGCGCTCGTTGAAGCCGAAGATCGAGTTGTCGATGTTCCAGATGACGGCCATCTTGTCTTCGTAGTAGACATTGTTGTCGCCGCCCTTGTCGTTCGGGTCGGCCAGCTTCTTCCAGCTGCCGTCGGCCTGCTTCTGGAACGGGCTGCGGCGCACCGAAAGCGTGGGATCGTCGTAGGTGACGAGCATGTACAGCATGTCGCCGACGTAGACGGCCTGCACCGTGCCTTGCGTCTCGCCCTTGCCGTCCTTGAAGTTGGCGCCTTTGACGGCGGAGAACTTGACCACCGGCGCGCTCTTCCAGACCGCGTCGTCGGCCATGCCGTCGAGTTTGGGGGCGCTGGCGGCTTTGACGGCAACGACGTCGACCGCCTTGAACGATTTGGGTTTTTCCTGCGCCTGGGCAGCCAGGGAGGTGCCGGCGAGCACGGCGACGACGGCCAGGGCCAGCGGGGTACGGACGATCTTCATTACCTTCCTCCTTCGGTGAACCAACGGACAAAAACCGGCACTCGCATCGGGCGCATGCGTCAATGCGTGTGCCAGCCGGAAACCATGGCGCGGAACATCTGGCCGAGCGTGCGGCCCGTCGTTCCGAGGTAGATGTGGGTGAGCAGGAAGAGCAGCAACGCCATCGCGACGAGGTAGTGCAGAAGGGCGATGGGCAGCAGGCCGTCGAAGCCGAACAGTTGATCGGGCGCCAGTTCGGGGTAAAGGAAGACGAGGCCGCTACCGATCAGAACCGGCATCAGGCCGTACATCACCCCGGCGTAGGTGAGCGCCTGGAGGACGTTGAACGGCGCGTCCGGGCTCGGTTCGTGCGGGTGCGGCGCGCCCTGGAAGATACCCCAGGCGTACCACGCGAGCTGCGCCCGCAGGCGCTGGCGGGCGTGCGGCCCGAGCACGAGGAAGTGGCGCCAGTTGCCGCTTTTGGCGTTGGCGGCGAGGAAGAAGAGGTAGGTCACGGCCAGCGCGATGCCGCAGGCGTTGTGGATGCGGACCGCCAGCTCGAAGTCGAGCAGCGGCAGCTTGGGGTCGGAGTAATGCAGGCTCAGCCCGGTGGCTGCGAGCACCAGGATGAGGGCCGCGTTAAGCCAGTGCCAGAGACGGACCCAGGCGGGGAACAGATAGACGCGTTCACTCATCTTTACGCCTCCGGCGCAGGAACCCGCCGAGCACGCGGCCGGCGGCATGGACCAGGATGCCGAGCAGGGTCAGCGCGAACAGCCCGCCGACAATGGCGTCGAGCCGCGGGTTGCGCGTGGCGCCGAGGACATAGGCGTGGGTCAGGATGATGCTGTTGAAGAAACCGAGGCGTTCGTTTTCTTCTTTCTGAAGGTGCCGGTAGAGGCGGGTCTTGAGCGCGCTGTCCTGACTGTGACAGGCCACGCATTGGCGTTCGGCGCGGTCCTTGGCCAGGATTTCGTGCGAGAGGGATTTGCCCGCCGGGGTGTGGCATTCGACGCAGCGCACCGATTCCCAGTGCAGGCGGGTGTTGGGCAGCCAGGCGTGGATACGGTCGATGTCGGGCCGCGCCTTGGGGCTCGTGCCGTCGGTCGGCGCGAGATGGCTGAACGTCCGGGCGAAGGCCGCGTCCGAATCGTGGCAGCCGAGGCAGTGGCGGTTGTCCTGCGCGACGATGCGGCGCGGTTCGACAAGCCGGTAGGCGATCAGGTCGCGGTGCGGGTCGTGGCAGGTCGAACAGGTGAAGCGTTCGCGCAGGCGGACGGCGTGCACCGAGGCGTCGAATTGCTGTTCGATGCGCATCACCTTGCTGGCGTGGCATTCGGCACAGTCGCTGCGCTTTTCCCGTGCGCCTTCGGGGTGCGGGTAGTCGTCGTAGACGCGCCCGTGACACTGCGTGCACGCGACCTTGCCGTGGTTCGAGCCGGGGTAGGTTTCGGGCGTCGGGCTGTTGGCCAGTTTGGTCAGGGCCGAGAGGTCGAGCCCGGGGCGCGGCGGGTTGTGGATGGCCGCCGGAGCATGGCAGGAAAAACAGGCGGCATTGGCCTGACGCACGCTTTCCTCGCTGCTGGCCGTGTCCGCCGACGCGGGCAGGGGCGCGGCAGCGGCGCAGAAGAGCAGGAACAGCATCCACAGGCGGAGGGGGTGTTGCACGCGGCGCTCTCCCTTCGGCAGAGTTTCGATGCAAACGATGCGCTGATCTAAATATATTGAGCCTTGCCCGGCTTGTCACCCGTAACGGCGGGGTCGTGCCGGGCTCGTGAGGCGGCGGCGCAAAGTATGATCTTGATCAATCCCACGCTACACTGCGCGCTGCACAATAACGATCCGTAATTCTCCGGAACCGCCTCCGTATGCTCGAAGCCACCAGTCTGGAATGCCAGCGCGGCGACCGTCGCCTGTTTTCCGGCGTGGACCTCCGGCTGGAGGCGGGCGCGGTGTTGCACGTCGCCGGCGAGAACGGCTGCGGCAAGACCAGCCTGCTGCGCATGCTGTGCGGCTTTTCACCGCCGGTGGCGGGCGAAATCCGCTGGCAGGGCGAGCCGATCGGCCGTCTGGGCGAAGCCTACCGGCGCGAAATCTTCTACCTCGGGCACGCCAACGCGATCAAAGATGAGCTGAGCCCGCTGGAAAACCTGCTCAGCGCCGCGCGTCTGGCCGAGCAGACGCTCGACGAGGACGCCGCCCTCGAGGCACTGGAGACCTTCGGCCTTGCCGGCCGCGAGGATCTCGCCTGCCGCTACCTGTCGCAGGGGCAGAAACGCCGGGCCGCCCTGGCGCGCCTGGTGCATAACCGCCAGACCCTGTGGATTCTCGACGAGCCCTACGTGGCACTCGACCCGGCGGCGATCGGCGTCGTCGTCGGCCTGATCGGCGCGCACCTGCAGCGCGGCGGACTGGCCGTGCTCACCACCCACCAGCCGGTCGAGCTGGCGGCGGCCCAGGTGCGCCGCCTCGAGTTGCGGCCGCCCGGGCGGGCCGGGCGCGTTGCTCCGGAGGGCGGTGGATGCTGAGTCCGGTGTACGCGCTGGTGCTTCGCGACCTGCGACTGGCTTTCCGCCGGCGCAGCGATCTTGCCTCGGTGCTTTTCTTCTTCATCATTGTCGTCAGCCTCTTTCCGCTTGGCGTCGGGCCGCAGCCCGAGCTGCTGCGCACGCTGGCGCCCGGCGTGCTGTGGGTCGCCGCGCTGCTGGCGACGATGCTCTCGCTGCCGCGCCTCTTCGCCGACGACCTGCGCGACGGCACCCTCGAACAACTGGCGCTGGCGCCGCAGCCGCTGGCGCTGGCGGTGATCGGCAAGGTGCTTGCCCACTGGCTGGTCTCCGGCCTGCCGCTGACCTTGCTGGCGCCGGTGCTCGGTTTGCAGTTCGACCTGGCGCCCGACGCCTTGCTGACCCTGACCCTGGCGCTGTTGATCGGCACCCCGGCGCTGTCCGGCATCGGCGCCATCGGCGCGGCGCTGACGCTGGGCGTGCGCGGCGGCGGGGTGCTGGTGTCGCTGCTGGTGCTGCCCCTATATATTCCGGTGCTAATATTCGGCGCCGGGGCCGTCGAAGCGACGGCAACCGGGATGGGCGCGCAAGCCCACCTTTCCTTGTTGGCTGCCCTGAGCCTGGGCGGCGTGTTTTTTGCGCCGTGGGCGACCGCGGCGGCCATCCGGATTGCTTTGGAATGACCTCTGTACCTCCCACCCACTGTGCCCTGGCGACCGGCTGCAAGGCGCACCGTTATTGGATCTCAGGGCGATGAGTTTCAACATTTACCGTTTTGCCAGCCCGCAGGCCTTCTACCCCCTGGCCGGGAAGATGATTCCCTGGTTCTGGGCGCTGGCCGCGCTGTTCGGCATTGCCGGGCTTTATGTCGGCTTCCTCGTGGCCCCGACCGACGCCCAGCAGGGCGAGGGCTACCGCATCATCTTCCTGCACGTGCCGGTGTCGTGGATGTCGATGTTCGTCTATCTGGTGATGGCCTTCTGGGCCGGGCTGGGGCTGGCCTTCAACTTCCGTCTCTCGGGCATGATGGCGCAGGCGCTGGCGCCGACCGGGGCGCTGTTCACCTTTCTCTCGCTGTGGACCGGCGCGCTGTGGGGCAAGCCGATGTGGGGCACCTGGTGGGTGTGGGACGCGCGCCTGACCTCGGAGCTGATCCTGCTCTTCCTCTACGTCGGCTTCATCGCCCTGCAGGCGGCGATCGACGATCCGCGCCGCGCCGACAAGGCCGGGGCGATCCTGGCGCTGGTCGGGGTGGTCAACATTCCGATCATCTACTTCTCGGTCAAGTGGTGGAACACCCTGCACCAGGGCTCGTCGGTCAATTTCGCCAAGTCGTCGATGGCCACGGTGATGCTCTGGGGCATGCTGCTGTGCGCCATCGCCTGCTGGATGTACGCCATCGCCGTGAGCCTGATGCGGGTGCGCTCGATCATCCTCGAACGCGAACGCGACACGGACTGGGTGCGCGCCGAGCTGGCGCGCCAGGAGGCTTGAGATGCTCTATTGGAACAGCTTTTCCGAATTTCTCGCCATGGGCAACCACGGCGTCTATGTCTGGGGCTCGGTCGCCGTCACCGCGCTGTGCATGATTGCCGAACCGATGCTCGTCGCTCGTGGTCGCAAACAGCTGATCGCGCGCCTGCGTCGCCAGCAGCGCAGCGAGAAGTCCGAATGCTCCGAACGTTCCGAATCATCCGCCCGTCGTTTCCGTTGAGGCCGCTTTGAAAACCCGTCACAAACGCCTGCTGCTCATCCTCGCCGGCCTGGCCGTGCTCGGCGCCGTCGCCGCGCTGGTGCTCAATGCCTTCCAGAGCAACCTCGTCTTCTTCTTCTCGCCGACCCAGGTCGCCGCCGGCGAAGCCCCCAAGGGCAAACCCTTCCGCATCGGCGGCATGGTCAAGGACGGCACGATCCAGCGCGAGGCCGACGGGGTGACGCTGCGCTTCGTCATTACCGACACCGAAAAAGACATCGTCGTCGCCTACAAGGGCATCCTTCCCGACCTCTTCAAGGAGGGCAAGGGCGCCGTGGCGCAGGGCCGCCTGGGCGACGACGGCGTGTTCGTGGCCAAGGAGGTGCTGGCCAAACACGACGAGAACTACATGCCGCCCGAGGCCGCCAAGGCCGTCGGCGACGCCCACGCCCGCGCCCTGCAGAAGCAGGCCATCGAAGCGACGGCCAAGACCGTCAAACCTTAGGACAGGCCGATGCAGACCGTCATTCCCGAACTTGGCCAGCTGGCCCTGATCATCGCGCTCGGCGTGGCGCTGGTCCAAGGCGTGCTGCCGCTGATCGGCGCGCAACGCGGCCTGCCGGCCTGGATCGCGCTGGCGCGTCCGGCGGCGTGGGCCGGTGGTCTGCTGCTCAGCGTCGCCTTTCTGTGTCTGGCGATCTCGTTCGCAGTCAACGATTTCTCGGTGCTCTACGTCGCCCAGCACTCCAACACTCTGCTGCCCATGCAGTACCGCCTGGCGGCGACCTGGGGCGGGCACGAAGGCTCGCTGCTTCTCTGGGCGCTGATGCTGGCCTGGTGGACGCTGGCCGTCGCCGTCTGCTCGCGCCAACTCCCCGACGCCATGGTGGCGCGCGTGCTTGGTGTGCTCGGGCTGGTGCTGGCGGGCTTCCTGCTCTTCATCCTGCTCACCTCCAACCCCTTCATCCGCCTGCTGCCGGCCGCCGACGAAGGGCGCGACCTCAATCCGCTGCTGCAGGACCCGGGCCTGATCTTCCACCCGCCGATGCTCTACATGGGCTACGTCGGCTTCTCGGTGGCCTACGCCTTCGCCGTCGCTGCGCTGCTCTCGGGCCGGCTCGACGCCGCCTGGGCGCGTTGGTCGCGGCCGTGGACGACGGTGGCCTGGGTCTTCCTCACCCTGGGCATCGCGCTCGGTTCGTGGTGGGCGTATTACGAACTCGGCTGGGGCGGCTGGTGGTTCTGGGACCCGGTCGAGAATGCCTCGTTCATGCCCTGGCTGATCGGAACCGCCCTCGTGCATTCGCTGGCGGTGACCGAAAAGCGCGGCAGCTTCAAGAACTGGACGGTGCTGCTGGCGCTCTCGGCCTTCTCGCTCTCGCTGCTCGGCACCTTCCTCGTCCGCTCGGGCGTGCTCACCTCGGTGCATGCCTTCGCCACCGATCCGCGGCGCGGGATCTTCATCCTGATCTTCCTCGTCGCGGTGATCGGCTCTTCGCTCGCCCTCTTCGCCTGGCGCGCGCCCAAGGTCGGCCTGGGCGGGCGCTTTGCCGCCGTCTCGCGCGAGTCGCTGCTGCTCACCAACAATGTGCTGCTGGTCGTCGCCTGCGCCTCGGTGCTGCTCGGCACGCTCTACCCGCTGCTGATCGACGCGCTCGGCGGCGGCAAGCTCTCGGTCGGACCGCCCTACTTCGACGCGGTGTTCGTGCCGCTGATGCTGCCGGCGCTGTTCCTCATCGGTGTCGCCCCGTTCGCGCGCTGGAAGGCGGCCAGCCTGGCCGAACTCGCGCGCCTGCTGCGCTGGGCCTTCGTCGTCGCGGCGCTGGTCGGCGCGCTGGCGCCGCTGCTCGGCGGGGCGTGGAAGCCGATGGTCGCGCTGAGTCTCCTGCTCGCCGTGTGGATCGTCCTGACCGCCGGGCTGAACGTCGTCCAGCGCGTGCAGGCGACGCGTGCCGGCGGCAGCTTCGGTGCGGCGCTCGGGCGCCAGCCGCGCAGCTTCTTCGGCATGCATCTGGCGCACGTCGGCATCGCGGTCTTCGTCGTCGGCGTCGCGCTGGTCAATGGCTACCAGACCGAGAAGGACGTGAAGATGGCGCCGGGCGATACCGTTTCGGTCGGCGGCTACAGCTTCCGCTTCAACGGCGTGAATGCGCAGCGGGGACCGAACTATCAGGCGCTGGTCGGTGACGTCGCCCTCCTGCGCGACGGGCGCGTGCTGCGCCAGCTCAAGCCGGAGAAGCGCAATTACTTCGCCTCGTCGATGCCGATGACCGAGGCCGCGATCGACAGTGGCCTGTTGCGTGACGTCTATGTCTCGCTCGGCGAGCCGATCGACCGCGCCCGCCCCGACGGCGAATGGGCGGTGCGCGTCTATCACAAGCCCTTCGTCGGCTGGATCTGGGGCGGCTGTCTGATCATGGCGCTCGGCGGCCTGCTCGCCGCCAGCGACCGGCGCTACCGGCTGCCGGCGCGTCGCTCGGCGGCCGATTCCACTGCTTTCGAGGTGTCCGCATGAACCGTTTCGTCTGGCCGCTGGTCGGCTTCGTCCTGCTCGTGGTGCTGCTGGCCGTCGGCCTGAACCTCAACCCGCGCGAAGTGCCGTCGCCGCTGGTCGGCAAGCCGGCGCCGGCCTTTACGTTGGCGCGCCTCGACGCGCCGGAAAAAACCTTCTCGCCGCAGGACATGCGCGGCCAGGTGTGGCTGCTCAACGTCTGGGCCAGCTGGTGCGTTTCGTGTCGGGTCGAACACCCGGTGCTGGTCGAGATGATGCGCCAGCAGAATGCGCCGGCGATCCAGCTCGTCGGCCTCAATTACAAGGAAGTCCGCGGCGACGGCGCGCTCGACGCGAGCAAACTGTCGGCCGAGGAAGAGCGGCGTCTGGCGATCGAACGGGCGCGCGGGTGGCTCGGCAAGCACGGCGATCCCTACACCCTGTCGGTGCTCGACATCGACGGCCGGGTCGGGATCGACTACGGCGTCTATGGCGTCCCGGAAACCTATGTCATCGACAAGGCCGGCGTGATCCGGCTCAAGCACATCGGGCCGCTGACGCCCGAGGTGGTGCGGGACAAGATCCGACCGCTCGTCGCGGAGCTGAGCAAATGAGCCGCCTGCGTCTGCTGGGCCTTCTCTTCGCCCTGGTGCTTGCCTTGCCGCTGCAGGCGCGCGAGGCCGCGCCGCTGGCCGCCGACGAAGCGACCGAAAAGCGGCTGGTGACGATCTCCTCCGAGCTGCGCTGCCTCGTCTGCCAGAACGAATCGCTCGCCGGCTCCAACGCCGAACTGGCCAACGACCTGCGTCGCGAGATCCGGACGATGATCCGCGCCGGCAAGAGCGACGCCGAGATCACCGACTTCATGGTCAGCCGCTACGGCGACTTCGTCCTCTACCGGCCGCCGCTCAAGGGCAGCACGCTGCTGTTGTGGTTCGGCCCCCTGCTCCTGCTGCTCGTCGCCCTGGTGGCGATGATCCGTTACCTGCGGTGGCGTGCTTCGGCGCCCGAAGCGACGCCGCTGACCGACGCGCAACGCCGCCAGGCCGACCGCCTGCTCGACTCCGGAGACCGCGAGGCATGACCCCAACCGTCGTTTTCCTCTTGGGGGCCGCGCTGTTGTTGGCCGTCGCCCTGGCGCTGATCCTGCCGCCGCTGCTGCGCGGTGCACGCACGGGCTCACCCGAAGCCGGCGACCGCAGCGCTGCCAACCTCGCGATCTACCGCGACCAGCTGGCCGAGCTTGAGCGCGACCGTACCGCCGGCACGCTGGCCGAGGCCGAATACGCGCAGGCACGCGACGAGCTGCGCCAGCGTCTGCTCGAAGAGCGGAGCGACGGCGCGTCCGCGGACGCGACGGCAGGCGCGCGCCGCAGCCCGCGCAGCGCACTGGTCCTGCTCTTCGCCCTGCCGATTTTCGCCGCCGCCGGTTACGCCTGGCTCGGGCAGCCGCAGGCGCTCGACCCGGTGCATACCCAGGCCCGGCTCGATCCGCAGGAGATCGAGGCCATGCTCGGCAAGCTCAAGGCCCGCCTCGAGGCGCAGCCCGACGACCTCAAGGGCTGGGTGATGCTGGCCCGTTCGTACAAAACGCTCGGCCGCTACGCCGAGGCCGCCGAAGCCTACGGTCGTGGCGGTTCGCTGGTCGACAACGACGTGAGCCTGCTCCTCGACTACGCCGACGTCCTCGTCCAGCTGAACGACGGGCGCTTCGCCGGCCGTCCCGAACAGCTCATCGCCCGGGCGCTGACGCTCGAGCCCGACGAGCCGCAGGCCTTGTTCCTGGCCGGCGCGGCGGCGGGCGAGCGCGAGGATTACGCGGCCGTGGTGCGCCACTGGGAGCGCCTGTTGCCGCAGCTGGCGGCGGGTTCGGACGAAGCCAAGGCGATCGAAGGGGCGCTCGTGCGGGCGCGCGAACTGGCCGCCGCCAAGCGCGACACCAAGGCGCCGCCGCCCAGCAAAGCGGCGATCAGCGGTGAGGTGAGCCTGAGCGGGGCCTTGGCGGCCCAGGCCAAGGCCGACGATCTGGTGTTCATTTTTGCGCGTCCGGCCGACGGCTCGCGCATGCCGCTGGCCGTGCTGCGCGTGCGCGTTGCCGACCTGCCCTACCGTTTCGTGCTCGACGAGCGCAGCGCCCTGCCCGGCAGCGCGCGTCTGGCGGAGCAAGGCACGGTGATCGTCGAGGCGCGCGTGGCGCGCTCCGGCCAGGCGCAGACCGCGAGCGGCGATTTCTACGGAACCTTGGAGAAGGTCAAGCCCGGGAGCCGCAATCTGCGCCTGCGCATTGACCGCATCGAACCTTGATTCGCTGACGCGCTGTTGAAAAAAACAGTGGACACTTGGCGCTGCCCCCGGCGAGGGGGCAGCAAGCGCCGCCTTCGTTGCCATGAACACCACGCGGGGGCTGGCGTCATCTTTCGGTCATATTTCTCTGGCATGCTGCGGAGCAGCCCGTGAGGTCGAGGACGCGGAAGATTTTCGTCTGATGGTCGTTGTACGGGTTAAATTTTCGTGATCGAACGTAATTTCGGTGTTTTTGTGCGATTTGTGATCGATTGCGAAACAAAACTTGACAGTCTGTGCCGGGATGGTCAGCATTCCGGTGTCGGCAAAAAAATAAAAGACTCAGGAATGCCGGAGCGCTCGCGGTCGCAGTCGTCATCAACAGCGTCTTGTTGTTCATCCAAGGAGAAGTCATGCGCATGAAACTTTCCGTTTTTGCCTTGGCGGCGGCGTTTGCCGTGCCGGTGCAAGCCCAAACCGAAATCCAATGGTGGCACTCGATGGGCGGCGCCCTGGGCGAATGGGTCAACGACCTGGCGAAGGACTTCAACGCCAGCCAGAAGGACTACAAGATCGTGCCGACTTTCAAGGGCACGTACGATGAATCGATGACTGCGGCGATCGCCGCCTTCCGCGCCGGCAACGCCCCGCACATCCTGCAGGTGTTCGAAGTCGGCACCGCGACGATGATGGCCAGCAAGGGCGCCATCGTTCCGGTCGGCAAGGTGATGGCCGACGCCGGCGTGAAGTTCGATCAGGGCGCCTACGTGCCCGCCGTGGCCGGCTATTACACCGCGCCCAACGGGCAGATGCTGAGCTTCCCGTTCAACAGCTCGACCACCGTCTTCCACTACAACAAGGACGCCTTCAAGGCCGCCGGCCTTAACCCCGACAAGCCGCCGCAGACCTGGATCGAAGTCGCTCAGGCCGCCGCCAAGCTCAAGTCGAGCGGGCACAGCTGCCCGTTCACCACGAGCTGGGTGAGCTGGACGCAGCTTGAGAGCTTCTCGGCCTGGCACAACGTCGAATTCGCCTCCAAGGGCAACGGCATGCGCGGCACCGACGCCCGCCTGCTCTTCAATTCGCCGCTGCACGTGCGCCACATCGAGAACCTCTCGAACATGGCCAAGCAGGGCCTGTTCGTGTACAAGGGCCGTGCCAATGCCGCCGACGCGACCTTCGTCTCCGGCGAGTGCGCGATGATGACCGGCAGCTCGGGCCTCTACGCCAACATCAAGCGCAACGCCAAGTTCGCCTCGGGCACGTCGACGCTGCCCTACTACCCCGACGTCGAAGGCGCGCCGCAGAACACCGTGATCGGCGGCGCCAGCCTGTGGGTGATGTCGGGCAAGAAGGCCGACGAATACAAGGGCGTCGGCCAGTTCTTCGCCTACCTCTCGAAGCCCGAAGTGGCGTCCGAGAGCCACAAGCGCACCGGTTACCTGCCGGTGACCATCGCCTCTTATGAGCTGACCGAGAAGAGCGGCTTCTACAAGCAGAATCCCGGCACCGACGTGGCGGTGACGCAGATGATCCGCAAGACCACTGAAAAGTCGCGCGGCATCCGCCTCGGCAACTTCGTGCAGATTCGCACCATCGTCGACGAAGAGATGGAGCACGTCTGGGCCGGCAAGAAGGCGCCGAAAGAGGCGCTCGACATCGCCGTCAAGCGCGGGAACGAGCAGCTCGAGCGTTTCGCCAAGACCAATAAATAACCTTCCCGCTCCGCCCGGCCCGAAAGGCCGGGCGTCTTTCCATGGAAAAACGCGTTCGCTTTAAGTCGAAGTGGTTGCCTTGGGCACTCGTTGCGCCCCAATTGGCCATCATTTTGGTGTTCTTTTACTGGCCCGCCGCCCAGGCGCTCTTGCAGAGCGTGATGGTCGATTCGCCCTTCGGCGGCAACCGCGAGTTCGTCGGCCTCGACAACTTCCGGCAGCTGTTCGGCGATCCGGGCTACCTCGCCTCGTTCAAGACCACGGCGATGTTCTCCATCCTGGTTGCCGTGTGCGGCCTGTCGATCTCGCTGCTGCTCGCCGTCATGGCCAACCGCGTGGTGCGCGGCGAACGCCTCTACAAAACGCTGCTGATCTGGCCCTACGCCGTCGCGCCGGTGGTTGCCGGGGTGCTGTGGGTGTTCATGTTCGCGTCGCCGATGGGCGTCATCGCCTTCTGGCTGCGCGCGGTCGGGATCAACTGGGACCACCTGCTCAACTCCAACCACGCGATGACGCTGATCGTCGTCGCCGCGGTGTGGAAGCAGATTTCCTACAACTTCCTGTTCTTCCTCGCCGGCCTGCAATCGATTCCCAAGTCGTTGATCGAAGCGGCGGCGATCGACGGCGCCTCGCCCTGGCGCCGTTTCTGGACCATCGTTTTCCCGTTGCTGTCGCCGACCACCTTCTTCCTGCTGGTGATCAACGTCGTCTATGCCTTCTTCGACACCTTCGGCATCGTCGATGCGACGACCAAGGGCGGTCCCGGCAAGGACACCTCGATCCTGGTGTACAAGGTCTATTACGACGGTTTCAAAGCCATGGACATGGGCGGCTCGGCCGCGCAGTCGGTGGTGCTGATGGCCATCGTGGTGACACTCACCGTCATCCAGTTCCGTTTCGTCGAAAAGAAAGTGCAGTACTGACATGGTCGAACGTCGCCCGGGCCTGACCCTGCTCTCGCATGTGATCCTCGTTCTCGGGGTCATCATCATCGCCTTTCCGCTCTACCTGACCTTCGTCGCTTCGACGCAGACGGCCGAGCAGATCACCCAGTCGATCCCGATGTCGATGATTCCCGGGACGAACATGATCGAGACCTACAAGACCGCGCTCTTCGGCGGCGAAACCTCGGCCGGCTCGAGCTTCGCCGGCGCCGGGCGGATGCTGTGGGTGAGCCTGATGACGGCCTTGATCATCCCGATCGGCAAGACGACGATTTCGCTGCTCTCGGCTTTTGCCATCGTCTATTTCCGCTTTCCCTTCCGCGATGCGCTCTTCTGGTTGATCTTCATCACCCTGATGTTGCCGGTGGAAGTGCGCATCGGGCCGACCTACGAGGTCGTCGCGGCGCTCGGGATGCTCAACACCTACGCCGGCCTGACGGTGCCGCTGATCGCTTCGGCGACGGCGACCTTCCTCTTCCGCCAGTTCTTCCTCACCGTCCCCGACGAACTCGTCGAGGCGGCGCGGATCGACGGCGCCGGGCCGATGCGCTTCTTCAAGGACGTGCTCCTGCCGCTGTCGGCGACGAGCATCGCTGCGCTCTTCGTCATCCAGTTCATCTACGGCTGGAACCAGTACCTCTGGCCGCTGCTGATGACCACTCAGGAAGACATGTACCCGGTGGTGATGGGCATCAAGCGCCTGATCGGTGGCGAGGCCTACACCGAGTGGAACGTGGTCATGGCCACCGCCATCCTGGCCATGTTGCCGCCGGCGATGGTCGTCATCCTGATGCAGAAATGGTTCGTCAAAGGCCTGGTCGACACCGAGAAATAAGGCGCTCCTTCATTCAAGCTCAACGCAGACATCGCAGACATCGATAACCATGGCTTCCATCTCCCTTCGCAAGGTCGTCAAACGCTACGGCAGCGGCAAGACCGCCAACCAGGTCATCCACGGCGTCGATGCCGAAATCAAGGACGGCGAATTCGTCGTCGTCGTCGGCCCGTCCGGCTGCGGCAAATCGACCCTGCTGCGCATGGTCGCAGGCCTCGAGGAAATCTCGGGCGGCGAAATCGCCATCGGCGAGCGCGTGGTCAACGACCTTGAGCCATCGGATCGCGACATCGCGATGGTCTTCCAGAACTACGCGCTCTACCCGCACATGAGCGTCTTCGACAACATGGCCTACGGCCTGAAGATCGCCAAGCTGCCGATGGAAGAGATCAAGGAGCGCGTGGCCAAGGCGGCCAAGATCCTCGAGCTCGGCCCCTACATGGCCCGCCGCCCGCGCGAGCTCTCCGGCGGTCAGCGCCAGCGCGTCGCGATGGGGCGGGCCATCGTGCGCCAGCCGCAGGTCTTCCTCTTCGACGAGCCGCTCTCCAACCTCGACGCCAAGCTGCGCGCGCACACCCGTCTGGAAATCCAGAAGTTGCACCGCGACCTCGGCATCACTTCGCTGTTCGTGACCCACGATCAGGTCGAGGCGATGACCCTGGCGCAGCGGATGATCGTCATGAACGGCGGCGTCATGGAGCAGTTCGGCACGCCCGAGGAAGTCTATGCCCGGCCGGCCTCGACCTTCGTCGCCACCTTCATCGGCTCGCCGCCGATGAACCTGCTCAAGAGCGCGCCGGGTGCCGCTGCCGACACGATCGTCGGCATTCGTCCGGAGCACCTCGACTTCACCACCGACGAGAACGCCGGCTGGGCGCTGACCGTCGATGCCATTGAAATGCTCGGTGCCGAGCGCCTGCTGTATGGCCGCTGGCAGCACGGCAACGGCGACGAGCTGGTGGTCATCCGCGCCGACGAGGCGCATCAGGCGCCGAAGCTGGGCGACGTGATCCACGTCATCCCGCGCCCCGACCGGCTGCACTACTTCGACGCCGCGACGGGCAAGCGCAAGGACGCCTGATCCGCCGCCAGCGACAAGACAAAGGCGCGGCCGAGGCCGCGCCTTTTTTCGTTCAGCGCGTGGCGACGATGAACAGGCGGCGGAAGGGGAACAGCGTCGTGCCGTCCGGGCGCCGCGGGTAGGCGGCGTTGGTGCGGGCCCTGTAGTCGGCCAGGAAACGCTGGCAAAGCGGAGCCTCAGGGCCGCCGAGGCCGTTCATCACCGGGATCAGCGCGGTGCCCTTGACCCATTCTGCGACGGCGTTCTCGCCTTCGAGAACGTGGGAGTACAGCGTCTCCCAGAGGTCCACGTTGGTCGCCAGCGGCTTGATCCAGTCGTAATAATCGGTGGGCTCGGCGACCGGGCTGCCCAGTTTGTCGGCGTCGATCGCGGCCCGCTGTTCGGCCGGCAGGGCCAGCGCGTCGAGCGCGGCGTCGATCGAGGTGTGCGAAGGCGCGGCGAAGTTACGCGGCATCTGCACGGCGAGAATGCCGCCGGGTTTGAGGAAGCCGAGCAGGCGCGCGAACAGCGCCGGATGCTTGGGCAGCCAGTGCAGGGCGGCGTTGGAATAGATCAGGTCGACCGGCGCTTCGGGCTGCCACTCGGCGATGCCGCTCTCGACCCAGGCCGCCTGCGGCAGCTGGGTGCGTGCCTTGGCCAGCATCTCGGCCGAGTTGTCGACGCCGGTGAACTGCGCCTGCGGCCAGCGTTCGGCGAGGAAACGGGTGACGTTGCCGGCGCCGCAGCCGAGGTCGACCACGTGCTCGGGCGCGGCGAGCGGAATCTGGGCCAGCAGGTCAAGCGCCGGACGCAGACGGTGATTGCTGAACTTGAGGTATTGCGCGGGATCCCAACTCATTGCAGCCCTTCCATGACGTGAGCGTAATCGTGATCGTGGTGCGTGATTTCCTGACTTCGCCCGCTGGCGACGCAGGCGGACGAACGGCCATGCTGCCACACCGACGAGGTGGATGCAAAGCCGCGCCGTGCTTGGCATTGCACCACGATGATGCGCGCCTTCATTGATCTGGGCGAATTATTTCGATAATCTGCATGCAGTGGTCGGCGCTTACCGGCGCCGGGCCTTTTTCGCCACTTCTCCACCCATCCCATGAGGTTCGCCATGCCCGATATCGCCGACGCCAACAAGCAAAAACTCGTTTCCGACATGAAGGTCGTCGTTTCCGACGCCGAGGAAATCCTGCGTGCTACCGCCGGAGTCGCCGGCGACAAGATGAGCGACCTGCGCGAGCGCATCGGCGAGCGCCTGCGCGACGCCAAGCTGCGCATCGCTGACGCCGAAGCCGCCCTGGTCGACAAGACCAAGGCCGCCGCGCGCGCCACCGACGACTACGTGAACGACAACCCCTGGCAGGCCGTCGGCATCGCTGCTGGCATCGGCTTCCTGCTCGGCGTCATCATCGGCCGTCGCTAAGCGGCCGCCCGGCATGAGTGCTACGCCGGGAAGCGAGGGCGGTGGTGGGGGTGTCTTCGCCGCCGCCATCAACCTCGCCACGACCCTGCTCGCCACCGCGCGCACGCGCCTCGAACTGCTCTCCAACGAGGTTGCGGAAGAGAAACTGCGCGCGCTGCGGCTGTTCATTGCCGCACAGGCCATGCTGTTCTGCCTGGGCCTCGGCATCGTCCTTGGATTCGCCTGGCTGTGCGCCCGGTTCTGGGACGCCCGCCTGATCATCCTCGGCCTCGGCACCCTCGTCTTCCTCGGGCTCGCCTTCGTCGGCTACCGCTTCGTGTGTTTCTACGCCGAGCGGCCGCAACGTGCCTTCGACGCCAGCATGGCCGAACTGCAGGAAGACATCCGCCAGCTCAAGGCGGCGCTCGAACATGAACGGCAGCAAAAAACTCAGTGAACTGCAGTTGCAACGCGGCCGGCTGCTCGAGCGCATTGCCGGGCAGCGTGCCACGCTTGCGCGCGAGGCGCAGCCGCTCGTCGCGGTGCTGACCACCACCGACCGTTACCTCGGCCACCTGCGCCGCGGCACCGACTACCTCAAGGCCCATCCCAGCCTCGCCACCGCGGGCGTCGCTGCCTTGCTCTTCGTGCGCGGTGGCCGCCTCTGGCAATGGGCCCGGCGCGGCTTCGTCGCCTGGCGCCTGTGGCGGACCTTCGACAGCCGTCTGCGCGACCTCGGCTGGCGCGTGCGTCCGTGAGCCGCGCGCCCGAGCCGCCTTCGCCCGAAACCCCGCCGTCGTCTTCCGCAACACCCCCTCCGACGAGTTTTCTGGGCCAGTTGATGCAAGCCCAGAAGCGACAGGCCGGCGCCGTCGTCGGCGACCTCGTGCGCATGCGCGGCCTGATGCCGCTGTTGATGAAAAACCGCAACGGCGGCGCCTGGTCACCGGAGGAAAAAGCCGAACTGCTCGACCAGATGCGCCGCCTCTCGCGCGTCTCCCCGGTGCTGCTTCTGCTGCTCCTGCCCGGCTCGGCCATCCTGTTGCCGATCTACGCCTGGTGGCTCGACCGGCGCGACCGTCCGCGCCAAGAACGCCTCCCCCCGCCCTGACACGGCGGCCGCGCCACAAATCCTCGTTCTCTGGGTCCCCGCAGCCAACCATCGAAGCGCCTTGGCGATGGCCTGGAGGGCGTATCCAGCGGTCATTCCAGCCTGGCATGTTGGGAAAGCGCATCTGGATGCGCCGCGCAGGGCGGCTCGAATTTGAGGTAAAGGCAGCAGATCGTTCGCGCCCACGCTGGGCCGACGATCTATCTCGCATGACTTATTTGACATTCGGGCAGGGTGTCAGACAATGAAGCACCGATTGGAAATCTTCCGCGCCTGCGGATCGAGTTTAGAGTGAAGACGCTTCCGCCCAGAAAACACCGCCGCTCCTTGTTTTTGCCATGCTTCGTGGGTGCCATGGCGTTTTCGCTTGCCGGGCCGCTCAGCGCCGAAACGATGACCTTCCTGATGCAGCCCTTTCCCCCGATGATTCGGGACGACAATGGCGTTGCGCGCGGCCCGATGCCGGAGATGATGCACAAGCTCTGCGCGGCGATGAAGGTCGACTGCATCCTGAAATTCAATCCGTGGCGTCGG
Source organism: Propionivibrio sp. (assembly GCF_041441355.1). Lineage (GTDB taxonomy): Bacteria > Pseudomonadota > Gammaproteobacteria > Burkholderiales > Rhodocyclaceae > Propionivibrio. The sequence goes on from NZ_JASDTF010000037.1 coordinate 68,118, forward strand.
GCGCTGCAGGCGGGCGAAGTGGGCGAGGTCGACGGGCTGCTCGGCCTGGTCCGGCTGCCGGAGCGCGAGAGCAAGTTCTACCTCTCGCCGCCTTTGATACAGGGCAGTTATGCGGTCTTTGCGCGGCGCAAGCAGGCCGGGCTTTACCGCGCCTCGAGCGATCTGGCCGGGCATACCATCGGCGTCTATGGCCCTTCGGGCACCGAGTTGGTGGCGCACCGCGCCGCCGAGGCCGTGCAGCCCCGGGCTGCGGTGATCCGCGAAATCAGCAACGAGACCGCGCTCAAGAAATTGCGTGGCGGGCGTTACGGTGAGTTCGGCGTCGCCATTGTTAATCGCGACCTGGGTAACGCGATGCTGACGCAGTTGCAGATCGATGACGTGGTGCCCACCATCGATCTGGAAAAGGCGTATTACGTGATTGGCCTGTCAAAACAGAAATATACGCCCGAACAGGCGGAAAAAATGTTCGCCACCCTGCAGCAGCTGATACGCAGCGGCGCCCTGAGGGGCATCGCTGAAAACTACGGGATGAAGGCGGCATTCTAAGTGGACAGTGTGCCCCGGAAGCCCTGAGGGACGGAGGCGGCAAGACCGGAATCGCGTTAGTGGAGATCGCATGCAACGGTGACGGAAAAATGCGGTCTATTCAGCTGAAGGGTCTTTCGGCCCGTCTGATTTTCGCGATTTGCGGTTTTTGAGAGGTTTGCATGGAGAGTAAGCGTCCCGTCGTCGTCATCGTTGGCGCGGGTTTTGGAGGTCTGGCTGCCGTTCGGGCGCTGGAGAAGGAAGCGGTCGATATCGTTCTCGTCGATCAGCACAATCATCATCTGTTTCAACCTTTGCTCTATCAGGTGGCGACCGCCTGGCTGTCGCCGGCGGACATCGCGGCGCCGGTGCGCAACGTGTTTTCGCGCCAGAAGAACCTGTCGGTGGTGCTCGGCAAGGTGGTCGCAGTCGATGCCGGGGGCAACAACCTGACCATCGACAACGGCATGCACGTCTACGAGCAAGCCTACGATTACCTAGTGCTGGCCACCGGCGCCCGCCACGATTACTTTGGCAACGACCAGTGGGAGGCCTTCGCGCCGGGCCTGAAGACGCTCGACGATGCGATCGGCATCCGCGAGCGCCTGCTCATGGCCTTCGAGCGCGCCGAGATGGCGACCGACCCCGAGGAGCGCGATGCGCACCTGACCATCGTCATCGTCGGCGCCGGGGCGACCGGCGTCGAGATGGCCGGCTCCATCGTCGAGCTGGCGCGCGCGGCGCTGGTCAAGGATTTCCGTCGCATCGACCCGCGTCAGGCGCACGTGCTGCTGGTCGAGGCCGGGCCGCGTGTGCTGCCGGCCTTCCCCGAGCACCTTTCGGTGGCTGCCAAGCGTTCGCTGGAGAAGCTCGGCGTGCAGGTGAAGGTCAATTCGCGGGTGACCAAGTGCGAGGCCGGCAGCGTCACCATCGGCGACCGGCGCGTACCGGCCGAGACGGTGATCTGGGCCGCCGGGGTCAAGGCTTCGCCGGCCGCAGCCTGGCTCGGCGCCGAGGCCGACCGGGCCGGTCGGGTCAAGGTCGAGCCCGATTACAGCGTTCCCGGACATGGCAACGTGTTTGTGATCGGCGATACGGCTTCGCTCGTCGATGCCGACGAGCGCCTGGTGCCGGGCGTGGCGCCCGCCGCCAAGCAGGCCGGGCACTACGTGGGCGGGGTGATTCGCGCGGCGCTTGCTGGCCGCTCCAAACCTGCGCCCTTCCGCTACCGCGATCCGGGCAACATGGCGACCATCGGGCGCCATGCCGGTGTTGCCGATTTCGGTTGGGTGTCGCTGCGCGGGCGGGTGGCCTGGTGGCTGTGGGGCATCGTGCACATCTACTTCCTGATCGACTTCCGTAGCCGGCTCACGGTATCGATCAACTGGCTGTGGTCCTTCCTCACCTTCAAGCGCGGCGCGCGCCTGATCACCAGCGAACAGCAGAGCGCGACGCGCGAGTAAGCGGGGATTGGCCAGGCAGGCCTAACCGGACCGGTGGATTCCGGTTAGGCGCAAGTTTGAGTGTCGTTTTTGGCCCCGTTGGCTTGAGTGGGCTTAGCGGGCGGCATCGCTTGTGGTGTCGCGCCGGCGCACAGATGTTGTTGGCTCCACTCCATCATCGACACCAGGAGGGGAATGAAGCTTCTTCCCCTTTCCGTCAGTGTGTATTCGACCTTGGGCGGAATTTCCTGATAGACGGTTCGGGAAACAAAACCGTCGTCCTCAAGTTCGCGCAGCTGTTTGGTCAGTGTCGATTGGGTGATTTCACTGATCTGACGGCGAAGTTCGCCAAAGCGGCGGACTTTGAAACTGGCGATGTACCAGAGAATGAGAATTTTCCATTTGCCGTTCAGGACGGACTGGAGGGTGCGCATCGAAACGCACTGGCTTTCCGGGCTGTATTGAAATTTGCTGCCGAGTTGGATGGTCATTGCTTCATATCCTTTGGGTGCCGCAAGCGTAACGCAGGCGTGAATCAAAGGCAATCCACTGTCAAAAAGAGTACCTGGTATCTTTTTAAATACTGGTTTCATTTTGCGGATTAATTCCAGTAAATGACCGTGCTTGTGCAAATCGATTTGCGTAAATAGACTCGAAATAAGGGTTGCGTCTGGTGAATTCCAGGATGCCCGGTTGTTTTTTGATTCTATCGTGAGGATGATTTGCTATGAAATTGAGAATGTCGGTCGTGGCCGGTTTGATCGCAGAAGAAACGCGGCGCATGAGACCGCTTGAAACGCAAAGGCTTTGCGCAGACCTTTACGTGATCCAGGATGGCTTTGCCAATGTTTTCCTGGTCAACACCGGCGATGGCTTCATCGCCATCGATGCCGGAATCAACCCCCAGAATATCGCGCGGGAGATGAAAATCCTTGGGATCGAGCCTTCGGCCGTGAAGGCGGTCTTGATCACGCACTCGGACATCGATCACGTTTATGGACTCGGGGCCTTTCCCGCGGCTGAAGTCTTCCTGCCGGAGGCTGAGCTGCAGATGCTCGGCAAGTACCGGATATCGATGTCGGAGCAGGCTTGGGCGGACGCCTGCGTCCGCTACGCGGACTTTGTTCCTGCGGCCGGAGAAAACCTGTTCGGCGAGGCCGAGTTCTGGCCGGAAGACGACTGCGAGGTCGTCGAGACCGCGCAGGGAAAAACCATTTCCTTCCTGAAAAACCGGATCGCTTCGAGCTATCAGCTGGTGCGCGACGGAGGGCGGCTGGATTTTTCCGGAACGAAGGTCGATGTGGCGCTGATCGCGGGGCATACCCAGGGTTTGACGAGTTATATCGTCAATGACAAATACGCTTTCGTCGGCGATGCCTTGAGTCTGCTAGAAGGGCGTGTGGAGCCGTTCAATCATTTTCTCAATCGCGACGAAGCGCAGCACAGAACAAGCATCAGCAAGCTCCGGGATATGGGTGGGTTCAAGTATTTGCTGACCCAGCATTACGGCTATACGGCTGAAATCGACCAGGCTTTTTCGAGCTGGAGTGCGTGAAATGGCGAGTTCCGATAAAAATGGAATCGCGCTGGGGACACTGGCGCTGATCAATCTTTTGTGCGCGCTTTTTCATGCGGTTTTTCAAATTGATCTGCTGGCCGCCGAGGGGATTTATCGAGAATTTCTGTTGACTGAGAATCTCGTGGTGACTTTCATCTTCGCCTATTTTGGCTTGGTTTTGCGTTATGGGCGGCCCGAAGAAAAAATCGTCCTGGCGAAGATGAACATCCTGTTCTGGGCGGCGCTCGTCGTTTTCGTGCTGCTGGTGCGCCCACCGGTGACCACGCTCAGCCTCGTGGCCGCTGTTCTCTTCCTGCCCCAGTATTTTTATCTGCTGTTTCTGGGGAGCGTTGCGCTGGTGCTGAGCGTTCTCGTTTATCGACGGGGGCGAGGCAAGACGGGGCTTGCGACCTGATCGCCGGCGGCGAGCGTCGTGGGCGTCCGCTGCCGGATGAGTGGTGGCGATGCTCAGGCGTTTGGCGACCAGATCCCGAGTTCGCCGAGCTGCTTTCTCGCCGCCGCAGCCCAGCCGCGGTTAGCGGCTGGGCTGGCGGGGCTGGGGTGAAGGATGCGCCCGAAGCGCACCGGCGTGCCGGCGAGCGCCTCCCGGGCACGGCCTTCGGCGAAGGCGCCGATGCCGACCACCCATTCGGCTTGAACGGCGGCGACGAGTTCGCGCAGGTGTTCGTCGCAGGCCGCGTAGAGCGGTGCGGCTTCGTGTGCCGGAAGCTTGTCCGGCGTCAGGTTGCGGCCGTGGTCGAAGAAGGCGAGCGGACAGTAGTTGGCGACGAAGTGCTCGGCGAAGAAGGCGTCGGCACTTTCGAATTCCTCGGCGAAGAGGCCCCACAGGCGGCGGCCGGAAACTTCCGAGCGGGTACAGGCGTAGCCTTCGACCGGACGCTTGGGGTTCTCCTGCGCCGGCTTGCCGACCGGGGCTTCGACACCGAGCCAGTCGCGCGCGGCGGCGATCTCGCCGAAGGGGATGCCGCACTGCACCATGCCGAAGGGGCCGGGGTTCATGCCCAGAAAAACGATGCGCTTTTTGCTCGCGCCGTAGCGGCGCAGATACTTCTCGTGCGGCGCCCAGGCGTAGTCGAGCGGGTTGTAGACGTGGCTGACGGGCGGGGCGAAGGCGAGCGCATCGACCTTGGCCGAGAGGCGGCGGGCGGCGTCAATCAGGTGCTGGGCGGTATCTGACATGGGCGTGAAGGAATCAGTCGGGGTCGTTGGCATCGTTTTTTTCGCCCAGCGCGGTGAGCGGGCGGCGCATGGCGTAGACCATCAGCACCCCGGGCAGGGCGACGAGCACCGAGAAGAGGTAGAAGGCCGGCCAGCCGATGGTTTCGGTGAGCACGCCGGCGACCGGGCTGACATAGATGCGGCCGACGGCGGCGAGCGCCGAGAGCAGCGCGTAGTGGGTGGCGGTGAAGCGCCGGTTGCACAGCGCCATCAGCAGGGCGACCAGGGCCACGGTGCCCATGCCGCCGGTGACGTTTTCCAGGGCGACGACGGCGAGCAGCAGGAAGTCGAGCGAGGCCGCTTCGCGCAGGGCGATCAGCGTCCAGTCGAAGGGCGGCACCAGAACGCTCCCCCAGGCGCCCTTGCCGAGCACGGCGATGCCGTAGAAGCCGAGGTTGGAGAGGAGCTGCAGGACGCCGAAGAGCAGCAGCGCGCGGTAGAGGCGCAGGCGCATCATCAGGAGGCCGCCGACGAGGGCGCCGAAGATGGTCAGCCACAGGCCGATGATCTTGTTGGCGATCCCGACTTCGGCCTGGGTGAAGGTCAGCCCCTTGATCAGGAAGGCCGTGGTCAGGCTGCCGGCGAAGGCGTCGCCGAGCTTGTAGAGCACGATGAGGACGAGGAACAGCGCCGCGCCGGGCTGGGCGAAGTAGCTCTCCAGTGAAGCATTGAGCGTGGCGAAGCCGGCCTTGCGTGCCGCCCACCAGGCCAGCGGCAAGGCCAGCGCGATCTCGGCGAGCACGAAGATAAGCTGCACCCAATGGTTGCGGTCGTCGGGATCAAGGCCGCAGAGGATTAACGCCTGGCGCGCGATCAGGTAGCCGGCGACGACGCCGGCGAGCATCGCCGCGAAGCCGAGGAGTTCGCCGCGCGCATCGGATTGTGGAAGGGCCGAGGCCGGGATGGTGGCTGCGTCGCGCGTGAGGCCGGGGATGGCGAAGAGCGAGAAGGCCGCGGCGCCGGCCATCAGCACGCCCATGGTGGCGTAGACGCGCGGCCAGGATTGCCACTGGTCGGCCCAGATCAGGGCGATGCCGCCCGAGAGGATCATCGCCAGGCGGTAGCCGAAGACGTGCAGCGAGGCGCCCGGGCCGTGCTCGGTCGGGTCGCGTAGGAGGTCGGCGCGGTAGGCGTCGACGACCACGTCCTGCGAAGCCGAGAGAAAGGCGATGAGCAGCGCGATCTGGGCGAAGAGCATCGGCTGCGCGTGCGGCGACAGGGTGGACATGAAGAACAGCCCGGCCGCGAGCGCCAGCTGGGTGAGCACCAGCCAGCCGCGCCGGCGCCCGAGCCAGGGCGGCTCGAAGCGGTCCATCAGCGGTGCCCAGAGGAACTTGAAGGTGTAGGGGATGCCGACCAGGCCGAAGAAGCCGATGGTGGCGATGCTGACCCCGTCGATCGCCAGCCAGGCCTGCATCGCCTGCCCGGTGAGGGCCAGCGGCAGGCCGGAGGCGAAGCCGAGCAGGAGGATCGCCGCCAGACGATGCAGGCGGCGGATGCGGTCGAGGGGGCGTGAGCGGCTGGACGCGTGCACCGGCTCAGGTCCGGCCGAGGCGGTAGAAGGCCAGGCTGCCGTTCAGGTTGGGGTCGTCGGTCACCGGCCGGCCGGCTTCGTCGAAGGCCAGGCGCTCGCGCACCACGATGCCGAGCTGGGCGCACAGGGCCTCGAAGTCGACGATGGTGAAGAAGCGCACGTTGGGCGTGTCGTACCAGGCGTAGGGCAAGTCTTCAGAGACCGGCATGTGGCCGGAGGCAATGGCCTCGCGGTTGGCGCGGAAGGCGAAGTTGGGGAAGCTGACCACGGCTTCCTCGGCGACGCGCAGCATTTCGCCGAGGATGCTTTCGGTGGCGTGCATCGCCTGCAACGCCTGCGAGATGATGACGTGGTTGAAGGCGCGGTCCTCGAAGCCGGAGAGGCCGGCCTCGATGTCGCTCTGGATGACGTCGACGCCGTTGCGGATGCAGCCGAGCACGCCCTCGTGGTCGATCTCGACGCCGTAGCCCGAGACGTTCTTGGTCTCGCGGAGGTAGCGCAGGAGCTTGCCGTCGCCACAGCCCAAATCGAGGACATGTTCGCCCGGCGGAATCCAGTTGGCGATGACCGCGAAGTCGAAACGCTCGCGTTCCTTGGCGCCGGGGATCAGGGGCAGCGGCGGCGCGGTATTGAGGGCGACGTGCGGGGTCATACGCGGATGTTCTCCAGGTAGGCGCGCATCACCGCGTGGTAGTGCGCGTCGTCGAGCAGGAAGGAGTCGTGGCCGCCATCGCAGTCGATTTCGGCGTAGGCGACGTGGCGACGGTTGTGCATCAGCGCGTTGACGATCTCGCGCGAGCGGGCCGGCGCGAAGCGCCAGTCGGTGGTGAAGCTGACCACCAGGAAATCGGCCGTGGCGCGCGCGAGCGCAGCCTTGAGGTCGCCGCCGTAGGCGTAGGCCGGGTCGAAGTAATCGAGCGCCTTGGTGGTGATGAGGTAAGTGTTGGCGTCGAAGAAGGTCGAGAACTTGTCGCCCTGGTAGCGCAGGTAGGACTCGATCTCGAATTCGACGTCGTAGTTGAAGCGGTTTTCGGCGTGCCGGCGCTGGCGGCCGAATTTTTCGCCCATCTGGCTATCGGAGAGGTAAGTGATGTGCCCGACCATGCGCGCCAGGCGCAGGCCTTGAGCCGGGACGACGCCATGCTCGGCGTAGTGGCCGGCGTGGAATTCGGGGTCGGTGAGGATGGCCTGGCGGGCGACCTCGTTGAAGGCGATGTTCTGCGCCGAGAGCTTGGGCGCCGAGGCAACGACGATGGCGTGGCGCACCCGCTCGGGAAATTGCAGCGTCCATTCGAGCGCCTGCATGCCGCCGAGGCTGCCGCCCAGCACCGCGGCCCAGGTGTCGATGCCGAGGTGGTCGGCGAGGCGCGCGTGCGCGGCGACCCAATCCTCGACGGTGACCATCGGGAAGTCGGCGCCGTAGCGCTTGCCAGTTTCGGGATTGATCGACAGCGGGCCGGTCGAGCCGTAGCAGCCGCCGAGGTTGTTGACCCCGACGACGAAGAACTTGTCGGTATCCAGCGCCTTGCCGGGGCCGACGAGGTTGTCCCACCAGCCGACGTTGCGCGGGTTGTCTTCGTAGTAGCCGGCGACGTGATGGCCGCCGGAGAGGGCATGGCAGACGAGGATGGCGTTCGAGCGCGCGGCGTTGAGCGTGCCGTAGGTTTCGTAGACGAGTTCGAAGCCGGGCAGCACGGCGCCGGACTTGAGCGGCATCGGCTCGGCGAAGCGGGCCCGTTGCGGCGCAACCGGGCCGACGGAGGTTTCTGCGGACATTGCGGTCGGTTTCGGAAAAACAAACGCCCAGTCGGCACGAACAAAGCGGACTGGGCGACGCCGCTTTAGCCGGATTTATTGAGCGCCCGCAAGCTGATCTTCAAATCGGCGCTATGGGGGGCAAGTTACCGTCGGCGCTGGCAAAAGTCAAATTCGCGGCCTCGCGCCTCCCGGCGAATGGCCATATCTTGCGGCGAGTGTCGGGGCCTCAGGCGCCGGGCGTCGCGGTGTTGAGCTTTTCCAGCTGTTCCTGGATGCGCACGCTGTCGTCGAGGCGGACCAGCCGTTTGACGAGCGGCGTCAGCTCGCTCGCGTCGCTCTGCTTGACCTTCTGCTTGACCGCCGGAATCTGCGCCGGGTGCATCGAAAACTGGCGCAGCCCCATGCCCAGCAGCAGGCGGGTGAGGTTGGGGTCGCCGGCCATTTCGCCGCACATCGAAACCGGCTTCTCGGCCTTCTCGGCGCTTGAGATGACGTGTGCCAGCAACAGCAGCACCGCCGGGTGCAACGGGTCGTAGAGGTGGGCCACCTGCTCGTCGGAACGGTCGATGGCCAGCGTGTACTGGATCAGGTCGTTGGTGCCGATGGAGACGAAGTCGAGCTTGCGCAGGAACATGTTGATCGCCAGCGCGGCGGCCGGCACTTCGATCATCGCGCCGACCTCGATGTGTTCGTCGAAGGCCACTTTTTCCCGGCGCAGGCTTTCCTTGGCCTGCTCGAGCAGGGCCAGGGTCTGCTCGATCTGGTGCGCGTGCGAGAGCATCGGGATCAGGATCTTGGTCTTGCCCAGGCGCGAGGCGCGCAGGATGGCGCGCAGCTGGGCAAGCAGCGAGCGCGGCTCGGTCAGCGACAGGCGGATCGAGCGCAGGCCCAGCGCCGGGTTGCTGCGCTGGCGCTCGTCGACGGCTTCTTCCGACTCGAGGTTCTTGTCGTTGCCGAGGTCGAAGGTGCGGATCGTCACCGGGCGTCCGTCCATGCCCTTGACCACCTTGCGGTAGGCCTCGTACTGCTCTTCCTCGCTGGGCATGTCGCCGCGCCCGAGGAAGATGAATTCGGTGCGGAAGAGGCCAATGCCTTCGGCGCCGTTCTCGAGCGCGGCCGGGATGTCCTCGGGCACTTCGATGTTGGCCAGCATGTCCACCTTGACCCGGTCGAGGGTGGTGGCCCGTGCCGTCTTGAGCAGCTTGAGCTTGGAGCGTTCGAGTTCGTACTGGCTTTTGCGCAGCTCGTATTCTTCGAGGATGCGCGGGTCGGGGTCGACGATCAGCACGCCGCGCGTGCCGTCGACAATCACCGTTTCCTTGTCGCGGATCAGCTGGCGGGCGTTGTGCAGGCCGAGCACCGCCGGCATGCCCATGCCGCGCGCCAGGATCGCGGTGTGCGAGGTGGCGCCGCCGACGTCGGTGACGAAGGAGGCAAAGGCCTGATCCTTGAAGGCCATGATGTCGGCCGGCGAGAGGTCGTGCGCGACCAGGATCTGGGTCTGCCCCTTGACTCCGCGGGCGCGCGCCGTGAGGTGCGGCGAGCCTTGGCCGGAGAGTTCGCGCACCACGCGCTCGACCGCCTGACGCACGTCGTAGCTGCGTTCGCGCAGGTAGATGTCGTCGATCTTCTCGAACTGTTCGACCAGCACTTCCATTTGCTGCACGATCGCCCACTCGGCATTGCAGCGCCGCTCGCGGATCAGCTGTTTGGGCGTCTCCGAAAGTTCGGGGTCGGCGAGGATCATCTGGTGCAGGTCGATGAAGGCGCCGATGTCGGCCGGGGCGTGTTCGAGATTGTTCTTCATCGCCGCGAATTCTTCGCGCACGCGCAGCAGCGCGGCTTCGAAACGGGCGACTTCCTTCTCGACGAGGCGCGGCGAGATGAGGAGGTGGGAAACCTCGAGCGTGGCCTGCGAGATGAGGTGCGCCTGGCCGATGGCGATGCCGCCGGAGACCGGCAGTCCGTGCAGGGTAAAGCTCATGGCGGGCCTATTCTCCTTCGCCGAACTTGTCTTCGATTAGCCGCACCAGGGCCGAGAGGGCGTCGTGCTCGTCGCTGCCGGTGGTCTCGATGACCACCATCGAGCCTTTGCCGGCAGCCAGCATCATCACCCCCATGATGCTTTTCGCGTTGATCCTGCGGCTGCCTTTTTCCATCCACACTTCGCTCTGGAAACCGCCGGCCAATTGAGTCAACTTGGCCGAGGCGCGGGCGTGCAGGCCCAGTTTGTTGGTGATCTCGATTTCGGCGCGGGGCATGGGAGTCGATTCCGGTAGAAAAATGAAAGAGGTCAGTTGCCGAGCATGTTGATGACGCCGTCGTGACCGCCGCTGACGGCCTTCTGCAATACAGTCGGCATGTCGTGCGTACGATAGGTGATGACGCGCAAGAGCATCGGCAGGTTGACACCGGCAACGCCTTCGATGCGTCCCGGGACGAGAAGTTTGAGCGCCAGGTTGGCGGGCGAGGCGCCGTGGATGTCGGTGAGCACGAGCACGCCGTCGCCGGAATCGACCTCCGTCAGCAGGCGGCGGGCCGTCGGCAACAGGTCGAGCGGGTCGTCCTGGGCGGCGACGCCGAGCTGGGCCAGCTGCGGCGGGCGCTTGTTCAGTACGTGGCAGACGTTCTGGACGAGGCTTTCGCCGAAGGTGCCGTGAGAGATGAGAAGGATGCCGATCATCGTGGTGTTCCTCCGGGGCTAGCCCGCATTTTAAGGGGATTCGGGCCGTATCGGAACGATTCTCGTCATAAGCGGTGCGTGGCGCCGTCGCGTTTCAGGGCACGATGCGTGGCGCGGGCTCGGGCGTGGCGACGAACTTCAGGCGCGCGTTCAGGGCGGCGCTGATTTCGAGGCTGCCGTCGGCGTCGACGCGCAGGACGTGGGTGACGCCCAGGCGTTCGGCCAGTGCGGGCCAGCTTGCGCCGGCGATGAACAACGGTTTGGAGAGCGCGTCGGAACGCATTCCGGCCTGCGCGCCGCCGGGAATGAGCACGGTCAGCGCACGGGTGTGCTGCGCCGGTTCGCCGCTGCGTGGGTCGATGAGGTGCGAATAGCGCTGGCCGCCGACCTCGAAATAGCGCTGGTAGTCGCCCGAGGTGCCGACCGCTTCGCCGTCGGCGAGTTCGAGCGTGGCCAGCGCGCCGGGCTGGCGCGGGTGCTGGATGCCGACGCGCCAGGGCTCGCCGTTCTTGCGCCCGAGCGCCATGACGTTGCCGCCGATGTTGATCAGCGCGTTGCCGACCCCGTGTGCGCGCAGGATGGCCGCGGCGCGGTCGAGGGCGACGCCCTTGAGGTAGCCGCCGAAATCGATGGCGACCTGGCGCGAGCGACTGCTGACGCGGCGCCCGTCGAGGCGAAGGTCGGCGATCCCGGCCGGCGCGGCGCGCCATGCGGCGAGCGCCGCCGGGTCGGGCAGTTGGGCTGGGTATTCGTCGTTCTGGAAGCCCCAGAGGGCGATCAGGCGGCCGATGCCGGGGTCGAACAGGCCATCGGCCGCGGCCGAAAGCGCTTGCGCTTCGAGCAGCCAGGCGGCGAGTTCCTCGCTGACTTCGGCGCTCTTGCCAGCGGCGAGCGCGGCGTTGAGCGTGCTTAACTCGGACGGTTGCCAGGCATGGTAGCTGCGGTGCAGGCGGTCGAATTCGCGCAACACCGCGCCGGTGGCGGCGCGCGCTTCGGCTTCGGGTTGGCCGGCGACGATGACTTCGACCCGGGTACCGAAGACGAAGGCTTCCTGCTGGACGAGCGGCGGCGCCGGGCGGCAGGCGGTCAGCGCAGGCAACGCAAGCAGTGCGGCGAGGATGAAAAGCAGGCGGGCGGGCAGCGCCCAGGTGCGACCCGAACTCAATCCCGGCACGCCTTCTCCAGCGCGGCAACGAACATCGTTGCCGCGTCGAAGCCGGTCTGCGCGGCGATCTCGACCATGCAGGTCGGGCTGGTGACGTTGATTTCGGTGATTTTGTCGCCGATCACGTCGAGGCCGACCAGGAGCAGGCCGCGCGCGGCGAGGACCGGCGCCAGCTCGTTGGCGATGGCGCGGTCGCTGGCCGACAGCGGGCGAGCTTCGCCACGGCCGCCGACGGCGAGGTTGCCGCGCGTCTCGCCGGCCTTGGGGATGCGCGCCAGGCAGTAGGGCACGACTTCGCCGCCGATCAGCAGGATGCGCTTGTCGCCTTCGGTGATGGCGGGGAGGAAGCGCTGGGCCATGATCGTGCGCTGGCCGTTCAGGGTCAGCGTCTCGATGATGACGTTGCGGTTGGGGTCGTCCTGGCGAACGCGGAAGATCTGGCTGCCCCCCATGCCGTCGAGCGGCTTGAGGACGGTGTCGCCCTCGCGCTCGATGAAGGCCTGCAGGCGCGCCGCATCACGTGCCACCAGGGTCGGCGCAGCGAGGTGGGCGAACTCGAGGATGGAGAGCTTCTCCGAGTGGTCGCGCAGGGCGCGCGGCCGGTTGAAAACGCGTGCGCCCTCGGCCTCGGCGCGTTCGAGCAGCCAGGTGGCGGCGACGTATTCAAGGTCGAAGGGCGGGTCCTTGCGCATCACCACGGCTGCGAACTCGCGCAGCGGAACCGTATGGCGGATCAGTTCGACGTGCCACTCGGCGTCGTCGGGCAAGAGTTCGAGGTGCACCGCCTCGGCGCAGACGCCGTGCAGCGCGTCCCAGTGAAGCGTGGGCAACTGGATGGTCCACACCGCGTGGCCGGCGGCCTGCGCCGCGCGCATCATGGCGATGCTTGAATCCTTGGCCGGTTTGAGGTGGTCGAGCGGGTCGACGATGAAAGCGAGGCGCATGGCAGTTTCCGGAAAAGACGGCCGCGGGCGGTCAGGCGTGGGCGGTGGCCGAGATCAGCGTTTCGACCGGTTCGGTGCGTTCGATCTCGAGCGCCGCGGCCAGTTGCGCGAGGCGGGCGACGACGCCATAGACGTAGAAGCGGTTGGGCGGCGCGTCCGGCTTCTGGCAGCAGTCGGGCAGCGAGCAGCTGGTTTCGAAGGCCAGCGGTTCGAAGTGCATGCCTGGCGCGTTGAGGTTCTCGTCGATGCCGCGGCCGTTGTTGACGCGGTAGAAGCCGCCGACCACGAAGCGGTCGATCATGTACACCACCGGCTCGGCGACGCCGGCCTGATCGCCCTCGCCGACGTGTTCGTGGGTATGCACGCCTTCCTGAATGATGACCTGCGAGACTTCGAGGCCTTCCTTGATCACCGACATCTTGTTGCGCTGCTTGCGGTTGAGGCCGACGACCTCGGAGGCGTCCTTGACCGTCATCACGCCCATCCCGTAGGTGCCGGCGTCGGCTTTGACAACGACATACGGGGTTTCCTGGATGCCGTATTCGGCATATTTCTCGCGGATCAGGGTCAGCACCGCGTCGACGTTGGCGGCAAGGCAGTCCTCGCCCTGGCGGTCGTGGAAATTGACCTGGTCACAGACCGAGAAATACGGGTTGATGCGCCAAGCGTCAATGCCGACGAGGCGGGCGAAGTCTTCGGCGACCTCGTCGTAGGCGGCGAAGTGGTTGGACTTGCGCCGCGTCGCCCAGCCGGCGTGCAGTGGCGGCAGGACGAACTGTTCGTCGAGGCCGCGCAGGATCTCCGGCACCCCGGCCGACAGGTCGTTGTTGAGCAGCACGGCGCAGGGGTCGAAACCGTCGAGGCCGAGGCGGTGCGCGCTGCGGCGCAGCGGTTCGAGGAGCAGGGAGGCGCCGTTGGCCAGATCGACGCGGGTCGGCGCGGTGACTTCGGGCAGCAGGCTGCCCAGGCGCACGTCGAGGCCGGTCAGGCGCAGGATGTCGACCAGGCGGGCGACGTTCTGCAGGTAAAACTGGTTGCGCGTGTGGTTCTCGGGAATCAGCAGCAGGCTGCGGGCGTTCGGACAAATCTTCTCGATCGCCGTCATCGTCGCCTGTACGCAGAGCGGCAGACAGGATTCGTGCAGGTTGTTGAAGCCGCCGGGGAAAAGGTTCATGTCCACCGGCGCGAGCTTGAAGCCGGCGTTGCGCAGGTCGACCGAACCATAGAACGGCGGCGTGTGCTCCTGCCACTGGCCGCGGAACCAGCGCTCGATCTCCGGCGCGGCGTTGATGATCTTGGCCTCGAGTTCGAGCACCGGGCCATTGAGGGCAGTCATCAGATGAGGAACCATGTCGTCTCCGCTGACGCGTCCAGGCGTCAGAATATTGTCTTGAGTTTGGCCCACCATGTTACACCGGTGGACGGGGCGAAGGACTGGAAGCCCGCCGGCAGCGGGCATTGTTCGAGGCTGCGCTGGGTAAACAGGAAGCGGCCGTCGCAGACGAAACCAAGGTCGTCCCAGTCGACGGCGTTGAGCGCTGCGGCCAGCGCATGCACGTCGACCTTCGGATCGTGCGCGAAGATCGCCATCACGGCGCCGTCGTAGTGTGGACAGTCGTGGACGAAAAAAGGTTTTGCCCGGCGCGTTTTGTTGTTGACGTAGACCCGCGGCTGCTCGCTTTGATAGTAGCCGCGTCCCCATTGCCACCAGTTGTATTCGTCGAAGCTGCGGATGCGCCGCGCGATCAGGCGGGCATGATGCGGCAGCAGCGCTTCGGGCGGCGGTTCCCCGGGTTCGCACCAGATCATGCGCCGCGTCTTGCCGTTGCGGGCGGTCGACGAACAGACGAAGTCGCGGTTGCCGTGGATTTCGTCGGCATACAGCTCGTCGGCGCCGGAGACCGCGCCGACCTTGACGAAGGCGATGTCGGCCAGACGCATCGGATAGTCGTGGCGGGCGAAGAGCAGGTGTCCGCCGCTCTCGACGAAGCGCCGTTCTTCCCAGACCAGTGTCTGCAAGCCGGTGATGCCGTCGCTGGCGCCGAGCGCCGCGTAGCGCGTGCGCCGGGTCTCGTCGCCGCGCACGAAGCGCCAGATGGCGCAGTTCGGGGTCGCGTCGTCAAAGAGGTGCAGGTCGCCCAGGTCGATGAAGTCGGTGATCGTCCCGACTTCGAAGAGCCGCGCGTTGAGCGGCACGGCCGACGTCGCCTTGAGGAAGTCGCGTGGGGTGATGAAGATCAGCTCGCCGCCCGGTTCGAGCAGGCGCAGGCATTTTTCGATGAAGAACAGGTAGAGGTTGGCACGCTTGTCGAGCACGCTCTCGCCGATCAGGCCGAGGGTGCCCGGGGCAATGTCCTGGTAGCGGACGTAGGGCGGGTTGCCGATGATGGTGTCGAAGCGCTCGTCCTCGCCGAGTTCGAAGAAGTTCATCACTTCCGCCCCCGGCGGCGCGTGGCGCGGGTCGACCTCGATTCCGAGCGCGTCCGGGAGGTGCTGCAGGAAAGCGCCGTCGCCGCAGGCCGGCTCAAGCACCCGGCCACGGTTGTGGACGAGACGCAACATGCAGTCGACGATGGCCGGCGGGGTGAACACCTGGCCGAGCGCGATCCGGTCGTAGTCGGAAATCAGGCGGGAAGCATCGGCAGGCGGCATGGAGGGCAAGGGAAACAAAGGAAAGCGCGAGTATACGCCGGAAAGCCCGCCCGTCCGGCGCGGCGCCTCTGGCCGATGGTAACGATTGCGAACGGTGATGAATGGCCGTCGAAACCCGGGACTACGATGCTTGCGGGTTGCCTGCCGCATCTCTCGGGGCGCGGCGGTGTCGCCCGCTGCTAGAACCATAACGATGAGCATTACTTCAGTTCATGACCATTACGCTCAGGGAAAAGGAGTAAGACGATGAAATTTGCATTTGCAGCAGCAACACTCGCGGTGTGCGCCGCACTCTCCGTTCCGGCTCAGGCTTTCGACGGTTACCGGCTTGAGTCGGCCACCACCCTCAAGAACAAGGGCGGCGGCTGGGACGGGGTGAGCCTCGATCAGGAGCGGGGCAAGCTGTACCTCGGTTTGCGCAAGGAGGGGCTGCAGGTCTTCGACCTGAAGACGAAGAAGGTGGTCCGGACGATCGCGGGCACCGAGGGCTCGAGCGGCGGCACCCTGATTCCGGATTTCGACCTGGGCATTTCGAATAACGCGGCGGGTTCGATCACCCCCTTCAAACTGTCGACCGGCAAGGCGGCGGCGCCCATCGCCATGGGCGGCGAACTCGAAGACAGCGTTTACGATCCGGCCACCAAACGCCTGGTCGTCAAAATGGGCGCCAAGGGCGATGCGACCGAATTCGTGGTGCTCGCCATTCCGTCGCTGGAGAAGGTGGGCACGATCAAGCTGCCGTCCAAGCGGCTCGACGGCACGGCGGTCGATGGCAAGGGCCTGCTGTTCGTCGATGCGCGCGACAAGAACGTCGTCTTCCGTGTGGACATGAAGACCTTGCAGGTCAATGCCGAATGGAAGATCGACCACTGCGAAGTGCCGAGCGGGATGGACATCGACCCCGATAACCAGCGCCTGTTCGTCGGTTGCCGCGGCAAGGGCGAGGTCAAGCCGGTGCTCGCGGTGCTCGATACGCAGTCGGGCAAGACCGTGTTCACGCACGAGATCGGCCGCCAGAACGGAGGGGTGATCTACGACGCGGGCAGCAAGCGCATCTTCACCGCCAACGGCTATGACGCGTTCCTGGTCGTCTTCCAGCAGTACGGGCCGGACACCTACAAACCGGTCGAAGCGCTGGGCACGCGCCCGGGCGCGCGGACGATCGCCCTCGACGAGAAGACGCGCAAGCTTTACACGCTGGTGGCCGAAGGCTCGGCTGACTTCGACAAAAAGATCAACACCGGGGTCGGGCCGTTTTACCCCAACACGTATTTCCCCGACACCTTGCAGGTGCTGACCTACGGCCGGAAATAATCGTCTTTGGCCTTCCCGCCACGGCGCCGGCGTGTTCCGGCGCCGTTTTCGTCTGCATGGCCGTACGCCCCTCGGCGAATGGGCTACACTGGCCCGGAATTTCCAACAACAGTCCAACAACCAAGGGAGAACGTCATGCGGATTCTGATGCTTGGGGCCGGCGGTATCGGCGGTTATTTCGGCGGGCGGATGCAGGCGGCGGGCGGCGATGTGAGCTTCCTCGTGCGTCCGGGGCGGGCGGCGCAGCTGGCACACGACGGGCTGCGCGTGCAGAGCCCGTTCGGCGACCTCACGCTGCCGGCACAGACGGTCACGCAGGAAACGCTGGATTCGACCTATGACGTCGTCTTTGTTTCGTGCAAGGCCTACGACCTGGCTTCGGCGATCGAGGCCATTGCTCCGGCGGTCGGTCCGGAGACGGCGGTCATCCCCTTGCTCAACGGCATCCGCCACGTCGACCTGCTGGTCGAGCGCTTCGGCGCGGCGCGCGTGCAGGGCGGCGTAGCGCTGATCTCGGTGGCGCTGGCCGCCGACGGCACGGTGCAACACCTCAACAAGGTGCACAAACTCATCGTCGGCAGCCGCTCGGCATCTGAAAACCGTTGGCTGGCGCCGCTCGTCGAACTGCTGGGCAAGTGCGGCGTCGATTTCACCCCTTCGCCCAACGTCGTGCAGGCGATGTGGGACAAGGTCGTCTTCCTCGCCACCCTGGCCGGCTCGACCTGCCTGATGCGCGCCAGCGTCGGCGACATCATGCACACCCTGGCCGGCGAGGCCTTCGTGCTAGCCCTGTTTGCCGAAGGCGTGGCGATCGCCGCCGCCAGCGGTCAGCCTTTGGGCGAAGCGCAGCAGGTGGCCTACCTCGGGCAGCTGACCGACCCGGCCTCCGGCCTGATGGCCTCGATGCTGCGCGACGTCGAGCGCGGCGGGCCGACCGAGGCCGAGCACATCCTCGGCGACCTGGTCGCTCGGGCGCAGGCGAAGGGCGTCGCGGCGCCCAATCTGGCACTGGCCTACTCGCACCTGCAGGCCTACGACCGGCGCCGTCTGGCGGCATCGGCCTAGAGCCCAACAAAGACGCGGCCCCGGGCGCCGTTACAAGGCGCGCCGGGGCTTGTTTTCAGGCCGTGCCGGCGTAGCGTCAGGCGGGAACGGGCTGGCGCAGCAGGTGTTCGAAGGCGGCGAGCGAAGCCTTGGCGCCTTCGCCCATGGCAATCACGATCTGCTTGAACGGCACGGTGGTGCAATCGCCGGCGGCGAAAACGCCGGGCAGCGAGGTGCGGCCGTGCGCGTCGACCTCAATTTCGCCGCGCGCGTTGCGCGCCAGTGTGTCGTCGAGCCATTCGGTGTTCGGCAACAGGCCGATCTGGATGAAGACGCCTTCGAGCTCGATGCGCCGCGTTTCGTTGCTGTTGCGGTCGGTGTAGGCGAGCGCGCCCACCTTGCCGCCCTGACCTTCGATCGCTGCCGGGACGGCGTGCTCGATGATCGTGACGTTGGCCAGGCTGCGCAGCCGCTTTTGCAGCACCGCATCGGCGCGCAGGGCGTTGCGGGTGAGCAGGGTGACGTGGCCGACGACACCGGCCAGATCGATCGCTGCTTCGACGCCCGAGTTGCCGCCGCCGACGACGGCGACGCGTTTGCCCTTGAACAGTGGCCCGTCGCAGTGCGGGCAGTAGGCAACGCCGCGGCCGCGGTATTCGCGTTCGCCGGGCACGCCGAGTTCGCGCCAGCGGGCGCCGGTGCTCAGGATCACCGTCTTGCTGCGCAGCACGGCGCCGTTCTCGAGGCGGATTTCGGTCAGCCCGTCCGCGCCCGGCACGAGGCCTGCCGCGCGCTGGCGGTTCATCAAGTCGACGTCGTAGTCGAGGACGTGCTGCTCGAGCGCGCCGGCCAGTTTGGGGCCTTCGGTCGCCGGCACCGAAATGAAGTTCTCGATCGCCAGCGTGTCGAGCACCTGGCCGCCGAAACGTTCGGCGACGATGCCGGTGCGCACGCCTTTGCGCGCGGCGTAGATCGCCGCCGCGGCACCGGCCGGGCCGCCGCCGACGACAAGCACGTCGTAGGGCGCCTTGTCGGCGAGGGTGGCGGCTTCGCGCGCGGCGCTGCCGCTGTCGAGCTTGGCGAGGATGTCCTCGAGCGCCATCCGGCCCTGGCCGAAGACTTCGCCGTTCAGGTAAATCGTCGGCACGGCCATGATCTTGCGGGCGGCGACTTCATCCTGCGCTAGGGCACCGTCGATCATCGTGTGCTCGATGCCGGGGTTGAGTACGGCCAGCAGGTTGAGCGCCTGCACGATGTCCGGGCAGTTGTGGCAGGAGAGGGAAATGTAGGTTTCGAAACGCAGGCCTTGCTGGCCAACGGGCAGCGCACGGATCTGTTCGATCACCGCGGGTTCGACGCGCGGCGGGTGGCCACCGGTCTGTAGGAGGGCGAGGACCAGCGAGGTGAATTCGTGGCCGAGCGGCAGCCCGGCAAAACGGATGCGGGCGGCCGTACCTGGCAGTCCGACGGAAAACGAGGGACGGCGCGCGTCCTGGCCGTCTTCGCGCACTGCAACCTTGGGCGAGAGCGCAGCGAGGTCGGCGAGCAGGCGGCGCATGTCTTGCGCGGCGGCGCTGGCGTCGAGCGTGGCGACGAGTTCGATCGGCTGCTGCAGTTTTTCGAGGTAGGCGGACAGTTGGGTTTTGAGCGCGGCGTCGAGCATTTTTTATTCTCCCTTGGGATGTGCGGTGAGGCGTGCGGCAAAAAAACGCCCCCGCCGTGGCGGGGGCGGGGCGTCGGGCCTTAGATCTTGCCGACGAGGTCGAGCGAGGGGGCCAGCGTGGCGTCGCCCGGGGTCCACTTGGCGGGGCAGACTTCGCCCGGGTGCGCGGCGACGTACTGCGCGGCCTGAATCTTGCGCTTCAATTCCTTGGCGTCGCGGCCGATGCCGAGGTCATGGATTTCACAAACCTTGATCACGCCCTCGGGGTTGATCACGAAGGTGCCGCGCAGGGCGAGGCCTTCCTCCTCGATCATCACCCCGAAGTTGCGGGTGATCGTGCCGGTCGGGTCGCCGAGCATCGGGTAGTTGATCTTCTTGATCGTCTCCGAGGCGTCGTGCCAGGCCTTGTGCGTGAAGTGGGTGTCGGTCGACACCGAGTACACCTCGACGCCCATCTTCTGCAGGTCGGCGTATTCGTCGGCGAGGTCGCCGAGTTCGGTCGGGCAGACGAAGGTGAAGTCGGCCGGGTAGAAGAAGACCACCGACCACTTGCCGCGCAGGTCGGCATCGGTGACGGGAATGAACTTGCCCTGATGGTAGGCGGTCGATTTGAAGGGCAGGATTTCGGTGTTGATCAGCGATTTCATGGTGTAACTCCTTGTGTGTCGGTGGTTGATGTGAGGCGATGGGTGAATGTTAAGGATCGTCGTGAAATAGTTCCAATCGATTGTTTAAACATGTTTGATATAGAAAAACTATTGCCTATCCGCGGCGACCTCGTATCCGTGTGGTGGCACGGGATGCAAACGGCCCGGGGCCGGACTACAGTGGCCTTATGTCCGTGACTGCCCGCCTCCTTCGGAATGGCCTGCCGCGCGCTCGTTGTCGCCGTGGGGTTGCGGCGTGAGCGGGCTGCGTCCGACCTCCGTGCTGGCTTGGCGGCGTCTGGCGTCGGGCTGGTTCGACCGGGTCGTGGTGCCCCTGCACAACGCCACGCTGTCGCGCTCTTTCGCCTACTGGACGACCCTGGGGGTGGTGCTGGCGGTACTCATGGTGGGCGAGGTGCTCTTGGCCTACCGGGCGGCGGAAGGCGCTGCGGCCCGGAACGCCAGAACTTTGGCGTATGCCTCCGAGCTGCGCGCCCGCGCCGATCGCGAACTCAACGCGGTGCTCAATCTGGCGAACGGGATGGCCGCGTATTTCGTCGTCCGGCACACCACGATCGATCCGGTCGAGATCGAAGCCTTGCTCAAGGAGGTCTACGGCCAGGGACGGCACCTGCGCAACATCGTGGTCGCGATCGGTTACCAGCCGAGTTTCGTCTACCCGCGTGCCGGGAACGAGTCGATCCTCGGCCAGGATTATCGTCAGCTCCCGGGGCAATGGCCGATCGTCAAGAGTGCCATCGAACGTCACAGCAGCACGCTGACCGGGCCGGTGCTGCTGGTTCAGGGCGGCACGGGGCTGATCTACCGGATGCCGATCTTCGTCGATCACAAGTACTGGGGCATGCTCTCCGCGGTGATCGACATGGCGGATTTTCATGCCGCAGTCCTGCGCAGCAGCGGCACGCCGAATTTCGAGTTCGCGGTGCGCAGTGTCGAGCCGGAAGCGATGGCCGGAGGGCTGCTGTGGGGGCGTGCGGCGCTCTTCGACGATCCCGCCAGTGTCCGTCTCGAGTCCGACGTTCCGGGCGGGCACTGGATTTATGCGGTGCGCAACCTGGAGGTCGAGGACGGGCGGGCGGCTTGGTTGTTCCGCTTGCTCGCGATCCTGCTCGCGGCGTTGGCCGGGGCGGTGGTGCATACCGTGCTCGGGCAGCGACGCGCGCTGTCGCATCAGGCCGGAATCGACGCCCTGACCGAGTTGCCGAACCGGCGACTGTTCGACGACCGCCTGGAGCAAAGCCTGCGTCGCCAGGCGCGCGACAACCAGCGCGCGGTGGCGGTGGTTTTCGTCGACCTCAACGGTTTCAAAGCCTACAACGACAACCACGGGCACCGCTTTGGCGATACCGTGCTGCGTGTGGTCGGCCGCCGTCTGCGCGATGAAGTGCGGCTGTCCGACACCGTATCGCGCTGGGCGGGCGACGAGTACGCGCTGATCGTCGAGGACGCGCAACCCGAAGAAGTGGCGCACCTCGTCAATCGTTTGCGC
Source organism: Propionivibrio sp. (assembly GCF_041441355.1). Lineage (GTDB taxonomy): Bacteria > Pseudomonadota > Gammaproteobacteria > Burkholderiales > Rhodocyclaceae > Propionivibrio. Next base: position 89,799 of record NZ_JASDTF010000037.1, read on the forward strand.
TCCATCGTCGCGGCGCCCTTCCGCGTCGACGGTACGCCGGTGACGGTGACCGCAGCCTTCGGCATGGCTTTCTTTCCACAAGAAGCCGTTTCCGCGGCAGGCCTGCTGGAGTTGGCCGATCAGCGCATGTACGCCGACAAGCAGGCGCTGGCGGCGGCCTCCGGCAAGCCGGGTTGACCGTTATTGTGTCGCAACGGAGGACGCGGACGGGTGGCTCGGGTACAATAGCGCCCTTTTGAATCAAAGGCTTTGCGGGGTTAACGCGTGCTCGTCGCCAACAACATCACCATGCAGTTCGGGGCCAAGCCCCTTTTTGAGAACGTCTCCGTCAAGTTCGGCGAGGGCTATCGCTACGGCCTGATCGGCGCCAACGGTGCCGGCAAGTCGACCTTCATGAAGATCCTCGCCGGTGAACTCGAGTCATCGGCCGGCAACGTCAGCAAGGACGCGCACGAGCGCATGGCCTTCCTGCGCCAGGACCAGTTCGCCTACGAAGAGCAGCGCGTCATCGACGTGGTGCTGATGGGGCACGAGGAGATGTGGGCCTGCATGCAGGAGAAGGACGCGATCTACGCCAATCCGGAGGCCAGCGAAGAAGACTACCTGCACGCCGCCGAGCTGGAGACGCGTTTCGCCGAATACGGTGGCTACACCGCCGAATCGCGTGCCGGCGAACTGCTGCTTGGCGTCGGCATTCCGTCGGCACAGCATTTCGGTCCGATGAGCGAAGTCGCCCCGGGCTGGAAGCTGCGCGTGCTGCTGGCGCAGGCGTTGTTCTCCAACCCCGAGATCCTGCTCCTCGACGAACCGACCAACAACCTCGACATCGCCACCATCCGCTGGCTCGAAGAAGTGCTCAACGAGCGCGGCAGCACGATGATCATCATCTCGCACGACCGCCACTTCCTGAACCAGGTGTGTACGCACATGGCGGACCTCGATTACGGCAAGATCACGGTCTACCCGGGCAACTACGACGACTTCATGGAAGCTTCGTCGCAGGCGCGGCAGCAGCAGGCCAATGCCAACGCGCGGGCCAAGGAACGCATTTCCGAACTGCAGGAGTTCGTGCGCCGCTTCTCGGCCAACAAGTCCAAGGCCAAGCAGGCGACCAGCCGGATGAAGCTGATTGACAAGCTCAAGCCCGAGGACATCAAGCCTTCGTCGCGCCAGTACCCGTGGATCCGCTTCGAGTACGACGAGAAGGAGAAGCTGCACCGTCAGGCGCTGGAGATCGAGAACCTGTCCTTCGCCTATCCGGGCAGCGAGCGCAAGGTCATCAACGACCTGACCCTGTCCCTCAACGCGGGTGACCGGCTGGCCGTGATCGGCGAGAACGGCGTCGGCAAGACCACGCTGCTCAAGTTGCTGACCGGTGAGCTCGCGCCCCAGGGCGGCGAGATTCGCTGGGCTGAAAAGGCGCGCTACGGCTACTACGCGCAGGACCACGCCGCTGATTTCGACAGCGACGCCAACCTGACCGACTGGGTCTCCGAGTACGCGCGCGCCAATGCCGATGCCGGCGAGGACCTTGAAACGCTGATCCGCGGCACGCTCGGCCGCCTGCTCTTCTCCGGCGACGACGTGCGCAAGGCGGTGCGGGTGATCTCCGGCGGCGAGCAGGGGCGCATGCTGTTCGGCAAGCTGATGCTGCAAAAGCCGAACGTGCTGGTCATGGACGAACCGACCAACCACCTCGACATGGAGTCGATCGAGTCGCTCAACACCGCGCTCGAGCTGTTCAAGGGCACGCTGGTCTTCGTCTCGCACGACCGCGAGTTCGTCTCGTCGCTGGCCACGCGCATCCTTGAGATCCGTCAGGACGGCACGCTGGTGAACTACCCCGGCACCTACGAGGAGTATCTGGCCAGCCAGGGCATCGAATAATCCGGAGCGCCGTTGGCAGGCAACTCCGGCAAAGGCTCATCGAGCCGCACAAAAAAAGGGAACGGGGAGGAGCAATGTTGAGTCGGCTGGCCGCGCTGTTGTTGCGGCTCTTCGGGTGGCGGACGGTCTATCGGCCGGGGCCGGTGCCCAAGGGCGTGATCATCGTCTATCCGCACACCAGCAACTGGGATTTTGCCGTTGGCATGCTGTTCCGGTTTTTTTACCGGGTGCCGATCCGTTGGGCGGCGAAGGACTCGCTCTTTCGCTGGCCGATCCGTGGCCTGCTGTTGCGACTCGGCGGGGTGCCGATCAACCGGCGCAATCCGGTCGGTCTGATCGACCAGCTGGCCGACGAGTTCGCGCGCAACGACAGCCTGTTCTTGTGCATCACCCCGGAAGGGACGCGGGCACGGACCGATCACTGGAAGTCGGGCTTCTATCGTCTGGCAACCAAGGCCGGTGTTCCGGTCGGTCTGGGCTTCATCGATTTCGGCCGTAAGGAGGCCGGGGTCGAGCGTTGGATCTCGCTTTCCGGCGAAGTCGAGGCCGACCTTGAGGTGATCCGCGCCTACTACGCCGACAAGCAGGGTTACGCGCCGGAAAAAGCCGGCGACATCCGCTTCCGCTCGCCGGCCGGCTGAGCCGGCGCCTGCTTCTTGCTCAGGGCGGTGGCGCCTTCGCCGCCGCGGCTTCCTTGGCTTCCCGCTGCGCCTTGCGTTCGGCGCGCTGGGCGTCGCGCCGGGCGCGTTCCTCGTTCTTCTTCTGCCGCTGGGCTTCTTCTTCGGCGCGTTTGGCGCGCCCCGCAGCCGCTTTCTCGGCCTTGGCCGCCTTCTTGCGCTCGCGCTCGGCGGCGCGTTCGGCTTCCTTGTTGCGGTAGTCGGTGGCTTGCTGTTGCTGGTCGATGGCGCGCTGGGCGTTGTCGCTGGCGCGCTGCTTTTCCTTGGCCTCGACTTCTGCGCGCTTGTGCTCGCGTTGGAAGTCGCGCGCCGGCTGATCGAGCTGACGGGCCTCGATCACGGTATTGGTGTATTTCTTCTTGGCGTCCTCGAGGCAGCTGTTGACCAGAAATTTCTGGTAGCACGCGGCTTGTTCGGCAGCCAGGTTTTTTTCGGCCTGGTTGCGAATTTCGCTGGCGCGTGCGCGTTGCGCATCGGCTTCTTCCAGCGTGCGGGGCGCGGGGGGGGCTGCATGCGCGAAGGGCGCCAGGGCGAAGGCGGCCAAGGCCAGATGCGCGAGGCGGCGATGCAGGGGGCGGGATGGGCTGTACAACATGAGATCCTCCGAGGGCCGAACTCTACCATTCTTCGCCGCCGCCTGCCGGAGCGGGAAGGAAGGCCCTTAATTTTGCTAGAATTGCCTGTTTGTCCTGACCGAACCGTAGGAGTATTCCGTGAAGATCGTTTGCCTCGACCTTGAGGGCGTCCTTGTCCCCGAAATCTGGATCACCTTCGCCGAGCGCACCGGGATTCCGGAGCTGCGTCGCACCACCCGCGACGAGCCGAACTACGACACGCTGATGAAGTACCGCCTGGGCATCCTGGCACAGCACAAACTCGGCCTGCCCGACATCCAGAAGGTGATCGGCGAGATGGGCCCGATGGACGGCGCACGCGCTTTCCTCGACCAGTTGCGCGAGGATTACGAGGTCATCATCCTCTCGGACACCTTCTACGAATTCGCCCATCCGCTGATGCGTCAGCTGGCCTGGCCGACGCTCTTCTGCCACAGCCTGGAAGCTGACGCCAGCGGCATGCTGGTCAACTACCACCTGCGCATGCCCGACCAGAAGCGCGAAGCGGTCAAGCGTTTCAAGGAATTGAACTTCACCGTCGTCGCCGCCGGCGATTCGTACAACGACACGGCGATGCTCGGCGAGGCGCATGCCGGCATCCTCTTCCATCCGCCCGAGAACGTGGTGCGCGAGTTCCCGCAGTTCCCGGTGACGCGCGACTTCGACGCGCTGCGCCGCGAGATCGACGCCGCGTTTGCCCGCGTCGCTGCGTAAGGAAGCTCAGGCCATGCACAACCAACGTTTCTACACCTTGACCGCCTCCTGCCCGGACCGGGTGGGCATCGTCGCCCGCGTGTCCACTTTCATCGCCGAGCACAACGGCTGGATTCTCGAATCGCGCTACCACTCCGACGACAGCATCGACGGCGGACGTTATTTCATGCGCATCGAGGTCAAGGCCGATTCGCTGCCCTTTCATTTGGCCGAGTTCCGTGAGCGTTTCCGCCCCCTCGCCGACGAGCTGGGCATGGACTGGAAGATCACCGATTCGGCGGTCAAGAAGCGCGTCGTCATCCTGGTCAGCAAGCAGGAGCACTGCCTCTACGATCTGCTCGCGCGCTGGCAGTCGAAGGAACTCGACATCGAGATTCCCTGCGTCATCTCCAACCACGAGACGTTCCGCGGCGTCGTCGAGTGGCACGGTATCCCCTTCCACCACGTGCCGGTGACGCCGGACACCAAGCCGGCCGCCTACGCTGAGATCGAACGCCTGTTCGAGGAAGTGAAGGGCGACACCATGGTGCTCGCGCGCTACATGCAGATCCTTTCGCCGGACCTCTGCGCGCGCTTCCCGGGCCGCATCCTCAACATCCACCACAGCTTCCTGCCCAGTTTCGTCGGCGCGCGGCCGTATCACCAGGCCTTCGAACGTGGCGTCAAGCTGATCGGCGCGACCTGCCACTACGTGACCAGCGAACTCGATCAGGGGCCGATCATCGAGCAGGACGTGATCCGCATCGACCACTCCGACTCGGTGAACGACATGGTCCGCTACGGCAAGGACATCGAGAAGACGGTGCTTGCGCGCGGCCTGCGTTACCACCTCGAAGACCGTGTCCTGGTGCATGGCAACAAGACGGTGGTGTTCCGTTAATCGCGCAGTGAATTCTGCGCATCCGGCGCCCACGGCGAAAGGCTGGCGGCAGCAACCGCGGGCTTTTCGCCGTTCTGCTTTCTGCGCCGGGAATCGTTTCAACAAGGTTTTGACATGATCACGCTCAAAGGCGTCACCCTGCGTCGCGGCACCAAAGTGCTGCTCGAGGGGGCGACGGTCGCGCTCAATCCGGGCGAGAAGATCGGCCTCGTCGGCCGCAACGGCGCCGGCAAGTCCTCGCTCTTTGCCCTGCTCTCCGGTGTTCTGCACGAAGACGCGGGCGAGTTCCAGATTCCGCCGACCTGGCGCATGGCGCAGGTGGCACAGGAGATGCCCGAGACGGCTGAGTCGGCAACCGATTTCGTCATTGCCGGCGACACCCGGCTGATGGCCGCACAGGCCGAAGTGCATGCCGCCGAAGCGGCCGGCGATGGCGAGCGCATGGGCCACGCCTATGCCGCCCTGCACGATGCCGGGGCGCACGACGCGCAGGCGCGGGCGCAGGCACTGATTCTCGGGCTCGGCTTCCAGGTCGACGAACTGTGCCGGCCGGTGAACAGCTTCTCCGGCGGTTGGCGCATGCGTCTGCAGTTGGCGCGCGCGCTGATGTGTCCGTCCGACCTTTTGCTGCTCGACGAACCGACCAACCACCTCGACCTCGACGCCCTGGTCTGGCTGGAGGCCTGGTTGCAGCGCTATCCCGGCACGCTTTTGGTGATCAGCCACGACCGCGAATTTCTCGACGCGGTGACCAACGTCACCCTGCACATCGAACAGGGCAAGTTGACACGCTACGGCGGCAACTACAGCACCTTCGAGGAAACGCGGGCGCAGCAGCTCGAGCTGCAGCAGAATGCCTACGCGCGGCAGCAGGACAAGATCGCCCACCTGCAGAAATTCATCGACCGCTTCAAGGCCAAGGCCACCAAGGCGCGGCAGGCACAGAGCCGGGTCAAGGCCCTCGAACGCATGGAGCGCCTGGCGCCGGTGCTGACCAGCGCCGAGTTCACCTTCGAATTCAAGCCGCCGGCCAACCTGCCCAACCCGATGCTGGCGCTGCGTGATGCCGCCTTCGGTTATCCGCCGCCGGACGAGGCTCCGGAGGGGACGCCGCCCAAGGTGATCGTTCGCGACGTGAGCCGTGCGGTCGCCGCCGGCCAGCGCATCGGCATTCTCGGTGCTAACGGCCAGGGAAAATCGACGCTGGTGAAGACGGTGGCTGGGGCGCTGATGCCGCTCGCCGGCACGGTGACTGAGGGCAAGGGCCTCTCGGTCGGCTACTTCGCGCAGCAGGAGCTCGACGTGTTGCGTCCCGACGCAACGCCGCTCGAACACATGATCCGCCTCGCCAAGGAGAAGCTGCCCGAGGGCGAGAGTGGGCGTGAGCAGGACCTGCGCAACTTCCTCGGCTCATTCAATTTCACCGGCGACATGGTCAAGCAGGCCGTCGGCACGATGAGTGGGGGCGAAAAGGCGCGCCTCGTGCTGTGTATGCTGGTCTGGCAGCGCCCCAACCTGCTGCTGCTCGACGAACCGACCAACCACCTCGACCTGACGACGCGCGAGGCGCTGTCGATGGCGCTCAACGAGTTCGAAGGCACGGTGATGCTGGTCAGCCACGACCGGGCGCTTCTGCGCGCGGTGTGCGACGAGTTCTGGCTGGTTGCGCGCGGCCGCGTCGAACCCTTCGACGGCGACCTCGACGATTATCAACGCTACCTGCTCGACGAAGCCAAGCGGGTGCGCGAGAGCGTGCGCGAAGCCGTCCGCGAGACGCGCGCCGGTGAGTCCGCTGTCGTGCAGTCGCAGGCGGTCGCCCAGCAGGCGAAGAAGAACGCGACCCGGGCCAAGACCTTGCGGCGCGAACAAGGCAAGATCGAAGCACAGATGCTTGAGGTGCAGGCCGCGAAACATGCGCTCGAAGCGCGCCTTAGCGAACCATTGGCGCCGCAGGAGATCGGGGCGTTGGGGCTGGAGATCGAAGCCCATGCCGGTCAGCTCGAAACGCTGGAAGCGCAGTGGCTGACGCTCGGCGAAGAGATCGAAACGCTTGAGGGCGGCGTTTAGGGCCGTGGGTTGAGCGCTGGCGGCTGACCGCGGCCGGCAGGCGAAAAAAACGGGGTGCCGGAAAACCGGCACCCCGTTTTGTTTGGAACGATCCGGGCTTAGAAGCCGAAGATCGCCAGGATGACACCACCGGCCACGACCGAGCCGATCTGGCCGGCCACGTTGGCGCCGAGGGCGTGCATCAGCAGGAAGTTGTGCGGATCGGCTTCCAGACCGAGCTTGTTCGACACACGAGCCGCCATCGGGAAGGCCGACACGCCAGCCGAACCGATCAGCGGGTTGATCGGGTTCTTCGGCCAGATCAGGTTCATGATCTTGGCGAAGATCACGCCGCCGGCGGTACCGAGCGAGAACGCGACCATACCCAGGAGCAGGATGCCCAGCGTTTCGAGGTTGAGGAACTTGCCACCGGTCATCTGCATGCCGACGCCCAGACCCAGGAGGATGGTCGCCAGGTTCATCAGTTCGTTCTGCATCGTCTTGGTCAGACGCTCGATGCAACCCGATTCCTTGACGAAGTTGCCGAAGGCGAAGCAGCCCATCAGCGGCAGGGCCGCCGGCAGGATCAGCGCGCACAGGGCGGTGATGAACAGCGGGAAGAGGACCTTCTCCATCTTGTGCACCGGACGGACCTGGTGCATGCGGATCTTACGCTCGGCTTCCGTGGTCAGCGCGCGCATGATCGGCGGTTGGATCAGCGGAACGAGGGCCATGTACGAGTACGCGGCAACAGCGATCGAACCCATCAGGTGCGGCGCGAAGAGCGACGACACGTAGATCGAGGTCGGGCCGTCGGCGCCACCGATAATGGCGATCGCGCAGGCTTCCATCAGGTTGTAATCGAAGCCGGGCAGCAGGTTCAGCGCCATGACGCCGAGCAGCGTGCCGAACACGCCGAACTGGGCCGCCGCGCCGAGAATGGCCATGCGCGGGTTAGCCAGCAGCGGGCCGAAGTCGGAGAGCGAACCGATGCCGATGAAGATCAGCAGCGGCAGCAACTCGTTGTTCAGACCGTACTCGAAGATCATGTAGAGCAGACCGTGCGGCGGCTCGCCCATGCCGGCGAACGGAACGTTCACCAGCAGGGTGCCGAAGCCGATCGGCACCAGCAGCATCGGCTCGAAGTCCTTGGCGACGCCAAGGTAGAGCAGCACGCAGCCGACGAGGATCATGATCAGGTTCTTCCAGCCACCTTCTTGCATGAAGCCGTAGATACCGGTGCGTTCGGCGATGCTCTTGATGCCGCTGCCGACCGAGATTTCATGCTTCTGCACGGCACGCTTGGTTTCCGCCTTGGCCGGCGCGGCAGCCGCGTCAGCGGCCGTCGGCGCGGCCGTGGCCGCCGAAGCCAGCACCATCGGTGCTGCGGTGGTCTCGGTGGCGTTGGCGTCGCTGGAGATGCCGGCGCCGACGGTCAAAGCGAGACCGCAGGCGAGGCCCATCAGTAGTTTCTTGAGAGTCTTTTGCATGGCGAAAAACCTCAGGAAACGACGGCGATGACTTGGCCAGCGGAAACCGAGGCGCCCGTGTCGGCCTTGTAGGTGATGGTGCCGGCGACCTTGCTCTTGACTTCGAGCTCCATCTTCATCGATTCGAGGATCAGCACCAGCTCGTCCTGCTCGACGTGATCGCCGTTCGAACGGACGTAACGCAGGACGGTGCCGGCGACCGGCGCTTCGACCGGGGTTTCGGCGCCCGACGAGGCGGCCGGAGCGGCAGCAGCGGCGGCGTCGGCAGCGCTGGCTTCGCGCAGGTCGACCTTGTAGTCCTTGCCGTTGACCTTGACGTTGCCGTCAGCGACGGTGACGTTGTAGTTCTTGCTGTCGACGGTGATGACGTAGTTCTGCGTGCCGCTGGCCTTGGCCGGAGCGGCGGCAGCACCAGTGGCAGCCTTCGGCGCTTCGAACGAAACCGGGCCGTTGGCGCGGGTGGCGAAGAACTTGAGCGCGACTTGCGGGAACATGGCATAGGTCAGCACGTCGTCGATATCGACGCTCGAGACGCCCAGCTTTTCCTTGAGTTCGGCTTCGATCTTCGGCAGTTCGTTCGGGATCGTGTCGGCCGGACGCTCGGTGACCGGCTTGTCCATGTTGAGGCCCTTGAGCGCCTGCTTGACGAGCTCCGGATCGGCGGCGGCCGGGGTCTTGCCGTAGTTGCCGACCAGCAGGTTCATCGATTCGGCGGTCAGGTTCTTGTAACGGCCCATCAGAACGTTCAGGACGGCTTGCGTGCCGACGATCTGCGAGGTCGGGGTGACGAGGGGGGGGTAGCCGAAGTCCTTGCAGACGCGGGCGTTTTCCTTGAGCACTTCGTCCAGCTTGTCGAAAGCGTTCTGCTGACGCAGCTGGCTTTCCAGGTTGGAGAGCATGCCGCCGGGGATTTGCGCGTCGAGGATGCGGGCATCGGCGCCGACGAAGGAGCTTTCGAACTGGGCGTACTTCGGACGCACGACGTCACGGAAGTAGGCCGAGATGTCGAGCAGCAGGTGCATGTCGAGGCCGGTGTCGAACTCGGTGCCCTTGAAGATTTCGACCATCGCTTCGGTCGGCGAGTGGCCGGGGCCCATCGACATCGACGAGATCGAGGTGTCGATGATCTCGGCGCCGGCTTCGGCGGCCTTGACCAGCGTCGCGACCGACATGCCGGTGGTGGCGTGCGAGTGGACGTGGATCGGCAGGTCGGTGACCTTCTTGATCGCCTTGATCAGGTCGTAGGCGACGTAGGGGCTGAGCAGCGAGGCCATGTCCTTGATGCACAGGCTGTCGGCGCCCATTTCGGCGAGTTCCTTGGCCAGCTTGACGTAGCTCTCGATGGTGTGCACCGGCGAGATGGTGTAGCTGATCGCGGCTTGGGCGTGCTTGCCGGCCTTCTTGACGGCCTTCAGCGGCACCAGGAAGTTACGCGGGTCGTTCAGTGCGTCGAAGACACGGAAGACGTCGACGCCGTTGACGGCCATGCGCTCGACGCACTTCTCGACGACGTCGTCGGCGTAGTGGCGATAGCCGAGGATGGACTGGCCGCGCAGCAGCATCTGGTGCGGGGTGTTCGGCATCGCCTTCTTGAGCTGGCGCATGCGCTCCCACGGATCCTCGTTCAGGAAGCGGATGCAGGAGTCGAACGTGGCGCCGCCCCAGGATTCGAGCGACCAGAAGCCGGCCTTGTCGAGCTTCTCGGCGATCGGGAGCATGTCGGCGGTGACCATGCGGGTGGCGTGGAGCGACTGGTGGGCGTCGCGCAGGACGTTTTCACTGATTCTGATTTTAGCCATGGCTATTGTTTCCCCTTGAAAATCTGACTTGCTACTTCTTATCGGAAGAATACTGACGCAGAGCGGCCGCAATGGCGGCGACGACGGCCCCGTCGTTCTGGGCGGGCGCGGCCTTCACAGGAGCAGGCGCCGGCTCTTCCGGGGCATATTTGGCGAGCAGGCGGGCTGATACCTGAATCAGCACGACCAGCGAGGCCACGAACAAGAACACAAGACCCATGCCGAGCGACATGATCACTGTGGCTTGCGTGAAATTGTCCATCCACGTCATACAGTTTCTCCTGATGTATCTCCCCCGGCGTGCGCAACCGCGGGCGACGGATAATGTCCGGACGGCGTCAGTCGTCTCACGACGAAGGCAACACCACACGCTGTCCGGAGAGTTGCAAACAGCATTAATTGGGGTATCCTGAGTTCTTGAAGCGCGTCGCCCTGGCGAACGCACCCCGCTGGAAAAGCCGATCGGCACCGCGCGGGGCGCGCTGCTGCGCTTCCCGTTCGGTGCGATCCTCCGCCCACGCACGACGGCGCTTCCCATGCCGGCAGGCTTGGTTCGGTGTGTCCACAGCGAAACAGTCTTCCTGTCCCTCAAATACCGCAATCCGTAATTATCCCTGTCCTTGGGAGGGAGATGGATTGAATTGTCGTATGGTGAGCATTGACGCAGGCCGGGGTTTTTCATATATTTACTGACCAGTCAGTCAGTTTGTGGTGCGCCATGTCTCCAAATTCGCCTTCCGCGACTTCCGGTCGCGATGCATCTGCGGCGTCCGAACCCCGGCGTCGACGCAAAGAAGCACGGCCGTCGGAGTTGACCGCCGCGGCGCTCGCGCTCTTCGTCGAAAAGGGCTATGCGGCGACGCGGCTGGACGATGTCGCCGCCCGCGCCGGCGTCTCCAAGGGGACGCTGTACCTGTATTTCAACAGCAAGGAAGCCCTGTTCAAGGCGGTGGTCGAGGAGAGCATCGTCCCGACCTTGAGCGCGGCGGAAGCGCAGGTGGCGTCCTATCAGGGACCGATTACCGAATTGCTGCGTGAATTGCTGTTCGGCTGGTGGGCGATGTACGACCAGCGGGGCTTGACCGGGGTGGTGAAGCTGATCCACGCCGAAGCCAACAACTTCCCCGAAGTTGCCCGCTATTACCACGACACCGTGATTGTCCGCGCCCGCAGTCTGGTGCGCTCGATTCTGGAGTGCGGCATCGCGCGCGGCGAATTCGTGGCGGTCGATATCGAATCGGCAGTCGACGTGGCGTTCGCGCCGATGCTGATGCTGATGATCTGGCGCCATTCCTTGCCCCTGCACGGGCGTGAGATCGATCCCCAAGCCTATTTACGTACGCATTACGAATTTCTCTTGCGCGCTCTGCGGGTACGGTAATGATGAACTCATCTCCTGTTGTTGCTCGAGGCGCCGCGGCATTGCTGCTGTGCGCCCTGCCTTGGTTGTCCGCGTGCAATTCGGCGTCGCCACCGCAGGATCCGCCCCGTCCGGTGCTGACTGAGCGCGTCGGGGCGGGCGATGCCGAAAGCGACGTGCCCTACGCGGGCGAGGTCCGCGCGCGGTATGAAACCCAGCTCGGTTTCCGCGTTCCGGGCAAAATCAGCACTCGCCTCGTCGATGCCGGAAGCGTGGTCAAGGCTGGGCAGGCGCTGGCGACGCTCGACCCGAGCGACCTGGCCCTGAACGCGGCGGCGGCGACGGCGCAGCTCGAGCTGGCCGAGGCCGATGTGCGCCGCTTTCGCGAACTCCAGTCCCGCCAATTCGTCAGCCAGGCGGCGCTTGATGCGAAGGAAACCGCCTACCGCGCGGCTCGGGCGCAGGCTGATCTGGCGCGCAACCAGACGGCTTATGCGACCCTGCGCGCCGATCACGACGGTGTCGTGGCCCAGGTTCTGGCCGAGGTCGGGCAGGTGGTCAGCGCCGGGCAGGGAGTATTGCGCCTGGCGCGCGCCGACGCGCCCGAGGTGGCGATCGCCGTGCCCGAGTCGCGGGTGCGCGAACTGCGTCCGGGCATGGCGGCGGAAGTGAGCCTGTGGGCCGAGGAAGGAGCCCGCTACGCCGGCGAACTGCGCGAACTGGCGACGGTGGCCGACGCCCAGACCCGGACCTATGCGGCACGGGTGAAGATCAAGGCGCCCGATGCGCGCGTCCTGCTGGGGATGACCGCCAGCGTACGCTTTGCCACCACCGATGCGCCGTCGCAAAGCCTCAGCGTGCCGCTGGGGGCGGTGTTCCAGAAGGATGGAAAACCGGCGTTGTGGATCGTCGATGCGGAGCAGGCGTTGGTGCTGCGTCCGGTCGAGGTGCTGCGGTTCGGGGAACGCGCGGCCGTGCTGGCGCCCGGCGAACGCGGCGGAGTGCGGGTGGGCGAACGCATCGTGGTGGCCGGAGTGCATAAGCTGCGGGCCGGAGAAAAGATCAAAGCGGTTGAACGCCAGCTGGCGACCGAGCGATGACCCACCTCAACCTCTCCGAATGGGCGCTGCGCCACCGTTCGATGGTGGCCTACCTGATCGTCGTGCTGATGCTCGGCGGTGTTTTCTCCTACCTCAAGCTGGGGCGGGCGGAAGATCCCGACTTCACCTTCAAGGTCATGGTCGTGCGTACGCTCTGGCCCGGCGCGACAGCGGGCGAGGTCGAGCTGCAGCTCACCGAGCGGATCGAGAAGAAGCTGCAGGACGTGCCCTGGGTCGATGTCGTGCGCTCGAATTCCAAGGCGGGCGAGTCGCTGGTGTTCATCTTGCTGAAGGACTACACGCCCAAGAAAGAAGTGCCCGAAGCCTGGTACCAGGTGCGCAAGAAGCTCGGCGACATCCGCCACACCTTGCCTGCGGGCGTGCAGGGGCCGTTCTTCAACGATGAGTTTGGCGATACCTTCACCAATATTTTCGCCCTGACCGGCGATGGTTTCGACCTCGCCGAACTGCGGCGCGAGGCTGATCGGATCGCGCGCGAGCTGCGTGCCGTGCCGGACGTGAAGAAGATCGAGCTGATCGGGGTGCAGGATGAAAAGATCTACGTCGAACTGGCGCAAGCCAAGCTGGCGGCGTTGGGCGTCGATCCGGCGCTGATCTTCGATGCCTTGCAGAAGCAGAACGCGATGGCGCCGAGCGGTTTCTTCGAGACGGCAAGCGATCGCGTACGCCTCCGGGTGACCGGTGAATTCGATGGTGTGGAGAGCGTGCGCGCCTTGAGCGTCCAGGTTGGCGGGCGGGCCTTCCGTCTGGGCGACCTGGCCGAAGTGCGGCGTGGCTTCGTCGACCCGCCTGCACCGCGCATGCGCGTGGGTGGCGAGCCGGCAGTTGGCATCGCGGTGACGATGAGCAAGGGTGGCGATGTGATTCATCTGGGCGAGCGCTTGCGTACGGAAATTGGGCGCTTGCAGCAAACCCTGCCGACCGGCATCGATTTGCATACGGTGGCCGATCAGCCCGAGGTGGTGCGCGAATCGATCAGCCTGTTCGTGGCCTCGCTCAGCGAAGCAGTGGTCATCGTCCTGGTGGTGTCCTTCCTCAGTCTCGGTTTGCGCACCGGGACGGTGGTGGCGTTGTCGATCCCGCTGGTGCTGGCGATCACCTTCGTGTGCATGGAGATCTTCGGCATCGACCTGCAGCGCGTTTCGCTCGGCGCGCTGATCATCGCCCTTGGCCTGCTTGTCGATGACGCAATCATCGCGGTGGAGATGATGGTGGTGAAAATGGAGCAGGGCTGGGATCGTTTCCGCGCCGCGACTTTCGCCTACACCTCGACCGCCTTTCCGATGCTCACCGGGACTTTGATTACCGCCGCCGGCTTTATGCCGGTGGGGTTCGCGCGCTCAGCGGCCGGCGAATACACGTTCTCGATCTTCGCCGTGGTGACGATCGCCTTGCTTGTCTCGTGGGTCGTCGCCGTGGTGTTCACCCCTTTTCTCGGCTACAAGCTGCTCGATCCGGCCAAGCTCCACGCCAAGGCGCAGCAGCATGGCGAGGACATCTACGCCACGCCCTTCTATCGTCGGGTGCAGACGGCCGTGGCGTGGTGCGTGCGTCGTCGCTGGACGGTGATCGGCGCCACGGTGCTGGCTTTTGCGCTGTCCATCGCGGCCTTCAGCGTTGGCGTGCAGAAACAGTTTTTCCCGCCGGCCAGCCGGCCCGAACTCATGATCGACGTCTGGCTGCCGCAAGGCGCCTCGCTCAAGGCGACCGAGGCGCAAGTGATGCAGATCGAGCGTCTGCTGCGCGAAACGCCGGAAATGAAGCGCTCGGTCAAGGATTTTGTCAGCTACGTCGGCAACGGCAGCCCGCGGTTCTATTTGCCGCTCGATCAGCAGCTGTTCAACGACAATTTCGCGCAGTTCGTCGTGGTGACGCACGATACGGCGGCGCGCGAGGATCTCAAACGTCGGCTCGAGGCGCATTTCGCCAGCGAAAATGCTGAATGGCAGGCCGGCCTGGCCAACGCCCGGACCCGGGTGCTGCGCCTGGAAAATGGGCCGCCGGTCGGATATCCGATCCAGTTCCGGGTTTCGGGCGAAGACCTCGGCGCGCTGCGCCGGGGGGCTGAGGCGGTGGCGGAGGTGGTGCGGGGCAATCCGCACGTCAAGGACGTGCATTTCGACTGGAACGAGATGAGCAAGACGGTGCGTCTCGACGTCGATCAGGATCGTGCGCGTGCGCTCGGGATCAGCTCGCAGGAGTTGTCGAATTCGATCAACCTGCTGCTTTCGGGCTTGGCGGTGACCCAGTTCCGTGAGGGTGATCAGCTGATCGACGTGGTGGTGCGGGCGCGTGGCGAAGAGCGCGCGCAACTGGCCGAACTGTCCGGGATCAACGTGCGCACCGCCAGTGGACGCTACGTGCCGCTGGCGCAGGTGGCGAAATTGAAGCCGGTACTCGAAGACGGCCTGATCGTGCGGCGCAACCGCTTGCCGACCATCACCGTCCGCGCCGACTTGCGCGACCACGTGCAGGCGCCGGTGGTCGCCGCGCAGATCGATCGTCTGCTCACGCCGGTGCGCGAGACCTTGCCGGCCGGGTTCAAGATCGAGGTTGGTGGTGCGACCGAGGAATCGGCCAAAGGCGAGGACTCGATCAAAGCGGTGATGCCATGGATGCTGATGACCGTCGTCACCCTGCTGATGATCCAACTGCAAAACATCGGGCGCACGCTGATGGTCCTGCTTACCGCCCCGCTCGGGCTCATTGGCGTTGCCATAGCTTTGCTGGTGTTCAATGTGCCTTTCGGCTTTGTCGCCAACCTCGGCGTCATCGCGCTTTCGGGAATGATCATGCGCAATTCGGTGATTCTCGTCGACCAGATCGAGCAGGACGAAAAGGCCGGGAAGTCACCGTTCGAAGCCATCGTCGGCTCGACCGTGCGGCGTTTCCGGCCGATCATGCTGACCGCCGCGGCGGCCATCCTGGCGATGATTCCGCTCACCCGCAGCGTATTCTGGGGGCCGATGGCGGTGGCCATCATGGGCGGACTGATCGTGGCCACCGTATTGACCGTGTTTTTCCTGCCCGCGCTCTACGCGGCGTGGTATCGGGTGAAGGTATAATTCCTCGATAACTGGACCCTCGACTTTAGGTGATCGGAACGACTATGGCCGCAACGACAATGAATACCGAGCAGGCACGTTTCAACATGATCGAGCAGCAGATTCGTCCGTGGGAGGTGCTCGATCCGAGCGTCCTCTCCCTGCTCTCCGTGGTACGCCGCGAGGCGTACGTCCCCGAGGCGCAACGCGACCTCGCCTTTGCCGACGTCGAACTGCCGCTGGGCTATGGCCAGAGCATGCTGGCGCCGCGCGTCGAAGCGCGCATCCTGCAGGAGCTGGCGATCAAGAACACCGACAAGGTGCTCGAGATCGGGACCGGCAGCGGCTACATGGCGGCGCTGCTCGCGGCCAAGGCCGAGTTCGTCTATAGCGTCGAGATCGTGCCCGAACTCGTCGAATTCGCCCGCGCCAACCTGAAGCGCGCCGGGGTCGCCAACGTCAGCGTCGATCTCGGCGACGGCGCTCACGGCTGGCCGCTCTATGCGCCTTACGACGTCATCGTTTTGTCGGGGTCGACGCCGGTTCTGCCCGAGGCGATCCAGCAGCAGCTGCGCATCGGCGGCCGCCTGGTGGCCATCGTCGGCGAGGCGCCGGCGATGCAGGTCAAGTTGGTGACCCGCACCGGCGAGGACGCCTACACCGCCATCACCGTTTTCGAGACGGTCGCCGCGCCGCTGGTCAATGCCCAGGCGCGTTCGGCCTTCGTCTTCTAGTCGCACCGAGGTCGCTTTCATGCGCATGCCCGCCCGTCTTCGTTATTCGTCCTTGCTGTTGGCGACCGTGTTCGCCGCGCCGCTGCAGGCCGCCGACATCGTCCAGGTCTATCGCGACGCGCTGGCCAACGACGCCCAGTACATGGCGGCCCGGGCGACGGCCGAGGCCGGACGCGAAAAACTGCCGCAAGGGCTGGCCGGGCTGCTGCCGACGCTCGGCGCCAGCGCCAACACGCTGTGGAACGAAAACAAGTACGAAGCCAGCAACCGCACGGACGTCATCCGCAAGGACTACAACACGCATGCGTACAACGTCAGCCTGACCCAGCCGCTCTTCCGCTGGCAGAACATCGTCCAGTACGGGCAGGCCAAGCTGCAGGTGGTGCAGGCCGAGGCGAATTTCGCCCAGGCGTCGCAGGATCTGATTCTGCGCGTGGCGCAGGCGTATTTCGACGTCCTCTACGCCGAGGAAAACCTGCGCGCAGTGCGTGCCAACAAGCAGGCGATCGCGCAGCAGCTCGAACAGGCGAAAAAGAATTTCGAGGTCGGGACGGCGACGATCACCGACTCGCAAGAAGCGCAGTCGCGTTACGACCTGGCGAGCGCGCAGGAGATCGCGGCCGAGAACGAGCGCGAGGTCAAGCGCTACGCCCTGCGGGTGATCGTCGGCAAGGATTATCCGTCGCTCAATCGCCTGCGTGCCGACGCCGAACTCGCGCCGCCGCAGCCTGCGAGCATGGACCCGTGGGTCGCTTCGGCCGAGACGGACAGCTTTACCGTTCAGGCTCAGCAGGCCGCTGCCGCAGTGGCCGAAAAGGAAGTCGACCGGATGCGTGCCGGGCATTACCCGACCGTCGACGTGGTCGCCAACTACGGCAAGAACAACAGCGCCCTTTCCTTCGTCGGCAACGATACCCTCGACACCACTTCGCGCAACGTCGGTCTGCAGCTCAACATTCCGATTTTCCAGGGCGGTTACGTCAATTCCAAAACGCGTGAGGCCGAGGCCAACCGCACGGCGGCCAATGCCAGCCTGGAAAATACGCGGCGGACGGCGGCGCTGGGCGCCCGCCAGTCCTACCTCGGAGTGGTCAACGGCCTGGCCGGGATCAATGCACTGAAGGCTGCGTTGGTGTCGAGCAGCAGCGCGCTGGAATCGAACAAGCTCGGCTATGAAGTCGGGGTACGCATCAACATCGACGTCCTGAACGCCGAGCAGCAGGTGTACAACACCCGCCGCGATCTGGCCAAGGTTCGCTTCGACACCCTGCTCGCCCAGCTCAAGCTCAAGGCCTCCGTCGGCGCCCTTAGCGAGACCGATCTCGAGCAGATCAATCCGTTGTTCGAGCCGCCGGCGAACTGATCGGGAAGGCGCAGCGCCGCCACCTTGGGGGCGCTGTTATCGCTGTCGTCGCCTTTTAGACCGGCGGGGGCGGGTCAATTTTTGCGGGTTCAGCGGTGGTTGCCGCTCATTCCGACACGTCGCTCATTTTCCAGGCGCGTCCGGGCGGGGCGACGTCAGCCGTTCGGCGATCAGCTCAAGGGTGCGTGCCGTGGCGCCGCGGTGCGCGGCGCTGAATTCCACCGCCGCTTGGCGCATTGCCGCGAGCGCCGTCTGGCCCGAACCGTCCGGCGCCAGCAACGCACTCGCCGCCTGGGCGGCCGCCTCGGCGTCTTCGACCCGGCGTGCGGCACCGCACGCCAGGGCGTCTTCGGTCGCTTGGGCAAAATTGAACGTGTGTGGACCGACGAGCACGGGGCAACCGCAGGCCGCGGCTTCGATCAGGTTCTGTCCGCCGAGCGGTTGCAGGCTGCCGCCGATCAGCGCGAGGTCGGCCAGCGCGTAATACGCTGCCATCTCCCCCATGCTGTCGCCGAGCCAGACGCGGGTTCCCGCGTCGGGAAAGTCACCCGAACTGCGTCGTTTGAACGGCAAGCCGCGCGCCTCGATGGCCGTTGCGACCTCATCGAAACGCTGCGGGTGGCGCGGCACGAGGAGGAGCAGAACGTCGGAAGGCGCGTGCAGCATCAAGGCGTCGAGCAGTGGAGCTTCCTCGCCTTCGCGGGTGCTGGCGCACAGCCATATTGGGCGTGAATCGAGGGTGGCGCGCCACTGTCGGCCCAGTTCGAGCTTGTCGGCCGGCGGAGTGACGTCGAATTTGATGTTGCCGCATACGTGTGGTGTGCGGGCACCCAGTTCGGCGAGGCGCTCGGCGTCGGCGGCGGTTTGCGCGGCAACGAGGTCGAGCGCGGCGACGGCCGGGCCGATCAGCGGCAGGAAGCGACGGTAGCCGTGCAGCGAGCGGGCAGAGAGGCGAGCGTTGACCAGCGCCAGCGGAACGCCGCGTGCTTTGGCCGCGGCGATGAGGTTCGGCCACAGCTCGGTTTCCATCAGCAGGCCGAATTCGGGGCGAAAGTGAGCGAAGAAGCGTGCGCTGGCGTCGGGCAGGTCGTAAGGGAGGTAGGCTTGATGCAGACGTGCGCCCAGCTTGGCGATCAGTTCGGTGCCGACGGCGCGGCCGGTGGGCGTCATGTGGGTGAGCAACAGGCCGTGTTCTGGGTAGCGGGCGAGCAGTGCCTTGATCAGCGGCTCCGCGGCGCGCGTTTCGCCGACCGAGACCACGTGCAGCCAGAGCAGGCGTCCCGCCGGCCGCGCCGGATACAACCCGTAGCGTTCGCCGAGGTGCTGCAGGTACTCGGGTTGCTGACGGGCGCGCCACGCCAGGCGCAGCCAGACGAGCGGCTGGGCGAGGTAAAAGCAAAGCGAATAAACGAGGCGGCTCATGCGCGCAGGCCTTGGTCGATGGCGGCGAGGACGGCGTCGGGCGAGGGCGCGAGGCCGGGGCCGCCGAGGTTGCGGAAGAAGCCCGTGCCCAGGACGCCGGTGCGCTCGGGGTCGGTCGCTGTGTACAGGGCGATGGTGGGCGTAGCGAGCGCCGCTGCCAGATGCACGAGGCCGGTGTCGACGCCGACGGCGACCGCGGCGCGTCCGGTGAGCGCCGCGAGTTCGGGCAGTCCGAGCGGCGGTGCGACGCAGCAGCCGGGCGCCTGCGCAGCGATGCGCTCGGTGCGTTCGCGTTCACGGGCGCTGCCCGAGGGGAGGATGGGGGTGATGCCTTGGCGGAGCAGTTCGCGCGCCACCGTACCCCAAGCGTCTTCGGACCACAGCTTGTCGTCACGACTCGTCGCGGTGAGCAGCACCGCGTGCCGGGGGGCGTGGCTAGACTTTTCCAGCCAGGGCAGCGGCAACTCGGGCGCGGCGAGGCCATAGTCCAGCGGCAGGTCGACGGGGTAGTCGAACGCCGCTGCGGCCAGCCAGCGGTTGCGCAGCACGGCGTTGGCGTTGGTCGGGATGACGAAGGTCCGGTCGTAGAAGCGTGCCGCAAAAGGCTCGCGCGCGACCCCGGCGGCGTAGCCGCAGCGCAGGCCG
This sequence comes from Propionivibrio sp., assembly GCF_041441355.1. GTDB lineage: Bacteria > Pseudomonadota > Gammaproteobacteria > Burkholderiales > Rhodocyclaceae > Propionivibrio. The sequence continues at coordinate 109,595 of NZ_JASDTF010000037.1, forward strand.
TTGGCCTGGCTGGCAATCAGGGCACTCTTGACGAGGCCCTGAGTGTCGAGCACGAAGTCGTAGCGTTGCGCACCCAGGCGGCGGCGGAAATCGGCGAATTCGCGCCAGACCGCGGCGGCGAAGGGCGTCTTGCGCCAACGGCGCAGGGCGACGGGAATCACCTCGCGCACGCCGGGGTGCAGCCGGGGAATGGCCGCGCAGGATTCCTCGACGCACCAGTCGATCTGGGCTTCGGGGTGCATGCGCTTGAGGTCGCTGACCACCGGCAGGTTGTGGATGACATCGCCGAGCGACGAGGTTTTGACCAGCAGGACGTGCATCGGACGTAGAATACGAGGTTGGAACGACGTCCATTATAAAAGCTGCGGACCAGCAGTGGAGGGCGTCCGTGTTTTGCAGGCATGCTGACGACATCGAAAGGGGCGGCTGTGATCCTCGTAACCGGCGGCGCCGGCTTTATCGGCGCGAATTTCATCCTCGACTGGCTGCGCGTGAGCGACGAGCCGGTGCTCAACCTCGACAAACTGACCTATGCCGGCAACTGTGAGAGTCTGGCCGAGCTGGCCGGCGATCCGCGTTACGCCTTTGTGCAGGGCGATATCGCCGATCAGGCGCTGATCGAGAGCCTGCTCACCAAGCACGCGCCGCGCGCGGTGGTGAATTTTGCCGCGGAAAGCCATGTCGATCGCTCGATCCATGGCCCGGGCGAATTCATCCAGACCAATATCGTCGGGACCTTCAAGCTGCTCGACAGCGTACGCGCCTACTACGCCGGCCTCGATCATGCCGGACAGGCTGCTTTCCGCTTCCTGCATGTGTCGACCGACGAGGTCTACGGCTCGCTCGCGCCGGAGGCGCCGGCCTTTACCGAAGCGCATCGTTACGAGCCGAACAGCCCATATTCGGCGTCGAAGGCGGCGTCCGACCACCTTGTGCGCGCCTACCATCACACCTACGGCTTGCCAGTGCTGACCACCAACTGTTCGAACAACTACGGGCCTTTCCAGTTTCCGGAAAAGTTGATTCCGCTGATGGTCGTCAACGCCTTGGCCGGGAAAGCGCTGCCAATTTACGGCGACGGACGGCAGATTCGCGACTGGCTTTATGTGAGCGACCACTGCGCGGCGATCCGCCGGGTGCTCGAAGCGGGGCAGGTCGGCGAGACGTATAACGTCGGCGGCTGGAACGAGCAGCCGAACATCGACATTGTGCATGCCATCTGCGACCTGCTCGACGCCTTGCGGCCACGCGTCGACGGCAAGAGCTACCGGGCGCAGATCACCTACGTCACCGACCGCCCGGGGCACGACCGTCGCTATGCGATCGACGCACGCAAGATCGAGCACGAGCTGGGCTGGCGACCACAGGAGACGTTTGCCACCGGCATCCTGAAGACCGTGCAGTGGTACCTTGATCATCCGCAGTGGGTGGCCAACGTGCAGTCCGGGGCCTACCGCGAGTGGGTGAACAAGAATTACGATGGGCGCGGCGCGTGAAAATTCTGCTTTTCGGCAAGAACGGACAGGTTGGCTGGGAGCTGCAGCGCAGCCTGGCGCCGCTTGGCGAACTGGTCGCCCTCGACCGTGCCGGAGCGGACGGTTTGTGCGGTGACCTCGCCGATCCGGACGGCATCGCGGCGACCGTGCGTGCCGTGGCGCCGCAGGTCATCGTCAATGCCGCCGCTTACACAGCAGTCGACAAGGCCGAAAGCGAGCCCGAGCGGGCACACACGATCAATGCCGAAGCGCCGGGCGCGATGGCATGCGAGGCTGAACGCCTCGGCGCCTGGCTGGTGCATTACTCGACCGACTATGTCTTCGCAGGCCAGGGTGAAACGCCTTGGCGTGAGGACGATGTCTGCGCACCGCTCAACGCCTACGGCACGAGCAAGCGCGCGGGGGAGTTGGCGGTCGAGGCGTGTTCGCGCCGCTTGGTGCTGCGCACGAGCTGGGTCTATGCCGCGCGCGGTGCCAATTTTTTGCGCACGATGCTGCGCCTGGCGAGCGAGCGCGAGACCCTGCGCGTGATCGCAGACCAGTACGGGGCGCCGACCGGCGCCGAGCTGATCGCCGATGCGACCGCACATGCCTTGCGTCGCGCACTCGAATGTCCCGAGCAGGCCGGCCTTTATCATCTGGCGGCGGGCGGCGAAACGAACTGGCACGCCTACGCCCGGCACGTCGTCGCCGGAGCGATGGCGCGCGGCCAGTCCTTGCGTGCCACGCCCGAACGCATCGAGCCCATCGCCACCAGCGACTATCCGACGCCGGCACGGCGGGCGGCCAATTCCCGCCTTGACTGCCGCAAATTCGAAACCGCTTTCAACCTCTCTCTGCCCGACTGGCGCTTAGGCGTCGACCGGGTGCTCGACGAATTGATCACCCGCGCCTAAGGGCGCGATGGAGAACGCATGACCACTAAAGCACGCAAAGGCATCATTCTCGCCGGCGGCTCGGGCACTCGCTTGTACCCGGCGACGCAGGTCGTTTCCAAGCAACTGCTGCCGATCTTCGACAAGCCGATGATTTTCTACCCGCTCAGCACTCTGCTCCTGGCGGGAATTCGCGACATCCTGATCATCTCGACGCCGCAGGACACTCCGCGCTTCGAGCAACTGCTCGGCGACGGCTCGCAGTGGGGCATTTCGTTGACCTACGCCGTGCAGCCTTCTCCCGACGGGCTGGCGCAAGCCTTCCTGATCGGCGAGCGGTTCATCGACGGCCATCCGTCGGCGCTGGTGCTCGGCGACAATATCTTCTACGGCCACGACTTCGCTGGCCTTTTGCGCGAAGCGATGGCGAGCGAATCCGGCGCGACGGTCTTCGCCTACGCGGTGAACGACCCCGAACGCTACGGCGTCGTCGAATTCGACGCCGAATGGCGGGCGATCAGCATCGAAGAAAAGCCCAAGGCGCCGAAATCGCGCTATGCCGTGACCGGCCTCTACTTTTACGATGAGAACGTCGTTGAGCTGGCTAAAACGGTACGGCCGTCGGCGCGCGGCGAACTCGAAATCACCGACCTGAACCGCCTTTACCTCGAGCGCGGAGCGCTCAGCGTGAAGACCATGGGCCGGGGTTACGCTTGGCTCGACACCGGGACCCACGAGTCGATGCTGGAGGCGAGCCAGTTCATCTACACCATCGAGAACCGGCAAGGGCTGAAAGTCGCCTGCCCCGAGGAAATTGCCTGGCGCAACGGCTGGATCGACGATGCACAGCTCGAACGAATGGCCGCGGTCTATGCCAAGTCGGGCTATGGCATCTACCTCAAGGGCCTGTTGCGCGAACGGGTGTACGCATGAAAGTGACGCCGCTTGCGGTGCCGGATGTGCTGCTCATCGAACCCAAGGTGTTCGGCGATGCGCGTGGCTTCTTCTTTGAAAGCTTCAACCAGCGCGCTTTCAACGAGGTGACCGGACTCGACGTGCAATTCGTGCAGGATAATCACTCGCGTAGCGTGCGCCACGTGTTGCGCGGTTTGCACTACCAATTGCCGCCGTACGCCCAGGGCAAACTGGTTCGTGCCGTGGTCGGTGAAGTCTTCGACGTGGCCGTAGACTTGCGCCCGGATTCGCCGACCCTCGGCCGCTGGGCTGGGGCGGTGCTCTCGGCCGAGAACAAGCGCCAGATGTGGGTACCACCGGGCTTCGCGCACGGGTTTTTGGTGCTCAGCGAGGCCGCTGAGTTCCTCTACAAGACTACCGACTATTACGCCCCCGAGTACGAGCGCAGCATTCGTTGGGACGATCCCGATCTGGGCATCGATTGGCCGCTTGAGGGCGCGATTCCGCAGTTGTCGGGCAAGGATGCGCAAGCGGCCTGTTGGCGTTCCAGAACAAACTGAGAACGTGTGGCTCAGTGCCGCGTAAAGAACCAAAGGGGAAAAATGGAAACAACCGATTATGTACAGCCGGTTTTAGCGTTGCCGCGCTTTACCAAACGATTGATTGCGCTTCTCGTCGATAGCGGCCTGTCGGTGATTACCGTTTGGTTGGCTTTATACCTACGGCTTGGCGAGTTTCAAACCCTGGAGGGGCCTTTTCTGAAGGTGACCACCTTGGCGATTGGGCTGAGTTTGCCTGTTTTTGTTGTTTTCGGTTTATATCGGGCGATTTTTCGTTATGCCGGCTGGCCTGCTTTAATGGCCGTGAGCAAGGCCATGGCAGTATATGCTCTGTTGTTTTTTTCCGCGGTGACGGCGATTGGAATTGATGGGGTTCCGCGTACGCTTGGAATCATTCAACCTGTGCTGATGCTTCTGGCCGTTGGCGGCTCAAGGCTCGTTGCCCGCTTCTGGCTGGGAGGGCTTTATCAACAACAGCTCAAACGTGCCGCGTTGCCAAAAGTCCTCATTTATGGTGCCGGTAGTACGGGCCGGCAGCTTGCGGTCGCCATGTCTCACAGTCAGGCTTTGCGCATCATCGGTTTTATTGACGACGACGACCGTTTGCATGGGCATGTACTCAACGGTTTGCCGATCTACGGTTCGGCCGATTTGCCCGGACTGATTGAATCACAAGGGGTCCGCGACGTGCTGTTGGCATTGCCTTCGGCTTCGCGGCGTCAGCGCAACGAGATCATTGAACGAATGCGGCCGTTCAAGGTAGCCGTTCGTACCCTGCCTAGCTTGCTTGAACTCGCTCAGGGAAAAGTAAGCACTTCGGATGTCCGCGAACTTGACATCGATGACTTGCTTGGGCGCGAGCCAGTTTCGCCGAATCACATCCTGCTCGGAAAGAACGTGACTGGTCGAGTGGTTCTGGTGACCGGGGCTGGTGGGTCGATCGGCAGCGAGCTGTGTCGCCAACTCGCGTTGCTGCAGCCTGTGGCACTGTTGCTCATCGAACAGAGCGAATTCGCGCTCTATCGCATCCATCAGGAACTCGAGGCTCTCCTGGCGGGCCAGACCACGCGCCTCGTACCGCTGCTCGCTTCGGTGCGCGATGCCGAGCGCATGCACGAGATCATGTCGACCTGGCGGCCTGAGACGGTCTATCACGCGGCGGCCTACAAGCATGTGCCGCTGGTTGAACACAACCCGAGCGAAGGGGTGCGCAACAACGTTTTTGGCACCCTTGTCGCGGCGCAGGCGGCGCGCGACAACGGGGTCAGCGACTTCGTCCTGATCAGTACCGACAAGGCTGTGCGCCCGACCAACATCATGGGGGCCAGCAAGCGCCTCGCGGAGATGGCCTTGCAAGCCCTCTCGGCGCAGGGCGGGAGCACCAAATTCACCATGGTGCGCTTTGGCAACGTCCTCGGATCTTCGGGCTCGGTCGTTCCGCTTTTCCGTCGTCAGATTCGCGACGGCGGTCCGGTGACGCTGACCCATCCCGAGATCACCCGTTACTTCATGACCATTCCCGAGGCCGCGCAGTTGGTGATCCAGGCCGGGGCGATGGCGCGCGGCGGCGACGTCTTCGTCCTCGACATGGGTGAACCGGTGCGCATCATCGACCTTGCGCGGCGGATGATCGAACTCTCCGGTCTCGAGGTACGCGATGCGCGAAATCCCGATGGCGACATCGAAATCGCGGTCACCGGCCTGCGTCCGGGCGAGAAGCTGTACGAAGAACTGCTCATCGGCGACAACCCCAAGCCGACCTCGCATCCACGCATCATGAAAGCGCACGAAGACTTCCTGCCCTGGGCGCAACTCGAGGAAAAGCTCGCTGCCTTGCGCCTGGCACTTGATACCAACGATGTTGGCGTGCTGCGCCGGCTGCTTGAGCAGCTCGTCTCCGGCTACGCGCCCAGCGGCGAGATCGTCGATTGGGTCTATCTGGCGAACGAAGCGGAAAGCGCGAGCGCGTCCTGAGCGCTGTCAATCAAGGATTTTCATGCAAACCATTCTGATCACGGGCGGCACCGGCTTCATCGGCTCGCACACCGCCGTCGCCCTGTTGGCGGCGGGCTGCGAGGTCGTCCTTTACGATAATCTGGTTAACAGCCGGCGCGAGGTCATCGACCGCATCGCCCGGATTGCCGGGCGCGCGCCGCATTTCGTCGAAGGCGACGTGCGCGACCGTGAGCGCTTGACCCAAGTCCTGCGCGAGACGCGGAGCGACGGCGTGATCCACTTCGCCGCGCTCAAGGCGGTCGGCGAATCGGTACGCGAGGCGCTGGCCTATTACGACGTCAACGTCGGCGGCACCTTGGCGCTGTGCCAGGCGATGGCGGCTGCAGAGGTGCGTAGTCTGGTCTTCAGTTCCTCGGCGACGGTCTATGGCGATCCGGCGTCACTGCCCATTCGCGAAGATTTCCCGCGCTCGACGACCAACCCCTACGGCGCGAGCAAGCTGATCTTGGAGGATATGCTGGCCGACGTGGCCGCGGCCGATCCGCGTTGGCGCATTGCCCGGTTACGCTATTTCAATCCCATCGGCGCGCATGAAAGCGGCTTGATCGGCGAAGCGCCGAACGGCATTCCCAACAACCTGCTGCCTTACATCGCCCAGGTGGCCTGGGGGCAGCGCGAGAGGCTCAGCGTTTTCGGCGGCGATTACCCGACGCCCGACGGCACCGGAGTGCGCGACTACATCCACGTCGTCGATCTGGCCGAAGGCCACCTCGCCGCGCTGGACTACCTCGCCGCCCATCCGGGGCTGCTGACCGTCAATCTCGGCACTGGGCGCGGTTATTCGGTGCTCGAGATGGTGCGTGCCTTCGAGCGCGCCTCGGGCCGGGCGGTGCCTTACGAAATTGTCGCGCGACGTGCCGGCGATATCGCCGCGTGCTACGCCGACCCCACGCTGGCGCACCAGTTGCTCGGCTGGAGTGCGCAACGCGACCTCGACGCGATGTGCCGCGACGCCTGGCGCTGGCAGTGCAATCCGGCTGCGCGTTGAGTTAGGCCGCCATGGCGACCTACGCGATTGGCGACCTGCAAGGCTGTTATGCCTCGTTTCGCCACCTGCTTGAGCGGGTGGCGTTCGATCCGGCGCGCGACCGCCTGTGGTTGATCGGCGACCTCGTCAATCGCGGGCCGCGCTCGCTTGAGACCCTGCGTTACGTACGCGGACTCGGGCCGGCGGCGCAAACCGTCCTTGGCAACCACGACCTCTCCTTGCTGATGGCTGCGGAAGGGCACGGCAAGCGCAGCGCCGGCGATACCTTTGACGACGTACTTGCGGCTCCGGACGCCGATGCACTGCTCGACTGGTTGCGCAGGCAGCCTTTATGTCACGTCGAGGATGAGTATTGCCTGGTGCATGCCGGTCTATTGCCGCAATGGACGGTGAGCGAAGCGCGAGTGTTGGCCGGCGAAGTCGAGGCGGTGCTGCGCGGCGACCACTGGCGCGAATTCATGGCCAAAATGTGGGGCAGCGAACCGGCCGCGTGGTCGCCAGAATTGCAGGGCTGGCCGCGGCTGCGAGTGGTCGTCAACGCCTTGACCCGGATGCGTTTCTGCACGCCCGACGGGACGATGGAATTTCGCAGCAAGGGGCCGGTGACGAGCGCGCCACCAGGGCACTTGCCGTGGTTCGATGTGCCGGGCCGGCGCAGCGCCGGGCAAGTGCTGGTGACGGGGCATTGGTCGGCGCTCGGGCTGTGCCTGCGTCCCGACCTCCTGGCGCTCGACTCGGGGTGCCTGTGGGGCGGCCCCTTGAGCGCGGTCAGGCTTGAGGATCGGGCGCTGTTCCAGGTGCCGTGTGCGGCGGAGGATCGCCGAGACTGAGCGCGATGGCGGCGTGCGCCGCCAGAGCCAGTTCGCGCCGTGAGCCGCTGCCGGCGGTGAGGGCCGGCAAGGCGCGCAGGCGTACGATCATCGACGGGGTGGCCAGGATGGCGCGCAAACTGTCGAGCAGGCTCATCTCGCCGACGTAGGCAGCGGCGCGGCAGCGTTCGCCGTCGGCCGTCAGGTAGGCCAGAGCGACCGGCTGGATCGGGCGTCCACTCTCGATCGCAGGCTGCAGCAAGGCAGCGTGGAAATGCAACAGATGGGTACCGTCGGTGGTCGTGCCTTCGGGAAAAACCGCCACATCGCGTCCCTGCGTCAGCAAAGCGTCGATTTCGGCATTCACCAGCCGGGCGTGGCCACGGCTGCCGCGGCGCAGGAAAACCGTGTCGTTGTTTGCCGCGAGCCAACCGAGCAGCGGCCATTCGCGGACTTCCGCCTTGGAGACGAAGGCCATCGGGCGGGCGGCGTTGAGGGCGAGGATGTCGAGCCAGGAAACATGGTTGGCGACGTAGAGGCTGCCGGCGGTGCAGCCCTCGACGTCAGCATCAACCCGGATCGCCAGGATGGACAGCGCTTGGCGCGACCAGCGCTGCCTGAATTTCAAGCGGCGGCCGGGGCGGAGCAGTGGGAACAACAGTCCGACGAAAATGAGTCCCCAGCCAAGGTGAAGGATCAACCGGGTCAGACGCAGGGCGCGCCATGTCGCCCTGGGGAAGGCCGACGCCGCGGCGACTTGGAGCGGATCGGCCCTCATGGTGAGGGTCAGCGGGAGACGCGGGTCTTGCCACCGCCGGTCAGGACGCGCACGCGGTCGCCCGGCAGGATGTCGTCCTGGCCTTTTTCCTGAACAACAGCAATCGATTGGCCGCCGTCGAGCTTGACGGTGATTTCTAGCGCGTTCTTCTTGGTGCTGCTTTCTTCGATCGCCGATCCGGCCAGTCCGCCGAGGACGGCGCCGACGATGGCACCGACGATGCGCCCATCGCCGCCGCCGACATTGCTGCCGGCGACGCCGCCAATCGCCGCGCCGCCGATCGTCCCGACGCCGGACTTGGTGCCTTCGAGGCTGACTTCGCGCACGCTTTCGACGACGCCGGTGCGGACGATCATTTCCTGGCGCGCTTCATCGCGCGAATAAACATCGCCCGAGCGGCTGCTGGCGCACGCGCCCAGGGTCAGGGCCGCGAGCAGGGTGAGAACGAGGGGAATGGTTTTCATACGGGCCTCCAGAAGTGGCAAGCGGTGGTTTGTCCTGAGCGCGGGTGGGGGTTACGCCGACGCCACGCCGTGTTGGCGGGCGATCGTATCGTAATGGGCTGCAACGCGCTTGAGGTAGTCGATCTTCTCGGCGTAGGGGCGGAAATGGAATGCGTGTTCGAAGCCCGTCAGCGCCAACGTCTTCAGACGCTTGGCATCGATCGGGAAATGGTCGACGGCCAAGCGGTATTCCTGGGTGACGCTGGTGTTCGACACCAGGCGATTGTCGGTGCACAGCGTCACCGCGAGTCCGCGTTCCAACATCGTACCGAAGGGATGGGCGGCGATGTTGGAGAGCGACGGTGTCGTCTGCAGGTTGCTCGACAGGCAGACTTCCAGCGTGATGCGTCGTTTGGCGATGTAGTCGATCAGGGCTTCGAGGTAGGCGTTGCAGTCGACGATGCGCGCGTCCTGCAGGCGCGTGGCGTCAAACAGGAACAGGCCATGGCCGATGCGTTCAGCATGAAGTTTGGTGACCGCCTGGTAGATGCTCTCGGCGCCGTAGGCTTCGCCTGCGTGAACGGTCTTGCCGAGAAAGGCCCGGCCAGCGAGCGCATAGGCCTCGGCGAACTGACTGGCCGGGAAGCCGTTCTCGGCCCCAGCGATGTCGAAGCCGACGACCTGAGTCGCCGCGCCCGTCTTCGAATCCTGGCGCTGGCCGGCGCGCAGCTCGGCGGTGGCGCGGGCAAGTTCGACGCTGGCTTTCTGAATGATCTGCGTATCGGAGAGGCCGGCATGGTCTTGCCAGAATTTCGCGTAGTAGGGCGAAAAAACCGGTAAGCAGAAGCGCATCGCGCAAACGATGAGGCCGTAGTCGTACTCAGGCACACCCGCAGCGAGGCGGGCGTTAAGTTCGTCGCGGGCCGTGCGCAGGCCGCGATCGACGGCATCCATCACCTGGCCGTAGCTCATCTTCTCCGACATCAAGAGCTGCGGCGCGAAGCGGACTTCGATGTAGCGCACGCCCTCGGCGGCGTTGTCGAGCATCAGTTCGTAGGCAATGCGGAACAGCGCCGCGTCGCTCTGCATGACGGCGGTGGTCAACGCGAAGCCGCGCAGGTATTCCTCCAGGCTGGCGTACTGATCCTTGAACACCGTTTCACGCAAGCCCTGCACGGTTTCCGCCGGCAAGGCGACGCCGGCGTCGTACGCCAGTTCGATCAAGGTTTCGATGCGCAGACTGCCGTCGAGATGCAGGTGCAAGTCGGTTTTCGGGAGGGCGCGGAGGAATTCGTCGGAAAAACGGGTCATGGCAGGGCTCCGGAGGGCATGTTCGGTGCGAGTGGGCGAGGATACGGGCAGGCAGGATCGGAATGGACGGTTTGCCTGGGTGCGTGGCCAGCGCCCACTTTCCAGACGCAGCACGCGAAACCTCGAATGCTACGCGGTTCTGCGTCGAATCGGCAGAGGTCCACGGTGGATCGGGGGGGCGAATGCGCATTCGTCGAGCGCGCGTTGACAGCATTTTAAAAGCGGGATAAGGTCGTGAAAAGCTTTTCTTGAGTTTCTTTTCGGTTTTTAGGCAGCGCTCGGGCCGATCCCCGAGCCCATTCCTCTGGCGGGCGGAGAGCGATTTGAATATCAAGGACGTGGCGCGTCTGTCGGGCGTTTCGATCTCGACGGTTTCGCGCGTCATCAACCGTTCCGCCTACGTCAATCCCGACATTCGGCGCAGCGTGGAGAAAGTCCTCGAGGAAACCGGCTACCGTCCCAATGCGCTGGCGCGCGGCCTGCTGAGCCACCGTACCCATACCATTGGCGTGATGCTGCCGCGCATCGATCTCTCCACCTTTGCCGCGATGATCGACGGCATCGCGCAGGTTCTCGACGACCAGGGCTATGGCGTGATGCTGGCCAACACCCGCGACGACCTGGCCGAAGAGCTGCACTATCTGGAGCTGTTCAACGAAAAGCGAATCGACGGGCTGCTGTTTTTCGGCACCGGCGAGAACGCCAGCTACGCCGACGCGATCGCCAAGTTGCGCGCGCCGGTGGTGCTCGTCGGCCAGTCCGGAGCCTACCTGGGCTGCCCGTCGGTGCGCCTGGATAATTTCAACGCCGCCAAGGCGATGGTCAATTACTTGATCGGGCTGGGGCACCGGCGCATCGGCTGTCTCGCCGTTCCTGATCACGATGTTGGCATTGGCATCGAGCGTAAGCGCGGTTATCTTGCGGCGCTGGCGGAGAACGGCCTCGATTTCGACCCTGCCCTGTTGCGTGTCGGTAGCTTCGAATACGCCTCCGGTGAGGAAGGGGTGAAAGCCCTGATGGCCGCCCCCGGCGGCGCACCGACCGCGATCTACACGATCACCGACCGGCTGGCGGTGGCGGCGGCCGGCTGGCTGTTGCGCAGTGGCCGGCGGGTACCCGAGGATGTTTCGGTGGCCTGCATAGACGACCCCGAATTGCTGAGTTTCTGCTATCCGGCGATTACCGCGATGAGCTTTGATTACCGGCAGGCCGGAATGCGTGCGGCCCGCATGCTGATCGACAACATCGAAGGCAAGGCAGATGGCGAGCGCCCGGAAAAGGGCGCAGCGCCGCCCGTCGAGGTGGTCATGCCGCATACCTTGCGCGTGCGTGAAAGCACGGGCGTTCCGGAGGCCAAGCGATGAGCGACCTGTCCGCGCCGTTCGGCGTCAGCTGGGTCGAGTGGTTTGGTTACGCGGCCTCGGTCGTCGTCGCCATCTCGCTGACCATGAGTTCGATCGTCAAGCTGCGCTGGTTCAACCTGACCGGCGCGACGATGTTCACGATCTATGGTTTCGTCATCGATGCCTGGCCGGTCGGTTTCCTCAACCTGTTCATCGTCGCCATCAACCTGATGTACCTGGCGCGCCTGTACCGGGCGCGCGACGATTTTCGCATCATGGCCTGGACCGGTGGCCGGGACTACCTGGAGCATTTTCTCGCCTTCCATCGGCGTGAAATCGCACGCTTTTTCCCGCGTTTCGATGCTTCGCACGTGGAAGGGCGCGACATTTATTTCCTGCTCAGGAATGCCACCCCGGTCGGCCTCCTGATCGGGCGAGCCGATGCCGAGCGGCGTTTCGAGATCGACCTCGATTACGTCGGTCCGCAGTACCGCGATTTCCGCATGGGTTCCTTTCTCTACCGGCAGAACGATTTTTTCCGGCGCCAGGGCTATTCGGCCTTGCGTGCGCCGGCGACCGGCAGCGGCCACGACGCTTATTTGGAACGGATGGGCTTCGTGCACCAGGGGGGAGAATTCATCAAGGCCCTTTGATTCAAGCCGCGTGCGAGCAAAATGCAGCGACAGACGATAGATTAAGCAAGGATGGGGCGGGACGCCGGCCGACGACGAAACACGGCATCGACAGACAACGAAGAGGAAGGAAGCGAGCAATGAACGGAATGTATGGAAAACTCGAAGAGACGGTGACCTGCGTCAAGCGGCTGACCGATTTGCGGCCGACGATCGGTGTCATCCTCGGTTCCGGACTGGGCCAGCTGGTCGAGCGGATGACCGATACGGTGGCCATCGATTACCGCGATCTGCCGCATTTCCCGGCGCCGACCGTCGCCGGGCACGCCGGCCGGCTGGTGATCGGACGCATCGAGGGCGTGCCGGTGATGGCCATGCAGGGGCGCTTCCACTACTACGAAGGCCACGACATGCGCACCATCGCCTTCCCGACGGCCTTCATGCAGCGCTTCGGGGCGCGTACGCTGATCGTGAGCAACGCCGCGGGCGGGATCAATCGTGGCTTTACGCCGGGGGATCTGATGCTGATCACTGATCACCTCAACCTGATCGGCACCAACCCGCTGATCGGCTTGAACGACGAGCGTCTCGGCCCACGTTTCCCGGACATGACCGAAGCTTACAGCCCGCGCCTGATTGCACTGGCCGAGGAAGCCGCCGCCGAACTCGGCACGTCGCTGCGTCGTGGCGTCTATGCCGGGCTTTCCGGTCCGTGCTACGAGACGGCCGCCGAGATTCGCTACCTCGAACGCATCGGTGCCGATGCTGTGGGCATGTCCACCGTGCCGGAAGTGATCGTCGCTCGTTACCTCGGCATGGAGGTGCTGGGTATTTCCTGCGTCACCAACATGGCCACCGGGATCGCCACCGTGAAACATGCACACGACGAAGTCGTGCGCATCGCCAACGAGGCTTCGACCCGTTTCTGCACCCTTGTCGCCACCACCATCGGGAAAATTGGAGTCGTCTGAGATGAGACCGCCCCCACCCTCGCGCTGCTCGCTGCCTCCCAGGGGGGCGTGTCAGTTCCTTTGGACGTCCGGGCAGTACTGACATGGCCGATCTGGACTGCGTCGTCGAGATGCGGAACATCCGCAAGGTGTTTCCCGGCATCGTGGCCAACGACGACATCACGCTGTGCTTGAAGAAAGGCGAAGTGCATGCGCTGCTCGGCGAGAACGGGGCGGGCAAGTCGACCTTGATGAGCATCCTCTTTGGTCTCTATCAGCCGGATGCCGGGAGCATTCACATCCGTGGTCAGGCGGTGCGCATCGACAACCCGAATGTCGCCAATGACCTCGGTATCGGCATGGTGCACCAGCATTTCAAGCTGGTGCATAACTTCACCGTGACCGAGAACATCGTGCTTGGCATGGAGCCGACCTCCGGTCTGGTCCTGAGCCTCAAGGAAGCATCGCAACGGATCAAGACCTTGTCCGAACAATACGGCTTGAGCGTCGATCCGGAAGCACGCATCGAAGACATTTCGGTGGGCATGCAGCAGCGCGTCGAAATCCTGAAGATGCTCTACCGTAATGCCGAAGTGTTGATCTTCGACGAACCGACAGCGGTGCTGACGCCTCAGGAAATCCAGGATTTTTTGGGCATCCTGCGCAACCTCATCAGCGAAGGCAAATCGATCATCTTGATCACGCACAAGCTCAAAGAGATCAAGGCCATCGCCGACCGCTGCACGGTCATTCGGCGCGGCAAGTACATCGGCACCGTCGACGTGCGTGAGACCGACGAAGCGCGTATGGCTGAGATGATGGTCGGCCGGCAGGTGAACTTCAAGGTCGAGAAATCAGCGCGCGGCGTAGACGCCGCGGGGGAGGTGATTCTCTCGCTCCGCGACCTTCGCATCGCCAATCGTGGCCATGGGGCGCCGGTGTGCATTGAGGCGCTCGACATCCGGGCCGGGGAAATCCTCGGTCTGGCGGGCGTCGAGGGGAACGGCCAGAGCGAACTGGTCGAGGCGCTGACCGGCCTGCGGCGCCTCGAGTCGGGCACGATCCTGCTTTCCGGCATGGACATTTCCCGGGCTTCGATCCGTGAGCGCAACGAAAGCGGTCTGGCGCACATCCCCGAGGACCGGCAGAAGCGCGGGCTGGTGCTCGACTATTCGCTGGAGGAGAACTTCATCCTCAAGAACCATCGCGCGGCGCCGTATTCGCGGCGTGGTTTTCTGCAGCCCGAGGCCATCCGCCAACATGCCGATGCGCTGATCGCCGCCTTCGACGTGCGCTCCGGCGAAGGTGCGGTGTCCTCGGCGCGGGCGATGTCCGGCGGCAATCAGCAAAAGGCGATCATCGGACGCGAGTTCGACCAGAATCCGGACCTCCTGATCGCCGTGCAGCCGACGCGCGGTCTGGACGTCGGCAGCATCGAGTACATCCACAAACGCCTGATCGAGCAGCGTGACTCGGGCAAGGCCGTCCTGCTGGTGTCGCTCGAACTCGACGAGATTCTCGACCTCTCGGACCGCATCGCCGTCATCCACAACGGGGCGTTGATCGGCATCGTCGACGCCGCGGCCACCGACGAAAAGGAGATCGGCCTGATGATGGCCGGTTGCCGCAAGGACACGGCGTCCGAAAAAACGCAGCCCGGAAAGGAGCGCGCCGCATGAGACTGCGGATCAACAGGGAATTTCTGGTCGGCCTGATCGCGGTGCTGCTCGGCTTGGCGGCCGGGGCGCTGCTGATGCTGGCGACCGGCAACGAGGTGCTGGAGGGTTATCGCTTCCTGTTTGCCGGCGGGTTGATGAATCTGGAACGCATCGGCAACACCCTGGCGACGGCGACGCCGCTGGTGCTGACGGGCCTGTCGGTGGCTTTTGCCTTCCGCACCGGCCTGTTCAACATCGGCACGCCGGGGCAGGTGCTGATCGGGGGCATGCTGGCCACCATCGTGGGGCTGACGATCGATCTGCCGAAGGTGCCGTTGCTGACCCTTTCGGTTTCCGCGGCGGTGCTCGGCGGCGCCCTGTGGGGCGTCATTCCCGGCCTGCTCAAGGCCCGCTTCAACGTGCACGAGGTGGTCTCCGGCATCATGATGAACTGGATCGCCTACTGGATCACCTATTACCTCATGCCGGCCTACTTCAAGGGGGCGTACGAGACGGAGTCACGTCAGATCCCGGAAGCCGCCTCGCTCAAGGTGTCGTGGCTGACCTCGCTGTTCGCCGGGTCGTACATCAACATTGGCCTCTTCTTGGCCGTCGTCGCCGTGATTCTCGTCGCCGTCGTGCTCGAACGCACCGTGCTTGGCTACCAGCTCAAGGCCGTCGGCTTCAACCGTCATGCGGCGGAATACGCAGGCATCAGCGTCAATCGCAACATCGTGCTGTCGATGATGATCGCCGGCGCGTTGTCCGGGCTGGGCGGTGCCGCGCTCTATACCGGCTACGCCTCGTCGATGCAGATCGGCGTGATGCCCAGTCAGGGCTTCGACGGCATTGCCGTGGCCTTGCTCGGTGCCAATTCGCCGCTCGGCGTGGTCGGGGCGGCGCTGTTCTTCGGAGTGTTGCAGTCGGGCAAGGGCTTCATGAACGCGATGACCGACATTCCGCCGGAAATCGGCGACACCATCATCGCCTGCATCATCTATTTTGCGGCCACCAGCGTCCTGATCCACCAGTGGCTCGATCGCGCCGCACGGCGCCTGGCGAAGTAAGGGGTTTCCATGGAGACGATCGTTCATATCTTCCCCTACGCCATCGCCTTCGCCATGCCGCTGCTGGTGACTTCGCTCGGTGGCCTGTACAGCGAGCGCAGCGGCGTGGTCAACATCGGCCTCGAAGGCTTGATGGTCGTCGGCGGCTTCGCCAGCGCGGCGTTTACCGTTTATCTGACGCCCAGCCTCGGCCCCTGGGCGATCTGGCTCAGCCTGGGTGTGGCCATGGTCTTCGGTGCGCTGTTCTCGGTGCTGCACGCCTTTGCCAGCATCAGTCTGAACGCCAATCAGGTGATCAGCGGCACGGCGATCAACATGATCGCCGGCGCGGTGACCGTCTTCCTGGCGCGGACCATTACCGGCTCGGGCAACATCCAGTTGACGCAGGGCATTCCACGCTTCGATGTGCCGGGCTTGGTCGAAGTCCCGGTCATCGGCCGCCTGTTCTTCTACCAGACCTATGGCACGACTTGGTTGATCC
This sequence comes from Propionivibrio sp., assembly GCF_041441355.1. Classification (GTDB taxonomy): domain Bacteria; phylum Pseudomonadota; class Gammaproteobacteria; order Burkholderiales; family Rhodocyclaceae; genus Propionivibrio. Next base: position 125,917 of record NZ_JASDTF010000037.1, read on the forward strand.
TCATCATCCTGGTGCTGGCCGCCTTCCTGCTCTACAAGACGGCCTTCGGCCTGCGCCTGCGCGCCTGCGGCGAGAACCCGCATGCCGCCGACGCGGCGGGGATCAACGTCTATCGCGTGCGTTACGGCGCGGTGATGATTTCCGGTGCGCTCGCCGGCCTGGGCGGAGCGACGATCCTCGTCACCTATTCCGGCGAGTTCAGCGGCTCGGTCGCCGGCATGGGCTTCCTGGCGCTGGCGGCGCTGATCTTCGGCCAGTGGAAGCCGACCGGGGTGCTCGGAGCGACCTTCTTTTTCGGCTTTGCCGCGACGCTGGCCAACGCCTCGCAGGCCGAGCCGGCCCTCAAGGCAATTCCCGAAGTCGTACTCAAAGTCTTCCCCTACGTCCTGACGTTGCTGGCGCTCGTCTTCTTCTCCAAGTCGACGCAGGCGCCGCGTGCGGCGGGCGAGCCTTTTGAAAAAGGCAAACGTTAATCACAAGGACCGCACATGACCCTCAATCAATACATCGATCACACCGTGCTCAAGGCCAACGCGGTCGACGCGGACATCCGCCAGCTGTGCGCCGAAGCGCGTGCGCACCACTTTTTCTCGGTGTGCGTCAATTCGGCCTGGGTGCCGACGGCACACACGCTACTCGCCGGCTCGGCGGTCAAGGTCTGCGCGGTGGTCGGTTTTCCGCTGGGCGCCATGGCGCCCGCCGCCAAGGTCTTTGAAGCGACGCAAGCGGTGGCCGACGGCGCCGACGAAATCGACATGGTGATCAACGTCGGCTGGCTGAAAGACGGCCAGACCGATGCCGTGCGCGACGAGATCCGCGCGATCAAGTCGGCCATCGGGACACGGGTGCTCAAGGTGATCATCGAAACCTGCTACCTCAGTGACGCGGAAAAGGTACTGGCCTGCACGCTGGCCGTCGAGGCCGGTGCCGACTACGTGAAAACCTCGACCGGTTTCGGCAGCGGCGGGGCGACGGTCGAAGACGTTCGCCTGATGCTCGACACGGTTCAGGGCAAGGCCCTGGTCAAGGCGTCGGGCGGGGTGCGCGACGCGGCCAGCGCACGCCAGTACGTCGAGATGGGGGTCAAGCGCTTGGGGACCAGCAACGGGGTCAAGATCGTCACGGGCGAAACGGTTACGGGAGGCTACTGAAATGAACGCATCGACGGCCACTCACGCTGGCATCAGCCCGATCCGCCGGGTCTTCATCGTCGTCCTCGACAGCGCCGGGGTCGGCTTCATGCCCGATGCCGGCGAGTACGGCGAGCAGGGCGGCGACCTCGGAGCGAACACACTCGGCCACATCGGCGACGCCGTCGGGCTGACGGTGCCAGTGATGGAGGCTTTGGGCCTCGGGCGGATCATCCCGATCCGCGGCGTGGCCCCGGTGGCGGCGCCGCGCGGTGCTTGGGGCAAGGCGGCGTCGCGGTCCAAGGGCAAGGACACCTCGACCGGACACTGGGAAATCGCCGGCGTGGTCCTGGAGAAAGCGCTGCCGACCTTCCCCAAGGGCATCCCGGCCGAAATCAGCCAGGCCTTCGAGGCGCGGATCGGACGCAAAACGCTCGGCAACTCGGTGGCTTCGGGCACCGAGATCATCGAGCAACTGGGCGAAGAGCACGTGCGCACGGGCTTTCCGATCGTCTATACCTCGGCCGATTCGGTCTTCCAGATCGCTGCACATGAGGAGGTGGTCGGTCTTGATCGCCTGTACGAATGGTGTCAGATCGCTCGCGACATGCTCGACGTCGGCCGGGTCATCGCGCGTCCCTTTGTCGGCGCGCCGGGAACCTGGCAGCGTACTGCCAACCGCCACGACTATTCGCTGCAGCCGCCGGGAACGACCATTCTCGACCGGCTGGCCGCCGCCGGACAGGACGTGGTCAGCGTCGGCAAGATTTCGGACATCTTTGCCGGACGCGGGGTGACCGCGAGCCACCCGATCAAGTCCAACGACGAAGGGATTGCCGCCACCTTGCGCCTGGCGCAAACGCCGGGGCGCGGGCTGGTGTTCACCAACCTCGTCGATTTCGACATGAAATACGGGCATCGTCGGGACGTGGTCGGCTATCAGCAGGCGCTGCAGTCCTTCGATGCCCAGTTTGCCGAACTGCTCAAGCTTCTGCGCGACGACGAACTGGTCATCGTCACCGCTGACCATGGCTGCGATCCGATCTTCAAGGGCACCGATCACACGCGCGAGTACATCCCGATCCTCGTCGCCGGGCCGCGCGTCGTGCCGGGCGACTTGGGCGTACGTGAGTCGTTCGGCGACATCGCGGCGACGATTGCCGAGCTGCTGCTCGGCGAACGCGAGGCGGGCAGTTTCGCCAGCGCGGTCGTGCGCTGAGCGTTTCTCTCCTTTGCTACGGAAGCTCATCATGCTGTTGCCTCAGGAAATCATCCGTCACAAGCGCGACAAGCTCGCCCTTTCGCCCGCCGAAATTCAGTCCTTCGTCCGCGGGATCACCGACCACAGCGTCAGCGAGGCGCAGATCGCTGCCTTCACCATGGCGGTTTTTCTCAACGGCATGACGCCGCGCGAGTGCGTCGACCTGACGCTGGCGATGCGCGACTCGGGGCGCGTCATGGACTGGCGCTCGCTCGATCTCGACGGTCCGATTGTCGACAAGCATTCGACCGGCGGGGTCGGCGACGTGGTGTCGCTGATGCTCGGTCCGATGTTCGCAGCTTGCGGCGGCTACAACCCGATGATCTCGGGGCGTGGCCTCGGGCACACCGGCGGTACGCTGGACAAGCTCGCGTCGATTCCCGGCTACAACCCCTTCCCCACCCCGGAGCAGCTCAAGGCCACGGTGCGTGAGGCCGGCACCGCGATCATCGGCCAGACCGCCGACCTGGCGCCGGCCGACAAGCGCATCTACGCGGCGCGTGACGTCACCGCCACGGTCGAGTCGATCCCGCTGATCACGGCCTCCATTCTGTCCAAGAAGCTGGCTGCCGGCCTCGATGCGTTGGTCATGGACGTCAAGGTCGGCAGCGGTGCCTTCATGCCAACGCCGGAATTGTCTCTGGCGCTGGCCAAGTCCATCGTCGCGGTCGGCCATGGTGCCGGGCTCAAGCTCAGCGCGCTGCTGACCGACATGAACCAGTCACTGGCGCCCTGCGCCGGCAACGCCATCGAAGTGCGCTGCGCGCTCGATTACCTTTCCGGCAAGCACCGCCCGGCGCGGCTGCACGAAGTGACCTTGGCGTTGTGCGCGGAGGGACTGGTCGCGGCCGGGCTGGCGGTTGATGCCGACGACGCGCGCCGTCGCCTGCAGGCGAGCCTCGATTCAGGGGCCGCCGCCGAGCGCTTCGCGCGCATGGTGCGCCTGCTGGGTGGCCCGGCCGACCTCTTCGAGCGGCCGGACGCTTACCTCGCCCAGGCGCCGGTGGTGGTCGAACTGCCCGCGCCGCGCGCCGGGGTCGTCGCCGCGTTCGATGCGCGCGCCCTGGGTATGGCCGTGGTCGCGCTGGGCGGCGGCCGCGTGCGCAGCGATCAGGCGATCGATTCGGCCGTCGGCCTGAGCGACATCGTCGAGCTCGGTGCGCAGGTGCCGGCTGGCGCGCCGCTGTTGCGCATTCATGCGCGCGACGCAGACGCCGCCAAGCTGGCTGCCGAACGGATCGGCGACAGCATCCGCATCGTCGATGCGGACCAGGCCCCGTCGCAGCCGCCGCTGATCTGGCAGCGCATCGGTGTCGAGGAGGTCGAGTGATGCCGGACGAAAACCGTTTGAGTCCCGAACAGGTCAGCGCCTTGCTCGATGCGGCCCGTGCGGCGCGGGCCAAAGCCTATGTGCCGTATTCGCGCTTTCCGGTCGGTGCGGCGCTGCTGACGCGCGACGGAACGCTCTATCATGGCTGCAACGTCGAGAATGCGTCCTTTGGCCTGACCAATTGCGCCGAGCGTACCGCTTTTTTTCGGGCCATCGCCGATGGGCATCAGCCCGGCGATTTCGTGGCGCTGGCCGTGGTCGGCGATACCGAGGGGCCGATTGCGCCTTGTGGCGCGTGCCGGCAGGTGATGCTCGAACTCGGCGGGGCCGCGCTGCCAGTGGTTCTCGGCAATCTGGCGGGCGCCGTGGCGTCGACCGATGCGGCCGCGCTCTTGCCCGGAGCGTTCGCGCCGAACGATTTACCCCGCGCCTAGCGGGAGCAGGGAGCGTGCCGGTTGCGAGGGGCACGGGCTGTGGTTGATCCAACCGGGCGTTTTTCCCGGAGAATTGAAGCCGTATCTACATCGATAACAAGGAGATTTTCAATGCACAAGAAACTGATGGCTTCCGCGCTGACGGCCTTGAGTCTGCTGGCCATGGCGCCAATGGCGGCGCACGCCGAACTGAAGGTGGGGATGGTGACCGACTCCGGTTCGATCGACGACAAGTCGTTCAACCAGGGCACCTGGGACGGGATCCGGAAAGCAACCAAGGATCTGGGCGTCAAGTCCAAGTACCTGAAGCCGGGTGGCACCACCGAGGCTGATTACGTCAAGGAAATCGCCAACCTGAAGGATGCCGGTTTCGGGCTGATCGTGACGCCGGGCTTCAAATTCGAATCGTCGATCTTCGTCGCTCAGGACAAATACCCGAAGACCAAGTTCGTGCTGCTCGACGGCAGCCCGAACAACGGCGTGTTCGACGCCAAGCGCAAGGAAAAGGTCGGCCCCAATACGGTGTCGATTTTCTTCGCCGAGCATGAGTCGGGCTTCCTGGCCGGCGTCGCTTCGGCGCTGCAGATCAGCAGTGGCGATTTCGGCTTCATCGGTGGCATGGAAATCCCGCCGGTGCAGAAATTTAACTGGGGCTTCCAGCAAGGCGTGGCGTACGCCAACAAGAACCTCGGCACCAAGATCGGCATGAAGCCGGAAAACGTGATCTACCAAGGCACCTTCCACGATGTCGCCGCCGGCCAGCAACTCGCCGCGCAAATGTATGACCGCGGCGTCAAGGTGATCTTCGTCGCCGCCGGCGGCGTTGGTGTCGGCGCGATCAACGAGGCCAAGGCGCGTGCGGCGAAGGGCGCGTGGATCGTCGGGGTGGACGTCGACCAGTACGCGCAAGGCGTCTACGGTGGCGGTAAGTCGGTCATCCTGACTTCGGCGATGAAGCGCATCGACATCGCGGCCTACGACATGATCAAGCTGGAGAAGGAAGGCAAATTCCCCGGCGGCCAGACGCTGATCTTCGACGCCAAGAAGGACGGCGTCGGTATCCCGGCGCAGAACCCGAACCTGTCGGCCGACGTGGCCAAGAAGGTGGCCGACGTTCTGGCCCAGCTGAAGGCGGGCAAGATCAGCGTTTCGGCTGAAAAAGGGACTTTGATCAAGTAAATTGCCGCCGCGGCATCCGGCGCCCTCCCTACGGCCCGGATGCTGCAGGCCTGCAGCCGCCCTGCGCAGGCGCGGTTTTCATGCGCCGCCCGGCAGCGCCTCCCCCATTTCCTGGATTTCAGCGATGAAAACGACACCGAAAGCCGTAAATCTCTGGGCGCTGATGTTCGTCGGCGCCCTGGTCGCCGGCTGCGCCAGCACCGAAAAGCAAACGTACACGCCGCTGGAGATCAATCTGGCGCACATCAACGACCACCATTCGCACCTGGACGAGTTTTCCGGGGCCGAGCTGTCGATCGGTGGCGCCCGCACGCAGCTGCCCCTGGGGGGCTTCGCACGCCAGGTCGCGGCCTTCAAAGCGGTCTCCGGGCTGCCCAATCTGGTCAAGATCCATGCGGGCGACGCGCTGACCGGAACGCAGTACTTCACGCTGTTCCAGGGGAAGGCGGATGCGCAGATGATGAACAACATCTGCTTCGACTACTTCACGCTCGGCAATCACGAGTTCGACAGCAGCGATGCCGTATTGCAGTCCTTCCTGACCGAACTGCGCGGCGGCGCGTGCCCGCAGCCGAGCGTGGTGGTGTCGAGCAACGTCCAGCCTGCGGCCCGGACGCCGTTGGCGCCGGCAACGAACGGACACCTCGTGCCCTGGCATGTACGCGAAATCGATGGCGTGCGGGTCGGCTTCATCGGGATCACGATCGTCGGCAAGACGGTGAATGCTTCGCGTCCGCTGCCTTCGACGAATTTCCTGCCCGAGGCGAAAGCGGCGCAGGCCGCCATCGATGCGCTCAAGGCCCAGGGCGTTCGCCACATCGTCGCTGTGACCCACCAAGGCTACGAGAACGACAAAGCCCTGGCCGCACAGCTGACCGACGTGGACGTGATCATCGGCGGCGATTCGCATTCGCTGCTGGGCGACTTTTCCGCGCTGGGCGTTTCCAGTTCGGGCCCCTACCCGACCGTGGCGCGCAACAAGAGCGGTGAGCCGGTGTGCATCGGCCAGGCCTGGGAATACGGCAAGGCCTTTGGCTTGATGCGGGTGCGTTTCGATGCCCAGGGCGCGGTCGAGTCCTGCGGCGGGGAGGTCAAACTGCTCGTCGGCGATAGCTTCAAGCGCCGCGACGCCAAGGGCCAGTGGGTGGCTGTGCCGGAGGCCGAGCGTGCCGCGTTGCGGACGCAACTTCAAGGCATGAAAGGCGTGAGTGTGATCGCGCCCGATGCAGAGGCCGTGAAGGTGCTCAAGGGCTATGCCGACCGGATTGCCGTGGAGAAGGCCAAGCTGATCGGCAAAGCCAGCGAAAGCCTGTGTCTGGTGCGCGTGCCCGGTGAAACGACCAACCGCAGCGCCAGCGTTGCCGGCTGCGAGCAGGCCAACCGCCTGGCACGGGGCAGCGATGCCGCGCAAGTGGTCGCGCAGGCTTTCCTCCACGCGTCGAAAACCTCGCAGATTGCCCTGCAGAACAGTGGCGGTGTGCGCGTTCCGGTACCCGCCGGAACGCTGACCATGAACAGCGCTTACAGCGTGCTGCCCTTCTCCAATGTCCTCGTCGAGCTCAGCATGACCGGGGCGGAGTTGCGGTCGGCGCTGGAGGACGCGGTGTCCAACTACCTCGAAAACAAGCTCTCGGACGGCTCGCACCCTTACGCCGCGGGTTTGCGCTGGGATCTGGATTTGAGCCAGCCGCGCGGGCAGCGTTTCACTAACTTGCAGGTCCGCGACCGAAGCAGTGGGCAGTGGAGCGCGCTCGAGCCGCAGCGGACGTATGCGGTGGTGACGAACGACTTCATCGCGTCGGGCAAGGATGGCTACGCCACGCTCGGCAAGGTGTATGCCGCCGGCCGCTATACCGAGACCTACCTGCTCTACACCCAGAGCCTGGTCGACTACATGCTGGCGCAGCAGGAGTTGCGGCGCCCGGCGCGTGGCGAGTATTCGCACCAACGCGTGGTGTCGCTCGCCGGCGCGGTGCTCGAGTAATCGGGGGCGCCCACCGTTGCGGCCACCCTGCGGGGTGGCCGTTTTCGTTTTGACCGGGCGAAAGTGGCGAGGCTAGCGGGTGACGAAGGTCGGCGTGTAGCCGAGCGCCTGGCGAATCCGGCCGGCGACGCGTTCGGCGGCGCTGCGGTTCGGATAGGGGCCCAGGTGGACACGGTGCATGCCGCCGCCGGCCTGGATGGCGACGGGTTCGCTCAACCAGTCGAGTTCGCGCAGCAGGTGGGCGCGGAAGCTGTCGGCGTTGTCGGCGCTGGAAAAAGCGCCGAGTTGGAGGAATAGTCCGCTCCGGGGCGCGCTTTCGGCGCTCGGCGCGGCCGCAGCTTCGGGCGGTGGCTGGCGTTCGAGGCGCTGGGTGAGCGCGGCCAAGGCGTCGACTTCGGCCGTCGGCGTGGCGCTGCGCGCTGGCGCTGGCGCGGGCGGTGGCAGAGGCCGCGGGGCGGCGTCGCTCAGGGTGGCTGATTTGAGGGGGGGCGCGACCTGCGCGTAGGTCAGCCCGGTCGGGTCGTTCGGCACGACCTGCTCGACTTCGACCTGGGCGCTGCCGTTGTCGATGTAGTCGAGGCGGTAGGCGGCCGCGTAAGAGAGGTCGATGACCCGTTCGGCGTGGAAGGGACCGCGGTCGGTCAGGCGGACCACCACGCTGCGTCCGTTGGCGACGTTGGTGACGCGTACGTAGGAGGGCAGGGGCAGCGTCGGGTGCGCGGCGGTCATCGCGAACATGTCGTACGGCTCGCCGATCGAGGTTTTCTGGCCGTGGAATTTCTTCCCGTACCAGCTGCCGATGCCGCGCTGACGGAAGGGTTCGACCGCCGTCTTCGGGGTGTAGGCCTTGCCGAGCACGACGTAGGGCCGGTTGGCAAAGCGGTGCAAGGGCTCGGCGCGGGGTTCGGCATCGGGCAGGTCGTCAAGGCCGTCCGGAATGTCCTCGCCCGGGCCGTCGTCCTTGTAGTAGCCGCCACCGCGTTTTTGCACCACGCTCGACTTGCGCGTTGCGCGCGGGCTGGGTTTGCTCGTCGGTTCGGCTGTCGGTCCGCTGTCGGCGGGGCGCGGCGGCTGTCCGCCGCAGGCGGCCAGCATCAGCAGGGCTCCCGCGAGCACGAGGGGCGTGGCTGCGTGCCGGAGTGGGCGTTTCTGTGTCATTGCTTGACCAGCATGCGGTGCGACTGGATGCTCATCAGGATGCCCAGGCCGAGGAACAGGGTGACCAGCGCGGTTCCTCCGTAGCTCATGAACGGTAGGGGGACGCCGACCACCGGCAGGATACCGCTGACCATGCCCATGTTGACGAAAACGTAGGTGAAGAAACTGAGCGTGATCGAGCCGGCGAGCAGGCGCGAGAACAGCGTCGAAGCGTTGGTGGTGATCATCAGGCCGCGGCCGATGAGCAGCAGGTAAAGGGTGAGCAGGATGACGTTGCCGATCAGGCCGCGCTCCTCGGAGAAGACAGCGAAGATGAAGTCGGTGTGGCGCTCGGGGATGAATTCGAGGTGGGTCTGGGTGCCGGCCAGCCAGCCTTTGCCGAAAATGCCGCCTGAACCGATGGCGATCGTCGACTGGATGATGTGATAGCCCGAGCCGAGCGGGTCGGTGGTCGGATCGATCAGGGTCAGGATGCGCCGGCGTTGGTAGTCGTGCAGTACCGTCCACAGGAAGGGCGCGGCTGCGCCGGCAATGGTGAGCAGCCCGCCGATGATTTTCCAGGGCAGCCCGGCGAAGAAGATGACGTAGAAGCCGGCGCCGCCGATCAGCAGGGCGGTGCCGAGGTCAGGTTGCTTGGCGACGAGGGCGAAGGGAATCAGCAGCAGGACGGTCGACACCGCGTAATGTCGGAGATTGAGTGCCGCTTCGTACTTGTGGAAGTACCAGGCGAGCATCAGCGGTACGGCGATCTTGAGGATTTCCGAGGGCTGGATGCGGGTGATGCCGATCGACAGCCAGCGGCGCGAGCCGTTGACCACGATGCCGAAGAAGAAGGTGAGCAACAAGAGCACGATGCCCAGCACATAGAGCGGGACGGCGAAGCGCATCAGCTTCTGCGGCGGAATCTGGGCGAAGACCCACATCACGACGAAGCCGACGCTCATGTTGAACAGCTGGTTGTAGGCGCGGTTGCTGACGTCGTAGGTGGCGCTGTACACGGTCGCCAGGCCGCAGGCCATGATCAGGACGACGATCAGCAGCAGCGGGCCATCGAGGTTGGCGACCAGGCGGCGCCGGCAGCGCAGCAGGAAATTACCGTTCTGCATCCTCAATCCTCCTCGACCGCACTGGTGTCGTCCTGCGCCGCGCCCTTGGGCAGCTTGCCGAGCAGGTAGTAGTCGAGCACCATGCGCGCGATCGGCGCCGCCGATTGAGCGCCGAAACCCCCGTTTTCGACCAGCACGGCGAGCGCGATCTTCGGCTTGTCGACCGGGGCGAAGGCGATGTAGAGCGCGTGGTCGTGCAGCTCCTTCTTGATTTTGCTGGCCTTGTATTCGGCGCCTTTGAGGCTGAACACCTGGGCCGTCCCGGTCTTGCCGCCGGATTCGTAAGGGGCGCCTTCGAAGGCGCGACGGGCGGTCCCTTCCTTGACCACGCCGACCATGCCTTTCTTGACCACCTCGATGTTCTGCTTCTTCCACGGCAGGACCCGCAGCGGTTCAGGTTCGATGAAGGTCTTTTCGCCGGTCTTGGCGTCGGTGATGTACTTCACGAGGTGCGGCCGGTAAAGCACGCCGTCGTTGGCCAGCGCCGCAGTGGCCTGCGCCAGCTGCATCGGGGTGAAGGAGTTATAGCCCTGGCCGATGCCGATCGAAATCGTTTCGCCGGCGAACCACTTTTTCTGTTCCGGCTTCTTGAAGCGCCGCTTTTTCCATTCGGGCGAAGGCAGCACGCCCTCCGATTCGCCTTCGAGGTCGACCCCGGTTTTGGCGCCGAAACCAATCGGTTCCATGAAGCGCGCGATGGCGTCGATGCCCATGTCGTTGGCGAGCAGGTAGTAGTAGGTGTCACAGGAATGCACGATGGACTTGTACATGTCCACCATGCCGTGCCCGCCCTTCTTGTCGTCGCGGAAGGTGTGGTTGCCGAAGGTGAAGAAGCCGGGGTCGGAGATCGACTGATTGGGAGTGCGCTTGCCGGTCTCGAGCGCGGCCAGAGCCATGAAAGGCTTGTAGGTCGAGCCGGGGGGGTAGGCGCCGTTGAGCGCGCGGTTGAGCATCGGCCGGTCGGGCGAGGTGTTGAGCGCTTCCCAGTCGTCGCTGCGGATGCCGTCAACGAAGAGGTTGGGGTCGAAGGTCGGCGTCGACACCAGCGCCAGGATGCCGCCGGTCGAGGGCTCGATCGCGACGACCGCACCGCGTCGGTCGCCGAAGGCCTTCTCGGTCATTTCCTGCAGCTTGATGTCGAGGGTCAGCGTCAGGTTGTTGCCCGAGACCGGCGCGGTGCGGGAAAGGCTGCGCACCGCGCGGCCGCCGGCGTCGATCTCGACTTCCTCGTAGCCGGCCTCGCCGTGCAGCTGGAACTCGTATTTCTGTTCAAGACCGGTCTTGCCGAAATGGTCGGTGCCGCGGTAGTTGGCTTCCTGTTCGTTGCGTTTGATCGTGGCCAGATCGGCTTTGTTGATGCGGTTGATGTAGCCGATGGCGTGCGAGCCGATCGCGCCGAGCGGATATTGGCGGAACAGACGGGCCTTCACCTCGACGCCCGGGAAGCGGAAGCGGTGGGCCGTGAAGCGGGCGACCTCGTCGTCGGAGAGGCGGGTGCGAATCGGCAGGCTTTCGAAGGATTTGCTTTCCTCGAGCAGCTTGCGGAAGCGGCGGCGATCCTTGGGCAGGATTTCGATCAGCTTGCCCAGGTTGTCGATCGTCTCGTCGAGCGGGGCTTCGAGGCGCGAAGGGGTGATTTCCAGGGTGAAGGCCGAATAATTGCGCGCCAGGACGACGCCGCTGCGGTCTTCGATGACGCCGCGATTAGGCGGGATCGGCACCAGCGAAATGCGGTTGTCCTCGGCCCGGGTGCTGTAGTAATCGTGCTGCACGACCTGCAGGAAGACGAAACGGGCCAGCAGGAGGCCGAAGGCGAGCAGCACGCCGCCGGCCGCGAAAGCGACCCGGAAGCGGAAGCGGCCAAGCTCCTGCTCATGCGAGGTGTACGAAGTCGTCCGGTGACGCACGCGCGGTCCTCAGATCGGCCGGTTGGCGTCGCGGTCGACCGGTTGGTGCTGCGGCAGCAGCAGCAGGAAGGTCAGCGGCAGCCACAGGGCGGCGCCGACGAAGGGGCCGGCGAAATAGGTCCAGCCCGGGAACGCGAGGCCGGGCATGGCGCGTACGCAGAGTTGCACGAGCTGGACGAGGAGCAGCAAGGGCAGCACATGCAAGGCTTGCTGGAGCAGGGGGAACCACAGCACGCGGCGCGACAGCGTGGTGGCGCCGTAGGCCGCGAGCACATAGGCGAGCGCGTGCTGGCCAAGTACGCTGGCGTCGGCGACGTCCATCGCCAGTCCGAGCAGGAAAGCCCAGCCCATGCCGACCAGGCGCGGTTCGCGGATGCCCCAGAAAATCACCACCAGGGCGACCCAGTCCGGCATCCACAGCCAGGGGACGTTGGGCAGGAAGTTGAGCAGCAGCGCCACAAGCAGGCTCAGCACCACGAACCAGCGGCGGACCGGCAGCAAAATCCGCGACGAGGAAAAGGAAGGGGTCTGCATGGCCTAGTCCTTGCGCAAGTGCTTTTTCTTCAGGGCGCCCTTGGCGGGAGGTGTGCTCTTGGTGGCCTTGCCGCTCACCGGCGCGGTCAGTTCGGGCGGCAGGGCGGCCGGCGTGCGCGCTTCGATGATCATCACTTCGCCGTGCTTCTCGACGCCGGCGACCGGTTCGCAGTAGATGCGGGCGAACGAGTACGAGGTGTCGCGTTCGATGTGCACCACGCGGGCGACCGGCAGACCGGGAAGGAAGACCCCGTCGAGGCCGGAGGTGACGAGCAGATCGCCGTTCTGGACGTCGGCGTTGGCGGGCATGAAGCGCAGTTCGAGCTGTCCGTGGCCGAGGCCGAACACCACCGAGCGCAGCCCGTTGCGTACGATCTGTACCGGGACCGCCTGATCCTTGTCGGTGATCAGGGTGACTTCCGAGACGAAGGGGAAGACGCGCGTCACCTGGCCGACGAGGCCAGCGTCGTCGACCACCGGTTGGCCCGGCGCGACCTTGTCTTGCTGCCCCTTGTCGACGACGATACGGCGGGTGTAGGGATCACGGGCAGCGTAGAGGATCTGGGCCACGCGGCCCTCGGTCTTCTGCCGCCCCTTGACCTCGAGCAGGCGGCGCAGGCGTTCGTTCTCGGCCTCGAGTTGCTGCTGCCGGAGCAGGGCTTCGGCGCTCTCGAGCTGGGCGCGTTTGAGGCGGGTGTTTTCGTCCTGCAGCCGGGTGGTGCTGCTGAAATAGGCGCCGGTGTTCTCAAGCAGATTGATCGGCGCATGCGCCAGTTGCTGCAAGGGCTGGGTGAATACCGACACGCCCTGGCGCACCAGTTCGAGCGTCTGGAAGCGGCTGTCGACGAAGATCAGGGCCAGCGATAACGCGGCGTAGAAGGAGAGGCGCGCAAAAGGCGCCGGTCCGCGTTTGAAGAACGGCGGCGGCTGGTGGTCCATGCGGGCTCCGTGTGCGCTGGCTTAGACCCGGACGGCGCGAGCCAGCGCCGCCGTCGGACGGCAAGGCCGTGACAGCGGGCGGGCGGTCGTGCCGCTTGGGGTGTGGGGAGCGAAAGGCCTCCGCACTCGGGAACCTGGGATCGTGCCGGGTCAGTCGGAAGCGAAGATGCTGCCGAGCTTGTCCATGCGCTCAAGCGCCATGCCACAACCGCGCGCAACACAGGTCAGCGGCTGTTCGGCGACGATCACCGGCAGGCCGGTTTCTTCCATCAGCAGACGGTCGAGGTCGCGCAGCAGCGCGCCGCCGCCGGTCAGCACCATGCCCTTGTCGGCGATGTCGGCGCCGAGTTCGGGCGGGGTCTTCTCGAGCGCCGACTTGACCGCCGAGACGATGGCGTTGAGCGGCTCGGTCAGTGCTTCGAGGATCTCGTTCGAGGAGATCGTGAACTTGCGCGGGATGCCTTCGGCCTTATTGATGCCGGAGACTTCCATCTCGCGCACCTCAGCACCCGGGAAGGCCGAGCCGATGGTCTTCTTGATGTTCTCGGCGGTGTTTTCGCCGATCAGCATGCCGTAGTTGCGGCTGATGTAGTTGATGATCGCCTCATCGAGCTTGTCGCCACCGACGCGCACCGATCCGGCATAGACCATGCCGCCGAGCGAGATGACGCCGACTTCGGTGGTGCCGCCGCCGATGTCGACGACCATCGAGCCAGTCGGCTCGGAAACGGGCAGGTCGGCACCGATTGCGGCGGCCATCGGCTCCTCGATCAGGAACACCTGGCTGGCGCCGGCGCCGAGCGCCGACTCGCGGATGGCGCGGCGTTCAACCTGGGTCGAACCCGAGGGCACGCAGATGATGATGCGCGGCGAGGGCGACAGCAGCTTCGAATCATGCACCTTCTTGATGAACTGCTTGAGCATCTGCTCGGTGACCGTGAAGTCGGCGATCACGCCGTCCTTCATCGGGCGAATCACGGTGATTGCGCCCGGGGCCTTGCCGAGCATGTCCTTGGCGTTCTGGCCGACGGCCTGAATCGACTTCTTGGCGTTGGGGCCGCCTTCCATGCGGATGGCGACGACCGAGGGCTCGTCGAGAACGATGCCCTTGCCGCGGACATAGATCAGCGTGTTGGCTGTGCCGAGGTCGATCGCCAGGTCGTTGGAAAAATAGCTGCGGAGAAAACTGAACATGCCTGAGTATCCGGAAAAGCGCCGCTGAATCAGCGGCGAACAAAGGATTTATGATACCTTATATGGCTTCCCTTTTCGCCTATTTTACCCTGTTCGTCCCCATGTCGCTAAACTTGGAACAAGTCCGGCGCGTTGCCCAGTTGGCGCGTCTGGAGATCAGCGAAGCCGAGGCGGAGCAGACGCTCTCGCAGTTGAACCGGATTTTCACCCTGATCGAAGAAATGCAGGCCGTTGATACGGCCGGCGTCGAGCCCATGGCGCACGCGCAGGATGTCGCCCAGCGTCTGCGCTCGGACCGGGTCGGCGAAATCGACCGGCGCGCCGCCTTCCAGGCCGTGGCGCCCGAGACCGAGGCTGGTCTCTATCTTGTGCCGAAGGTGATCGAATGATCACGCGCAGCCTGACTGAACTGTCCGCCGCGCTGGCCGCGAAGGAAATCTCCAGCGTCGAGCTGACTCAGCTCTACCTCGACCGCATTGCCGCTCACAATCCAGCACTCAACGCCTTCATCAGCGTCGATGCCGAGAAGAGTCTGGCCCAGGCGCGTGCCGCCGACGAGCGCCTGGCGCGCGGCGAGGCCGGCCCGCTGACCGGCATCCCGCTGGCGCAGAAAGACATTTTCTGCGCCCAAGGCTGGCGCACCACCTGCGGCTCGAGGATGCTCGACAACTTCGTCGCGCCCTACGACGCGACGGTGATCGAACGCTGCAATGCCGCCGGCGCGGTGATCCTCGGCAAGACCAACATGGACGAGTTCGCCATGGGCTCGTCGAACGAGACCTCCTATTACGGGCCGGTGCAGAACCCGTGGGACGTCAGCCGCGTTGCCGGCGGTTCGTCGGGGGGCTCGGCGGCCGCAGTGGCCGCGCGGCTCGCACCGGCCGCGACTGCGACCGATACCGGCGGTTCGATCCGCCAGCCCGCCGCGCTGTGCGGCCTGACGGGCCTGAAACCCACTTACGGCGTGGTGTCGCGCTGGGGGATGATCGCTTTCGCCTCGTCGCTCGACCAGGGCGGCCCGATGGCGCGCTCGGCCGAGGACTGCGCCGTTTTGTTGAACGCCATGGCTGGTTTCGACGAACGCGACTCGACCAGCGTCGAGCGGCCGGCCGAGGACTATGCCCGTCTGCTGCGCGAAACGCGCGGCCATCAACCGCTGGCCGGCTTGAAAATCGGCCTGCCGAAAGAGTTCTTCGGCGAAGGTTGCGACGCCGGGGTGATGGCGGCCGTGCAGGCGGCGATCGCCGAATACCGCCAGCTCGGTGCCGAGACCGTCGAAGTCTCGCTGCCCAACATGAAGCTGGCAATCCCGGCCTACTACGTGATCGCGCCGGCTGAAGCCAGCTCCAACCTGTCGCGTTACGACGGCGTGCGCTACGGCTATCGCGCTCCCGAGTACAGCGACCTCAACGACATGTACGCCAAGAGCCGGGCGCAGGGTTTCGGCGCCGAAGTCAAACGGCGCATCCTGATCGGCACCTATGTGCTTTCGCACGGCTACTACGACGCCTACTATCTGCAGGCGCAGCGCATCCGCCGCCTGATCGCCGACGATTTCGTTACCGCCTTCAAGCAGTGCGACGTGTTGCTCGGACCGACGACGCCGGGCACCGCCTTTGGCATCGGCGAGAAGGCCGACGACCCGGTGCAGATGTACCTCTCGGACATCTACACCATCGCCGTTAACCTTGCCGGGCTGCCCGGCATGTCCTTGCCCTGCGGTTTCGACGCCGGTCTGCCGGTCGGCCTGCAGCTGATCGGCGACTACTTCGGCGAGGCGCGCCTGCTCGACGCGGCGCACCGCTTCCAGCAAGCCACCGACTGGCACCGCCGCGCACCGGCGGCGTTCGCCTGACGATGCAAACTCGCGGGCGCGTCATGGCGCTGGCCGGCGGCGTACTGCTCGCCGGTTGTGCCACGCCGCCGCCCGAGCCGGTCGCTCAGGTGCCGGAGGCGGTCGTGGCGCCGAAGCAGGACGAGATCGTCTCGCAGCCGCTCAAGCATCTGGCCGGCCGTAAGCTCAAGCCCATGCCCGACAAGCCGCTCGAAGTGCGCGCCAAGTGTCGCTTCAAGGATGTCGCCGGTGGACGCGGGGCGATGGAGCTGCAAGTCAGCCAGGCCGAGGTCAAACGCTTCTTTGCCGAAGTGTCGATTCCGCGCCAGGGCACCTGCCGTTTCGACCTCAAACAGTTCCGCCAGACCGGAAAACTGCCCACCGTGGTTCTGGCCGATACCGAGAGCGAATGCACGGTGCGCATGTGGGAGCAGGAACTCGGCAAGACCAAGGGCGTGACGGTGGCCTTCAATAACTGCCAGGCGAAGTGCGAGGGCGACGCTTTCAGCTACCTCTGGCCCATCCTCGTCGATCCGCGCAACGGGCGTTGTGTCTAAGGAACTCAGGGGCGACGATGGGCGATAACCTCTACAGCAATACGCGGTGGCGCGCATGGGTGCCGCCGTTCAACGGGATGGATCGGGATCAGCCATGAAGCAATGGGAAGTGGTCATCGGCATCGAGACGCACGCGCAGCTCTCGACGCAATCGAAAATCTTTTCTGGCAGTTCGACCGCCTTCGGCGCCGAACCCAACGTGCAGGCCAGTGCGATCGACATCGCTCTGCCCGGTGTGCTGCCGGTACTCAACAAAGCGGCGGTCGAGTGCGCGATCCGCTTTGGCCTCGCGGTTGAGGCCGAGGTGGCGGAAAAATCGGTCTTCGCGCGTAAAAACTACTTTTATCCCGACCTGCCCAAGGGCTATCAGATCAGCCAGTACGAGCTGCCGGTGGTCGTCGGCGGGCACGTGAACATCACCGTTGGTCAGGGCGATAACGCGGTCGAGAAGACCGTCCGCCTGACCCGCGCCCACCTTGAGGAAGACGCTGGCAAGTCGCTGCACGAGGACTTCCACGGCAAGTCGGGCATCGACCTCAACCGTGCCGGCACGCCGCTCCTGGAAATCGTCACCGAGCCGGACATGCGCTCGTCGGCCGAGGCCGTCGCCTACGCCCGTGCGCTGCACGCACTGGTGCGCTGGATCGGCATCTGCGACGGCAACATGCAGGAAGGCTCGTTCCGCTGCGACGC
>NZ_JASDTF010000038.1:0-51416 GCF_041441355.1 Propionivibrio sp.
TGTAGGCGACGATCGACGGCGTGGTCCGCGCGCCTTCCGAGTTTTCGATGACTTTCGGCTTGCCGCCTTCCATGACGGCGACGCAGGAGTTGGTCGTGCCGAGGTCGATACCGATGATTTTGCCCATTTCAGTGTCCTTTTTGAATTTCGTGAATACCGTGAATCTGCCGGATGGCCCCTAGATGGGGCGGGTCATTTCGATTTCAAGCCCGGCTCAGGATTTGGCCTTGGCAACGATGACCAGCGCCGGGCGCAGGACGCGGTCGGCGAGCAGGTAGCCCTTTTGCAGCACCGTGACCACGGTGTTCGGCTCCTGGTCGGACTCGAGCATGCTGATCGCCTGGTGGACATTGGGGTCGAACTTCTCGCCCAGGGGATTGATCTCGCGCAGGTTGGACTTCTCAAAGGCGGCGACCAGTTGCTTGAGGGTCAACTCGCTGCCCGATTTGAGGCTCTCGACGCTGGGCGTCTCGGTGGCGAGGGCGGCTTCGAGGCTGTCCTTGACCGCGAGCAGTTCGCCGGCGAACTTCTCGACGGCGAATTTGGCGGCCTTGGCGATGTCCTCCTGGGCGCGGCGGCGGACGTTCTCGGTCTCGGCCTTGGCGCGCAGCCAGGCGTCGTGATGCTCTTCGGCCTTGAGTTCGGCCTGGCGGATCATCTCTTCGAGGCTGGGCGTGCTTTCCGTCCCGGCGTTGGCGGCGGTCGCCGCGTCTTCGGCGCCCTGAGGCGCGTTCTTGTTGGGGTCTTGGCTCAGTTCCATGGTGTGGTCTCCCGGATAACCCCATTCATCTGGGGGTGGTTTTCCGGGTTTCAAGAGGAAAAAATCAAAAACCGGGAACGTCGGCGTTCCCGGGGCGATGCAGGGGGGCGCTCAGACCTTGAAGCGGACGATGGCTTCACGCACCGCGCTCGCCTGCCGGTCGAGCAATTGCGCCGATTCGGCGCTGTCGCGTGCGGCGGCGCTGCTTTCCTCGGCCATTTCGGCGATGCGTTCGATGTGGCGGGCGATGTCGTTGCTGGCCGAACTCTGCTCGCGGATCGAGGTGGCGATTTCTTCGACCATGCGGACCCCGGCCTGGCTTTGTTCGCCGATCTGAACGATCGTGCGGCTGGCATCGTCGGCGCGGCCGACCCCGGTCTGCACCAAGTCAACGGCGTGGCGCACGCTCAGGCTGGCGGCGCCCGAGACGCTGCGGATGGCTTCGATCATGCCGCCGATCTCCTTGGTTGAGCTGGCCGTGCGTTCGGCGAGCTTGCGCACTTCGTCGGCGACGACGGCGAAGCCGCGTCCATGCTCGCCCGCGCGTGCCGCTTCAATGGCGGCGTTGAGGGCCAGCAGGTTGGTTTGCTCGGCCAACTCGGAGATGACCGAGACGATGCTCGAGATGCCGTTGCTGTGGCCTTCCAGTTCGCGCAGGCGTTCCGAGACCTGTTGCACCGCAGCGGCGATGGCCTTGATGTCGTTCACCGTCTGGCTGATGACTGCATTGCCGGAAAGCGCCATTTCGCCTGAGGTGCGCGAGAGCTGGTGCGCTTCGCCGGTACGCTCGCTGACCAGGCTGATGCTGACCGTCATCTGCTCGACGCTGGCGGCCATTGTCGATGCGGCCTCACTTTGTTGGGACGAGGCGGTGGCCGTCTGCGACGCGGCGCAGGCGAGTTGAGCCGAGGCGTCGGCGATGCCATGTACACTCTGCGCGATCGCGGCGAAGCTGCCGCGCAGGGTGGCGAGCAGGCGGTTGAGCGCCTGCGAGACTTCGGCGATCTCGTCCTTGCCGGTGACTTCGGCGCTGAGCGTCAGGTCGAGTTCCCGCTCGATGCGGGTGACGGCGCTCTGGATCGGCGCCAGCGCCCGGCGCACCGCGCGCGCGGTGGCGAAAGCCAGGCCGCCGACCACGAGCAGGACGAAACCGCCGATTGCCGCGAGAACGAGTGCGTCGTCGAGGTAGGTTTTTTCGATGTCGTCGGTGAATTGCCCGAAGCCCACGATCCAACCCCATTCGGGCAGTTTGCGCACGCCGTTGATCTTGCCGACGTAGGCCTTGCTCCCCGGTCGAGTCGTCTTGAGGTCGACAAAGGCGAAGTCCTGAGTGCTCAAGGCTTTCAGGTACCGCTGATGGACTGAGTTGCCGTCTTCGTCCTGCAGGCCGAGGTCGATTTTACCCAGGCGTTGGGCATCGGGGTGGACCAGCATGCGGCCATCGAAGTCCCGCACGAAAATGTAATCGTCGCCCTTGCGCAACTGCGCCAGCGTTTCCTTGGCGCGCTGTTGCGCCTCAGCGCGCGTCAGGACGCCGCTTTTTTCCTGGGCGATGAAGGTGTTGATCTGGTTGGTGGCGAGGGTGACGGTCAGTTCGATCTGGTTGCGCCGGTCTTCGAGCATCCCGACGTAGAGGATGCGCAAGGCGGAGGCGATCAGGATAAGCAGGCCGACGGCGGTGCAGACCGCGACCAGATTGAGTCGGGTGTTCAGCTTCATGGTGTGGTTCTGGGGGCGTTGCGCGCAAGTCGGCCCGGCACCGCAAAGGGAGCCAAGCCGATGATGCGAGGGATACAGGGATTAGGCGCCGGATACGCGCGGCGACGCGACGCTGCCTAAGGCGCGCGGACAAACGGTTGGTGCATGATCTCCCCTGTTTATTTCTGGTCTCTGCTCGTTGCGAGCCGGACGTGTCTGTGGTATTTGGTTAGCATGCTAAAGCCGGTTGGCCGGCATGCTTTGCATTTTTAGATTATCACGATTCCGCGGCAAGGCTTTGGGGCGAAGAACCTGGTATGGCAGAAAAAATCGGCAAATACGAAATCGTGCGCGAACTCGGCAAGGGCGCGACGGCCGTCGTCTATCTGGCGACCGATCCGGACACCGGGGAAGACGTGGCGATCAAGCTGATTCGCTTCAACGAGAACAACGCGGCGATGTCGCGCCGCCTGCGCAAGCTGTTCCAGACCGAGGACGCGATCGGCCGCCGGCTCGAGCATCCGAACATCGTGCGCGTACACGACGCGGTGATCGAAGAGAAACAGGCGTGGCTGGTGATGGATTACGTCCAGGGGCAGCCGCTCGACGCCTTTTGCGCGATCAACAAGCTGCTGCCGATGCATCGGGTGATCGGCATTGTCTTCAAGTGCTGCCTGGCGCTCGATCACGCTTTCCGGCAAGGGGTCGTGCACCGCGACATCAAGCCGGCAAACATCCTGATCACCGACGACGATGAGCCGAAGATCACCGACTTCGGTCTGGCGCTCAACCTGCACAAGGATCTCGACAAGGATTCGACCTTCGTCATGGGCGTCGGCTCGCCGGCCTACATGTCGCCGGAGCAGATCAAGAACTACCCGCTCAACCAGAAGACCGACCTCTATTCGCTCGGCGTCGTGCTCTACCAGTTGCTGACCGGTCGCCTGCCGTTCCGCGCCAGCAACCAAGGGGCGCTGGTCTATAAGATCGTGAATGCCGACATCCCTTCGGCCTGCGCGCTCAATCCCAACCTTCCGCCGGGGCTTGACCCCATCATTCGGAAGGCGCTGGAGAAAGACCTCTACAACCGCTACCGCAACGGCGCGGAGTTCGCCAAGGACCTGTCGGCGGTCCGCTACCAGATGCTCGAGGAAGACACGACGCAGCAGGACGCCGAGCATTTCGAGCGTTTGCGCCGGCTCGAGTTTTTTGCCGATTTCGAAGACGTCGAATTGTGGGAGGTGCTGCGTATCAGCGTCTGGCGCGAGGTGGCGACGAAGGTGACCTTGCTGCGCGAAGGTGAGAACAACCGGATGTTCGGCGTCGTGGTCGAGGGCTTCGTCGAAGTCTCGGTGGGTGGGCGCGTGCTTTGCCGGCTCGGCTCCGGAGAAGTGATCGGCGAGATGGCCTACCTGCATCCTGCCGACAGCACGCGCTCGGCGACCGTGGTGACGCTCGAGCCGACCTTGTTCCTCGAAATCAACAGCGCGGCGCTGGACCTCTCTTCGGATGAACTCGTCGAACGCTTCCGCCGTACGCTGGTGGCCAAGGTGCTGGCCCGTCTGCGCGAGGCTAATCAGGCCTTGGCCAAATTAGGCCAATCCGCGGTGGTGGGCAGCAGCGGGCTCGGCGCTGGCGAACTGGCACTGGCGCCGCCCTGAGCCTTAAGACTAAGCCTTGAAACGACTGACCGAGTCGCGCAGCGATTCGGCCAGGGCGTCGAGCGTCTGCGCGGCTTGCGAGGTCTGCTTGAGGGCGGCGTGGTTGGCTTCGGTGGCCGCGGCGATGGCGGTGATGCTGGCGCGCATCTCTTCGCTCGAGCGCTCTTGATCGGCCGCAGCGGCGGCGATGGCGTTCAGCCCCTCTCCAACCTGGTGCACCGAACCGTGTTCCGATGCCAGTATGTCGGAGACGTTGTCCACCGTGCGATGGCTGGTGACGATGTGCGCCAAGCCCTCGTCGATGCTCTGGCGGACGAGGACCGACTGGGCATTGAGCGTTGTCGTGATGTCGTCGATGTCGCGCGCCGCGCGGCCGGACTGCTCGGCCAGCTTGCGCACTTCGTCGGCGACGACGGCAAAACCGCGTCCGGCTTCGCCAGCGCGCGCAGCCTCGATGGCGGCGTTGAGGGCCAGGAGATTGGTCTGTTCGGCAATGTCCTGCACGCCGCGCGTGATGCGGTGAATGGCTTCGGTGTGGCGCACGAATTCGTCGATGGTGGTCGACATCCGTTGCACGGCCGCTTCGGTGTCGTTCATGGCTTGAGTCAGGCCGAGCAGGCTGGCTTGCCCGGCATCGGCCCGACGCAGGCTTTCCTGCGATTGCGCATGCACGCCTTCGGTGCTTTCGGAAATGGCGTGGATGCTGTCGTCGAGGGCGCCGATCGAGAGCGAGGCCTGGGCGGTCTGTTGCGTCTGCTGCTGGATACCTGCAGCAACTCGGCGGGCGGCGGCCGAGACTTCGTGCGATTGGGCGGAGACACGCAGGGCCGCCTCACGGATTTGGCGAATGAGTTGGGCGACGTTATCCATCATGGCGTTGAAACTGCCGGCGGTTTGCCCGATTTCGTCCTGACTGCGAACGGGCAGGCGACGCGTCAGGTCGCCTTCGCCGTGTGCGATTTCGCGTAACCCCTGTTCGAGTTGCTCGATCGGTCGGGTCACGAAATGCCGGGTAAAGTAGAAGATCAGCGCGAGCAGGACGAGGCTGGCGGTGGCCGCAGCCAGGGCAATCTGAAGGCGGAAGCGCGATGCGTCCGCTTCGACCGTGGCGAGGGATACTTTCATGCTCACGACGCCCAGGACCGTGCCTTCCGGTACCTGATGGCAGGCGATGCAATCCTTGCCCAGGTAATTGCTGGACGCGAGGGTTGGGGTGATGACCCGAAGCACCGGGATGCCCTGGTCGCTGTCGATCCGTGTGAGCCCTTTGCCTTCGTTCAAAACCTGTTGTTCCAGCGGGTCCAAGGGACGTCGATCCACGCTGTCGGCCCCGAACAGGCGGCTGACGGCCGGGGCACGAGCCACGTGCAGATCGCGGATCAGACTCAACTGGCGGATCTGATCGAGGAAGACGGCGCGCTCGGCGATGGTGCCCGTGATCATCATCCCGGTCAGGCCGGCCATCGTCATCTCATGGACGCTCTGGGCGAAGTCGCCGGCCTGGCGGATCGAGGTTTCGCGGCTGACGTTGCTCTGCCAGTGGATCATGCCGGCCCAGACCAGAACCAGCATGCCCCAGATGGCGGCCGTTAGACGAATCCAGATCTTTGGCGTTTTCATCCCGCAGTTCTCCACGAAAACCGGACCTGCACTGGCGCGAGGGGAACGGCCTCCAGTCTCTCTCCAGTATGGGAGGCGCTGCGTTTCGCTTCAAGACGGGACGAGGGGCCACGCGGCGGTCTGTGCCATCGACACGCCGCCGGGCAAGAGGTTCGCGCTCGGGCGAGGCGCGCTTAGACGCTCAGGTCGATCTGCTGGACGACGCCCGGTGTGCCGTTTTCGCCGAGGAAGAGGCCGCTGCTGCGGATTTCTCCTGGCGATGCCTGGTTCGCCGTCTTAAGTTCAAATGGTGAACTGACGCGACTGAGCGCGATGGCGCCGACCTGGGCTTCGTGCAGCGTGCTCAGTCGCTCCTGGCCGTCTGCGTCTTTGCGCAACAGGCGCAGCTGGGCGTAGGCCGGGTCATTCTCGTCGATCCAGCCGTTGGCATCGCTGTCCAGGCTGACCAGTTCGGCGAAACCGTCACCGCTCTGTGCGCCGAACAGCTCCTTGCCGTTGTCGATGCGCCCGTTGCCGTTGCGGTCGAGGGCCAGGAAACCGCTGCCGCCGGTGGCGAAGTGAATCTGGTCGGCCTTGCCGTCGCTGTCGAGGTCGAAGGCGAAGCGTTGGCTGGTCAGTTGCGCTGCCGGGCCGGCGAAATTGAGGATCAGCGGGTCTTTCTTGGGGCGCGCGGCGTCGCCGAGTTTCAGGCTTGTCTCACTGCTGAAGGAAAAGCTCCGGTTGAGCGTGAGCGAGAGGTCGAAACGAATGTCCTGCCCGTCGGCGGTGCGGATCATCCCTGAGGCGGAAAAGCTCATCGATTCGCTTTCGCTGTACTGCACGGATTGTGAAAACTCAACGCCCCAGCCGACCGCAGGCGCACCGGCGTTGGCTTGTGAGGGGGCGGCAGTGGGCGTCTCGGAGGCCGGCGCGTCCGCGGAGGTCTCGGTGGCGGAGGCGAAATCGCTGAGGCTCAGCGAAAGCGGGTCCTTCCCGGTCAGCAGGGCGATCAGGGCGCGGAGGAGGCTCAGCCGTGGGTCGTTTTCAGCGGCCTGGGCCGCATCCTCGATGGCGCTGGTTGCATTGCTTTCGTCGGCTTGAGCCTTACGCCCAGCTTCGGAGAGGCTGACCCGGGCGGGGCTGGTGGCCGGCGGAGTGGAGGGCGAGGGGGCGGCGCGGTCGGTGGGCGCGTCGCGCCAAGCGCGCAGGGATGTGCTTTGACTGTAGCTTTCCTGGCGTTGATGCAGGGCGTCGAGGTGGAGGGCGGAAGCGGCGATCTTCATGGCGGTCTCCTTCTGAGCAGAAGAAGCCTTGTGCCCGTCCCGCAGGCGGCGGGGCGTGCAAGGGCGGCAAGGGGGAGCGGGGGCAGTCGGTGCAGGCCGGTTGTTGGGTCCCGATATCCGGTTAACGGTGTTACGGGGGAGGACTTGAGCGCCGGTTGCAGGCGGAGGCGTTGAAGAGGGGCGGCCGCAGCAACTGGCCTGGGTGAGATTGGCCGAGATGGGCCTCAGTCGGGCCTGCGCGTCGGCCAGCCCTGCAAATGGCGTTCGGCGAGGTCGGCGAGCGCGGCGATCCACTCCGGCCGGTCGTTGAGTGCCGGAATGTAGTGGTATTCGCCACCCCCTGCGGCGAGGAATTCTGCCTTGCCTTCAAGGGCGATTTCTTCGAGCGTTTCGAGGCAATCGGCCGTGAATCCGGGGCACAGGACGTCGATGCGGGCGAGTTTCTGTTTTCCGAGTTCAACCAGGGTGGGCGCGGTGTAGGGTTGTAGCCACTCGGCGCGCCCAAAGCGCGACTGAAACGTGACGACCAGTGTTTCGTCCGAGAGGCCGAGGGCCTTGGCGAGCAGGCGCGCGGTCTGGAGGCATTCTCCGTAATACGGGTCGCCGAGGTCGCGCGTGCGGCGCGGGACGCCGTGGAAGCTGGTCAGCAGGCGATAACCCGTGGCGGGGCGCGGGTGGGCCTGCCAGTGTTGGCGGACGCTGGCGGCGAGCGCCTCGATGTAGCCGGGATCGTCGGCGTAGGCGCGCAGGCTGCGCCATTCGGGTTGCCGACGTTGTCGCGTCAGCCAACCGGCGGCGGCGTCGACGGCGGTGGCCGTGGTGCTGGCGGCGTACTGAGGATAGAGCGGCAGGAGCAGGATTCGGCTGCAGCCTTCGGCCTTGAGTCGGTCGAGGACGGCGGGGATGGACGGGGTGCCGTAGCGCATCGCGTAGTCGACGACGACCCGGTGGCCGCGCGCGGCCAGGGTGTCGCGCAACAGCGCGGTCTGGCGTTCGGTGAACACCTTGAGCGGCGAGCCTTCGGGCGACCAGATCGCGGCGTATTTGGCGGCTGATTTGGCCGGGCGAGTGTTGAGGATGATGCCGTTGAGGATGGGCCACCAGATGAGGTGCGGAATCTCGACGACGCGGGGGTCGGAAAGGAACTCCTTGAGGTAGCGCCGGACGGCCTCTGCGGTCGGCGCCTCGGGGGTGCCGAGGTTGATCAACACGATCCCCGTTTTTTGCGGGGCGTCGCTCGGGTCGGCGGGTGCGGCGGCGTAACGTGGCATGGATTGTCCGTTGGCGCTCAGGTGCCGCGCTGGGTGAGCGCCGAGGACAGCAGCCTGGCGGTGATGTCGATGATCGGGATGACCCGTTCGTAGGCCATGCGCGTCGGGCCGATGACGCCGACCGAACCCACCACTTGACCGTCGACCTCGTACGGCGCGGCGACAACGCTGCATTCGTCGAGTGGGGCAAGGCCCGATTCGCCGCCAATGAAAATCTGGATGCCGTCGGCGCGCTGCGAAATGTCGAGCAATTGCATCAGGGCGGTGCGCTGTTCGAAGAGGTCGAACAGTTCGCGCAGGCGCTTCATGTTCGACGACAGTTCCTCGACTTCGAGCAGGTTGCGTTCGCCCGAGATGACGTAATCGTCGCCGGCGTCGCGCAATGCCTCGTCGCCAGCGACGAGCGCCGCGGCCATCAGGTCGTGCAGGTCGGTGCGCAGGCGGAGCAGTTCGTCCTTGACGCGGGTGCGGATGTGTTCGAAATCGTGGCCGGCGAAATACTGGTTGAGGTAGTTGGTGGCGACGACGAGTTCGGAGGCCGAATAGGCGCGCTCGGTGAACAGAATGCGGTTCTGCACGTCACCGTCGGCGGTGACGAGGATCAGCAGGATGCGCTTCTCGGCCAGGCTGACGAACTCCATGTGCCGGATTTTCGGCGTTGCCCGGCGCGGGGTGAGGACGATGCCGGCAAAGTGGGTGAGTTCGGAGACGAGGTGCGAGGCGTTACTGATCAATTGCTGCGGTTGGCGCGGGTGAAGTTGCCCGGCCATGGCGCTGATGCGCTCGTTTTCGAGCGGCTGCACGGTGAGCAGTGAGTCGACGAAGAGACGGTAGCCGCGCGGGGTCGGGATGCGCCCGGCCGAGGTGTGCGGGCTGGCGATCAGACCGAGGTCTTCGAGGTCGGCCATGACGTTGCGCACCGTTGCCGCCGAGAGGTCGAGGCCGGAATATTTGGAGAGCGCCCGCGAACCGACCGGCTGACCGTCGGCGATGTAGCGTTCGATCAGGGTCTTGAGCAGGGTTTTGGCGCGTTCGTCGAGCATGGGTTCGATTTTACAAAGCCCGGGCGAGGGCGGCAAATCGGCGCGAGAATGCGCTGTGACGGCCGCGACGCGGCGGCGCGCCGACAATGAAATGTGGTTTAATTTCAGGATGACTAAAAATGACCCGAAAGCCCAGCGCCGCCCCACCGGAGACGCCGGCTCAACGCGTACCGTGGCGCTGATCGGCAAATACCACAGCCCGGAAATCGCCGAATCGTTGGTGGCGATGGCGCATGCCTTGAGCGTGCGCGGTGTGCGGGTGGTCATCGAGACGGTGACGGCCAAGAATTCGATCTCGCCCGACGAACTGCGTCCCTGGGAATTCATGGATTTCCAGGCGATCGGCGAATGCGCCGAGATGGCCGTCGTGATCGGCGGCGACGGAACGCTGCTCAATGCGGCTCGCCAGTTGGCGAGCTACGGCGTGCCCTTGGTCGGGATCAACCAGGGACGGCTCGGGTTCATGACCGACATCGCCCGGCAGGACATGCTGACCTGCATTGACGATCTTCTCGACGGCCGTTTCGCACCGGAAACGCGCATGCTGCTCGACGCCGACGTGTTACGCGGCGGGGTGCGCATCGCCGCCAACCTGGCGCTCAACGACGTGGTGGTCGACAAAGGGGCGATCGGTCGGTTGATCGAATTTGAACTCTTCATCGACGGCGAATTCATCTACAGCCTGCGTTCGGACGGTTTGATCGCGGCCACGCCAACCGGCTCGACCGCTTATTCGCTCTCGGCCAACGGGCCGATCCTGCATCCCGCTGTGTCCGGCATTGCGCTGGTGCCGCTCTGTCCGCATTCGCTCACCAATCGGCCGATCCTCGTCGGCGACCGCAACGAAATCGGCGTGCGCATCGTGCGCGCGACCGACTCGCGCGTGCACTTCGACGGCCAGGTCACCTTTGACCTCAAGCAAGGCGACCTCGTGCGCATCCGCCGTTCGGCGCATTCGATCTGCCTGCTGCACCCTCCGGGCTACAGTTACTTCGCCATGCTGCGCAAGAAGCTGCATTGGAGCGAGCAGCCCATCCCCCACTGACCGACTCTCCTGATCCGAACGGACCCGCTTGCCATGCTGCGCCGCCTGAACATCCGCGATTTCGTCCTCGTCGATCGTCTCGAACTTGAGTTCGATGCGGGCTTCGGTGTGCTGACCGGGGAAACCGGGGCTGGCAAGTCCATCCTCGTCGATGCCTTGGCCTTCGTGCTCGGCGAGCGCGCCGATGCCGGCCTCGTGCGCAACGGCTGCGAACGTGCCGAAGTGGGGGTGAGTTTCGATCTCGACGATGCGCCTGCCGCAGCCGCTTGGCTCAAGGCGCTCGACCTCGATCAGGACGGCGAACTGGTGCTGCGGCGCGTGCTCGATGCAGGCGGGCGTTCGCGCGCCTACATCAATGGCGCGCCGGCGACGGTGCAGCAATTGCGCGAAGTGGCCGAAACCTTGGTCGACATCCACGGCCAGCACGCGCACCAATCGCTGCTGCGGGCCGATGCGCAACGCCTCTTGCTCGACGGCCACGCCGGGCTGCTGCCACAGGCCGCCGCGGTGGGCGAGGCCTGGCGAGTCTGGAAGGCCGCGCTGACGCGCCTCGCCGAAGCCGAGGGCGGCGCCGAAGCCTTGGCCGAAGAACGCGAACGTCTTGAATGGCAGGTGGGCGAGGTCGATGCGCTGGCCTTTACCACCGACGAATGGGAGTCGCTCAACCTCGAGCACAAACGGCTCGGGCACGCGGCCGGGTTGGCTGAGGGCGCGCGTTTTGCGTTGGCCGCTTTGTCCGAGGACGAGACCGCCTGCGCCAGCTTGCTCGACGGCGTGGTCAAGCGCCTCGCCGATCTGGCCGAATACGATCCGGCGCTTGCCGAAATCGGCGGCGTGCTGCGTTCGGCGCAAGCCGAGCTTGCCGACGCCGTCTCCGACCTGCGTCGCTATGCTGACCGCGTTGAGCTTGATCCGCAGCGGCTGGGCGAAGTCGAACGACGCATCGATGCGGTGCTCGGGTGCGCCCGCAAGCACCGTGCCACGCCCGAGGAACTGCCTGGGCTGCTGGCCGGCTGGAAGGCGCGTCTGGCGGCGCTTGGCGAGCAGGCCGATCTGGAGGCGCTGCGCGCCCGTTGCGCGGCCGCGCAGCAGGCGTACCAGCGCAGTGCCGAAGCGCTGGGCAAACAGCGGGCACGGGCGGCACAGCAACTGAGCAAGGACGTCAGCCGCGTGATGCAGCAGCTGGCGCTGGCGGGCGGGCGTTTCGAAGTCGCGCTGCTGCCGCTCGAAGGCGGGTCGGCGCAGGGGCTCGAAAGCGTGGATTTCCGCATTGCCGGCGCCGGCAACGGGCCAGCGCGACCGCTGGCCAAAGTCGCCTCGGGCGGCGAGCTGTCGCGCATCAGCCTGGCCATTCAGGTGGTCACCAGCCAGGCGGCGAGCGTGCCGACGCTGATTTTCGACGAGGTCGATGTCGGCATCGGCGGTGGCGTTGCCGAGGTCGTCGGCCGCCTGTTGCATGAGTTGGGGCGCGAGCGGCAGGTGCTCTGCGTGACGCATCTGCCCCAGGTGGCGGCGCGCGCCGATTGGCAGTGGCAAGTCAGTAAGGGCATCGAAAGGGGCGTGCTCAAGAGCCGAGTTACGGCGCTCGACGCCGATGCCCGCGTCGAGGAGTTGGCGCGCATGCTGGGGGGCGTGGAAATCACCGCCATTACCCGCCAGCACGCCCGCGAGATGCTGACCCCGGGGGCGTCGGCGCAAGCGTGATTCGGGCCGCGATCCTGGTCGGGGTGGTGCGGGGTGCGGGTCGAGGGGGCGGCGCAGGGCGTTCTGGATTTACGCGGCCAGCTCGACTACCTTGAGTGAAGGGTGTTTCGAGGCGTTTGCCAATGATGAATGCGCAAGCGGCCGGATCGTCGTCCGATCTCGGTTTTTCCACCCTCTCCCGGTTCCTGGCCGGCTCGGATACAAGTGCCGCGAAGGTTCAGGCTCGGCAGAGCAGTCGCGCTACAGCGCAGGCGGGAGTAGCGCTTTCTCCTGCCGAACTGCAGGACGTTGCCCGTTTGCGCGCCACTGATCGCGCGGTCCGGGCTCACGAGCAGGCGCATCTGGCGGTTGGCGGCGACTTGGTGCGCGGCGGTGCCAACTTTTCCTACACCACGGGGCCGGACAGCAAGCGCTATGCCGTGGCCGGGGAGGTTTCGATCGACGTCTCGCCGGGGCGTACCCCACAGGAAACCCTGCCCAAGGCGGCACATATCCGGGCGACGGCCTTGGCGCCGGCCGATCCTTCTCCGCAGGACCATTCTGTGGCCGCGCACGCGACGCAGATGGAGCAGCAAGCACGGATCGACCTGGTGGCGGAGCGGCAGGCCGAGGCAGCGCATGTGCTTTATGCGCCCGATGGGCGCGCAGAAAGCAACCTCGCCGGGCTTGGCGCTCGATTGGATCAGTACGCTTGATTTGCACGCCCCGTGCCATTACGGCAGCAGGGCTCAGGTAGGGGAGGGGTTCAGGCGCCGCCGTGCTGTGGCTCGTGGTTCGCGCTTTCGCCTTCCGCACGATGCGGGCAATCCGGCTTGTTGCATTCGGCGTAGAGGTAGAGCGCGTGTTCCTGGATCACGAAGCCGCGTTCGCGCGCAATGCGCTTCTGGCGGCGCTCAATCTCTTCGTCGACGAACTCTTCGACCCGGCCGCAATTGATGCAGACAAGGTGGTCGTGGTGCTGCCCGGCCTTCATCTCGAACACGGCTTTCCCGGATTCGAAATGATGCCGTTCGAGCAGGCCGGCCTGTTCGAATTGGGTGAGGACGCGGTAGACGGTGGCCAGTCCGATGTCCATGTGCGCACCGAGCAATTGCCGATAGACGTCGTCGGCGCTCAGGTGCCTTTGTTCGGCCTTTTCGAACAGTTCAAGAATTTTCAGGCGCGGCAGGGTCGCTTTGAGACCCATGCTCTTCAGTTCGTTCGATCGGCTCATGGCTGCTTTGCGAGAAGGTGTCTGCTTTTCGGTTATGATATACCGCCGATACGACATGCGTTATGCGGATCGGTTCATGTGGCCGGCTCCACGGCTTCGGGCCGGTCTTGATTCAACTATCCCAGACCACAGGCATGACTTTCTACCGCCTCTTTCGTTCAGTCTTCCTGCTGACCCTGCTTGCCGGTTGCTCGTCAGTACCGCGCATCGTAAACGAGTACAAGATCGACGTACAGCAGGGCAACGTCCTGTCCCAGGAAATGGTATCGCAACTGCGACCGGGGCTGAGCAAGGACCAGGTCCGTTTCATCCTCGGCACGCCGATGCTGCAGGACATGTTCCATGCCAGTCGCTGGGATTACGTCTATTCCCTGAAGAAGGGCAGTACCGGCGAAGTCGAGTTGCGCAAGTTCTCGACCTTTTTCGACGCCAACAACCGCTTGGTGCGGGTGGCCGGCGACGTGACGGCGGCGACTGCCGAAGATACGTCCAAGGCGGGCGAGAGCCGGATGCGCGAGATCGACCTGGGCTCGATCAGTGCCGACGCTGTCGCGCCGCCGCCCGAGGAGCAGGGGTTCTTCTCCAGAATGTTGGAAAAAGTAGGGTTCTGATATGAGTGCAGCGATCAAGATTGCAGTGGTGGGCGCCAGCGGGCGCATGGGACGGATGATCATCGAGTCGGCGCTGAAAGACGCCGGCGTTCGCCTCGTGGCAGCGATCGATCAGCCGGGAACGTCGGCGATCGGCAAGGACGCGGGCGAACTCGTCGGCCAGCCGTGCGGGGTCATGGTGACGTCCGACGTCGAGGCTGGCATCGCGCTGGCCGATTGTCTGATCGATTTCACCCGCCCTGAAGGAACGCTGCATCACCTCTCGATCTGCCGTCGACATCATGTCGGCATGGTGATTGGGACGACCGGCTTCGATGCCGCCGGAAAGGCGGCTATCGCCGAAGCCGGGAAGGAAATTCCGGTCGTCTTTGCGCCGAACATGAGCGTCGGCGTGAACGTGGTTTTCAAGCTGCTCGACATGGCTTCGCGGATCATGAACGAGGGGTACGACATCGAGATCGTCGAGGCCCATCACCGGCACAAGATCGACGCGCCGTCAGGCACTGCGCTGCGCATGGGCGAAGTGGTGGCTCAAGCGCTCGGGCGCGACCTCAAGGAATGCGCGATCTACGGGCGTGAAGGCGTGACCGGTGAACGCGATCCGTCGACCATCGGTTTTGCCACCGTGCGCGGCGGTGACATCGTCGGCGATCACACGGTGATGTATTGCGGTACCGGTGAGCGTGTCGAGATCAACCACAAGGCCGGCAGCCGCATGCCGTATGCGCTTGGCAGTCTGCGCGCGGCACGTTTCCTGGCCGGGAAGCAGAACGGCCAGTTCGACATGCAGGACGTCCTCGGGCTGCGCTGAGTCCGGGCGAGGGCGCGATGAAATCGCCGCTGCTCGCGGCCCGGGTCCATGCGATCTTCGGC
The DNA here is from genome assembly GCF_041441355.1 of Propionivibrio sp. Lineage (GTDB taxonomy): Bacteria > Pseudomonadota > Gammaproteobacteria > Burkholderiales > Rhodocyclaceae > Propionivibrio. The sequence goes on from NZ_JASDTF010000038.1 coordinate 14,762, forward strand.
GCCGAGGGCGAAGCGGCCCTGCGGCGGTTGCTGAACACTGCGGCGCCGCAGCATCCTGCGCTCACCGATGGTGTCTCTCGGCTGGTCGCCATGGCCGACGCCTTGGTTGCGCAGCTTGCCGCAGTCCAGCGGGTCCAGGCCGAGCTTTCCGGGGATGCGCTCGCCGACTGGAATCTCCGGAGCGGGCGCATTGATTCCGGGCGTCATTGGAAGCAACTGCTCGGTTTTTCCGACGGCGACCTCGAGGACACCCTTGCCGCATGGCGTTCGCTCGTCCATGTTGACGATCTTGAGCGCCTCGATGCGGCCATCGCTGCGCATGTCGGGGGCGAGGCCCCGTTTTTTCAATGCGAATGCCGTCTCCGTACCCGTTCCGGGGCGTGGGCCTGGTTGCTCGTCAAAGGCAAGGCCATGGCCCGCGACGAGCGTGGCGGCGTGCAACGCATCATTGTCTTGCAGCGCGACGTGTCGTCCTTCCGCCAGTCGGAAGCTGATGCGCTGGCCGCAAAATCGGCTGCCGAAGCCGTCAGCCAGGCGCGTAGCGCCTTTCTGGCCAACATGAGCCACGAAATTCGGACGCCGATGAACGGCATCATCGGGATGACCGAACTGGCCCTCGATACGCCGCTCGACGCCGAACAGCGGCATTACCTTCGCACCGTCAAATCTTCCGCCGAGGCGTTGCTGGCGATCGTCAACGACATCCTCGATTTTTCCAAGGTCGAAGCCGGCAAGCTCAGCCTCGAGACGATCTCTTTTGCACTGGCGCCAGTGGTCTTCGAAGCGGTACGGACGCAGGCCGTTGCGGCGCATCGCAAAGGGCTCGAGGTGGTCGTGGTTCTGGCCGACGATGTGCCGCTACGGGTGCTTGGCGACCCGACTCGTCTGCGCCAGGTCATCGTCAATCTGGTCGGGAATGCGGTCAAGTTCACCGAGCGGGGCGAGATCGAGGTTCGGGTTGCCGTTGACTCGCAGACAGCACGCGAAAGCGTGCTTTGTCTCTCTGTGCGCGACACCGGCGTCGGCATTCCGGAACACCGTCGCAGGGCAATCTTCGAGGCGTTTTCTCAGGCCGACGACTCGACCACCCGGAAATACGGTGGAACAGGGTTGGGCTTGGCCATCTGCAGTCATCTCGTAGAGCTGATGGGAGGACGGATCTGGGTCGAGAGTACGCTCGGGCACGGGGCCTGTTTCCGTTTTACCGCCCATTTCGGGCGTGATGCCGAGGCGGGTGAGTTACCGCAAGCGCCGGTGCTGGTCGGAAAGCGGGTATTGCTGCTGGCCGATCATCCGGGTTTGGTCGCCCAATTGCAGGCGGTGCTGGGTGCGACGGGCGGGGAGGTTTGCGTGGCCCACGATCCAGAGGTGGCGGTCCGGCTCCTGACGCCGGCGCCGGAGCTTGCGCCCACAGCCCCGTTCGATGTGGTGCTTGCCGATGCCCAGATGGGCGCGCCTTGCGGTCTGGCCTTGCCTGAATATTTGGCGGCGCGGGCCGCCGGGCGCGAAGTGCTCGGGCGGACGATCATGCTGATCAACAGCGAGCAGCAACGCGAGCATTTTTCCCGTTTGCGTGAGCTCGGGGTGGCGGCGCATCTCGTCAAGCCGGTGGCTGCGGAAGATTTGTACGCGGCTTTGCGCTTGGTGTTCGGCTGCGGCAGCGAGAGTGGCAGTCTGCTCGATCCCTTTGTTCTGCCAGACACGTTGGCCGCGTCGGATGCGCCGAAGCGGGAAGCGTTGGTGGTCGAGGATAATCCGGTCAATCAGGAGCTCGCCGAGCGTCTGCTGACGCGGTGCGGCTTTAAGGTCACCCTGGCCAACCACGGTGCGGATGCTGTGGAGTTTTTCGAAAAGCGTGCCTTCGACCTCGTCTTCATGGACATGCAGATGCCGGTCATGGACGGCCTGGAGGCGACCGAGGCGATCCGTTCGCGCGAAATGCGTCGCAGCTGGGTCGTTTCCCAGGAATTTCGTCCGGTCTACATTGTGGCGATGACGGCCAATGCAATGCCGGGCGATCGCGAGCGCTGTCTACAGGCCGGAATGAACGACTACGTGGCCAAGCCTCTGCGTCCGGTAGAGCTTGATGCCGCGTTGGCGCGCTACCGCGATTATCTCGGGGGTGATCTACCTGTGCCGCGGATGGCGGTGTCCTCCCCAGCGTTACCGAGCGGAGCCGAAGTCTCCCTGGACTTGCCCGCCGCGCTGGCCGATTTGGGCGACGTAGAGTTGTTGCTGACCATGGCGCGGATGCTGGTCGGCGAATGGGATCAGCACACCGAGCGCATTGCCCAGCGGCTCCGCGAGCGAAACGCAGCGGCCTTGTGCATCGATGCGCACACCCTGAAAAGCCTGCTCGCCATCTTTCATGCTCACAAGGCGCGACGACGTGCCTTGGAATTGGAGGAGGCTGCGAAGAAAGGTGGCGAGGCCGACTGGCCGGCGATCACGGCGCAGGCGGAAGTGCTGCTGGCCGAACTCAAGCGTCTCAAGCCTGAAATGCAAGGTTTCGTCGAACGTGGTACGGTCGTCTAAGCGGTGGTGGCGGCGCGGTGGCGCCGTGGTCGCGGCTTTTTTGTATTCATGGCTTGCGCTTGGTGTAAAAAATCCATATAATCAAAAGGTTTGACGTGCAAAGCGGAACTGGGTCAAACCGGTTCCGCTTTTGTGTATATAAGCTACGGATCAGGAGTTCTACGTGTCGTTGTTACCCTCTTTTCCGCCCGCGATTCTCGCGCTCGCCGATGGCACCCTCTTCAGAGGCTTCTCGATCGGCGCGCCTGGTGCCACCTGTGGCGAGGTGGTCTTTAATACGGCCATCACCGGTTATCAGGAGATCTTGACCGATCCCTCGTACAGCCGACAAATCGTTACCCTGACCTATCCGCACATCGGCAACGTCGGCTGCAATGTCGAGGACTTCGAGTCCGGCGCGAACTATGCCGCCGGTCTGGTGATCCGCGATCTGCCGTTGCGCGCTGAAAACTGGCGCATGCAGGACACCTTGCCCGACTATCTGCAAAAGCACGGTGTCGTGGCCATCGCCGGCATCGACACCCGTAAGCTGACGCGCATCCTGCGCGAAAAAGGGGCGCAGGCCGGTTGCATTATGGCCGGCAACGTCGATGAGGCAGCCGCCATCGCCGAAGCGCGCGCGTTCCCCGGGCTGGCCGGCATGGACCTGGCCAAGGTGGTGTCTTCCACCTCTGCCTACGTTTGGAACGAAGGCGAATGGACGCTCAAGGGCTACGTCGATGCGCCTGTCGGCGAGTTCAATGTCGTGGCCTATGACTTCGGCGTCAAACGTAACATCCTGCGCATGCTCGCCGCCCGTGGCTGCAAAGTTACCGTCGTGCCGGCGCAGACGCCCGCCGCCGAGGTGCTCAAGCTCAATCCCGACGGCGTCTTCCTCTCCAACGGGCCTGGCGACCCCGAGCCCTGCGATTACGCGATCACCGCCATTCGCGAAATTCTCGCTGCCGGCGTCCCGACGTACGGCATCTGCCTGGGCCACCAACTGCTCGCGCTCGCTTCGGGTGCCAAGACGGTGAAGATGAAATTCGGTCATCACGGCGCCAATCACCCGGTCAAGGACCTCGACACCGAGCAGGTGCTGATCACCAGTCAGAACCATGGCTTCGCGGTCGACGCAGAGACCTTGCCGGCCAATCTGCGCGCCACCCACGTTTCGCTCTTTGACGGTTCGTTGCAGGGCATTGCCCGCACCGACGTGCCGGCGTTCTCCTTCCAGGGGCACCCGGAAGCAAGCCCGGGCCCGCGCGACGTGGCCTACCTGTTCGACCGATTCATCCAGCTGATGCAAGCCAAGAAGGGCGGGAGTAAGTAATTCATGCCGAAGCGTACAGACATCCAGAGCATCCTCATCATCGGCGCAGGTCCGATCGTCATCGGTCAGGCCTGCGAGTTCGACTACTCCGGCGCCCAGGCCTGTAAGGCCCTGCGCGAGGAAGGATTTCGCGTCATCCTGGTGAACTCCAATCCGGCGACGATCATGACCGACCCGGAGATGGCCGATGTGACCTACATCGAGCCGATCAACTGGCAGGTCGTCGAGAAGATCATCGAGAAGGAAAAACCCGACGCACTGCTACCCACCATGGGCGGCCAGACGGCGCTCAACTGTGCGCTCGACCTCGCGCGCCACGGCGTGCTTGAGAAGCATGGCGTCGAGATGATCGGTGCCTCGCAAGAAGCGATCGACAAGGCCGAGGACCGCGAGAAGTTCAAGGCTGCGATGACCAAGATCGGCCTTGGCTCGGCGCGTTCGGCGGTCGCCCACTCGATGGAAGAAGCGCAGCAGGTGCAAGCGATGATCGGTTTCCCGGTCATCATCCGTCCGTCCTTCACCATGGGCGGTTCAGGCGGCGGCATCGCCTACAATCAGGAAGAATTCGTCGAGATCTGCAAGCGCGGCCTCGAGGCTTCGCCGACCAGCGAACTGCTGATCGAGGAGTCGCTGATCGGCTGGAAAGAATTCGAGATGGAGGTGGTGCGCGACCGTAAGGACAACTGCATCATCGTCTGCTCGATCGAAAACCTGGATCCGATGGGTGTGCACACCGGCGATTCGATCACTGTCGCTCCGGCACAGACGCTGACGGACAAGGAATACCAGATCATGCGCGATGCCTCGATCGCGGTGTTGCGCGAGATCGGGGTCGATACCGGCGGTTCGAACGTCCAGTTCTCGATCAATCCCGACGACGGTCGGATGATCGTCATCGAAATGAACCCACGTGTCTCGCGTTCGTCAGCGCTGGCCTCGAAGGCGACAGGCTTCCCGATCGCCAAGGTTGCGGCCAAGCTGGCGGTCGGCTACACACTCGACGAATTGGCCAACGAGATTACCGGCGGAAAAACACCGGCTTCCTTTGAGCCGTCGATCGACTACGTTGTCACCAAGGTGCCGCGTTTCGCCTTCGAGAAATTCCCGACCGCCGATTCGCGCCTGACCACGCAGATGAAGTCGGTCGGCGAGGTGATGGCCATCGGCCGAACTTTCCAAGAGTCTTTCCAGAAAGCGTTGCGCGGCCTGGAAGTCGGCGTCGATGGGATGAACCAGCGCACCACTGACCGCGAAGAGCTCGAACGCGAACTCGGCGAGCCGGGGCCGGAGCGCATCTGGTATGTCGGCGATGCCTTCGAGAACGGCTTTACGCTCAATGAAGTGCACCAGCTCACGCACATCGATCCGTGGTTCCTGGCGCAGATCGAAGACATCGTGCGCCTCGAAATGCTGCTCGACGACATGGCGCTGAATGACCTCAACGCGCCGACGCTGCGCGAATTGAAGCGCAAGGGCTTCTCCGACCGCCGCTTGGCCAAGCTGCTGCATACCACTGAGGCACAGGTGCGCGCCCGTCGTCACCTGCTCGGCATTCGTCCGGTCTATAAGCGCGTCGATACCTGTGCCGCCGAATTTGCGACGAGCACCGCCTACATGTACTCGACCTACGAGGAAGAGTGCGAGTCGCGGCCGAGCGACAAGAAGAAAATCATGGTCCTCGGCGGCGGCCCGAACCGCATCGGTCAGGGCATCGAGTTCGACTACTGCTGCGTGCATGCCGCGCTCGCCATGCGCGAGGACGGCTATGAAACGATCATGGTCAATTGCAACCCGGAGACCGTCTCGACCGACTACGACACCTCGGACCGCCTGTACTTCGAGCCGCTGACGCTCGAAGACGTGCTCGAGATTGTCGCCATCGAGAAGCCAGTCGGCGTCATCGTCCAGTTCGGCGGCCAGACGCCGCTCAAGCTGGCGCGCGACCTCGAAGCCAACGGTGTGCCGATCATCGGCACTTCGCCGGACATGATCGACGCGGCCGAAGACCGCGAGCGCTTCCAGAAGCTGCTCCACGACCTCGGCCTCAAGCAGCCGCCCAACCGCACCGCGCGCACCGAGGCCGACGCCCTGCGCATGGCCGAGGAAATCGGCTATCCGCTGGTCGTCCGTCCGTCTTACGTGCTCGGCGGCCGGGCGATGGAGATCGTGCATGAGCCGCGTGACCTCGAGCGCTACATGCGCGAAGCGGTCAAGGTCTCGAACGACTCACCGGTGCTGCTCGATCGCTTCCTTAACGACGCTTGCGAAGTCGACGTCGATGCGTTGTCCGACGGCGAAACGGTGATCATCGGCGGCGTGATGGAGCACATCGAACAGGCCGGCGTTCATTCGGGCGACTCGGCGTGTTCGCTACCGCCGTATTCGCTGTCGCAGGAACTTCAAGACGAGTTGCGGCGTCAGACCAAGCTGATGGCCAAGGGACTCAACGTCTGCGGCCTGATGAACGTACAGTTTGCGATCAAGGACGACGAAGTTTACGTCCTGGAAGTGAATCCGCGTGCCTCGCGCACCGTGCCCTTCGTTTCCAAGGCCACTGGCTTGCCGCTCGCCAAGATTGCCGCACGTTGCATGGCCGGGCGTACGCTGGAAAGCCAGGGGGTGACCAAGGAAGTGATCCCGCCGTATTTTTCGGTCAAGGAAGCTGTCTTCCCGTTCAACAAGTTCCCGGGCGTCGATACCATCCTCGGCCCGGAAATGAAGTCGACGGGCGAAGTCATGGGCGTCGGACGGAGCTTCGAGGAGGCCTTCGTCAAGAGTCAGATGGCGGCCAGCGTCAAGCTGCCCGAGTCGGGGCGCGTGTTCATCAGCGTCAAGGATTCGGACAAGAACAAGGTGGCCGCGATTGCGCGCGACCTGCACGACGCCGGGTTCACGATCCTCGCCACGCGTGGGACGGCGGCCGTGATTTCGGCCGCTGGACTGCCGGTAACGGTGGTGAACAAAGTCGTCGAAGGACGTCCGAACATCGTCGACATGATCAAGAACAAGGAAGTCGCCTTGATCATCAACACGGTGGACGAGCAGCGCAACGCGATCAACGATTCGCGTTGGATCCGTATCTCTGGACAGGCGGCTCGGGTTACCATATATACGACGGTGTGGGGCGCCGAAGCGGCCGCGGTCGGGATCAAGAACCGCGGCGAGTTGGTCGTCTATCCGATCCAGGAGTTGCACGCCCAACTCAGCTGATTTTTTTCTAACGAACAGACCGCCGGGAACCCGCGCGCTGCGGGCCGGCGGTTTTGCTTTTGGCAAGCGAAGAGATGAGTAAAGTACCTTTGACCCTGAAGGGCGCCGAACTGTTACGCGCCGAACTCCATCAACTGAAGACCGTTGGTCGTCCGAACGTGATTGCCGCGATCGCTGAGGCGCGCTCGTATGGCGACCTCTCGGAGAACGCCGAATACGATGCGGCCAAGGAGCGCCAGGCCTTCATCGAAGGTCGCATCCAAGAGCTTGAGGGCAAGCTCTCGAATGCGCAGATCATCGATCCAAAACTGCTCGACGCCGATGGGCGCTGCGTGTTTGCGGCGACGGTCGATCTTGAGGATCAGGAAAGCGGTGCGCAGATGACTTACCAGATCGTCGGTGAAGATGAAGCCGACATCAAGGAAGGCAAGATTTCGGTGAATTCGCCCTTTGCCCGTGCGCTGATCGGCAAGTTTGCCGGCGACGTGGCGCAGGTGCAGGCGCCGGGCGGCTTGCGCGAGTACGAAGTGCTCGAAGTGCGCTACGAATAGCGCGCGAGCAGCATAGGGCAGGTGCCCGGTTCATGCCATGAAAAAGCCCGGCTTGGCCGGGCTTGTCATTGGGGCGGGGTAGTGGGTGGCAGTGTTCAGGCGCCCTGAAAACTGCGCTTGGTGCGCCGGGCCTCCGGGCGGGCGCCGCGCGACTTCTTGGCGCCTTTATCTTCCGGCGCCGGGCGCCAGACGACCAGAAGCTTGCCGATGTGCTGGACCGGGGCGGCCCCGAGGGTGTCGCAGATGGTCTTCAGGTAGCCTTCGCGCAGTTCGCGTTCGTCGCCGAAGACCCGGATCTTGATCAGCTCATGGGCGTCGAGGCTGTGGCTGATTTCGCGCAGGACGGCGTCGGTGAGGCCGTTCTGGCTGATGGTGACGACGGGATTCAAGCCATGGGCTTGTGCGCGCAGGTCGCGACGTTGGGCAATGGAAATTTCGAGCATGTATTCTTCAACCTTTCAAAGCAGGCATTTTACCGGGTTTTAGCCGATGAAACGAACGCGTACAAGCAAGGCCTGGATGCACGAGCACGTGACTGACGTTTACGTGCAGCGCTCCAAGGCCGAGGGCTATCGCTCGAGGGCGGCCTACAAATTGATGGAGATCGACGATCGCGATCGATTGATTCGTCCGGGCGATACCGTCGTCGACCTCGGCGCGGCGCCGGGCGGGTGGTCGCAGGTGGTCGCCAAGCGCTTGTCCGGGCGCGGTCGCATTGTCGCGCTCGACCTTCTGGAAATGGCCCCGATTCACGGCGTGGACTTCATCCAGGGCGATTTCCGCGAGGATGACGTGTTGCAGCAACTGGAAAATCTGCTGGGCGGGGGGAAAGTGGGGCTTGTACTTTCCGACATGGCCCCCAATATGTCGGGTATCCCGCTCTCTGATCAGGCGCGGGTGATGCATCTTGCCGAACTCGGTCTCGAATTCGGCCGCAACTGGCTGAAACCGGACGGCGCCTTTTTGGTCAAAGTTTTCCAGGGCCATGGTTATGAGGAACTGGTGCGCAGCATGCGCGAAACGTTTCGCAGTGTGGTGACGCGCAAACCGGATGCGTCGCGTGATCGAAGCGCCGAGGTTTACCTGCTCGGAAAAGGGTTGCGCGAATGATTGCCGGACAAGCGGTTTGTCGTGCTGGCCGAAAGGCTTGCTACAATATGCTTTTGACTGTTTTTGCTCCCTGAGGCTGCGCCACTCCTGAGCGCTGCGGGAACGACGAGGAAGAGGTAAGGCTTTGAATAACATGTTCAAGAACCTGGCTGTATGGCTGGTCATCGGCATGGTGATGATGACCGTCTTCAACCAGTTCAATTCCCGTCAGGCGCCGCAAGCCTCGATGGAATACTCGCAGTTCCTCGAGGAGGTCGGCCGCGGCACGATTTCCAAGGTGGTGATCGAAGGTCGGGTGCTCAAGGCGACGACCAACGACGGACGTAAGCTCACGACGTATGCGCCGCCCGATCTGTGGATGGTTTCCGATCTACTCAAAAACGGCGTCAAGGTCGAGGCTAAGCCGGAAGAAGAGCAGTCTTTCCTGATGAATATTTTCGTCAGTTGGTTCCCGATGCTCCTCCTCATCGGCGTGTGGATTTTCTTCATGCGCCAGATGCAAGGCGGCGGCAAGGGCGGCGCCTTCTCGTTCGGCAAGAGTAAGGCGCGCCTGCTTGATGAGTCGAGCAACAGCATCACCTTCGCTGATGTTGCCGGTTGTGACGAAGCCAAGGAAGAAGTTTCCGAACTGGTGGATTTTCTGCGCGATCCGTCCAAGTTCCAGAAGCTCGGTGGACGCATTCCCAAGGGCATCCTGCTCGTCGGTAATCCCGGTACCGGTAAGACCTTGCTCGCCAAGGCCATCGCAGGCGAGGCCAAGGTGCCGTTCTTCTCGATCTCGGGTTCGGACTTCGTCGAAATGTTCGTCGGTGTCGGCGCAGCACGCGTGCGCGACATGTTCGAAAATGCCAAGAAACACGCGCCGTGCATCATCTTCATCGATGAACTCGACGCGGTTGGCCGTCAGCGCGGTGCCGGTCTCGGCGGCGGCAACGACGAGCGTGAACAGACCTTGAACCAGATGCTGGTTGAAATGGACGGCTTCGAGGGCAGTTCCGGCATCATCGTGATCGCCGCGACCAACCGTCCTGACGTTCTCGATCCGGCGCTGATGCGGCCGGGGCGTTTCGACCGTCAGGTCGTGGTGCCGCTGCCTGACATCCGTGGGCGCGAGCAGATCCTCAATGTGCATATGCGCAAGGTGCCGCTGTCCGGTGACGTCAAAGCCGACATCATCGCGCGCGGGACCCCAGGCTTCTCCGGTGCGGACCTCGCCAATCTGGTGAACGAGGCGGCGCTGTTCGCCGCGCGGGGCAACAAGCGCCTGGTGGACATGGAAGACTTCGAAAAGGCGAAGGACAAGATCATGATGGGCGCCGAACGGCGCAGCATGGTCATGAACGAGGAAGAGAAGCTCAATACGGCGTATCACGAATCCGGGCACGCCGTCGTCGCCAAGCTCGTGCCGAAATCCGACCCCGTGCACAAGGTAACGATCATTCCGCGCGGACGTGCGCTCGGCGTGACCATGCAGTTGCCGGAAGAAGACCGCTACGCCTACGACCGCACTTACCTGATGTCGCGCATCGCCGTGCTGTTCGGCGGTCGCGTCGCAGAAGAACTGTTCATGAACCAGATGACCACCGGTGCCTCGAACGACTTCGAGCGCGCGACGCAGATGGCTCGCGACATGGTGACCCGTTACGGCATGTCGGATGCGCTGGGTCCGATGGTGTACGGCGAGAACGAGGGGGAAGTTTTCCTCGGTCGTTCGGTGACCACGCACAAGAACGTTTCCGAGGCGACGATGCAGCAGGTCGACGCCGAAATCCGGCGCATCATCGACCAGCAGTACGCATTGGCGCGCAAGCTGCTTGAGGATAACCGCGACAAGGTCGAGGCAATGACGAAAGCGCTGATGGAACTGGAAACCATCGACGCCGAGCAGGTCGACGACATCATGGCTGGTCGCCCGCCGCGCTCGCCGAAGTCGTCTTCGGCAAGTGCGCCCGCTTCTGGCGACTCGCCGCCGGCGGACGCGGCGCCGACGACCGAAGCCACGGCCTAACGGGCATCTGAATCGAACGGGGGAGCGCAGGCTCCCCCGGTTTTTTTGAGGAAAGTTTTTGAGGGTAAGCGACGCATGACTGCATTGCGCTGCGGGAAATTCCTGCTTTCGCTGGAACGTCCCTTGATCATGGGGATCGTCAATCTGACACCGGACTCGTTTTCCGGTGACGGCTTGGCCTCCCAGCGCGACGCCGCGCTCGATCAGGCCTGGCGCATGCTCGAAGCGGGCGCGGATTTGCTCGACCTGGGGGCGGAATCCTCGCGTCCCGGGGCCTTACCGACCTCGGAGACGGACGAGCTCGAGCGCTTGCTGCCCTTGCTCGACGCTTTGCGCGATTGCGGCAAGCCGCTCTCGATCGATACCTACAAACCTGCGGTGATGCGAGCTGCGCTTGATCGCGGCGCCGACATGATCAACGACATCTATGCGTTCAGGATGCCTGGCGCTTTCGACGCCGTTGCCCACAGCGATTGCGCGCTGTGTCTGATGCACATGCAGGGCGAGCCGCAGACCATGCAGGAGCAGCCGCAATATGGCGACGTGACGGCCGAAGTCCGCACTTTCCTCGCGGAGCGGATCGAGGCGGCACGCGGGGCGGGAATTGCTGCCGAACGTCTGTTGCTCGACCCGGGCTTCGGTTTCGGAAAGACCTTGGCGCACAATGTTGAACTCTATCGTCGCTTTCCCGACTGTCTGCCGGAGGGTTTTCCCGCGTTGGTCGGGGTTTCGCGCAAGTCCATGCTTGGCGCGATCACGGGACGGCCTGTGTCCGAGCGTCTCGCGGCCAGTATTACGGCGGCGCTGGTCGCGGTGCAGCGTGGCGCCCGGATCATCCGGGTGCATGACGTTGCCGAAACCCGCGACGCCCTAGCGGTCTGGGACGCCTTGCGCTGAAGTCCCTGCTCCTGTCGTGCACCTCAGGATGATCATGTCCGAGGAGGCGCGTACGCGCTCTGCTATGCTTTGTCGATCTTCGTCCTCCTTACAGGGGTGCGAAGATGGATCGTCATGGCGCCTGCCTCTGCTGGCGCCTCTGTCCGCCTGTGCCAAGGATGATTGGACATGTCGAAGGAAATCGAACTCAAGCTGACCTTGCCGCCGGAAGTGGCCGAACGTTTTTGCGAGCATTCGTTCCTGGCTGCGCAGATGTCGAAACACCGGCACCTGTACAACACCTATTACGACACTCCTGAATTCGACTTGCGGCGCCGGGGGATTGCGCTTCGCCTGCGGCGCATCGGGGAGAGTGAGTGGGTGATGACCGTCAAGGGGGGCGACTCGGGGGCGGGCGGCCTGGCGGCGCGCAGCGAATGGGAAGCCCCGACGCAGCCGGGCGTCTTCGATTTCGGGATCGTCGGCGACGTGGCGTTGCGCGCCTTCCTGCTCGGTTACACCCCTCGATTGCAGGCGGTGTTTACCACCGATTTTACTCGCCGCCTCTGGGTGCTTGAGCGCCCGGGCGCGCGTATTGAATTGGTGCTCGACCGGGGCTGCGTTGTAGCCGGAGCCGGTCGGCGTGAGGAGGCGATCTGCGAAGTCGAGCTTGAACTGCTTGCCGGTGATTCGACCGACGCGCTGTTCGACCTCGCCATCGAGTTGTCGGCCGACTTCCACCTGCATCCCGAGGTTCGGAGCAAAGCGGAGCGGGGCTACGCCCTGTGCGATGCAGTGCAGCGTCTTGTGCCATTTAAGGCGCAGGCTTCGATGCTTGCAGCGGAAATGACGCCTGTTGAGGCCTTCCGAGCGATCGCTTTGGCCTGTGTACTCCATTTGCAGCGCAACGAGGTGGGTGTACAGCAAGATGGGGAGGCGGAGTTTATTCACCAGGCGAGGGTGGCAATCCGCCGCTTACGCTCGGCCTTCAAGTTGTTTGCGCCAGTCCTGGCGCCCGCTTTCGTGGCGGTGTACGCGCCGCGTTGGAAGGCCTTGGCGATCAGGTTGGGGGCGGCGCGCGACTGGGATGTCTTTGTTGGTGAGACCTTGCCGGCGTTCGCTGCCGCAAGCGAAAACGGCACGGCACTGCAAGCCTTGCATCAGGCAGCGGACGTTGCGCGGCGCAGCGCACGGGAGGCTGCGGCCGCAGCGTTCTTCGATCATGAGTACAGCCGCCTCGTGCTGGCCTTCAGTGCCGCCTTGTTGCGCGAAGATGTGCTGGCGATCGCGAAGGTGCCGTCCTTGCGTTACCGCGGGCTGGGCTTGAAGGCTTTTGCGGAACGACGCTTGCGTCGCCTCGAAAAGGCGGTCGAAAAACGCAGCCGCCGGGCTGAGGCATCAGAAAAACGTCGCCACAAGCTGCGCATCGATTTCAAGCGCCTGCGCTATGCCTTCGATTTCTTTGCGCCGCTTTTCGGCCGGAAGCGGACGCCGGCCTATCAGGACATGCTCGCGCGTTTGCAGGACGTTCTCGGTCAGCTCAACGACCTGGCGACGGCGGAGGCGTTGTGCGCCCAGCTGCCGATGGAGCCGGCATTTTCTCAGCAGTTGGAAGGCTGGCTGGACGGGGCGCGGAAACGTCAGCAGGCCGAGCTCGTGCAAGTGCTGCTCCGCTTCGCGCGTTGTCGCCCGCCTTGGCGGAACGCGTAAACGAAAGTCTCGGGCCGGGCCCCTTTTGCTCATCGCGCGTTTCCGTCGACGGCTGCTGCGCGCCTGAAGTCCAGTAAAATGCCAGACTTTCTGCGTGCAAAAACAGGGAGAACAAATGTCGAGGAAGTATTTTGGGACCGACGGTGTCCGCGGCCGTGTCGGTCAGGCACCCATCACCCCCGATTTCGTGATGCGTCTCGGGTATGCGGCAGGCAAAGTCCTCGTGGCGCATGCTGGTGAGCGCGGGGCGCAAAAAACGGGCGAGCGCCCGGCTGTTCTGATCGGCAAGGACACCCGGATTTCCGGCTACATGCTTGAAGCCGCGTTGGAGGCCGGATTTTCCGCCGCCGGCGTCGATGTCTGCCTCGTCGGGCCGATGCCGACACCGGCCATCGCTTACCTGACGCGCGCGCTGCGCTTGCAGGCAGGAGTCGTCATTTCGGCGTCGCACAATCCTTATTACGACAACGGGATCAAGTTTTTCTCCGCGCAAGGAAGCAAACTTGACGATGCCATCGAGGCTGAGATCGAAGCTGGCATCGATGCGCCGATGCTTTGCGTGGCCTCGTCAGAACTCGGTCGAGCACGCCGGATCGACGACGCAGCCGGGCGCTACATCGAGTTCTGCAAGAGCACTTTCCCGAATGATCTGGACTTGCGCGGATTGAAGATCGTCATCGATTGTGCGCATGGTGCGGCGTATCACATCGCGCCGCACGTCTTTCACGAGCTGGGTGCCGAGGTCGTGGCGATCGGGGCTGAACCGAACGGTCTCAACATCAACAAGGACGTCGGCGCAACGTCCCCGCAAGCCTTGAGCGAAGCGGTCCTGGCGCACCGCGCCGATCTGGGGATCGCCCTCGACGGCGATGCGGACCGGCTGATCATGGTCGATGCGGCAGGCGAGATTTACGATGGCGATCAGCTGCTCTACGCCTTGGTCCGCAGTCGTTTGCGCCAGGGGCGCGTCGATGGGGTGGTCGGCACCTTGATGACCAACCTCGCCTTCGAGCATGCGCTTGCCGATCTTGGTGTGCCTTTCGCCCGTGCAGCGGTCGGCGACCGTTACGTGCTGGAGATGCTGTACGAAAAAGGTTGGCTCTACGGCGGTGAAAATTCGGGGCATCTGCTGTGTCTCGACAAGCACACCACCGGCGACGGGATCGTCGCCGCGCTGCAGGTGTTGACGGCCCTGCGCCAGGAGGGTGGTAGTCTGGCGGCCCTGCTGGGTGGCTTGCAGCTTTATCCGCAGCAATTGATCAATGTGCCTTTGGTCAAGGGCTTCCCCTGGAAGGATCATCCCGCGATTGCCGCTGCGCGCGTGGCGGTCGAGGCGCAACTGGATGGTAAGGGGCGGGTGCTGCTGCGCGCTTCGGGGACGGAGCCACTGCTGCGGGTGATGGTCGAAGGGCGCGATGCCGCCTTGGTGCTCTCCTGTGCAGAACAACTGGCGACGGCCGTGCGGGAGGCGGTCGCTGCCTGATGTAACAGACGCGTAACACGACCTCGCTAGACTGCCCTTATCCCGCACCACGAGTGCAGTCCTGGCGAGGAGTGTTGTCATGAAAATCAGAGCTTTTGCCGTTTGCGCGGGCCTGTCGGCGCTTACGATGTCGGCGGCCGTTCAAGCGCAGATGATGGTCAAGGTGGACGGTTCTTCGACGGTCTATCCGGTGACCGAGGCGGTGGCCGAGGATTATCAGAAGTCGAAGCAGAACCAGATCCGGGTGACCGTCGGGATTTCCGGAACCGGTGGTGGCTTTAAGAAGTTCTGCCGTGGCGAGACCGACGTCTCGAACGCATCGCGCCCGATTTCCAAGAAGGAGATCGCCGATTGCAAGGCGGCCGGCGTTCAATTCATCGAACTTCCGATCGCTTACGATGCCTTGACCGTGGTGGTCAATCCCAAAAATACCTGGGCCCGAACGATGACCGTGGCGCAGCTCAAAGCCATTTGGGAGCCGGCGGCGCAGGGCAAGATCACCAACTGGAAGCAGGTCAATCCGGAATGGCCGGATCGTCCGCTCAAGCTCTACGGTCCCGGGGCGGATTCTGGAACCTTCGAATACTTCACCGAGGCGGTTAACGGCAAGGCCAAGTCCACACGCGGCGATTTTACGGCCTCGGAGGACGACAACGTGCTCGTTCAGGGCGTTTCTCGCGACATCGGCGGGCTCGGTTACTTCGGCTACGCGTACTACATCGAGAACAAGGACAAGCTGCAGGCGGTGGCCGTGGCGGCCGATGGCAAGACGGCGGTGGCGCCGTCGATCTCAAGCGTGGTCGATGGCAGCTACCAGCCGCTGGCGCGCCCGATCTTCATCTATGTCAATGCCAAGTCGGCTGAGCGCCCTGAGGTCAAGGGGTTTGTCGAATATTACATGCGTCACGGCGAGGCACTGGCCAAGGAAGTGAAGTACGTCCCGCTGCCGGCTCGAGCGTATGAATACAACCTCCGGCATTTCGCCAAGCGCGATCTTGGTACCAAATTCGATGGCGAGAACAAGGTTGGCCTGACCATCGATGCCTTGATGAAAATCGAAGCCAAGTAAGCATCTGCCCGATTCCGCCCAGGGCTTCGGGCGGGATCGGGTTGTCTGGAGAGCATTGCATTGAATCAGAAAACAATCGCTGACGCGTCCGAGGGCACCGTTCGGACAAGCGCGCGTCTGCGCAAGGACTACACGCGGCACGTCAAAGAACGTTGCATCGAAGCGCTGCTGTTCCTGGCGGCCTTTGTCTCGGTGTTTACGACGACGGCGATCGTCTACATCCTGGTCCGCGAATCCTGGACGTTCTTCCAGCACGTGCCGGTTACCGAATTCCTGTTCTCCACGCAATGGACGCCTCTGTTTGAGGACGCGCATTACGGCATCATCGTGCTGCTTTCCGGGACCCTCACCAGCTCGGCGGTTGCTCTGCTGGTCGCCATCCCGCTCGGGACGCTGATCGCCATCTACCTTTCGGAGTTTGCGCCTTTCGGTGTGCGCGAGGTGGCCAAGCCTTTCCTGGAGCTTCTCGGCGGCATCCCGACCATCATCTACGGCTATTTCGCCTTGCTTTTCCTGACCCCGTTGTTGCAGCGCTTTTTCCCCGAGTTGCCGGGTTTCAACCTGCTGTCGGCCGGGCTCGTCATGGGGGTCATGATCATCCCGTACGTGGCCTCGCTGTCCGAAGATGCGATGCGCGCCGTGCCCATGGCCTTGCGCGAAGGCTCGTATGCGACCGGCGCTACGCGCCTGCAGACGGCGCTCCGCGTGGTGGTGCCTGCGGCGATGTCGGGCATTGCCTCAGCCTACATTCTCGGTGTCTCGCGCGCGGTGGGGGAGACCATGATCCTGGCCGTGGCCGCCGGCATGCAGCCGAACCTGACCTTCAATCCGACCGAGCCCGGGGCGACGATCACCTCCTTCATCGTCCAGGTGGCGCTCGGCGACCTGCCGCACGGGAGCATCGGTTACCAGACGATTTTTGCGGCCGGGCTGACGCTCATGCTGCTTACCCTGGCCTTCAATCTGGTGGGTTATTTCATGCGTAAGAAATTCCGCGAGGCTTATTAAAATGAATCAACGTGAACTCGCAGAACTGCGCGCCATGATCGCCGCGCACAAGCGCTGGGACGTGATGTTTGGCGTCCTTGGCGTGCTCGCCCTGATGCTGGCCTTGATGACCTTCACCGCGTTGTTCGCCGACATGGCGCTCAAGGGGGTGGGGCGCATTGACCTCGATTTCCTGACTTCCTTCCCTTCCCGGCGCGCGGCCAATGCGGGCATTCTCTCGGCTTGGGTCGGCTCGTTGCTGGTGATGCTGGTGACCGCCTGCGCCGCCGTTCCGCTCGGGGTCGCCGCTGGTGTTTATCTCGAAGAGTACGCACCGAAGAACTGGGTCACCGACGTCATCGAGATCAACGTCACCAACCTCGCCGGCGTGCCGTCAATCATTTACGGCCTCCTGGCGCTCGGGCTCTTCGTCTACGCGTTCGGCCTCGGGCAGAGCATCCTGACCGCCGGGTTGACTCTGGCGTTGCTCATTCTGCCTGTGGTCATCGTGGCGACGCGTGAGGCGATCCGGGCGATTCCGCAGATGATCCGGGAAGGCGCGTACGCCTGTGGGGCCACGACCTGGCAGGTCGTCAGCGACCACATCGTGCCGTATTCGAGTCCTGGCATCCTCACCGGGGTGATCATCGGGATGGCGCGCGCGATCGGCGAGACGGCGCCGATTATCACGGTCGGGGCGCTGACCTTTATCGCTTTCCTGCCGCCGGTGCCGTTCCAGGGCGAGCCCGCCGCCGGTCTTTTCGATTGGTTGTCGGCCCCCTTTACGGTGATGCCGATCCAGATGTTCAACTGGACCTCGCGTCCAGAAGCAGCCTTCCTCAACAATGCGGCCGCAGCGGGCTTCATTCTGGTGCTCATGACGTTGGCCATGAACGGTCTTGCGATCTGGCTGCGCTACCGCCTGCGCAAGAGCATCAAGTGGTAACAGTACGAACGACAACGGTGAACTCACAAATGACCGAATACACGATTCCGGGTGCGGTGCCTCCGCTGAAAGCCGAAGCGCGCGATCTGCATTTTTATTACGGCGGTTTTCAGGCGCTCAAGGGCATCAGCATGCCGATTTACGAGAAGCGGGTGACCTCGCTGATCGGCCCTTCTGGCTGCGGCAAGTCGACCTACCTGCGCTGTTTCAATCGCATGCACGACCTCTATCCGGGGAATCGCTACGAAGGTTCGATCGAGTTTTATCCTGATCGCACCGATTTGCTGTCCAAGGATGTCGATCCGATCGAAGTGCGGATGCGAATCAGCATGGTGTTCCAGAAGCCGAATCCGTTCCCCAAATCGATCTATGAAAACGTGGCCTATGGCTTGCGCGTACGGGGCGAGAAATCCCGTTCGGTGATTGACGATAAGGTCGAAATGGCCTTGCGCGATGCGGCCTTGTGGGGGGAGGTCAAGGACCGCCTCAAAGATCTGGGGGCCAACCTTTCGGGTGGGCAGCAGCAGCGTTTGTGCATCGCCCGGGCGCTGGCGACCGACCCCGAGTTGCTGCTGTTCGACGAGCCCACCTCGGCGCTTGACCCGATTGCCACGGCCAGCATTGAAGAGCTGATTGCCGGGCTCAAGGAGCGGGTGACCATCCTGATCGTAACCCACAACATGCAGCAGGCAGCGCGGATTTCCGACTACACTGCATACATGTACCTGGGCGAGATGGTTGAGTTTGGCGAGACGGATCGGATTTTTATCAAACCAAAACGCAAAGAAACTGAGGATTACATCACCGGGCGTTTCGGGTGATCGCGTGCCGTCGGCGAGGCTTTGTTGTAGCGACTTCGGCGGGTAAAACATTTGCATGATCAGGGCTTTTCCGGTCTTTTGGTTTGACCGGAAAAGCCCTGTTTGTCTATAATTCGCGCTTTTGCAGAGGGGGTTCTATGCGCCAAAAACTGGTGGCAGGGAATTGGAAAATGCACGGCGGCCTGGAGGTCAATGCCGCCCTTTTGCGTAGCGTTGCCGCGGGTGTGGCTGGTTTGGAACAGGTTTCGGTGGCGGTTTGCGTCCCGTATCCCTACTTGGCGCAAGCACAGTCGCTGTTGGCCGGGACCTCGGTTGCCTGGGGGGCTCAGAACTTGAGCGAACATGCCCGGGGCGCTTATACCGGCGAGGTCAGCGCGGCCATGCTCGGTGATTTTGCGTGTCGCTATGTGCTCGTCGGTCATTCCGAGCGGCGCTCGCTTTACGGTGAAAACGACGCCCTGGTGGCTGCGAAATTCATCGCCGCGCAGTCTGCGGGCCTGTGCCCGATACTGTGCGTCGGCGAAACCTTGGAGGAGCGTGAGCGCGGGCAAACGGCAAGCGTCGTCGCCGCGCAGATCGATGCCGTGCTCAACGCGGCCGGGATCGAAGCGTTCGCCAAGGCGGTGGTTGCCTACGAACCGGTTTGGGCCATCGGAACCGGGCGCACGGCAACGTCGGCCCAGGCTCAGGAAGTGCATGCCGCGATTCGGGCTCAGCTTGCATCGGCGGACAGCGGGGTGGCAGGGGGGCTGCAAATCCTATATGGTGGCAGCGTCAAGCCGGGTAATGCGCAGGAACTTTTCGGCATGCCGGATATCGATGGCGGGCTGATTGGTGGTGCGTCTTTGGTGGACGAGGATTTCCTCGCGATTTGTCGCGCAGCGACTCAATAAAGAGGTCTTATGGATTTTCTGTTTACGATCATTCTGGTGGTTCATGTTCTGGCGGCCGTTGGCATTGTCGGTTTGGTGCTCGTTCAGCACGGTAAGGGCGCCGACATGGGTGCGGCTTTCGGTAGCGGCGCTTCGGGCAGTCTTTTCGGAGCGACGGGTTCGGCCAACTTCCTGAGCCGTACGACGGCGATTCTTGCCGTCGTATTTTTTGTCACCAGCCTGACTTTGGCCTATATCGCTTCAAATAAGCCAAAAAACACTGGCGGCCTGATGCAGAATGCAGTAGAATCTCGTTCTGTTACGGCGCCGCCTGCAACCGGAGCTGACAAGGCTGGGATCAGTATTGATCCTGCCTCGAAAGCGAAGGATATTCCAAAATAAATCAAGCCGTGACAGAACAGCCCGGGGTTTTATTCCTCTTTACCCCGGTTGTTTTTTGAGTAGTGCCGACGTGGTGAAATTGGTAGACACGCTATCTTGAGGGGGTAGTGACTTCGGTCGTATGAGTTCGAGTCTCATCGTCGGCACCAAACAGAGCTTCTCTTCGATGGGGCTCCTGTCTAAACATGAGCGAGAGCGTGGCGGATCATGTTGGAAAGCTACTTTCCTGTATTTGTATTCATCCTGATCGGCGTTGTGTTTGGCGTCGCGCCGGTGATTTCCGGCCTGATTGTGGCGCCTTATCGCCCCGATAGCGAGAAGCTCTCACCGTACGAGTGCGGTTTCGAGGCGTTTGAGGATGCGCGCATGAAGTTTGATGTGCGCTACTACCTGATTGCCATCCTGTTCATCATTTTCGACCTTGAAGTTGCTTTCTTGGTGCCTTGGGCATCGATCTTCAAGGAAATTGCCGCCACCGAATCGGTGCGCTGGTTCGGCTTTATCGAAATGATGGTCTTTCTTGTCATCCTGGTCATCGGCTATGTCTATGCCTGGGCCAAGGGTGCGCTGGACTGGGAGTAGGCGATGGGTATCGAAGGCATCCTCCAGGAAGGCTTTGTCACCACTACGGCTGACAAGCTGATCAATTATGTCCGCACGGGGTCCATGTGGCCGATGACTTTCGGCCTGGCCTGTTGCGCGATCGAGATGATCCACGCCGGTTGCTCGCGCTATGACCTCGACCGTTTCGGCATCGTTTTCCGACCGAGTCCTCGTCAGTCTGACGTGATGATTGTCGCCGGGACCTTGACCAACAAAATGGCGCCGGCCCTGCGCAAGGTTTATGACCAGATGGCCGAGCCGCGTTGGGTGGTGTCGATGGGTTCTTGCGCCAACGGCGGCGGTTATTACCACTATTCGTATTCCGTGGTGCGGGGCTGTGACCGCATTGTCCCGGTCGATATCTATGTGCCGGGTTGTCCGCCGACCGCTGAAGCGCTGATCTACGGCTTGCTGCAGCTTCAGAACAAGATCCGTCGGACCTGCACCATCGCCCGTTAATTCCTCCGAGAGTCTGTTATGTCTGCCAAGCTTGAAATGCTTAGCCAGCGATTGCATGTGTACCTCGGTGATCGGATCAAGGCCTCGAATCTGGCCCTTGGGGAATTGCGCATCGATGTCGGTGCCTCCGATTATCCGGCGGTGATGCAAACGCTGCGCGACGAGCCTGAACTTGATTTTGCGCAGTTGATCGATTTGTGCGGCGTCGATTATTCGACCTACGGCAACCAGCCTTGGGAAGGAAAACGATTCGCCGCAGTGAGTCAGCTTCTGTCGATCACTCACAACTGGCGCCTGCGTGTGCGTTGCTTTGCTGACGACGATGATTTCCCTTCGGTGCCTTCGGTCGTCTCGATCTGGAATTCGGTCAATTGGTTCGAACGTGAGGCCTTTGACCTTTACGGCATCGTTTTTCCGGGGCATCCGGACCTGCGCCGCATCCTGACCGACTACGGCTTTGTCGGACATCCGTTCCGCAAGGATTTTCCGGTGGTCGGCCACGTCGAGATGCGCTACGACCCTGATCAGCAACGTGTTGTCTACGAGCCGGTAAGCATCGAGATGCGCGAGATCACGCCGCGGGTGGTGCGCGAAAAGACCTACGGGGACGTCTGAAATGCCTGATATCCAGAATTACACGATCAACTTCGGGCCTCAGCACCCGGCCGCGCACGGGGTGTTGCGCATGGTGCTTGAATTGGACGGCGAAGTCGTCGTGCGCGCCGATCCGCACATCGGCATGCTGCATCGCGCGACCGAGAAGCTGGCCGAGAGCAAGACCTGGATTCAGTCTGTCCCGTTCATGGATCGACTCGACTACATGTCGATGATGTGCAGCGAGCATGCCTACTGCCTGGCGATCGAGAAGCTGCTGGGCATCGAGGTTCCGGTTCGCGCGCAGTACATCCGCGTCATGTTCGACGAGATCACGCGCATCCTGAACCATCTGCTGTGGATTGGGGCGCACGGCCTTGATGTCGGCGCGATGACCATGATGCTTTACGCCATGCGTGAGCGTGAGGATCTGGTCGATTGCTACGAGGCGGTCTCCGGCTCCCGCTGGCACGCGGCCTACTATCGTCCGGGCGGCGTGTATCGCGATTTGCCGGATCGCATGCCGCAGTATCGCGAATCGAAGTGGAAGAGTGCTGCCGACGTGCGCAAGCTCAACGAAGTGCGCAGCGGCTCGATGCTCGATTTTCTTGAGGACTTCGTCAATCGCTTCCCGAAGATCGTCGACGAGTACGAAACCCTGCTTACCGACAACCGAATCTGGAAGCAACGTCTGGTCGGTGTCGGAGTGGTCTCGCCGGAGCGAGCGCTGCAACTTGGGTTTACGGGCGCCATGCTGCGCGGTTCGGGTTTTGCCTGGGATTTGCGCAAGAAGCAGCCGTACGCGGTCTATGACCGGCTCGATTTCGACATCCCGGTCGGCGTGACCGGCGATTCTTACGACCGTTATCTCGTGCGCGTCGAGGAAATGCGCCAGTCCAATCGCATTGTCAAGCAGTGCATTGATTGGCTGCGCGCCAATCCAGGCCCGGTGATTACGGACAACTACAAGGTTGCCCCGCCGCCGCGTGAGCGGATGAAGGCCAACATGGAAGAGCTGATTCATCACTTCAAGCTCTGCTCCGAAGGGATGCATGTGCCCGAGGGTGAGGTGTATGCGGCCATCGAGCATCCCAAAGGCGAATTCGGCGTCTACGCGGTTTCCGATGGCGCCAACAAGCCGTACCGCTTGAAGCTTCGTTCCCCGGGTTATGTGCATCTGTCGGCCATGACGGAGCTGACCCGCGGCCACATGATCGCCGACGTGGTGACGCTGGTCGGCACGATTGACATTGTTTTTGGCGAGATTGACCGCTGATGCTGACTACTGAATCCCTGAAGAGAATCGACCGCGAGGTCGCCAAGTATCCGGCCGATCGCAAACAGTCCGCGATCGTCGCCTCGCTGGCGATCGCTCAGGAAGAGAAGGGCTGGCTGGCGAACGAAACGATCGAGTTCGTCGCCAACTACCTCGGCATTCCGCCGATTTCGGCCTACGAAGTTGCAACCTTCTACAGCCTCTTCAATCTCCAGCCGGTCGGCAAATACAAGCTCACGGTGTGTACCAACCTGCCGTGCATGCTTTCCGGCGGCGTGGATGCCGGCGAATACCTCAAGCAGAAGTTGGGGATCGAATACGGCGAGACTACGCCGGACGGCAAGTACACCCTGAAGCAGGGCGAGTGCATGGGTTCCTGCGGTGAAGCGCCGGTGATGCTGGTCAACAACCAGCGCATGTGCAGCCACATGCTGCCCGAGGACATCGACAAACTGCTGGCGGAGCTCGAATAATGGCGATCCTTGGCTCGATCAATCCGATGCTTATGCGCGGCCTGGACGGTGACAAGGCCTGGCGGCTCGAGGATTACGTCAAACGCGGGGGCTATGCTGCCTTGACGCGCATCCTGACCGAGAAAGTGCCGCCCGAGGCAGTCATCAGCGAGGTCAAGAAATCGGTGTTGCGGGGGCGTGGCGGCGCGGGTTTTCCGACCGGGCTGAAGTGGAGCTTCATGCCGCGGGTCTTCCCGATCGACAAGTACATCGTCTGCAACTCGGACGAAGGCGAGCCGGGGACGTTCAAGGATCGCGACATCCTGAGCTACAACCCGCATTCGGTGATCGAAGGCATGGCGATCGCCGCGTATGCCATCGGCGCATCGCGCGGTTACAACTACATCCACGGTGAGATCTGGGCGATCTACAAGCGTTTTGAAGAAGCGCTCGACGAAGCCCGAGCCGCCGGTTACATCGGCCAGAACATTCTCGGCTCGGGGTTCGACTTCGAACTCTTCGCGCACCATGGCTATGGCGCCTACGTCTGCGGCGAGGAAACCGCGCTGATCGAATCGATCGAAGGCAAAAAAGGGCAACCGCGCTTCAAGCCGCCGTTCCCGGCGAGCTTCGGGTTGTTCGGCAAGCCGACGACGGTGAACAACACGGAAACCCTTGGCTCGATTCCCTTCATCATGAACCTCGGCGGCGATGCTTACCTCGAGGCGGGCAAGGCCAACAGCGGCGGTACCAAGATTTTTTCCGTCTCGGGCCACGTCAATCGCCCGGGCAATTACGAAGTGCCGATGGGGACGCCGTTTTCGACGCTGCTCGAACTGGCGGGCGGTGTGCGTGGCGGGCGGAAGCTCAAGGCCGTCATTCCCGGCGGCTCGTCGGCACCGGTCGTTCCGGCAGAGATGATGATGGAAACTACGATGGACTACGACTCGATCGCCAAGACGGGGTCGATGCTCGGTTCCGGCGCTGTCATCGTGATGGACGAGTCGACCTGCATGGTCAAGGCGCTCGAGCGTCTGGCCTTCTTCTACTATGAAGAATCTTGCGGCCAATGCACGCCGTGCCGCGAAGGCACCAACTGGATGTACCGCATCATCCACCGGATCGAGAACGGGCAAGGGCGCCCGGGCGACCTCGATCTGCTCAAGGACATTACGCCCAACATCATGGGGCGCACGATCTGCGCGCTCGGCGACGCCGCTGCGATGCCTGTGCAGAGCTTCCTCAAGCATTTCGGTGACGAATTTGCATACCACATCGAACACAAGCAGTGCCTTGTCCCGCGCGAGCTTCAGCGCATCGGTAGCGGGTTTTTCAAGGCCACGGCATAAGGTAGCGATATGCTAGAAATCGAAATCGACGGCAAGCTTGCCAAAGTTCCCGAGGGCAGTTCCATCATCGATGCCGCCGAGCTGGTTGGCGCCTACGTTCCTCATTTCTGCTATCACAAAAAGCTCTCGATCGCCGCCAGTTGCCGCATGTGCCTAGTGCAGGTCGAGAAGGCACCAAAACCCGTGCCCGCCTGCTCGACGCCGGTGACCAACGGCATGAAGGTGTTCACGCATTCGGACATGGCGGTCAAGGCACAGAAGGGGGTGATGGAGTTCTTACTCATCAACCACCCGTTGGACTGCCCGATCTGCGACCAGGGTGGTGAATGTCAGTTGCAGGATCTGGCGGTCGGTTACGGCGCTGCGGCCTCGCGTTACGACGAACCAAAGCGTGTCTTCTTCCACAAGGATGTGGGCTCGCTCATCTCGATGCAGGAAATGTCGCGCTGCATTCATTGCACGCGCTGCGTCCGCTTTGGGGTCGAGATTGCTGGTGTCAAAGAACTCGGCATGGCCAGTCGTAACATGCATTCCGAGATCATGACTTTTGTTGGCCGTTCGGTGGATTCAGAACTGTCGGGCAACATGATTGACCTTTGCCCGGTCGGAGCCCTGACCTCCAAGCCTTTCCGTTATCAGGCGCGCAACTGGGAACTGTCACGTCGTCGTTCGGTGAGCCCGCATGACAGCATCGGCGCCAATTTGACGGTGCAGGTGAAGGGCAATCGCGTCTTGCGCGTTTTGCCGCGCGAAAACGAGGCGGTCAACGAATGTTGGCTTTCCGACAAGGACCGTTTTTCGTACGAAGCGCTGTGCAGCGCTGAGCGCCTGCAGAAGCCGATGATTCGGGTTGATGGCAGCCTACGTGAAGTCGAGTGGCCAGTCGCTCTGGACTACGTGGCGCACGCATTGAAGGATATCGTGGCCCGTCACGGCGCCGAACAGGTGGCGACGCTCGCTTCGCCGCATGCCACGCTTGAAGAGCTTTATCTGGCTCAGAAACTCACTCGCGGCCTGGGCTCGGGCAACATCGATTTTCGTCCGCGTCGGCGCGATTTCTCCGCCGACGGACAGCGTGCTGGTACGCCCTGGCTGGGGTTACGCCTCTCGGACATTGAGGAGCTTGATTCCGCCTTGGTCATTGGCGGTTTCCTGCGCAAGGATCACCCGCTCTTCGCCCAGCGTCTGCGTCAGTTGGCCAAGAAGTACGGTGGCGAGGTGAGCCTGATCGCCGTGACCGACGACGATCCGCTGATCAAGCTGCATGAGCGGATGACCGCGTCTCCCGAAAACTTGCCGCATGCCATGGCGGCGGTACTCAAGGCCGCAGCCGAACTGAAAAAAGTCGCACTCCCGTCCGGTCTGGACGGCGTGACGACGTGTGCGCGAAGCCGTGCCATTGCCGAGAGTCTGCTGGCCGGCAACAAGCGGGCGATATTCCTCGGGAACATCGCCGAGCAAAGTCCGCATGCCGGCACGATTCACCGTCTGGCGCTGGAGTTGGGAAAACTTACCGGCGCCAAGGTTGGCTTCGTGGGCGAGGCCGCAAATTCGGTCGGCGGTTATGTGGCCAAGGCCGTACCAAACGGTTTGAATGCCTACGAGATGTTCGCGCAGCCGCGCCAGGCCTACCTGCTGCACGGAATCGAACCCGAACTCGATTGCCATAATCCGCAAGGGGCGCTTGCCGCGCTCAAGCAGGCCGCTTTGGTCGTAATGCTGACGCCATTCAAGCATCCGGCGGCTCTCGAGTACGCCGACGTGCTGTTGCCGTGCGCTCCCTTCGCGGAAACTTCGGGAACCTTCGTCAATTGTGAAGGGCGGGTGCAGAGTTTCAACGGAGTGGTCCCGCCGCAGGGGGAAACCCGGCCGGCGTGGAAGGTGCTGCGTGTCCTCGGAAACCTGCTCGGGCTCGAAGGCTTCGCCTACGAAACCAGCGAGCAAGTTCGTGCTGAGGTTGTGGGTACGGAGGAATTCGCAAGTGGTCTCGACAATGCGTTGAGTGCTGAGCCTCTGTCGCTGCCCGCCGTGACGACGGGACTGCAGCGCATCAGCGATGTTCCGATCTACTTCGCTGATCCGCTGGTCCGGCGTGCTGAAGCCCTGCAGAGGACGCAGGATGCGACGGCACCGACGGCGCGCATGAATGCGGCGACCCTGGCGACTCTCGGACTGAAGGATGGCGATGCAGTGCGTGTCTGTCAGGGCGAAGGTGTGGCGGCCCTCAAGGCACAACAGGATGAACGTGTTCCGGCCAACTGCGTGCGGGTCGCGGCGGCCCATGCTGCGACGGCCATGCTCGGCGACATGTTCGCAACGATTAATGTGGAGCGTGCATGATGGCCGAGGCGTTGCAACAAATGCTTCCTTCCTTCCTGGTCCCGTACTTCGCGAGTTTCATGCAGTTCGGGCAGTCGGTGTTCGGAGCCTGGTGGGACGGAATTGTCCTGACGGTCTGGACGGTGATCAAAATCATGTTGATCATCATGCCCTTGCTGATGGCTGTCGCATATACGACCTTCTGGGAGCGCAAGGTCATCGGCTGGATGCAGGTGCGCATCGGTCCGAACCGAGTGGGACCGTGGGGGCTGATCCAGCCGATTGCGGACGGTCTCAAGTTGCTGCTCAAGGAAGTGGTCATCCCGTCGGGGGCCGACAAAGCGGTGTTCCTGCTTGCACCGATCTTTGCCTTTGCCCCGGCGCTGGCGGCTTGGGCTGTGATTCCGTTCAACGACTACATGGTGCTGGCGAACGTCAATGCCGGTCTGCTGTACATCATGGCGGTCACCTCGATCGGGGTCTACGGGATCATCCTTGCCGGTTGGGCCTCGAACTCCAAGTATGCTTTCCTGGGCAGCATGCGCTCAGCCGCTCAGCTCATCTCGTACGAAATTTCGATGGGCTTGTCTATCGTCGTGGTCCTGATGATCTCGAACAGCCTCAACCTCGGCGATATCGTGCGTGGACAGGCTGAGGGGCGTTTCGCCGACATGGGCTTGAACTTCCTGTCTTGGAACTGGTTGCCGCTGTTGCCGATGTTCGTGATCTATCTGGTCTCGATCGTCGCTGAAACCAACCGGGCGCCGTTTGACCTCGCAGAGGGCGAGTCCGAGATCGTCGGCTTCCACGTTGAATATTCTGGGATGGCGTTCGCGGTGTTCTTCCTTGCCGAATACACCGCGATGATCCTCTGTTCGGCGATGGTGTCGATTCTGTTCCTCGGTGGCTGGCTGTCGCCGGTCGGCTTCCTGCCGGACAGCATATTCTGGCTGTTCGGCAAAATCTGCGCGATTCTGTTCTTCTACTTTTGGATCCGCTCGACTTTCCCGCGTTACCGTTATGACCAGGTCATGCGTCTTGGATGGAAGGTGTTCATCCCGGTCTGCCTTGTTTGGATGCTGGTGGTCGGGTGCTGGATGATGTCGCCGTGGAACATCTGGAAGTGAGAGGCTAGGCATGGGTTCGATGAAAGAAATTTTCAGCAGTTTCTTCCTTAAGGAACTGCTCAAGGGATTGTCGGTGACCGGGCGCCACATGTTCTCGCGCAAGATCACCGTTCAATACCCGGAGGAAAAAACGCCACAAAGTTTCCGCTTCCGCGGGCTGCATGCCCTGCGGCGCTACCCGAACGGGGAGGAGCGCTGCATTGCATGCAAACTCTGCGAGGCCGTCTGTCCGGCGATGGCGATCGTGATTGAATCGGATCAACGCGATGACGGTTCGCGTCGCACCACCCGATACGACATCGACCTCAATAAGTGCATTTTCTGCGGCTTTTGCGAGGAGGCCTGTCCGGTCGACGCGGTTGTCGAAACGCGGGTCTTCGAATACCACGGCGAGAGCCGTGGCGAGCTGTACTACACGAAGCCGATGTTGCTGGCCAACGGTGACCGCTACGAGGCGGAAATCGCCGCGGACCGGGAACTCGACTCGAAATACCGCTAACGGGTGTTGCGCGATGGATTTTAAAACCTTCGTTTTCTATTTCTTCTCCGTCATCCTGGTGTACGCCAGCTTGCGCGTGGTGACCTTGCGTAACCCGGTGCACGCTGCGTTGCATCTGATCCTCGCTTTTTTCAGTGCAAGCGGGATCTGGGTGCTGCTGCAGGCCGAATTTCTGGCGATTGCCTTGGTTCTCGTCTATGTCGGCGCGGTGATGGTGCTCTTCCTCTTCGTTGTGATGCTGCTTGACATCAACCTCGATCGGCTACGGGAAGGATTTTGGAGCTATCTGCCCATGGGCGGTATCGTTGCCTTGCTGATGGTTGCGGAGATGAGCCTGATCCTCGGCGGCAGCTACTACGGCGTTTTCGAAAGTGATGTGCCGCAGACCGATGCCAAGCACAGCAATGTCCAGGCGGTTGCGCGTCTCCTGTTTACTGAATACGCCTATCCTTTCGAACTGGCTTCCGTCGTCCTTTTGGTCGGCATCGTGGCTGCGGTTGCGCTGACAATGCGCGGCAAACGCAAGAGTAAGGCGATCAGTCCGTCGGAACAGGTCTTCGTGAAAGCCAAGGATCGTGTCCGCGTGCTCAAAATGCCCGCGGAGCAGGGCGAGCAGGCTATAAAAGACGAGAAAGTCGAAAGCTGATTGCAGCGTTTGATTGCGGATCATTTGAGAATTAGGCATGACGGCGTAGCCGTCAGTGAAGGAACCAGGGAGGCACCTTGCTTACACTGTCCCATTTTTTGATACTCGGTGCGATTTTGTTTGCCATCAGCATCGTCGGTATTTTCCTTAACCGGAAAAATTTGATCGTCATCCTGATGTCGATCGAATTGATGCTGCTCGCGGTGAACATGAACTTCATCGCGTTCTCGCATTTCCTTCAGGATTTGGCGGGGCAAGTCTTCGTCTTCTTCGTGCTGACCGTGGCGGCCGCCGAATCGGCGATCGGTCTGGCCATTCTCGTCGTGCTGTTCCGTAATCTGAAGACCATCCACGTGGATGATCTGGACAGCCTGAAGGGTTGATCATGGAAATGCAAAAACTCTATCTGCTGGTTCCGCTCGCACCATTGATCGGGGCTGCCATTGCCGGCCTGTTCTGTCGTGTCATCCCGCGTTGGGTTGCGCACACGGCGACCATTTCCGGTGTCGCCATCGCCTTTATTGCATCGCTGTTCATTTTTCAGGATGTGCAGGCCGGGAACACCTTCAATGGTCCGGTCTACCAGTGGCTGTCTACGGGTGACTACACCTTCGAGGTCGGCTTCTTGATCGACCCGCTGACCGTGACCATGATGTTGGTCGTGACCTTCGTCTCCTTGATGGTGCATATCTACACCATCGGCTACATGCAGGACGACCCAGGCTACAACCGCTTTTTCAGCTACATCGCCTTGTTCACCTTCTCGATGTTGATGCTCGTGATGAGCAACAACTTCATGCAACTGTTCTTCGGCTGGGAGGCGGTCGGCCTGGTGTCCTACCTGCTGATCGGTTTCTGGTTCAAGCGTCCGACGGCGATCTTCGCCAACATGAAGGCCTTCCTGGTTAACCGCGTCGGCGACTTCGGCTTCATTCTCGGTATCGGCTTGGTCCTCGCTCACTTCGGCTCGCTCGACTACAAGACCGTTTTCGAAGCTGCGCCGCAGTTGGCGGATAAGACGATCAACCTCTGGGGCGCGGCCGAATGGTCCTTGATGAGCGTCACCTGCATCCTGCTGTTCATCGGTGCAATGGGCAAGTCGGCCCAGGTGCCTTTGCATGTGTGGCTGCCGGATTCGATGGAAGGTCCGACCCCGATCTCGGCGCTGATTCATGCCGCAACCATGGTCACGGCCGGCATCTTCATGGTTGCGCGCATGTCGCCGCTCTTTGAATTGTCGAGCACGGCGCTTTCCTTCGTGCTCGTGATCGGTGCCATCACCGCCCTTTTCATGGGCTTCCTCGGCATCATCCAGAACGACATCAAGCGTGTCGTCGCTTACTCGACGCTGTCCCAACTCGGCTACATGACGGTCGCGCTCGGCGCCTCGGCGTATTCGGTGGCAATCTTCCACTTGATGACGCACGCTTTCTTCAAGGCGCTGCTGTTCCTGGCCGCAGGTTCGGTGATCATCGGCATGCACCATGATCAGGACATCCGCAATATGGGCGGTCTGCGCAAATACATGCCGATCACCTGGCTGACTTCCTTGATCGGCTCGCTTGCCTTGATCGGAACGCCGCTTTTTGCCGGGTTCTATTCCAAGGACATGATTATCGAGGCAGTCAAGTTGTCCACGATCCCAGGGGCTGGTTTCGCCTATTTCGCCGTGATGGCCGGCGTGTTCGTTACCGCCTTCTACTCGTTCCGCATGTATTTCCTCGTCTTCCACGGCGAGGAGCGCTTTGGCAAAGCCCATGATGTCGCGCATGATCATGCAGCACATGCCGCCCAAGACGATGCGCATCACGCCGATGATGAGCATGAGGAAGAACACCACGGCCTTGCACCTGGTCAGAAGCCTCACGAAACGCCTTGGGTGGTCTGGCTTCCGCTCGTGCTGTTGGCGATCCCCTCGGTGGTGATCGGCTATATGGCGATCGAGCCGATGCTCTTCGGGACGTTCTTCCGTGATGCGATCTTCATCGATCATCAAGCACATCCGGCCATGACTGAGTTGAAGTCGCATTTCCATGGTGCGATGGCCATGGCTGCCCATGCTTTTGTCACGCCCGTTTTCTGGCTCGCCTTGGCCGGAGTCGTTTCGTCGTGGTTCCTCTACCTGAAGCGCCCCGACATTCCTGCGGCGATCAAGCAGGCCGCTGGGCCCCTCTATACCCTGCTCGAGAATAAATACTACTTTGATCGGATCAACGAGACGGTCTTTGCTGGCGGCGCCCGCTTGCTTGGCCGCGGTTTGTGGAAGGGCGGCGATGCCGGCCTGATCGATGGCTTGATTGTCGGCGGCAGTGTGCGGGTCGTGAATGTGCTTGCAGCACTGGTGCGCTACTTCCAGTCCGGCCACATCTACCACTACGCCTTCACGATGATCTTTGGGGTTTGCGCATTGCTCTCCTTCTGGCTGCTGCGCGCCTGAACTGAATAGAAAAGACTGGGAACGATATGTCAGAAATGCCGCTACTGTCATTCGCCATCTGGGTGCCGATCTTTGCCGGCCTCGTTGTCCTCCTCACGGGATCGGACAGGAATGCACCCCTGGCGCGAGGACTTGCCCTGCTCGGCGCGATTGCCGGCCTCGTGGTGACGTTGCCGCTCTACACTGGGTTCGACGTGACGACTCCGGCGATGCAGTTCGTCGAGATGGCGCCTTGGATTCCGCGTTTCAACATCAATTACCACCTCGGCGTCGACGGGATTTCGGTGCTGTTCGTTATCCTCAACAGCTTCATCACCCTGATCGTCGTCCTCGCCGGGTGGGAAGTGATCAAGCAGAAGGTTGCACAATACAACGCCGCGTTCCTGATCATGTCGGGTTTGCTCAACGGCATCTTCGCCTCGCTCGACGGGCTTCTCTTCTACATCTTCTTTGAAGCGTCGCTGATTCCGCTCTACCTCATCATCGGGGTCTGGGGCGGGCCGCGCCGGGTCTATGCAGCGTTTAAGTTTTTCCTGTTTACGCTGCTGGGCTCTTTGCTCTTCCTGGTGTCCTTGATCTACCTGTTCGTAAACTCGGGAGGGAGCTTCTCGATCCTCGATTGGCATCAATTGCCGATCCCGATGCCGCATCAGAGCTGGATATTCCTGGCTTTCCTGGTGGCCTTTGCGGTCAAGGTGCCCATGTGGCCGGTCCATACGTGGCTTCCCGATGCCCACGTCGAGGCGCCGACCGGCGGCTCGATCGTCCTGGCGGCCATTGCCCTGAAGCTCGGTGCATACGGTTTCCTCCGCTTTTCCCTTCCGATCGCTCCAGATGCATCGCATGAATATTCCGGACTGATCATCGCCCTGTCGCTGATCGCCGTGGTGTATATCGGTTTCGTGGCGCTCGTTCAGGAGGACATGAAAAAGCTGGTGGCCTACTCGTCGATCGCTCACATGGGCTTTGTGACTCTGGGATTCTTCATGCTGACGCCGTTGGCCGTCGAAGGCGCCATCGTGCAGATGATTTCGCACGGTTTTGTTGCCGGGGCCATGTTCTTCTGCATCGGCGTGATGTATGACCGCGTGCATTCCCGCATGATTGCCGATTACGGCGGCGTCGTGAACAAGATGCCAAAGTTCGCGGCCTTCTTCATGCTCTTTGCCATGGCCAATGCCGGTTTGCCCGCAACCTCGGGATTTGTCGGCGAATTCATGGTCATCCTGGCGGCAGTGAAGTACAACTTCTGGGTGGCCGTCGCCGCGGCGACGACGATGATCCTCGGAGCGGCTTATACGCTCTGGATGTACAAACGCGTCGTCTTTGGTGCCGTAGCCAACCATCACGTGGCCGAATTGAGCGACATCAGCGGACGCGAATTCCTGATTCTGGCGATGCTGGCGCTCGGGGCGCTTGGCATGGGGATTTATCCGTATCCCTTTACCGAGGTCATGCACAGTTCGGTCAATGAACTGTTGCGTCACGTCGCTGTAAGCAAGATTCTTTGATTGGTGTCCGATATGACGCTTGCCGAAATGAACTTCCTCCCGCCTGACCTCAAGCTGGCCAGCGCGGAGCTCTTTATCCTGGCGATGGCCTGCGTGACCTTGATCAGCGATCTGTTTGTCAAAGATCGCAAGCGTACGCCGACCTTCGTGCTGACCGTGCTTGCGTTGCTTGGCGCTGCGTTGCTGACCGTCGCCAACAGCACTGGAAACATCGCCTATACCTTCAGCAACATGTACGTCGCCGACTTGATGGGCGACTTACTCAAGGTCTTGCTGTATTTGACGGTGTTCGTGGTGCTGTTCTACTCGCGTCCCTATTTACTTGATCGGGCGCAGATGTGTCGGGGTGAGTACTACAGCCTGACCCTCTTCGCGACCTTGGGCATGATGGTCATGATCTCGGCGAATCACTTGGCCGCCGTCTATATCGGGATCGAGCTTCTTTCGCTGTCGGTCTATGCCATGGTCGCGCTCAACCGCGATTCAGTGAAGGCGACCGAAGCCGCCATGAAATATTTTGTACTCGGTGCCTTGGCGTCCGGTCTCTTGCTCTACGGCATGTCCATGGTGTATGGGGCGACGGGGAGTCTCGAAATTACGTCCATTGCCGAGCAGTTGATCGTCGGTCAGGCGAACCGGACGATCTTGTCGTTTGGCGTCGTCTTCATCGTCGCAGGCCTCGCGTTCAAGCTTGGTGTCGTTCCTTTCCACATGTGGATTCCCGACGTCTATCACGGGGCGCCCACCTCGGTGGCCTTGTTTATCGCCAGTGCCCCCAAGCTGGCCGCGTTTGCCATCGTGATTCGCGTCCTGGTCAATGGTTTGTTTGTGGCCGCTCAGGATTGGCAGGCAATGCTACTCATCCTGTCGGTGCTGTCGATGGCGGTCGGCAATTTCGCTGCAATCGCTCAGACCAACATCAAGCGCATGCTCGCGTATTCGGCGATTTCACACATGGGTTTCATGCTTTTGGGGCTGGTTACCGGCATCGTGGGCGGGGATCCGGGTAACGCGCTCAATGCCTACAGTTCGTCGATGTTCTACATCATCACCTACGTTCTGACCACGGCGGGCACTTTCGGCGTGATCCTTTTGCTCTCCCGTGCGGGCTTTGAGTCAGAGGAAATCAGCGACTTCGCTGGGCTCAACAAGCGCAGTCCATGGTTCGCTGCGGTCATGATGATGATGATGTTCTCAATGGCCGGGATTCCTTTCTTCGTCGGCTTCTTCGCCAAATTCTCCGTCCTGCAATCCGTCATTGCGGTTGATTATCTGTGGTTGGCGATCGCCGCAGTGTTCTTCTCGCTGGTTGGTGCGTACTATTACCTGCGCATCGTCAAGGTAATGTATTTCGATTCGCCTCAGCATTCTGCAGCGATTGCAGCGCCAGTGAACGTCAAGATACTGCTTTCAGCCAACGGACTTGCCGTTGCGCTGCTCGGCATCTTCCCTCAGCATTTGATGTCGCTCTGTGCCTTCTCGTTGCTGAGGTCTCTTTGAGCCGAGTCTTTTAAACCTATATGAACGCCCCGAGTTCCGGGGCGTTTTTGTTGAAAGCGCGCGTCATGCACACCTTGAGCAGCTTGCCCGTGGAAGTCGGGCACCTTGAAGAACACCAGCTTGAATCGCAACAGGTCTTTTCCGGGCATTTGCTTGATGTGCGACGGGACTTGGTTCGTACGCCGGATGGCCATGAGGCGACCCGAGAATATGTGCGTCACCAAGGAGCTTCCGTTGTCATTCCTTGGTTGGAAGGCGGGCATTTGCTGATGGAGCGACAATTTCGCTACCCGTTACGACGCGCCTTTATCGAATTTCCTGCCGGCAAGATCGATCGCGGCGAAGATCCGCTCCAGACGGCCCAACGAGAGTTGTTGGAGGAGACTGGATATAGCGCTCGTGTCTGGCGGCATCTCGGAACTACACATCCGTGTATTGGGTACTCTGACGAGAGGATTGAAATTTTCGAGGCGCGAGAACTTTGCGCGGGAATGCGCTGCTTGGATCACGGAGAGCATCTAGAGTTGCTTGCGCTTAGCTTGGAGGAGGCGCTTGACGCCGTGCGGCGTGGTGAAATTACCGACGGGAAAACTATTTCAGGTTTGCTCTGGGCTGAGCGGATTGCCCACGCTGATTGGTAAGCATCCTCAAGCCGCGATTTTGTGGCGGCGGCAACGCATTCTACGAGAGGGGATGTCATCGCGAAACGATGGTTTCGCGGCAGAAACAAAAAAGCCAACCTTTCGGTTGGCTTGATTGTTTGTTGAATTGGCGCGCCCGGAGCGATTCGAACGCCCGACCCCTTGGTTCGTAGCCAAGTACTCTATCCAACTGAGCTACGGGCGCGCTGCAACAACGAAGACAAAACTATACACGAGCCTCTGCGGGTGTGCAACTGTTTTTCGCCAGTTCGCTGTTGCAATTGTTTCGAGTGTTGGATTCTAAGTGATGAGTGTGTCGGTGTGTGCGCGGTAACCAAGCTGGCGTGAGAGTGATGCCGCGTTCACTTTGATCTGCTGCGCAAGAGGAGCGTCCCAGGCAACATCGAAGTGGCCGATTGTTCCGAGCGCAGTTATCGCAGCGGTCATTCGGCCCGTATGATCGAATACTGGAGCGCTGAAACCATTGATGCCCGGCGTTAAACTTCCACTTGCCCGAGCAATGCCGTGTCCGCGAATTTCGTTAAGTCGGTTTTCGAAAGCTTGTTTTGTATCCACTAGGCTCAGGCTTGTTTGTTCTGCCTGGTAAGTGAGTTCGCGTTCGAGTTGCTGCTTCATATAGGTTGAGCGTGAGAAAGCGGCAAAGGCCAGTCCAGTGGCGGATGTGGTCAGGGGGAGTACAGCCCCTGTGCGCAAGCCAATGGTTACGGGCCCTCCGGTGTCCACCCAGCGTACACATGTGGCTCCGTGGCTTCCCCAGATGGCGAGGGCAACGGTTTCACCGATATGTTCGCAAAGTTCATCAAGAATCGGGTCGGCCAGCCTGATGACGTCGATGCGGCTTAGGCGAGCGAGACCGAGTTCCAGTGCAAACTCGCCAAGATCGTAGCAGGCAGATTTCGCGTCTTGAGTGACGAGCCCCATGCGCATGTAGCTGACAAGGTAACGGTGTGCTTTAGCCGCAGGCATTTCAGCAGCACCTGCAAGGTCACGTAGCATCATCGGTTTCGGGCTTTCGGCCAGAACATGGAGGAGGCGGGTGCCGACTTCGATCGATTGGATGCCTTGCTGCTTTCGTTGTGTCTGCTTCATATCTGTATGCTCAACTGTGTAGTGGCATCGATTCTACAATGTGGCGCAGAAGTGTTGACGGTAGTTTCCGGTCTTGCTATAGTTCGAATCTCTGCGGCGCACGACGCGTTGCTAATTCGAAAGCGAGTTGGCAAATAAGTGTTGACGCAGTGATAAAGAAGTGATTATAATTCTTCTTCTTTGTTGGCGCGGGGTGGAGCAGTCTGGCAGCTCGTCGGGCTCATAACCCGAAGGTCACAG
>NZ_JASDTF010000039.1:0-138369 GCF_041441355.1 Propionivibrio sp.
CGAACCGCCCTTCTCCTGGACCTACAACCGCAAGAAGCGCATGGCCGACGGCACGCTCAAGGAATACGCCGTCGAGGATTACGCCTGGCGCCTCTACAAGCACCAGGGCGGCGACGTCGACAACCTGCCGGACTACTTCGTCACTGCACTCGAGATTTCCGCCGAAGCGCACAAAAACATGGTCGCCGCGGTCGCGCCCTACATCGACACCTCGATCTCGAAGACGGTCAACGTCCCGGCCGACTACCCGTACGAGGACTTCCAGGACCTCTACATGAGCGCCTGGAAAGCCGGCCTCAAGGGCCTTGCCACCTACCGCCCCAACAGCGTGCTGGGTGCCGTGCTCTCGGTCGAACCGGCCAAGCCCGCCGTCGAGCAGCCGGACCCGGCCAAGGCGCCGCAGGACTTCATCAACGGCGACGCCAACCGCCGCCTGTCGATCAAGAACCTGCCGGCGCCGGTGCTCTCCAGCCTGCGCTGGCCCGGCCGCCCCAACCTGCCCGAAGGCAACATGGCCTGGACCTACATGATCGACGGCGAGCACGGCAAATTCGCCCTCTTCGTCGGCCACGTCGAACAGGAAGGCCGCTCGTGGCCGTTTGAAGCCTGGGTCAACGGCCCCGCCGCGCCACGCGGCCTTGGCGCGGTCGCCAAGACGCTGTCGATGGACATGCGCGCCAACGATCATGGCTGGCTGGCGCTCAAGCTCGAATCGCTGGCCAAGACGCCCAACGGCGACGGTTTCGACATGGCCTTCCCGCCCTTCGGCGAGAAGAAGCGCATGCCCTCGGTCGTCTCGGCGATGGCTCGCCTGATCGAATTCCGCGTCGATCAGCTCGGCTTCTTCAAGAACGAAGGCCCGACGCCGGTGCTCGACGCCCTCTTCAGCCTCAAGGAGCCGAAGACCGGCACCGACGGCACGCTGTCCTGGACGGTTGACGTCTTCAACCCGGCGACCAACGAAGACTTCGTCCTCGGCCTCAAGGAAATCACCCTGCCCGACGGCGTCACGCGCCCGTACTCGGTGTGGCTCTCGGGCAACTACCCGCGCGCCCTGGACGGCCTGACCAAGCTCCTGTCGCTCGACATGCGCGTCCTCGATCCGGCCTGGATCGGCATGAAGCTGCGCAAGCTGCTCGACTACCCCGAGCCGCTCGGCGACTTCATGGCCTTCGTGCCCGGCACCCGCAAGCAACAGACCTACCCGTCGACGGTCGCCTACATCGCACACCTCATCATTCACCGCTACGCGATGCTCGGCATCCTCGATGAACACGGTTTCCCGCTGCAGCAGATGGGCATCCTCCAGCCGCCGTCCGACACCACTTCGCCCAAGCCCACGGCCGGAAAACTGTGCGGCGAATGCGGCAACCACACGATGATCCGCAAGGACGGCTGCGACTTCTGCACCGCCTGCGGCGCCGTGGGC
Organism: Propionivibrio sp.; assembly: GCF_041441355.1. Lineage (GTDB taxonomy): Bacteria > Pseudomonadota > Gammaproteobacteria > Burkholderiales > Rhodocyclaceae > Propionivibrio. Next base: position 1,430 of record NZ_JASDTF010000039.1, read on the forward strand.
AGTTGCGGCTGACACACGGTACGACACCGTAGGGTGCCCACATGGCAAACGCGCACCGGCTTCGGTGCGCGTTTTTTCTTCCGCACCGCACTACAGCGTATGCACCGGCGTACGCCGACAGCCGCGGTGAATGGGTGTAGGATGCATCTTTTACAGGACGACATCATGCCCCGCATCGACACCGTCATTTTCGACATCGGCAACGTACTGATCCCCTGGAACCCCCGCTGGCTCTTTTCCCGTCTGCTGCCCGACGAGGCCGCCATCGACCGCTTCTTCGCCGAAACCGATTTCATCGCCTGGAACGCCGCGCACGATGCTGGCCAGCGCTTTGCTGACGGGGTCGCCGAGGCCAGCGCCCGCTTCCCCCACTACGCCCACCTTTTCGCCAGTTTCGTCGAGCACTGGGAAAAGACCATCGCCGCGCCGATCCAGGGCTCGGTCGACCTTGCCCGGCAACTGCGCGCCGCCGGCTACCGCACACTGGCGCTGACCAACTTCTCGGCCGAAACCTTCCCGCGCGCCATCCGCCTCAACCCCTTTCTCGAAGAATTCGAAGGCATCGTCGTCTCCGGTACGGAAAAACTGATCAAGCCCGACCCGGCCATCTACCGCCTGCTCTGCGACCGCCATGCCGTCGCTCCGGAGCACGCGGCCTTCATCGACGACAGCCTGCACAACGTCGACGGTGCGCGGGCGATCGGCATGCACGCCATCCACTTTCACTCTGCCGAACAGACGCGACTCGATCTGGCCGCGCTCGGCGTCCGCCTTTAGATTTTTCGTTCCTACCCGCGACCCTGCCCTTTCGACCCATGAACGACCCTGCTGCCCCGGACATCCGCCTGATCGCCTGCGACATGGACGGCACCCTGCTCGACAACACCGACCGCATCCACGACGACTTCTGGCCGCTGATCGAAGCCCTGCATGCGCGCGGCATCCTCTTCTGCCCAGCCAGCGGACGCCAGTACGAAAGCCTCTTGAGCCGTTTTTCCGAGATCGCCGACGAGCTCGTGTTCATTGCCGAGAACGGCACCTATGTGGTCTATCGCGGCGAGGAATTGTCGTCCGACCCGCTCGCGCACGACGACGCCCGCCGCCTGGTCGAGACCGGGCGCGCCCTGAAAGCCCGTGCCCCCGAAGTCGACATGGTCCTCTGCGGCAAGCGCTCGGCCTACATCGAGACCACCGCCCCGGCGTTCGCCGCCGAAGTCGCCAAGTACTATCACCGCCTGGAGATCGTTCCCGACCTGCAGGCCGTCGAGGACGACATCCTCAAGCTCGCGGTGTTCGCCCGCGATGCCTCCGAACGCCTCATCTATCCTGCCTTTGCGCCCTTCTGCAGCACGCATCAGGTGGCCGTTTCGGGGCCGCACTGGATGGACGTGATGGTGCCCGCCGCCAACAAGGGCAGCGGCATCCGGCATGTGCAGGAAAAATTCGGCATCACGCGCGAGCAGACGATGGCCTTCGGCGACTTTCTCAACGACCTCGAACTGATGAACGAGGCCGCGTATTCCTACGCCATGGCCAACGCCCACCCCAGGCTCAAGGCCGCGGCCCGCTACCAGGCGCCGGGCAACGACGACAACGGCGTGGTGCGCACCATTCGCAGCGTGCTGCGCCTCGAGTAAGGCTGACGCCTGCGGCAAAAACAAAGCCGGCTCGAAAGCCGGCTTTGTTTTTTTAACGCACATTCCCCACCTCACATGCCGAGGTATGCTTTCTTCACGTCCTCGTTGCTGAGCAGGTTCTCGGCCTTGTCTTCCAGCGTGATCTGGCCGTTTTCCATCACGTAGCCGCGGTGCGCGATTTTGAGCGCCTGGTTGGCGTTCTGTTCGACGAGGAACACCGTCGTCCCGCTCTCCTCGTTGATCTGTTTGATGATCTCGAAAATCTGCTTGATGATCAGCGGCGCCAGACCCAGCGACGGTTCGTCGAGCAGGAGCAGCGCCGGACGCGAGAGCAGCGCGCGCGAAATGGCCAGCATCTGCTGTTCACCGCCCGAGAGCGTGCCGCCCGCCTGGTTGCGGCGCTTGCCGAGGATCGGAAAGCGCTCGAAGGCCTGCTCGATGTCAGCCTTGATCGCCGCCTTGTCGCTGCGCAGGTAGGCGCCCATTTCCAGGTTTTCGAGCACGCTCATCTGCGGGAAGATGCGCCGCCCTTCGGGCACCTGGCAAATGCCGAGCGGCACGATGCGGTCGGCACCGAGGCCCTGGATCGGCTGCCCCCGGAACAGGATCTCGCCGTGCCGCGGCGGCGTGACGCCGGAAATCGACATCAGCGTGGTGCTCTTGCCGGCGCCGTTGGCCCCGATCAGGGTGACGATCTCGCCTTCGTTGATGGTCAGGGAAACGTTCTTCAGCGCCTGGATGTTGCCGTAGTAGGTCTGGATGTTGCGGACTTCAAGCATGAGCATCCTCGCCGAGATAAGCTTCGATGACGCGCGGATTTTCCTTGATCTCGCGCGGCGTCCCGTTCGCGATTTCCTTGCCGTATTCCATCACGTAGATGCGGTCGGAGATGTTCATCACCAGTTTCATGTCGTGTTCGATGAGCAGGATGGCGACCTCGCCCTCGGCGCGGATGCGCGCGATGAGCTCGTCGAGTTCCAGCGTTTCTTGCGGGTTCATCCCGGCCGCCGGCTCGTCGAGCAGCAGCAGGAAAGGATCGGTGGCCAGTGCGCGGGCAATCTCCAGTCGGCGCTGGGCGCCATACGAGAGGTTGCGCGAGTACTCGTTGGCCACCTGCGCGAGCCCCACCTTTTTGAGCAGTTGGTAGCTCTTCTCGACCGTTTCCCGCTCTTCGCGTCGCACCTTGGCGCCGCCAAAGATGACGTCGAGCATGTTGGTGCGCGTCCGGCAGTGGCGGCCGATCATCACGTTCTCGAGCACGGTCATCGCCGGAAACAGGCGGATGTTCTGGAAGGTCCGCGCCATCCCGAGCTCGGTGATGCTGTTCGGCTTCATGCCGTTGATCCGGCGTGTCTGCCCATGCGGCGGGTGGATCAGCACGTCGCCGGAGGTCGGCGTGTAGATGCCCGTCACGCAGTTGAAGAAGGTCGTCTTGCCGGCGCCGTTGGGGCCGATCAGGGCGACGATCTCGCCGGCATGGATGTCGAGGCCAACGTTGTCGATGGCGCGCAGGCCACCGAAATCCATCGTCAGGCCGCGCACTTCAAGCAGCTTTTTCTTTTCACTTGCCGCCATCGTCGCGCCCTCCTTCCAGCGTGTCGTATTCGTATTTGCGACGCATATTGTTGATCAGCCCCTGCGGCCGGAAAATCATCATCAGCACCATCACCAGGCCGAAGATCAGCATCCGGTATTCGGCGAAAGCGCGCAGGTATTCGGGGAGGAGCTTCAAAGCCAGAGAGGCGATGATCACCCCGAGGATCGAGCCCATGCCGCCCAGCACCACCATCGCCAGGATCATCGCCGAGTCCATGAAGGTGAAGCTGTCCGGGTTGATGAAGTTGTTGTGCGCAGCGAAGACCACGCCGACGAGGCCGGCCCAGAAAGCGCCGAGCGCGTAGGCCGAGAGCTTGGTCCGCGCCATATCCACCCCCATCGCCACGCTGGCGATCTCGTCCTCGCGCAGCGCCATCCAGGCGCGGCCGATGCGCGAATTCTTCAGCCGATTGGTGGCAAAGATGGTCAGCCCGACCAGCGCCAGCACGATGTAGTACGTGTAAACCGCCTTCTGGCGCCCGTCCAGGTCAATGCCAAAGAAATCCGGACGCGGAATCCCGGCAATGCCGGCGGCACCGCCGAAGACGGTGTCCCAGTTCTCGAGCACGATCTTGGTGATCGAGCCGAACCCGAGGGTGACGATGGCCAGGTAATCGCCGCGCAGTCGCAGAATGGGAAAGCCGAGGACGATGCCGAAAAGCATGCCCATCAGCCCGCCGAGCGGCAGGCAGGTCCAGAAGCCGAGGTCGAAGTGCTTGCTGAGCAGCGCGTAGGTGTAGGAACCGACCGCGAAAAAGGCGATGTAGCCAAGGTCCAGCAGGCCGGCGAGCCCCACCGTGATGTTGAGTCCGAGCCCGAGCACGACGAAGATCAGCGCGCTGACCATCACGTTGACGTGGTAGTAGTTCTGCCCGGTCGACACCAACCATGGGAAGACGATGGCCACGATGGCCGCGACGTAGAGCACGCGCCGCATCAGCACCGGATCGTCGGCCAGGCGCTGGGCCACGGTCGGCTTGTCTTGCTCGGGGTGCGCCTCGGCGGAGACCGCGGCGCGCTTGTTGGCCCGGCGTTCGATCATGAACTGCCAGAGCCAGGCGATGGCAAAAGCGCCGCCGCCCATCCACGCCAGGTTGGACCAGCGCCAGATAACTTCATTGGTGAGCGTATTGACCTTGACCACCATCAGCGGCAAGGTGAGGAACATGAACCAGAGGGCAATGCCCAGCGAACGTTTCAGATGCGCCATGGCCTTACACCTTCTGTTTCACGGCCTTGCCGAGCAGGCCGGCGGGGCGCAGGATGAGGATCAGGACGAGCAGGCCGAAAGCGAAGACGTCCTCGTAGGCGCTCGAAATGTAGCCGGCACCGAGGGTTTCCGCGATGCCGAGGACCAGGCCACCGAGCACCGCGCCGGGAATGTTGCCGATACCGCCGAGCACCGCCGCAGTAAAGGCCTTCAAGCCGGCCATGAAGCCGATCGCGGTGTTGATCTGGCCGGTGCGCGAGGCGATCAGCACGCCGCCGATGGCCGCCAGCACCGAACCGATGATGAAGGTCGATGAGATCACCCGGTCGACGTTGATCCCGACCAGGCGCGCCATCACCATGTCCTGCTGCGTTGCGCGCATGGCCTTGCCGACCTTGGTGTACTTGATGAGCACGCTCAGCGCGATCATGGTCAGCGTGGTGACGATGAGGATGACCAGGTCGACGGCGCTGACGAATTGCGCGATCGGCTCCAGGAAAGGCAGGTCCGGAACGAGTTCCGGGAAAGGCAGGAAGTCCGGGGTCTGCGCCAGCTGGACGTAGTTCATCAGGAAGATCGAGGCCCCGATCGCGCTGATCAGCGGCGACAGGCGCGGCGCGTTGCGCAGCGGCCGGTAGGCGATTTTCTCCAGCGTGTAACCGTAGGCGGCGGCGTAGATCGCCGCGCCGATGGCCGCCAGCAACAGCACCGTCATGCCGCTGTAGCCGGAGAGCGTGAGCATCCCGGCCACGATCAGGGCGACGAAGGCGCCCACCATGTAGATTTCGCCGTGGGCGAAGTTGATGAGCTGGATGATCCCGTAGACCATCGTGTAGCCGAGCGCGATCAGGGCATAGATGCTGCCCTTGACGATCCCGCCGCAGAGCAGCTCGAAAAAGTATGAGAAATTCATGAAAAAATGCTTACCTTTAGAACTCGATTCGATGAGTGCCGCCCATGGCCGGACACTCGGATGCACGCCCCATACGGTGTCGCCCTCACCCGTCCAAACTCGTCGGCCCGACTGACCGCGCTTCAGCACGATCTTCGGCACACCGCCGGCTTATCCGACTGAATGCAACTCCGGTTCGGATCTCTCTCGGATCCGTTAAAAAAATCAGGGAGACGGTCGTCGACCGCCTCCCGGACCACAACTTCAATGACGGCGTAGCCCGCGGTCAGCCGGGCTCGCCAGGAAGACGTCTTACTTCACTTCGGCGAACTTGCCGCCCTTCACCTGATAGACGGCGAAGCCCACGCCCTCGGCGTCGCCCTTGGCGTCGAACTTGATCTTGCCGACGGTGGTATCGACCGGGCTGCTCTTGAGCGCCTTGCCGAGCGCGTCGTAGTCCGTGCCGCCGGCCACCTTGATGGCGTTGAGCGCGGCCAGCGTCGCCGCATAACCTTGATCGAAGAAGGTGCCGGGTTCCTTGCCAAACTTGGCGATGTGCTCTTCGCGCGCCTTGGCGTTAAGCGGCAGCTTGGAAACGTCCTTCGGACCGGTGGCATAGACGCCCTCGGCGTCCTTGCCGGCAATCTTGAGGAAGCCGTCGCCCTTGACGCCGTCCGGGCCGACGAAGGCGACCTTGATCTTCTTCTTGTTCATCTGCGACAGGAGCTTCGATGCTTCGGGGTGATACCCGCCGAAGATCACCGTGTCAGCGCCGTCGTTGCGAATCTTCTGGATCACCGCCGAGTAGTCCATCGCGCCCGGCTGGATGCCCTCGTAGGTCACCACTTTGGCCTTGCCGCCCTTCTCGATGCTGTCCTTGGCGAAGTCGGCGAAGCCTTTGCCGTAGTCGCCCTTGTCGTGAACGATGGCCACCTTCTTCGCCTTCAGGGTCTCGGTGGCGAAGTTGGCGGCCAGGATGGCCTGGTCGTCGTCGGACGCAATGGTGCGATAGAAATTCGGATATTCGCCGCTCTTGGTCAGCGGCGGATTGGTCGCCGACGGGCTGATCACGATCACCTTGGCGCTCTTGTAGATGCCCAGCGCCGCCTTGGTCGCACCCGAGCAGATGTGCCCGATGACAACTTTGACGCCTTCGGACACCAGCTTGCTGGCCACGTTGGTTGCCAGTTCCGGCTTGCATTGCTCGTCGGCCGCCACCAGTTCGACCTTCTTGCCGTTGATCCCGCCCTTGGCGTTGGTCTCGGCGACCACCAGCTCAGCCGCCGCCTTGGTCGGCAGGCCGTAGGGCGCGAGATCGCCGGTGTGCGCGCCGGCCACCCCGATCTTGATCACGTCGTTGGCGCCCGCCTGGGGCGCCCAAAGCGCAGCGGTCAGGACAGCGAGCGCGCTCAGCGAAGCCAACATTGATTTTTTTGCATCAAAGCTCTCCTGGACAAAGGGCACCACACACAAAAAAGGCACAAAATGCCAAAACCAAGACGCAAAGTTAATATAAATATCCCAAATCGGTCAATCTTTACCCGATTATTCCCGACGCATTTCGCTTCGCCTGCCCCCGGCAAACTGCGGCCTGCCGGGGGCATCAGCCGGACTACTTGAGATCGACGAAGGCGCCGCCCTTCATCTGATAGACGGAGAAACCGACCCCTTCGACGTCGCCTTTGGCATCGAAGCGGATCTTGCCGATGGGAGTCTCGACAATGTGCGTGCGCAAGGCCTTGGCCAGTGCCACCTGCTCCGTGCCGCCGGCCAGCTTGATGGCGTTGACCGCCGTCAGCGTCGCCGCATAGGCCTGGTCGAAGTAGTTTCCGGGCTCCTGCCCGAACTGCTTGCGGTGCGCCTCACGCGCCTTGGCGTTGAGCGGGTTGCGGGTCACGTCCTGAGGCCCGGTGGCGTAAGCGCCGTCGCCGTCCTTGCCGGCGATCTTGATGAAACCGTCGCCCTTGATGCCGTCGGAGCCGACGAAATTCGGCTTCATCCGCTTTTTCTTCATCTGGGTCAGCAGCTTCGACGCTTCGGGGTGATAGCCACCGAAGATCACCGTGTCCGCGCCTTCGCTGCGGATTTTCTGAATCACTGCCGAATAGTCCATGGCGCCTGGCTGGATGCCTTCATAGGCGACGACCTTGGCCTTGCCCCCCTTGTCGATCGCGTCCTTGGCGAAGTCGGCAAAGCCCTTGCCGTAGTCACCCTTGTCGTGAATCACCGCCACCTTGGTGGCCTTGAGCGTCGTCGTCGCGAAATTCGCGGCGAGGATGGCCTGCTCGTCGTCGGAGGCGATGGTGCGGAAAAAATTGGGGTACTCACCGCCCTTGGTCAGCACCGGTGCGGTTGCCGAGGGACTGATCACCGTGACTTTCGCGCCCTTGTAGATGCCCAGCGCGGCCTTGGTCGCGCCCGAACAGGCGTGGCCGATCACCACTTTGACGCCTTCCGAAACGAGCTTGCTCGCGACGTTGGTCGCGAGCTCAGGCTTGCACTGGTCGTCCCCCGGAACCAGCACCACTTTTTTGCCGTTGATCCCGCCCGCGGCATTGACCTCGGCGATCACCATTTCCGCCGCAGCCTTGGTCGGCAGGCCATAGGGCGCCAGATCGCCGGTGTGCGGGCCGGCCAGACCAATTTTGATGACCTCGTTCGCCCATGCGGCAGACGAACAAAATGCCAGCGACAGCGCCATGACGACGGACTTGCGAACCGCTTTTTGCAACATTCTTTCCTCTCCTTGCTTCTACGGCCAAAAAACCATTGACGGTAAATTAATTCCAAGGAGAGGTCAATTTTTGGACGCAAAATCGAATCATCGCCATTAACGGGCAAGATTCTTCCGAAACAGGCAGACGCCGAAGCCGCTGCCCGTTTCGGAGTCACACCCCTCAACGCCGCTCGAGGATGGGCGGCGAAACCCCGGCGACGCCCACCAAGCCAAGCACGGTCAGGAGATTTTTCTGCACCCCGAGATAGGCGTCGGTCGGGTCGTACCATTCGCTCAGGGCGTGGTTGTCGCCGGTCGATCCACCGCGCCCGACGGTCATTGCCGGGATGCCGAGGCTGATCGGCAGGTTGGCATCGGTGCTGGCCGGCGCTTCGAGCATGGGTTTTCGGCCAATCGAGCCGATCGCCAGCATCGCCGCCTGGATGATCGGCGCATCGGCGGCCTGGCTGCCGGCCGGGCGCGAACCGACCGGTTCAATGTTGACGCTGACCTGGCGCTCGTGTTTCCAGCGCGCGTTCTCTTCGTCGACGGCCGTCCGGATCGCTTGCAGGGCCTGCGCCTCGAAGGCCAGCAACGCGTCCATCCCGACCGAGCGCATGTCGAGTTCGAAGACCGCGTCACCGGCGATCGAGTTGATCGAGGTGCCTCCGGCCACGGTGCCGACGGTAAAGGTGGTTTTCGGCTTCGCTGGCGGACGCAGCTCGGCGATCTTGGCAATCGCCCGCCCCATCGCATGGATCGCCGAGGGGCGTCCGAACGCGCCGAAACTGTGCCCGCCTGGTCCGGAAAAGCTGACCCGGTAACGGTTGCTGCCGACGGCGATGTAAGTGATGCGCTCCGGCGTCGAGCCGTCGATCGAAATGAAGCCATCGAAGTTCCGATGTTCGGCGAACAGCGCACGCACCCCGCGCAGATCGCCCAGCCCTTCCTCACCGACCGTGCCGACGAACCACAAGTCGCCGACAGTCTCGATCTTCGCCGCGTCGAGCGCCCGCACCAGCGACAGGAGTTCGACCAGCCCACGCGTATCGTCGGCGATCCCCGGGGCGTAGAGGCGGCCGTTTTTCTCGGTCACCGTCAGGTCGGTATTTTCGGGAAAGACAGTGTCGAGGTGCGCCGAGACCACCAGCTTCGGCCCGCCGCCCCGCCCCGAGCGAACGGCAATCACATTACCTTCCTTGTCGATGCGTGCGTTCGCGAGTCCAGCGGCCGCGAGGCGCTGGCGGAAATCCTCGGCACGCCGCGCTTCCTTGAAGGGCGGCGCGGGGATGGCGACGATCTGTTTCTGTTCAGCCAGCGTACGCGCTTCGTCGGCCTTGATGAAAGCCAGCGCCGTCTTGACCGAGGTGTGCCCGGCCATGGCCGCGTAAGCCTCGGTCACGGCGGGCGAAATTTCCACTGCCCCGGCCGTGCTTGCCGCGAAGAAGGCCAGGAACGAGGCCGTCCGCAGGCGGCTCCAACCCGTTCTGCTTTGCATTCTGTCGTGCATCTTGCCCTCCCTTTTCCATTCCATTGGTTTTGAATCTGCCCTTAAACCGTCCTTGAACCTTGTACCCTGCCCAGAGGGACGCGCCCGAAAGCGATCCGCTGCCGATGCGCATCGCCGCATCCACTCTGAAACCGGGGCCGACAAAACTCAAGCACCTTCGAAGTTTTGCGCCGCACCGCCCTGACGAACAGCGTAAAACGAGCAAAACGGCGGCCACACGCCGCGTTTTGCGCGATAATCGAGCGCTTCACCGTTGTTTTTGTCGTCGTCTTCCCCGTACTCATCAGCCCCGATCCGCCGTGTCGACGTCCACCTCCGCTCCGCTGCCCACGCTCTCCCAACACCTTCCGCTGCCCCTGCCGCCTGCGCGGCGGGGCGAACGCACGGCCTTGCCGCCTTATGCCGGCTCAGCCGACGCCCTGACCATCGCTCACCTCGCCCAGCTCAAGCGCCCGCCCGGCGCGGCGGCCGCGCCGGAGATGCTGGCGGTGCTCACTGCCACTGCCGCCGATGCGCAGCGCCTGCTCGAGGAAATTCCGTGGTTCGCGCCAGCGTTAAAGGTTCGCCTCTTGCCCGATTGGGAAACGCTGCCCTACGACGGCTTTTCGCCACACCACGACCTCATCTCCGAACGCCTGGCCACGCTCTACGCCATCTCGCGCGGCGAATGCGAGGTGCTGCTCGTGCCGGCCTCGACCGCCGCCTATCGTTTCGCGCCGCCGGCCTACCTCGCGGCCTACACCTTCTTCCTCAAGGTCGGCGAACGACTCGACGCCGAAGCCCTGCGCACCCAGCTGACGCTGGCCGGCTACGCCCATGTCACCCAGGTCGTCTCGCCCGGCGAATACTCGATCCGCGGCGGCCTGATCGACCTCTTCCCGATGGGTTCGCCGCAGCCCTACCGCATCGACCTGTTCGACGACGAGATCGAAGGCATCAAGACCTTCGACGTCGATAGCCAGCGCACCCTGGCGCAGGTGAACGAAATCCGCCTCCTGCCGGCACGTGAATTCCCGCTCGACGACAAAGGCCGGGCGCGCTTCCGCCAGCGCTTCCGCGAAGTTTTCGAGGGCGACCCGGCGCGCTCGGGCATCTACAAGGACATCTCGAACGGCATCGCCCCGGCCGGCATCGAATACTGGCTGCCGCTCTTCTTCGACGAGACGGCGACGCTCTTCGACTACCTGCCCGCGAACGCCAGCCTCTGCCTGCACGGCGACGTCCCCGAGGCCTTGCGGGGTTTCTGGAAGGATGCCCAGTCCCGTCATCGCCTGCTCTCGGGCGAGCCCGGCCGACCGCTGCTGCCGCCGGACGAATTATTCCTCTCCGAAGAAGCCTTCTTCGTCGCCGCCGCGCCTTACGCGCGCCTCGTCCTGCAGCGCGCCGAACTCGGCACTGCACAGGCCTCGGCCGTCTTGCCGCCGCTGGCCGTCGAGCGCCGCGCCGAAGACCCGCTCTCGCGCCTGAAAGGCTTTATCGACGGACATCCCGGCCGCATCCTGTTGCTCGCCGAATCGCCCGGGCGGCGCGAAACCCTCGCTGAACTGCTCGCCGAATATGGCCTGCGGCCGGCCGCCAGCGCCGATCTGGCGGGCTTTCTGGCCGCGGACAACCGCCTCGCGCTGGGCGTCGCACCGCTCCATGACGGTTTCATCCTCGGCGACCTGGCCTTCGTCACCGAAGCCGAGCTCTACGCCGGCAGCCCCTCGCGCAAGAGTCGTCGCAGCGCACAGCGCAAGGCCTCGCTCGACACCTGGCTGCGCGACCTGACCGAACTCAAGATCGGCGACCCGGTGGTGCACGAGCAGCACGGCATCGCCCGCTACCGCGGCCTGATCCACCTCGACCTCGGCGAAGGCGAAACCGAATTCCTCGAACTGCACTATGCCGACGAGGCCAAGCTCTACGTCCCGGTGTCGCAGCTGCACGTCATCTCGCGTTATTCGGGCGCAGACCCGGACGCCGCGCCGCTGCACGCGCTCGGCTCGCCGCAGTGGGAGAAAGCCAAGCGCCGCGCTGCGCTGCAAGCCCGCGACACCGCGGCCGAGCTCCTGGCCCTCTACGCCCGCCGCGCCGCGCGCGAAGGGCATGCCTTCGAATTCAGCGTGCATGACTACGAGGCTTTCGCCGACGGTTTCGGCTTCGAGGAAACCCCCGACCAGGCCGCGGCCATCGAGGCCGTCATCACCGACATGAAGTCGGGCAAGCCGATGGACCGCCTGGTCTGCGGCGACGTCGGTTTCGGCAAGACCGAAGTCGCGCTGCGCGCCGCTTTCTGCGCGGTGGCCGGCGGCAAGCAGGTCGCCGTGCTGTGCCCGACCACCCTGCTCTGCGAGCAGCACTTCCAGACCTTTAGCGACCGCTTCGCCGACTGGCCGGTGCGCGTTGTCGAACTCTCGCGCTTCAAGACCGCCAAGGAGACGACGCAGGCGCTGAAAGACCTCGCCGAGGGCAAGGTCGACATCGTCATCGGCACGCACAAGCTGTTGCAGAAGGACATCGTCTTCCCGCGCCTGGGGCTGGTGGTGATCGACGAGGAACACCGCTTCGGCGTGCGCCAGAAGGAGGCGCTCAAAGCGCTGCGCAGCGAGGTCGACGTGCTCACCCTGACCGCGACCCCGATCCCGCGCACGCTCGGCATGTCGCTCGAAGGCTTGCGCGACTTCTCGGTGATCGCCACCGCGCCGCAGAAACGGCTGGCGATCAAGACCTTCGTCACCAAGCTTTCCGACGGCATCCTGCGCGAGGCGCTGCTGCGCGAATTCAAGCGCGGCGGCCAAGTGTACTTCCTGCACAACGAGGTCGACACCATCGAGAACATGCGCGAGAAGCTCGCCAAGCTGGTGCCCGAGGCGCGCATCGTCGTCGGCCACGGGCAGATGAACGAGCGCGAACTCGAACGCACGATGCGCGACTTCATGCAGCAGCGCGCCAACCTGCTCCTGTGCACGACGATCATCGAAACCGGCATCGACAACGCCCACGCCAACACCATCGTCATCAACCGTGCCGACAAGTTCGGCCTCGCCCAGCTGCACCAGCTGCGCGGCCGCGTCGGGCGCTCGCACCACCAGGCCTACGCCTACCTGCTCACCCCGGGCGGAGAAGAAGCTTCCGGACTCACCAAGCAGGCCAAGCAGCGCCTCGAAGCGATCCAGGCGATGGACGAACTCGGCGCCGGCTTCTACCTCGCGATGCACGACCTCGAAATCCGTGGCGCCGGCGAAGTGCTGGGCGACAAGCAGTCGGGCGAGATGCAGGAAGTCGGCTTCAAGCTATTCACCGACATGCTCAGCCGCGCCGTGACCGCGCTCAAACAAGGGCAGGAACCGGACCTGCTGCGCCCGCTGGGCATCGCCACCGAGATCAACCTGCACATCCCGGCCCTGCTCCCCGACGCCTACGCGCCCGACGTTCACGATCGGCTCTCGCTCTACAAGCGCCTCGCCAACTGCGAATCGATCGACGACATCGCGGCGATGCACGAAGAGCTCGTTGACCGCTTCGGCGAGCTGCCGGCCCAGGCGCAGTCGCTGCTCGAAAGCCACCGTCTGCGCCTGCTCTGCCGGCCGCTCGGCATCGTCAAGCTCGACGCGACCATCGATCAGGTGCTCGTTCAGTTCGAACCCAATCCCCCGATCGAACCGATCCGCATCATCGAACTGATCCAGAAGGATCGGAACTATCGCCTCGCCGGGCAGGATAAACTCCTGCTCAAACGTCATTGCCCGACGCTCGCCGAGCGCGTCGCGGCCGTCAAGGATCTGCTGAGGAAACTGAAGCCATGAACCATCCCGACAAGACCAACCTCGACACGCCGGACATCGAGAACGTCAACGTTCTCGACTTCGAGGCCATGCCCTCGCCCGAGGACATCCACGCCCGCGTGCCGCTCTCCCCCCAAGCCAAGCATACGGTCATGGCCGGGCGCGAAGCGCTGCGCAACATCCTCGACCGCAAGGACCCGCGCTTTTTCGTCGTCGTCGGCCCCTGCTCGATCCACGACCCGATCGCCGGCCTCGATTACGCGCGCCGTCTGAAGGCGTTGGCCGACGAGCTGTCGGACACGCTGCTCCTCGTGATGCGCGTCTACTTCGAAAAACCGCGCACGACGACGGGCTGGAAGGGTTACATCAACGACCCGGACATGGACGACTCGTTCAAGATCGACAAAGGCATGGAGAATGCCCGTCGCTTTCTGCGCGACATCGCCGAACTGGGCCTGCCGGCGGCAACCGAAGCGCTCGACCCGATCTCGCCGCAATACCTCGGCGACCTGATCAGCTGGACGGCGATCGGCGCCCGCACCACCGAATCGCAAACCCACCGTGAGATGTCGTCCGGCCTGTCGACGCCGGTCGGCTTCAAGAACGGCACCAACGGCGACATCGGCATCGCCATCAACGCCATCGTCTCGGCCTCGCGGCCGCACAGCTTCCTCGGTCTGAGCAGCGAAGGCCGCTCGGCCATCGTGCGTACCCGCGGCAACCCGTACGGCCACGTCGTCCTGCGCGGCGGCGACGGCCGCCCGAACTACGACACGGTAAGCGTGCGCATGGCCGAAGAAATCCTCGAAAAAGCGGGCCTCGCGCCCAACATCGTCGTCGACTGCTCGCACGCCAACAGCTTCAAGCAGCCCGAACTGCAACCGCTGGTGCTGGCCGACGTCGTGCATCAGGTGCGGCTTGGCAGCGAATCCCTGGTCGGCGCGATGATCGAATCCAACCTCGTCGCCGGCAACCAGCCGATCCCCGCCGACCTCAAGCAACTGCGCTACGGCTGCTCGGTCACCGACGCCTGCGTCGACTGGGACACCACCGCCAACATGCTGCGCGAGGCGGCCCAACTGCTGCGCGAAGCCCTGCCCGCCCGCCTCACTACGGCCTGAGCCTCGGCGTCGGAAACGACAAACAAAGGACCAAAAAACAAGGCCGCTGACGGAATGCGTCAGCGGCCTTGTGCGTTAAACCGGGACGGCGTCGGATCGACGCTGGCTCAGGAATCAGTTGTCGTCATCGTCGCGATGACGACGGTGACCGTAGTAATAGTGATGGTGGTAGTGCTTGCCGCGCCGGTAGTACGGACCATCGCGATAGCTGTAGTAAGGCGCCGGCTGCACGACCACCACCGGCGGCCGGTAGATCACGGCGGGTGGCGGCACGTATTCAACGTAAGGGCGGTAGTACGGGCGCGGCGGAGGTGGCGGATAATAGCCGTGACGGTAATCCCCGCGATCGCTGGCGGCGATGACGGCACCGGCTGCGGCCCCCAAGGCCCCGCCGACGAGCGCGCCGTTGCGCCCGTTCACCGTATGCCCGATCACCGCGCCTGCGCTGCCGCCGATCACCGCTCCGAGCACGCGGTCGTCGGCCTGCGCCGACACGCTGAGGAGGCCGAACGCCACCCCCAGAACGGCCATCGTCCGACGTGCCCCATTAGTCCATTTGTTCATCGTTGGCTCTCCATTGCTGCCTTGCGGGCTTGCCCGGCGGGCAAGCGATTCTGCTTGTCGGTGTTAACGCCGAAGGTCGAAAAACGGAAGACACGACTTACAAACTGTTACCGAGCCGCGGCGGCGAAAAGACCAGGCGTGATGGACGCTCCCGCCAAAGGACGAGGCCGGCGGGGCCAGACCGGCTGCACTGCGTTAGAATGACGACACTCCGCCCCGGAGCCGCGGCGCACGCTTGAACGCGCCGCCACAGCAGCTTGCCCCGGGGCACCCCATTTCCATCAGGTCATGTCATCGAAGGAGAACCGCTTGACTACCGCCCGCCCCATGATCCGACCGTTCACCGGCCTGCGTCCGCAAAGCGCGCACGCCGCCGCGGTCGCCGCGCCGCCCTACGACGTCCTTTCGAGCGAAGAGGCCCGCCAGCGTGCCGCCGGCAAACCTTACTCGTTCCTACATATCTCCAAGGCCGAGATCGACCTTCCGCCAGAGGTCGACCATTACGCGCCGGAGGTTTACGCCAAGTCGGCCGAGAACCTGCGCGCCCTGATCGATCAAGGCATCCTGTTGCGCGACACCGCGCCGCGCTACTACGCCTACCGCCTGGTGATGGGCGGGCATACCCAGACCGGCCTGATCGCCGCCGCTTCCGTCGCCGACTACGACACCAACCGCATCCGCAAGCACGAATTCACCCGCCCGGACAAGGAAGATGACCGCGTGCGCCAGATCGAGGCACTCAACGCCCAGACCGGCCCGGTGCTGCTCGCCCACCCGGACAGCGACGAAGCCGAGCGCCTGGTCGCCTCGGCCACTGCAGGAACGCCGATCGCCGACCTGACGGCCGACGACGGCATCCGGCACACCGTCTGGCTGATCGACGACGCGGCGACCCTCGCCCGCATCGGCGAGGTCTTCGACGCCATGCCCAACCTCTACATCGCCGATGGCCACCACCGTTCGGCCGCCGCCTCCCGCGTCGCCGCCGCGCGGCGCGGTCAGGGCAAGCCTGACGCTGCGGAATATTTCCTGTCGGTCATTTTCCCCGCCCGCCAGATGGCCATCATGGATTACAACCGTGTGGTGCGTGACCTCAACGGCCACAGCGTCGAATCACTGCTCGCCGCCATCGGCGAGCGCTGCCGTATCGAGCCTTCGGCCGCCCCGGTCAGCCCCAAACAAGGCGGCTCCTTCGGCATGTACGTCGCCGGCCAGTGGTACGCGCTGACGATCAAGCCCGAACTCGTCCCGACTGCCGACCCGGTGCGTCGCCTCGACGTTTCGGTACTCTCCGAACAGATTCTCGCCCCCGTCCTCGGCATTGCCGACCTGCGCCGCGACACGCGCATCGATTTCGTCGGTGGCATCCGCGGCCTGGCCGAACTCGAACGGCGCGTGAACAGCGGCGAGATGGCCGTGGCCTTCGCCATGTTCCCGACCCAGATGCACGAACTGATGTCAGTCGCCGACGCCGGGCAAGTCATGCCGCCCAAGTCGACCTGGTTCGAACCCAAGCTCGCCGACGGCCTCGTCTCGCACGTCCTCGACTGATGGCTGCACCGCGTCCGGCGTCACTTGCGGCGCTGGACGCGCTCTGGGCAAACGGTGAAAAACCCGCCCATCCTTCGCCCACGGTTGCCGCCCCCCAGCGTCTCTGGCTATGATCACGTCCTGACCGGCGCAGCCCCCTCTCGGACAGCGCGGCCATTACAGCCCAGGGAGGGCGCATGCCCAACGTCGATCCGCTCGAAAAAATCCGCACCGCCGCGCAACAGGCCTCGCCGGCCCTGCGCGAAGTGGCCGACTGGATCCTGCGCCATTCCGCCCAGGCCGCCACGCTCGGCATCGTCGAGATCGCCAAGGCTTCGGGCGGCTCCACCGCCAGCATCAATCGCCTCGCGCGGGCGGCCGGCTTCACCGGCTTCGCCGAGTTGCGCGCCCGTCTGGCGCAAGAAATGCGCGCGGTCATCGACCCGATCCAGCGTCTGCGCGAAGAAAAGAACCACCCGCAGGCCGATTCGCCGGCACGCGACGTGGCCATGGCCTGCGCCAACCTCGAACGCCTGTACCAGGAAAACCCGCCCGAGACGATCCGTGCCGCAGCGCAAATGCTGTCCACGCAAGGTCGCATCTACATTCTCGGTTTCGGCCTTACCGCGCACGTCTGCAACTGGCTGGCCTACGCGCTCACCCCGTACAGCTACGCCGTATTCACCTTGACCGGTGCCGGCGGCTACGAACAAAGCGCACGCGGCCTGACCCGCATCGGCCCCGGCGACGTGCTGGTGGCAATCAGCATGCCTCGCTACTCGGCAACGACCATCGAACTTGCCCACACCGCGCGCGAGCGTGGCGCCCGGGTGCTGGCCATCGTCGACTCCCCGGCGGCACCGCTGGCCGGTGAAGCCGACCTCTGCCTCTATGCGCCGGCCGCGCACTCGGTCCTTTCGGCCAGCCTCGTCTCCCTGCAGGCGCTGTGCGAAATCCTGTTCGCCGAGGTCCTGCGCCAGAACCCGGACGCGGTCGCCCTCGCCGTCGAGCACACCGACTCGATCACGCCCTACCTCACAGGACCGAAGCCTTGAATCCTCGCTGATTCGAACCTGCCCGAGGGAAGACTCGCCTCCCCCGGGCTCGCCAAGGTTTACTTCTCGAACACGCCCTTCACCACGACTGTGGCCTCGCGCACCATGGTGCGCCCCTTGGCGAAGACGTCGCGCACCTTGAGGTCGGCATCAAGCACCACCGCGTCGGCGTCGAAGCCGACCTTGAGCGCGCCTTTGCGCGGCAACTTGAGCGAACGCGCTGGGTTGCAGGTCACCGGGCGCAGCGCGTCCTCGAGCGGCAGGATGCCGGCCTGGACGATGTCGCGCACTGCCTTGTGCAAACTGGCCGGAGACGCGGCGACGAGGCCCATCAGCTTGCCTGCGGCGTCGAACACCGGCAGGCTGCCGTTGCCGTCCGAGCTCATGGTGACGCGGTCGAGTGGCACACCTTCCTCGACGCAGATTTTCAGCGCCTCGGGCGGTTGGATGCGTCCCGGCGAGATGGTCGAACTGCTGGTGGTGATGTCAACCATGCCGCCGGCCTTGGCAAAACGCACGCCTTCCATGAACAGCGTCTTGTTCTTGTTGAAGTGCGTCGGCGTGAACTGGGTGATCGGCAGCTCGGTTTCCTTGAGCAGATCAAAGACCCAGTCGATCATCGCCTTGCCGTCGCCCAGGTGGATGTGCAGCACCCCGGCCTTGCCTGAAAGCATGCCGCCGACGCGCGCCTGCGCCGCGAGTTGAGCGAAATCGAGCTTGGTCGGCTGCGAGGAGCGGTGGTCGGACATGGCCACCTCACCGACGCCGACGACCTTGTCGACGATGATCAGGTCGGTGCGCACGCTGCCGGTCAGCGTCGGCACGGGAACGTCGTAAGCGCCGGTGTAGATCCAGGTCGAGATGCCCTCCTCCTCGAGCCCTTTGGCCTTGGCCAAGAGGGAGGTCATGTGGCGGGTGACACTGTCGGTGCCGAGCGTGCCGACCACGGTGGTGATGCCACAGGAGGTCAGGTCGCTGAGCATCACTTCCGGCGTGCGCGTCGAGAAGCTGCCTTCGCCGCCGCCACCAATGAGATGCACGTGCTGGTCGACAAAGCCCGGAACCAGGCTACAGCCAGTGCAATCGATGACCTCGACCTCGCCGTAGGCGGGATGCGCCTCGATGCGCTCGGCGATCTGCACGATGCGTTCGCCGGCGAAAAGAACGTCGAGCACACCGAGCTTTTCCGGGGCATAAACGGTAGCGTTTTTGAGCAGTTTGAACATGTGAAGCCTCCTTAGTTGATCAGGAAGAAACCGGCAACGATGTTGGCCGCCATCGCACCGGCCATCGGGATGGCGGTGCGCTTGACGACATCGAACGGGGAAACCTTGGCGATGCCGGACACGGCGACGATGACCGCGGTGATCGGCGAGACACTGCGTGCGATGCTGGCGGCAAACTGCATGGGGAGCAGCATCTGCACGGCGTTGATCGACATCTGCGACGCGACGGTCGGCACCAGGGCGGCGAAGGCGAAGAATGGGGCGTTGCCCGAGCCCATGATGATCGCCGAGATGGCGATGATCGCGGTCATCACGAAGATCATCGCCGTCGCACCGAGGCCCAGCGATTGCGCTGATTCGATCATGGCGCTGATGGCGCCGATCTTGATCAGGCCCTCGGCAAACATCTGGCCGGCGACGATCAGGGTGATCACGGTGGCGAACTGCACGCCCATGCCGTCGAAAAAGACCTGGATGCTGGCCAGCACCTTCCTGGCGTCACGATGCCGAATATATTCAAAAATCATACCGATCATGATACTGATGAGCATGGCCGTAATCACGTCCATCTTGATCGACGCGATGGCCATCTTGCTGAAGGTCAGGATCAGCACCATCGGGATGATCGGCAGCAGCGCATAGATCAGCGGCACATCATCGTTCTTTTCATCGGCGGCGACGAGCTCGCTCTTCTCAACCACATGCCCGGCACGCTGATCGAACCAGCGCTGGACGAGGAAATGCAGCACGGCGACGGTCGCCACCACGCAGAGCGCCACCGGTATCTGGTGGTCAACGAAATAGGTGGTGATGTCCATCCCCGAGTTCTTGGCCGAGAGCACGCTGTTGCCCGAGGCCGGACCGATGTCCAGCGACTGCGTGGTGCCGATCACTGCCACCGCCGAGAGACGGCTCACGCCGAGGCTGATGAGGATGGGAAAGACCGTCACCATGAGCAGCACCCCAAGACCCGAGGCGCTCGGGATGAACAGGGCGAGAAACTGGCCCAACACATAAGTGGCGCTCATCACGATGTAGGGCGAATGCAGCTTGCCGAGCGGCTTGACGGCGATGCGCACCAGCGCGCGGCTGGCGCCGATCTCGTCCATGTAACGGGCAAAACCGGCCACGGCCATGATCATCAGACCAAGGCCTGCGGTGGTACTGCTGAAGGTATTGCGCACGAACTCGAAGATGTCGAACCACTTGAAACCGGTGCTTTTGCTGCCAGGGAGGATGTCTGCCGTACCCAGCAGGATTGCCGCGGCCATGAGCACGATGCCGCCAAGAAAAAGCACCGCCTGGGCCTTGTAGTTCTTGAACACCATGTACCCCACCGTGGCGGTAACGAGAAACGCGATAAGCAATGCCATTGCCTGACCTCCAAGTCGCAAGATTGTGAAATTTGTCGATGCACCCCATGCGCCCAACCGCAAGACCGAGCATGCGGCCGACCGATGGCTGTAATTGTTTTTTTTAACAATCTATCACACTGAAAAATATTTTCCAGTCTTGCGAAAGGGTTATTCCCCTCATCTCATCGCGCGCCGCCCCTGCCAGAACACAAGATTTTTTTCAAACCAAAATGCACGGCTGCATAAGCGACAGGAATGCGGGGGCCGCCCGGCGGCTGGGCGAGACAAAGCCTCCCGCAGCTGAGCCAGGCACGAGGGAAAAGAAAATCAGGAAACGCTGAGGTGAAGATCGAGGCAGAGCCTCGATGAAAGGCAGGACGGCGGAGATTCCAGGCCGGCAACGCCCGCCCGGCAATCTCAGGTTCTCGCCTAGACGGGCCAGTAATAGATCAGCAGCCAGCCGATGAAGAGTCCGGCGATGAGCAGGCGCGACAACACCGAACGCGAACGGAAGGGCGTCTTGACCGGAGGCAGGTAGGTCGTCGTCGCCTCTTCGGTGGCGCTGGGCGCGGCGGCGCCGACTTTACCGCACTTCGGACAGGGGTTGGCAGGCCGATCGGTTTCCGGCAGGGCGGAGTGGCAGTGCGGGCAGACGCGTGACATGGCGGACGATAAAAGCAGGGAAACGCGCCAATGCGGCGCAAGAGGGCGCATCGTAGAAGCGCGCGTCAGGCGCGTCAAGCAAACGGGCATGAAAGGCGGAATCGCCACACGCACGGACCAGAAGCCGAGCCGCGCTTGCTTTGGTGCTCAATCCGGCGTAAAGGCGAGGAGGCGTGCGGCATCCTCACTCCCGAGGTAGTGGGCGTAAATGTTACGCAGGCTGCCGTCCTCACGCATCTGGCGGAGCATGCGGCGCCAGCCCTCAATCGCCTCTTCCGAGAAATGCTGGCGCGAAAATGCGAGCGCGTGCGGGATCGGCAGGTCGGCCGGAAACCAGTCTTCGATGCGCACCCGCCCCGGATCAAGCACCTCACCCAGATAGCGCGCATACGTGGCCGGCGGCGCGAGCAAAGCGGCGGTACGCCCACGCGCAAAGAGTCGGAAAACTTCGCCGATGTCCGCCGCTTCGGCCAGACGCCCGGCGCGACGAAGGGTTTCAAGGTACTGGTCGGCGCGAACACCGTGCCGATAGCCGCGTACGGCCCCCCAGCGCGCCTCGGAACCGGCGAAAAACTCCGCAGCACTGCGCGCCGGAACGGCGCGGTGGACAACAACGAAATTCTTCTGGGTCATGTAGGTCACGAAATGAGCAAAATGCCGGCGTTCCGCCGTCGCAACGGCCGATCCCGTCATCGCCACGGCGCCAACCTCGAGGTCGTGCCAGATCCGCGCCCGCGGACGAACGACGAACTCGAAACGGCAGCCGCTGCGCCGCTCCAGTTCGAGGGCGACGTCCTTGTCGATGCCACGCTCGGTGGACGCGTCGTAAAGGTAGCCGTTCTCGTAGAGTGCAAAGCGGATGGG
The DNA here is from genome assembly GCF_041441355.1 of Propionivibrio sp. Classification (GTDB taxonomy): domain Bacteria; phylum Pseudomonadota; class Gammaproteobacteria; order Burkholderiales; family Rhodocyclaceae; genus Propionivibrio. The sequence goes on from NZ_JASDTF010000039.1 coordinate 23,136, forward strand.
CCCGTTGCACAGCGGCGCTGCGATGGCCGGTGCGCAAAGCACGGCGAGGAGCAGGACGGCGACAGGACGCCAGAGGCGAGGCAGGTCGCAGGGGGACATGAAGTTCATGGGCGTCTAAAGCGTAACATGCGCTCCGCCTGTTCGGCACCGACGTAACGGGCGAAGATTGCCTTCAAGGTACCGTCGGCGTGCATGCCCTCGACCAGTTCACGCCAAGCGGCAACCTGCTCGGCCGTGAAAAAGTGCTTCGAAAACGCCAGGGCACCGATCACCGGCGGATCCTCAGGAAACCAGTCGAGCACTCGCACCGCTTCCCCGGCGGAATGGGCTTCAAGATAAAGATTCAGCACGTAGGGTTGGATGAAGATCCCGTCGGTGCGCCCCTTGGCGAAGGCACGGAAGGCCGCGCGCAGGTCGCCGTCCTCGGCCAGGCGACCTTCGGCGCGCAGGGCTTCGAGGAAGCGGTCGGCCTCCTCGCCATACCGGTAGGAACGCACCGCCCCCCAGCGCAGATGCTTCGAAGCGATGAACTCGCGCGCCGAACCGATCGGCAGCGAGGCCCGGACGAGAACGTAATTTTTCACCGCCAGATAAGGCACGAACCAGGCCAGTTCACTCCGCTCTTCAGTCGGGATCGCCGAGCCGGTCATCATCAGCGCACCCGACTGCAAGTCGTGCCAGATGCGAGGGCGCGCCCGAGGCAGGAATTCGAAACGGCAGCCTGAACGTCTCGCCAGCACTTCGGCCACGTCGCGGTCGATCCCCCGGTCACGTTTCATGTCGTAGAAATGGCCGTGCTCGTACAGGGCAAAGGAGATCGGCCCGGGCGGGCACTGCGGTAACGAGCAGCCCATGACCGGCACAGCTGCAAAGCTGGCGAGTGTAAGTAGCGTCCGTCCCCAAGCCTCAATCCGCCACTTCGTCATCGTTTGTCTTTCCGCACGCCATAAGTCAGTATTGGCGCGCCTGCCGACGGCGTCAATGGGCGCTGCGCAGATTCGCTCGCAGGCCGACGCAAGGCGCCGATATAATTCCACACCCGACCCCGCCTCGACCTCCATGACGCCCCATCCGAACGCGCCGCATGCCAACCTCGACCAGCAAGCGCGCTTCCTGCTCGATCTGGCGCAGGCGCTGCACATCAGCGGCCTGCACTCGCACGAACTCGAACGACAGCTCAACGCAGTGGGCCAGCAATTGGGCGTGCGCGTCGTCTGCTTCGCCGTACTGACCATGCTCACCCTCAACCTCACCGCCGAGGACGGCACGCAGCGCGTGGTCATGACCCGATTGCCGCCCTACGACTACAACATGGCGCGGCTGATCGCCCTCGAAGAACTGCTCGGCCGCATCGACGGTCCGGCCAGCCTCGACCGCTGCGAACGCGAGTTGAAGGCAATCATGGACACCCCGCCCTTGTGGACCGGCTGGTCCTTCGTCTTCTTCGGTTTTCTGCTCTCCGCCGGCGTTGCCGTATTGCTGCGCGGCGGCTGGGCCGAAATCGTCTGCGGCGGCGCCATCGGCGCCCTCTTCGTGCGCGCCTACCTGGTCCTGGCCCGCTACCCCCGCCTCGGACCGGCGACGCCGGTCATCCTCTGCGCTTTCGCTGCCCTCGCCGCCCACCTTTCGGCGCTCGCGCTACCGCAGCAATCGCCCTTCATCACTTCGGTGGCCGCCGTTGTCTTTCTCCTGCCCGGCTTCATGCTCACCGTGGCGATGTCCGAACTCGCCACCCAGAACCTGCTCGCCGGCACCGGCCGGCTGGCCGGCGTCTTTCTCCTGCTGTTTCTGATGGGCGCGGGCCTGGGGATCGGCAACGAAATCGGCTTGCACCTCGTTCCAGACCGTGCCACCGGCACACCGCTCCCGCTGCCCGCCTGGGTGATCTGGCCGGCGATCGCCATTCTCGGCGTCTCCATGCTCGGGGTACTGCAGGCGCCCTGGCGCTCTGTGCTCGCCATGATCGCCGGCTGTGTCCTGACCTGGGGCATCTACTCCATCGTCCACGCCGGCTTCGGCATGGTCGTCGGCGCCTTTGCCGGTGCGCTGGCGGTCGGTTTCGCCGGCCACTTCTACAATGCGCTCAGCGGCCAGCCGGCCATCCTAGTCAAGATTCCCGGCATCATCACCCTGGTGCCGGGCAGCGTTGGTTTTCGCGGTCTGCACGCCCTGATGGCCCAGGACAGTGCCACCGGGGTCGGTCTGCTCACCGACATGGTGCTGACCGGCGCGGTGCTCGCCGTCGGCCTGCTGCTCGCCGACAATCTTGCGCCGCTGGCCTTTACCCGCCTGCGTCGGCGGCGCACCGCAGCCCGTCTGGCCACCACGGCCGGAGAGAGGTCGCGATGAACGCCGTCCTTTTTCTCTACGCCACCCACGACGGTCAAACCCGGCGCATCTGCGAGGCGATGGCCGACGAAGTCCGCCGCACCGGGCGCGACGCCCGTCTGTTGACGTTGACCGACGCACACGCGGCGGACGCCGCCGCCCACGCTGCGCAAGTGGTGATCGGCGCCTCGATCCGCTACGGCCATCTGCCTGAAGCGCTCTACACCTTCATTGCGGCGCAACAGGCAACGCTCGAGGCGCGCCCGAACGTCTTTTTCTGCGTCAATCTCACCGCGCGCAAGCCGGGCAAGGACACCCCCGAAGGCTCGGTGTACATGCGCAGTTTCCTCAAGAAGTCGCCGTGGCGGCCACAACGCCTCGCGGTTTTTGCCGGCGCCCTGCGCTACAGCCGTTACCCGTGGTACGACAAAGCCATGATCCGCTTCATCATGTGGATCACGGGCGGCCCGACCGACCCCGCGCACGACGTCGAGTTCACCAACTGGGAAAAAGTCCGTGCCTTCGGGCGGACGCTGTGACGGCCTGAAAGCAAAGCGGGGAAGCCCTAAGCCCGATGAACGCGGCGCGCAGGGGAAAAGCGTGCTCGACGTTCATCGTGCGCAGCGCGCGCCTTGGGGACCACCACTTTCGCCGTACGCACGCCTTCTTTTGAGGTCAAGCCGCCGCGTCCGCGGCCAGGGAACGCATCAACGCCCGTGCGCGGCACAGGTCTTCCCAAGCCTTGGCCTTATCCGGCAGGTTGCGCAGCAGGTAGGCGGGGTGGTAGGTGACGAGCACCGGGATGTCGAGGCCGGCGTCTCGATCCTGATAGCGCAGCGTCTTACCGCGTAGGCTGGCGAGCGAGACATCCTGTCCGAGCACCGATTGCACCGCGACGCGGCCGAGCAGGACGATCAGGCGCGGACGGATCAGGGCGATCTGGCGCGCCAGATAAGGGCGGCAGGCCGCCAACTCGGCGGGCTCGGGCGTGCGGTTTCCGGGCGGGCGGCACTTGACGGCATTGGCGATGTACACGTTCTCGCCACGCTCAAGGTTGATCGCCGCCAGCATCGCGTCGAGCAGACGGCCGGCCTGACCGACAAAGGGTTCGCCGCGTTCGTCCTCGTCGGCCCCCGGACCTTCGCCGATGAACAACCAGTCGGCCTCGACGTCGCCGACGCCGGGCACGGCCTGCTTGCGCCGCTCGCACAGCGGACAGGCGCGGCAGGCGCGGATCGCGTCATCGATTTGCGGCCAGGTGAGCGCGGCCGGGTTGGCATCGGCAGTGAAGCCCGGCACATCAGCGCGGGGAGGCGCCTCGAATGCGGGCGTCTCGACATCCATCGCCGTTTCGGACGGTGTAGGCTCAACAGCAGCAGGCACCGCCAAAGTTTCCGGCACCCCGACGGGCTGCGCGTCGCGGCGCACCCAGAGCGGGGCAATGCCCATTTCGGCCAACAGGCGTTCGCGCGTCAGGCTCATGCCCTCACCTCCTCGAGGGTGCGTTCGAGCACCAGCGCGTCCTCGCGTCCGCCGTCAGCAGGATAGTAGTTCTTCCTCACGCCGATCTGGCTGAAGCCGAAATGCCGGTAAAGCTCGAGCGCCCGCGCATTCGAACCGCGCACCTCGAGCAGTATCCGGCGGGCACGGGCGTGCGACGCCACCGACATCGCATGGCGCAAAAGTCGGGCGCCGAAACCGCACTTCTGCCGCCGCACGCGCACGCCGATGGTGAGCAGGTGCGCCTCGTCGAGGCTCTGCATGAGGACGAAGTAGCCGATCATTTCGGTGTCGAGCAGGCAAACCCAGGCGCTGTAACCGCTGTCGAGGGCGTCGGAGAAGTTGCCGCGCGTCCAGGGGTAGGGAAAGACCTCGGTCTCGATGGCCAGCACGGCATCCAGGTCGGTGCCTTGCATCGGCCGCAGTTCAACGTGCGGGACCAGCATTCCGCCCATCACGCGCGACCGCCTTCGGCCAGACGTTCGGCGACTGTCTTGGCCACCTTGTCGCGCACATAGACCGGTGCCGCCAGCGCCGGATCGACCGCTTCGCCGCGCGCGAGGCGCGGTGCTGCGAGGCGGACGACGCCCACGGCGCCGGGCAGCCGCTCGGGCTGCCACTCACTGACTTGGTCGACAAAACGTTCGCGTAACCGCGGATAGGCGGTGAAGGCATTGCCGCAGGCCAGCCAGCCGTCGCCATCGGGTAACGGGACCTGTTCGGGCGGATGAACGCCGATCTCACCCTGCAGGACGCCATCGACGTAACACGCGTGGTAAACCTCGCCCATGCGCGCATCGAGGGCGACGAACACACGCGCACCACCGCTCTCGCAAGCCATCGCCTCAAGTGTTCCGATGCCCAGGAGCGGAACCCCGCGTCCGAAAGCCAGGCCTTGCGCCACACCGCAGGCGACGCGCAGGCCAGTGAACGAGCCCGGGCCGGCGCCAAAGGCCACCGCATCGAGATCGGAAAAATCGAGACCGGCCTCGGCGAGCAGCGCCCGCGCTTCGGGCAGCAGGGCGGCGGAGTTGGTCTGATCGAGCGGACAGGTGCGCGCCGTCACCGTGCCGTCGCGCCAGAGCGCCACGCTGCCGGGATCGGCCGCCGTTTCAAGGGCGAGAATCTTCATCCGCGCATTTTACCCGTGATTAGCCGTGCTGCGCCGGGGCGCGTCCGACGGGAAAGCGCAGGATGAAACGCGTGGCCTCAGCATCGGATGCGACGACGGCCTGCCCGCCGTGCGCCTCAACGATGGATTTCACAATGGCCAACCCGAGGCCGGTGGTGCGCCCACCGTCGCGCTGGCGCGCCGGATCGACGCGATAGAAGCGGTCGAAGAGGTAGGGCCAGTGTTCGGCGGGAATCGGCGTGCCGCTGTTCTGCACCGTCACTTCGACCGCATCGTGGGCCTCGGACAGGCACAAGCGCACTTCGCCCCCCGCCGGGGTATGGCGCAAGGCATTCGCGAGCAGGTTGCTGAGCGCGCGGCGCAGCATCGCCCGGTCGCCCTCGACGCGCGCCTCGCCGACAACCCGCAGTTCGATGCCGCGTTCCTCGGCGGCGAGCTGGTAGAAATCGGCCAATTCGTCGGCAAGCGCCGCGAGGGCCAGCGGTTCTCGATTCGGCACCAGCCGCCCTTCCTCGGCCTGGGCGATGAACAGCATGTCGGCGATCATTCCGGAAAGGCGTTCGTATTCCTCGATGCTCGAGACCAGAACATCGCGGTATTCGTCCTCCGTACGCGCCCGGGCCAGCGTCACCTGGGCCTGCATCAGGAGGTTGCTGACCGGCGTCCGGAACTCGTGCGCCAGGTCGGAGGAAAAATCGGACAGGCGCACGAATGCCTCTTCGAGGCGCGCCAGCATCGCGTTGAGCGCGGCCACCAGTTCGGCCAACTCGGCCGGGAAGGCCTCGGGCGACAGGCGCGCGTCGAGCCGCCGTGCGGTCACCTCCTCGGCCCGGCGGCGGATTGCCTGCAGCGGGCGCAGGCCGCGGCGCACCACGATGTGGCCGAGAACGCCGATCAGTACCGCGGCAAGGCCGACGAAGGTCCAAAGGGTGGTGCGAAAGCGGTGCATGAAGTGCTCGTGATGCGAGATGTCGAGCGCCAACGCCACGCGCACTTCGCCCAGCGGGCCCGGCCCGGGCACGCGCACGGCGACGCCGCGCCAGGGCCGGTCGTCAGCATCTCGCCAGCGCCGCAGACGGGGCGGCTCGGACGGCGGTTCGTCGAGCAGAAGCTTGGGGTAATCGCCCCCCTGCCCGGCGAAAACCAGGCGATCGGGCGCAAGTTCTTTCCCTTCGCGGCCGAACGCGACCGCCAGCACCAGGCCGGAAAATCCGGCGCGCGCGTCATCGAGGCGCCGGGCCAGCGGTACGAGGTCGTCGGGCGTGGCGACGTCAGCCACCGCGCGTTCGATGAGACGGCGCTTGCCATCGAGGATTTCCAGATCCTGTTCGACGAAATGCTGCTCGACGGCGTTGGCGATCAGATAACCGAGCGCGAGCAGGACCAGGGTCGACACCAGCGCGAAGAAAGCCGTCAGGCGCAGGGTGATCGACGCGCCGGCGCCCCCCCCCGGCCCGGCCCGCATCACGCGCCGCCCTCCTCTTCGAGGACGTAGCCCATGCCGCGCACGGTGCGGATCAATTTGAGCGCGAAACCGTCGTCGACCTTGGCCCGCAGGCGGCGCACCGCAACTTCAATGACATTGGTGTCGCTGTCAAAATTCATGTCCCAGACCTGAGAGGCGATCAGTGAGCGCGGCAAAACCTCGCCCCGGCGACGCATGAGCAGTTCGAGCAGGGCAAATTCCTTGGCCGTGAGATCGATGCGCTGGCTGCCGCGCGTCGCCCGCCGGCGCATGAGGTCGAGTTCGAGGTCGGCGACCTGCAGGAACTCCGAATCCTTGCTCTTGCTTCCGCGCCGCAACAGGGTGCGCACACGGGCCAGCAACTCGGCGAAGGCAAAGGGCTTGACGAGGTAGTCGTCGGCCCCGAGTTCGAGGCCGCGCACCCGGTCCTCGACCTGGCCGCGCGCGGTCAGAAAGAGCACCGGGGTTTCGCCGCCCGCCGCCCGCAACCGGCGCAGGATGCTCCAGCCATCGAGGCCGGGGAGCATCACGTCGAGCACGATCAGGTCGTATTCGCCAGTCAGCGCAGCATGCGCGCCGTCGACGCCGTCGCGCACCAGATCGACCACGTACCCCGCCTCCAGCAGACCTTGGCGCAGGTAATCGCCGGTTTTCGCTTCGTCCTCGACCACCAAGAGTTTCACGTCACGTCCTTTTCATCGCCATGGATCAGGCCCGGATTATCCGCCGCGCCGACGTCCGGCGAGCAACATTACCGGAATGTAATCTTGTCGTCAGCTTGCCGTCGGCATCGCCTGCGTACAGTGCGCTCATTGCTCAAACCCTCACTGAAAGCCAGCCATGCCCCCGAAACCGTGTATTTTCCCCGATCGCCGGCTCGCGGCCCTGCTCCCCCTTCTTTCCTTGCTCCTGGCCTCGCCCCTGGCGCAGGCCGGCGGCGAACACAGCCAGATCGGACGCCCCGCCCCGGCCGCCGAGGCCACCCGCACCGTCGAATTGTCGATGGATGACCGCATGCGTTTCTCGACGCCTGAACTCAAGGTCAAACGCGGGGAAATCGTGCGCTTCGTGTTGCGCAACGACGGGCGCATCAAACACGAACTGGTGCTCGGCACCGACCAGGAAATCAAGGCGCACGCCAAGCTGATGGCCAAATTTCCGAACATGGAGCACGACGACCCGAACAGCGCCAGCGTCGCTCCGGGCGCGAGCGGCGAACTGACCTGGAAGTTCACCCGCGCCGGCACCTTCACTTACGCCTGCCTGTTGCCCGGCCATTTCGAAGCCGGCATGCGTGGCCGCATCGTCGTGCTTTAAACGCCCCTCCCTTCGACTATACCGATAGATTCCAACGCCGGATTTCCCATCATGTCCCAAAACGCCCCTCGTCCCTTTTTTCTCCAACGCCGCATTGCCGCCTGGCTGACCGTCTTGACCCTGCTCGGCAGCGGTGCGGTCTATGCCCAGGTCCAGCCCAAGATCGATGTTTACAAGAGCCCGACCTGCGAATGCTGCGACCGCTGGATCGAGCACTTGAAGCGCGAAGGCTTCGCGGTCGACGCGCACATCGTCGACGACCTTGGCGCCGCGCGGCGCAAGCTCGGCATGCCCGACCAGTACGGCTCCTGCCACACCGCCAAGGTCGGCCGCTACGCCGTCGAGGGCCATGTTCCGGCCAAGGACATCAAGCGCCTGCTCAAGGAACAACCTCAGGCCGTCGGCCTTGCCATGCCGGGCATGCCGGCCGGATCGCCCGGGATGGACATTCCCAACACCCCCGATTTCACCACCGTTCTGGTCCAGCACGGCGGCAAAGCCCGCCCCTACGCCACGCATCAGTCGCCCAAGGAGTAAAGCCATGCCCGCCACCCCTCGCCACGCCCCGTTCCACCTGACCCACGCCCTGCCGCTGGCCGGCGCCACGCTGTTTTTGGCCGCCGTGTTCTTCGCCGGCACGCCGGCCTACGCGCAAAGCCACGACGGCCACAGCGGCCACGCAGCGCCGGCCAGCACACTGAACCAGAGTCAGTCGCCCCTCGCCGACGGAGAGGTGAAGAAGGTCGACAAAGCGGCCGGCAAGGTCACCGTCAGCCACGGGCCGCTCAAAAACCTCGGCATGCCTCCGATGACGATGGTTTTCAAGGTCAAGGAAACCGTCTGGCTCGACACCCTGAAAGCGGGAATGAAGATTCGCTTTCAGGCCGAGACGATCGACGGCGCACTGACCATCGTGCGCTACGAACCGACGCCCTGACGCGCAGACGGTCATGAAACGCACAAGCACAGCCTTCCGCCATGCGCCTTTGCGCATGGCACTCATTCTCGGCCTGCTGGCGGGTGGAGCCAGCTGGGCGCAGGCGCAGACCCAGGCAGCGCACGTCGGCGGAGAATCCCGCCCTGGCGCGCCCTTCGTCAACGCATCTTCCACGAACGGCGCCGCGATGGCCGCGCCACCGGGCCGCACCGTCGCCAGCCTGCTCGACTACGCGCGGGAGAACAACCCCGAATACGCCGCGATGCGCTACGAGGCGCAGGCGGCGCAGGAACGCATCGAACCCGCGGGGGCGTTGATGGACCCGAAAGTCCAGATCGAATGGCGCGACATCACCAAGATGGGCGAGCAAGGTGCGACGCTCTCTCCGAGCCGCGTCGGCAGTACCAAATACCTGCTCATGCAGGACCTGCCCTGGTACGGCAAGCGCGACCTGAAACGCGAAATCGCCGAACTCGAAGCCGCTGGCGCGGAAGGGCGAGCGCGCGGCAACTGGGCCGAACTCTCGGCCAAGGTCAAAGCCCTGCACACCCAGCTCTACACCGTCGAGCACAACGCCGCGCTCGCGCGCGAAATTCTCGACCTCATGCTGCGCCTGGAGCGCCTGGCGCAGGTCCGTTACGGCAGCGGTCTCGCGGCGCAGGCCGACGTCATTCGCGCCCAGTCCGAACAGACCGCGATGCGCAATGAGCTGATCCTGCTCGACAACGAAAAGCGTCAGCTAGAAGCCCGTCTGAACGGCCTCCTGGCACGCCCGGCGGGCGCGCTCCTGGCGGCCCCCGAGCAACTGCGTCCGCTGCCCGCCCCGGCTCAGCTTGAATTCGACACCCTCGCCGAGCGGGTACGCGCCCGCAACCCGCGCCTTTTCTCGGACGGCCACGGTATCCGCGCCGCGGAAAAAAACCGAGAGCTGACGCTGAAAAACCGTTACCCCGACTTCACCGTCGGCGTCTCGCCGATCCAGTACCAGAGCGAAGTCAAGGAATGGGAAGTGATGCTCCAGTTCAACCTGCCCTTGCAGCAAGGTACCCGCCGGGCACAGGAGCGCGAAGCCGAAGCCATGCTCGCCGCCGCGCAGGCGCGCAAGGAAGCCAGCGTCAATCAGATCTTTTCCGAGCTGGCTGAAAACCTCTCGGCGCTCGATGCCGCGCGCCGCTCGGCGACGCTGATCGAAGACAGCCTGCTGCCCCAGGCCGAACTGACCCTGCGTTCGGCGCTCGCCGCGTATGAAAACGGCAAGGTCGACTTCGCCACCTTGCTCGAAGCCCAACGCCAGATCCGTCAGGCGCGCGTCAACCTCCTCAAGACCCAGGGCGACGCCCGCGTTCGCCTGGCCGAAGTCGAGCGTCTGCTCGGCGACGAACTCTGATTTTTCGACCTCACCCCCATGACCTCCAAAACTCTCCTTCTTGCCGGCAGCGCCCTGGGCGTCGCCCTCGCCGTCGGTGGCGGCTACTGGTTGGGCCAGCGCGGTGCCGCCCACCCATCCATCCCCGGCGCCCCCACGACCGCGGCCAGCCCGGCCGAAACGGCTCAACCTGCCAAACCGGCGCGTAAGCTCCTCTACTACCGCAATCCGATGGGCTTACCCGACACCTCGCCAGTGCCCAAGAAAGACCCGATGGGGATGGATTACCTCCCGGTCTATGAGGGCGAGGACGACAGCGCGAACAGCAATGCCATCCGCGTCAGCAGCGAGAAGATTCAAAAGCTCGGCGTGCGCACCGAAATCGCCGAGGCACGCGTGCTCGACCAGACGATTCGCGCCTCCGGGCGCGTCGAGATCGACGAACGGCGCGTGTATGCGGTAACGCCCAAGTTCGAGGGCTACGTCGAACGCCTGCACGTCGGTTTCACCGGGCAGGCCGTCCGCCGTGGGCAGGCCTTGTTCGAGGTCTACAGCCCCGAGCTCGTCTCCGCGCAGCGCGAATACGCGCTCGCCGCGCAAGGCGTCGAGACCCTCGCCAAATCGGGCGAGACCGCACAACTGGCCCAGGGCGGAATGCGCGAATTGGCAACGGCAAGCCTCCTGCGCCTGAAAAACTGGGACATCCCGGCCAGTCAGATCGAAGCCCTCAAGAACGGCGGCGAGGTGCGCCGCACACTCACGTTCACGGCCCCGGCGAACGGCATCGTGACCGAGAAAAAAGCCATTCAAGGCATGCGCTTCATGCCGGGCGATGCGCTCTATCAGATCGCTGACCTCTCTGCCGTGTGGGTCGTCGCCGATGTCGCCGAGCAGGACGTTGGCCAGGTGCGCACCGGCGGCAAAGCCCAGGTCCGGCTCGCCGCCTACCCGGAGAAAACCTTCACCGGCACCGTCAGCTACGTTTACCCGACGCTCAACGCCGCAACCCGCACCGTGCCCGTTCGTCTCGAGCTGCCCAACCCCGAGGGCCTGCTCAAACCGGCAATGTTCGCCCAGGTCGAATTGCCGAGCGGCAACGCCAAACCGGCCCTGAGCGTGCCCAAGTCGGCGGTGATCGACAGCGGGACGCGCCAGCGCCTGCTGGTGGCGCTCGGCGAAGGGCGTTTCGAACCGCGCGATGTCCGCCTCGGGCAACGCGGCGAACAGTACGTCGAGGTCGTCGACGGCCTCAAGGCTGGTGAGACCGTGGTCGTCGCCGCCAACTTCCTGCTCGATTCGGAAAGCAACCTCAAGGCGGCCCTGAACGCTTTCGCCCCGGGCGAAAGTCAGGCTCCGGCAAAATCGGTCAGCCACCGCACCACCGGGCGGATCGAGGGCATCGACAAGGACACGGTGATGCTCGAACACGCCCCCGTCGCCAGCCTCAATTGGCCGGCCATGACCATGGAATTCAAGCTGGCCAACCCGGCCTTGCTCAGCGGCATCAAGCCTGGAACCGCTGTCGATTTCGAATTCGTCGAGCGCGCCCCCGGCGAATGGGTGATTACCGCGATCAAGGCCGCTGCGGCGTCCGCCCCACCGGCAGCGGCCACGCCGGCCAATGCCGCCCACTCGAAACACTGACGCGGAGTTCACATCACCATGCTCTCCGCCCTCATCGACTGGTCGGGCCGTAACCGCATCCTGGTCCTGATCGCCACCCTGTTCATCGTCGCCGGCGGCATCTTCGCCGTCCTGCGCACGCCGATCGACGCCCTGCCCGACCTCTCCGACGTGCAGGTCATCGTCTACACCGAGTATCCCGGCCAGGCGCCGCAGGTCGTCGAAGATCAGGTCACCTATCCGCTGACCACGGCCATGCTCGCGGTGCCCAAATCGCGCGTCGTACGTGGTTTCTCTTTCTTTGGTGCCTCTTTCGTCTATGTCATTTTCGAGGATGGCACCGACATCTACTGGGCGCGTTCGCGCGTCCTCGAATACCTGAGCTCGGCCGCCGGTCGGCTGCCCAAAGGCGTCGCCCCGCAGCTCGGGCCGGACGCCACCGGCGTCGGCTGGGTCTACCAGTACGCGCTGATCGCCAAGGACAAGACGCTTGCCGAGCTGCGCTCGATCCAGGACTGGTTCGTCCGCTACCAGCTGGCCAAGGCGCCCGGCGTCGCCGAGGTCGCCTCGCTCGGCGGCTTCGTCCAGTCGTATCAAGTCACCGTCGACCCGGCCAAACTGCGCGCCTACGGCATCCCGCTGATGAAGGTGGCGCAGGTGCTGCGTGACTCGAACCGCGATGTCGGCGGCCGCGCGGTCGAAATGGCCGAGACCGAGTACATGGTGCGCGGCCGCGGCTACCTGCGCGGCATTGCAGACATCGAGGAACTCGCGGTCAAGAGCGAGAAAGGCACGCCGGTGCTGGTCCGCGACATCGCTCGCGTCGAACTCGTCCCCGACGAGCGGCGCGGCCTCTCCGAACTCAACGGCGAGGGCGAGGTGGTTTCAGGCATCGCCATGTCGCGCTACGGCCAGAACGCGCTTGAGGTCATCCACAACCTCAAGGCCAAAGTCGCCGAGATCGCGCCGGGGCTGCCCGCAGGCGTCACGATCGAGCCGGTCTATGACCGCTCCGAACTGATCCACAAGGCCATCGACACGCTCAAGGTCACGCTGCTCGAAGAATCCCTGATCGTCGCCCTGGTCTGCGTCGTCTTCCTGCTCCACCTGCGCAGCGCACTGGTCGCCATCCTGATGCTGCCGGTCGGCATCCTGATCGCCTTCATCGCCATGCGCCTCCTGGGCATGAATTCCAACCTGATGAGCCTGGGCGGCATCGCCATCGCCATCGGCGCGATGATCGACGCGGCCATCGTGATGATCGAGAACGCGCACAAGCACCTCGAGAAACTCTCACCCGAGCACCGCGACGAGGATCGCCGCAACGCGCTGCTCGCCGCCTGCCGCGAGGTCGGCCCGGCGCTATTTTTCTCGCTGCTGATCGTCACCGTCTCCTTCCTGCCGGTCTTCAGTCTCGAAGGCCAGGAAGGCCGGCTCTTCGCCCCGCTTGCCTGGACCAAGACCTTCGCCATGGGCGGCGCGGCCTTGCTGTCCGTCACCCTGGTACCGGTGCTGATGCTCTACTTCGTGCGCGGTCGCATCCTCCCCGAGGCGCAGAACCCGGTGAACCGCTTCCTGATCCGCGTCTATCGGCCGGTCATCGCGCGGGTCATGCGTCGGCGCCTGATCACCGTCGCCATCGCCGTCGCCGCGCTCGTCGCCACCGTTTATCCGGCCAGCCGTCTGGGCACGGAATTCATGCCCACGCTCAACGAGGGCAGCCTGCTCTACATGCCGACCGCGCTGCCCGGAATGTCGATCACCAAAGCGGCGGAAGTCCTCCAGACGCAGGACAAGATCATCAAGAGCTTCCCCGAGGTGGCCTCGGTCTTCGGCAAGGCCGGCCGCGCCAACACCGCGACCGACCCGGCGCCGACCGAGATGTTCGAGACGGTGATCAACCTGAAGCCGGAGAAGGAGTGGCGCCCGGGGATGACGGTCGACAAGCTGATTGCCGAGATGGACCAGGCGCTGCAATTCCCCGGCGTCGCCAACGCCTGGACGATGCCGATCAAGGCGCGCATCGACATGCTGTCGACCGGCATCCGCACGCCGATCGGGATCAAGGTCTTCGGCAAGGACCTCGGCGAGATGGACCGTCTGGCGCGCGAGATCGAAACCGTGGTCAAGGCCGTTCCAGGCACCACCAGCGCCTTTGCCGAGCGCATCACCGGCGGCTACTACCTCGACATCGAGCCCGACCGCAAGGCGCTCGCGCGCTACGGCCTGGCCGTCGGCGAACTTCAGGACGTGATCGGGACGGCGCTCGGTGGCGAGATGGTCACCACCACCGTCGAAGGACGCGAACGCTACGGCGTGAACGTGCGCTACCCACGCGATCTGCGCAGCGATCCACAGCGCATCGCCGCCGAAGTCCTGGTGCCGACCATGGACGGCGCCATGGTGCCGCTCGGCCAACTGGCGCAGGTCAAGGTAACCAAGGGCGCGCCGGCGATCCGTACCGAGAACGCCCTGCTCTCGGCCTACATCTACGTTGACCTCCGCGGTCGCGACATCGGCGGTTACGTCGCCGACGCCAAGCGTGCGGTCAGCGAACAAGTGGCCTTCCCCTCGGGGTATTACGTCACCTGGAGCGGACAGTTTGAATACATGGAACGCGCCATGAAGACGATGAAGGTCGTCGTCCCGCTGACTCTGGCGATCATCTTCATGCTCCTCTACCTCAACTTCCGCCGCCTCTCGGAAACCTTGATCGTCATGCTCTCGGTGCCCTTCGCCCTGGTCGGCGGCGTCTGGCTGATGTGGCTGCTCGGCTACAACCTGAGCGTCGCCGTCGCCGTCGGCTTCATCGCCCTGGCCGGGGTCGCCGCCGAAACCGGGGTGGTGATGCTGATCTACCTCGACCACGCCTGGCAGGCGATCCGCGAACGTTGCCGCGCCGAAGGCCGGGCGCCCACGCGCGCCGACCTCGAGGAAGCAATCATGGAAGGCGCCGTCGAGCGCGTGCGGCCCAAGATGATGACGGTGGTCGCGATCATGGCCGGCCTGTTGCCGATCCTGTGGAGCAGCGGCACCGGCTCCGAGGTGATGAGCCGCATCGCCGCACCGATGGTCGGCGGCATGGTCTCCTCGACCCTGCTCACGCTGGCCGTCATCCCAGCCATCTACGGCCTCGTCGAAGGCTGGCGCCTGCACCGCGGCACCTGATCTGCACCGCGCGAACGCAGCTTGCCCCGTTGCGTTCGCGCGCGTTCGCCGTCATCCTAGAGGCACGGCAACCTGCAAGGAGTATGACGATGCGCTTAAGCTTCCACGGCGCGGCCGGCGAAGTCACCGGCTCGTGCACCCTCGTCGAGATCGGCCACGGCCACGACATTGTCCGCTTCGTGGTCGATTGCGGCATGTTCCAGGGCGGCCCCGAAGCGCGCACCAAGAACCTGCATGCGCTCGATTTCGGCTTCGACGTGCGTCACCTCGACTTCGTCCTCCTCACCCACGCCCACATCGACCATTCCGGCCTCCTGCCCCGCCTCGCAGTGATGGGCTTCCGCGGCCCGGTCTACGCCACTCCGGCGACCGTCGACCTGCTCGCCGTGCTGCTTCCGGACAGCGCCCACATCCAGGAAAAGGAAAGCGAATGGCAACTGCGCCACCAGCGCCGGCACGGCAAGGGCGGGCGCATGCTTCAAGCGCCGCTATACACGGTGGCGCAGGCCCATACCGCACTCGAACGGCTCCGCCCGGTGGCCTACGGCGAACGCTTTCAACCGGCGCGCAACCTTGAAGTCAGCTTCCACGACGCCGGCCATATCCTCGGTTCGGCCTGGATCGACGTGCGCGCCCAAGAATCGGGAAAAACCCGTCGTTTGGTCTTTTCCGGCGACCTGGGCATGCCCGGCCGCCCCATCCTGCGTGATCCGCAGCCGGTTTCCGGCACCGCCGACGTGCTCCTCGTCGAATCGACCTACGGCAACCGGCTGCACCGTTCGCTCGCCGAAACCGAAGACGAGATCGTCGCCGCGATCGAACGCACGCGCGCCACGCGCGGCAACCTGATCGTGCCCTCGTTCGCCGTCGGGCGCACGCAGGAGATCATCTACGTGCTCGCCGACCTGCTGCGTCGCAACCGCCTGCCCGCGCTCAAAGTCTTCGTCGATTCGCCGATGGCCAACGCTGCAACGCGCATTACCCTGTCGCACCCCGAGGTGTTCGACCGCGAGACCAAGGACCTGATGGCCTGGCAGGCCGCCCATCCGGAACGGATGAAGGTCGAATTCATCGCCGACGTCGAAGGCTCGAAGGCGCTCAACGCCGTGCGCGAAGGCGCGATCATCATCTCCGCCAGCGGCATGTGCGAAGCCGGACGGATCAAGTATCACCTGCGCGAAAACCTGCCGCGCAGCGAGTGCGGCATCCTCATCGCCGGCTTCCAGGCCGCCGGAACGCTCGGACGGCGCCTCGTCGACGGCGCCCGTCTGGTGCGCATCTTCGGCCAGCAGGTTCCGGTGCGCGCGCACATCCACACCGTCGGCGGCCTCTCGGCCCATGCCGACCAGGCCGCGCTACTGGGCTGGCTCGGCGGTTTCCAGGCACCGCCCGGCGACACCTTCCTGGTGCACGGGGAAGCTTCTGCGCGCGCCGCTTTCGCCGAGGCCATCGACGCCCGGTTCGGCTGGTCGCGCCTGCACCAACCCGAACTCGGATCGACTCAAGCCCTCTAACGGCTTCGCTGTCGCGCCCGCTGCGCGCTTCCTATACTGAGATCGAGCGCCGTCCCGCTCTCGCGGGGTGGCGCAGCCCGCAGCTTTCCTGGTCTTTCAGGATGTACCGGCATGATCCGACGTCTGCCCCCGGCCTCCCTGTTCATGACCCGCCTGCCGAGCCGCTGGTTTTACAGCCTGCTCGGCATCTTTCTGCTGCTCACCCTGGCGATCAGCCTCGAATTCACCTACCGCCTCTACCGCGACCACCTCGAACAGCAATACGAAGCCCTGTCCAGCATCGGGCAAGTGCTGTCGATCGACTTCGACCACGAACTGGCAATCCAGGCCTTCAGCATCGAAACGCTCGAAGCGGCAGCGGATGAACTCCTGAATAACCGAGGTGGGCGAACGGAAAGCCTCACCCCTGCCTTCCAGCCCTTTCCACAACACCAAGGCTACGCGCTGCAACTGCCGTTCCCCGGCTTGCGTTTCGACATCGTCGGTGCCCTCACCGGAGCCGGATCGCCGCCACGCAACGCCAGTGCCCTGGCCAGGGAAATCGAGATGGCCATCGCCCTGACCCCGATCTTCAAACCCATACAACGCCGCAGCAGCGGGCTGACCTCGATCTATTACCTCTCGGCGCGCGGCTTCATCTACCTCTACCCGGGCTTGCCGCCCGAACGTTTCTTCTTCAGCACCGACCTGCTCACGCAACCGATGTACCTCGGGGCCACCCCCGACGCCAACCTCGAACGACAACGTTTCTGGACGCCCGTCCATCGCAGCTTCGACGATTACGACGATGCACTCAGCGTCTGCAAGCCGATCTACCGGGAGGAAAGCCACTCCTACGAGGAGGAGTTCATGGGCAGCCTGTGCATCGACGTTCCCTTGTCGATGCTTGTGCATCTGCTCGAAAACCATCAGGTCACGGAGATGCACACCCATCTGATCGACGATCGCGGCAGAACGCTGATCAAAACCGGCCACGCCGAACATACGGTCGTCGCGTCGTCCAACCCTTCACGCACCCCGACCCGGCAAGGTGAAATGGTGGTGGCTTTCTTCCCGCTGGAAACGAAATCCGGCTGGCAGATCGCCATCGACCTGCCTTACGAGATCGTGCACCGACGCGCGCTCGCTCAGGCCGTTCCCCCGGGCGCGGTGGTCTTTTCAGTCGGGTTGTTACTCACGCTGCTCCTCGCCCTCGGGCGGGCCTACGCCACGGTACGCAACCTGTCGTTGCACGACGGGCTGACCGGCGCCTTCAACCGCCGCCATTTCGACACCAGCGTCGGGCGTGAATTTGCGCGCCTGAGCCGTGCTTCCGGACATCTCGGCCTGGCCTTGATCGACGTCGACCACTTCAAGCTCTACAACGACCACTACGGCCACCAGGCGGGCGACCGCGTCCTGCGCCAGGTTTCGATGGCCATTGCCGGGGTGCTGAAGCGTGAATCCGACCGCCTGTTCCGGGTCGGCGGCGAGGAGTTCGCGGTCCTTGTGCATTGCCGCGACGAAGCCCAGTTGGTGGCCCTCTTCAACCTGATCAAGACCGCGATCGCCGCCCTGGAGATCGAACACGCCTGTAGCCCACACGAACGCATCACGATCTCGATCGGCGGCGTGCTGTTACGCTCGGGCGCCGCCCATACGGCGGAGAGCGCCTACCAGGCGGCGGACGCGGCGCTCTACGAGGCCAAGGCCAAGGGACGCAACCAAGGCGTCGTCGGCCGCCTGCCCCCGCCTCCGGCCTAAGCGTCTTTGTGGCCCATCGCCGCCGGCAACTCCCGCCAGATCAGGCTGGCCATGCGACCGCTCTGCGCGCCGTCACGCCGGTAGGAGTAAAAGCGTTCACGCTCGGTGTACGTACACAACCCGCCACCGCGCACATTCATCACACCGAGCCGCGCGAGCCGCAGGCGGGCCAGCGCATAGAGGTCGGCAAACCATTTCCCCGTCGTTCCGGGCAGGAAACAGGCCGCCGCTTCGGCGTCGTGCGCCAGGAAGGCGGCCCGCACCTCGTCACCCACCTCGAAGGCGGAGGGGCCGATGGCCGGGCCCAGGTAGGCGAGAACCCCGGCCGCAGGCACTTCAAGACGTGCCACGCAGGCCTCAAGCACCCCGGCGCAGAGCCCGCGCCAGCCGGCGTGTGCCGCGCCGACGGAACGCCCGTCGGCACTGCAAAAGAGCACCGGAAGGCAGTCGGCGGTAAGCACCGTGCAGACCACGCCGGCACGCCGGGCAACCGCCGCATCGGCGCAAGGCGGCAGCGCTCCGGGCGCGTATGCGTCCGCATCGGCCACCTGCACGCCATGCACCTGCTCCAGCCAGACCGGTTCGCCGGGCAGCTGATGCGCCAGACGCGCCCGATTTGCCGCCACGGCGGACGCGGCGTCGCCTACGTGGGTGGCGAGATTGAAGCTGTCGTACGGCGCCGCGCTGGCGCCGCCATGGCGAGTCGTGATCAGGCAGCGCACCCCGGGCGGCAAAGGCCAGTCGGGAACAAGCCACGAGACCGACGAGACCGAATCACTCGGTGTCGGGATGCTCATCGTCCTCGCCCCAGTCATCGCCGTAGGCGTAGATGATTTCCGGCCCGTCGGCGAAATCCTCGTCCCAATCGTCGTCATCGAGTTCGGCCGCAGCCCGCGCGTCGTAAGCCTCGCAGCGAACCTGCTCAAGAATGCTCAGGAAGTCTTCCGGCAAGGGCGATTTCCATTGCATCGACTTGCCGCTCGTCGGATGGATCAGCCCCAGGCGGCGCGCATGCAGGGCCTGCCGCCCGAAGACCGGTCCGCGCGGGATACGGCTCGCGCCAGTGCCATACACCGGGTCGCCGACCAGCGGATGCCCGATCGACATCAGGTGCACACGAATCTGGTGGGTGCGCCCGGTTTCGAGCGCGCAATCGACGAGGGTGCAATCGAGGAAGCGCTCGACGACGCGGTAGTGCGTGCGCGCTGGTTTGCCGTTGGCGACGACCGCCATCTTGGTGCGCTGCGCGGGGTGCCGGCCGATCGGAACATCGACCGTGCCGCCACGCTCAAGCGTCCCGCGCACCAGCGCCTGGTAGAAGCGTTTGACGGTGCGCGCCTGCAGCTGGCGTACGAGCGAGGTCTGCGCTTCCAGCGTCTTGGCGACCACCATCAGGCCGCTGGTGTCCTTGTCGAGGCGATGCACGATGCCGGCGCGCGGCACGTTCTCGAGTTGCGGGGCATGGTGCAGCAGCGCGTTCTGCAGGGTGCCGCTCCAGTTGCCGCTACCGGGGTGAACGACGAGTCCGGCAGGCTTATCGATGATGATCAGGGCTGCATCCTCGAACACGATGTCAAGTTCGATCGCCTCGGCTTGCGCGGCCTGCGCGCGCTCGTCGACGCCCTCGACGAGTTCGAGGGTTTCGCCGCCCCAGAGCTTGTGCCGCGTCTCAAGCAAAACCTCTCCGGCCAGCCGCACACGACCTTCGCGGATCCAGTGTTGCAACCGGCTGCGCGAGTGCTGTGGACACAGCTTGGCGAGCGCCTGATCGAGGCGCATGCCGGCGCACTCTGCCGGAACGTTCAAAGCGAGGCTTGGGTTTGCGCTATAATCGGCGCGCGCCGGGATGTGCCCGGCATTATTGTTGACCGGCGATTCGCCTGTCGTCTTATGTGGATTCTTCATCATGCGTAGTTTAGCGGTTATTGCGGCGCTTTTCCTCGCCAGCCTCCTCGCGGGGTGTGGGCTGCTACCGGAGCAGAAGGACGAAACCATCGGCTGGTCGGCCAACAAGCTCTTCGCCGAAGCCAAGTCGGCGAGCAGCGAAGGCCTCTACGACAAGGCGATCAAATACTACGAGAAGCTCGAGTCGCGCTACCCGTACGGCCGCTTTGCGCAACAGGCACAGATGGAAATCGCCTACGCCTATTGGAAGAGCGGTGAACTGCCCTCGGCCATCGCGGCTTGCGACCGTTTCATCAAGCTGCACCCCAACCACCCCAACGTCGACTACGTCTATTACCTGAAGGGTCTCGTCACGTTTAACGAGGACCTCGGCTTGCTCGGCCAGATCAGCCGCCAGGACATGACCGAACGCGACCCGAAAGGCGCGCGCGAATCGTTCGAGGCCTTCCGCGAACTGATCACCCGCTTCCCCGACAGCAAGTACACGCCGGACGCGGTCCTGCGCATGAAGTACCTGGTCAATGCGCTGGCTCAGCTTGAAGTGCACGTCGCCCGCTACTACATGAAGCGCGGCGCCTACCTCGCCGCCGTTAACCGCGCCCAGTTCGCACTCAAGAACTACCCCGAGGCGCCGGCGACCGAAGAAGCGCTGTTCATCATGGTCAAGGGTTACGATCAGATGGGCATGGACGACCTGCGCGACGACGCCGAACGCGTGATGCGCAAGAACTACCCGAACAGCGAATACTACGTGCGCGGCCTCGAACGCAAGGAGCCCTGGTGGAAGCTCTGGTAAGCCGCGCCGCCCCCGCACGCTGAACACCCCAGAGGCCGCCCATGAGCGGCCTCTTCTTTTTCCGGCATCCGCCTCCCGAGGCTCATCCGGCCTGCTTGATCGCCAGCACCGCCTGGTTGCGCAAGGTCCGCAGCAATGACAATTCCTTTTCCGGAATGATGATCTCGCCGGCCATCTCGCAGTCGGCGTAGATCATCGCCACCGGCGCGTTGCGGATGCAGAGCGGGAAGAGCACGAAGGTCCCGGCATTGATCCACTTGCGGTACCACTCCGGAATGCGGCCTTCGATTTTCGGATCGCGGGTGTCGGTGATCAGAATGTCGACGCCTTTGGACAAGGCGGCATGGAAGATGTCCGGCGAGAAGCTGAGCGGAAATGCCAAGCGCTTGCTCAGCTCGAGCGCGTCGGGGCCAAAGCCGTAACGCCCGACCATGAGGTTCTCGCGCACGTCGCGCACGCAGAGGATCACGCGCCGGAAGCCCTTGGCGCGGTACATCGTCTCGAGGATGATGCGCAGCACGTCGTTGAGCTTGAATTCCTCGACCAGGGTGTTGCTGATGTCCTGGATGCCGGCAAGCAGAATGGCCTCGCTGTTGCCGACCGCCGCCGAACCGCCACCCTGGCCGCCGCCCTCCTCGAGCGCCCCGGCGGGAACCGGCGCGTCGAGCACTGTCGCTGCAGCATCCGGGACTGCCTCCGCGCCGTCGGCCGCAGCTCCTCCGCCCGAAGCCACGTGCCAGCTCTTCATCAGGCGCGCGAAGGCCGACTGCTTGAGATTGACGCCGACGATTCCGGCGAATTGGGCGACATCGCGGAAGGACGACTCCAGGGTTGCGCGCAAAGCCTCCTCGCCGAGGCTCAGATTTTCCCCGAAACGGGCGGCGATCCCGCGCAAAGCCTTGTCGCGCTGCGCCGGCTCGGCATCCACCGCCAGATCGCAAAGTTCGTTGGCAAAGCTCGCCAGGACGCGCAAGCGCTCTTCCTGATTGACGGCTTTTCGCACCCGCCCGGACGGCATCCGGCGCATGCTGCCGACGATCAGTTGCGGGAAACCCCAGCTGCGCGCGATCCCGACCCCAAGTTCCTCAAAACTGATGCCCAGCACCTGCTGCGC
This sequence comes from Propionivibrio sp., assembly GCF_041441355.1. Classification (GTDB taxonomy): domain Bacteria; phylum Pseudomonadota; class Gammaproteobacteria; order Burkholderiales; family Rhodocyclaceae; genus Propionivibrio. The sequence continues at coordinate 45,044 of NZ_JASDTF010000039.1, forward strand.
CGCACTTTCTTCCGAGCAGTCTTTCTGCTCGACGACACGGCGAATTTCCTCGCTTTCGTCCGGAAAATAGAAACGGCTGAGCAAGCGTCCGAGACGCTGGAACATCGCGCAGATGAACACTTGTTCGACGTCGCGCGTCGCCGAGCGGTCGCCGATGTCGCGGGCCAAGATGCCGGCCAAGGTGACCAGCAGGAACTCCTCTTTAAGCTGGTTGGCATTGGCGCGGTTCTTGAGGTGCTCGAAGAGCATCACGGTGATCGCGATGTCGCGCACCGCGTTGAACCCGAGGACCAGCACGGCACGCGAGATGGTGCTGATGTTGCCGCCGCCGGCCTGGCGGAAGTAGGCCGAATTGACCAGCCGCAGGATTTTGTTGGTGAGCGAGAAGTCGCGCAAGATCGACTGCGACAGATTGGCGATGCTCTCTTTGTCCGAAGCGGCGATCTTGTTGATCGTGCTCACCGATTCCGAAAGCGCCGGAAAATCGCTCTTGTGGCGCATGCGCCGGAGAAGGAAATCGACCGTGCTCTGACGCGCCTCGCCCGAAACCGGTTCGGCTTCGGGCTCAAGGAATTCAGCCAAGGCGTCGCGCAATTGGTTCACCGAGTGGTAACGGTACGCCGGGTCGCGCGCCACCGCCTTATGCACGATGGCGGACAGGCCCTCATCTATCTCGACGTCCTCAGGCAGCCGGACGTCCTGGCGCATCAGGCGGGCAATGATCTCGCGGATCGAAGCCCCCTCGACGGCCCGCTTGCCGATCAGCATTTCGTAGAGCACCAATCCCGCGGCGAAGACGTCGCAGCCCTCGGTGCATTGGCGCAATTCAAGGTACTCGGGCGCCATGTAATTCGGCGTTCCGACCAAGGCTTCCGGGCCATCGCCGCTCGCCTCGCTGCGCACGGCAATGCCGAAATCCATGACCCGTGGCGTCCCGTCGGCGGCGATCAGGATATTGTTCGGCTTGAGGTCGCGATGAATGATCCCCGAAGCATGCGCATGCGCCACCGCGTCGAGGACCGGAATCATGATCCCGAGCGCCTTCACCGGCGACAAACGCCCCTGCCGGCGCAGGTACGCGCCCAGGTTCTCGCCGGCGACGTATTCGAACACCAGATAAAGGTCTCCGCCCTCCTCGCCAGCCTCGAAGATGGGCACGATGTTCGGGTGGCGCAAGGGGCTGACCATCCGCGCCTCGACCAGTAGCTGGCGGTTTTTTTCCGCGTCGGGCTGCGAAAAATGCAGCGTCTTGATCGCCACCTCACGTTCGAGGTGAGGGTCGCGCGCCAGATAAACGACGCTCTGCGCGCCACGACCCAGTTCGCGGAGAATTTCGAACCGTCCGATGCGTTTGAGGCTTGCCATGCCGTGCCTGCTTTGTCTTGTTGTGATCGCCGGCGGTCCGGCCCTTGCTACCGCTCCTGCAGTAGCCCTTTGATACTAGCCAGTTTTCCCCGGGCCTGCCGCGCCTTCTACGACGTCCGTCCACACTAGGCGCGGGCGCTCACCGCAACGGCCGCAGACCACGGCAAGCTGGCCGAATTCGCGCGCCAGGAGGCAAGCCGCCCGTTCGTCGATTTCGAGCACGCAGGCTCCCGGTTCGGCCGGCCAGTCGCCGGCATCGGCCAGATTGCAGGCCGGGATAGCGCAACGCCCGAGCTCCGCGAGCTGTTCGAGCAGGCGCGCGGTGCGCTCGGCGTTATCGGTCGCCAGCATTCGCGCCCCCGGATTGCAGGCCGTGATCACAGCCCACTCGCGCACGCCAAGCACTGCCAACGCGGCGTCGAAACCGGGTTGCCCGCGCCCGAGATGCAGATCGTACACGTCGCCAGCGAGCCAGACTCGATACGTCGTCGCGGCGAATGCCCCGGCCAACGCCGGATCAGGACTCGTCATCGAGCGCTTCGATCCCGGCCAAGTCGCCCAGCTTCGCTTGCGCGTCGGGCAGCGGCAGCGCCTCGACGCCTTTGAGTTTGCGCTCGATCTGGCGCGTCCGAACGCCCGCCGACTCGATGCTCTTGGTCGCCAACTCGAGCTTCTTGCGCGTCGCATCGAGCGCTTCGCCGAACTTCCCGAACTCGGTCTTGACCGCGCCGAGCACCGCCCAGACTTCGGAGGAACGACGCTCGATAGCCAGGGTGCGGAAGCCCATCTGCAGACTGTTGAGCAGCGCCGACAAGGTTGTCGGCCCGGCCAGGCTGATGCGTTGCTCACGCTGCAGGCTGTCGACCAGCCCAGGCCGGCGCAAGGCTTCAGCATACAGGCCCTCGGTGGGCAGATAGAGGATGGCAAAGTCGGTGGTGTGCGGCGGCTCCACGTATTTCTCGCGGATTTTCTTCGCTTCGTCGCGCAGTCGGGTTTCGAGCGCCTTTGCCGCGCTCTCGACGAGCAGCGGTTCGGCGCGTTCCTGCGCGTCCAGCAAACGCTGGTAGTCCTCGAGCGGGAACTTGGCGTCGATCGGCAGCCACACGGGCGGCGCATCGCGGCGTCCGGCCTCGCGCCCCGGCAGGCGGATCGCGAATTCGACACGCTCGTTCGACCCCGGACGGGTGGCCACGTTATGCGCGTACTGCTCGGCAGTCAGCACCTGTTCGAGCAGCGCCTCGAGCTGGACTTCGCCCCAGGTGCCGCGCGTCTTGACGTTGCCAAGCACGCGCTTGAGGTCGCCCACCCCGGCGGCAAGGTTCTGCATCTCGCCCAATCCTTTGTGCACCTGCTCGAGGCGTTCGCTGACCAGCTTGAACGATTCCCCCAGGCGCTGTTCGAGCGTCGCGTGCAGCTTTTCGTCGACCGTCTTGCGCATTTCCTCCAGACGATTGGCATTGTCGGCCTGGATCGCGCCGAGGCGTGCCTCAACCGCCAGGCGCAACTGTTCGAAACGCTGGTCGTTGCTCTGCGTCAGCCGGGCCAACTGCTGCGCGAAGGCCTCGAGTTGCTGCGCCTGCAGTTGCGCCAGCCGGGCGACTTGGGCCGCGAGCGTCTGGCCGAGCCGGTCGAGCGCTTGGCCCTGCTCTTCGCGCCCGCCGCGCGCCATCTGCGCCGCCTCCTGGCGTGCCCGCGCGAATTCCTCGCGCAGTTCGCGTTCGATGCGTTCTAGGCCCGCGCCCAAGGCCCGGTATTCCTCTGCCAAGGCCGGGTCGCGCTGCCCGAGTCGACGCCACACCATCACCTGCACAACCAGGATCGCCAGCAACAACAGCACGGCACCGATCAAAATCAATTCGTACATCCCTTCCCTTCATCCCTTCCCGTAAGCCGCGTTCAATGACAGGCAAGCGCGGGGCGGCCGGGCCCGCTACGCGCCCTGATTATTTCAAACCGAAAACCACGCGCGGCCCGCTGCCTTTGGCGGCATCCTTGCCTTCGCCGTCCTTCGCTCCAGCCTCAAGGCGAGCCGGCAGCACGAACACCCGTTCGGCAGCAATCTCGCGGCCTGCCAGCCAATCGCGCACTGCACCTGCCCGCTGGTTGCCGAGTTCGCGCAGGTCATCGTCGTCGATCACCGAATTGGCGAGGATCAGTTTTTCCATCTCCTCCACCGGCAGGCTCTTGACGAGGCCGATCATGTTACGCGGCTTGGGGAATTTTTCGTCGCGATAGACGCGTTCAAGCAATGCGGGATATTCCTTGTCGCTGATCTCGATGCTGTCGATCGAGCCCGTCTCGACGCCCTTGCGGGTCAGATCCTCGCGCTTTTGCGCGCGCACCTTCTGCGCCATGCGCGCCTGCTTGAGGCCCTCGCGATCCTGGTCGGCATCGACGAAGCCCTCGATCTCGAGTTTGATCGCGGGACGGTCCTGCATCGCCTTGGCGATCGCTTCGAGGCGCTTCTGGGCATCGGCATCGATGCGCGCCAGTCCCGCGGCAAAGCCCACGTGCGACAACTCCTCGCCGCCGCCGAATACCGAACCGAGCAGCGAGAACGGCGAAGCCACCGCCTTGACGAAGAGGTTGACCACCACCTTGACGATCAGTCCGCCGACGCTGAACTCGGGATCGTTGAGTGACCCCGAGATCGGCAGGTTGAGGTCGATCTCGCCGTTGCGGTTCTTGAGCAGCGAGACGGCCAGCGTCACGGGGAGCTTGGTCGCCTCGGGGCTCTCGACCGCGTCACCGAAGGTCAGCTGGTCGATGAACAGGCGATTCTCGGCGGCCAGAAGGTCGTTCTCGATCTTGTAGTTCACGAACAGCGACAACTTACCCTTGTCGATCGCATAGCCTGCATACTTGCCCGAATAGGAGGTGAAGGACGTCATTTCGATGCCTTTGACGTCGGCCTGAAGGTCAAGGTAAGGCTTGGCGGCTAAGGGGTTGATTCGGGCCACGACATTGAGCGGGGCGACATTGTCGTAAGACCCGCGGAGTTCGAGATTGGCGACGCTGCCCGGCTCCGAGGAGAGCCCTGAAATTCGGCCCGAAATCTGGCGCAGGTTGGCCGAATAGTTCGGCTTGATGAAATTGTCGGTAAAGCGGACATTTCCGCCCTGCAGGGTGATCTTCCCGATCTTGAGCGGCAGCACCGGCGCATGCTCGGGCGCCAGCGGCGCCACCGCCTTGCCTTCCGGCACCGCCCCCTGAGCAGCAGCCGGGGCTTCGGGCGAAACGACCTCGCTCGGCTTCTCTTCGTCACGACGCACGATCTGCAGAAGGTTGAGCTGGCCTTGCGGACTGACGATCACCCGGGCAAAGAAGTCGGCCAGGGCAATCTCGCCGACGGAAACCGCCAGCGGCGCCGTCCGGACGTCGATTTTGCCGAAATGGAAGGATTTCCAGCGCAGGAAGTCGGCCGAATTGAGCTTGTCGACCGCCTGAAAATCGCCCACGGTGACATCGCCATCGAAGCCGAACGCAAGCTCCGGCGCCTTGCCCACAACTTTGGCGAGATCCTCGACCTGTACCTTGCCGCCCACGCTGACCAGGCCACGCGTGACGTCGACATTGAGATGTTCGCCGAAATACGGTTGCAAGGGCAGAAGCTCCAGCGCCTTGGCATCGACGACGATTTCGGCGCGCAAAGGCTGGATCGACGCCCAGCCCTTGAGCGCCACGCCCCCCTTGCGGTTGAGCTTGAACTGCGTGCTCAGGCTGGCTTTTTCACCCGGCGCCGTGCTCAGGTTCTCCATTGTGAAACCCAAGCCTTCGATCGTCTGGACGGCCGGGGTACGCAGCGACTTGTCTTCGAAACGCAGGCCGATGCCCTCACCCGAATACTTGGCGATACGGACCGACCACGGCGTACCGGGAACGTCCTGCGTGGCCTCCGCCACCCGCAGCGACGGCGGTTTGATCCAGTCGATGCTGCCATCGGGCAGACGACGGAAGAGCAACTGTGCCCCTTTGACCTCGACGTCGTTCAGCGTCAGCGCCCGACCGCCAAGGTCGATCTCGCCCTGACGGACCGCGAAACGCTCGACCTTCAGCCAGTCGCCGGCGGCGATGCGCCAGGCCACGTCGAAGCGCCCCTTCTCACCGGCCTGACTGGAGACATCGCGCGCGTCGAAATCGATGCCGTCGATGCGCGCGTTGAAGGGAGCACCGTGCGACTCGTCATACCAGTGCACGGCACCGCCGGAGACCGTTGCCGCGGCCAACGACCAGGTCGGCACACGCGGAGCGACTTCAGCCAGAGGCGGCGTTTTGGCGGCCTCGGCGGGCGGCGCGGAACGCGCAACCGCCTTGGGTTTGACTGCAGGCTTGGCGGCGGGTTTACTCGACGTCTGCGCAGGCGCACTGGCCGCAGTCGACTCCCCGGCCAAGGCCTGGGTGAAGAACTCCAGCCAATTGACCCGCCCCTCGCGATCCACCCGGGCGTGAATCTCGGGCGCCTCGAGCGCAAAACGTTCGACGGCGAAACGCAAGCCGAGCAGGTCGCTCTCGCCCAACTGGAAATCGAGCTGTTTGAACGAAAGCAAGGGACGCTCCTGGAGGTCGAGCACGTTGAGGTCGTGCACGCCCACGCCGCCGGAGAGCTTCAGGGTCGAGGGCTGATTTTTCGTCTGGCTGAAGGCCAGCTTGAGTTGTACGTCGAGCGCCCCGGAGCGCATGCGGATCGGCAGCTTGATCGGCGAGTATTCGACGAAATCGGCGAGCTTGAGACGGCTCAGCTCAAGCGCCACCTCGCTCTCGAGCGATTCGGCAAACAGCTTGCTGCGCCCCTTGAGCCCAAGCGGAGCCTCATTGACGCGGGCCGAAAACGCCGGCTCAACAAAGCTCTCCACCGCATACGCCATGTTCGAGATCACCGGCACCGTGAGCTTCAGGTCGCGGACTTCATGCTGCTCGTGCATCGGCCGGTCGTCGAAATCGATCGATCCGCCGCTGATCTGGATGTTGTTGACCGAGAAACGCGGAGGCGGACCTTCGCTCTTCGGGCCTGCGAGAGCAGCATCGAGCAGGTCGGAAAAATTGTAGCGTTGAGCTTCGTGACGAACGACCCGCAGGCGCGGATTGACGAGCTGGACTTCGCCCAGCACCACGCCGCCACGGAACAGCGAGGTCGACTCGAGATTGAGGTAAAGACGGTCGAACGCAAAGAAAGGCTGACCGGACGCTGCCGTTTTTTCCGGCACGGGCTCCGGAACGGTGGCGGTTTCGGCGGCGACCGGCGCCGCCCGTTCGCCGATGATCAAGCCATCGACGGTCACCGACAAGGCATAGGGATTGATCGAAATGCTCTGCACCGTCACCGGACGGTGCAAGGTCTGCGCCAGCTGTTTGAGCAGCACCGATTTGACGATTGGCGGCAGCACCAGGAACCCCAGCACGCCGACCACCACGAAAGCCACTGCAAATCGGATGGCATATTTACGGGTCCGCGCCGAACGCAGGATGATCAGCGCCTTATTTTTGTCGATCATGTTTATCCGCCGATAGAAGGAAGAACGATGTCCTTAATTTAGCACGAACCCCGTCGGAGCCAGAACGACAGCAGCGCGCAGACAGGCTAGAATAGTCGGTCGAAGACAACGAACCCGAGGCCACGATGAAGACGCTCGTCATCGAAGACAGTAAAAGCAGCCTTAACCTTCTCTGCAAGTATATCCAGAAGATCGGGATCACCCCGATTCCGGCCGAGACGGGCGCCAAGGGCATCGAGCTCTTTGTCCAGGAGCGACCCGACCTCGTGTTGCTCGACATCCTGATGCCGGACATCGACGGCTTCGAGGTCGCGCGCCAGATCCGCCAGCTCGAAGCCCCGAGCGACTGGACCCCGATCATCTTCCTGAGTTCGCTGAGCAAAGATCGCGACATCGAAATGGGGATCGCCGCCGGCGGCGACGACTACCTGCTCAAACCGATCAGTGAAATCGTCCTGGCCGCCAAGATTCGCGCGATGCAGCGCATCATCCAGATGCGCCAGTCGCTCCTCGTCCTGACCCGCAAGCTTGATGCCGCCAACCAGGAATTGCGACGCTTAAGCTCGCTCGACGGCCTGACCGGCATCGCCAACCGCCGTCACTTCGACGAGGTCCTGATGCGCGAATGGCGGCGTGCGATGCGCAACGGCGAGGAAGTCGCCGTCCTGATGTGCGACATCGATTACTTCAAGCCCTTCAATGACAGCTACGGTCACCAGAGCGGCGACGAATGCCTGCGCCAGATCGCGCATACTCTGAGCCGGGCGATGGACCGCGGCGGCGACTTGCTGGCCCGCTACGGCGGCGAGGAATTCGTCGCCTTGCTTCCCGGCACCACCCTGGGCGGCGCGACCTTCGTCGCCGAGCAGATGCGGCGCACCGTCGAAGAGTTGGGGCTGCCGCATCCGGGCTCGCCCTATGGCCGCATCACCGCCAGCTTCGGCGTCGCTTCGGCCGTCGCCATGCCCGAGACAGATCCGCAAAACCTAGTCGGCGCCGCCGACCTTGCCCTCTACAAAGCCAAGCACGCCGGGCGCAACCGCGTCTTTCAGACCGCCTCGCTCGATCCACAGGACAACTGAATCCCGCCATGCCCAACCCCGCCATTCCCAAGATTCTGATCGTCGACGACAATGACCTGATGCGCTCCCTCTTGCGCGGCATCCTGCGCGGAGAAGAATGCGAGATCGTCGGCGAAGCCAGGAACGGGGTGGTCGCTCTTGAAATGCTCGACCGTCACCCAACGACCGACGTCGTCTTCCTCGATGTGATGATGCCTGAGATGGATGGCCTGGAGACGCTCCTCAACATCAAGGACACGCGTCCCGAAATCACGGTGATCATGATCACCGGCAACCCGAGCAAGGACAACGTCGAAGAATCGATCCGTGGCGGCGCCAACGGCTTCATCGTCAAACCCTTCAATTCGGCCAAGGTTCTCGACACCCTGCACAAGGCCTGGGCGACGAGCCGGTCGCGCAAGACGCAGTAGACCGCTCTACCGAGTGCGAAAGCACTAGAAGACGTTTTTCCACTCGCGCAAGGCGGCGAAGACGCTCACCGGATCGACCGCGCCAGGATCGCGCGCCCGGGCCGCCGAGGCGACGTCCGCCTGCCGGGTGCGCAAAAAGGGATTGGTCGCCTTTTCCAGCGCCAAGGTCGAAGGCACCGTACGCCGCCCTTGCGCCCGCAGCGCCGCCACCTCGGCACAACGTCCGCGTACGGCCGGATTATCCGGCTCGACGGCGAGCGCAAACCGCAGGTTGGCTTCGGTGTACTCGTGTGCGCAATAGACCAGGGTCTCATCGGGCAGCGCCGCAAGTTCGTCCAGAGAGGCAAACATTTGGGCCGGCGTGCCTTCGAACAAACGACCGCAACCGGCGCCGAACAGGGTGTCGCCGCAAAAGAGCGCCCCTTGTCCGTAATACGCCAGATGGCCGAGCGTATGCCCAGGCACCGCGAACACGCGCAAGTGCCCGCCGATGGCCTCCAGGGGAAGCGTCTCGCCCCCGGAGAGAGGGTGCGTCAAGCCTGTGATAGACTCGGCCGCCGGTCCATAAACGGGGACATTTCCACCCGTAGCCGCCAGCACTTCGGCGATGCCGCCTTGATGATCGGCGTGCTTGTGCGTCACGAGCACGGCGGCCAGTTGCAGGCCTTCGGCCTCGAGGTGGGCGAGAACCGGCGAGGCCTCCCCGGGATCAACCAAAACGGCACGGTCCCCCTTGCGCAGCAGCCAGATGTAGTTATCCTTGAACGCTTGTATTGCTGTGATCTCGAACATGGGGTGATTTTGGAAGAACTGGCGCAAAAGTCAATTGCCGGAATGGATGCCTGGCTCGCCTCGCCCCAGGGCCGCTACGTCATGAGCTGGGAGCAGGAGAAGGTCGCGGCCGTGGTCGCCGATCTCTTCGGCTACCACGCCTTGCAGTTGGGTATGCCGCAGTTCGATCTGCTGGCCCACAACCGCATCCCGCTGCGTCAGACCGTCGGCAGCTGGGGGGAGGTCGACGTCCTGTGCGACCTGCGCGAACTGCCTTTCGCCGCCAACAGCATCGATCTCGTGATCATGCCGCACGCGCTCGAATTTCACGACGACCCGCATCAGATCTTGCGCGAAGTGGAACGCATCCTGATCCCCGATGGCCAGCTTGTGGTCACCGGCTTCAACCCCCTCTCGCTCTGGGGAATGCAGCGCCGCGTGCGCCGTCACCCGACGGACTTTCCGGGCAACGGGCACTACATCTCGGTCCTTCGGCTCAAGGACTGGTTAAAATTGCTCAGCTTCGAAGTCGATCGTGGCAATTTCGGCTGCTACGCCCCACCCTGCGATCAGGAGCAGTGGCTCAAGCGCTGGCATTTCATGGAAGCTGCCGGCGACCGCTGGTGGAGCTTTGCTGGCGGCGTCTATCTGTTGCGCGCCGTCAAACGTGTCCGCGGCATGCACTTGGTCATGCCGCGGTGGCAAGGCAAGAAAGTCCGCACCAACACTCTGGGCACGGTAGCCCAGAAAGAAACTGAAAGCGTTTGAATTGAATACACTGGCAAGCTCCCGGGACGCCTCCGGGGAAACACCGAACTCCGACGCGGAGGTTCACATTTACGCCGACGGCGCCTGCCGCGGCAACCCCGGCCCTGGTGGCTGGGGGGCGTTGTTGCAATCGCCCGGCGCGGAAAAGGAACTCTGGGGCGGCGATGCTGCGACCACCAACAACCGCATGGAGCTGACTGCAGTCATTCGCGCGCTCGAAGCGCTCAAGCGTCCGGCGCGCTTGTGCGTGCATACCGACTCGCAGTACGTTCAGAAAGGGATCAGCGCCTGGATCCACGGCTGGAAGCGTAATGGCTGGAAAACCTCGGACAAAAACCCCGTGAAAAACGCCGACCTCTGGCAGGTGCTCGACGCACTCGCCCAGCGCCACGACATCCGCTGGATCTGGGTCAAGGGTCACGCCGGCAACCCGGGCAACGAGCGCGCCGACCGCCTCGCCAACCGCGGCATCGACGAACTTCCGCGGAGCGCCTGAACCATGCGCCAAATTTTCCTCGACACCGAAACCACAGGGCTTGAGCACAAGTACGGACATCGCATCATCGAAATCGGCGGCGTCGAGATGATCAACCGCCGCTTGACCCGCCGGCACTTCCACTATTACCTCAACCCGGAACGCGACATCGACGCCGGCGCCCAGGCCGTACACGGGATCAGCCGCGAGTTCTTGGAGGACAAACCGCGCTTCCGCGAAATCGCCAAGGAGTTCATTGATTTCGTTCGCGATGCCGAGTTGATCATCCACAACGCCCCCTTCGACATCGGCTTCCTTAATGCCGAGTTCGCCCGCCTCGACCTGCCGCCGATCGGCACGGTCTGCCATGGCGTGCAAGACACCTTGCGCATGGCCAAAGAGATGTTTCCGGGCAAAAAGAACAACTTGAACGCCCTTTGCGACCGCTACGGCATCGACAACTCGCACCGTGTCCTCCACGGCGCATTGCTCGACGCCGAAATCCTGGCGGAAGTCTACGTCGCGATGACGCGCGGCCAGGAAAGCTTGATGATCGAGCTTGACGCGCCCAGTGCAGCACCGGAGACCGCGAGTGTCGTCGAACAAACCCCGCTCGCGCATCGTAGCCTGCGCATTGTCCTGGCCAGCGACGAGGAATGTGCACAGCACGCTGAAATGCTCGGCGCCATTGACAAGCAATCAAAAGGCCAGTGCCTTTGGCTCAAGACGCCGACGGCACCGTCGGAGCATTGATTGATTGATTGCCCGCCAGCGGCCACCTCCACTTCTTTCTGACCTCACTTGGAGTTCATGATGATCGTTCTGGTTACCGGCGCCAGCGCCGGCTTCGGTGAAGAAATCGCGCGGGTCTTCGCCCGCAACGGACACCGGGTGATCGCGGCAGCCCGACGCGGCGATCGCCTTGCCCGCCTGCACGCCGAACTCGGCGAACGGCTGTTGCCAATCACGCTCGATGTCACGCGCAGCGAAGACATTCCCGCCGCCCTCGCCGCGCTTCCGCCGGAGTGGCGCGAAATCGACGTTCTGATCAACAACGCCGGCCTTGCCCTGGGGACCGAGCCCGCCTGGCAATGCTCGCTCGACGAGTGGGAAACGATGATCGCGACCAATGTCAAAGGCCTCGTCGCGGTCACGCGCGCCGTCTTGCCGGGAATGGTCGAACGCCACCGCGGGCTCGTCATCAACCTCGGCTCGATCGCGGGTGAAACGCCTTACCCCGGCGGCAACGTCTACGGAGCGACCAAGGCCTTCGTCGAACAATTCACCCGCAACCTGCGGGCCGACCTGGTCGGCACCGGCGTTCGCGCCACCAACCTGGCGCCGGGATTGTGCGGGGGCACGGAATTCTCCAACGTTCGCTTCCGCGGCGACGACGACGCTGCGGCCAAGGTCTATGCGGGAACGCAGCCCCTCACCGCCGCCGACATCGCCGCCACGGCTTACTGGATCGCCACCCTCCCGGCGCATGTCAATGTCAATCACATCGAACTGATGCCGACCTGCCAGGGCTACGGTCCGCTGAACATCAAACGCGAGTCTTGAGCCGCGACGGGCCGAAATCGGTCTTCGGCCCAGCATTCGGCAACGCGACGAAAGCTGCTTGCAGCCGCTTGCAACCGTCTGCCGGCCGTAAAAAAAGCCCGGAATCACCGGGCTTTGTTTGCAAAGATACGCGAAAGGCGTAGCGGTAAAGTCCTCAGGCGCTGGCCTCGCCTCCGCCTGACGCGGCCGGAGCCCCGCCACCGTCGGGCACGCCGCCGCCCTCGCCTCCTTGCGGACCACCTTGCCGCTTATGGCGGCGATGCTGGCGCTTCGAGGGCCGGTTATTGTGGCCACCACCCTCGGGACGTGGTTCCTGCGGCCGCGGAGCGGCGGCTTTCTGTCCCTGGGGTTGAGGCTGGACATGCTTGTCCTTGCGCAGCTTTTTACCCCCGCCCGCCTGCCCTTGGGGCTGACGCTTCCCGGGAGTACGCTCGGCCTGGCCGTAATAGTCGGGGTGGCCGCTCGTTCGGTTGCCCGGCGCCGTGCGGATCTCAAGCTCATTGAGCTCGTCCCATTCCGCATCGGTGCGATCCCGGTCAGGGATGGACAGCAACTCGCGGATACGGCGCCGCGGATCGATGGTCTGTGGATCATTCATGCGCCGTATTATGAACCACTCGCCGCCCTTGATTCAACCGTCGCAGCGCCCACGAAACCACGGATGGGCTCAAAAAGGCCAATTCGGCCAAGCGTACGCCGCCCGCGCCCGATATAATTTCGCCTTTTTTCGGAAGAACGCGCATGTGGTTCAAGAATCTGCAACTGTACCGTCTGGCCAAGGACAAACCACTCGCTGACAGCGCCGCTTTTGAATCGGCCTTGACCGGATTCGTTCTCTCGCCATGCAGCGCCTGTGACCCGCAAAGCCTGGGCTGGGTCGCACCGACCGAAACTGGCGCCCTGCTGCACAGCGTCAATCGGCAATGGCTGCTGGCCCTTGGCGTCGAAAAACGCCTGCTTCCCGCTTCGGTCGTCAAACAGTTCGCCAACGACCGCGCCAAGCAAATCGAGGAAGCCGAAGGCCGGCGCGTCGGACGCAAGGAAATGCGCGACCTGCGCGAGGCCCTGCAGGTTGAACTGATGCCGCGCGCCTTCGTGCAGCGCCGCAGCACCTTCGCCTGGATCGACCCGGTTAACGGCTGGCTGGCCGTCGATGCCGCCGCGCCCGCCAAGGCCGACGAGCTTCTTGAGCATCTGCACAAAAGCATCGATGGCTTCGGCGCCCGTCTGCCGGCGACGCAGGTCTCCGCGCTCTCGGCGATGACCGCCTGGGTCGCGGCCGGAGAGGCACCGCATGGATTTACCATCGATCAGGATCTCGAGCTGCGCTCACCTGACAATGCCGTGGTGCGTTACGCCAAGCACACCCTGGAAGGCGACGAGGTTCGTCAGCATATCGCCCAAGGTAAGGTGGTCACGCGCCTGGCGCTGACCTGGCGCGACAAGATTTCCTTCGTGCTCAATGACAAGCTGCAAATCAAGCGCCTCGTTTTCCTCGACATCCTCAAGGAACAATCGGATGGACAATCGGAGAACGAGGCCGAACGCTTCGACCTCGACTTCACGCTGATGACCGGTGAACTCGCCGAATTGGTGGCCGACCTCATGCTCGCTCTCGGTGGCGAAGCGGCGGCTTAAGACTCGCCCCGGAAGCATATATAATTGATTGTTTGACTCTTCAGGCCGGAAAACACATGGAAGCAGAACAGCTCAACGCCATCGCCAACCGCCTTGCCGACCTCGCCCAGCGCGGGGCCGAGCTTCGGAGGTATCTTTGACTACGATCAGAAATCTGATCAGCTGAAAGCCGTCTCGCGCGAACTCGAAGACCCGTCCGTCTGGGACAACGCCGAACGCGCGCAAGAACTCGCCAAGGAAAAGAAATCCCTGGAGAACGTCGTTCTGACGCTCGACCGCGTCGCTGACGGGCTCAAGGATGCCGACGAGCTGTTCGCCATGGCACGCGAAGAGAACGACGACGATACGCTGCATGCCGTGAATGCCGACCTCGACGGCATCGAGAAGGAAGTCTCGGGGCTCGAATTCCGCCGCATGTTCAATAATCCGGCCGACCCGCTCAACTGCTTCATCGACATCCAGGCCGGCGCCGGCGGCACCGAAGCCCAGGACTGGGCGTCGATGCTGCTGCGCATGTATGTCAAATACGGCGAGCGCAAGGGCTACGGCGTCGAAGTGCTGGAAGAGTCGGAAGGCGACGTCGCCGGCATCAAGACCGCGACGATCAAGCTCACCGGCGAATATTGCTTCGGCATGCTGCGCTCCGAAACCGGCATCCACCGTCTGGTGCGCAAGTCGCCCTTCGACTCCAACGCCCGCCGCCACACCAGCTTCTGCTCGATCTTCGTCTATCCCGAAATCGACGATTCCTTCGAGATCGAGGTCAACCCTGCCGACCTGCGCGTCGACACCTACCGCGCCTCGGGTGCCGGTGGTCAGCACATCAACAAGACCGACTCGGCGGTGCGCCTCACGCACATCCCGTCGGGCATCGTCGTGCAGTGCCAGAACGATCGCTCGCAGCACCGTAACCGAGCCGAGGCCATGGCCATGCTCAAATCGCGGCTGTACGAAGCCGAGATGCGCAAACGTCAGGCCGAACAACAGAAACTCGAGGACGCCAAGACCGACATCGGCTGGGGCCACCAGATTCGTTCCTACGTACTCGACCAGTCGCGCATCAAGGATTTGCGCACCAACGTCGAAATCGGCAACACGCAGAGCGTGCTCGACGGCGATCTCGACCAGTTCATCGAAGCGAGCCTGAAACAGGGCGTCTGACCCCAAAACCAAACGATCGCCTGTCACCTTACCGAACGAGACACCCATGTCCGAAAACACTACCCCCACCCCGGCCGTCGAACAGGACGAAAACCACATCATCGCCGAGCGTCGCGCCAAGCTCGCCGAATGGCGCGCCAGCGGGACCGCTTACCCGAACGACTTCTCGCGCGAAAACTACGCCGCCAAGATCACCGAGGCCTACGCCGAAAAAACCGGCGAGGAACTCGAAGCTGCGCCGGTTGAGGTCAAGGTCGCCGGCCGCGTTATGCTCAAGCGCGTGATGGGCAAAGCGTCCTTCATCACCATCTCCGACATGTCGGGCCGTATCCAGGTTTACGTCGCCAAGGACAAGGTCGGTGAGGACGTCTATACCGCCTTCAAGCGCTGGGACATCGGCGACATCGTCGGTGTCGTCGGCCCGATCTTCCGCACCAAGACGGGCGAACTGACCGTTCAGGCCAATGAGATCCGACTGCTCTCCAAGTCGCTGCGCCCGCTGCCGGAAAAATTCCACGGCCTGACCGACCAGGAACAGAAATACCGGATGCGCCACCTCGACCTGATCATGAACGAGCAGTCGCGCTTCACTTTCATGGCGCGCAGCCGGATGATCCAGTCGATCCGCAACTACATGTGCAGCCACGGCTTCCTGGAAGTCGAAACGCCGATGATGCACCCGATCCCCGGTGGCGCTTCGGCGCGTCCGTTCAAGACGCATCACAACGCGCTCGACATGGAGCTCTACCTGCGCATCGCGCCCGAGCTCTACCTCAAGAAGCTGGTCGTCGGCGGCTTCGAGAAGGTCTTCGAGATGAACCGCAACTTCCGCAACGAGGGGATGAGCCCGCGCCACAACCCCGAGTTCACGATGATGGAGTTCTACGAGGCCTACTCGGAATACCACAAGCTGATGGACTTCACCGAAGGCTTGCTGCGCCAGGCGGCGCGCGAAGCGCTGGGCACCGAGGTCTTCGAGTACCAGGGCCGCGCGCTCGACCTCTCCAAACCCTTCGACCGTCTGACGATGGTCGAAGCGATCATCAAGTACCACCCGAAGTACACCCGCGAGCAACTGAACGACGCCGACTGGCTGCGCCAGAAGCTCAAGTCGATGCACGTCGAACTCAAGCCCGGCATGGGCCTCGGCACCTTGCAGCTCCTGATGTTCGAGGAAACCGCCGAAGCCGATCTGTGGGACCCGACCTTCATCGTCGACTATCCGGCAGAAATCAGCCCGCTCGCCCGCAGCAGCAACCACGACCCGGAAATCACCGAGCGCTTTGAACTGTTCATCGTCGGCCGTGAGATCGCCAACGGCTTCTCCGAGCTCAACGACCCGGAAGTCCAGGCCGAACGCTTCATGGCCCAGGCCAAGGCCAAGGATGCTGGTGACGAAGAGGCGATGTACTACGATGCCGACTTCATCCGCGCTCTCGAATATGGCCTGCCGCCGACCGGCGGTTGCGGCATCGGCATCGACCGCTTGGTCATGTTGCTCACCGATTCGGCCAACATCCGCGACGTCATTCTCTTCCCGCAGATGCGTCCGGAGTAAGTTTGCAGCCTGCGGCGCCAAGATAACGAAGCGCCAAAGAAAAACCGCGCCGTCCAGACGGCGCGGTTTTTTTCATCCGTAGTGTCGGCGAGAGGACAGGCTGGCGCTAGACAAACAGGTCGTAGACGATCGTCGCCACAACGGCCAGCAGGGCGAGCGCACCGGCCGACAAGCCCAGTTGCTCGAGACGGGGCAAGGTACGGCCGACGACGACCTCGACCGGAACTGACGTCTGTTCAAGCACTTCGTTGGTCACCGAAGACTCGAGCATGCGGGTCAGTGAATTCTTCCGCGCCGTCCCCATTACGATCAGGTCGCACTTGAGTCGTTTCGCCGTCGCAACGATCACCTCGGCGCTCGGCCCGTGCTCGACATGCTCGACAAAGGCAATGCCGTGCTGCGTCAGCAAGGAACGGCTTGCGCGCAAGGCTTTCCTGGCCTGCTCCCGATGCCAGCTTTCAAGCGCCTGCGGACTGACGAAACGCGTCATGTACTGCGACATGATCGGCCTGACAGTCAGCAGATGAAGATCGAGCGGCCCTTCGTTCGGATAGTCGCGCACGATTCGGCGCACGGCCTGGAGCGAACTGGGCGAACCGTCGACCGGCACCAGCACGGCTTGCCGCTCCTTATCTGCCACCCCGCCCTTCGTCCGGCACAGGCTCGAGAACTCGGCGAGACGGGCGCTGATTCTCGCCTCAAGATGCAGATGATTCTTCCAGAAGCCGGCCAGCAGGACGCCAACGACGATCACCCCATAGATCAGCGGCACGATCAGCGCGTGGCGGTGGACCGCTGCCGAAATCAGGGGCTCGCTGACGATCATTTTGGCTGCGGTCCAGGCCAGCACTGCCGCACCAAAATAAATGATGGCGGGGTAACGCTCGACGTAACGCAGGATCAGCCCGCTCCCCCAGATGACGATCGGAACGCTGATCAACAGTCCGATCACCACCAACAAAGCGCTTCCGTGCGCCGCACCGGCGACTGCGAGGACATTGTCGAGCCCCATGATGGCGTCGGCGACGACGATGGTCCGCATCGCCCCCCAGAAACTGCTCGCGGCATCGACCTGAGCATGACCGTGCCCGGGCTCCTCGGGCAGCAAAAGTTTATAGGCAATCCAAATGAGCAAGGCTCCGCCCACGCCAAGCAGTCCGGGCACTTTAAGCAGCCAGACGACGATCAGGGTCATCGCGATACGCACCGCGATTGCCCCGGCCATCCCCCAGAGAATCGCCCGCCGTTGCAGATGCTTGGGCACGTTGCGTGCGGCCAAGGCAATCACAATGGCGTTATCCCCGGCAAGCATCAGGTCGATCACGATGATCGCAAACAGAGCAGACAGGAAATCTGTACTCAAAAAATCCATATGCAATCCACCAATAGTACAAATCCCATTCGAGTATGAACAATCATCCCGACAAACGAAAATTGAATCTCGGCATGATTTTTATCGTTGCACCCAGCGTAAACGACAAATCCTCGACCAATCCATTATGTTTTCGAATGGAACTTTTCCTGATATGATTGACGTGTTCGTTTAAATGATCGCCACCAAAAGTGTGCAATCCTCTTCAGCGGACGCTTTGCCGGTTACGACCGGCAGCCCTCCAAAGGGGAGTAGCCTCGACAGAGCAGTCTGTTGCAACGCGGTCGTCATGACGAGCATCGCTCCGGACGCGTTGGCACACAAATGTGCTGGCAAGACCTTTGCCCCAGTATTCGGCCTAACGTTTAAGGCCTGCTACCCGGGGATGCGCGCCGTACGCGGCGCGTAACGGAAGCCAGATCCGCCAGGATTTTCCGGGCGGAGCAGACGGACTCTTTTGGAGAAACTTGGTATGCCTTTGAACCGCGTCCAGCGCTACCTCAAGCACGGCTCACTCCCGCAACTCGCCGTCTTTGAGGCCTGCGCCCGCCTCGGAAGTTTCACCCGCGCCGCCGAAGAACTGCACATGGCGCAACCGACCGTTTCGACTCAAATTCGCAAGCTCAGCGAAACCATCGGCCTCCCGCTTTTCGAACAGATCGGCAAACGCATTCACCGCACAGAAGCCGGCCACCTTCTCTACGAAGCCTGCCTGACGATTTTCCGCACGGTCGAGGACATGGAAAACAGCCTCGAGGATCTGCGCGGACTGAACACCGGTCGCCTGCGCCTGTGCGTCGGAACCACTGGCAAGTATTTCGCGCCTCACCTGCTCGCGGCCTTCGTGCAGCGCCACAAGGGCATCGAAGTCTCGCTCGAAGTCTGCAACCGGCGCGGCATGCTTGACCGCCTGGCGGCCAATCTCGACGACCTCTACATCTTTGCCCACCCGCCCACGGATCAAAACCTCGTCCGTCAGCCCATCCTGCCCAACCCCATGGTGTTCTTCGCCCACGCCGACCATCCGCTGGCCAAGGAAAAGAACATCCCGTTCGCCCGCATCGCCGAAGAGCCCTTCCTGATGCGCGAACAGGGTTCGGGATCGCGCATGGTGATTAACGACCTCTTCGCCCGCGCCGGCCTCGCTCCCAAGATTCGCATGGAGTTGTCCGCCAATGAATCGATCAAGGAAGCGATCATGGCCGGACTGGGCGTCGCCTTGCTGTCACGCCGCACGCTCGGACACGAGGCCGACGAGTCCGAACTGAGCATCCTTGACGTCCAGGGCTTCCCGCTTGAACTCAGCTGGCACATCGTCTACCCGGTGGGTAAGCAGATTTCCGCCGTCGCGCGAACCTTCATGGATTTCGTGCGCGCTGAAGCCAATACCCTGATCGACCTGCAGAACCAGCGCCAGACGGGCTCGATCGCGGAGCGTCTGGCCGCCTGACCGCGCAACCGCACAATCCGCGTCCGCAACGCCCCGCTCGCGCGGGGCGTTTTCTTTTTTAATTGGCATATGACCGAGGGTTCTTGCGGGTTGCCGGCCAGGTGTTACCATCGCATTTTTGTTGGCACGCACCCCGCCCCGGGAGACTCCGCATGAAACTCGAAACCCTCGCCCTGCACGCCGGCTACAGCCCGGAAGCAACCACCAAGGCCGTCGCCGTACCGATTTACCAGACGACCTCGTACTCCTTCGACAACACCCAGCACGGCGCCGACCTCTTCGACCTCAAGGTCGCGGGCAACATCTACACCCGGATCATGAACCCGACCCAAGATGTGCTCGAGAAGCGCATCGCGGCGATCGAGGGCGGCGTCGGCGCGCTGGCGCTGGCCTCCGGCATGGCCGCAATCACCAACGCCATCCTCACCATCGCCGAGGCCGGCGACAACATCGTCTCGGCCTCGACGCTCTACGGCGGCACCTACAACCTGTTTGCCCACACCCTGCCGCAATACGGCATCAACGTGCGCTTTGCCGATTACCGCGACCCGGCCAGTTTCGCCGCCCTGATCGACGAGAAGACCAAGGCCGTCTTCTGCGAATCGGTCGGCAACCCGCTCGGCAACGTCACCGACTTCGAAAAGCTGGCCGAGATCGCACACCAGCACGGGGTACCGCTGATCGTCGACAACACCGTCCCCTCGCCCTACCTCTGTCGCCCCTTCGAACACGGTGCCGACATCGTCGTGCATGCCCTGACCAAGTACATCGGCGGCCACGGCAACTCGATCGGCGGCATCATCGTCGACAGCGGAAAATTCCCTTGGGCTGAGCACAAGACCCGCTTCAAGCGCCTCAATGAACCCGACGTGTCCTACCACGGCGTCGTCTACACCGAGGCTCTCGGCTCGGCGGCGTACATCGGCCGGGCGCGTGTCGTGCCGCTGCGCAACATGGGCGCGGCAATCTCGCCGTTCAACGTCTTTCTCTTCCTGCAAGGGCTGGAAACGCTGGCCCTGCGCATGGATCGCATCTGCGAGAACACTCTGGCCATCGCCCGCCACCTGCAGGCGCACGCCAAGGTTTCCTGGGTCAATTACGCTGGTCTGCCCGAGCACCCCGATCACGCCCTGGTGCAGAAATACATGGGTGGCAAGGCCTCGGGCATCCTCACCTTCGGCGTCAAGGGCGGACTCGAAGCCGGCGGCCGCTTCCAGGACGCGCTCCAGTTGTTCACCCGCCTGGTCAACATCGGCGACGCGAAGTCGCTCGCCTGCCACCCCGCCTCGACCACGCACCGCCAACTCTCCCCGGCGGAACTGGCCAAAGCTGGCGTCTCCGAAGACATGATCCGTCTGTCGATCGGTATCGAACACATCGACGACCTCATCGCCGATCTCGACCAGGCGCTTTCCGCCGTATAGAAAGAAGGAGGACCGGCGCATCTCGGCAGGTGCCGGTCCTTGATTCAGCTTCCGCAACACCCGTTCTCGAGAGGCTGGCATGCACGGTACAAAATCCAACGGCAACGGCGATTTCAAGGCTGACCGTTTCGACTTCGACGCTTACGGCGCCTTGCTCGATCGCATCGGCATCGCTCTTTTCGTCTTCTCCCCGGATGTCCCGCAACCGGAATGCAATCGCCGCGCAGCCAAACTCTGCACCCACGGCTCGTTTTCGCGACCGCAGGACAATCAGGCCGTCGATTACACCGACGTTCGCACCTGGGAAACCGCGGCCGACGAGACGCAGCCCCTGCAACTCTGTTTCTCCGATGAAAATGCGCGTCGCCGGCTCATGCTTTGCCACGTCGTCCGTTTCGCAGGGCAACTGATCGTCGCCCTGCGCGAAAGCGACGAAGGCGACCTCGACCCCCTGCTGGCGGTCGATCCGCTCACCTGTGCCTGCCCGCACCTGCATTTCGCCACCCGCCTCGAAAACGAAATCCAGCGCCACCGCCGCTACGGCACGACCTTCTCCGTCGCCGCCATCGAAATCGACGACTTCGAACGCCTCGCCCTGCGCACTGGCGTCAGCGGCGGCATTCCGCTCCTCGCCCGAGTCGGCCGCCTCCTCGTCGCCACCCTGCGCGAAATCGACATCGTCACTCATCATCGAGAGGGCGAATTTCACGTCGTTCTGCCCAACGTCGGCCTCGGCGAGGCGCACGCCGGACTCGAGCGCCTGCGCGCGATCGTCGAAAGCCAGTCGTTCAGCGATCTCGACCAGCACATGACGCTTTGCGGCGGCATCGTCGAATACGCCGGAGAAACGGCGGCCGCCCTGTTCGAACGCTGCCGCCTGCAGCTTGCGCAAGCCCGGACGACGTCGTTGCGCGGTTTTAGCGTCGACCGCGAACTGCTCTGAGCCGACGCGCCACCCGATCTTCGCGCAGACTCAAGACAGCATCGATTTCATGCCAAAGGCAAGGCTTGCCTTACCCCCGGATTGAGCCGGGTTGGCAAGATTCGCCGCCCTCTCCTATATTGCATAGAGTCTCGCCGCCGACAGGCGGCCGGCAGCCCCGTCGCAAAATCAACACAACCGTTCGACGTCAATCGCCGCACGAGGATACGCGATGCCCCTCCATGCACCGCTCTTTATCGAACTCCTGGCGGATCGCCAACTCAATCCGGCCGCGCTGCTGCTGCGCCCGTCGCCAGGAATGCCAAACGCGCTTCTCGAAGAAGCCCCGCTCACATCGGCGCTCGCCGAAATGGCGCACCGCTGGCCGTGCTTCCTGCCCGTGGAAGACGCACCTGCCCCCGAACAGCAGGCGACCTTGCTCGCCGCCGGTTGCCGCGAACCGCCCGGTGCCAGGCAACTCGTCTTCGCCGACGCGCCATGCCCGCCCCCGCTGCGCGAGAACACCGAATGGATCGGCGGACGCTGGTTCCTCGCTCCGCAGCCCGTGTCAAAGGGGCAACACCCGCCGTCGCGCGCACTGGCTCTGCGCCTCTTGCACCTGGTCACCAGCGACGCCGACACCTGCGACATCGAAGCCGTCTTCCGGCAGGACCCGGTTCTGGCCTACCACCTGCTTCGGCTCGTCAATTCACTCGGTGTTGGCGTCGGGCGACCCATCTCCAGCTTCGCCCAGGCCATCCTCATCCTCGGCCGCCAGCAACTCAAGCGCTGGATCAACCTCATGCTGTTCGCGGCCAACCGGGACGACCCACGCGCGCCGATGCTGCTCGCCTTCGCCTCGGTCCGCGCGCGAACGGTCGAACTGCTTGCCCAGGCCAGCGGACTCGAACGCTCGGTGCAGGAGCAGGCCTTCATGGTCGGCCTGTTTTCCCTGCTTGGCACCCTCTTCGGCGAACCGCTCGAGACGCTGCTGGCACGCCTGAGCCTGCCGCCGGCCACGGTCGGCGCCGTCCTGCGCCGCGAGCGCGCCCTGGGCGGAATGCTCAACGCCGTCGAGTTCGGCGAACAACACAAGGCCGAGGCCTTGCGCCAGCAGCTGGATGCCCTCGGGCTCGACCTCATGACCTACACTCAGGCGCAACTCGAAGCGCACGCCTGGATGGCGTGCGTGGTTCATGACGCGCAGGAAAAACGGCATGGATGAGTTCACCCGCCAGCACTGCCTCACGCTCTGCAAGCGTGCGCAGGAAGCGCAAGGCGAGGAACAGTTGCGCCTGCTCCTCGAATTGCGCCAGCAACTGAACATCGCCCACGCCCTCGCGACGACGCCGGAGCCGGACTCTGACGCGACCGACGACCACGGTCCGGACGGCTTACAAGCGCCGGTCATCGGAATGGACAGCGCAGGCTACGTCACGGCCTGGAACCGCGGCGCCCAGCGCCTGTTCGGCTACAGTCCCGAAGAAGCGATCGGCCAGCACATCCTTTTCCTTTATGCCGACGAAGACGGCGATGCCGGGATCCATGAACTTTTCCTCGACCACGGCAGCCCGTTGATCGAGGTCAAGCGGCGCAAGAAATCGGGGGAAGTGTTCCGCGCCAAGCTGGCCCTTACCCACCAGTACAACGACCAGGGCGAGTCTATCGGCCTGTACGCCCGATTTTCGCAGGTTGCCGACAATCTCTCGCCCGAAGAACGGCGTCGCCTGCATTCGAGCATCATCGACGACAGCGACGAAGGCATCCTGATTATCGACCGGCATGAACAGATCGTCTCGGTCAACGCCGCCTTCTCGCGCATCACCGGTTTCACGTCCGGCGAAGTCGTCGGCCAGTCTTGCGCGCTGCTGCTCTCGGGCATGCACGGCAACAACCTGCACGAACTGCTCCACCAAGCCATCCATGCAGGCTGTGCCTGGCACGGCGAGATTGTCGGCAAGCGCAAGAACGGCGAACTGTTTCCCCAATCGGTCTCGATCGGCACGGTGCGCGACAACGCCAATGCCGTCAGCCACGCCTTCGTCATTTTCTCCGACATCAGCGTGCTGCGCGCCACCGAAGAACGCATGAAGCACCTGGTCAACTACGACAGCCTGACCGGCCTGCCCAACCGTTCGCTGTTCGGGCAACTGTTCGCCCAAGCGCTGTCGAGCGCACGACGCGAACAGGAATACGGCGCCCTGCTGGTCATCGACCTCAACCGCTTCGCCTCGGTCAACGACACCCTCGGACACGAGGTGGGCGACGAGTTGCTGCGCCAGGTCGGACAGCGTCTTCGCACCACACTGCGCGAAGAGGACATCCTGGCGCGCATCGGTGGCGACGAATTCGTCGTCGCCCTGGTGCACATCCAGAAACGCGAGCACGGCGGCCTGGTTGCCGAAAAACTCCTGGCCTCGCTCACCTCACCCTTCGTGATCGATTCGCACGCCCTGCACATCGATGCCGCGGTCGGCATCTCCGTCTACCCGGAAGACGGGCACGACGTCACCACCCTGCATCGCAACGCCGACGTAGCGATGAAGCGGGCGCAGAAGAACCGCGACTCGGGCTACCTCTTCTACAGCCCGGAAATGAACCGGCGCGCCAAGGAGCAATGGCAACTCGAAGGCGAGCTGCGCCAGGCGCTCGGCCAGCGACAGCTCGTCCTCCACTTCCAGCCCAAGGCCAGCTTGCGCAGCGGCCGCATGGTCGGCGCCGAAGCGCTGGTGCGTTGGTCGCACCCGACGCGCGGCATGGTCCCGCCGAGCAAGTTCATCGCTCTGGCCGAGGAAACCGGTCTGATCCTGGACGTCGGCCACTGGATTCTCGAAGAAGCCTGCCGGCAGATTCGCGACTGGCTCGACCAGGGCATCAAGCTCGTCCCCATCGCCGTCAACCTTTCGCCGCGCCAGTTCGACCCGCAGCTTCCCGAACGCCTGGCCGGATTGATCGCCCGCCACGCCGTTCCGGTCGAGCTGCTGCGCCTCGAGATCACCGAGAACATGCTCATGCAGGACCCGGAAAAAGTGATCGAAATCATGAACCGTCTCGCCGCGCAGGGGTTCGGCCTGGCGCTCGACGACTTCGGGACCGGCTATTCCAGCCTCGCCTACCTCAAGAAGTTCCCGATCAGTACGCTCAAGATCGACCGTTCCTTCGTCATCGGCGTGCCGCAGGACGAGAACGACTGTGCCATCGCCCAGGCCATCGTCACCATGGGCAAGCAACTGCGTCAGGAGATCGTCGCCGAGGGCGTCGAGACGCGCGAACAGATGAATTACCTGCGCCAGCTCGGCTGCGACCAATTGCAGGGCTACCTCTACAGTCCCCCGTTGGCGACCGCCGAATTCCTCCGCCTGCTCACCGAGGACCGACGCCTGCAGCTCGACGCCTGAGCCTTGCGCCCGCCGTGTCGGGAATTTAAGCCCGGCGTGCTTTCTTCGCCCCCGCTTTGGCGAACTTGATCTTCGGCCGCCCCTTGACCACCTCGCCGATCACCGCTGCGCGTTCGAACCCTTGCTGCAGGAAGAGCGAGAGCACCTCGGTGACGACTTCGGGTGCACAGGCGACGAGCAGGCCGCCGCTGGTCTGCGGATCGGTGAGCAACGCCCGTTCGGCGTCGCCGAAGCGTTCGGGATCGAGCTGCACGGATTTACCATAGGCCGCCCAGTTGCGAGCGGAGGCCCCGGTGACACAGCCGCGTGCCGCGTAATCGAGCGCATTCGGCAGGATGGGAAGCGCCGCATAATCGAGCTGCGCAGCGACGTCGGACGCCTTGCACACCTCAAGCAGGTGGCCGAGCAGGCCGAAACCGGTAACGTCGGTCATCGCATGCACGCCGGCCAGACAGCCGAGCGTCGAGCCCGGGGTGTTGAGCTGCGTCGTCGAAGCGATCATCGTCGCGTAATCATGCGCCGAGAGCTGGCCTTTCTTGTAGGCCGCGCTGTAGAGCCCGACGCCCAGCCCCTTGCCCAGGATCAGCGCGTCGCCCGGCTTCGCGCCGCCGTTGCGGCGCAGGTTGCGCGGGTGTACAAGGCCGATGGCAACCAACCCGTAAATCGGCTCGACCGAATCGATCGTGTGCCCGCCGGCGATCGGAATGCCGGCTGCCGCACACACCGACTCGCCGCCCTCGAGAATGCGCCGGATCGTCTCCATCGGCAGCGTGTTCACCGGCATGCCGACGATGGCCAGCGCAAACAGCGGCGTTCCGCCCATGGCATAGATGTCGGAGATCGCATTGGTCGCCGCGATGCGCCCGAAGTCGTAGGGATCGTCGACGATGGGCATGAAGAAATCGGTGGTGGCGACGATGGCCTGGCTGTCGTTGAGCTGGTAGACGGCCGCATCGTCGCTGGTTTCGATGCCCACCAGCAGTTGCGGCGGAACCAGCTGCGGCGCGGTCTTGGCCAGAATCTGTTCAAGCACGCCGGGCGCGATTTTGCAGCCGCAACCGCCGCCGTGCGAGAGCTGAGTCAGGCGCGGCGTGGCCGCGCTGGCGGCGTTTGTCTTGGCCGGCGAAGCGCCCGTGGCCGATTCGGAATTGCTCATTTTCGTTTTCATGATCGAGAAGTCCATCCTGGTTTACGGCACGCGCCGCAAGCCTCGCGCAAGCCCCGCGAACGACTCGATCCGCGGGAAAAAAAGTAGAGCCATCCTACGTCGAAACCCGCTTTTCCGATAGCCGTCCGCGCCCGCCCGGAACATGTCATCAACATCATTCTTCATTGAACGAAGCTCGGGTGCTCACTCTGCTCGCGTTGCTGCCACAGCAGGGAGGCAAAATCGGCCGGCGGCAGCGGCCGGCTGAAATGAAATCCCTGGATCTCGTCGCAACCGTGCCGGCGCAAGGCTTCGAGCTGCTCGGGCGCCTCCACCCCCTCGGCGACGACGCGCATCTTGAGGCTGTGGCCGAGCCGGATCACCGCCTTGGCGATCGCCCGGTCGTCGCGGTCGTGGGCGATATCACGCACGAAGGACTTGTCGATCTTGAGCCGATCGATCGGGAAGCGCTTGAGGTAGGAAAGGCTCGAATAGCCGGTGCCGAAATCGTCGATGGCGATCTGGATGCCCATCGTCGACAGCCGTTCCAGGGCCTCGACGGCGCCAGCCGCCTCACTCATCACCACGCCTTCGGTCAGTTCGAGCTCGAGATTTTCCGGCGCCACCCCGGTCGCTTCGAGGATGTCACGGATGTGCCGGTCGAGGCGCCCGCTGCGGAACTGGACCGAAGAGATATTGACCGCCACGCGCACCGCAGGCAGCCCGGAGTCCAGCCAGGCACGGCTTTGCCGGCAGGCTTCGTGCAAGACCCAATCGCCGACCGATTCGATCAGGCCGCAGTTTTCGGCCAGCGGAATGAAGCGTCCGGGGGCGAGCAGGCCGAGCCGCGGATGTTGCCAGCGGATCAGCGCCTCGGCACCGACGATGGCGCCGCTTTCCAGGCACAGCTTCGGCTGGTAATGCAGGACGAACTGGCGCAGCTTGATTGCCTGGCGAAGATCGTTCTCGAGCAGGAAGTTCTCGAGCGCGCCCCGGTTGATGTCGCTGGTGTAGAACTCGAACGCGTTTCGCCCCTTGTCCTTGGCGCGGTACATCGCGGCGTCGGCGTGCTTGAGCAGGGTCTCGCCGTCGTTTCCGTCCTGCGGGTAGAGGCTGATCCCGAGCGACGGCGTCACGCCGAGCTCGTGTTCACCAAGCCAACACGACTGGGCAAGCACGTCGAGGACCTTGCGCGCCACCTCGCCGGCGCCCTCGCGCGTGGTGTCGGCGAGCAGGACGACGAACTCGTCCCCCCCCAGGCGCGCCACGGTGTCCATGCGGCGGACGCAGCCCTGAAGGCGTTGCGCCACATCGACCAGCAGGCGGTCGCCGATCGAATGACCGAGCGTGTCATTGACCTTCTTGAAGTGGTCGAGGTCGATGAAGAGCAGCGCCACCTGCGTCTGCTCGCGCTCCGCCGCGACGATCAACTGGCCCAGACGGTCGTGCAGAAGTCGCCGGTTGGGCAAGCCGGTCAGCGAATCGTAGAAAGCCAAGCGGCGGATCGACTCCTGGCTCGCCAGACGCTCGGAAATGTCGGTAGACACCCCGACATAGTTGCAGACCCGGCCGCTCTCATCACGATGCACGCTGATCCGCAGCCAGACGGGGAAAATCTCGCCATCGCGACGCCGGTTCCAGACTTCACCCTGCCAGCGACCGCTCGCCTCGAGCTCGCGCCACATGTTCTGGTAGAACTCGCGCGTATGCCGCCCCGAACGCAAGACCTCCGGCCGGCGCCCGACCACCTCGTCGGCGGCGTAACCGGTCATCGCCAGGAAAGCGCCGTTGGTGGTCACGATGCGCTGCGCCGCGTCGGTCAGAATGATCGCCTCCTGGCTGGCCTCGAAGACGCAGGCGTCGCGCTTGAGCGCCAGCTCGTCGGCCCGGCGCTGGCGGATGTCGCGCAGGATGAGCTGCACATGCACGTCGACGAAGCCGGTCTCGATCGGGCAGGCCCGGACTTCGACAGGCACGGTCTCTCCGGTCGATGCCACCACTTCGGCTTCGAAAGCGCGCACTTCCGCGCCCTCGCCTTCGGCGCCGAGCACCGCCATCGCCTGCACATGCAGCTGCGGACACAGTTGGCACAGATCGGCGCCGCGCAAGGCTTCTCCGGCGCAGGCGAAAAGCTGCTGTGCCGCAAGGTTGGCGGCCACCACCCGACCGCTGCGGCCATCGACCACCAGAATGGCGTCGGGCGCGCCCTCGAAGAGCGACTCGTAACGGCGCACGGCCGCCTTGAGCGCGTGTTCGGTCCGTCTTTCGCGGGTCATGTCGATCGCCGTGCAAACGACCGCCGGCCGCCCTTCGAACACACTGCGTTCGGCGTGCATCTGCAACGGGAAACGCGAGCCATCGCACCGCAGGCCTTCCAACTCGTAAGCCCCGACGTGCTCGCCCTGCGCGCACGCGCGCAGCTTTTCGGCAAAGAAATCACGCTGCTCGGGGACGACCAGATCGAGGCCGCCGCGTACCAAGGCGGCGGAGGCGTCAAGCTCGCCGAACAGGGTATGGAAGGTTCGATTGGCGTTGCGGATCACTTCGTCCTGGAGGACAAAAACACCGACCTGCAGGGCGTCCATCGTCGCCCGGTACATGCCTTCGCGCTCGCGCAGCGCGACTTCGCCGCGCAGCCGGGCGGTGACGTCTAACGCCCACCCGACGATGCGGGCGGGACGGCCGGCGGCATCGGCCTCGACTTGCAGGGCGCACTCGAACCACAGGTCGTCGCCGCCTTTCCGGCGCAGCGGATAATCGACCGTCGTCCGCCGGGACGCGCCGGGATGGCGGCGGCACAACGTCAGGATGTGACGACGCAGGTGGCGGGCGCTGCCGCGGTCGAGACGTTCGTCGAGCACCACGCGCAGGCCTTGCGCGGTCAGCCGCTCGGGCGTGGTCTGATGCAGTTCGGACAAACGCGGGCTGGCAAAGTCGAACCCGCCGCGCCGGCAATCGATGACAAACGCGATGTGCTCGCCGGACACCTCAAGCAGGGCCGCGAGCAAATCTCCATCGCCTTCGCCGGCTTTTCGCCGGGAAGGCATCGCTTCTTCCAACGCCACTCCCCCTCCAGTGCTTTCTTGTTTTTGTATCCCGCCGCGCGTCTTAGTCGGCGTTCTGCCCCGGACGCCAGCGACGCAGGAGCAGAGAATTCGAGACCACCGACACCGAGCTCATCGCCATCGCGGCGCCGGCCACCACCGGATTGAGCCAACCGAAGGCCGCCAGCGGAATTCCGATGACATTATAAATAAAGGCGAAGAAAAGATTCTGCCGAATCTTGCGCACCGTTGCCCGCGACAGGAGGATGGCATCGGCCACGGCGTTGGGGTCGGCACGCACCAGGGTGATGTCGGCCGCCGCGATCGCGGCATCGGTGCCGGCGCCCATCGCCAAGCCGATGTCGGCCGCCGCAAGGGCCGGCGCGTCATTGACGCCGTCGCCGACCATCCCGACGACCAGACCGTCGGCACGCAAGGCCTCGACGACCGCGGATTTGCCGGCCGGCAGGATGCCGGCATGGACTTCGTCTGCGTCGATCCCGGCCTCGTGCGCGATCGCGGCCGCGGTTTGCGGATTGTCGCCGGTCAGCATCACCACCCGCAGCCCCATCGCCTTGAGGCGCGCGACTGCGGCACGCGAGGTGTTGCGCAGCGGATCGGCAATGGCCAGCAAGGCCAGCGGCACTTCGGCCTCCCCCAGCGCGACGACCGTCTTGCCGTCCGCCTGCCAGGTTTTGAGCGCTTCTTGCGCGGCCACGAAATCGCTGCCCTCACCCCCTGCGCCTGCACCGCGCTCCCAATCCCCTTGCCATTCGGGCGCGCCCAACCACAGGGAACGCCCGTCGACGCGCCCCTCAATGCCTTTCCCGGGATGGGCGACAAAGGCATCGACCGGCGGCAAGGCCACGCCGCTCTCGCGCGCGGCACGCAGCAGCGCCAGCGCCAGCGGATGTTCCGAGCCTTGTTCGAGTGCCGCCGCCAGGCGCAGCGCGGCGTGACGGTCGCCGGAGAGGGTTGAAAGAGGCAGGATGTCGGTGACAAAAGGTTCGCCGCGGGTCAGCGTTCCGGTTTTGTCGATCGCCAGTACCGAGAGCCGTTCGGCGCGTTCGAGCGCCTCGGCGTTACGGATCAGGATGCCGGCGTGCGCCCCGAGGCCGCTGCCGACCATGATCGCGGTCGGCGTTGCCAGCCCGAGCGCGCAGGGACAGGCGATCACCAGCACAGCCACGGCATTGATCAGGGCATGGTCGAAGTTGCCGCCGAAGTACCAGCCGGCGACGAAAGTCAGTGCGGCGATGGCACACACCGCCGGCACGAACACCGCCGAGATGCGGTCAGCGAGCCGTTGCACCGGCGCCTTGGACCCTTGCGCTTCGCCCACCAGGCGGATGATTCCGGCGAGCAGGGTTTGCGCCCCCACACCGGTCGCACGGCAGCGCAGCATGCCCTGGCCGTTCTGGGTCGCGGCATAGACCCGCGCGCCGGCGCGCTTGCCCACCGGCATGCTCTCGCCGGTCAGCATCGCCTCATTCACGCTCGAATCGCCGTCAAGCACCTCGCCGTCGACCGGCACCCGCTCACCGGGCCGGACGATGAACTCGTCGCCAGGCACCAGGAGGCCGGCGTCGATCTCGAGCAGCTGGCCGTCGCGCTCGATGCGCGCCGTCTTCGGCTGCAGGCGCACCAGCGCCTCGATCGCTTCGCCGGTGCGCGCCTTGGCGCGCGCTTCGAGCAGCTTGCCGAGCAAGACCAAGGTGATGATGGTCGCCGAAGCCTCGAAATAGACGGGCAGTTCGTGCAACCCCAACAAGGTCACCGCCAGGCTGAAGAAATACGCCGCACTCGTCCCGAGCGCGACCAGCACGTCCATGTTCGCCCCGCCGCCGGCCAGCGCCGCCCAGCCGCCGCGGTAGAAGCGCGCCCCGATCCAGAACTGGACCGGCGTCGCCAAAGCCAGCTGCACGCCGCGCGGCAGCTCAGCGTGAGCGGCACTGAACATGGTCAGCATCTGCGCCAGCAGCGGCAGGGTCAGCGCCGCCGCCACCGCGAAACGGCGCAGGTCGGCGCGAAACGCGGCCGCACGACGGGCGCGCGCCTCGGCCAGCGACAGGTCCTCGGCCAGACGGGCACCAAATCCCGCCGCCTCGATCGCGGCCACCGCGCGCGTGGGGTCGGCAAGGCCGGGAACGTAGCGCACGCGCGCCCGTTCGCTGCCGAAGTTAACTTCGGCCTGCAGGCCGGGAATGGCGTTCAGCGTCTTCTCGATGCGCGCCGCGCAGGCGGCGCAGGACATGCCCTCGATCGCCAGATCGACGGCCTGCTCCGGCACTGAAAAGCCCGCGCCGACGATCGCCTCGACCACGTGCGCGGGCGCCGTCGCTGGATCGTTCAACGTCACCCGTGCCCGCTCGCTCGCCAGATTGACGCTCGCCTCGACGCCTGCCAGCCGGCCCAGCACCTTCTCCAGGCGGGCCGCACAGGAAGCGCAATGCATGCCGGCGACCGGCAGGTCGAGGTGCCGCGTTGGGGCGGGCGGAGGTTCAGCGTGCAGGTTCATGCGCATGGGGTTCCGGAAAAGTTCTGGATGCGTTCATGTTTCGAGTCCATCCACAGCAACAGGTTCGCGCTCATGCGACGCTTTATCCCGCTCACGCCCACTGCCGCAGGACGGCCAGCACGCCCCAAGCGCCAAAGGCCAGGACGATCCCGCCCGCCAGGCGGCGAACCCACGGGCGATGCGTCCAGGCGCGCAGGCGCGCGGCAAGCAGGCCGGCGGCAAGCAGGTTGGGCAGCGTGCCGAGGCCGAAGGCCAGCATCAGGCCCGCGCCTTGCGCCGCCGAACCGCTGCCCAGGGCCGAGAACAGCGCGCCATAGACGAGGCCGCAAGGCAACCAGCCCCACACCAGCCCGAGCGGAAAGGCCTGCCCGACCCGGGTGGCCGGCAGGAAGCGCTGACCGAAGGGCTGCACGCGCCGCCAGACGCCCTGCCCGAGGCGCTCCAGCGCCGTCAGTACGGGCGTGGCGCCCATCAGGTACAAGCCCAGCGCGACAAGCATCAGGTTGGCGAGCAGGAAGAGCACCAGACGCGCCGACCACGCGGTGCCGGCATCGGCCGCCCCGAGCGCCAGACCGGCCTGTCCGAAGGCCCCGGCGAGCGCCCCGGCGACGACATAACTGACGATGCGGCCCGCGTTGTAGGCGAGGTGCAGCGACAGGCGCGGCGCGCCGCCCAGGCTGAGCGCGCCGACGATGCCGCCGCACATGCCGATGCAGTGCGTCCCGCCGAGCAGACCGACGAGGAAGAGCGCCCAAGGACCGATTTCGGACATGGCGCTAGATCACTTTCGAATAGCGCCCGCCTTGCCGGCCCGCGTCCTGTCGTCCCTTTCTCAGCCAGGCGTCGAACACCATCGAGATGGCGCGCACCAGCATCCGCCCCGGGGAGAGCACGACGAGACGACGCGGCTCGAGGCGCACGAGGCCGGCATCGGCCATCTCGCGCAGATCGGCCAGTTCGGTGGCGAAGTATTGCGCCGAATCGATGCCGTAGGCCGCATCGAGCGCGTCGAGCGAGAGTTCAAAGTGGCACATCAGCTGCTGGATCACCGCCCGGCGTAGCTGGTCGTCCGGGGTCAGCTCGATGCCGCGCAGCACCGGCAGTTCGCCCGCGTCGAGCGCGGCGTAGTACTCATCGAGCGTCTTGGCGTTCTGCCAATACGCCGTGCCGACCTTGCTGATCGAGGAAATGCCGAAGGACAGCATGTCGCAGTCGGCGTGCGTCGAGTAGCCCTGGAAATTGCGGTGCAGGCGCCCGGCGCGCTGTGCCACGGCCAGCTCGTCATCGGGCTTGGCGAAGTGATCCATGCCGATGAACACGTAGCCGGCGTCGGTCAGGCGGCGGATCGCCAGATCAAGGATGTGCAGGCGGGTGTCGGGCGACGGCAGGTCGGCGTCGAGGATGCGCCGCTGCGGTTTGAACAGTGTCGGCAGGTGCGCGTAGTTGTAGATCGACAGGCGGTCGGGGCTCGCCTCAAGGACCCGGTCGAGGGTGCGATCGAAGCCGGCGACGCTCTGCCGCGGCAAGCCGTAGATGAGGTCGATCGAGATCGAGCCAAAGCCCGTGGCGCGCGCCGCGTCGATCACTGCGCGCGTTTCGGCCTCGCTCTGCACGCGGTTCACGGCCTGCTGCACATCGGGGTCGAAGTCCTGCACGCCGACGCTCATGCGGTTGAAGCCCAGTTCGGCAAGCAGTTCAACCGTCGCCCGATCGACCTTGCGCGGATCGACCTCGATCGAATACTCGCCATCCTCGCGCAGTGTGAAGTGACGCCGCGTCGCGGCCATCAGGTCGCGCATCTCGGCGTGCGAAAGAAAGGTCGGCGTACCACCGCCCCAGTGCAGTTGCTCGACCACGTTATCGCCCGCCGGCAGGCAGGCCGACTGCAAAGCGAGTTCGCGCGCCAGGTAGCGCAGGTATTTGGCCGAGCGTCCGTGGTCCTTGGTGATGATCTTGTTGCACGCGCAGTAATAGCAGATGGTGTTGCAGAACGGCACGTGGAAATACAGCGAGAGCGGCCGCCCCTGCCCCTGACCTAGTTCCTGCGTCGCGCGTGCGCCGAGGTGATGCCGGGCGCGCTCGGCGCCGAGCGGCGCAAAGCGGTCCGCCGTCGGGTAGGACGTGTAGCGCGGGCCGTTGACGTCGAAACGGCGGATGATGGCGGGATCGAAAACCACTGAATCGACTGAATCGACGGCGCTCATGGCGTGACGGAGGAAATACGGGCAAAGCGCGAGTATGCATCAAAGCGCCGCCGCCCGCAGCCCGCCCGCGGGCCTTGGGGACCGCGCCCGGTCGCGTTCACAGCCCGAGCAAAGCCAACAGCCCCTGCGGGTCGCGGGTTCGCGCCGTGGTCACGATGTAGGCGTAACAGGCCAGCGCCAGGACGAAGCACAGCACACGCACCGCCTTGCGCCCGCGGCGCAGGGCGAACAGGCCGCAGCCGATGTAGGCCAGCAGCGCCACGATCTTGGCGTTCAGCCAGGGCAGCGCGCCTGGAGACTGGCCGCTGGCGAACACCAGCGCCAGCGCCGAGGCGAGGAGCAGCGTATCGACGACGTGCGGCACGACGCGCACCCAGCGCGCACCCAGACGCGGCGAATCGACGAGCATCCACGCCCCGCGCAGCGCGAAGCCGGCACCGCTCGCCAGCGCGGCGGCGATGTGCAGAAAACGCAGTTCGCCGTAATGCGACAGCAGGAATTCCGTCATCGCGCCTCCTGTGCCGGCGGAAGGGCAGCAAGTTTGGCCTCGTGCTCGCGACAGGTGGCGAGCGCGTGGCGCAACACCAGCAGCAGCGCGCCTTGCGCCAGCACGATCAGCACGCCGGCCGGCCGCGCCAGCGCCTCGGGCCAGAACACCGCCGCGGCGAGCAGCGCCATGCTCGCCAGATGCAGGCGCATCTGGCGCTGCATCGTCGCCTCGGGGACGATCTTGCGCATGTTCGGCGCCATCCGTCGCCCCTGCCCGGCGTTCTGCAAATGCAGCCAGACGAGGAAAGGCACGATCTTGTAGAGCATGCCGGCAATCACCGAAACGAACCCACCGCCCAGCAGCAGCACGGCAAAGAGCACCGGCCAGGCAGGCCATTCGGCGAAACCGGGAACACACTGAGCGGCGCCCCACACGGCGACGGCGGCGAGCGCCGAGGCCATCGCCGCGCGCCACAAAATCTGCGTCGCATCGAGCGTTGCGCGTTGACTGCGACGCATCACGGCAAGCGAAACCGCCGCGAACCCCGCGCCGCATGCAGCCACGCCGGCCAACGCGAGCGTCGGCAGCACCTCGAAAGGCGAGCCGGGTTCGCCCCAGGCCCGCCCGGCATAATCGAGCGCCGTCCACAGCGCCACGGCCAGTAACGCCGCCGCGACGTAATGCCGCTCGAAGCGCGCCGGATACGCCGGCGTGAGCTGAAACATCGGCACCACCACGTAAGCCACCGCCGCCAGCAGTGCGCCGCCCCAGGCGACGAAGCCCCACACGGCGTGGGTATCGGTCAGCTCGACGAGCGGCAGCGCGACCAGTTCGCCCAGGCCGGCGGCGAGCAGCACGCCCAACGCGCCGGTAATCGCCAGTCCGAAAGCCGCCAGACGCAGGCCTGCAAAGGTCGCCCCAACGCCGCGCGCGCCGGCGAAGGCACGCGCCACGGCCCAAAGGAAATCGCCCAACGCCAGCGCGAACAGCGCCGCCGCAAGGCGGAAGGCCCAGGGCTCGAAACTGAGGAAAGCCAGCGTCAGCGCCGCCAGACCGAGGATGCTCAGCGCATGCACACGGCGCGCCAGCGCCCCCGGCGCCGCGAGGTTCACCCCGACAACGACGGGCAGGATCTGGATCAGCGCGCCCAGCATCGCCTGCAGCATGAAGCCGGCGGTAACGGCATGGGTGAGCGCCAGGGCGGCCGGCGTCCAGCGCATCACGAGCGCGTCCTCGCCATAGACGATCAGCAGCAGCCCGGCCAGCACGCCGCAGCACGGCGCGGTGAGGAAGAACCGGAACGGCGCCGCCAGCGGCGGCGACTGCTCATAAGACAACAGGGCCTGCATCGTTCAGCATTCGCATGAAAAAAGCGCGTCCGACCGGAAGGCCGGACCGCGCGCGGGAGGAATCGGAGACGCGACTTCGCCGGAAGCGCGGCGGTTTAGCGGTTTAGCCCTTGGGCCACATCAGGATCTCGTACGTCCCGTCGGCGAGCGCGGTGGTGTGCCAGACGTAGCCGTTGAGTTCGAGCGCGCGGTAGAGCGGGAACGGCTCGCGGCGCAAGACCAGCAACACCTTCTTGCCCGGTTCAATCTCGTCGAGCGCATCCATCGTGCGCTCGAAAGGCTCGGGCGGCTGCATGCCACGCGCATCGACGACGATGCCCACCTCGGCCGGGTCGGTCGAACGCACGACATAGCCTTCGGCGGCCCAGGCCGCGCGCATCTCGGGTGTCACGCCGTCGTCGCAATGGCAGGCGGTGCAGGTCGGTTCCACGGGGGCACTCTTCTTATCGTTCATCTTCGTTCTCCTTCGCTCCGGATCACTTCGCCGAATGCAACGCGGCCGCAAGCCGCTTGACGAGGCCGGAGGCCTCGATCGCGAGGTGCTGGTCGCACATCGGATAAAGCACGTTCTCTTCCTTCATGTTGTGCTGCTGGGTCAGGATCAGCAAGGTCTCGGCGTTGCCGGCGTAATCCTCGGCGTCCTGCGCCGCCAGCGCCTCGCCCGCCGCTTCGAGCAGCTCACGCATCTGCGCGTGTTCGCCGCGCATCACCTGCGTCGGCCCCATGCTCATTCCGGTACGCGCCTCGAAGGCCGGGAAGAGGATTTCCTCCTCAGCAGCTAAGTGCGCGAGCATCGCTTCGCGCAACGTCTCGAAGGCCGCCCGAGCCGCATCCCACTTGCCGGCGGCCACGGCCTGCTCGGTCGCCGCGAAGGCCGCATCGCACGCCCGGTGGTCGCTGCTCAGGCAATCTCTGATCGTTTCCATGATCTCCAACTCCTCCGCAAAAAAGCTGGCCGCCATTCTCACCCCGCCAGTCACCGGGCGCTTTGAGCCAGATCAAACCGCAAAACTCTGCCGGGCCGCGCTTTGTCTTCCAATGTCATTTCCGGCTATAGTTGAAGGGCCTCCCATCATCCGCTGAAGAAAGGAGTCGAGATGTTCAAACATATCCTGGTCCCCACGGATGGCTCAGAGCTGTCGCAAAGCACCGTCCAGCGCGCGGTGGTCTTCGCCAAGGAAACCGGCGCCCGTCTGACCGCCTTCTACGCCAAGCCCGGCTACCCGGTCATCTACTACGGCGAAGGCGCGTTGATCGACACCACCTCGCCCGAACAGTTCGCTGCCCTCGCCGAAGAGCAGGCCGCCAAAATCCTCACCTTCGCCGAAGACGAGTGCCGCAAGGCCGGCGTACCCTACTCGGGACTCACCCTCACCTGCGACGTCCCCTACGAAGGCATCATCCAGGCCGCGACCGAAGCCGGCTGCGACCTGATCTTCATGGCCTCGCACGGCCGCCGCGGCTTCAGCGACATCCTGCTTGGCAGCGAGACGCACAAGGTGCTCACCCACTCCAAGATCCCGGTGCTGGTTTACCGCTAAGCCAAGACGCGGAACAAAAAAGCCCGGCGCAACGTGCGTCGGGCTTTTTTTGTCTGCCTGCCGTCACCCCGCCAGAATCACGCCTTGCGCACCAGCCGCGCCTCCTCGAAGAGCGAAACGAGTTCGACGCGAGCGATGCCCGGGTCGTCAGGCACCACGTAGAGGATGGGGGTCATCAGTTCCTCGAAGATGCCGCGCAGGCTGCGCGCGCCGGTCTTGTACTCGATGGCCAGTTCGGCGATCTGCTCGAAGACGCGCGGCGCGACCGAAAGCTCGACGCCTTCGGCGCGCAGGATCTCGACGTACTGGCGGTAGATCGAGTTCTTCGGCACGGCGAGGATGCGCACCAGCATCTCCTTGGTGAGGTCCTGAAAGCCGGCGATCACCGGCAGGCGGCCGGTGAATTCGGGGATCAGGCCGAACTCGAAGAGGTCGGTGGGTTTGACCCGGCGGTTCAGGCGTTCGAGGATGCGCTCGTCGTCGCCGGCCGAGGTGGCGATGAAGCCGAAGCCGTGCGTGCGGGCCATGATCTTGTCGAGCCCGACGAAAGCGCCACCGCAGATGAAGAGGATGTGGGTGGTGTCGAGGTAGCGCCCGTCACCTAAGCGCACCGGCGCGCCTTCCATGATCTTGAGCAGGGCGTGCTGCACGCTCTCGCCGGAGAGCGCCCGCGTCTCGCCCTCGCGGGCGCGCAGCTTGTCGATCTCGTCGATGAAGACAATGCCGCGCTGGGCCAGCGAGAGGTCGCCGCCGGCCTTGTCGATCAGGCGCAAGAGGATCGCTTCGATCTCCTCGTTGACGAACTTGCTCTGCGCGAGCGAGGTCGCGTCGGCGGTGACGAAGGGCACGCCGAGCAGGCCGGAGAGCGTCTCGCAGGTGAGCGTCTTGCCGGTGCCCGAGGGGCCGACGAGCAGCACGTTGCTCTTGGCGAGCGCGACGTCGCCAGCGGACTGTGCGGCGACGCGCCGGTAATGGGCATAGACGGCGACGGCGAGCACTTTCTTGGCCTCGTCCTGGCCGATCACGTACTGGTCGAGGTGGCGCACGATGGCGCTCGGGGTCATGCCGGTCTTGAGCACTGCGGTCTCCCGGGTCGGCAACAGCGAGGCGGCGTCCTGCACCGCACCCCGCCCTTGTCCGTAAGTCGATGGGTTGATTGCGACCGCTATGGTAGAGCAATCGCCGGGTCGCCGCACGCCGCGCCATGCCGCCGGTCTGAGACCTCAATGGCCGCCGCCATAGGCAGGCACCGCCGCCTGCGTTATGCTGTCGCTATTCGTCCGGCGCATTGGCGCCGACGCAGCACGAACGGGAACCCTCATGCTCGAATGGTGGCACTGGATCGTCCTCGGCCTCGTCCTCACCCTCGCCGAACTCGCCGTCCCGGCCTTCTTCATCGTCTGGTTCGGCTTGGGCGCCCTGGGCGTCGGCCTGGTCTTGCTGGCCTGGCCGGGCCTTAGCCTCGCGGCCCAGCTCGTCCTCTGGGCCGCGCTCGCGGCGGCACTCACCGCCTTCTGGTTCCGCTACCTCAAACCGCGCACGGTGAGCCAGGTCGGCTCTTCGTCGGCCGCGCTGATCGGCGAAATCGGCGTGCTGGTCGGTGAGCTCACGCCGCAAAGCCGCGGCCAGGTGCGCTTCCAGAAACCCCTGCTCGGCGCCGACCTGTGGGCCTGCTACGCCGAATCCCCGCTCGCCGCCGGCACGCGCGTGCGCGTCGTCGCCGTCGAAGGCAGTTTCCTCAAAGTGGAGTCCGCACAATGATCGACATGCTCGGTGCCACCGTCACCTCCTTCTTCTTCCTCGTCTTCGTCCTCATCACCGTCGCCAAGGGCGTGCGCATCGTCCCGCAGGGCGAGGAATGGATCGTGCAGCGCCTGGGCAAGTACCGCGTCACCTTGCTTCCCGGCCTGCGCTTTCTCATTCCCTACCTCGACACGGTGGCTTACAAGGTCACGACCAAGGACATCATCCTCGACGTGCAGGAGCAGGAAGTCATCACCCGCGACAACGCGGTGATCGTGGTCAACGCCATCGCTTTCATCAAGGTCACCGACCCGGTGAAGGCCGTCTACGGCGTCGAGGATTACGCGGAAGCCATCCGCAACATGATCATGACCACCCTGCGCTCGATCGTCGGCGAAATGGAACTCGACCACGCGCTCTCGCAGCGCGACACGATCAAGGCCCGCCTCAAGGCCGGCGTCGCCGACGAAGCGCTCGACTGGGGCCTGACCGTCAAATCGGTCGAAATCCAGGACATCAAACCCTCCGAATCGATGCAGCGCGCGATGGAACTGCAGGCCGCCGCGGAGCGCGAACGCAAGGCCATGGTCACCAAGGCCGAAGGCGAAAAGCAGTCGATGATCCTCGCCGCCGAAGCGCGCCTCGAGTCGGCCAAACGCGACGCCGAGGCGCAGGTCACGCTCGCCGACGCGTCCTCGCAGGCCATCGCCAAGGTCGCCGTGGCGCTCGGGGAGAACCAGACGCCGATGCTCTACCTGCTCGGCGAGAAATACGTCGCCAGTGTCGGCAAGCTCGCCGAATCGCCCAACGCCAAGACCGTCCTGCTGCCCGCCGACCTTCAGGCCACCCTGCGCGGCCTGTTGCAGAACTTTTCCAAGAACTGACCGCGGCGCGCGCGGCCAGGCCGCGCCGCGCCCTTTTATCTCATTTTGCCCATGCAGGACAGATCGCTGCTGCTGCGCGGCTACCTCGCCGCTGCCGCCACCCTCGTGATGTGGACGGGCTTCTCGCTCTTCTCGCGCTACGCCGGAAAAAGCGTGCTCACGCCTTACGACGTCTTCGCTCTGCGCCTCTCCGTCGCGGCCCTCGTGCTTCTCCCTTTTGCGCCGCGCTTTCTCGGCCAGGGCGCCTGGCGCGACCAACGCCTGTGGCTGCTGGCCTCGCTCGGCAGCCTGCTCTACTGCCTGGTCGTCTACACCGGCTTCCGTTATGCGCCGGCGGCGCACGGCGCCATCCTGCTCTCGGGCATGCAGCCCTTCCTGATCAGCGCCATCGTCCTCGCCGTCGACGGCATCCGTCCCAACCGCATGCGCACCCTGGGCCTCATCGGCATCGCCACCGGCATTGCCTGCGCCGCGGTGCCCTACTTCAACGTCTGGTCGCCCGAAGTCGTTTTCGGCGACCTGCTGATCTTCTCCGGCTCGGTGCTGTGGGCGATCTACAGCGTGCTCGCCAAACGCTGGGGTTATTCGCCGTGGACGCTGACCAGCGCCGTGGCGCTGATCCCGGCGGTGCTCTACCTGCCCATTTACGCACTCTTCCTGCCCAAGGCACTGGCCGAGGCGCCGCTTGCGCTGATCGTGACCCAGGGCTTGTATCAAGGCATCGTCGCGACCATCCTCGCCATGCTCGCCTACCTCAAGGCGATTTCCATCCTCGGCACCGAGCGCGCCGCCGTCTTCCTCGCCCTGGTGCCCATCACCACCGGCCTTGCCGCCGTGCCGCTGCTCGGTGAAGCGCTCACCGGCTGGTTGCTGAGCGGCCTGGTTTTTGTTTCACTGGGATCCTTCGTCGCCTCGCGCTACGGCGGCTCCGTCAGCCGCAACTGACCCGCCCGCCATTTTCCCCGAACGTTCACCCTTCACAGGAGGCTGCCATGCTGAACTTCACCTTCTACAACCCGACCCGCGTCCTCTTCGGCCCCGGCCGCATCGCCGACCTCGCGCGCGAAATCGCTCCGGGCGCCCGCGTGCTCATCACCTACGGCGGCGGCAGCATCGTCAAGAACGGCACCCTGGACGAAGTGAAGGCGGCGCTCAAGGCCTGCACGTTGTTCGAGTTCGGCGGCATCGAGCCGAACCCGACCTACGAAACCCTGATGCAGGCGGTCGAGCTCGCCCGGCGCGAAAAGATCGACCTCTTGCTCGCCGTCGGCGGCGGCTCGGTGATCGACGGCACCAAGTTCATCGCCGCGGCCATCCCCTTCAAGGGCGAGCCCTGGGACATCCTCGCCCAGCGCGCCAAGATCGAGAGCGCGGTGCCGCTCGGCTGCGTCCTCACCCTGCCGGCCACCGGCTCGGAGACCAACAGCGGCGCGGTGATCACCAAAAAGGCGACGCAGGACAAGCTGGTCTTCGGCCACCCGCTCGTTTTCCCGCGCTTCGCCGTGCTCGATCCGACCAAGGCATTGACCCTGCCCCCGCGCCAGGTCGCCAACGGCGTCGTCGACGCCTTCGTGCATGTGGTCGAGCAGTACCTCACTTACCCGGTCGACGCCAAG
Source organism: Propionivibrio sp. (assembly GCF_041441355.1). Taxonomy (GTDB): domain Bacteria; phylum Pseudomonadota; class Gammaproteobacteria; order Burkholderiales; family Rhodocyclaceae; genus Propionivibrio. Next base: position 86,429 of record NZ_JASDTF010000039.1, read on the forward strand.
GTGCAGGACCGCTTCGCCGAAGGGTTGCTGCTGACGCTGATCGAAGACGGCCCGCGCGCCCTCGCCGAGCCCGACAACCTCGACGTCCGCGCCAACCTGATGTGGACCGCGACGCTGGCACTCAACGGTCTGATCGGCGCCGGCGTGCCCAACGACTGGGCGACGCACATGCTCGGCCACGAAATCACCGCCCTGCACGGTGTCGACCACGCGCGCACGCTCGCCGTCGTCCTGCCCGCGATGTTGCAGGAGCGGCGCGCTGCCAAGCGCGAGAAGCTGCTGCAATACGCCGAGCGCGTCTGGAATCTGCGCGACGGCGACCCTGATGCACGCATCGATGCAGCCATCGAGCGCACGCGCGCTTTCTTTGAACGGATGGAGATCAAGACCCGGCTGGCCGACTACGGCATCGGCCGCGACGCCATCCCGGCACTGGTCGCTCAGCTCGAACGGCACGGGCTGACCGCGCTCGGCGAACGCCGCGACCTCAGTCCGGAAGACGCGCGCAAGGTCTACGAGCGCGCGGCCTGACCGCGCCGGCGAACCCGCCGCCCGGCGTGGCGGGTTCGTCGCCTTCGGGCGATGACGACATCCTCAAGGAGCCTGGCGCACGTGAGGCGAACCCGCCCCAGGATCGCGCCCGGAGTAGAGAAACGATCCGGCAGCAACTATGGTGTAAGACACCCCCTGCCCGGAGAACGTCATGAGCGCCGAAGCCAAGCGTCTCGCAGCCGCCGACACCCCCGCGACCCCATGGAAGAAATGGGGGCCTTATCTGAGCGAACGGCAATGGGGCACGGTACGCGAGGACTACAGCGAAAACGGCAACGCCTGGGACTACTTCTCCCATGACCAAGCCCGGTCGCGCGCCTACCACTGGGGCGAAGACGGCCTCGCCGGCATCTCCGACGACCAGCAGCGGCTGTGCTTCGCCCTGGCGCTCTGGAACGGCAAGGACAGCATCCTCAAGGAACGCCTGTTCGGCCTGACCAACAGCGAAGGCAACCACGGCGAAGACGTCAAGGAGTATTACTTCTACCTCGACAGCACGCCGACCCATTCCTACCTCAATTACCTCTACAAATACCCTCAGGCCGCCTATCCCTACGAACGGCTCGTGCGCGGTAACCGCGAACGCGGCCGTCACGACTACGAATACGAGCTCATCGACACCGGCGTCTTTGCCGACAACCGTTATTTCGACGTCTTCGTCGAGTACGCCAAGGAAGGCCCGGAGGACATCCTGATCCGCATCACCGTGCACAATCGCGGCCCGGAACGCGCCGACGTGCAGGTCCTGCCCACCCTCTGGTTCCGCAACACCTGGTCGTGGGGCGATGCCCCGACGGGCGAACGCCCCTGGCTGGCCCGCAGCAAGACGCCAGACCGCGTGGTCGAAGCCCATGAAGCCGAACTCGGCACCCGCTACCTGTATTGCGACGGCGCGCCCGAACTCCTCTTCACCGAGAACGAGAGCAACGCCCGGCGCCTCTTCGGCGTGCCCAATGCCACGCCCTACGTCAAGGACGGCATTCATGCCCGCGTCGTGCGCGGCGAACTCGACGCCGTGAATCCGGCACAGCGCGGTACCAAGGTCGCCGCACAGTACACGCTCGACATTCCGGCCGGCGGCCATCAGAGCCTCCGCCTGCGGCTCTCGCCACACGCACCGGACACGCTCGGCAACGTCTACGCGGTGCGGGATGGCGCTTTCGGCCGCCATTTCGACGCCGTTTTCCAGAAGCGCCGCGACGAAGCCGACGCCTTCTACGCGACGCTGATCCCGGCGCACCTGAGCACGGATGCGGCTCGGGTCATGCGTCAGGCGCTGGCCGGGATGCTCTGGAGCAAGCAGTTCTTCAATTTCGACATCTCCCGCTGGCTCGAAGAGCGCGGCCATGCGCCCTATCGCGTCACCAACGCCAAGCCGCCGCGTAACGCCCTGTGGCACCACATGCACAACGCCGACGTGATCTCGATGCCCGACAAATGGGAATACCCCTGGTACGCGGCCTGGGACCTTGCCTTCCATGTCCTGGCCCTGACCCTCGTCGATCCTGATTTCGGCAAGAAACAGCTCAGCCTCATGCTGCGCGAGAACTACCTGCATCCGAACGGCCAGATTCCGGCCTACGAATGGAATTTCGGCGACGTCAATCCGCCGGTGCATGCCTGGTCCACCATCTTCACCTACCGGCTCGACAAGCTGCGTTCCGGCAAGGGCGACACGCGCTGGCTGGAAAGCAGCTTCCAGAAATTGCTGCTCAACTTCACCTGGTGGATCAACCGCAAGGACCGGACCGGCAAGAACACCTTCGAAGGCGGTTTCCTCGGGCTCGACAACATCGGTGTCTTCGACCGCAGCTCGCCCCTGCCGACTGGCGGCTACCTCGAACAGGCCGACGGCACGGCCTGGATGGCGCTCTTCAGCCTCAACATGCTGGAAATCGCCGTCGAACTGGCCCTGCACGACGACACCTACACCGACATGGCGTTCAAGTTCATCGCCCATTTCGTTTCAATTGCCTCGGCCGCAATCCACGCCGGGGGCGACACCGGCATGTGGGACGAGGAAGATGGCTTTTTCTACGACGTCCTGCGTCTTCCCGACGGCAGCGCGCAAAGGCTCAAAGTCCGTTCCATGGTCGGCCTTCTCCCCTTCTGCGCCGTCGCCGTCTTCGATGGCGAGCTGCAACGGCAGCGCCCCGAGCTGGGCCAACGCCTGCATGCCTACCTCAGCAGCCGCAAGGAGCTCGTCGACTTCATCCACGACCCGGCCGCGGCGGGCGTGGCCGGACGACGCATGGGCGCCATCCTCAACGAGACGCGCCTGCGCCGCGTCCTCGCCCGCCTGCTCGACGAAAACGAATTCCTCAGCCCCTACGGCATCCGCTCGCTGTCGCGCCACCACGCCGAACAGCCCTACACTTTCGAAGCTGGTGGGCAAACGTTCAGCGTCCCGTACTTGCCGGCCGAATCGGACAGCGGCATGTTCGGCGGCAACTCCAACTGGCGCGGCCCGATCTGGATGCCGGTCAACGCCCTGATCGTGCGCGCCCTGCTGCAGTACTACAGCTACTACGGCGACGACTTCAAGGTCGAATGTCCGACGGGCTCGGGGCACCTGCACACGCTCTACGAAATCGCCGAGGACATCTCACGGCGCCTGCAAGCCATCTTCCTCGCCGACTCGGCCGGGCGTCGGCCGGTCAACGGCGGCACGCGGGTGTTCCAGGACGATCCTCACTGGCGCGACCTCGTCCTCTTTTATGAGTATTTTCACGGCGACAACGGGGCCGGCCTCGGGGCCAGCCACCAGACGGGCTGGACGGGCTTGGTCGCGCGCCTGATGCATCTGTTCGCGACTTCATCGGCGGAGCAAGTTCTCGCTCAGGGCGGAAAAGCAGTGTTCATCGAAGAACCTGTCCCCGGCGGGCCGGATCGACTCAAGGACTAAGGAAGGCTCACCGCCCTCGAAGTGGCCGCAACATCCGCTGCCGATGCCATTGCCTCTTGCGCGCCGCGCCGATCCGACGGCTTCAGGTACACCAGGACAGCATCAGCGCATAACCGGAAACGCCCAGCATCAGGGTGCCGGCGACGTGCAGCACGGGGCGCCAGAAATTGACTTCGTAGTTGCGCCGGCCGGGGGCCCGCGAGGCCCGGGTTTCCTCGATCCAATGCACCACTTCGCCTAAGGTGAACAACGCCGCCAGGCCGAAAACGAAGCCGCCGACGATGATCGTCGCCAGCTGCCCCTCGCCCGTCTTGCAGGTAAAGCCGAGGCCGACCAGCCCGCGCGTGAGGGGGTCGAAGCCGAGCGCCATGCGCACGCAGATCGCCCCGAGGAAAAACAGCGCCGCGATGATCACGACATACATCCAGAACTCGCGCGTGCGCATGATCTCGCGCACGCTGCGGAACTGCCGCGCCACTTCCCGGACAAACACATTAAGCATGAGGTTTTCCCCGATCAACCCGAGCCGCATTGAAGCACAAAAAATACCACAACGACATCCCGCTCCAAGCACCCCATGCCATTCCTCGCCTTCCTGCGCCGGTTGAGTTCTCGCCTGCTCCTCCTGAGTCTTCTGGCCGGCAACATGGCCATGGCGCAGAGCGTGGTGTTCATCAATCCCGGGCACGCCGGCGAAGTTTACTGGCGCAGCGTTTCCAGCCTCATGCAGGCAGCCGCCGACAGCCTCGGCATGCAGCTCGAGATCGTCTATATGGACCGCGACCACACCCGCACCAACGCGGTCGTACACGCCTTGCTCGCCCGGCCAGCCAAGCAGCGTCCCGACTACGTGGTCATGACCAACGACTATTCGATCGCCGTCGCCCTGCTGCCTCAGCTCGACCAGGCCGGCATCAAGACCTTCCTCGCCTTCAGCAGCATCTATGATCCGGAGCACCAGCGGCAACTGGGCGAGCCGCGCACGCGACTGCGCCACTGGCTCGGCTCGCTCGAACCGATGGCCGAGGAAATCGGCTACGGCACGGCGCAGGAACTCATCGAACAAGGGCGCCGGAACGGGCTCGTCGCCCCCGACGGCAAGCTGCACCTGATCGCCATCGCCGGCGACCGCTCGACCCCGAGTTCGATCCTGCGCACCCAGGGCATGCGGCAGGCAATCGAAGCGGCCGGAGACGTCGTGCTCGACCAGCTCGTGGTGGCCGGCTGGAGCCGCGAGCGGGCGCGCATGAAAAGCGCCTGGCTCTTTGACCGTTACCCCGACGCCCGACTGGTCTGGGCCGGCAATGACCTGATGGCCTTCGGCGCCATGGACACGCTCGAGGAACGCGGGCGCCGCCCCGGAAAAGACATGCTGTTCAGCGCCATCAACACCTCGCGCGAGGCTTTCGACGCCTTGCGCACGGGGCGGCTCGCCGCCTTGTGCGGCGGGCACTTCACGCCCGGCGCCTGGGCGCTGGTCATGCTCCACGACTACCACCACGGCCACGATTTCGCCGACGAAGGGCTGGCGTTGCGCCGCCGCGTTTCGATGCTCTTCACTCCGGACGAGGCGCGACGCTTCACCGAGCGCTTCGGCGACGACCGCTTCGACGTCGACTTCAAGCGATTCAGCAAGGTCCACAACCCCAAGCTGCGCCGCTACGATTTCTCGCTGCGTACCTTGCTCAACGCGCCTTCAAGCCACCGCCTGCCATGACCCGACCCACCTTCGCGCCGCTCGCCCGGCAACTCCTCCGCAAGGCGGCCTGGCTGGCACTGCTCGGCGCCCTGCTCATCGCCATCACCCAGGGCTTCAGCCAGTACAACGCCAAGCGAGGCGAACTCAGGCGCTCGCTCGACGACATCGCCCACGCCTACGCCGCGCTGTTGTCGACCGCCGTCTGGGACATCGAACCGGAAACGATCGAGCGCCTGCTCAAAGCCATCGTCGAGCACCGGGAAATCGGTTTCGTGCGCCTCGATGTGCATACCGGGCAACGCTTCGACGAAGGCGACAAAACACTCGCCCCGAACGAACCGCCGCTGCGCGTTCCCATCCCTTACCCGAACGCGACCCAAGGCAGCATCGGCACCCTTGAGCTCTACCCCAACGCCACCCACCTGCGGGCGCTGGCCCAGGACCACGCGCTCAAGGCCCTGTTCGGGCACCTGTTGCTGCTCGCCGTGATGTTCGTGCTGATCTACCTGATCATCCGCCGCGACCTGCAGCATCCGCTCGAACGCGTCGCCGACTTCGCCCGCCGTCTCGGGCCGGACAACCTGACCGTGCCGCTCGACCTGAAACGCTCGCCGCGCCCGACGCACGACGAACTCGACGAAGTCGCCGACGGTTTCCGTACCTTGCAGGAAAGCCTGCGCCAGCACATCGGCAACCTCGACGCCCAGGTTGAGGAGCGCACCCGTCAGCTCGCCGACGCTCTGGCCGAAGTTCGCGCCCTGTCGGTCACCGACCCGCTCACCGGCTGCTACAACCGACGCCACATCGACGAACGCCTGCCGCCGGAAGTGGTGCGCGCCGAACGCTACCAGCGTCCGCTGACCGTCGTTTTCCTCGACATCGACCACTTCAAGCAGGTCAACGACACGCACGGCCACGCCGCCGGCGACGCCGTGCTGCGCACCCTGGGTGGCTTGTTGCGCGGCGGTTTGCGCGATCAGCTCGACTGGGCCGGACGCTACGGCGGCGAGGAGTTCCTGATCGTCCTGCCCGAAACCGGCATTGACGCCGCGCTGCTCTTTGCCGAGCGCCTGCGCCAGAAGATCGAGCGGACGCCGATCGAGCACGCCGGAAACACGTTCTTCGTCAGCTCAAGCTTCGGCGTCGCCCAGTTGGGCGAAGACGAAGACGCCGCCGACCTGCTCGCCCGCGCCGACGCCCTGCTCTATCGCGCCAAGGAACGCGGACGCAACTGCGTCTGCACCGGCTGAACGCGCACCAGCCTGCCTGCCACCTTTCGACGCGACCCGATCCTTCAGGCCAGCACGGCCTCGACATCGACCGCGTCGATCTGCTCCGGGCGCATGAACTGGCGCGCGTAATCGAGATACACCCCGGAACGCACGAAGAGCGCAAACAGGTCAGCGTCGATGTGCTGCTGGTTGCGCAGCATGGCCATGATGCGCAGCGCCTCGGAGAGCGTCTTTCCCTTCTTGTACGGCCGGTCAACGGCGGTCAGCGCCTCGAACACGTCGGCAATCGCCATGATCCGCGCCAGCAGGCACAGCTGCTCGCCGCTCAGCCGGCGCGGATAGCCCGTCCCATCGAGCTTCTCGTGGTGATTGGCAGCGATCTCGGGCACCTGGCGCAGATGGCGCGGGAATGGCAGGCGCTCGAGCATGAAGATGGTCTGGATGCTGTGCTCGTTGATCTTGTAGCGCTCCTCGGCGGTGAGCGTGCCGCGCGCCACGCTCAGGTTGTACAGCTCGCCAAGGTTGTAGCTCAGCTCGGGCACGTCCATGCGGATGCCGTGGGCGCCGGGGTTGCGCGCCGGGTCCTTGGTTTCACGCAGGATGCGGTGCTCGGGCTTGTCGGCCAGCAGCGTCTCGGTCGCCGGCAAGGCCGGCGCGGGCTGGCGCGCCTTGCGCGCGCGCTCCTCGTGCCCCAGACCGATGCGGTCGTCGAGCGTGCGCTGCCAGGTCCGCGCGCCGATGCGCTGCAGCCGTTCAAGCTTCTCCGGCGCCATGAACTCTCCGCCTTCGTTGCACCCGGCGACGAAAGCAAAATCCTCGTCAAGCTGCGCCCACGCCGACGCCAGCGCAGCCTCCGCCTCGGCGGCGGGCGTCCCGGCGGCGATGGCTTTAAGGCAGACAATTTCGGCATCGCGCTTCAACACCTCAAAGCGCATCCGGATCTCGTGCAGCCGGTCGTAGATCGTCTCCAGCTTCGTCGCCTTGTCCACCACGTATTCCGGCGTCGTCAGCTTGCCGCAATCATGCATCCAGGCCGCAATGTGCAGGGCTTCGCGTTCGGCGGCGTTGAGCGAAAAGTCGGCGAAGGCACCCTCCTGGCTCGCGCACGCCGCCTTGGCCAGACGCTCGGCGATCTCAGGCACGCGGGCACAATGCCCGGCGGTGTACGGGCTCTTGGCGTCGATGGCGCCGGCGATCATCAGGATCATCGATTCAAAGAGGCGTTTTTGCGCCTGGAGCAGCTCTTTGGCTTCAAGGCTCAGCGACGACGAGGTGGACAAAGCGCCGATGAAACCCAGCCGGTTGCGGTTGGTCTCGCCCTCGCGCAGCAGGAGTACGCCCCCGACGCAGTGCTGTTCGCGGTTGCGCAAGGGAACGACGATGACGTGGTTGAGGCGCTCCAGGCCGGGCAGCGCGCTCAGCCCCAGCGCCGCGACCAGCTCGGAATTGAGGCGCAGCGAGGTCGGCTCGTTGGCGGCAAAGGCGGCGCGCCATTCGTCACGGGCCAGGCGCGCCGGAAGCAGCGTCTTTTCGGGCAACGGCAGTTCGCCGTCGGCGCCGAGCGCCGCGGCCGCTTTCAACGCCTCTTCGTTGGCCAGATAAAGGACGCCCAAGGAGGCTTTCGCGGCGGCCATCGTCTCCTCAAGCAGGCGCGGCAGCAGGCGGTCGAAATCGTTTTCCGCCGCGACACGCTGGCTGACGTCGAGGAAATGCCGGATGGTGCCCTTCATCTCGTCCATCGTATGCGCCAGCTCGCTCACTTCGACGATGAAGGAGTCGGCCCGCACCCGTCGCTCAAACTCGAAACGGCGGATTGATTCCGCCTCGCGGTTGAGCTGGCGCAAGGAGTTGGACACCGAACGCGCCAGCGCCAGGGTCACGGGGATCGACAGGCCGAGGATGAACAGCACGGCCCAGCCCGTGTTGCGCAGCATGCTCCGCGCCGAAGCCAGCAGTTCGCTGTCCGGGATGGCGGTGACGAGGAAGAGGGGCGGCTGCGTGCCTTCGATGATGAAAGGCTCGGCATAGACGCGCCAATCCTCGCGCCCGACCCTGAACTTCCAGCTTCTGGACTGGCTGGGGTCGAGCCAGTCCGGCTGCTTGGCCACCAGGGAAAACACCGGATCGTCCAGATCACCGAGCAGGGTCAGCGAAATGCGCCCCTTTTCCTGGTTGGATCGCTCGAAGTGCGCACCGTCGTGAAAGGCGATCACCTCGCCCTTGAAGTTGGTCAACGCCGACAGCGCGCCGGGGGTCACCCGCTGCTGTTCAAGCCGCTGGTTGAGCACGTCGACCCGCACATCGGCGGCGATCACCGCGTGGCCGCCGGGGGCGCGGTTGGCCAGCGTGATTCCGGGGCGGCGGGTCGTGTAGAAAACGTAGGGCTGGGTTTTCACCTGCCCGTCCTGGCTCAGTGCCGCCTCATACCAGGCGCGCTGGCGCGGATCGTACGTGGCGGCATAGTCGGGATGGTGCTCTTCGCGCAGAAGCTGCAAACGCGCGTCGAGGAACAGATAGCGCCCTTGCCGCGTCCCGTTTTCCTCGGCGATGCTCTGCACGAGGTAAGCCGCCCCCTCGGGAGCCGAGAAAAACGCCCGATCTTGCGCATCGGCCAAGCGCCGCAGGAGGAAGAAATCCCCGTTGGAAAAACCGGCATAGACCGCCGCCAGTTCATGGGAAACGTTCAACGCCGTCTGCATCGCTCCGAGGAACGGCAGGCGCTCGCCATGCGTCCGCGTCTTGCTGATCATGCCTTGGCTGAACATCTGCACCGCCAGTTCCGCCGGCGTCACCAGCGCCGAGAAATCACGCACCGTGCCGCGTCCGATGCGCGTCACGAGGTCCTGCGCATCGCGCTCGAGCATCCGGCAATGGGCAACGTAGGCGATGCCCCCGAGCAAACCGCCGACCGTCAGCACCAGCGCGCCGAACAAGGAGGCAATCAGAACATGCAGGGGATAACGACGTTGTTTTTCCATTCCAGTGCCTTTCGGGGCATGACCCGATCATTGTCTGTGGGGGACGTCGCGTCAGAGCCAACGGCACGCGGAATGAAAAGCGAACCGCACGGACGGCGGTTTTCATCTCCGGATCAGTGTCGAATTGAGCCCAACGGCATAGGACGACATCCTACCATCACCCGAACGGCATGAAATGGCGCAATGGCGCTGGTTTTACGGCGGAAGAGGTTTTCCGGATCAGCCGAGCAGGGCCTCGGCGTCGACCGCGTCGATCTGCTCCGGGCGCATGAACTGGCGCGCGTAGTCCAGATACACCCCGGAACGCACGAAGAGCGCGAACAGGTCAGCGTCGATGTGCCGTTGATCGCGCAGCATGGCCATGATGCGCAGCGCCTCGGAGAGCGTCTTTCCCTTCTTGTACGGCCGGTCGATGGCGGTCAGCGCCTCGAACACGTCGGCAATCGCCATGATCCGCGCCAGCAGGCTCATCTGCTCGCCGCGCAACTGGCGCGGATAGCCGGTGCCGTCCATTTTTTCATGGTGCCCGCCGGCAATTTCCGGCACCTGGCGCAAGTGACTCGGGAAAGGCAAGCGCCCGAGCATGAAAATGCCGTGAACGATGTGCTCGTTGATCTTGTAGCGTTCCTCGGCGGTGAGCGTGCCGCGCGCCACGCTCAGGTTGTACAGCTCACCAAGGTTGTAGCGCAATTCCGGCGCCGTCATCCGGATGCCGTAGCGGTCGGTATCCTGTAACTGCTCGTGGGGCTCGCGTGCGATGCGGTGTTCCGGCTTGTCGGCCAGCAGCGTCTCGGTCACCGGCAAGGCCGGCGCGGGCTGGCGCGCCTTGCGCGCGCGCTCCTCGTGCCCCAGACCGATGCGGTCGTCGAGCGTGCGCTGCCAGGTCCGCGCGCCGATGCGCTGCAGCCGTTCAAGCTTCTCCGGCGCCATGAACTCTCCGCCTTCGTTGCACCCGGCGACGAAAGCAAAATCCTCGTCAAGCTGCGCCCACGCCGACGCCAGCGCAGCCTCCGCCTCGGCGGCGGGCGTCCCGGCGGCGATGGCTTTAAGGCAGACAATTTCGGCATCGCGCTTCAACACCTCAAAGCGCATCCGGATCTCGTGCAGCCGGTCGTAGATCGTCTCCAGCTTCGTCGCCTTGTCCACCACGTATTCCGGCGTCGTCAGCTTGCCGCAATCATGCATCCAGGCCGCAATGTGCAACGCTTCCCAATCCTCATCCCGCATCTGGAAGCCGGCCAGCGGCCCGTCCTCGGCTGCGCACGCGGCCTGCGTCAGGCGCTGTGCGATCTCGGGCACGCGCGTGCAATGCCCGCCGGTGTACGGGCTCTTGGCGTCGATGGCACCGGCGATGAGCTGGATCAAGGCGTCGAACAGGCGCTTCTGCGCCTGGAGCAATTCACGCGCTTCCAGAGACACCGCCGCCGATCCCGCCAGGGCACCGATGAAACTCAGACGATTGGCGTCGGTTTCGTCCGGGCGCAGAAGCAGCATGACGCCCACCAGCGTCTGCGTCCGGTTGAGCAGCGGCACCACAATGAGGTGGCCGAACGGCCCGTCGGCAACGACGCCGCCGATGCCCAGCGCCTCGATCTCGGCTGCGTCCAGCGGCTGGGCGATCGGAATACCCTGCGCCAGAGCCGCCTGCAAGGCCGTACTGGCCGGCGCGGCGAGCGGCAGCGGCGCCGCCTCGGGAAGTTCGCCCCCGTCGGCGCGCCGGCCTGCCACCGGACGCAGGATTTCGGCATCGTTGAGGTACAGGACGCCGCTGCTGGCCCGCGCCGCAGACAAGGTTTCCTGCAGCAATTTCGGCAGCAGGCGGTCGAAATTGTGCTCAGAAGCGACAGACAGGCTGATGTCGATGAAGCGATGGATCGTTTCCTTCATCTCGCTCAGCGTCGTCGCCAGCGCATCCACTTCGTAGATCGCGGAATCGACCTGGACCGGAGCACCGAAATCGAAGCGCCGCACGGCCTCTGCGGCCTCGTCCAGACGGCGCAAGGGATACGCGACCATGCGCGCCAGAACGATGACCAGCGGAATCGACAGCACAATGACGGCCAGCACAGCGCCCAGCGCAGTCCAGAGCTGACGATGCGCCTCGGCGAACAGCTCATCTTCTGGAATGGCCGTCACCACAGCCAGCCGAGGCAGCCCGTCGAGGCTCACCGGTTCGACATGCACCTGCCAGCGCAGGCCATCGGCCTCGAGGTCGAGCGCCGAGCGCGTGGCGGCCTCCAGGCGCTGCCGCTCGGCCAGAAGCCGCTCGAAGACAGGAACCCCGGCCCGATCCAGGCCCGGCAACACGGCATCGACCTGCGCATCGGACGTGCGAAGGCGCTGCGCCGGTTCGGCCTGAGCGACGATGCGCCAGTGCGAATCGAGCAGGACGATCTGCGTCCCCGGGGTCGTTTTCTGCGCCGCGAGCAGATGGTTCAGTGCCGCCATGCGGATGTCCGCCCCCATCACCGCCCGCCCATCGGGCATGCGGTTGGCGAAAGTTGCGCCAACCAACCCGCTGGAATAGAAAACGTAAGGCGCCGTGGCAATGCGCCCCGCGCCTTTCTGCGCGGTCAGATACCACGGACGCTGGCGCGGGTCGAACGCGGCCGCGTAATCCGGGCGCTCGACTTCGCCCAGCGGGTTCAACGCCGCATCGAGAAACACGTAACGGCCGCGCCGTTCGCCAGCTTCAAGCGCAATGCTCTGGACCAGGAAGCTGGCGGATGCCGGCGCTCCGTAACGCTCGCGTTCGACGTTGTCGTGCATCCGGCGCATGAGGAAGAAATCGCCGTTTTCAAACCCCGCATACACCGAAACCAGCTCTTCGTTGTTGAGCAGGGCTTCGTGCAGCAGCGGGAGCAAGTGCATCCGTTCGGCATGGGTGCTGCTGCGCCCCAGGGCGGTCCGGCTCAGCAGGCGCGACGCGTCTTCCGCCGAATCGACGACATGCGCGAAGGTTCGCCCGGCTTCGCGCCCGATGCGTTCGCTCAAGGCCTGGGCGCCCTGCTCCAATATGCTGCGGCTGTTCTGGAAACCGATCCAGGCCAGCAGCCCGCCGACGACCAGGATCAGGACCACGAACAAGACCGCGATATGCACGTGCAGGGGGTAGCGTCGCTTCATGGGGACCTCGGTCGGCGGACACGAAAACGGGATCGGAATGACGACGCAACCCCGCTTAAACCATGCTAGCACAGGGCTCCGCCGCAGACGGCTTGCCTCGCGGCGAGGGACGCGTTAGCGTAAGCCCGGCCCTCGCCTTTCCAACACTGCCTCAACGCCGCCCGCCCATGCCCCGTTTTTTTCCTGCCTGGTTTTTCCGCCCCCTCTCGACGACGCTGTTCGCCCTGCTGCTCTGCGCCCTGCTCGTCGCGGCGCCCGCCTCCGCCCAGCAGGAGATGGAGGTCATCCCCCTGCGCCACAGCACCATCGACAAGGTGCTCCCCACCTTGCGTCCGCTGGTCGAGCCGGGCGGCGCGATTTCGGGGATGAACGACCAGCTGATCCTGCGCGCCTCGCGCAAGAACCGCGAGGAGATCAAACGCGCGCTTGAAGTGCTCGACCGGCCGGCGCGCAGCCTCGTCATCCACGTCGCGCAAAGCCGCGAGGCGACGCAGACCCAGCAGGGCGGCGCGCTGTACGGTACAGTCGGCAACGACAACGTGCGCATCGTGCAGCCGCCCGGCAGCACCGTCACCCACAGCACGAGCACGCCCAGCGGTACGGTGGTCATCCGTCAGGGCAGCTCGGTCGTCGGCGCGCAGGTCGTCGATACCCGCAGCGCGCGCAGTTCGAGCGGCGCGCAATCGGTACGCGTCATCGAAGGCGGGCGCGCCTTCATCCAGGTCGGCCGCGCCATCCCGCTGCCGCTGCGCCAGGTCGTCGTCGGCCCGGGCGGCGTCATCGTCAGCGACAGCGTCGTCTACCGCGACGTCGGCCAGGGCTTCTACGCCGAACCGCGCCTCGCCGGCGAGCGCGTCACCCTCGACATCCGCCCCTACAACGACGCCCCCGGCCCCGGCGGCAGCATCCAGACCCAGCGCCTGTCGACCACCGTCAGCGGCCGCTTGGGCGAATGGATCGAGCTCGGCGGCACCGGCCAGCAGGCGAACATGCAAGGCCAGGGCGGCCTCTCGATCGGCACGCGCGAGGTGCGCGAATCGGGCAGCGTCTGGCTGAAGGTCGAAGAAGTGCAGTAAGGCCGCCGCCGGGCGGCGGCGGCACGCTCAGAAGCTGAAGCGCGCCCCGACGCAGGCCGGCTTGAAGCGCTCGCCAAACGCCGCCTGCAAGCGCGCCAGCATGGCAAAGCCCGTGCAATGGCTGGCAGCCACGAAGTCCGGCTGCAAGGCCAGCAAAGCCTCGATGCTCGCCGCCTGCTGCTCGCCCGACACCGGCCCCAGATGCGTGCCGCCGACCCAGCCCGCGAGCCGCGTGCAGCCTGTCACCGCTAGCCCGTGCGCGATCATGTTCAGCATCCCGGCGTGCGCGCAGCCGGCCAGCACCACCAGCCCCGCGTCGGTGCGCAGGTAGAGCGCCATGTCATCGGCCAGGGCATCCTGGCAGGCGCAGCCCTCGCCCTCGGGCACGGTGACGAGGCGCGCATCGCCCGTCTCGAACGCCGTGCGCCGCGGCACGCTGCCGCTCACCCACACCCCGGGCCGGATTTCCTCAGGCACCGACGCCGTGCGCCAGTCGGCGCCGAGCGACGCCAGATACTCACGCCGGTGCGGAATGCCGACGAACTTGCGCGTCTCGCCGCTCAAGGAATAGCGCGGCGCGAAGGCCTCACCGTGCACATGCACCGGCAGGCGCTTGCCGGCGTGCGCCAGCAGCTGTGCCAAGCCACCGCAATGGTCGTAATGACCGTGGCTGAGGACGACGCCCGAGAGCGACGCCGGCGGCGCCCCGAGCAAGGAAAGGTTGTTCACCACCGCCGTCCCGCTCTGCCCGGCATCGAGCAGCAGGCGCGTGCCTTCGGTTTCCAGCAACATCGACAAACCGTGCTCGCCCAGAAAAGGCTGCCCGCCGCCGATCGGAACGATGTTGTCGACGACGATGCTCAAGCTGAAACGCATGGAATTCTCCTTATCAATGCCATTGTCAACGACATAAACAGGGATGCTAGCACGCTTCCACGAAGCGTCGACTCTAGCGCGACAAGTTAGACATAACACATTGTCGGCAAAGCATTTACAACGCAAAACAAGCGCTTGATAATGCCATAAGCAAGATACAGGAGGGGGCAGATAGGGGATAGAGAAATGACTCTGACCCTTTTGGTTAAGCGGGATGCTCCGCCGGCAGGCCGGCTCCGCGCCCTTTACCTCCAACGTTAGGTTTTTCGTTCCGCGTTTCAATCTCAAGGAGACACAAATGGCCGCAAAACCGAAATCGCCAATGACGCCCGCTGCTGCATCCAGAATTCAAGGTGCCACTGCTCGTGCAAACAATGGTGTTGTTGAGAAAAGTACTTTTGCGGCCCGCGCTCAATCGGCTGCGGCAAAAACCACTTCGGCACCAGCAGCGAAAGCAGCCTCAAAAACTATTTCCAGTCCAAGCACTGCTAAAGCATCAAGAACTGCTGCAGGCAGCGCACTCTCTCAGGTAGCACCCAAAAAAGTCACATCTCCCGCCGCCGCTTCGGCCGCATCCAAAACGCTTCGCGACGGAAGAACCAGCGCATCGTCCAAATCAGCGGCTGGCTCCGCGCTTTCCCAAAAGCCGCCGGCAAAGAAACGTTGAAAACAAACCTAACATCCCGCTCCAGCCGACCGTCAAAAAGCTACGCTTTTTGCCGTCGGCTGAGCTAGCACGTTATACGTCATGAATCCATTTGCGCTTGCCGCTATCTCTGGAACCATCTGCCTCCCGGCAACCTACAGCCTTGCGCGCGAAGGGAGTATCTCTCTTGCCGTGTTGGTTGTAGCTCTGCTCGGGGCAATTGGCGGAGCCATGGCGCAGCGGAGCGAGAAGAATGGGGTTCGCCCTTGGACGCTATCTCTGGCGTTTGTTGTGGGTGCAATGTTCAGTGAGGTAGTCGCAGTCGCGCACTACTACATCTCGTACGGGCACCAAGACCCAAAGCTTGCGGTCGGGGTCAGCGTTTCAATCATCGAATTTCTGGTTATTTCTGTTGTTGGAGGCTTCGCATTGCTTGCCTCTGCACAAATAACCCATAGCCGTATAACCCGTCGATCCAAGGGACGCGCCGCAAGCGGCGCCCCCTGAGCTAGCGCGTTAGGCACCATCAATTCACAGGGAGAAAGTTATGCCAAAGGGAAAGATTGCTTTCGTCGTAGGTCACGCTAATTGGGGTAAATCGAAAACACTAAGTGCGCTTACGAGTGGAAATTACCGGCAGAGAAGAACGACGATTGCCGAAGATGAGTTTTTCATTCGGCGCATGTCAAATGATGACCAGCCAAAAGGATATATTAAGTTCATGCTGTCCCTCGACCCTGCGCTTCGCCCTTACCTCATTGCGGCACTTTGCCCGCAGTTTGACAACCCAGCCGCCGCAACAGACTCCATTCTTACGAACCTACGTGCCAAAGGTTACCGGCTCTTCTTCTGGGTCATCGAACATCAGTTCGGAACTGAGGAGGCCGTAACGGCGACGGAGATTAAGCGTCTGCGCGGGTTCGGAAAAGTCGAATTATTCTCCACAACAGCCGAGGCTGGTACTCGTGCCAAGAGCTTCAAGAGTTTCGTCAAAAATGTGGTCTGTGCCTAACCCGGCGCTCAACCTCGCTCCTTTCAGTCGCTGGACGCTGCGCGATAAAGCCGCGCAGCGTCGGTGACTTCTACGTTAAACCTCCCCCCACTTCCGGACCCTACACGCCAACCGCGCCGGAAGCCTCCACCCCTCGACCAAGCCCCTCCCCATGTCCACGGCCGAAACCCTCCTCCTGCTCGGCGCCCTCTTCCTCGCCTTCGCCGCCTTCACCCTCTTCTGGCTGCGCCGTGAGTACGCGCAGCGCGGGCGGCTCTCCGCGTTCGGCTCGGCGCTGCATCTGGCGGTGTATTGCGTCAATGGCGCTTTTGTCGGCATTTCGATCTGGGGGCCGGTGGGTGTGCCGCCGATGCGCGGCGCGGCGTGGCTTGGGGTGCCGTTGATGGTCGGCGGTCTGGCGCTCACTGTGCTGGCGATGGACTGCTTCCGCCAGTTTTCGCGCTGGCTGGGCAGCGCGACGCCGGGGCTCAAAACCGGCGGCCTGTACCGCTACAGCCGCAATCCGCAGTTCGTCGCCTACGGGGCGCTGATCCTCGGCGCGGTGATCGCCTGGGGCAATCCGATCGGCGTGCTGGGCCTCGCCTCCTACCTCGCGCTGGCGTATGCCGTGGCGCGCATCGAGGAGGAACACCTCACCCGGATTTACGGGCAGGACTACCTCGACTACTGCGCACGCGTGCCGCGCTTCGTCGGCTGGCCGGGCCGCTGAACGGGCCTTGGCGCCGGCCTGGAGGGCGCATCCAGCGGTCGTTTCAGCGTTGCACCTTTGAAAGGCGCATCCAGATGCGCCTTCCCGGACACCCAGACACGGCACGCCCGAGTCGACAAGCCGGCCGTCCGGCACTATCCTGCGCGCCATTCTTCTCTGTGCGGCCACTCCGCACGCCCTCTGCCCATGACCACCGAACACTTCATCCCCGGCAAGGACGCTTCGCTCGAAGCCGCCATCGCCCGCATGCAAGGCCAGCTGGCCGCCCTCGGCTTCACCGTCGAGGAAAAATCCTGGCTCAACCCGATCGAGGGCATCTGGTCGGTGCACGTCGCTGACCGCGACTGCCCGCTGCTCTACACCAACGGCAAGGGCGCGTCCGAACTCGCGGCGCGCGCCAGCGCGCTGGGCGAGTTCTTCGAGCGCCTCGCCTGCCACTATTTCTGGACGCACTACCACCTCGGCCCGCACTACGCGACGCACGCCTTCACGCACTTCCCGCAGGAACGCTGGTTCGCGCCGGGCAAGGGCGGGCGCTGGCCGGCGGAAATCCTCTCCAAGAAGCTGCACGCCTTCTACAACCCGGACGCGGCGCTCGACGCCGAGGTGCTGGTCGACCACAACTCGGGCAACGTCGCGCGCGGCATCTGCGCCCTGCCCTTCGTTCGCCAGGCCGACGGCGAGACGGTCTACTTTCCGGTCAACATCCTCGGCAACCTCTATTTGAGCAACGGCATGGCCGCCGGCAACAGCGCGCCGGAAGCCCGCGCCCAGGCGCTGGCCGAGATCGTCGAGCGCGCGGTCAAGTTCCGCGTCATCCGCGAGGGGCTGTGCCTGCCCGACGTGCCGGAAGCCGTGCTGGCCCGTTACCCGGCGCTCGCCGCCGAAGTCGCCGCGCTGCGCGCCGCCGGTTTCGGCCTGCTGGTCAAGGATGCCTCGCTCGGCGGCGCCTTCCCGGTGCTCTGCGTCGCGCTGCTCAACCCGCGCGATCAAGGCTGCTTCCTCAGCTTCGGTGCCCACCCCACCTTCGGCATCGCCCTCGAACGCGCGCTCACCGAGCTTTTGCAAGGCCGCGCGCTCGACGCGCTCGATGGCTTCCCCGAACCCGACTTCGACCTCGAAGAAGTCGCCAGCGCGCCCAACCTCGAAATCCACTTCGTCGATTCCAGCGGCCAGGTCGGCTGGGCCTTCTTCGGCGCCGAGGCGGACTATGAATTTGCCGACTGGAACCACCCCGGAACGACGCAGGACGACGTCGCCCACCTCACCCGCGCCATCGCCGCCGAGGGCCACGACATCTACATCGCCGACTTCCCGCAGCTCGGCATGTATGCCTGCCGCATCGTCGTCCCCGGCTTCTCCGAGATCTACCCGGTCGACGACCTCGAATACGAGAACAGCAGCTTCGGCAACCGCGTGCGCGACGCCATCCTCCACCTCGACACGCTCTCCGACGAGGACTGCGGCGAGCTGCTCGACACGCTCAATGCCTCCGGCATCGCCGACCCGCGCCCGGTGGCCGCACTGATCGGCCTCGCGCCCGATCCCGGCAGCTTCTGGGAAGACCTGCGCGTCGGCGAACTGAAAGCCTTGCTGGCGCTCGCCTGCGGCGATGCCGAGGCGATCCGCGAAGGCTGCGACTGGGTGCGCCACTTCGCCCAGCTCGACCCGGCGCGCCGCCTCGTCTATCGTTGCATCGAGGTGCTGGTGCGTTTCGACGAAGGCGACGCGCCGCTGCCCGAGCGCAGCACGCTCGAAGCCCTCTACGGCACGGCCACGCTCGAACGCGCGATGGCCCTGCTCGAAGGCAGCGAACGCTTCTTCGGCCAAACCGGCCTCGGCGCCGACCTTTCCGGCAGCGCGCTGCACCAACGCCTGCTCGCGGCTTACGCCAAGGTCCGCGCCGCGCACTCGGGAGAATCGGCATGAGCACCCCAGGAAAACCCGGCAAGGCCGGAAAAGCCAAGCCCGCGCACATGAGCTACGAGCAGCACCTCGACGAAGTCGCGACGTTGCTCACCGAGATCTACACGCTGGAAGACGAGGCGGCCATCGCCATCGTCATGCGCGCGCAGGAGGCCGAGTACTTCAGCGGCCACGACGACGATCCGACGATCTGCACGCAGGAGCGCGCCGAGGCCGACGCGCGTTACGTGTTCAAGAATTTCCGCCCGCAGAAAGCGCAAAAACCCGGCCCGCGCGGCTAAGCCTTCGCCGCGCGCGGCGGCGTCCAGCGCAGGGTGTAGGCCCGCGCCTCCTCGCCGACCGGGCGAAACCCGAGGCGGGCGTAAAGCCGCTGCGCCGGGTTGGCTTTGAGCACCGAGAGTTCGACGGCGACGCCGGCTGCGGCCGCGGCGGCGTCGGCCAGCAGATCGCGGATCAGCGCCGCGCCGAGGCCGCGCCCCTGAGCGGCCGGCAGGAGCTGGATCTGGATCAGTTCCCACGGCGAGCCCTCGCGACAAACCTTGAACAGCCCGACATCGGCGCCGTCGCAGACGACGATCCGCGCACAGTCGAAACGGTCAGGGATGCGCGCCGCCTGCGCCGCCTCGTCGTAGGCCACCCCTGAGTTTTCCAGATGTTCGCGCATGCTCTGCACGCGCAAGGCGCGCAGGAAAGGCAAATCGGCCTCGCGTGCCGGCCGCAGCGTATAAAGGTGCATCGACGCTCCCAAGCCCATGCGGCAGCCCGCCGCAACGATGACATTGTATTCTAGCGGCGAACTTGGCGCTGCAAGAGCGGTCAATGCAGGCGAGCCGCTCCGCCGTCGAGCACGCCCCCTTCATCCGCCACCGGCCAATCCGCCCTCATCGCCTTGACCGCCTTGCCTTCCGAATCCGCCGCGCCCCCAGCCGTTCCCCCAACCGCGCCCTCCCGATCGTTCTACCTCTGGGCGCTCGCGCTCTGCGCCCTCGCCGTGGCCGCGCCGGTGGTCGCCGGCTTCGACGGCAAACGCGTCCTGCAACTGCTCATCCTCGCCCTGCCCGCCCTGCTGGTGCTGCTCTACCCCGCGCCCTCAGCGCGGGGGCGACGCCTGCAGGCGCTGGCCGCCGGCGCCTACGCCCTGCTCTTCATCACCGACGGCACCACCCGCGCCTACCTGCTCGAACTCTATGACGCGGCGCCGAACAGCGCCCTGGTGCTTGCCGCCATCGCCAACGCCAACGCCGGCGAAACGCTCGAATACGCGCGCACCCAGGCGTGGCCGCTGGCGCGGGTGGCGTCCGAGGCGCTGGCCTGCGTCATCACCCTGGGCCTCGGCCTGCGCCTGTGGTGCCGGCACGCGCGGCCGCAGCCGCAGGGCAACCGCCTGCGCCTGGCGGTGCTGCTGCTGTGCCTGCTGCTCGTCGCCGCCGCCGTCGCCAGCAAGCCCTGGCGCCGACATCACCCGCTGCCCTTCTGGGTCAAATGGTGGCAGGACGTCGGCCGCCTGCGCTCGCACTGGGCGTTGCTCAACGACCAGCGCGAACGCCTCCTCGCCATCGCCCGCGCCCGCGCGCCGCGTTTGGCTGCCGATGCGCCGTCGACCGCCGTGCTGGTCATCACCGACAGCGTCAACCGCGACAACCTCGCGCTCTACGGCTACCCGCGCGCCACCACGCCGGCCCTGACGGCCGCGCTGGCCGGCGCCGACGGCCGCCTGGGCGTCTTCCGCCACGCCTGGTCGCTCGATGCGGCGACGATCCCGGCGCTGCGCCGGCTGTTCTACTTCGGCGCGCCCGACACCGCCGATCCGCAGCACCTGCTCGCCCTCGCCCGCGCCGCCGGCTACCGCATCACCTGGATCGGCAACCACGCCGACTTGGCCGTCGAACAGGAACACGCCCAACTCGCCGACACGGTGCGCATGCTCAACCAGACGCCCGGCCGCTCGACGAGCCAGCCCGACGGGGTGATCCTCGACAGCCTGCGCACCGCGTTGGCCGAGCCGGGAAAACGCAAACTGATCGTCCTCCACCTGCTCGGCGCGCACCCGCACTATCGCCTGCGCTACCCCGAGGGCACGCCGCGCTTTGGCGACGACGCCAATGATGGTGATGCGGTGGAGCGCGAACTGCGCGCCGCCGACCGGCCGTTCTGGCTGCGCGCGCTGCGCAACGACTACGACACCGCCTTGCGTTATCACGACGGCATCGTCGCCGAAACGCTCCGCCTGACCCGCGCCGCGAGCCCAGACGCCGTCTGGCTCTACCTTTCCGACCACGGGCAGGAGGTCGGCCACAGCCGCAACCAGGCCGGGCACAGCCCCAACACCGCCGCCGGCTACCGGATTCCGCTGCTCGCCTGGCGCCCGGTGCCGTTTAGCGCCGCGCAGCTCGCCGACCCGGTGCGCGCCGACTGGCTCGGCTACAGCCTCGGCAGCCTGCTCGGGCTGGCCTGGCCCGGCTACGACGCCCAGCGCGATGCGCTCTCGCCCGACTACCGCTGGCAGGCGCCGCCGCACCCCGTCATCAAGGACGCCAGCGACTTCACCCGCTGAAACGCGCGTTCGCTTTAAGACGTTCTCAGCGTAGCGCCGTACTCGCCACCTTGGCCGCCAGGCCCAGCAGCACGACGCCGATCGCGCGCTCAAACCACTGGAGGCGCAGACGCAACCAGGCGAGCACCCGCGGCGAGGAAAACAGCGCCGCGACGAGCGCGAACCAGAGGAAGGATTCGCCGACCAGCAGCGCCCAGACGAGCGCCCGGGCCGCGAGGTCGAGCTCGGGCGTGAGCACCTGCGAGAGGATGGAGCCGAAGTAGAGCATCGCCTTCGGATTGAGCAGGTTGGTGAAGAAACCGGTGACGAACGCCCGCCCGCCGCGCCCCTCGGCGCGCGCCTCGGGCAGCGCGCCCTTCGAACGCAGGCACTGCAGGCCCAGCCAGGCGAGGTAGGCCGCGCCGACCACCGAGAGGCCGAGCGACAAACCCGGCAAGGCGGCCAGCACCAGCGTCAGGCCGAAGGCGCAGAGCAGCACATAGACGCCGATCGCCGCCGCGACGCCCGCCGCCGCCCACAGCCCGGTCGCCCGCCCGGAAACGATGGACAGGCGCGTCACCACCGCGAAGTCGGGGCCGGGCGAGATCAGCGCCACGGCATGGATTGAGAGGACGAGCAGCAAGGCTTCGAGCGACATCAGGCGTCTTTCGGCAAAGGAATCACGGCGGCCATCATACGCCCCGCCCTGAACGCAAGGAACGACGCGCCCTGCAGCCGGGCTGGAGGGCGCATGGAATGGCGTTCCCAGGGCCATGCCCGCAACGACCGCTCGGCCGTGCCGACGTGTGCCACAATCGCGCCTCGAACCCCAAGGCGACCCCATGCCCACCCTGCTCCTGCTCAACAAGCCCTACGGCGTCATCTGTCAGTTCACCCCCTCGCCGCCGCACCAGTGTTTGGCGGACTATGTGGACGTCCCGGCCGTCTACCCGGCCGGCCGGCTCGACACCGACTCCGAAGGCCTGCTGCTGCTGACCGACCACGGCCCGCTGCAAGCGCGCATCGCCGACCCCAAGCACAAGCTGCCCAAAACCTACTGGGCGCAAGTCGAAGGCGAACCCGACGACGCCGCGCTGGCGGCCTTGCGTAACGGGGTCGACCTCGGCGATTTCGTCACCCGCCCGGCCGAAGTGCGACGCATCGACGAGCCCGCCGGCCTCTGGCCGCGCACGCCCCCGATCCGCCACCGCGCCCACATCCCGACCGCCTGGATCGAACTCACCATCCGCGAAGGCAAGAACCGCCAGGTGCGGCGCATGACCGCCAAGGTCGGCCACCCGACGCTGCGTCTCATCCGCGCCCGCGTCGGCGATTTCAGCCTCGACGGCCTCGCGCCGGGAAGCTGGCGGCGCGCCACGGAGGAAGAAATGCGCGCCGTGCTGCCCGCGCAAACCCCACCGGCTCGCCCGGGACACACGCCGCGCTCGCCGCGCCAAGCGTTTCACGCCCAAGGGCCGAAAAAGCGGGCCGCAGCGCCCCTCACGCGTCTGGCACATTCCGAACAACCGGTGCCCACGACACGCACAACGAAAAAGCGCTGAGCCCTCAGCCTCCCCGGCCGCAGCGATGGACGGCGCCGGGCTAGCGCCGTAAGCTGCCGCCGTCGCAGACGCCCGCCGAGGGCCCGCGCTCCGGCTAATCGGCTATTCGGCTAATCGTTTCGCCATCCAAGGAGAACGCCCGATGCTGGAACTTGCCGCGGTCTTGATCGCCCTACTCGGCCTCGCCCACTCCGTGCTCGGCGAACGTTACCTGCTCACCCGCCTGTTCAAGCGCGACAACCTGCCGCCACTGTTCGGCGGTACCGCCTTCACCATCGGCACCCTGCGCTTTGCCTGGCATCTGACCACGCTCGCCTGGTGGGGCTTGGCCGCTTTGGTGCTGCTCGCCGCGCACGGGGAAATCACTGCCGCGGGCACGCTGCGCGTGGTCGCTCTGGTGGCACTCATCTCAGCGGTACTGCCTTTGGTATTCACCCGCGGCCGACACCTGTCCTGGATCGTCTTTCTCGCCATCGCCGGATTGATCTTCGCCGCACAGCCTTGAGCCCTCAGGCCGTCTCGACGCGGTTGCGCCCGCCGGCCTTGGCCCGGTACAAGGCCTGATCGGCGGCCTTGAACAGGGCCGGCGCCTCCAGGCCGGGCGCGGCCATGGCCACCCCGACGCTCAGCGTGCCGTACGTGCCGGCGCGGCGCCCGAATTCGAGCGCGGGGTGCTCGAGCGCGGCGAAGTTGGCCCGTAAACGCTCGGCGATTTCGCGCGCCTGCTGCACTTCGGCAGTGTTGATGACGAGCGCGAATTCTTCGCCGCCGTAGCGGTACGCGAAGTCCCCTTCGCGCAGCGAATCGCGCAACAAACCGCCCGTCAGGCGAAGGATGTCGTCGCCCACGGCGTGACCGTTCTCGTCATTGACCCGCTTGAAACCGTCGATGTCGAGCAGCAACAGGGCGAAACCGCCTTGCGGGGCCCGCGAGGCGAACTGCCACTCGAACGCGTGGCGACTGCCAACGCCCGTCAGCGCATCACGCAGGGCCATCGACTCGAAATGCTGCGCCTGCCGCTGCAGTCGAGAGGACTCATGGCCGCGAATCTGCTCCTCGGCAAACAGGGCATAGAGGACGCAGGGCCCACCAATGACAAAACCGAAGTTCTCGAGCAGGTTGAGAAAAGGCATCGCGAGCAGGAATTCGTCGGCCCAATCGGCGGAGGCGGCGGCGATCATCAGCAGCAACCCCGTCATCAACGGCATGCGCACGGCCGAAACCAAGGCCGTACGGGCGACGCGCGCATAAACGACGAGCAGGATGGCCAGGACCGAGCCCTCCCCGAAAATGTCGACCCAGTCCCAATCCGTGTTCGCCTTGCCATAGAACGCTGCGACCACGATAACCAGCACCGCGACCAGGCCGCCGAACCACGCCGGCAGGACGCTCGGCGCAGGCGTCAACGGCAATCGTTCCGCGCCAAAACCGCGGCCGCCTTGGAAATCCTGCTGTTCAAGTCGAGGCATGGCATCCCGATGTCGGTGGGGTGGGCGTGCCGGGGACACACCTGCCATGCAGCATAGTCCAATTCGGCCTGGCTTTCGCCGCCCGCATCGCGGCAACGCCCGGCTTCGGGCACAATCACAACATTGCCGCGCGTCAGGCCCGCACTGGGAGTTTCATGTCATGAGCATCCGTATCGCTTACTTGGCTGAGCATCGCGAACAGATCCCGCAGCTTGCGCGCTGGTTCCATGACGAATGGGCCGACCTCAACCCGGGCTGCGACCTCGCCGAAGTCGAACGCCGGATCGCCGAGCGAGCGCGCAAGGGCGCCATCCCGCTGGCCTTGCTCGCTTTTTCCGGGGACGAGTTGATCGGCACCGTCTGCCTCAAGATCAACGACCTGGACACGCGCCCCGATCTCACCCCGTGGCTCGCCGGCCTCTACGTCAAGGCCGAACGGCGCGGCCAAGGCGTCGGCCGCATCCTGGTCGACGCCATCGAGCACGAAGCGCGGGCGCTGGGCGTCGCCGAACTCCACCTCTACACGCCGAAATCGGAAACCTTCTACCAGGGACTCGGCTGGCACACGCAGGAACACCTCGTTTACCACGGCCATCCGGTCGCTTTGATGCGCAAAACGCTCGCCGCCTGAGCGACGGCGCACTGTGCCTTAACGCCCCGCGCCGCGCCGTGCGCGGACAAAGAGTACGTCGTCCGAGGTGAAGGTGTTTTCGCCGGCGATGCCGGTGACGATCTCCAGCAACTCGAACCCGGCCTCGGCGAGCAGGGTTTCGATGCCCTCGGGCGTGAAGTAATGGTCCCAGAGCACGAAGCGGCGCGGCGCGACACCGTGCTCTTCGAGGTCGATCGACTGCCCCCAGGCCTGCGCCGAAGGGAAATGCCGGGTCTCGATGCGGGCGTGTCCGCCGGCCTGGCACCAGAACCCTGCCGCCGCCTGCTCGCTGTGCACCTCGCCTTCGCGCCGCGTCGAACAAAGACCCGGCCCGAAGACGTCGAAGACGAACTGCCCGCCCGGAAGCAGACGGGCCTGTAACTGCGTCAGCAAGGCGGTACGCTCGTCCGGGCGCAAGGCGCCGAAGTCGCAGTAGATGCAATAGGCGAGGTCGAAGCGCTGGGCGGAAAAGGGCACCAGGTAGCTGCCTTCGCGGTAATCGATCCTCAAGCCGGCCGCCGCCGCGCTGGCCCGGGCATGCGCCAGCGCGTCACCGTTCACGTCGAGGCCGGTGACACGCCAGCCGCGACGGGCCAGGCGTTCGGCATAAAGGCCGGGGCCGCAACCGAGGTCGAGCGCCGTTCCGGGGCCTTCGATGCCGCCAAGCAGCCAGTCGACGATCGCGGCGCGGGCCTGCGGGCGCCGGCTGGCGGCATCGGTCTCAGGGTCGAGTTGGGCAAGCAAAAGCTGTCGGCGGATGTACGGATCGGTCCAGATCGTGTGTTCGCCGTGTGCGTAGAGTTCCAAGCACTGCTCCGCATTCGTCGGGCGCCCTTGCGCCCGCATTAAAGGGGGCTTTGATCCTACGCCGGGGCGACAGCGCTGTCCATGCACACCGACCGCGAGCGCCTTCTGGCTAGCAAGCCCTGGTCCACTCGCTGTGCTGCGATACGGACGGTTACAGAGCGGGCACAGAGCGGGTACAGATTGCCGCCCGCGGCCCTCTTAGAATGCTCAGGAAGCTTCCCCGACCCCCGCCGCGCAGTCGGCAACGCAGTCGGTAATCGCCCCTCGCAAGAGGACACCGCCCCACCCCCCCAGCCGGTTTTCGCCCATCCAGGGCGTCACCGGGTCGCCAGAACATCTGAGGAGAAGGCATGAAGAAAGCCCATCTGCAACGTTACGTGGGACGCATCGTCCGGCTCAACAACGAGATCTTTCAGGAGATCAAGCGGCGCGCCCAACGGCACGGTCTGGCCCTCGAAAACAGTTTTCTGGTCGCCGAAGTCCGTCAGCAGTTCAAGCAACTCATCTGCTACGGCAGCAGCTATCGCGTGGTCGTCAACCTGGCCGACGTGGCCCTCGTCTGATCGCGCACAGCCGTCCTAAGCACGCCCCACCTCAGCCCTCCACTTCCGCACGCCGAAAGCGCACCGTCAGCCGAACGCGCCCGTCCGCCGGAGCCACCGCGGTCGCGATCAGCTGCCGTGTGCCCGGGTTGGGGTGGTCGTAGCTGCGCCGCGGAAGGCTGATGTCGAGGCTGGAGAGTGTCACCGGCGTTCCGGAAAAATCGAGCCGCAAGCGCTGCTGGCCGAACGCCAACTGCGCCGTAGTGGCGCTCAATCGAAGCTCGGCTTCCGTCGCCATGGCCCAGCGGACGCGCCGCCCCGGTGCGACGTCGATGTGGTCCTCGATATCTACGGCGGCATCGGAAAAACGCGCCACGCGCCGTGCCGGCACCCCGAGCACCGGGCCAAGATCGATCTCGACGCACCGCGCATCAAGCTGCGTCAGCGTGGCCATACCGGTGGCGCTGTGCGGTTGCCCGTCAAGCGTGAGCGTGTTGTGCGCCTCGCTGCCCAGGCGGAAGACCTGCCAGCGCGGCGAATCCGGCTTCATGCTCCACAGGTCGAGACCCAGCCGTTCCAGGCTGTCGTAATCCTGCGCACCGAGGTCCTTCGCCCAGCGCCCCCCACCCCATTCGAGCACGAAGCTGCCAGCGTCCATGTGGCCGTGGTTGGCATTTGCACCGCCGCCCTTGATGCCGAACCACAGCGCCAGCGGGTCGTCCCAGGCGGCGCGCCAGATGGCCAAGGGCTGCTTCCCCTGACCGATGAACTGGAGCGGCAGCTCACGCTCCGCATCAGACTCGGCGGGCCACCAAAGCGCGCAGAGTGGGGCGAAACGATCGGTCAGCCCCCGATTGCGGCGAATCCGCTCGCGCTGGGCCGCAAGCAGCTTGGGCTGGCCGCGTTCGCGCGCGAGATGGACGAGCGCCACGGGCAAGCCTCCCGTCTCGCCGCCATCGGCAAAGTTGAAATGCTGCCCGCTCGGCCCGATGCTTTGCGCATAGAATTCAGCGCTCTCCAGCAGGCCGGGGGCCGCCATCAGCCCCCAGTCCGTCCCCAAGCCGGTGCGCAACGCGGCGATCAGCAGCACCTCGTAAGCCGTGCCATACACCCAGTAGCTCGGGCCTTCCGGATAAACGCCGTCGGGGCCATAAGCCGCCAGGGCGATCGGCGCATCGCGCCGGGCGGCAGCCAGCACGTCGGCGGCAAGCTCGGGTTCATCCTCGGCGACGGCGAGCGCCCCGAGCACCATGCCGCCGATGCACACCTGCCCCCAGTTATGCGTCGCCTTGAAGGTCTTGTGTCCGTGCCGCGCCTGAGCGATGCCCTTGTCCACAAGTGCGCGGCGGAGCGTCGTGCGCGCGGCCGGAGACAACTCGGCGTAGAGCCAGTCGTAGCCGATCGCCAGGCCCGCGGTCATCTCGGCCACATCGAGAAAGTGCGCCGGGTTCCAGTCGGGAAAGGCAGCGACTGCCAGCATTTCCTTCTGCGCGCGTTCGAGATAGACGCGCTCGCCGGTGATCCGCCAGGCGAAGGACCAGAACAGGCTGCGGCGCAGGAATTCGCGCGACACCCCAAGTAGACGGCGGCCCTGAAGACGATGCTCGACCGGCGGTTTGGCGAGATCGCTGCGCGCCCGGGCCAGGATGGCAGCGGTCAGACGCGCCACGTCGGGGTCCCGCCGCTGACGCGCCGGCAAGGACGCCCACTCGGCCTCGGTCACCAGCAAGCGGGGGTGAGCCGGCGACGAAGCCGACCCAGCGACCACACGGTTCGGCGCGGCGCAAGCGGCGAGCAGCGGGCTCAGGGCGCACGCCGAGAGAAAACGGCGGCGAGCCGGTGCTAAAACGCCCCGCGCGCCCTCGGCGTGCCGCTCATTCTTCGCCGGAGGCATCGTCCTGCGCGTCGGGCAATGCCGGCAAGGCCGCCAGAGCGGCAACAAGCTCAGTCTGCGGCAACTGCGCCAGCACCTGCAGCCCCGCGCGCAGCAGCTGATTTTTCTTGGCCGGAACGCCGAGCCCTTCGAGCTTGCGCCGCAACTCCACGAACTGCGCGTATTCCTCGCCCGGCAGGGTGTAGCGCCCGCTGACCATGCCCTCGTCGGCCAGCGCCTGCAGCGCCTTGAGCACGCGCTTGAGTTCCTTCTTGCGCGCCTTTTTGCGGCTGTCTTCGAGCGGCAACGAGAACGCCTTGCTCAAGCGGCGGCGTTTCGCCTTCCCCTTGCTGGTGGTTTCGGGCGTCGCCGGCAGCAGCGCCGGTGCGCGTTTTCCGGCCTTCGGAACAGTTTTGGGCGCAAGCTTCGCGGGCGAGGCCGCGGCGGATTTAGCAGAGGCGTTTACGGCCTGAACCGCGGCCGGCGCCGGTCGGGCGGTCGCGGTTTTATTGGCCGTCGCCGTCGCCTTCGCCACCTTCTTCACCGTCGTAATCGTCGCTGGCGCGGCCGGGCGCGCTTTCACGGCCTTCGGCGCGGGCTTCGTCGCCGCGCCGGTGCCGGCGCGCGGGCTCGCAGCCTTCGCCGGGCGGCGGGTCGTCGGGGTGCGGATCATGGGACTCCTTTCAGCGTTTTCCGGACGCACGCCACGGCGGTCAAGCCGCCGCGCGCCGGTTCGAATTCCGGATGCATGCCGTGCCCCTCAGCTTGGCACACCTGGACGCGGGCCGCAAACCACCCGCCGCAGAGCCTGACGGCCCGATCAGCCTGGGGTCGGCCGACAGGCGGCCAGACGCCCCTCGCCTTCGAGGCCCACGAGCCAGGCCTCGATGTTCTCGCCCAGCCGGTTGGCGGTACTCACCAAGGCGCGCACGCCACCCCGCGCATCGGGCGTCGCGGCCGGTACTTCGATCTGCTGCGGCAGCATCGCCAAGGGGCGGCGCCGTTCGTCGAGCACGGTGACGACGGCATTGAGCACGCCGCGGCTGTCCTGCGGCGCAGCGAAGACCTGCACGAACTCCTCGACCTCGACGCGCAGGAAACAGCTCACCGCAGTGCCGGCGTCGTTGAGCCCGAGCTGGCGCCGCAACTGACGGGCGATCAGGCTCGCCGGCGCGGCGGCCCAACGGCTGCCGGTGTAGGCGCGCTGCAGCAGGGGATCGTCGTAATCGAGCCGGTAATCGATGGGCAGGGCTTCGTACCACGCGGGCATGCGCACATCGACAGCCAGGCGCCAGGGCCGGACCGGTGCGGTCCGCGACGGCAAGGGGCCGAAGTCGTAGACCACCACCGGCGGCGGTGCGCTCGGCAGCCCGCTGCAGCCGAGCAGGCCGCCGCAGAGCACGCCGACCGCCAACAGGGCGCGGGCAGGACGGAGGGGGAATCGGACAGAAAAAAGCTTCATCGCGGAAATCATCGCAGGCTCACGGTCTGGGGCGCGGCGCCGGGGCCGCGGAAGGCGCCGAAAAACCGGGTTCGCCGGGGCCGGGCGGCGCCTCGGGGCGGCCGAAAATCAGGCTCTGCGGCGACTCTTCGAGCATCTGCAACACGCGCCCGAGTTGCCGGCTGCTGGCGGAAAGCTCGCGCGTGAGGTCATCGACGCGCGGCAACAGTCCGGCCGACTGGCCGCTCCCCGGCTCGCCCAGGGCGACATCGAGCTTGTCGCCCACTGCCTGAAGGCGGGCCACCAGGCCGCGCGCTTCGGCGAAAAACGGCCCGGCCTGGGCCGTCGCGTGCTCGGCATGGTTGAGCGTCGCTTCAAGTTTCTGGACGTTCTCGGAGGTCAGCACGCTGCGCAATTGCGCCGTCGCCGCACGCGCCTCGGCGGTGGTCGCCTCGAGGTTGGCGAGGGTGTTGGAAATGCGGCGGCGGTTATCGGCATCGAGCAGCGCGTTGACGCTGAGCATCAGCTCGCGTGCCTGGCGCAGCACTTCGCGCCCGTTGTCGGCCAACCCCTGCATCAGCGACTCCTGCATCGGAATGCGTGCCGGCGCCCCGCCCTCGCCCTGGAGCGGACGCGGATCGCTGCCGTCGTCGTCGAGCAGCACGTGGGCGATGCCGGTCACGCCCTGATAGCCGAGCTGCGCCGTCGTGCCGGCGGTGAGCGGGATGTCGCGGTCGATGGCAATGCGGATCAGGGTGCTGCGCACGTCGTTCGGGTCGAGGCGGATGTCGGCCACCTTGCCGACCCGGATGCCGCGGTAGCGCACCTGCCCCTGCACGTTGAGCCCGCTCACCGTGCGCGTGGTGACGACGAGGTAGTCGCGGGTTTCTTCGTCGCTGTCGCCGAACCACCACAGCGCGCCGAGGGCCGCAAGGCCGAGGAGCACGGTGAAGAGTCCGGCGATGAGTGCGTGCGAACGGTTTTCCATGGGTCTAGTTTAACGCCGCTGCATGAGCGCGGTGGCGTGTTCGGAGCAGAAGAAATTGCGGATGAAGGGATGGTCGACGGCCAGCACCTCGGCCGGCGTGCCGTAGGCGACGATGCGCTGCTCGGCCAGCACGGCAACGCGCGTGGCCAGGCCCGCCAGGGTTTCGAGGTCGTGGGTGACCATGATCACGGTGAAGCCCAGCTCGCGCTGGAGCATGCGGATCAGCTTGACGAAGTTGTCGGCGAGGTCGGGGTCGAGGCCTGCGGTCGGCTCGTC
This sequence comes from Propionivibrio sp., assembly GCF_041441355.1. Taxonomy (GTDB): domain Bacteria; phylum Pseudomonadota; class Gammaproteobacteria; order Burkholderiales; family Rhodocyclaceae; genus Propionivibrio. The sequence goes on from NZ_JASDTF010000039.1 coordinate 117,309, forward strand.
GAGCACCAGCAACTCGGGCTCGAGCGCCAACGCACGGGCCAGCGCGACGCGCTTGATCATGCCGCCGGAGAGCTCGGCCGGCATCAGCGCGGCGTGCTCGGGCGCCAGTTCGACCAGACCGAGCTTCATGAAGACCAGCGCGCGGATCAGGTCTTCGTCGAGCGTGCGCAGCTCGCGCAGCGGAAAGGCGATGTTGTCGAAGACCGAGAAAGCCGAGAACAGCGCGCCCTGCTGGAAGAGCATGCCGAAACGTCGCCGCACCGCGCGTCGCGTCGAGGCATCGGCGCCGAGAACGGGCTGTCCGAAGAGTTCGACCGAACCCGAGGTCGGTTCAAGCAGGCCGACGATTTCGCGCAGCAGCGTGGTCTTGCCGCTGCCTGAACCGCCGACCAGGCCGACGATCTCGCCCGCCGGCACGTCGAGGTCGATGCCGCGGTGGATCACCGTCCGACCGAAGCGCGTGTGCAGGTCGCGGATGCGGATGACGGGGGTGGAAGCATTCATCTCAAACCCCCGGCATGCCGACGTTGCGGGTAAGGATGGCAAACAGCGCGTCGACCAGGATGACGACGGTGATCGCGGTCACCACCGCCGAGGTCGTGCGCGCCGACAGGCTCTCGGTGTTCGGCCGAACCTTGAGCCCGAAATGGCAGGCGATCAGCGCGATCAGGAGGCCGAAGAAAAAGCCCTTGCCGATGCCGATCCAGAGGTTGGCCACGGGCACCGCGCGCGGCAGGGCCTGGAGGAAGAAACCGTAGTCGAGCCCCATCTCGAGGTTGGCGGCGACCATGCCGCCAGCGATGCCGGCGAAAGCGCACCAGATCACCAGCAGCGGCATGACGATGGCCAGCGCGGCAACCTTGGGCAGCACCAGGCGCAAGATGCGCGAGACGCCCATGGTGGCCAGCGCGTCGATCTCCTCGGTGACGCGCATGACGCCGATCTGCGCCGTCATCGCCGAGCCCGAGCGCCCGGCCACCAGGACGGCGACGATCACCGGCCCGAGTTCGCGGGTGATGCTGATGCCGAGCAGGTTGACGATGTAGATGTCGGCGCCGAAGGTCTTGAGCTGCAGCGAGGAAAGGTAGGAGAGGACGATGCCGATCAAAAAACCGACCAGCGCCGTCACCGGCAGCGCCTGCGCCCCGCTTTTGTAGAGCGTGGCCGAGAATTCGCGCCACGGGATGTCGCGCGGGTGCCGGCACAAGTAGGCGATTTCGAGCACCAGATGGCCGACCAGGGTGACGACCTCCTGCAGGTTGCGCAAGGCCGACAGGTTCGCCCGCCCGAGCGCATACACCCAGGCGAAAGGCGGTTCGCGGCGCTGCGGCGGCGCCTGCTCGGGCAAGGCGGCGACGCGCGCGATCGCCGCCCGCTGCAGCTCGGAGACCGCCAGCGCCTCCGGCCAGCGCCGCCCCCAGGCCCGCCACAAGAGCAAGGCCGCGGCGCTGTCGAGGCGGTGGATGCCGCGCAAGTCCCAGGCCGCGCCGCGCTGCGCCAGCAGCCGCGCTTCAAGCGCCGGCACGCCGCCCGCCGTTTCGCTCAGCGCGGACAGCGTCCACTCGCCGCGCAGCACGACGCGCCCGCCCGGCGCCGCCGCGGCGGTTTCCTCGATTATTTCGAGTTCAAGCCCGGCCATGCCTTAAGCCTTCCTCCGCTTCATGCCGCGCCCGTTTCCGGCAAACGCTTGGCGACGTTGCGACGGCGAATGCGCAGGCCGATGCCCAGGCGCTGCCAGACCAGCGCTTCGTCGGCCAGCGCCGCCGTCGACAGCGGATTGGCGGCAAGCCAGTCGCCCGGCACGTCGAGGCTGAAGCCGCTCGGCGTGTGGCGCAGGATGCAGGCCGGGAGCGGGCTGTCGTCACGCGAACGGTTGAAGAGGACCCCCAGACGCAAAGCGCAGACCAGCCGCCAGAGCGGATCGGTGAAAGGGATGCTCTGCAGTTTCTCGAGCTTGCCGCGCTGGCTGAGGATGAGCTGCGCCAGGCGCTCCTGGTCGCGACGCGAAAAGCCGGGCATGTCGGCGTTGCCGACGATGTAGGCGCCGTGTTTGTGAAAGCCGGTGTGCGCGATCGACAGGCCGATTTCGTGCATCAGCGATGCCCAGCGCAGCTGGCGCAGGTCGGCTTCGAAAGCGACGTCGCCAACGGGCACCATCTGGCCGAGCAGGGTCAGCGCATCGCGCTCGACGCGTTCGGCCTGGCGCACGTCGACCTGATAGCGGCGCATGAACTGGCGCACCGTCACGTCGCGCATGTCGTGCTGCTGGAAGCGCCCAAGCTGGTCGTAGAGAACGCCGAGGCGCAAGGCGCCTTCCGAATAGACGAGGCGCTCGATGCCGAAGGCCTGGAACACCGCGCACATGATCGCCAACCCGCCGGCGAAGACCGGAATGCGGTCGGCGCGCATGCCGGCGAGTTTGAGCTGGCCGGCCGTCCCGGCGCGGATCAGCGCCTCGCGCAAGAGCCCGAGGCCAGTGCGGGTGATGCCGCTCGCCCCGTCCGGGTTGAGGCCGTTGGCCTCGAGCAGATCGACGATGGCGCGCGCGGTGCCCGAGGTGGCCGCGCCTTCCTCCCAGCCGAGCGCACGGTAATCGTGGGCGATCGTCGCAATCTCGCGTGCGGCGGCAAGCTCGGCCTCCTGGAAGCGTTTGCGGTCGACGCGGCCGTCGGGAAAGAAGCGCAGCGAATAGCTGACGCAGCCCATGTACAGCGATTCCATCAGCAAGGGGTCGAGCTTCTTGCCGACGATGAATTCGGTCGAACCGCCGCCGATATCGACGATCAGGCGCTTGTTGCGTGTCGCCGGCAGCTCGTGCACGGCGCCGATGTAGATCAGGCGCGCTTCTTCACGCCCACCGATGACTTCGATCGGAAAGCCGAGCGCGGTCTCGAAGGCCGGCAGGAGTTCGCGCGCGTTCTTGGCCACGCGCAGGGTGTTGGTCGCCACCGCGCGCACCGAACCGGGCTGGAAGCCGCGCAGCCGCTCGCCGAACAGCGCCAGCGCACGCAATGCCCGTTGCTGGGCGGCGGCGTCGAGATTTTTCGCGGCATCGAGGCCGGACGCCAGGCGCACCGGTTCCTTGACGGTGTCGAGCGGATAGATCTGATCGTCGACAACCCGCCCGACTTCGAGCCGAAAGCTGTTCGAGCCGAGATCGACGGCGGCAATCTGTGCGTAACCCATGGTCCCTTCCCTCCTCGCCCCGGGCCGGTCAGCGCGGCGCGCAAGCGCCGTGGGGAAAAGCGCCGATTCTACACCGCACACCGATAGCCCTGGCGGGCCGCGCACGCTGGGCGCCTCGCTCATTCTGGTTCAATCCGGGCGAAACTCAATGTCAAATGGTGTGGGGCGGACCGGCGCGCTTGTCAGTTCGGCGCGATCCTGCTTCAATGGCCGACATGTCGCCCCGTACAGACGCCTCGCGCCCCACAGCCTCGCAACGCCCGGCCGAGCACTTCCTGAATCGTGAACTGGGCATCCTCGCCTTCAACCGCCGCGTGCTGGCCCAGGCCAGGAACCCGCGCACGCCGCTGCTCGAACGCCTGCGTTTCCTGTGCATCGTCAGCAGCAACCTCGACGAGTTCTTCGAGATCCGCGTCGCCGGGCTGAAGGAACAGCTCAAACTCAACTCGGTCGCCGTCACCACCGACGGCCTCTCGGCGCGTGCCGCCTACGAACAGGTGAGCGCGCAGGCGCATGCGCTGGTCGAGGAACAATACGCGCTGCTCAACGATGACCTCCTGCCGGCGCTCGCCGCCGAGGGCATCCGTTTCATCCGCCGCAGCGAATGGAATGCCGCGCAGCGCGACTGGATTCGCGGCTATTTCATGCGCGAGGTGATGCCGGTGCTCACCCCGATCGGCCTCGACCCGTCGCACCCCTTCCCGCGCGTGCTCAACAAGAGCCTCAACTTCGCCATCGAGCTGGACGGCAAGGACGCTTTCGGACGCAGTTCGGGCGCCGCCATCGTGCAGGCGCCGCGCGTCCTGCCGCGCGTCATCCGCCTGCCGCGCGAGCTGTGCAACGGCGAAAGCGGCGAAGCTTGTGAATACGGTTTCGTCTTCCTGTCCTCGATCCTGCACGGTTTCGTCGGCGAACTTTTTGCCGGGATGGACGTGCTCGGCTGTTACCAGTTCCGCGTCACGCGCAACAGCGACCTCTTCGTCGACGAGGAAGAGGTCAAGAACCTGCGCACCAAGATCCAGGGCGAGTTGCCGCAACGCCACTTCGGCGACGGCGTGCGGCTCGAGGTCGCCGACAACTGCTCGGAGACGATGGCCAACTTCCTGCTCGCCCAGTTCAACCTGGGCGAAGCCGACCTTTACCGCGTGCAGGGGCCGGTCAATCTGGTGCGCCTGATGCAGGTGCCCGACTGGGTGGCGCGCCCCGACCTCAAGTTCCAGCCCTTCCAGCCCGGCACGCCGAACGCGCTGTACAAGTGCCACAAGCTTTTCGACGCCATGCGCAAGGGCGACATCCTGCTCCATCACCCCTACCAGAGCTTCGCGCCGGTGATCGAGCTGCTCGAGCAGGCGGCTGTCGACCCACAGGTGGTGGCGATCAAGATGACCGTCTACCGCACCGGCACCGATTCGGTGCTGATGCAGTCGCTGCTTCGCGCGGCGCAGAACGGCAAGGAAGTCACCGTCGTCGTCGAGCTGATGGCACGCTTCGACGAAGAGGCCAACATCGGCTGGGCGACCAAACTCGAAGAAGTCGGCGCGCACGTCGTCTATGGCGTCGTCGGTTACAAGACGCACGCCAAGATGCTGATGATCGTGCGCCGCGAGGAAGGTCGGCCGGGCGGCCCGCTGCGTCGTTACGTGCACCTCGGCACCGGCAACTACCACCCGCGCACCGCGCGCCTCTACACCGACTTTGGCCTGCTCACCTGCAACGAGGAGATCGGCGCCGACGTGAACGAGGTCTTCAAGCAGCTCACCGGCCTCGGCCGCGCACAGACGCTCAAGCACCTCTGGCAGTCCCCGTTCTCCCTGCAACAGAGCCTGCTCGGCGCGATCCGCGGCGAAATCGCCGCCGCCCGCGCCGGAAAACGCGCACGCATCATCGCCAAGATGAATTCGCTGCTCGAACCCGGCGTCATCGGTGCGCTCTACGAAGCCTCGCAGGCCGGAGTGAAGATCGACCTCATCGTACGCGGCGTCTGCGCCCTGCGTCCGGGCATCCCCGGGCTTTCGGAAAACATCCGCGTGCGCTCGGTGGTCGGCCGCCTGCTCGAACACCACCGCGTTTTCTACTTCCATGCCGACGGCAAGGAGAACGTCTACCTCTCGAGCGCCGACTGGATGGAGCGCAACCTCTTCCGGCGCATCGAGCTCGCCTTCCCCGTCCTCGACAAGAAGCTCAAGCGCCGGGTGATCGCCGAAGGCCTGCAGATCTACCTCGCCGACAACCAGCAAAGCTGGGAGATGGACGCCGACGGCCACTACCACCTGCGCCGTGCGCGCAACAAACTGCGCTGCGCCCAGAGCGAGCTGATCGAACTGCTCAAACCGTAATTTCCCGCCCGCCGGAAGGTCCATCCGGTGCGCCCTGCCGTGCCGCTGGAGGGCGCATCCACAGGCGCGCGCAGGCCGGCCTTAGGCCAGGTGCTTCTCCGCCCCGGACACCTCGAACGCCTCGCCGGTGGCGAAGAAGCGCCCGCCCGACTGGTAGTGCAAGGTCGTTCGCGCGGCGTCCCGAAAATGCCAGCGGCCGTCCGAAAACAGCGCCGGATCGGCGTGCGCGGCCAAGACTTCGGCAATGAACAAATCATAACTACGCTCGTTGTGTGGCTCGCGCAGGACGCGGCATTCGAGCCAGGCGGCGCATCCGGCGACCAGCGGCGCGGCAATGCGCTGCGCAGGAAAGTGCGTGAGCCCGGCGGCGGCGAACTTGTCGCCGTCGCGCCCGCTGCGGCTGCCGACGTCGATCACCGCGTCCGCCTGCGCGCGCAGCGGCAGGTTGAGCGCAAATTCACCTGAAGCCTCGATCAGTTCGCGCGTATAGCTGCTTTTGTCGACGACCAGTAGCACCTTGGCCGGAGCGAAGTCGAGCGGCATCGCCCAGGCTGCAGCCATGACGTTGTGCCGCTCACCGGCGGCGCTGGTGACCAGCGTCACCGGGCCATGGTTGAGCAGGAGGTAGCTTTTTTCCAGCGGCACGGAAACGGTGGCCGCGAGCGAGTCGATGGGCATGGAAAGTCCTTCTCGGCTAGGATGTAATCTAATTCGGAGCGCCTTCGATTTTACGGGAGAAGCACATGCAGATATTGGGCATCGACGTTGGCGGAACGGGGATCAAATTCGGAGTGGTCGACACCGCGACCGGCACGCTGATCGGTGAGCGCGAACGCATCCTCACCCCCAAGCCCGCCACGCCCAAGGCCGTGGGCGAAGCCTTGCGCGCCATCGTCGAGCAAAAAGGCTGGCGCGGACCGGTCGGAATCGGTTTTCCGGCGGCCATCGTCGGCGGCACGGTGCGCACCGCGGCGAACATCGACAAGAGCTTCCTCGGCCTGCCGATCGCCGCCCACTTCGCGCAGCACACGGGCTGCCCGGTCTTCGTCGCCAACGACGCCGATGCCGCGGGGCTGGCCGAGATGCGCTTCGGCGCCGGACGCGAGAAAACGGGCGCCGTGCTCATCGTCACCATCGGCACCGGCCTCGGCACCGCGCTCTTCCATGACGGTCGCCTGCTGCCGAACACCGAGCTGGGCCACATCCACCTCGACAACGGCAAGGAAGCCGAGCCCTACGCTTCAGAAGCGACGCGGGTGACCAAGAAGCTCAAGTGGAAGGACTGGGGGCCGCGCCTCGGGCACGTGCTGTGCACGCTCGAACACCTGCTCTGGCCCGAGTTGATCGTCATCGGCGGCGGCGTGAGCAAAAAACTAGAAAAATACGCACCTTACCTCAAGACGCAAGCGCCTGTCGTCGCCGCCTCCTTCCTGAACGAAGCGGGCATCGTCGGCGCGGCGCTGATCGCCGAAAACGGTCTACGCCAGACGCCGGCCGCGGCACCCAAAAAAGGCCACGCGTCGCCGCGCAAAGGCAGCACTAAAGCTTAGGCACCAAGAACACGGAGGTTACGGGCCGCCTCTCCGAGCGGAAGCCGGTCGGATCGCGGGCAGCCCGGCCTTTGCGCTTCAAGGTGGCGCCTTTGACGGCGCATGGGGCACGGCGCCGCCTCAGGCGCGGCGCGCGGCAATCACGCCGGGAATGTCGAGCAGAAGGTGCAGCGTGCGCTTGAGCTGCGGCACGTTGCCGATCTCGGCGGTGAAGCGCATGTTGGCGCTGCCCTGCTTGGTCTGCGTGCTGACCGCGATGACATTGATCTTCTCGCGCAGGAGGACGTCCGAGACATCGCGCAACAGGCCCTGCCGGTCGTTGGCGTCAACCACGATGTCCACCGCGAAGACCTTGCCCGTCTCCTGCCCCCAGGCCGAATCGATCACCCGCTCGGGGTGCATGGCCTCCATGTTGGCGAAGTTCGGGCAGTCGGCGCGGTGGATCGAAACGCCCTTGCCGCGCGTCACGAAGCCGACGATGGGATCGGGCGGCGCCGGCTTGCAGCAGCCGGCGAGGTGGGTCAGCAACTTGTCGACACCGACGATGAGGATGCCTTTGTCGCTTTCCGGCGTCGATTTCGGCCGCGCCTTCGCCGCGACCTCGGCATCGTTTTTCTCGTCCTCGCTGGTTTCGCCGCGCACCGCCGCCTGCAGCTGGCGCAGGCTGATGTCACCCCGCGCCGCGCCCAGGTAGAGATCGTCGCTCTTGGCGAGCGTCAGGCGCGCCGCAAGCTCGTCGACGCGCAGGCTGGTCTCGCCCATGCGCTGCAGTTCGCGGGTAACGATGGCGCGCCCTTCGGCGAGCGTTTCCTCCAGCGCGCGGGTCGAAAACCACTGCCGCACCTTGGCCCGCGCACGGTGCGTAAACAGGTAGCCGAGCGCCGTGTTGAGCCAGTCGCGCGATGGCCCGCCCTGCTTGGCGACGAGGATTTCGACCCGCTGCCCGGTCTCAAGCGGCGTGTTGAGCGGAATCATCGCGCCGTCGACCTTGGCGCCGCGGCAACGGTGGCCGAGGTCGGTGTGCACGCGGTAGGCAAAATCGACCGCCGTCGCGCCACGCGGCAGGTCGACGACCTTGCCCTGCGGCGTCATCACGTAGATCGTCTCGTCGAGCGCCGCCTCTTTGTAGTGGCGCACCCAGTCCGAACTGTCGGAAACTTCGTCCTTCCAAGTCAGCAGCTGGCGCAGCCAGGCGATCTTTTCGTCATAACTTCCGGCCGAGCGCTTGCTGCCTTCCTTGTAGCGCCAGTGCGCAGCAACGCCCAATTCGGCGTGCTTGTGCATGTCGCGGGTACGGATCTGCACCTCCAGCGCCCGCCCGTCGCGGCAGTGCACGGCGGTGTGCAGCGAGCGATAGTCGTTGCCCTTGGGGTTGGAGATGTAGTCGTCGAATTCCTTGGGGATCGGCGACCACAGGTTATGCACGATGCCCAGCACCGTGTAGCAATCCTTGACCTCGTCGACGATCACCCGCAGCGCGCGCACGTCATAGACGTCGGAGAACTCGATGCCCTTGCGGCGCATCTTGTTCCAGATGCTGTAGATGTGCTTCGGGCGGCCGTAGATCTCGGCGTCGTGGACGCCGGCGGCCGCGAGCTCGCCCTTCAGGCGTTCGACGGCGTCGGTGATGAACTGCTCGCGCTCGGCACGCTTCTCGTCGAGCTGCTTGGCGATTTTCTTGTAGGTGTCGGGATAGAGGAAGCGGAACGAGAGGTCCTCGAGCTCCCACTTCAGTTCCCACACCCCGAGGCGGTTGGCGAGCGGAGAATAGAGTTCGAGCGTCTCGCGCGCCACCTGCACGCGCAGTTCGTCCGTCTCCGCCTCGGCGTAGTGGCGCAGCGTCTGGGTGCGCGAAGCGAGGCGCAGGAGGACGACGCGGATGTCCTCGACCATCGCCAGCAGCATCTTGCGCAGCACCTCGATCTGCGCCTTCATCTCGGCCGGGTTGTGCTCGCCGCTCTCGACCGAGTGGGCAATGAAGCCGCGCGCGATCGGGCGCAGGCCGTGCAGGCGGGAAATGCCGGCCACCAGCTGGGCGACCGGGGTGCCGAAGTCGGCGTCGAGGTCGGCCTTTTCGTCGCAACTGGGGACCGCGAAGAGCAGCGCCGCCAGACGGCTGTCGGCATCAAGCTTCAAACCGGCAAGGATCAGCGCCATGCCGAGCGCATGCGGCCAGATCCCCTCGCCGCTGCCCAGCGCCTGCTCGCCGTAGCATGTACGCGCAAAATCCACCGCCCGCCGGACGCGTCCCGATTCTTCTTCGGTCAGGCCTTCGCAGAGGGTCAGCAGGGATTCTTCATGGCCGCTCTGGGCGGCGACGGAATGGACAACGGATACCATCCGGCCATTATAAACGCTCGCCCCGTGCGCCTTATAGCGCGCGATCGCATAAGCTCATAAGTCGCAGCCTGCTTGGCGCCGTGCCGCCTATAATCGTGCCTTTCCGTCTCCGCACCGTGTCCGATGCCCGCCCGCCTGCTCCATCCCTATGTGCTGCTCACGCTGACGACCTTGTTCTGGGCCGGCAACATGGTCGTCGGCCGCGGCCTGCGCGAGGCCGTACCGCCGTTCACCCTCGCCTTCTGCCGGTGGACGATCTGTCTGGCGCTGACCCTGCCTTTCGCCCTGCCGCACCTCAAGGCGCAATGGTCTTCGTTGCGCGCCGCCTGGCGCCCGGTGCTGGTGCTCGGGCTGCTCGGCGTCGGCGGCTTCAACACCTTCGCCTACCTCGCGCTGCAACACACCTCGGCGACCAACGTGTTGCTGCTCAATTCCTTCATTCCGGTCGCCACCCTCGCCCTGGCCTGGATGCTGCTCGGCAAGCGCCTGAGCGGTACGGGCAGCCTCGGTGTGCTCGTTTCGCTCGGCGGCGTCCTCACCATCGTCGCGCGCGGCGACACGGCAACACTGACCGCGTTGTCGCTCAACGTCGGCGACCTGTGGATGCTGACCGCCGTGCTCGTCTGGGCGCTCTACACCATCGGCCTGCAGTGGCGGCCGGCCGGGGTCGATCCGATGCTGTTGCTCGCGGCCTTCACGGTGGTCGGACTGGTCGCACTCGCCCCCGCCTTCCTCTGGGAAATGGCGAACGGCCAACGCATCCAGGCGAGCCCCGGCGCCTTGGCCGGCATCGCCTACGTCGGCGCCCTGCCGGGCTTTCTCGGCTACGTCTTCTACAACCGCGCCGTGGCCGAAGTCGGCCCGGGCAAAGCCAGCCTGTTCATCCACCTGATGCCAGTCTTCGGCACCCTGCTCTCGGCCCTCTTCCTCGGCGAACGGCCGCAGCCTTACCATGCCCTCGGCATCGCGATGATCCTGTCTGGCATTTTCCTCACCTCGACCAGCAAGCCCCGCTGACATAAATGCCGCTCTCCCGCTTTCTCGCTTTCTTCGGTGCGCAACCGAGCTCCCGCGCGCCGCGCATCCCCGACCCGCTCTGGGACGACACCCTTGCCGCGCTCCCCTTCTGCGTCCGGCTCGATGCGGACGAACGCGGACGGCTGCGCGCACTGTGCGAACGTTTTCTTGGCGAAAAGGAATTCTCGACCGCGGGCGAACTCGAGCTGAGCGATGCGATGTGCGCCTCGATCGCCGTCCAGGGTTGCCTGCCCATCCTCAACCTCGGCCTTGAATGCTACCGCGACTGGGTCGGCATCGTCGTCTATGCCGACGAGTTCATCGTCCCGCGTCAGATCGAAGACGAGATCGGCGTGGTCCACGAATACGACGACGTCGCCTCGGGCGAAGCCTGGGACGGCGGACCGTTGCTCGTCTCCTGGCGCGATGCGCAGATGGCCGGCGACGGTTACAACGTCGTCATCCACGAGTTCGCGCACAAGCTCGACATGCTCAATGGCGACGCCGATGGCATTCCGCCGCTGCCCGAAGGCGTTTCTCGCAGACGCTGGGAGCGCACGCTCACCGATGCCTACGAAGATTTTTGCCTCCAGGTCGACGACGCCGAGGTGCGCGGCGAGGACGACACGGCCTTCGATCCCTATGCTGCGGAGACTCCCGGCGAATTTTTCGCCGTGATGAGCGAGATTTTCTTCGAAGACCCGCGCCTGCTACGCGCCGAATACCCGGACTTCTACGTGCTGCTCGCCCGCTTCTACCGTCAGGACCCGGCCGCACGCGACGACGCCCTGGAGGCTTCCGCAACCGCCCCCTCCGCCGCCCCCTCCGCCCCCTCCGCCCCCTCCGACTGAGCCGCAAGCCCGCCCACGTGCCTTGGCGCGCAAGACTGGACAGCCCTCGCGGTGCTCGCTATCCTCGATACCAATTGCATTCTTCCCGCGCGCGCCCGCGCGCCCAACGCCGTCATCGACCGAGCGAGCCATGCATAAATTCCGCCCCCTCCTGATCCTCGCCGCCCTCAGCACCCTCGCGGCCCCACTCGCCCCACTCGCAGCGGAAACTGTCGAAACGAAGGCCAGCGCACCGAATATACAGCTCGAACCGGCGCGCGCCCTGCTGACCCAGCCCGACCGCTGGATGACGCTGAGCACCTCGCGCCAGGTCGCCGCGCGCCTGGAACTCGGTCGCCAGCTGCGCGCTGGCGACGAGGCCGCGCTGGCCAAACTGCCGCGCTTCGTCACCCTCTCCGACGCGCACGGCGCACTCGACCGCTTCGACGCCCTGCTTCTGCACGCGCTACGCTCGGTGCCCGCCGGACTGGGGCTCGCCGGTCTCCAGGGCTTCGATCCCGAGCAGCCACTGGCGCCGCAACTTGCCGAACGAGGCTCGCCGCTCGAGAGCTTTCGCGGCCAGATCTACTTCCACAACCTGGGCGACCTCGTCGACCGCGGTCCGCGCGGCCTCGCCGTCTATCGCCGCACGCGCGAGCTGATGGACGCCGGCCTGATGGACTTCGTGATCGGCAACCACGATTTCTGGATGTTCATGAACCTGCAGGGGCTGCACCTGCCGTCGTATCCGGGCTTCCACTTCTACGCCTACCGCGACGAGTTCGACGCCCGTTACGGCCGCGTCGAGGACGTCGTCGCCGCCCAGCGCAAAACCACCGCCGAGGCCAACGTGCCCGACTGGTGGGCGCGCCGCTTCGCGGAAATCACCCTGCGCCACAACGCCGAACAGAAATCGCGCTGGAGCGAAGTGCAGGACAAAGTCGGCACGATGTTCAAAGCGATGACCGAGACGATGAAGCGCGACGAGCTCAAGCGCTGGGGCGCGACGCCCGACGGCCGGTTGTGGAACGCCCTGCGCGGCCATGACGTCCGGATCGGCGACGTCTACATCGGGGCGCGGGCCGTGGCCGGCTCGTCCCTGCGCTGGTGGCAGGACCTGCAAGGCGAATTCGCCAAGGCGCTGGCCGCCCTGCCCGAAGACGCAGCGCAACGCGAGCTGTGGCAAGGCGCCTTGCAGCTCATCGCCGAGGAAATCGTGCCGCCGCTGCGGCGCGACCTTGAAGCGGGCCTGGAACGCGGCGAATGGTGGCTGCGCGCCTTCGAGGCGATCAACTACCGCAACTACGAATCGCCCGAATGGTGGGCCAAGGATTGGGTCTTCCACCGCGACTGGGGCACTTCGATCCTGAAGGAAATTTCGCCCGAATTCCGCGAAAACAGCCTGAACGGCCCGGTCAGCTTCGCCGACTACCTGCGCCAGCCCATCCTGATCGAGATGGCCGATTTCTTCCGCGCCAACTTCAACCTTTACCGCAAGGACATGTACGGCACCGTGGTCATGCATGGCTTGCTGCCGGTCGATCCTGACAGCGGCGAATTCCACTTCACTTACCGCGGCCAGGAATACCGCGGTCGCGGCGGCAAGACGCCTTCGGTGTGGCAAGGTCTGCGGCGCATCGAAAACGACATCAAGGATCTGCGCAAGCCGCTGGCTGAACTGCATGAGGCGCTGACGCTGGTCAATTCCTGGTACGCCGACCGGAGCACCCGGGCCAAGGCCATCGACGTCGCCGGCGCGGTGAACCGCATCGGCGTCGAGCGCCTGGCGGCAGCCAACGGTTTCGGCCGGCTCTACCTCGGGCACACCCCTTTCCTCGAATTCATCCAGCGCCTGACCGCCGAGCAGCGCGGCGAGCGGATCAAGAACTTCCTGATCGAAGACCGGATCGGCCTCGTCGACCACGGCATGAGCCCGCGCTACGGGCACCGTGGCGGCTACATCAGCACCTCGGCACAAGACGGGATCATGCTCGTCGGCATCGAAAACGCGCGCAGTTCGACCGCCATCCTGCGCAGCCCGCGCACCGTCGGCGACCCCGGCAAGGACGGCAGCGCGGGCAAGGCGCTGGCCGAACACGGCGGCGTGCATGCCCTGCTGTTCCGCGCCCAGCTGCGGCGCGAGATCGTCGCCGAAACGCTCGGCCCGGTCGACAAGCGCTGAATACCTGACTTTCACCCGCCATCAACTACAGTAATAGGGCGTTCCCCGCTCGGGGCGCCCTATTGCTAGGAGCATTTATGCCATCGAACATGACCATCAAGTTCCGGCTGCTGATCCTCGGCAGCATCGCCATCCTTGGCATCTGCATTTCCGGCGGAATGGGGCTGCATCGTCTGGCCCTGATCGAAACGCAGCTCGAAGACACCCTGAAGAACACGCGCTACGGCATCCACCTGATGATCAACGTGTCGCAGGCCAACATCCATTTCAAGACCCAGGTCCAGGAGTGGAAGAACATCCTGATCCGTGGCGATGCACCGGACGCCTTTGCGCAATACCGCAAGAGCTATCAGGAATCGGAACGACAGACCCAGCAGGAGCTGCAGACCTCCCTGAAAGAGATGAAGGAAAGTGGTCATCCGCGCGTGGCAGAAATCGAAGCGGTGATCAAGCTGCACAGCGAACTGAGCGCCCTCTACAGCCGACAGATTGGCGTCTGGGACGTCAATGACCCCAATAACACGCAGCGCGCCGACCGCGCCCTGCGCGGCCTCGACCGGCCGGCGACCGAAGCCATGAACGCGCTCGTCGAAGGCATGGAAAAGGACGAGCGCAGCCGCATCGAAAACCAGCTCGAAGCGGCGCGGGCGCTTTACATCGAGACCCGGAACGCCTTTGTCATCATCTTGCTCGTCGCCGTTTCGATCGTCGGCGCCCTGATCTTCACGACCACCCGTTCGATCAACCGCAAGATCGCCTCGCTCCAGGCAGCAATCGTCAACATCCGCCAGCGCCTGGATCTCAGCCTGCGCCTGCCGGCAGAGGGGGCCGACGAAATTTCCATGACCGCGCGCAGCGTCAACGACCTGCTCGGCGAGTTTCAATCGGTAGTCTCGCGCATGAAAGACAGTGCGGCCCATGTCTCAACGGCCTCAGAAGGCTTGGCGACCTCGGTTGCGCAGCTCTCCGATTCAGTTAGCCAGCAGAATGAATCGACCGCTGCCATGGCGGCCTCGGTCGAAGAGCTGGCGGTCAGCGTGACCCACATTTCCGACTCTTCGAACGCGGCTCAGCAAATCTCCAAAACCTCGCGAGAACACGCCCAGAACGGCGGAGAGGTCATCGGCAAGACCGTTACCGGCATGGTGGACATGACCAAATCCCTGCAAGCGACCGCGATGCAAGTCGAGACACTCGGCCAACGCTCACAGGAAATCGGCAGTATCGCCGGCGTCATCAAGGAGATCGCCGACCAGACCAACCTGTTGGCACTCAACGCTGCCATCGAGGCGGCGCGCGCGGGCGAACAGGGGCGCGGCTTCGCGGTGGTCGCCGACGAGGTGCGCAAGCTCGCCGAGCGCACCGGGGATGCCACCACGGAAATCGCAAACGTCATTTCTGCCATTCAGACCGACACCCAAAAAGCGGTGCATGAAATGTCCGTGGTCGTCGAACTGGCCAACAGCAACGCCGAAATCGCCCGCCAAGCAGGAGGCTCCATCGACGACATTCAGAACGGGGCGGCCGAAGTTTTCAACGCCACTAACGACATCGCAACCGCGCTCAATGAACAATCGGCTGCCAACGATCTGATCGCGCAGCAAGTGGAAGTCATCGCCACGATGAGCGAGAAGAACACCGTTGCCCTTGGCGGTGTGCACCAGGCCTCCGCGGAAATGAAACAACTCTCCGACGAAATGCACGCCACGGTCGACCGCTTCAAGGTCTGAACCGTACCCGGTCACCGCCGCCGGGCGGTGACCGGGGTCAAATCACCTTACCGGGATTCATCAGCCCCTGCGGATCGAGCGCCTGCTTGACCGCACGCATCAGATCGAGCTCGACTTCGCTCTGGTAGCGCCGCAGCTCCTCGCGTTTCAATTGCCCGATCCCGTGCTCGGCACTGATGCTGCCCCCCAGACCCGCGACGACGTCATGCACGAGACGGTGAACGTCGGCTTGCGCAGCAATGAATTGCGCATTTTCTCCGGCCTCGGGTTTGGAGGGGTTGTAGTGCAGGTTACCGTCGCCGACGTGGCCGAAGGTGACGATGCGGATGCCGGGATACGCGGCCTGCAAGACCGCATCGGCGCGTTCGACGAACTCCGGCAAGCGCGAGACGGGCACCGATATGTCATGTTTGATGCTAAAGCCCTCCTTCTTCTGGGCTTCGCTGATGTCCTCGCGCAGCGCCCACAGGCGGCGCGCCTGTTCGCCGCTCTGCGCCAACACCGCATTGCTCAGCAACCCGGGCTCGAAGGCGTCGGCGAGAAAAGCTTCCAGCGCCTCGCGCAAGGCTTGCTCTTCCTGCGGCCCGGAGAGTTCGACGAGCAGATGCCAGGGGCTCGGTTCGAGCGGCGGCTGGGCGCCCGCAATGTGCTTGAGCACCATGCCGAGCGCCAGGTCGGAAACGAGTTCGCAGGCAGTAAGCTGCGTCCCGAAGGCCGCCTGCAAGGCATGCAGGAGGCGCACCGCATGGCTCGGGGATTCGATCGCCAGCCATGCAGTGGCGGTGGATTTGGGCAAAGGAAAGAGTTTGAGCACGGCAGCGGTGATGATGCCCAGCGTCCCTTCGGAACCGATGAAGAGTTGCTTCAGGTCGTAGCCGGTGTTGTCCTTGCGCAGCCCGCGCAGGCCGTTCCAGATGCGCCCGTCGGGCAACACAACCTCCAGCCCCAACGCCAGTTCGCGCGCGTTGCCGTAGCGCAATACCTGCACCCCGCCGGCATTGGTCGCAAGGTTGCCGCCGATCTCGCAACTGCCTTCGGCGGCAAGCGAGAGCGGAAACAGCCGCCCCACCTCCATCGCGGCCTCCTGAACTGCCTGCAGCACGCACCCTGCCTCGACGGTCAGGGTGTTGTTGTCGGGATCGATGGCACGGATGCGGTTAAGACGGGACAGCGAAAGCAGCACTGCGTCGCCGCTCGCATCCGGGATGCCGCCGCCGACGTGGCCAGTGTTGCCGCCCTGCGGCACGATGGACACGCCCTCCGCAGCGCAGGCCCGCACCACCGCAGCGACCTCCTCGGTCGATCCAGGCCGCACCACGCAGCGCGCGGCGCCGTGGTAGCGCCCGCGCCAGTCGGTCAGGTGCGGCGCCATGTCGGCCTCAGCAGTCAGCACCTGCGCGCCCCCCACGATGGCAATCAATTGCTCGATGAACTCATCCCGGCTCACTGCATCTCCCTTCGGCGCGAAATCTTGAAGTCTTACGGAATTACTCGTCCTCGTAGATCGGCTCGGCGTACAGGTCATGTTCGTCGGCATCGACGATGCGCACGCGCAGGAAGTCGCCCGGCTCGCAATCATGGAAGTCGTTGAGCATCACCAATCCATCGATTTCCGGCGCATCGGCCGAGGAGCGGGCCATCGTGCCTTCGTCGTCGACCGCGTCGACCAGCACCACCATCTCGCGTCCGATCTTGGCCGCCAGCAGTTCGGCGGAGATGTCGGCTTGCACGTCCATCAGGCGACGACGGCGCTCCTCGCGCACCTCCTCGGGCACCGCACCCGGCAGATCGTTGGCCGGCGCACCCTCGACCGGCGAATAGGCAAAACAGCCAACGCGGTCGAGCCGCGCTTCTTCGATAAAGGCCAGCAGTTCCTCGAACTCGGCCTCAGTCTCGCCCGGGAAGCCGGTGATGAAGGTGCTACGGATCGTCAGGTCGGGGCACACCGCGCGCCAAGCTTTGATCCGTTCAAGGTTGTTTTCGGCGCTCGCCGGCCGTTTCATCACCTTGAGGATGCGCGGACTGGCGTGCTGGAAGGGCACGTCGAGGTAAGGCAGGATCTTGCCTTCGGCCATCAGCGGCAAAAGCTCGTCGATGCTCGGATAGGGGTAGACGTAGTGCAGGCGCACCCAGATGCCGAATTCGGCCAGCGCCTCGCACAATTCCTTGAGCCGCGTCTTGAGCGGACGGCCACCGTGGAAACCGGTGCGGTATTTCACGTCGACGCCGTAAGCGCCAGTGTCCTGCGAGATGACAAGGATTTCGCGCACGCCGGCCTCAGCCAAGGCACGCGCTTCGCTCAGGACGTCGCCGATCGGCCGGCTGACCAGCTTTCCACGCATCGACGGAATGATGCAGAAGGTGCAGCCGTGGTTGCAACCTTCGGAAATCTTGAGGTAAGCGAAATGTTGCGGCGTGAGGCGGATGCCCTGCGGCGGCACCAAGCTGGTGTAGGGATCGTGCGGCTGCGGCAGGTGATCGTGGACGTGGCGCAGCACCTCGTCGGCCGCATGCGGTCCGGTAATCGCGAGCACCTGCGGATGCGCCTTGAGAATGACGTCGGACTTGGCGCCGAGGCAACCGGTTACGATGACCTTTCCGTTCTCGGCAATGGCCTCGCCGATGGCGTCGAGCGACTCCTCGACGGCGGCATCAATGAAGCCGCAGGTATTGACGACGACGAGGTCGGCGTCCTGATAGGAGCCAGAAATATCATAGCCTTCGGCACGCAGCCGGGTCAGGATCTGTTCGGTGTCGGAGCCGGCCTTCGGACAGCCCAAGGAAACGACGCCTATCGTCGCGGGTTTGTTCATGTCATTCACTCAATCAAAACGGCTATCAGCCGATAGAAAATCGATCACGTCTGCGCCGCTTGAGTGGCGCAAGCGTTTTGGGCCATACGGTCGGCAAGGTCACCGCCGAGTTCGGCTTGGTTTGGCGCTCCGACAGTGTCAGTGGTGTCATTCAGCACGCAGTTGAGCTTCACGGCCAGACTCCGGGCTTGCGGCCCGTTTTGGGCAACAATCAGGGCGCGTAGCGCACCTGGGGACAAGAGTCCCAGCCCTTGTCCCTCTCCGTCGAGAAAGACCTGTAGCAGCACCGCATGCGTCAAATCATCACCGTTTCGGGCATCGACGACCCGAAAGGTCTCGCGCGCCAGAATCAGCGCTCTGATGTCCTCAAGCGCGATGTACGCGCTGCGCCCGGTATCGTAGAGGCGGCGATTGGGGTATTTCCGGATCAGCCGGACGGGAGAATCGGGGAGCGTCATGCGCGGAGAAGGAGTAAAAGCGAAGGCCAAGCGAGCGCGGCAAAGCCTAGTGACTACACTGCGATTCGCTCAAGCGCTGCGCCTTGCCCCATGCTGCGGAGCATCAATTATACCCGATCAGGTCCGACCAAAAACCAGCAAGAAGACGAATCCACCGGCGCATGGTAGGATTGCGCCCGGCCACTCTCTGCACGGAGACGCGCCGACCGCCTGTCGAACAATGTCTCAGCCGCCAGGGGCTGAGAAGGCGCGCAAGCGAACCCTCGCCGTCCGCCGATTCGTTCCGTTCGGATCACCTCGAGCCTGCTCGGGCAACCTTTTCGCATCGAATCTGTCCCTGACATCGCGGCTTTTCAGACAGTCCCCACACCGACAGGTGTGATGGCAACACTTCCAGGAGCAACACCACATGCAGTTTTCCGATCTCGGGCTCACCCCCGAAATCTTGCGCGCACTTGAAGAACAAGGTTACAGCGCCCCCACCCCGATCCAAGCACAAGCCATTCCCGCCGTTCTTTCGGGCGGCGACCTGATGGCGTGTGCCCAAACCGGCACCGGCAAGACCGCCGGCTTCACCCTGCCGATCCTGCACCACCTTTTCACACATCAGGCAACGCAAGCAGCGCGCCCCAAGGGCGAGCGCCGCGGCACGCAAGGACGCCCGCCACGCGTCCTGATCCTCACCCCGACGCGCGAACTCGCGGCGCAGGTCGAGGAAAGCGTCAAAACTTACGGCAAACACCTCCCCCTCAAGTCGCTTGTCATTTTCGGCGGCGTCGGCATGAATCCTCAGATCGCAGCACTGCAACGTGGCGTCGACATCCTGGTCGCCACCCCGGGGCGCCTGCTTGATCACGCACGGCAGGGCAGCCTCGACCTCTCTGCGATCGAAATCCTCGTCCTCGACGAGGCCGACCGCATGCTCGACATGGGCTTCATCCACGACATCCGCCGAGTGCTTGCACTGTTGCCCGCCAGCCGGCAGAACCTGCTGTTCTCTGCAACGTTCTCCGACGACATCCGAAAACTGGCGGAATCCTTCCTCAAGTCACCCCGCCATGTCGAGGCCGAACGCCGCAACTCGGCCTCGGAACTCGTTCGCCAAACGGTGTTTAAGGTTGACCGCGAGCGTAAACGCGATCTGCTGATCGAACTGATCCGTACCCACCAGTGGCCGCAAGTTCTGGTCTTTACGCGCACGAAATGGGGGGCGAACAGCCTCGCGGAAAAACTGAGCAAGGCAGGGATCGAAGCCGATGCGATTCACGGCAACAAGAGCCAGAACGCTCGCCTGCGCGCCCTCTCGAGTTTCAAGGACGGCACGCTCCCGGTACTCGTGGCAACTGACATCGCCGCACGTGGAATCGACATCGAGGAACTGCCCTTCGTCGTCAACTACGAACTGCCCAACGTCCCCGAAGACTATGTCCACCGCATCGGACGGACCGGGCGCGCCGGCAGCAGCGGCGAAGCTGTCTCGCTCGTCTGCGTCGATGAAAACAAGCTGCTCAAGGATATCGAGCGCCTGCTGAAAAAGCCGATCGAAGCCCGAATCCTGCCCGGATTCGAACCCGACCCTTCGATCAAGGCCGAGCCGATCCAGATGCGCTCCAGCGCGCACCAGCCGCGCTCGCCAGGCCGCGGAGACAACGGCCGCAGAAACGCGCCGCGCCGCCCGCACAGTGACTCACCCAAGGCAGATGCAGGCCACGACGCACGCTCAGCGTCGCGCAACAACGGCCGGCGTAGTCGAGGCCCGCGCCCCACGGCAAACACCTAACTCCACCAACAGTTAGGCCGTAAACGAACAAAGCGCCGCTCACTTCAAGTGACGGCGCTTTTTCATTCTTTCTCGTAACGAGGAAGGGAAGGTGGCGAGCCTTACCCCCGGCACTTGCGGTAAGTAACTATGGCTGCTTCCTTCCGGACCTGACCAGGTTCGCTACCCCGCAATGCGGGGAGACCCGCCGGAAACAATTCTAACACACACGTCGAGCTTTCCCTCAGCTTTCTTAGCTTGTTTGGTGCGCTGCGTGGGTTACCGTCAGATGTGGGAAGTACAAGACGGGCTCATCCCGCGCAAGTTTTACCTCGATCGCGAAGAAGCGCGGCGCGATGTATTCAACTACATCGAACTCTTCTACAACCCGAAACGCCGCCATGGTTATGCAAACGGCCTTTCTCCGGTAGAGTTCGAAAAGCAGTATTTCAACCGGCAACAGAGCGTCTACTGAAGACGGGGCGATTCACCCCGAGCTTTTCGACAGCCTGAGCGCGGACGTGCTCGACCGGCTGAGCGCTCGAGTGAGTACTTTTCTGGAATCTGGCGAAACGCGCGCCTGATCTACCCGCCAGTTAGCTGTCGTAGGCTGCCGTCACAAACCCAGGAGAAGACCACCGAATCCGCCCCGGATTCGTTTCCCCCGCGCACACGATCGGCGCCCCTTTGCTGGATTACCGCCCCCACGACATTTCCCGCACGATGCACGTTGCCTCACCGACGCAGCTGTGTCGTGTTTTTGGTAGGTATTGGGAGGTGTTTTGCTGAGGTGTTTTTGTGGGTACGACGTCTCCCCGTAATTGAGTAGCAGGTGGAATTAGAGCCCAATCCCAACGATG
>NZ_JASDTF010000040.1:0-10375 GCF_041441355.1 Propionivibrio sp.
ACCCGCTGACCGCTTCTGCTGACGCTTCTTACACCACGTCCCGGGACACGATCCTAGAGTGAAGGGGGAGGTCGGACGATAGGCGCAGCGCTCTGATTGGGGAGCATGGCAATGCCGTCACGCGAACAACTTCTGCACATCATCGGAATCCAGTCCGAGATCGCCAAGTTGGGGCTGGATCTGGGCGGGGTGATGCAGTACGTGGCCGAAGAGACCTTGTCGCTCGTTGAGGCCGATGGCGCCGCGATCGAGCTCGCCGAAGACGGCGAAATGGTCTATCGAGCGGCCTCGGGTATCGCCAAGCCACAGCTCGGTTTGCGCCTGAAGATCGGCGGCAGCCTTTCCGGCTTGTCGGTGATGACCGGCAAGGTGCTGGCCTGCTCCGATGCCGAAACCGACCCCCGGGTCGACCGGGTGGCCTGCCGGCGCATCGGTTTGCGCTCGATGCTGGTGATGCCGCTCAAACACCTCGGGGTGACCGTCGGGGTGCTCAAGGCCATGTCGGCGCAGGCCAACAAGTTCAAGGTGCGGGATCAGCGTCTGCTCGAGATGATGTCGGAGGTTGTCGCCGCCGCCATGTATTTCTCGGTCAAGTACGACAGCGACACCCTGTTCCTCAAGGCGACCCATGACAGCATGACCGGGCTGGCGAACCGGGCGTTGTTCATGGACCGCTTGCGCAACGCCGTGGCCCGCACGCAGCGGGAAAACAGCCCGTCGGGCGTGTTGATGATCGACATGGATGGGCTCAAGCAGATCAACGATACCCACGGCCACCGCATCGGCGATGCGGTCATCGTCGAATTTTCGCAGCGCCTTAAGCGTTCGACGCGTGAGACGGACACTGCAGCGCGCCTGGGTGGGGACGAATTCGGGGTGATTCTGAGCCCCCTCGAAAATGCCGAGGGGATCTCGCCCGTGGTGGCGCGGATTGCCGCCGAAATGCAGTCGCCCTTCGTCTTCGAAGATGAGGCCTATCTGCTGCAGGCCAGCATCGGTTCGGCGCTGATGCCCGAGGATGGGTACGAGCCGGAACGGCTTCTGGACGTTGCCGATCGGCGCATGTACGCCGTCAAGCAGTCGCACAAAAACAAGTAGCCGATGCCGGGCGAGTGGCCGGTGGCGCACGCCTTTGCGTTCTATGCCTTTCGTCTGAGTTGCCGGGGTCTGGCGGGGCGTCGATAATGCGACGTTGAGCCCCGAGGAGAATGTCATGAACCCGCTGCCGATGCCTTGCCGATGCGCCGTCCCGCTTGCTGCGGAGCGCTGGGTGCGGGCATGCCGCCGCGCCCGCTTGGAGGCGCGTGCCGGTGAATGAGGGCTTCGTCGCGCTGTGTCTGTGCGCCGAGTGGTGCGGCACCTGTCGCGAATACCGGGAGGCTTTCGAAGCCTTGGCGGCGAGTCTGCCCGAGGTGCGTTTCCGTTGGCTCGACATCGAGGACGAGGCCGAACAGATGGGCGACCTCGACGTCGAGAATTTCCCGACCCTGCTCGTGGCGCGCGACGACGTGGTGCTCTTCTTCGGGACGATGCTGCCGCACATCGGGCACCTCGAGCGCCTGCTCGAGACCTTTCGCGCGCAGACGCCGGCGGAGAGCCGCGAGTACGTGCAGCGCAACGAGGAACGGCGCGCTTGGCAGGCCGATCCCGACCTGCGTCGGTTGTGTGCTGGAGATTGAGATGGGGCTCGGGCGCGTGTTCAGCAAGTCGGCCGGGGCAGGGTGATCGGCCGTGAATGAAAAGGCGACCATCGACGGCGCCACCAACAAGCCGCCCGGAGTCCTGCTCTCGCTCTCCCTGCTGGTGCTGCTGGTGCTGCTGGCCTATCTGCTGGTGCTGAGTTTCCGCGATCAGGTGAAGACGGCGGAGATCAGTTCGCACAACCTGGCGGCGATCTTCGAGGCGCGTCTCGACGCGACACTGCGTCGCGCCGACGCCGACCTGCAGACCCTGTCGATCGAGCTGCCCGACGCGTCGTTGCGCAAAGACGCCGTGGGGCGCTACGAGCGCGAGGTGAACGCCAGCCTCGAGCGCCTGCTGTTCAACGTCGAGGAAATCGTCGGCTACCGTGTTCATGACGCCGAAGGCAACCTGCTCTACACCACGGGCGTCGTTCAGGTGCAGTGCGACCGACCCAAGTGCCTCAACGTCTCCGAGCGCGACTATTTCACGCGGTTGCGTGACGGCGAGGAGGTGGGGGCGATTTTCTCCGACGTGCTGATCGACCGGCGAACCGGGCGCGAGGTGCTGGTCATCGCCCGGCCGATGCTCGACGAGGAGGGGCGCTTCCTCGGCATCGTGCGTGCGCTGCTGGGGATCGATTACTACAAGAAGCAGTTCCAGGGGCTCGATCTCGGTAACAAGGGCGTGATCGCCCTGCGCCGCAAAGATAACCACGCCTTGGTCGTACGTTGGCCGGAGGTGCCCAACGAGGTGAACTGGCCGCTTGAACGCGCCCACCCTTTCGGCTCGCGCCGCGATGTTCCGGTGCGCGACGTTGCCATGCATTACGCCACCTACGTCGATAACGTCGCGCGCATCGTCGGCGTGCAGGTGATGAAAAACTACCCCTTCTACTTTACTGTCGGCCTCAGTCGCGACGAGGTGCTCGACGGCTGGTACACGCAGGTGGCGGTCGTTGCGTTCTCGTCGCTGGTGCTGATCTCGTTGGTTGGCACCCTGCTCCTGCGGCTCTGGCGGATGCGCATCCGCGAGGCGGGGATACTCAACAACCTGGCGCGCAGCGAATCGAAATTCCGGGAATTGGCGCAGATGGTGCCGGTCGGGATCTGCCACTTCGACGGTAAAGGACGCTGTACCTACGTGAACGGGCGCTATATGGCGCTCATCGGCCGCACCTGGGAAGAGACGATGGGCAGCGGCTGGCTCGACTTTGTTCATCCTGCCGATCGCGGGCGCGTTCAGGACACCTGGCAGAAGGCCGGCAAGAATGCCGCGGTGGTGTGCGAGTACCGTGTCCGTCGGCCGGACGGGCAGCTGGTGCATGTTCTGGGGGAGGTGCATACCCAGCTCTCGGCCGGCGGCGACGTGCGCGGCTACATCGTCGCGCAGACCGACATCACGGCACGCAAACAGGCCGAAGCGGCGTTGCTCGTCGCCAAGCAGGAGGCCGAAGGCGCCAACCTGGCCAAGACCCGCTTCCTGGCCGCCGCCAGCCACGACCTGCGCCAGCCGATCCAGGCCATCAACCTGTTCCGCGATGCGCTCGATAAGACCGAGCTGAGCGGTGAGCAGCGTTCGATCACTCGATACCTGTCGCTGTCGGTGCGAGCGCTCGGCGATTTGCTCTATTCGCTGCTCGACATCTCCAAGCTCGATGCGGGCATGGTCAAGCCGCAGGCGCGCGAAGTGCTGCTCGAATCCTTCTTCCAGTCGATCGACGGCGAGTTCTCGAATCTGGCCAACGAAAAACACCTGCGCTTTAAGTTGTTCTACCCGGTGCATGACGTCGTGATGCGGACCGACCCCGGGCTACTGCTCAGCGTGCTGCGCAACCTGATCGACAACGCGTTCAAGTACACCGAGCACGGCGGCATCCTCGTCGGCTTCCGGCGGCGCGGGCGTGGCGGCATCATCCAGGTCTGGGATACCGGCATCGGC
This sequence comes from Propionivibrio sp., assembly GCF_041441355.1. Classification (GTDB taxonomy): domain Bacteria; phylum Pseudomonadota; class Gammaproteobacteria; order Burkholderiales; family Rhodocyclaceae; genus Propionivibrio. The sequence continues at coordinate 3,622 of NZ_JASDTF010000040.1, forward strand.
ATCGAAGCGAAATACGGCGACCAGATCTTCGACGAGTGCTTCCAGGTCGGAAATCCGTTGCGCGACCGCACCAAGGGGCTGGGGATCGGCCTGGCCATCGTTCGCCGCACCGCGCGCCTGTTGGGCGGCGAGGTGACCTACCGCTCCCGCCCCGGGCGCGGCTCGGTGTTCGAGGTCTACCTGCCCGAGATCGCCGGCGACCGCGATGCGGCCGCGCAGGCGGCGCCAACCCTCAGCGGCGCCGCCGATGAGGACTACTCGTTGCTGCGCGGCTGGCGCGTGGTGGTGATCGAAGACGATTACATGGTTGCCAAGTCGCTCGAACTGTCGCTTTCCAGCATGGGGATGCGGGTGCAGTGGTTCGCCAGCGCGACGGAGGCGCTGGAGAGCCCTGAGCTGCTTGGGGCCGATTTCTACATTTCGGACTTCAGTTTGCCGGGATCGAACGGACTGGATGTTCTGGATCGCATTCAGGAACGTTCGTCGGGGCCGATCAATGCCGTGCTGATGACCGGCGAAACCTCTCCGGAACGCATCGCGCTGACCACGTCGTCGCAGTGGACGGTGCTCTTCAAACCTGCCGACCTGGGCAAGCTGCTGGCCGCCATGAACGCGGTGGCTAGAGGAGGTGAGGCCGTCTAGACTCTGAGGGAATCCGCCTGTGCCCACGTTCCGTCGGGTGTACTTTAGGTTGCGCGCTATACTAGTATGTAAGTGTCTATCCATCATCATTGTCATTGTCGAGAGAGAAAATGGAAATCAACGTCACTGCATCAGAACCCCCTGCCTCGCTTCCGCCGGGCGACATCAACGCCGCGATCAATCTGCGCTTAGCCTTGTTGGGCTTGCCGCTGGCCGCCGGAGCCGATGGCGCCGCCCTGACCGGCCTGATGGGGCCGATTCTGGCGCGCCAGCGCGAAATGAGCCGCCGCCTCGCCGACCGGCTTTCGCCGGTCGATCAGCGGATTCAGGATTTCCTCAACGAATACCTGTCCGAGGTCGGCAACGTGCCGCGCCTGCCCGGACGCACGCTCGTCCTTGATCAGCCGGGCCTGGCGCGGGGAATGTCGCTGCCGGCCGGCGGTGATCTCTTCAAGTCGCCGCTGCTCAGCAGCTACCGTCTGCGCAACGGGGTCTTGCACAACCCGGCCAGCGACCGGCGGACCACGGCCGGCGTTTTCCACATCGCCGAAGGCGGCCTCCCGATCCCCGACGACAAACTGGCGGTGCCGAAGGTCACGTTTGCACGTCTGCTGGCTTTGGCGCTCACCCCGCCCGACGAGTCGATGCAGTTGCCCTTCACCTATGGTTCCGAGACTCCGGCCTCGTGCTTCGTCTCCCTGTACCTGCGGCCGCTGGTCGTGCCGGCAGTGCCGGGCTTCACGCACGAGAAACGTCTGGAAACGCGCTTTTTCGTTCCCGGCGGCCTCGTCGCCAACCTCGATTTCGTCGAGAGCATTTTCGGCAACGCCGGCGATCCTTACCTGCCGGAGAACGATCCGGCCCTGGATCCGGACGGCTGGACGGGGCATACCGGTTGCGTCATCCTGGCGCCGCACCTCACGCATGCCCCCAAGCACCTGCTCGGGCTGCCGCACTGGGATGCGGCGACGCCACGTCAGCGCCGCGACGGGATGTGCTACAAGGACGAGAACGAACTTTACAACGGCGGCAATGCCTTCAAGATTTGCGCCCGCGATGCGCGCGGGGTGATGGTCACCATCATTGCCGACAACTACTTCGGTTATTGCAAGAAAGAGGTCAAGACGCAGATCAGTTTTTCGGCCAACCTCTTCGGTTCGGCCGAGGAAGAGCACGCCGGCGGCGCCTTGGTCTTCCCGAGCTACAGCCTGGGTAACGAATACACGGACACCAGCGCGGGCGGCGAATACAAGCTGAGCGAAGTGCTGGCGCGCGACCCGCAGCGCTTCAAGGTGCAGGCTCAAGGGCACGCGCTGGATGCCGAGCAAGCGCACATTGTGCTGGTACCGGAGCATTCGACCTTCAACTTGCGCCAGCAGACGGTGAGCTGGCAGGGGGCGGGCGGCGAGCCTGCGGCGATCAAGCTGCTTGCCGGAAAAACCTACATGGGGCCGAACGGCTACATGATCCAGATGGAACAGCAGCCCAACCCGCTGCGGCAGTGGTCGCTGGTCGGGACGTCGCCGGACGTCACCTCCTGTCACAAGCCCTGTACGGTTTCAGGGGGCGGCAAGTCGGAAATTTCCAAGGCCCTGTCCGACGCCATCCTGCCGGCGATCGTTTTCGTTGCCGATCTGGACAAGGACCTCGACGCCGTTGCCGACATTCTGGCGCGCGATTTTTCCGACCGCTTCCTCGATCCCAAGCTCAAGGGCAGCGATCATCGCCTGATCCTCAGCAGCGATCGTTCGATGGGCAGTGTGATCAAGCTTTTGACCCCGTCGGAGAGTGATTTCACCGAGGAGTACAACACCTGGCTACGGGCCATCCCGCAGCATGTCAAAGAACTGGTTTTCGTGGTCAAGCGCTACTACCGTCCGGAATGGGGGGGCGATTGGCGCAGCCACTATTCGGTTGATATCGTCAACGGCCGCCCGGGCAATGCGCTCAAGCTCGACGGCGTCAAGCTCGTCTCGCACACCCTGCGCGTCGGGTTCGAGAAGGACGGTGCGTGGCGCGTGTTCGGCCTGCGCCACGATTTTCACCCGGCCATGAAGGTGCAGACCGAGGACGACATTACCGCCAGCGTGGTGGTGCCGCCGGGCACCGCTGGCGATGCGGGGGCGTTGTCGCGCAAGTACGTCCAGAACTGCGAGTTCCGTCTGTTCCAACGCCCCGACGACGCGATCCATCGTGGCTACGACCACCAGGCCGAGGCCGACATCGCCACGCCGGGCACCTTCATCTCCAACTTCGAGCCGCTCGACCAAGTGCGCGCGCAAGGGTTGGTTGAGGACGCGATTGGTTTCTCGGCCTATACCGATCCGATGCAGCGCCTGATTCTGGCGCACGCCGAGGCCCCCGCAGGCGCGTCGCCGCGTTATTTCGTTTCTTCCGCACACCCGCGGATGGTGGACGGAAAACCGTCGAAGAACCCGCGCTACCTGCAGCTGCGTCCGGATGTCGCGCAACCGCGCCAGACCGCTGCAGCGGAACTGGCGATGCGTCTGGCGCGGAAGCTGCCGAGCGAAGCGCCGCTGGTAACGCCGGTGGATGTGGTCGCAGCCGGCCGGCGCAACAACCCGCCGGAGGGCGGCATTCGCCCGCTGTGCCCGTACAACCCGCTGCACTACATGGAGTTGCCCGAGTTCTTCATGGAGGTCATCTGCTCGATGACCGGGAAATCGCCGTCGACGACCGGGGCGGGCTCGGAAGGCGCGCTCACCAAGGGGCCGTTCAATGCTTTGCCGGCAGTGCTTGACCTGAACGCCGCGTTCGTCTCCTTTGCCCTGACGGGCTACGACGGGTGGGTGTCCTGCGCCGGATACATCGGCCCCAATGTGCGTGTCGATCACGACTTCAGCCTGCTGGTGCCGGAAGTCTTCGCACGCATGGGGGCCGAAGAGCGGGATGCGCTAGCCCTGATCAAACGCGGTGCACTTGAGCGGCTGCAGGACTTTGAGCATCGCGGCCAGCCCGTGCTCGCCAGCCGGCTCGGTTATCGCATGACGAGCCGTTTTGCGATCGCTTATTTCGGCCGGGTGTTCCTGCATCCACATGTGGTGTTCACCGAGGAAATGCTGCGCCCCGAGTTGCAGGATGTGGACGTTTTCGCCGATGCCGTGGCCAATATCGTGGCCACCCACCAGCGTGTGGCGGAGAGCTATTTCGCCGACGGCAGCATCGAGATGGCGTGTCCGCCGCTCAAGGCCTTGCTCGAAATCATGGCGCACGGTCAGTCGGCGCAAGGGTATACGCTCGATTCGCCCGAGTTGCGGGCGATGTTTACCCGCGAAAGCGTGCTCGCCAGCGACTGGTACGCCGCGCGTCTGGATGCCAAACAGCGGAGCGACGAGGCGCGCTGGACGCGGGCGGCAGGGGCGTTGTACGAGTTCCTCGACCGGGCCGATAACGCGGCGGTCACTGCCCGGCTGGGGCTTGCCGAGCGGCGCACCAAGGCACAGGCCGAGCGCGTGCGGGTCGGCTCGGCGGAGTACCGTCGTTCGCTGATCGGGAGCATCGGCTTGCAACCTTTGCCGGATGGTCGCTGAGCCGGCGATTTCTCCGGGCGGGGCGGTGGCTCCGCCCGGAGGCTTGAGTCGGCGGCCTGCTTGGTGCCGAGGTCACTGGCTGCCCCTGGTCTTTGCCGCAGTTTTTCTGCCGGTGTCGGCGCAGGAATTGCCTGATCGGCCGATGTCGTGGCGCGTCGGTGAGTGCGCGCAATTGCGTGAGGGGGGCGGGGGCGCGGTTTTGAAAGCGCCGACCTACTGGCTGCGCGGGCGGGTCGAGGCGCTTGAGACGCGTCGACATCGGGCCGGCGTGTGTCCGTATTCCGGGAAGGCGCCTTCAATGCTCAATCATGCGGAGTGGCGCGAGCTGGCCGCCGCAGTGCCGTGCGTCGCGCGTGCTGAAGAAGTGCGCGAGCTTGATGTGCCGCAGGTGCTGCTGACGGTCGAGTCCTGGGAAACGCCCTGGACCCGGGCACATGGCCACGCGGGGATGCTTTATCGCGGACACTATCTCGATCAGGCGTTGGTGCGCGGAATGCGTCTGGCCATCGATGCCCAGTGGCTGGAGCGCTGTCCGGCTGGGCGTCCGCAGGACGTTAAGCAGTGAACGCGTGTCATTTTCTCCGGGCGCCGCTTGATGCTACAGTTGCGCTTCGGCATAACAAGAACAGTGGAGTCTCATGGTCAGGTTGCTCGTCGTAGAAGATCATGCCCTGGTGCGCGAAGGGCTTGTCCAAACGCTCCGCCAGCTCGAAGCGGGGGTCGAGGTTTGCGATGTGGCCGACGCGACGTCGGCCATTGAGATGCTGGATGCCGGGCGCGGTTTCGACATGATGCTCTTGGATCTCGGCTTGCCGGGCGTGGACGGCATGACCTGCCTGAGCATGTTGCGCAAGCGCTTCCCGCAGTTGCCGGTGGTGATCCTTTCGGGTTATGACGACGCGCATACGGTTTCGCGGGCGCTCAAAGCCGGGGCGGCTGGCTTTGTGCCCAAGGCCTATTCCAGCGACCGTTTGCTGGCGGCCCTGCGGCAGGTGCGCTCCGGGCGTGTTTATACCCCTGAAGCTTCTGCGCCCGGGGAGATCGCGCCGCGCGAACCTCTGGGTGGGCACGCTGATCCCGCAGACTTCGGGCTGACGGCTCGGCAGGCTGAAGTCCTTGGGTTGATGGCACGGGGTAAATCGAATCGCCAGATTGCCGAGTTACTTGGCCTCTCGGAGGGGACAGTGAAGATCCATCTGACTGCGATCTTCAAAGTGCTTAATGTCTCGAGCCGTACTCAGGCCATGGTGGTGATTGCCCGTGAAGGCATCCGCCTCTAGGCGTTCGCTGCTTGCGCAAAGCGCCCTCTGAAGGGCGCTTTTGCTTTGTGGCTGCCGGTAGATTTGTCTGCTGCGTGCAGCAAGGGCAAAAATCAAATTTCGTAGCAGTAAAGGCAGGCGTTGCCGGGGCCTTCAAGTTCGATGATTAGCGTCGCCTCAACGTCTGGCACGGGGAAGCTGTTGCTGACGAACAGGGAGCCCGGGCGCATTTCGGCCCTGACCTTTTGCCAGAGCGTTGGCATGGGTTCAGGCGATAGAAAAGCGTAAACCAGATCAGCCTCGTGGAGCTGGGCTTGCCAAAGAGAGCCCCAGGTCCAGGTGCAGTTTTTGAGGCCGCGTGTGCGCAGGTAACCCAGCAGCCAGCTGGCGGGCGCATTTTCGATGCCTCGCAGGTGAAGGGCGGGGTTTTCGGTGGCGAGCGGCGCGACCACACTGCCGATGCCGGCACCAAGGTCAATAAGTTGGCGAGCCTGTCTTTCGTCCGCGATTGCAGTCAGGGCTGCAACGGCGCTGGCGCTCGAGAGGAAAAGCGGGATGCGTCCGCCGATGGCGCCACGATAGACCAGCAGCAAGGCGATCAGCCCCAGCAGAAACCAGCCGGGCTCAATGCCAAGTTGGCTGGTTTGCCAGAGGAGCGGAACGAAAATGAGGTGAATCAGGCGCCACCACCACGGTTGGCGGGCGATGCAGGCAACCACCAAGGCGATGGCACCCACAGCATATGCGCTAGTTGGCCAGGGCAGTTCTTCGCCCCGAAAACCAAAATACGGCCAGGCCAGTGCCAGATAAACCAGGAGGGCTGCCGCCTGAATGGCGATTTGTCGGGCGTGCAGAAGCATGGAGGCTGGGTTGATATTGTTGAAGAATAAAGAGAGAAGGGGCTGCTGGTGTTCGTTCGCGTCCGATGACGTTCGGGTGTGGGCTGGCTGGCGGCTGGCGCAGGTTGCCGGTGTGTGCTTGGTGGCGGTTGAGGAAGCTCGGGATGCGCACTGAAAAAAAGATGAAAAAGTATAGTGTAAAACCGTCGGGGTTCTGGTATAGTTTCGGCCAGCTCAGAGATGACCGATTGACAGCGCTTTATAGTGGTGTCAAAATTCTCGGTTCCGAGTTGGAGGGATACCCAAGCGGTCAACGGGATCAGACTGTAAATCTGACGGCTCTGCCTTCGAAGGTTCGAATCCTTCTCCCTCCACCAGTTTTTTTAGCGGCGTGCGTTTTAGTTGGAATTGCGGGTGTAGCTCAATGGTAGAGCTGAAGCCTTCCAAGCTTAAGACGAGGGTT
>NZ_JASDTF010000041.1:0-44532 GCF_041441355.1 Propionivibrio sp.
CGAGGTAAGAGCTCACCGCGGACGTGGTAACACGGACGGCACGGCAAACCCCATCCGAAGCAAGGCCAAATAGGGAAGCATTAGGCGTGGCTCGCGCTGCTTCCGGGTAGGCTGCTTGAGCGTGCTGGTAACGGTACGCCTAGAGGAATGGTTGCCCACGACAGAACCCGGCTTATCGACCGGCTTCCCCCTTCATTTTTTTCCCTCTTTTTCCCTCGATTTGCGATGCGCGTGATGGCGCAGGCATGCGCACGCCTGTCTCTTCGCTGCCCTGGAAGCGAGATTTTTCGCGGCTTTGCGGGAATCCCCCATTGACGCCGACTTGCACCTGCGTTAAAACGACTGCGCTTTTGTGTGCACCAAAATACAAAATTTCGACCGCAATGCATTGCGGCGCGGGGCCGGCGTCTGACGCGGCCCTGTCTGGAGGGCAACGTCGCGTTGGCAGGGCCGGGGGTGCCATGCGAACCGACCGAGCGCCATTCGCTTTTTGTTTCTTTACGGAGAGGTTTGATGGCATCGACAACAGAACAACAAGTTTCAGTATTCAAGCGCTACGGACTGTTCGTGGCGCTCGCGGCATTGGCGTTGATCGCGCTGATGCCGGCGCAGGCCGGGCTGCCGGTCGCCGGCCAGTACATGATCGGCATTCTGGTCTTCGCGGTCATCATCTGGATGACCGAAGCCGTCTCGTACCCGGTCAGCGCGTTCATCATCACGGTGCTGATGACGCTGCTGCTCGGCTTCGCGCCCGGCGTCGCCGACCCGAGCAAGTTGCTCGGCACCAGCCGCGCCTTGAGCATGGCGCTTGCTGGTTTCAGCAACACCGCCTGGGCGCTGGTTGGCGCAGCGCTGTTCCTGTCGGCGGCGATGACCAAGACCGGCCTCGACAAGCGCATCGCCTTGGTGGTGATGTCCAAGGTCGGGGCGCGTTCCAACCGCATCCTGATGGGCGTCATCTTCCTTGGCTTCCTGCTTAGCTTCTTCATCCCGAGCACGACCGCGCGCGTCGCCTGTATGGTGCCCATCGTCATGGGCGTCATCATCGCGCTCAAGGTGCCGCTCAAGAGCCGTTTCGCCGGCGCGCTGATGATCGCCGTGGCGCAGGCCGACAGCCTGTGGAACGTCGGTGTGAAGACCGCCGCGGCACAGAACATGGTCGCCATCGGCTTCATCGAGAAGCAGTTGGGCGTCACCATTTCCTGGCTGGAGTGGTTCATCGCTGCGGCACCGTTCGCCGCGGTGATGTCGGTGATCCTCTACTACGTGCTGACCCGGATGATGCCGGCCGAGCAGGTCGAGTTCAGCGGCGGCCAGGACACCATCGTCAAGGAACTGGCAGCCCTCGGCCCGATGCGCCCGGAAGAGAAGAAGCTGATGCTGATCTCGGTCGCGCTGCTGTTCTTCTGGGCGACCGAAAAGATCGTGCATAACCTCGACACCTCGACGACGACCATCGTCGCCATCATGCTGATGTTCCTGCCGGGCATCGGGATCATGAACTGGGAAGATTGCGAGAAGCGCATTCCGTGGGGCACGCTGCTCCTCTTCGGCATCGGCATCAGTCTCGGTTCGGCGATCCTGTCGACCAAGGCCGGCGCCTGGCTCGCCAACTACATCGTCGCCATCTTCGGCCTCGAGACGGCATCGGCGATCGGCGTGCTGGCGATTCTGGCGGCCTTCCTGATCATCATCCACCTCGGCTTCGCCAGTGCCACCGGTCTGGCTGCGGCGATGATCCCGATCGTCATCGCCGTGCTGCAGAACATCAAGACGCCGGGGATCAACGTTGTTGGCATGACCATGATCCTGCAGTACGTGATCAGCTTCGGCTTCATCCTGCCGGTCAATGCGCCGCAAAACATGATCGCCTACGGCACAGGAACCTTCGAAGTCCGCGACTTCGTGCGTACCGGGGTGCCGCTGACCATCGCCGCCTACCTGCTGATCCTGCTGATGGGCGCAACCTACTGGCGCTGGCTCGGCTACGTCGGCTAAACGGCACGCTCTTGACCCTGCCCGTGGTCGCGGGTCACGAAAGCCGCCCTCGTCGAGGGCGGCTTTTTTATCGTCGTTTTTTCGGAAATGGCCGTCTATTTGGTAATAAAGCACTTTAACTAATCTTTTTTTTTCATTGTTTTTCAAAGGAAATTTTTTCGAATAAACTTCTTTGGAATGCGCTGTAAGTCATTGTCCTGATTGGAAAAAGTCGAATAAAAGCGCTTGCTTTGCCCAAATCAATGCCGTAAAGTGGGAGATAGTGGTGAAAAGTGGGAAGCTGGTCCTTCCTCCCACAACAAAACCGAGGGGCAGAGCAAATGTTTCAGGGTGCGACCGCGCTCAGTCTGGACGTCAAGGGTCGACTCGCCATTCCGGCGCGTCACCGGGAAGCGCTCGTCCAGGCCTCGGGCGGCGAACTCGTGCTCACCGCGCACCCGCACCGCTGCTTGCTCCTCTACCCCGCGCCCGCCTGGGCGCCGATCCGCGACAAGGTGCTCGCGGCTTCCAGCCTCAATGCGCACTCGGCGGCGATCAAGCGCCTGCTGGTCGGTAATGCCCGCGAGGAAGCGCCGGACGCCGCCGGGCGTCTCTTGATTGCCCCCGAGCTGCGCCAGTTCGCGCAGCTCGAAAAGACGGTCTACATGGTCGGCCAGGGCAGCCATTTCGAAATCTGGTCCGAGGCCGGCTGGCAACAGCAGCAGGACATCTTCTCTGCCATGGGCGACGCGCAATTGCCGCCCGGACTCGAGGACCTGGCGCTGTGAGTTCGCATACGCCGCATCGCACGGTCCTTCTTGAAGAAGCCGTGGCGGCGCTGGAAATCAAGGCTTCCGGCGCTTACGTCGACGCCACGTTCGGGCGTGGCGGGCACAGCCGCGCGATCCTCGAGCGCCTCGGTCCGCAAGGCCGCCTGCTGGCGCTCGACCGCGACCCGCAGGCGATCGCCGCCGCCGAGTCGCTGCGCGATCCCCGCTTTTCCATTCGCCATGCGGCGTTCGGCGAATTGGCCGAAGTGGCCCGTGCGGCCGGCTTCGCGCAGGTCGACGGCGTTTTGCTCGACATCGGTGTCTCGTCGCCGCAGCTCGACGAGGGTGAGCGCGGCTTCAGCTTCCGCTTCGATGCGCCGCTTGACATGCGCATGGACACCACGCAAGGCGAGACGGCGGCCGAGTTCCTGGCCCGGGCTGAGATAAAAGAAATCACGGAGGTCATCAGAAACTATGGCGAAGAACGGTTTGCTTTCCAGATTGCAAAGAAGGTTGTGGCTGCTCGGGGCGAGCGGCCTCTTGCAACCACGGGGCAGCTCGCCGCGCTCGTACGCGAAGCCGTGCGGACCCGCGAGCCCGGCCAGGATCCGGCGACGCGTACCTTTCAGGCTCTACGGATTCACGTCAATCAAGAGCTCGAGCAGCTCGCGCTAGTCCTGCCGCAGGCCTGTTCGCTGCTGGCTCCTGGCGGACGGCTGGTGGTGATCAGTTTCCACTCGCTCGAAGACCGCATCGTCAAGCGCTTCATGCGTGACGAATCGACTGCCGACCGCCTGCCCAAGCACCTGCCGCTGCGCAGTGCCGATTTGCCGCCGGCACCGTTGCGCCTCGTCGGTAAGGCGGTCAAGGCCGGCGCCGAAGAAGTCGCCGCCAACCCGCGCGCGCGCAGCGCCGTCATGCGGGTGGCCGAAAAAGCCGGTGGAGAGGGCGTCTAGCCATGCTCCGTCTCAATCTCTTCCTGCTCCTCGGGCTCGTTGTTTGCGCGCTCGGGACGGTCACCTCGCAGCACAAGGCGCGCAAGCTCTTTCAGGCGCTTGAGGGTGAGCAGGAGCGGGCCAAGCAGCTCGACGTCGAGTACGGCCAGCTGCAGATCGAACTGTCGACCTGGGCGACCTCGCCGCGCATCGAGAAGATTGCGCGCGAAAAGCTCCGCATGCGTGCGCCCGAGGCCGCCCGCGTGCAGACGGCGCGAAGTGGGAGCGACGCGCCGTGATGAAATTCAAAGGCGGCCCGCGCGGGCACAAGTTCACCGAAAGTCCGGTGCTGCAGCTGCGCCTGCCGGCCTGGCGCTCGCGTCTGGTCGCGCTGGTGTTCATGGGCTGTTTCTTCGTTCTGATCGGTCGCGCCTTCTACCTGCAGGTGCTGAACAACGATTTCCTGCAAGAGAAGGGCGAATCGCGCTACCGGCGTGACCTGCAGATTTCGGCTTCGCGCGGCAAGATCGCCGACCGTCACGGCGACGTATTGGCCATCTCCACGCCGATGAAGTCGGTCTGGGCGGTGCCTTCCGAGGCCCGTCTGAATGGACCACAGGTGCGTCAGCTCGCGGCCCTGCTCGAGATGGACGTCAAGGAACTCAACCGCCGTCTGGGCAGCGAGAAGAACTTCGTCTTCCTGCAGCGCCAGTTGCCGCCCGACATCGGCGAACGCATCGCTGCGCTCAAGCTGCCCGGCATCGGCCAGGACAAGGAATACCGCCGCTTCTACCCGAGCGGAGAAATGACCGCGCACGTGGTCGGCTTCACCGGCGTGGACGACAAGGGCTTGGAAGGCGTCGAATTGGCCTTTCAGGGGCAACTCCTGGGGCATCCGGGCTCGCGCAGCGTGATCCGCGACCGGCGCGGGCAGATCGTCGAGGACGTCGGCTCGATTCGTCCGCCGCAAGACGGCAAGGACATCCGCCTTTCGCTCGACGGCAAGATCCAGTACCTCGCCTACAGCGCGCTCAAGCAAGCCGTGGCCGAAAATAAGGCCAAAGCGGGCGGCGTGGTGGTCGCCGACGTGAAGACCGGCGAGATCCTCGCCCTCGCCAACTGGCCGACCTACAACCCGAACAACCGCGAGCGCCTGTCCGGTGCGCAGCTGCGCAACCGGGCGGTGACCGACACCTTCGAGCCGGGATCGACGCTCAAGCCCTTCGGCGTCGCGTTGGCGCTCGACGCCGGCAAGGTGCGCTACGACACCCTGATCAACTGCGCCGGCAAGCTGACCATCGGCAAGGCGACGATTTCCGACACCAAGGATCACGGAACGCTTTCGGTCGCCCAGATCATCCAGAAATCTTCGAACATCGGCGTGGCGAAGATCGCCGCGATGATGCCGGCACAGCAGATGTGGGAGATGTTCGATGCGGTCGGTTTTGGACAGCCGCCGCGCCTTGGTTTTCCGGGCGAAGTCGGCGGGCGCCTGCGCCCCTGGAAGACCTGGCTGCCGATCGAACAGGCGACGATGTCCTACGGGCACGGCATTTCGGTATCGCTGATGCAGCTCGTCCGTTCGTACATGGTCTTCGCGCGCGACGGCGACCTGATTCCGCTTACCCTGCTGCGGCATGATGGCGGGCCGCTTGCCGCAACGCAGATCTTCACCCAGCAGACGGCGCGCGAAGTGCGCGCCATGCTCGAAATGGCGGCGCAACCCGGCGGTACCGCGCCGCAGGCACAGATCCCCGGCTATCGCGTTGCCGGCAAGACCGGCACTGCGCACAAGCTCGAAGGCGGCCAGTACGCCAAGAAATATGTTTCGTCCTTCGTCGGTTTTGCGCCGGCGTCCGATCCGCGCCTCGTCATCGCCGTGATGATCGACGAACCGACGGCCGGTAAACACTACGGCGGTTCGGTCGCCGGACCAGTGTTTGCGAACGTGATGGGCAGCGCGCTGCGCACCATGGGTGTGCCGCACGACAATACCTTGCGCGTCGCCGAGGGCGCGAATACGAGGGGGCGGCTGTGAGCACCGCATTCGAAATGACGGCACGGGCGCAGACGGTGCTCGCCGCGCTTGCCGCGCAAGGCGTCGAGCCGCGCGGCGTTGCCGACGACAGCCGTTCGGTCCAGCCGGGCGACCTGTTCCTTGCCTATCCCGGCGCGCGTGCCGATGGTCGCCGCTTCATTGCCGACGCCATCGCGCGCGGTGCCGTCGCCGTGCTCTGGGCACCGGACGACGATTTTGCCTGGAACCCGCAATGGCGCGTCGTACAGGCCGCCGAACCTGAGCTGCGGCGCCTCGCCGGGCCGCTGTCGCACGCCGTCTACGGCTGGCCGTGCGAACGCCTGTCGCTGATTGCACTGACCGGCACCAACGGCAAGACGACGATCAGTCAGTGGCTCGGGCGCGCCCATCCGCGCGCGTGCGCGACGATCGGCACGCTCGGCGCGGGCTTCGTCGATGCGCTCGAAGACGGCGTCCTGACGACGCCGCAGGCGCCGGTGCTGGCGCGCTACCTCAAGCGCTTCGCCGATGCAGGCGCGCAGGCCTGTGCTATCGAAGCCAGTTCGGTGGGCATCGAAGAGCGTCGGCTCGACGGGGCGCGTGTCGATGTCGCCATCTTCACCAACCTGACTCGCGATCATCTCGACTACCACGGCACGATGGAGGCCTATGCCGCCGCCAAGGCCAAACTGTTCGCCTGGCCGCGCCTGCGTCTCGCGGTGCTCAATCTCGACGATCCCTTCGGCCGCCAGCTCGCGGCCGAGTGCGCTGCGCCGCGCGTGATCGGCTACACCCAGTACGAGGCCGGCTCGACGTCGGCCACGGGGGTGGTCATCATCGCTGCCGAGAACGTCAAAGAGGCGCCGACCGGCTTGAGCTTTAGCTTGATCCTGCCCAACGGGCGGGCGGAGGTCGAGACCGGCTTGCTCGGGCGCTACAACCTCTCCAATCTGCTCGCTGTCGCTGCCGTGCTCTACGACGCGGGGCTCAAGGCGAGCGAAATCGCCACGCGCTTGGAAGCGCTGCCGTCGCCGCCGGGACGGCTGGAAAAAATCGGTGGCGTGAACGAGCCGCTGGTCGTCGTCGATTACGCCCACACCCCGGACGCGCTCGAGAACGCATTGGCCGCCCTGCGCGGCGTGGCACGCGTGCGCGGCGCCGGACTGACCGTGCTCTTCGGCTGCGGCGGTGACCGCGACCCGGGCAAGCGGCCGCAGATGGGCGCGATCGCTGCACGCCTTGCGGATCGTGTCGTACTTACCAGCGACAACCCGCGCAGCGAAGACCCGCAAGCCATCCTGGCGCAGGTTGCCGTCGGGGCGCCTGGAGCCGAGGTGATGGCCGACCGCGCCGCGGCGATCCGGGCGACCATCCTTTCCGCTGCGCCGGCCGAGGTCATCCTGCTCGCCGGCAAGGGGCACGAGCCGTACCAGGAAATCGCCGGCGAGCGCCGGCCCTTCTCTGATCTGGGCGAGGCTGCGGCCGCGCTCGCCGCGCGCCGGGAGACGCAGGCATGACCATCCAGCTCGACCTCAAAGGGGCCGCCGCGGCCGTGCAAGGACGCCTCGTCGGCGACAATGCCGCCTTCATCGGCGTCTCGACCGACACGCGCAGCGTGCGTGCCGGTGAGCTGTTCATCGCCCTGCGCGGGGTAAAATACGACGCGCACGAATTCCTCGCCACGGCGCGCGAGCGCGGCGCCGTCGCCGCGCTGGTCGCCGAGGATGCCCTGAGCCAGCCGGCCGTGGCTGCCGTCGCGGCGAGCGGTCTGCCGCTGTTGGCTGTGGCTGACACCCGCCTGGCGCTGGGGGCGCTGGCCGCCGCCTGGCGCGCGCGCTTCGACCTGCCGCTGCTGGCGGTGACCGGCAGCAACGGCAAGACCACGAGCAAGGAAATGCTGGCCAGCATTCTCGCCGCCGCTTTCGGTGACGCAGTGCTGGCCACGCGCGGCAACCTGAACAACGACATCGGCTTGCCGCTCACGCTGCTGGGTCTGGGCCGCGAACACCGTGCCGCGATCGTCGAGCTGGGGATGAACCACACCGGCGAGATCGCCTATCTGGCCGGAATCGCCCGGCCGAGCGTGGCGCTGGTGACCAACGCTCAGCGTGCGCACCTGGAAGGAATGGGCAGCGTCGAGGCCATCGCGCGCGAAAAGGGCACGCTCTTTGCCGGGCTGCGCGACGACGGGGTTGCCGTTTTTTGTGCCGACGACGCTTGGTGCGACCTCTGGCAGGCGCAAGCCGGCGACCGGCGGACGCTGTGCTTTACCTTCGCGGGCGGGGCACCGCTGCGTGGCGAGCACCGCGCGCACGGGCTGGAGAACCGGCTGACCTTGCGCTACGGAGAGGAATCGGCCGAGGTGTCGCTGGCCCTGCCGGGCGCGCACAACGCGCGCAATGCGCTGGGTGCGGCGGCCGCAGCGCTGGCGGCCGGAATTCCGCTGGCCACGGTGGCGGCGGGGCTGGCGGCCTTCACGGGCGTCAAAGGGCGCTTGCAGCGGCGTGCGGGGCATGGCGGGGCGGTCGTCCTCGACGACACCTACAACGCCAACCCGGATTCGGTGCGCGCCGGGATCGACGTGTTGGCCGCGACGGTCGGGCGCAAGCTGCTGGTGCTCGGCGACATGGGCGAGATCGGCGAGATGAGCGGCCAGTTCCACGACGAGGTGGGCGGCTACGCCAAGAGCCAGGGCATCGACCGGCTCTTCGCCTTCGGTGAAGCGAGCGCACTGGCGGCGCGCAATTTCGGCAGCGGCGGCCAGCATTTCGCCCGCCTGGACGAGCTCGTTGAGGCGCTGAAAGCCGAAATGCAGCCGGAGACGACCGTGCTCGTCAAAGGATCGCGCTTCATGCGCATGGAAAGAATCGTCGAGGCCGTCGTGACGGACGCGGGCTCGGCCGGAGGTCAGAAATAATGTTGCTCGAACTTGCTCAATGGTTGGCCCAGGACATCCGGGGTTTCAACGTCTTCAACTACATCACGCTGCGCGCGGTGCTGGCGGCGATGACCGCGCTGATCATCTCCTTCGTCGCCGGGCCGCGCGTCATCCGCTGGCTGGCGGCCAAGAAGATCGGCCAGGCGGTGCGCCAGGAAGGGCCGCAGACGCACCTCGTCAAATCGGGGACGCCGACCATGGGCGGGGCCTTGATCCTGATCTCGATCGCCGTCACCACGCTGCTCTGGGGCGACCTCAGCAACCGTTACATCTGGGTGTTGCTGATCGTCACCCTGGGCTTTGGCGCCATCGGCTGGTACGACGACTGGAAGAAGGTCGTCTATCGTGACCCGCGCGGTTTGGCGAGCCGCTGGAAGTATTTCTGGCAGTCGGTGATCGGCTTGGTCGTCGCCGTCTACCTTGCGCTGACGGCCAGCGTCCCGGCGCAGATGGAACTGATCGTGCCCTTCTTCAAGACCGTGAGTTATCCACTCGGGGCGATCGGTTTCGTGATCCTGACCTACCTCGTCATCGTTGGCACCAGCAACGCGGTGAATCTGACCGACGGCCTTGACGGCCTGGCGATCATGCCGACGGTGATGATCGCCGGCGCGCTGGCGATCTTCGCCTACGTGGCTGGTAACGCGGTCTTCGCCCGCTACCTGCTGATGCCCTACATTCCCGGCGCCGGCGAGCTGGCCGTCTTTCTCGGGGCGATGGCCGGGGCTGGCCTCGGCTTTCTGTGGTTCAACGCTTACCCGGCGGAAGTCTTCATGGGCGACGTCGGCGCATTGGCCCTGGGCGGCGCGCTTGGCACCGTGGCGGTAATCGTGCGCCAGGAAATCGTCCTTGCCATCATGGGCGGCGTTTTCGTCGCCGAGACGTTGTCGGTGGCGATGCAGGTGCTCTATTACCGCTTCACCGGCGGCAAGCGCATCTTCCGCATGGCGCCGCTGCATCACCACTTCGAACTCGGCGGCTGGAAGGAAACCCAGGTCGTCGTCCGCTTCTGGATCATCACCATCATGCTGGTGCTGGTCGGTCTGTCCACGCTGAAGATCCGCTGATCATGAACCTCTCCGGCAAACGCGTCCTCGTCGTCGGCCTCGGTGAATCCGGGCTGGCGATGGCGCGCTGGCTTTCGCGCCAGGGCGCCGGCGTGCGCGTCGTCGACAGCCGGGCGACGCCGCCCAATGTCGACGTGCTGCGTGCGGCGGTGCCGGAAGCCGAGTTGTTTGCCGGCAGCTTTGCCGCGGAAGCGTTTGCCGACCTCGACCTGATCGCCATTTCGCCCGGCGTACCGGTCGACACGCCGGCGGTTCAGGCTGCAGTGGCGCGCGGTGTGCCGCTGGTCTCCGAGATCGAGCTGTTCGTGCATGGCGTGCGCGCCTTGCCGCAGCCGGCGCAGTTGCTGGCGATCACCGGCAGCAACGGCAAGACCACCACCACTGCGCTGACTGCCCATCTGCTCAATGCTGCAGGCATGGCTGCTGTGGCCTGCGGCAACATCTCGCCCTCGGCGCTCGATGCGCTGATGGCCGCGCAGGATGCCGGAGCGATGCCTGCGGTGTGGGTGCTCGAACTCTCCAGCTTCCAGCTCGAAACGACGCAAGACCTCGGCGCCAGCGCCGCAGTGGTGCTCAACGTCAGCGAAGACCACCTTGACCGCCACTTGGACATGGCCGCTTACGCCGCCGCCAAGGCGCGCGTCTTCAACGGCGCCCGGCGGCGCGTGATCAACCGCGATGACCCGCACAATGCGGCCTGGATCACTCCCGATAGCGTCAGCTTCGGCCTGCAGGCGCCGTCCGGCACCGACGATTTCGGCCTGGTCGACGGCGTGCTGGTGCGCGGTACGGAGCGCCTGGTCGCCCTCTCCGAACTCAAGCTTGTCGGCCTGCACAACGCCGCCAACGCGCTCGCCGCGCTGGCCCTGTGCGAGGCCGTGGGGCTGGCGCCACAAGCCGCGGTCGCTGGCCTCAAAACGTTCACCGGTCTCGCGCATCGGGTCGAGTTCGTCGCAGAAATCGGCGGCGTACGCTATTACGACGACTCGAAAGGCACCAATGTCGGCGCCACGCTGGCCGCGATCGTCGGCCTCGGCCGGCCGGTGGCGGTGATCCTCGGCGGCGAAGGCAAGGGCCAGGATTTCACCCCGCTGGCGTCAGCGCTGGCCGATCACGGGCGTGCGGTGGCGCTGATCGGGCGCGATGCGCCGCAGATCGGGGCCGCGGTCGCCGCCAGCGGTCTGCCTTGTCATCCCTGCCGCGACCTCGAAGAGGCGGTGGACTGGTGCGCGACGGTAACCCGGCCGGGCGACGCTGTGCTGCTCTCGCCGGCCTGCGCCAGCTTCGACATGTTCCGCAATTACGCGCACCGCGCCGAAGTCTTCGTCGCCGCCGTGCGCGCCCTGCAGGAGAGGTCAGCCTGATGCTGCCGAACCTGGACATGCCGCGGCGCCTGCCTTCCGAGGTCGATCTGACCTTGCTCTGGAGCGGGCTTTTCCTGCTCCTGCTGGGCATGGTGATGGTCTATTCCTCGTCGATCGCGATCGCCGAGGCGAGCCGCATGGCCAGCCACAACCCCGCGCACTACCTGCTGCGGCACGCGGTTTTTCTGGCCGTCGGCCTGGTCGCCGCCGGCATTGCCTTCCAGGTGCCGCTCAGTGCCTGGCAGCAGCTGGCGCCGTGGCTGTTCGTCGCCGGTTGCGTGATGCTGATGCTGGTGCTGGTGCCGGGCATCGGACGCGACGTGAACGGCGCCCGCCGCTGGTTCTCGCTCGGGCCGATCAACCTGCAGCCGTCGGAATTGATGAAGCTCTTCGCCGTGCTCTACGCCGCCGACTACACGGTGCGCAAGATGCCGCACATGCAGGACCTCAAGAAAGCTTTTCTGCCGATGGCCTGCGCCATGGTGGTGGTCGGCGTGCTGCTGCTCAAGGAGCCGGATTTCGGCGCCTTCGTGGTGATCATCTCGATCGCCATCGGCATTCTCTTCCTCGGCGGCATGCGTGCCCGACTGTTCGCCGTGCTGATCGTGGTGCTGCTCGTTGCTTTCGCAGTGATGATCGTCGTCTCGCCGTACCGGCGCGATCGTATTTTTGGCTTCATGGACCCGTGGTCGGACGCCTTCGGGCGCGGTTACCAACTCTCGCACGCGCTGATCGCTTTCGGGCGCGGCGAGTTCTTCGGCGTCGGCCTCGGCGCCAGCGTCGAAAAACTGTTCTACCTGCCCGAAGCGCACACCGATTTCCTGCTTGCGGTGATCGCCGAGGAACTCGGCTTTGTCGGCGTCGTCGGCGTGGTCGTCCTCTTCGGTCTGGTGGTGCAGCGTGCTTTCGTCGTCGGCCGTCAGGCCGTCTCGCTCGACCGGCTGTACCCGGCCCTCGTCGCTCAGGGCGTCGGCATCTGGATCGGCGTTCAGGGCTTCATCAACATGGGGGTGAACATGGGCCTCCTGCCGACCAAGGGGCTGACCCTGCCGTTCATGAGCTACGGCGGTTCCGGCATCCTCTGCAACAGCGTCGCCCTCGCCATCCTCCTGCGTGTGGATTGGGAGAACAGGCAATTGATGCGCGGAGGGAAATTGTGATGGCGATGAAGCGAGTTCATCAATTCCCTGTTCCGGCGAAGGCTAACGCGCGGAGCGCGTTAAGGGCGCAGCCCGGCCGGAGCCAAAATCGAGCGCTGTCATCGCTGAATTCGCATCGCATGAGGGCTGGAGCGGGCGGAGGCGTTTTTGGCTACGGCGTAACGTCCGCTGCGCGGGCATTCGCCTGCGCCGAAAACGTGCCCTCGTGCTGCGTAATGGAGACCATCGATGGGTAAAACGCTTCTGGTCATGGCCGGCGGCACGGGTGGGCACGTTTTTCCCGGGCTGGCCGTCGCCGATCTCCTCCGCGAGCGCGGCTGGAAGGTCGTCTGGATGGGCAATCCGGACAGCATGGAAGCCAAGCTGGTGCCCGCACGCGGCTACGAGATGGCCTGGGTTAAGTTCGGTGCGCTGCGCGGCAAAGGGCTGCTACGCAAACTATTGTTGCCGGTCGCCTTGCTTTCGGGCTTCTGGCAGGCCTGGCGGGAAATCCGCCGGATCAGACCCGACGTGGTGTTGGGCATGGGCGGTTACATCAGCTTCCCGGGCGGAATGATGGCGGTGCTCGCCGGTTGCCCGCTGGTGATCCACGAACAGAATTCGGTCGCCGGCCTGGCCAACCGGGTGCTGGCCAAGGTCGCCGACCGCATCGCCACCGGCTTCCCGGACGTTTTGCCGAAAGGCGAATGGGTGGGCAACCCGGTGCGTCCGGAAATTGCCGACTTGCCGGCGCCGGCCGAGCGCTTTGCTTCGCGTGGCGAAGGCGATCCCTTGCACCTGCTGGTGCTCGGGGGCAGCCTCGGCGCGGCGGCGATCAACGCGGCGGTGCCGCAGGGGTTGCGCCTGATCGATGCTGAGCAGCGACCACAGGTCGTGCATCAGGCGGGCGAAAAGCACCTGGCTACGCTGCAGGGCAACTACCAGGCCGCCGAGGTGCATGCCAACAGCGTCGCCTTCATCGACGACATGGCCGGCGCCTACGCCTGGGCCGACCTGGTGATCTGTCGTTCCGGCGCGCTGACCGTGGCCGAGCTCGCGGCAGCCGGGGTGGCGAGCATCCTGGTGCCGTTCCCGCACGCGGTGGACGACCACCAGACGGGCAACGCGCGTTTCCTGGCTTCGGCCGGCGGCGCGATTCTGTTGCCGCAAAAAGATACGACCGCCGAGGCGGTCAGCCTGATCCGCAACTACACCCGCGGTCAGTTGTTGCAAATGGCAGAACGGGCGCGCGCGCTGGCCAAACCGCAGGCTGCGCAGGACGTGGCCCGGATCTGTGAAGAACTATGCAAGGAGCGTGACCAATGAAACACAAGGTCAAACACATTCATTTCGTCGGCATCGGTGGTTCGGGCATGAGCGGCATCGCCGAAGTGCTCGCCAATCTGGGGTATTCGGTGAGCGGCTCTGACCTCGCTGACAACGCGACGACGCGCCGTCTGGCCGGGCTCGGCGTGCGCATCCACGTCGGTCATGCCGAGGCGAACGTCGCCGACGCCGACGCGGTCGTCGTTTCGACGGCGGTCAAGGCCGAGAATCCCGAGGTCGTCGCGGCGCGGGCGCGCAAAGTGCCGATCGTGCCGCGTGCGCAGATGCTGGCGGAATTGATGCGCTTGAAGCAGGGAGTCGCCATCGCCGGTACGCACGGCAAGACGACGACGACCAGCCTGGTGGCTTCGATTCTCGCCGAGGGCGGGCTTGACCCGACCTTCGTCATCGGTGGCCGGCTCAATGCCGCCGGCGCCAACGCGCGCCTGGGGACGGGCGATTTTCTGGTCGCCGAGGCCGACGAGTCGGACGCTTCCTTCCTCTTCCTCTCGCCGGTGATCTCGGTGGTGACGAACATCGATGCCGACCACATGGAGACCTACGGGCATGATTTCGAGCGCCTGAAGCAGGCCTTCGTCGACTTCCTGCAGCGCTTGCCGTTCTACGGCGTCGCCGTGCTCTGCGCCGACGACGCCAATGTGCGCGCTATCCTGCCGCAAGTCAGCAAGCAGATCGTGACCTACGGGCTCGATGCCGGCGCCAACGTGCGCGCCGAGAACATCGTGGCCTGCGACGGGCGCATGCAGTTCGACTGCGTGCGGGTCAATGGCAGCGTCAGCCGTTTTCCGGTCACGCTCAATCTGCCCGGTTTGCATAACGTGCTCAATGCCCTGGCCGCGATCGCCGTGGCGACCGAAGTCGGCGTGTCGGATGAGGCCATCGCCAAGGCGCTGGCCGAGTTTCGCGGCGTCGGCCGACGCTTCCAGCGCTATGGCGAAGTGGCCTTGAGCGCGGGCGGAAGCTTCACCCTGATTGACGACTACGGGCATCACCCGGCCGAGATGCGCGCCACGATTGCGGCAGCGCGCGGTGCCTTCCCCGGGCGGCGCTTGCTGCTGGCCTTTCAGCCGCATCGCTACACCCGCACGCGCGATTGTTTCGAGGATTTCGTCGCCGTGCTCAACAGCGTCGACGGGTTGGTGTTGGCCGAAGTCTATGCCGCCGGCGAGCCGCCCATCGTGGCCGCCGACGGGCGTTCGCTGGCGCGCGCGCTGCGCGTGGCCGGCAAGGTCGAACCGGTTTTCGTCGAACGCATCGACGACGTGCCGCAGGCCATCCGCGATGTGGCGCGCGACGGCGACGTGGTGATCACCATGGGGGCCGGCTCGATCGGCGGGGTGCCTGGGAAATTGGTTAACTGAAGTCCGAAGGAAGTGATGATGTCTGATTTTGGCAAGGTGGCGGTGCTTCTGGGAGGCACTTCGGCAGAACGCGAAGTCTCGCTGATGAGCGGCGGCGGTGTGCTGGCGGCGTTGCAGGCGCGCGGTGTCGATGCACAGGCGTTCGATCCGGCCGAGCGTACGTTTGGCGAACTTTCCGCCTTCGACCGCGTGTTTGTCGCCCTGCATGGCCGCGGCGGTGAGGACGGCACGATCCAGGGCGTCCTCGAGCTGATGGGCGTGCCCTACACCGGTAGCGGAGTGATGGCATCGGCGCTGGGCATGGACAAGTGGCGCACCAAGCTCCTGTGGCGCGCGGCGGGCTTGCCGATCCCGGAGTTTGTGCTGCTGGGCGAGGACAGCGATTTCGCCGCGGTCGAGCGCGAGTTGGGGCTGCCGCTCTTCGTCAAGCCGGCCTGTGAAGGTTCGTCGATCGGCGTCGTCAAAGTGCGCGCGCCGGGCGAGCTGGCCGCGGCCTACCGCGAAGCAGCCAAGTATGACCGTCTGGTGCTGGCCGAAAAGGCGGTGCTGGGCGGTGAATACACCTGCGCCATCGTCGGCGACACGGCGCTGCCGGTGGTCAAGATCGAGCCGGCGACCGAGTTCTACGACTACGAGGCCAAGTACCTGCGCGACGACACGCAGTACCGCTGCCCGTGCGACTTCACGCCCGAGCGCGAAGCGGAGCTGCGGGCCATGGCGCTTGAGGGGTTCCGCGTCCTCGGCTGCCGCGGCTGGGCGCGGATCGATTTTCTGATGGACGAGGACGGGCGTGCTTACTTGCTCGAGGCCAACACCTCACCAGGCATGACCAGCCATTCGCTGGTGCCGATGGCCGCACGCGCGGCGGGAATGTCGTACGAGGACCTCGTGGTCCGGGTGTTGTCGCTGGCCGAACTGGGATGATCGATGTGGAACAAACCGCATTTGATGAAGGAAGTCTCCGACCTGCTCTTCGTGGCGGGCGCGGCGGGCTTGCTCTTCGCCGGTGCGGTGTGGGCCGCGCGCATGCAGTTCTTCCCCTTGCGGGAAGTGGTGGTGGCGCACGAGCTGCACGCGGTGAAGCGGGCCGAGTTCGAGCGCGCGCTTTCCGGACGCCTGAGCGGCAATTTCTTCAGCGTCAATCTGGAAGCCCTGCGCCATGCGCTGGAGCAGCTGCCCTGGGTGCGCAAGGCGGAAGTGCGCCGGCAGTGGCCGGGCCGGCTCGAGGTCAGCCTCGAGGAACATGTGCCGGCGGCGTTCTGGGGGCAGGCGACGGGGCAGCTCGTCAATACGCACGGCGAAGTGTTTACCGCCAGCCTGCAGACCTTGCCGGCGACGCCGATGCCGGTGCTGACCGGGCCGGCCGGGCTGTCGGTAGAAATGCTCGGGTACTACCGGCAGGCGGTGGAGATCCTGCGTCCGCTGGGGCGTACGCCGCAGTCCTTGACCATCTCGCCGCGCTTGGCCGTGCAGTTGCGTCTGGACGACGGAATGCTGGTCGAGCTGGGGCGCGAGCAGGCCAAGTCGCCGGTGCGCCTGCGGCTGGAACGGTTCGTCGAGTACTACCCGAGCGTGCTGGGCGCCGGGCGGCAGAAACCGACGGTGGTGGATATGCGGTATCCGAACGGGTTTGCGTTGCACCTCGCGGCTGCAACGCCGGGGAGTGAGAAAAAAGGGAAGCCATGAGCAGGGATAACAAGGAAATCGTCGTCGGCCTCGACATCGGCACGACCAAGATCGTTGCCCTCGTTGCCGAGGTGAGCCCGGAGGGGCGGCTCAACGTCATCGGCATGGGCTCGCAGGACTCGCGCGGGCTGAAGAAGGGTGTGGTGGTCAACATCGAGGACACGGTGGCGACCATCTCGCGCGTCATCCAGGAAGTCGAGCTGATGGCCGACTGCAAGGTGAAGGACGTCTATACCGGAATCGCTGGCAGCCACATCAAGAGCTTCAACTCGGATGGCATGGTGGCGATCAAGGACAAGGAAGTGCTGCCGGCCGACGTCGAGCGCGTCGTCGAAACGGCGCGCGCCATGCCGATCCCGGCCGAGCAGGAAATCCTGCACATCCTCACCCAGGAATTCGTGATCGACGGCCAGGACGGTATCCGCGAGCCGATCGGGATGAGCGGCATGCGCCTCGAGGTGCGGGTGCACATCGTCACCGGCGCCATCTCGGCGGCGCAGAACATCGTCAAGTGCGTGCGCCGCTGCGGTCTGGAAGTGAATGACCTCGTCCTGCAACCGCTGGCCTCCAGCTACGCGGTGCTCTCCGAGGACGAGAAGGATTTGGGCGTCTGCCTCGTCGATATCGGCGGCGGCACGACCGACCTCGCGGTATGGACGCAGGGGGCGATCCGTCACACCTCGGTGATTCCGATCGCCGGCGACCAGATCACCAACGACATCGCCATGGCCTTGCGCACGCCGACGCGCGAGGCCGAGGACATCAAGTGCAAGTTCGGGTGCGCGCTCGCCGATCTTGCCGATCCGGAAGACGTGATCGACGTGGCCGGGGTCGACGACCGCCCCTCGCGCAAGCTGTCGCGCCGTGCGCTGGCCGACGTGATCCAGCCGCGCGTCGAGGAGTTGTTCGAGCTCGTGCAGGCCGAGTTGCGCCGTTCGGGCTTCGACCAAGTGCTGTCCTCGGGCATCGTGCTCACCGGCGGCTCGTCGGTGATGCCGGGAATGATCGAACTCGGCGAAGAGGTTTTCCACATGCCGGTGCGGCTGGGGATTCCGAAATACACCGGGGCGCTGGCCGATGTCGTCCAGCACCCGCGTTTCGCCACCGCTTGCGGCCTGCTGCTCGAAGCGCAAACGCAGCGGAAGCGCGGCCTCAAGGTGCGCGAGAAGCGCGACGTGAAGCAGGTCTTCGGCCGGATGAAGTCCTGGTTCGAGAAGAATTTCTGAGCAGGTTTTTGACGAAGTAGTAGTAGCTTGTTTTTTTGCGGAGGAGAGCCATGTTTGCAATCATCGACAAAGAAGAAGTGAGCGGCGACTCGGGTACCGTGATCAAGGTCATTGGCGTCGGCGGCGCCGGCGGCAATGCCGTCGATCACATGATCCGCGAGGGCGTCATGGGCGTCGAGTTCATCGCCGCCAACACCGATGCCCAAGCGCTGGCGCGCAGCGTCGCGCACAAGAAGTTGCGCCTGGGCAAGTCCGGCCTCGGCGCCGGCGCCAAGCCCGAAGCTGGGCGTAGCGCGGCGATGGAGGAGCGCGAGCAGATCGCCGAATCGTTGCGCGGCGCGCACATGGTGTTCATCACCGCCGGCATGGGCGGCGGCACCGGCACCGGTGCCGGCCCGATCGTGGCCGAAGTGGCGCGCGAAATGGGCATCCTGACCGTGGCTGTGGTGACCAAGCCTTTCGGCTTCGAAGGCAAGCGCGCGAAGATCGCTGAAGCCGGGATCACCGAACTGCAGCAGAACGTCGATTCGCTGATCGTCATCCTCAACGACAAGTTGATGGACGTGCTCGGCGACGACGTGTCGATGGACGAGGCCTTCAAGGCCGCGGACAACGTGCTGCGCAACGCTGTCGGCGGCATCGCCGAGATCATCAACTTCCCGGGGCTGGTCAACGTCGACTTCGAAGACGTGCGCACGGTGATGAGCGAGATGGGGATGGCGATGATGGGCTCGGCCAACGCCGCCGGCGTCGACCGCGCGCGCATTGCCGCCGAGCAGGCCGTGGCCTCGCCGCTGCTCGAGGGCATTAATCTCTCGGGTGCCAAGGGCGTGCTGGTCAATATCACCGCGACGCGCAGCCTGAAGATGAAGGAAGTGAACGAGGTGATGAGCACGGTGCGCGAATTCGCTGCCGAGGACGCGCACATCATCTTCGGCGCGGTTTACGACGAGTCGATGGGCGATGAGATTCGCGTCACCGTCGTCGCCACCGGCCTCGGTCAGACGCAGGCGCGCCGCCAGCCCTTCGAGGTGATCAACACCCCGGTCGTCCAGGCCACCGGGACCGACGGCGCGTTCATCGCCGGTCCGGGCGTACAGGGCGTCGACTACAGCCACCTCGACGTGCCGGCGATCGTGCGCAATGGCCGTAGCCAGCGCAGCTCGCAGGTCGAGGCGTTGGCCAACAGCGGCGTCGATCGCTACGACATCCCGGCCTTCCTGCGCAAGCAGGCTGACTGAGGTGGCGTTTCGTCGCCTGTCGCGTGTCATCGCGCCTGATGTTGCCGGCCTCGCGAGGGGCCAGCGCAGGCATGGTTCGAGGCACGGGGAGGGCGACAGCTAGGCTCTTCCTTACTTCGTCAAGGGAGTCGGCGGTCTGTGCTACAATCCGCCGATTCCCCGTTTTTTCAAGCACATGCTCAAACAGCGCACCCTCAAGTCCGTGATCCGCGCCTCGGGCGTCGGCCTGCATTCTGGCGTCAAGGTCAACATGACGCTGCGCCCGGCGGCTCCCGACACCGGTATCGTTTTCCATCGCGTCGATCTCGACCCGGTGGTGGACCTGAAAGCGTCGGCCACAACGGTCGGCGACACCCGCATGTGCTCCTGCCTCGAGCGCGAGATTGGCTCCGTACGCGCCAAGGTGGGAACGATCGAACACCTGATGTCCGCCTTTGCCGGCCTGGGCATCGACAACGCACACGTCGACCTCGATGCGGCCGAGGTGCCCATCCTCGATGGCTCGGCGGCGCCTTTCGTGTTTCTCATCCAGTCCGCAGGGATCGAGGAACAGAATGCGGCCAAGAAATTCATCCGCGTCAAACGCCCGATCGAGGTTCGCGAAGCGGACCGCGGCGGCGAGAAGTGGGCGCGATTCACGCCTTACGACGGTTACCGCCTGAGCTTCTCCATCCTCTTCAATCACCCGGCCATTGACCGTACCGGGCAGGAAGTCAGCGTCGACTTCGCCGAGCACTCCTACGTGCGGGAAGTGGCGCGCGCGCGGACGTTCGGTTTTATGCAGGAAGTCGAGTGGCTGCGCGAGAACGGGCTGGCCCAGGGAGGTGGTCTTGATAACGCGGTCGTTCTCGATGAATTCCGCGTGCTCAATGCCGATGGCTTGCGCTACGCCGATGAATTCGTCAAGCATAAAGTGCTCGACGCGATCGGCGACCTTTACCTGCTCGGTTACCCCTTGCTGACGCATTTTTCGGCGCACAAGTCGGGGCATGCCCTGAACAACCTGTTGGCGCGCGAACTGCTTGCCCAGCCCGACGCCTGGGAGTTCGTCACCTTCGCCGACGTGGCCGAAGCGCCGCATGGCGTGGCGCGCTGGTTGGCCGCGCCGGCGCCGTCCTTCTGAGCGCGCAGGGCGCGCGGCGACGCAGCGTATGTGGATCCTGCGGCTGCTCGGTGTGCTGGTCCTCGTCGCCGTGATCGGCGGCTTCGTTTCCTATCTGCTGACCGGCAACGAGAAGTACCTGCGCTTTGCCGGGCGCCTGTTTCGCTACGCCCTGATCGTTGCCTTCCTGCTCTTCGCCTTGCTTATTCTCGAGCGTGTGGCGGTCATTCCCGTGTAGGGCTCAGCGCTTGGCTGCGCGCTCAAGCAGGTGGGCGATCGCCTGGCGCAGCGGCGCATCGGGCGGCAGTCGGTCACGCAGGCTTCCGAGGGCGTCGCAGGCTCCGGGCGCCAGCGGTTTGACCGAAGGCGCGGCAAATGCTTGCGGGGTTTCGGGCGCTTGCACTTTGATCTGCACCTCAGTACACTCGATTCCCCGCCGTGAAAAAGCATCAGCCAAGGTGGGAGCCATCTGGCGAAGCTTCGCCGCAACTGCGCCGCTTGCGGCGTGCACAACAACGATGCCGGATTTGTAATTGGCCAGCCGACTGGCCTGGCGCAAATGCACCGGCGCGATCGACTGATAAATCTGCGCCAGCTTGAACAGCAAGCTGGCGTGCGCCACGAGCTTGCCGGCACCGTCGTCGGCGGCGAGATAGTTTTCGAGCGATTTGTGCATCGGGAACGATGGGGAGGGGCTAACCGTGCATATTATTCTGGTCTCCAATCGCCTGGCAACCGCCAGAACGGTGAGCATCACGCCCAAGCGTGTGCTGGCGGTGCTTGCCGTCTGTCTGCTGCTGATTGCCTTGGGGGCGTTGTTCTTCTCCTGGCTGGGCTTGCGGTTCAACCTGCCGTACGCCGCGCACGTGGTTGCCGCGGTACAGGAGGAGCGTGAGCGCAAGCATGAGGACTACGTGCGCGACAACATCTCTAGCATGGCTGTCAAGCTCGGCGAAATGCAGGCGCACATCCTGCGCCTCGATGCTATCGGTGATCGGGTGTCCAAGCTCTCCGGCATTCCCGCCGCCAAGAGCGAGGCGCCCAAGCCCGGGGCGGGCGGCCCTCTGGTGGCGCCGAGCGCGCCCTTGCAGCCCGAGGCGCTGCAGCGTGAGATCGAACGCCTGTCTCTGGAAGTCGAGTTGCGCTCCGAGGCGCTCAACGCGCTCGAGTCGCAGCTCATGGAAAAACGCATCAAGAACGTGCTGTTGCCGACCCAGATGCCGATCCGCGACGCTTACATCGGTTCGACCTTCGGTCGTCGCGTTGATCCGATCGCAGGGGTTAGCGCCTTGCACGAAGGGATCGATTTTGTCGCCGACGTCGGTACGCCTGTCTTCGCTTCAGCGGGCGGGGTGGTGCGGGTGGCCGAGTTCCATCCACAGTTCGGCTACATGGTCGAGGTCGACCATGGCAACGACTTCGTTTCGCGCTACGCCCACCTCTCGAAATTCGATGTCAGGGCCGGGCAGCTCGTGCGCCGCGGGCAGGTGATTGCGGCCAGCGGCAACAGCGGCCGCTCGACCGGGCCGCACCTGCATTTCGAGGTGCTGTTCAAAGGCGCCGCTCAGAACCCGGCGCGTTTCCTGAAGATGGACGGGCAGTACGCCGAGCTCACGCAAACCTTGCGCCCGCGGCGCTAGGCGGGGCAGCGCCAGGCGCAGTCTTCGGATGCTGGCGTCAGGGCGCCCGCCGCCCTTATGCCGGGGTGCATGATAGAATCCCTTTCTTTTATGCGCCTCAGCCAAGGTTCTCAATGATTTCCGGGCTTCTCAAAAAGATATTCGGCAGCCGCAACGACCGGCTGATCAAGCAGTATTCCGCGGTCGTGCGCCGGATCAACGCGCTTGAAGGCGAAATCGCCGCGCTTTCCGACGATGCGTTGCGCGCCAAGACCGACGAGTTCCGCAATCGCCTGAGCCAAGGGCAGTCGCTCGACGACCTCCTGCCCGAAGCCTTCGCCGTGGTGCGCGAGGCCGGCAAGCGTGTGCTCGGCATGCGCCACTTTGACGTCCAACTGATCGGCGGCATGGTCCTGCACCACGGCAAGATCGCCGAAATGCGGACCGGCGAGGGCAAGACCCTGGTCGCGACGCTGCCGTCCTACCTCAATGCGCTGGCCGGCAACGGCGTGCATATCGTCACGGTCAACGACTACCTCGCCCAACGCGACGCCGAGTGGATGGGGCGCCTGCATCGCTTCCTCGGCCTTTCGGTCGGCGTGAACCTGTCGCAGATGCCGCACGATGAAAAGCAGGTCGCCTACGCTGCCGACATCACCTACGGCACCAACAACGAATTCGGTTTCGACTACCTGCGCGACAACATGGTTTATTCGGCGGGCGAGCGCGTGCAGCGCAAGCTGGCCTACGCCATCGTCGACGAAGTCGACTCGATCCTGATCGACGAGGCGCGCACGCCGCTGATCATCTCCGGCCAGGCCGAAGACCATACCGACCTTTACGTGCGCATGAATCAGGTCGCGCCGCTGCTCACGCGCTGCCAGGAAGAAAACGGCCCGGGCGATTACTGGGTCGACGAGAAAGCGCACCAGGTCCTGCTCTCCGAAGAAGGCTACGAGCACGCCGAGGAAATCCTCGCTCGCGCCGGCTTGCTGGAAGAGGGCTCCAGCCTCTACGACGCGAGCAACATCCTGCTCATCCACCACCTCTACGCCGCGCTGCGCGCGCACAGCCTGTTCCACCGCGACCAGCAGTACGTGGTGCAGAACGGCGAAGTGGTGATCGTCGACGAATTCACCGGTCGTCTGATGGCCGGTCGTCGCTGGTCCGACGGTTTGCACCAGGCGGTCGAGGCGAAGGAAGGCGTGGCGATCCAGAACGAGAACCAGACGCTCGCTTCGATCACCTTCCAGAATTACTTCCGCATGTACGGCAAGCTCGCCGGCATGACTGGCACGGCCGACACCGAAGCCTACGAATTCCAACAGATCTACGGTCTGGAAACGGTGGTCATCCCGACCAACAAGCCGATGGTGCGTGCCGACCACAATGACCAGATCTACCGCACCGCCGACGAGAAACACGCGGCGATCATCGCCGACATTCGCGACTGCCAGAAGCGCGGCCAGCCGGTGCTGGTCGGCACGACCTCGATCGAGAACTCCGAGCTGCTCTCGCAACTGCTCGATCGCGAGAAGCTGCCGCATCAGGTGCTCAACGCCAAGCAGCACGCCAAGGAAGCGCAGATCGTCGTTCAGGCTGGCCGGCCCGGGATGATCACCATCGCCACCAACATGGCCGGCCGCGGCACCGACATCGTGCTCGGCGGTAGCATCGAGAAGCAGATCGGTGCGATTCGCGACGACGAGGCGCTGAGCGAAGCCGACA
This sequence comes from Propionivibrio sp., assembly GCF_041441355.1. Taxonomy (GTDB): domain Bacteria; phylum Pseudomonadota; class Gammaproteobacteria; order Burkholderiales; family Rhodocyclaceae; genus Propionivibrio. Next base: position 23,518 of record NZ_JASDTF010000041.1, read on the forward strand.
AAGAGGCCCGGATTGCCGCCCTGCGCGCCGAGTGGCAGGTGCTGCACGAGCAGGTCGTCGCCGCTGGTGGCCTGCACATCATCGGCTCCGAGCGCCACGAGTCGCGCCGCATCGACAACCAGCTGCGCGGCCGTTCGGGCCGTCAGGGCGATGCTGGTTCCTCGCGTTTCTACCTGTCGCTCGACGATCCGCTCCTGCGCATCTTCGCCGGCGACCGGCTGAAGATGATCATGGAGAAGCTGAAAATGCCGGAAGGCGAGCCGATCGAGCACCCGCTCGTTTCGCGTTCGCTCGAATCGGCACAGCGCAAGGTCGAAGGCCGCAACTTCGACATCCGCAAACAGCTGCTTGAGTACGACGACGTCGCCAACGACCAGCGCAAGGTCATCTACGCGCAGCGCAACGAGCTGCTCGAAACCGAAGACATCGCCGAAACCATCACCGCGATGCGCGAAGGCGTGCTGCTCGACATCTTCCGCCGCTACGTGCCGGCGGAGACCGTCGAAGAGCAGTGGGAGCTGGCCGGGCTGGAGAAAGAGCTGGCTTCGCTACTGCGTCTTGAACTGCCGATCGTCGAGTGGGTCAAGAACGAACCGACGCTGGGCGACGAGGCCATCCTGCAGCGCATCGTCGATCTTGCTGCCGCGCAATACGCGGAAAAGGTGGAACTGGTAGGCGCCGAGCCCTTCCGTCAGTTCGAGCGCAACGTCATGCTGCAGATTCTCGACACGCACTGGCGGGAGCATCTCGCGGCGCTCGATGCGTTGCGCCAAGGCATCCACCTGCGCGGCTACGCGCAGAAGAACCCCAAGCAGGAATACAAGCGCGAAGCCTTCGAGCTCTTCGAGCGCCTGCTCGACAGCGTGCGGGCGGAAGTCGTCCGCCTGCTGGTCACCGTCCAGGTGCGCGCCGAGGAAGTCGAGGAAACGGCGCCGCGTTCCGAAGTGCACAACGTCCAGTACCAGCACGCCGATTTCGACGACGGGCTGGGCGAAGTCGCGGCGGCGCCGGCCGACGGCGAAGCGGCCGCGCCCACCGTGCGCCCGATGCACGCCGCGCCGCGTATCGGCCGCAACGACCCGTGCCCCTGCGGCTCGGGCAAGAAGTACAAGCAGTGCCACGGTAAACTGAGCTAGCGAGTACCTGCTCACCTACGGAGGGCGCCACGCCGGGAGCGATTCCGGCCGGCGCCCTTTGTCTCAAACAAGAAGTGTTGCGCAACCTTGCCACGCCCGCGCGGCGTTAGGAGGAGAAGAAAAAATGCCCGTCAATTACACCACTCCCGCCCCCGAAGCCCTCTTCCCCGTTGCCGGCGTGCGCCTCGGCGTCGCTGAAGCGGGCATCCGCAAGGCCAATCGGCGCGACCTCACGCTGATCGCGCTCGACGCCGGCAGCACGGTCGCTGGCGTGTTCACCCAGAACCGTTTTTGCGCCGCGCCGGTGCAGGTCTGCCGCCGCCACCTCGCCCTGCCGATCGGCATCCGCGCCTTGGTGATCAATACCGGCATCGCCAATGCCGGCACCGGCGCTCCGGGGCTGGCCGTCGCCGAACAGACCTGCGCCGCCGTCGCCGAGCAGCTCGGCATCATTGATGCGCAAGTGCTGCCGTTCTCCACTGGCGTGATCCTCGAGCCCCTGCCCGTCGGGCGCATCGTCGCCGGTTTGCCGGCCTGCATCGCCGACCTCAAGGCCGACCACTGGCACGCCGCCGCGCACGGCATCATGACCACCGACACCGTGGCCAAGGCCGCGTCGCGCCGCGTCGTGATCGAAGGCAAAACGGTGACGATTACCGGCATCAGCAAGGGCGCCGGGATGATCAAGCCGAACATGGCGACCATGCTCGGCTTCCTCGCCACCGACGCCGGCATTGCAGAGCCGCTGCTGCGCGAACTGGCGCGCGAAGCGGCCGACGAATCGTTCAACTGCATCACCATCGACGGTGACACCTCGACCAACGATTCCTTCGTGCTCATGGCCACCGGCCAGTCCGGCCTGGTGTGCAGCGATGCGCAGTCGGCCGGCTACGCCGCACTGCGTGCAGCGGTGATCGAAGTCGCCTGCGAACTGGCGCAAGCCATTGTGCGCGACGGCGAGGGCGCGACCAAGTTCATGCGCCTGATCATCGAAGGCGGGCGCGACCGTGCCGAGTGTAAGCGCGTTGGCTACGCCATCGGCCACTCGCCGCTGGTCAAGACGGCCTTCTTCGCCTCCGACCCCAACCTTGGGCGCATCCTCGCCGCGATCGGCTACGCCGGGATCGACGATCTGAACGTTGACACCCTGCGCGTCTGGCTCGGCACCCCGGGCGAAGAAGTGCTGGTCGCCGAAAAGGGGGGGCGTGCCGCCAGCTATCGCGAAGAGGATGGTTCGCGGATCATGAAAAACGCCGAACTGTCGGTGCGCGTTGATCTCGGCCGCGGCCGGGCCAACGCGACGGTTTATACCTGCGATTTTTCGTACGATTACGTGAAGATCAACGCCGACTATCGCAGTTGAGGGCTTCTCACGCCTTCAAAGAAAACCGGCCGACAGGCCGGTTTTTTGTTACATGGTGCACGCCTGAGCGCTAGGCGGTAGCAACACTCCTCAGAACCGGAATGGCTTGAATGAGGTTATTTTTTTTCTGATTTTAATCGTCGGATATCAAGCAAGTGTCCATCGGTTTTCCTTACGATGGCGACGAGGTCTTCATCTGCGCCATTGAGTGGGACAAAGCCGACTGCATTAATGTTTTCAGCATGTTTTTTTTGCAGTTCGTCGATTTCAGAGCGCTTGTCAGCGTTGCTTTCTCGGAGATCTGAAAGTGGTCGAGCGCTTTCTTGAATTTGGGGGAGTAATTCGTTGTATGGAAGATAGTATTGCGGCAGGATGGGGAGGTTGCGGGTGAGCATGGCGCGTATCGCAGTTCGTTCATTTTGTGTTTCTTCGTCGAGACGGGCGCTGATGGTTTCTGGGCCTAGGAGGGGTAAGGTTTTGAACTGATCAAGGCGCGCATTTGCTAGGCGTTCGTCGTTCAGGTCGTTTGCGTAAGTGAGCTCGAAGTTATTTCCCGTGAAAACATAATAAACGGGGCGCGCAACAAAAACGGCGTTTATCCCATAGGCCAGCGCAGAGAGTTGGAGCAGCACCACGAAAATTAAATCGCGCTTAAGTTCTTTTTTTTCGCGATCGAAAACTATGAGCGTCAGACACGGGCCAGTGATCACATCAATCAACAATAGCATCAGGAAAATGTCAGTCGCACCTGTGGCCGCGGATAGTGACCATGGGTACCAGAACAGAAAAACCAGCGTGGCTGCCATTGCCGCAATAAACAGTGAGCCGATTAGATGGAGGGCGAAGGCTTGTTTGCGGGTGGTAATCTTCATGTCGGGATCAAAATTGTGGACGACTGATGAATTATCTATTGGAAATGGCTGGCGCTGGAAGTGGTTTCCGAGTTCAACTTTTGGGCGAGGAGAGACGGTTTTTGGCAGCGTGGGTGACAAAAAGCGTCAGATTTGTAAAGCGACAGAGGTGCGCTAAGTCTGTTGGTTTTTGTGCCAACGGCTGGTGACTTTGTTTTGGGAAAGGGACGAGCTGGGATGGTTCTGTGGCACACGATTTGCTTAGGATAACCAAGACGTCATTTTGGCGTTTTTGTTGATCAAAGGAGAAGGCAATGAGAAAGCTGCAACAGGGTTTCACGCTGATCGAACTGATGATCGTCGTGGCTATTATCGGCATTTTGGCTGCCGTGGCACTGCCCCAATACCAGACGTATGTCGCCAAGTCCCAAGTGTCGCGGGCGATGGGTGAAGTCGGGGCGCTCAAGAATGCGATTGACGCCTGCTTTAACGACAATCGTGTGAATATCATTTCGTCCGCACCTCGCGGTGCTGCGGTCGGGGCGGGTGACTGCGATTTGGCGGCGACCGCGTCTACCCTGATGGTTGGCGCTGCTCAAGGTGTGGGTAGTACGGCGGCATTGCCTGGGACGGGATATCCGCTAGTAGCAAACGCTACGCTGGCGGCCAATGCCACCAATACAATTACTGCCACCTTTGGCAATAGCGCGAACCCGCAACTCGCCGTGGCTGGCGCCAATACGCTGGTATGGGAGCGTAGCGTGGATGCTCAGTGGCATTGCTTCAGCACTGTTCCGGCGAAATTCCGTCCGGCTGGTTGTACGGACCAGGCCACTGCCTTCCCGTAATCGCAGAGAAGGGTTCACGGCATAACGGGGAACTCATCGTGGTGAATCGGAACCCCGCTTCGGCGGGGTTTTTGTTTGGATATCCTGCCGTTTTCTCTGCGATGCCTGCTCTGAGCAGCGCCTGGGATGGCTCTTAGCCAGGGCTTGCGTCAGGCTGGTTCGAAGAGCGGTCTGTGGTACTCCATTTTGAGTACAGGTACCGAACCACAGCAGCGCGCCCTTCTTGATCCCCCATTCGTCTTCACGCCCAGAGAGCAGCAGCGCTGCACTGCGGCCGAGGGTGGGCTGGTGACCGACGATGAGGACGGCGTCGTGTGCGCTGGCGTCGGGCCAGCCGGCGGTGGCGAGCAGGTCGGCGACTGAGCCGGCGGTCGAGAGGCGGGAATCGGTTTCGAACGGTAGTCCGAGCGCCGCAGCCGTTTGCTGGCAGCGAGTGGCGGGACTGACGAGGATGCGCAGGTTTTTCGGGGCGTGGCCCTTGATCCAGGCGGCCATGCGTTGCGCTTGCTGCTCGCCGCGTGGGGTGAGTCGGCGATCGGCGTCGGGATATCCGTCCTCGGCTTCGGCGTGGCGCCAGAGCAGGAGTTCCATGCGGGCCTCCTTGTTGGGGTAGAAACTCGTCGCGGAATCAGTCGCAGGCGCGCAGGCGGGCGACGTCGGGGATGCGGATGGTGCGGCCTTCGACGATGATCAGCCCGCTGTCCGAGAACTCGTGCAGGATGCGCGAGAAGTGTTCCTGGGTGAGGTTGAGGCGGGAGGCGACGACGCCTTTGCTGGTCGGCAGGCGCACGGCAAGTTCGTTGGATTCCGCGGCTTCGCCCGTGTCGTCATGCTCGCGCAGCAGGTAGCCGATGATGCGCTGACGGCCGGAGTGCAGCGAGTAGGCTTCGACGTCGGCGATCAGGTGGTGCAGGCGCATCGAGAGCGCGGCGAGCATTTTGCGCGCGAGTTGCGGGTCTTTCTCCAGCTCGCCGAGGAGGACGGTGCGCGAGATCAGGAGCAGTCGGGTTTCGACCAGCGCCTGGGCGAAGACGACGTGCGTCGCGTCCATGAACATCACCGCTTCGCCGAAGGTCTGGCCGGAACCGATGACGTCGACGACCTTCTCGTTGCCACGTGCCGAAGTGAGCGCGAGTTTGACTTGGCCGTCGAGAACGAGGTAGAACCCGCTCGGCGCGTCGCCCTTGTGGAAGAGGATTTCGCCGCGTGCGGCCGTCAGCTCGCGCGTGCCGCGCGCCAGGCGGGCGAGCTCGTCGTCGCCCAGGCTGTTGAACAGCGGTACCTGGGCGAGCAGGGCGGGGATGTCGAAGTTGGTGCGAGTCTGCATGGCGGTCGTTGGGCTGCCGAGTTAAGCGTCATGCCGGATCGTCGCACGCACAGGCCGGCACAGCAAGCCGGCAGTCAGCGAGTGGGTTTTCGCTTCGCGTGATCCGTCGCAGAAAAAGGCCGTCCGTCGCGCGCAGACGACGAACGGCCTGGCTTGCTCAGGGCGTCAGGGTTTTACGGCGCCGAAGACCTCGTTGAGCTGCTGGCTGACGCGGATGAAGGTGGTGCGCTTGGAGAGTTCCTTGAGCTGGCGCGCGCCGACGTAGGTGCAGGCCGAGCGTACGCCGCCGAGGATGTCTTGCAGCGTGGCGTCCACCGGGCCGCGGTAGTCGAGCAGCACTTCCTTGCCTTCCGAGGCGCGGTACTCGGCGACGCCGCCGGCGTATTTGTTCATCGCTTCGCGCGAGCTCATGCCGTAGAAGCGCATCTTGCGCACGCCGTTGACTTCGACGATGTCCGAGCCGCATTCGTCGTGGCCGGCGAGCATGCCGCCGAGCATGACGAAGTCGGCGCCGGCACCGAAAGCCTTGGCGATGTCGCCCGGCGAGGTGCAGCCGCCGTCGGCGCAGATCAGGCCGCGCAGGCCGTGCGCGGCGTCGGCGCATTCGATGATCGCCGAGAGTTGCGGGTAGCCGACGCCGGCCATGCGCCGCGTGGTGCAGACCGAGCCGGGGCCGATGCCGACCTTGACGATGTCGACGCCGTCGAGAATCAGTTGCTCGGTCATCTCGCCGGTGACCACGTTGCCGGCCATGATCGTGACTTCAGGGTAGGCGTGGCGCAGCTTGTCGATGAAGCGCACGAAGGCGCTGGTGTACCCGTTGGCGACGTCGACGCAGACGTTCTGGATCGAGCCGTTGGCCTTGTCATGGACGCGCCGGAACTTCTCGAGGTCGGGCGTGGTGATGCCCATCGAGTAGAAGGTGGGCGGCGATTCGGGCTGGGTGGCGAAGAAGTCGAGCAGTTCAGCTTCGCTGTAATGCTTGTGCAGGGCGACCGAGAGCCGTTGTTTGGCGAGCGCGCGGGCCATCTCCATCGTGCCCGTGGCGTCCATGTTGGCGGCGATGATGGGGATGCCCTGGTAGCTGCGCTTGGAGTGCGGGAAAACGAATTCGCGCGAGATGTCGACTTCCGAGCGCGAGGTCAGCGTCGAGCGCTTGGGGCGGATGAGCACGTCCTTGAAGTCGAGCTTGAGTTCCTGTTCGATACGCATGCAGCTTCCTTCTCTGTCCGAAATGTAGGGTGACGCGGCGCGCAAAAACGCAGAATCGCAAATTGCGGGCAACTCTTCATTGTGGCGCAAAATCGGAGGCGTGGGAAGCGCCTTTGCGGTCTGAGGCAATCGGGCCCGGCGCAGGGGGCGGGGGCGGTGCTAACATGCGCGCCTTATGCAAATTTCCGAGATCAAAGAACGGCTTGCCGCGCTGGGCGCAAAGCCGGCGCACGTCGAGCGCATCCTGCGCGCCTGGCTGCAGGCGCGCCCGCTCGACGCCGGCGCCCGCCGCCTGCGCGCCGAAGACAGCCTGCCGCGCCGGGTGCGCGAGGCCTTGCCCGAACTTGCCGCGCAGCTCGCTGCACTGGCGGGTCTGCGCACCGCGCAGGCCGACGAACATGAAGCGCAACGCCTGCTGGTCGGCCTTGCCGACGGCCAAGCCGTAGAAAGTGTGCTTTTGCCGCGGCAAGGCGTTTGCGTGTCGACCCAGGTCGGCTGCGCGGTCGGCTGCACCTTCTGCATGACCGGGAAGTCCGGGCTCTTGCGCCAGCTCGGCAGCGCCGAAATCGTCGCTCAGGTGGTGCTGGCGCGGGCGCGGCGGGCGGTGAGCAAGGTCGTCTTCATGGGCATGGGCGAGCCGTCGCACAACCTCGACAACGTGCTCGAGGCGATCGAATTGCTCGGCACGCTCGGCGGCATCGGGCACAAGAACCTCGTCTTCTCGACGGTCGGCGACGTGCGTGTCTTCGAGCGCTTGCCGCAAGGCGCGGTCAAGCCGGCGCTGGCGATTTCGCTGCACACCACTGATGCTGAACTGCGTGCCCGCCTGCTGCCGCGCGCGCCGCGCCTTTCGCCCGCCGAGCTTGTCGAACTGGGCGAAAGCTATGCGCGGGCAACGGGCTATCCGATCCAGTACCAATGGACGCTGCTCGAAGGGGTGAACGACAGCGACGCCGAAGCCGAGCGTATCGCTGCGCTGCTCGCCGGCAAGTACGCGATGATGAATTTCATCGCCTTTAATCGTATTGAGAGCGGCACCGAAAGCGGCATTGATGGCGCCGGTTTTTCGCGCGTTTCCACCGAGCGCGCGGCCGCGCTGGTGCTGGCCTTGCGCCAGCACGGCATCGTCGCCTGTCTGCGCGATTCAGCCGGGCAAGCCGTCGACGGCGGCTGCGGTCAGTTGCGCGCCCGCACGCTCGATGGCACGCCAGCGGTGCGTCGGGTGCTGCGCGCGGACTGAGACGGATTCATCTGGTTCGCCCTCCGTTCCCGGCGGGGGCGCGGGCCGCGGTATATACTGCGGGCCAGCCGTGGCGCGTTCTGCGCCCCTCTTTCCGGCATCATCAGGAGTTTCCTATGCCCCCCTCACCCGATACCGTCAGCATGGCCATGTTTTGCGACTTCGAGAACGTCGCGCTCGGCGTGCGTGACGCGAAGTACGACAAGTTCGACATCAAGCCGGTGCTCGAACGCCTGTTGCTCAAGGGCAGCATCGTGGTCAAGAAAGCCTATTGCGACTGGGAGCGCTACAAGGGCTTCAAGGCCGCGATGCACGAGGCCAATTTCGAGTTGATCGAGATTCCGCACGTGCGCCAGTCGGGCAAGAATTCCGCCGACATCCGCATGGTCGTCGACGCGCTCGATCTTTGCTACACCAAAGCTCACGTCAATACCTTCGTCATCGTCAGCGGCGATTCCGATTTCTCACCGCTCGTCTCCAAGCTGCGCGAGAACGCCAAGTACGTGATCGGCGTCGGCATCAAGCAGTCGACTTCCGATCTCCTGATCGCCAACTGCGACGAGTTCATCTTCTACGACGACCTGGTGCGCGAGAGCCAGCGCAGTGCGGTGCGGCGCGACCCGAAGGCTGACGCACCGTTCGCCAAGCGTTCCTCCGAAGAACTTGAGGCAAGGCGCAGCGAGGCCGTCGAACTGGCGGCGTCGACCTTCGACGCGCTGGTCGTCGAACGCGGCGACAGCAGCCGCATCTGGGCCTCGATGCTCAAGGAGGCGATCAAACGCCGGCGGCCCGATTTCAACGAAAGCCACTTCGGCTTCCGCGCCTTTGGCAACCTGCTCGACGCGGCGCAGACGCGTGGCCTGTTCGAAGTCGGCCGCGACGAAAAATCCGGCGCCTATGTCTTCCGCAGCACGGCGCCTGCGGCGCAGCCCGAAGGGGGCGCCAGCCACGAAGCCGGAGCCCAGGCCTCGGTGGAGGACAACGGCGCCGGTCGCCGCAATCGTCGGGGCGGCCGCGGCAAGGGACGTGGCGCGCACGGCGAGAACAACGCGCCGATGCCGCTCGAAGCGAGCACGGCGCAGAATGCACCGGCCCCGGAGCCAAGCCCCGTGCGGCCTGCAGCGGCGCTGGAGAGCGCGCCGATGGTGGCGTCCAGCGAGGTGCCCGTGGTGTTGGCCGGCGAGGGCGAAAAACGACGTCCGAGCGCTCGGCGCGGGCGCGGCAAGGCCGCGAACGAGAAGAAGGAGGCGGGTGCCGAGAAGCCTAGTGCGGGCCCCGCACGCGCCGCTCCGGTCGCCATCGAGCCGTCCGCGGCCGTCGCCGAAAGCGAAGCGCCGGTCTCGGCACGACCGCCACGCAAAGCCGCGGCCAAGAAGCCCGCAGCGCCGGCGGCGGATGCCGCCCCCGCCGTGGAGAAGACGTCGCCCGCGCGCAAGCCGCGCGCCCGCAAGGCGGCTCCAGCGGTTGAGTCCTGAAACCCGGGCGAGGACGGTAACCGCCAAGCTTCGCGACGGAGAAGACGGGGAGAAACAGGCGCGGGGAATTATTTTTCCTGCGCGCCTGCGAATCTATCGTGGTTGAGCCTTTCTCCGGCTCGCGACTTTTTACGCCGGCAGGTAGCGCACCCGCAGCACGCCGTCGATCGCCTGCAGGCGGGCGATGAGCTCAGGCGGGACTTCGCTTTCGACGTCGACCAGAGTGAAGGCGTAGTCGCCGCGCGACTTGTTCACCATGTTGTGGATGTTGAGCCCGGCGCCGGCCAGCGTGGTCGAGATCTGGCCCAGCATGTTCGGCACGTTGGCGTTGGCGATCGCCAGGCGGAAGGCCGATTCGCGCGGCATGGCGATGTTGGGGAAGTTCACCGCGTTCGTGATGTTGCCGTGCTCAAGATAGTCGGCGACCTGCTCGGCGACCATGATCGCGCAGTTTTCCTCGGCCTCCTCGGTCGAGGCGCCGAGGTGCGGCAGCGCCACGAAGCGCGGGTGCTGACTGAGCAGGTGGCTGGGGAAGTCGCAGACGTAGGCGTGCAGGCGGCCGTCGTTCAGGCCGGCCAGTGCGGCGCGCTCATTGACGATGCCCTCGCGTGCGAAGTTGAGCAGCACGCAGCCCTTTTTCATCAGCGCGATGCGCTCGGCATTGATGAGGTCCTTGGTCGTCGGCAGGAGCGGGACGTGCAGGCTGACGAAGTCGGCGCGCTTGACGAGGTCGTCGACGCTGGTCGCCTTGCGCACTTGCGAAGGCAGGCGCCAGGCGGCTTCGACGGTGATTTCCGGGTCGTAGCCGACGACCTGCATGCCCAGCGCGATCGCCGCTTCGGCGAGCTGCGAGCCGATGGCGCCGAGGCCGACGATGCCCAGCGTGCTGCCGCGCAGTTCGTGCCCGACGTAATTTTTCTTGCCCGCTTCGACCTGTTTGTGCAGCGCCTCGTCGTCGCCGCGCAGGCCGCTGACGAAGGCCAGCGCCGGGGCGAGGTTGCGCGTGCCGACGAGCATGCCGGCGATGACCAGCTCCTTGACCGCGTTGGCGTTGGCGCCGGGCGCGTTGAAGACGACGACGCCGCGTTCGCTCATCGCCTTGACTGGAATGTTGTTGGTGCCGGCGCCGGCGCGGCCGATGGCCAGGACGCTCTCGGGGATGGGCAGTTCGTGCATCGCCTGCGAGCGGACGAGGATGGCGTCTGGCGCGGTGGCGTCGTTGCTGACCGAATACGCCTCGGGCAGGCGGGCGAGGCCTTTGCGCGAGATGGCGTTGAGCGTCTGGATCGTGCGCGTCATACGGGTTCCCTGGGAATCGTGAGGTGAAGCGGTGCGAAACAGCAACAGCGGGCAAGTCAGGTAAAGCGACCGGCGGCGCGCGAGGGCGCCGCCGGGTGAAGCGAGGCGTGGCGTCTTAGGCGTGCGACTTTTCGAAGTCCTGCATGAAGGCCACGAGGGCCTGGACGCCTTCGATGGGCATGGCGTTGTAGATCGAGGCGCGCATGCCGCCGACCGATTTGTGTCCCTTGAGCTGGACGAGGCCGGCGGCCTTTGCCTGCTTCAGGAAGTCTTCGTCGAGCGCGGCGTCCTTCAAGGTGAACGGAATGTTCATCAGCGAACGGTTTTCCAGCGCCACCGGCGACTGGTAGAGGCTGGAGGCGTCGAGCAGGTCATAGATCAGCTTGGCCTTGGCGCGGTTCTGCGCTTCCATGGCGACGAGGCCGCCCTTGGCGAGCAGATGCTTGAAGACGAGGCCGGCGATGTAGATGCCGTAGGTCGGCGGGGTGTTGTACATCGACTCGGCCTCGGCCTGCACCTTGTAGTCGAAGACGGTCGGCGTGCCGGGCACGGTCTGGCCGAGCAGGTCTTCGCGGACGATGACCACGGTGACGCCGGCCGGGCCGATGTTCTTCTGCGCGCCGGCGTAGATCAGACCGTACTTGGAAACGTCGATCGGGCGCGAGAGGATGTTCGACGACATGTCGGCGACGAGCGGCACGTTGCCGGTGTCCGGGGTGTCGAAAATCTCGACGCCGCCGATGGTCTCGTTCGAGGTGATGTGCACGTAGGCCGCGTTCGGGTCGAGCGTCCAGGTCGAGAACGCCGGTGCGTAGCTGAAGTTCTTGTCTTCGGAGCTGGCGACGATGTTCACCTGGCCGAATTTCTTGGCCTCCTTGATCGCCTTTTTCGACCACTCGCCGGTGTTGAGGTAGTCCGCCGCGGCCTTGCCGCGCAGGAGGTTCATCGGAACCATGTCGAATTGCGCCGTGGCGCCGCCCTGCAGGAAGAGCACTTTGTAGTTGGCGGGAATGCCGAGCAGCGTGCGCAGGTCGGCTTCGGCCTCGGCGTGGATGCTCATGTATTCCTTGCCGCGGTGCGACATTTCCATCACCGACATGCCACTGCCATGCCAGTTGGTCAGTTCGTCGCGGGCGGTTTCGAGCACTTCCAGGGGGAGGGTGGCGGGGCCTGCGCTGAAGTTGAAGATGCGATCCATGGCGATCCTTTCGTGAGGAAAAGCGTGACGTAAGCGGGCAGGGTGGAAACGTCGGGCGGCGTATCGTTATCGGGCCGTCGCTGCCGCTGGCGACGAACATTCTAGCCAAATTGGGTGGGGGCGGCTATGGACGAGCGCCGACCTCGGCGCGCGTGCGCGCAAAGTGTCGGCGAAGAGAATTCGTCCGGCGCGAAGGCCGGGAGAGGCGGGCGGCCAGCGGCAACGCGTGAGCCGCGCAGCTGGGGCGCGGCAGCGGAGGCCGCGGAACGTCGAGCGCAGGGGGCGCGCTTAGGCCGACTGCTCGGGAACGCCGTCGCCGGTGCGCTTGATGCGGTTCTGGGCGTCGGCGTAGACGAGCTTGGGCGCATAGGTGGCGCGCTCGGCTTCGTCGTACTGGGCGAAGCTGGCGATGATCAAGAGGTCGCCGGGCGCGGCGCGACGGGCGGCCGAGCCGTTCACGGAAATGATGCCCGAGCCGCGTTCGGCGCGGATGGCGTAGGTCGTGAAGCGCTCGCCGTTATTGACGTTCCAGATGTCGATCTGCTCGTGCTCGACGATGTCGGCCGCTTCGAGCAGGTCGAGGTCGATGGCGCAAGAGCCTTCGTAATGCAGCTCCGAGTGCGTGGTCGTCACTCGGTGCAGCTTGGATTTCAGCATCGTTCTTTGCATGGTGGTACTCGGTTCCTTATTTCCCTTTCGGGGAAGGGTGAAAATTCTAGTCGTTGAGGCCCGGGTGTCAACCCGAAATCCCGCGCTCGCCGGGCGTCTTGATCTCGATCTCGATGTTGTCGATCAGGCGCGTGCTGCCCAGGCGGCTGGCGGCGAGGGCGACGAGGGCGCGGTCGCCCCGCTGCGGCGGCATCAGGTCCGACTGGCGGCGTACCGAGACGTAGTCAGTTTGCCAGCCGTGGCCGTCGAGTTCCTCGCGCGCCACGCGCTCGAGGCGCTCGAAGTCGTAGATGCCGAGCAGCACGGCCGTACGCAGTTCGCGCAGGGCACGGGCGAGGCGCGGCGCCTCGGCGCGCTGTTCGGGCGTCAAGTAGCCGTTGCGCGAGGAGAGCGCCAGACCGTCTTCGGCGCGCACCGTCTCGCCGCCGACGATTTCGATCGGTAGCGCCAGTTGGCGCGTCATGTTGCGCAGCACCATCAGCTGCTGGTAATCCTTCTTGCCGAATACGGCGACCTGCGGCTGGACGATGTTGAAGAGCTTGAGGACGACGGTGGCGACGCCGCGGAAATGACCAGGGCGGAACTCGCCTTCGAGCAGGTTCTGAATTTCGGGCGGATCGACCTGGTAGGCCTGCGGCTCGGGGTAAAACTCCTGTTCGTCGGGGGCAAAGAGAACGTCGACGCCAGCGGCCTCGAGCTTGGCGCAGTCGTCGGCGAAGGTGCGCGGGTACTTGTCGAAGTCCTCGTTGGGGCCGAATTGCAGTCGGTTGACGAAGATGCTGGCGACGACGGTGTCGCCGTGCGCGCGGGCCTGCTCCATCAGGCTGATGTGGCCGGCGTGCAGGTTGCCCATGGTGGGGACAAAGACGATCCGGCCGCGGCCCTGGAGGGCGGCACGCAGGTCGGCGATGCGGGAATGGATGAGCATGGTGTTCTTCCTGGCGTTCTTTGCTGTATGCCGGCTCAGTAGCCGTGCTCCGGGGCGGGGAAGGTGCCGGCCTTCACTTCGTTGACATAGGCGGCGATGGCGGCGCCGATCGAGGCTTGTCCGGCCATGAAGTTCTTGACGAAGCGTGGCTTGCGGCCGGGGGCGACGTCGAGCATGTCGTGCAGCACCAGCACCTGGCCGGAGCATTCGGCACCGGCGCCAATGCCGATGGTCGGAATGTGCAGGCGGGCGGTAACCGCGGCGGCCAGCGGCGAGGGGATGGCTTCGAGAACGATCAGGCTGGCGCCGGCGTTCTGCTGGGCTTCGGCGTCGGCGAGGAGTTGCGCCGCGCCGCTGTCGTCCTTGCCCTGCACGCGGTAGCCACCGAGCTGATGCACTGATTGTGGGGTGAGGCCGACGTGGGCGCAGACGGGAATGCCACGCTGGACGAGGAAGCGGGTGGTCTCGGCCATCGCTTCGCCGCCTTCGAGCTTGACCATCTGGGCGCCGGCTGCGAGCAGCGCGGCGGCGTTGCGGAAGGCGTGCGTCGGGCTTTCCTGAAAACTGCCGAAGGGCATGTCGGCGACAACGTAGGCGTGCTGGCTGCCGCGGGCGACAGCGGCGGTGTGGTAGGCCATGTCGGCGACGCTGACGGGGAGCGTCGAGTCGTGGCCTTGCAGGACCATGCCGAGCGAGTCGCCGACGAGCAGGATGTCGACGCCTTGGGCGTCGCACAGGGCGGCGAAGCTGGCGTCATAACAGGTGAGCATGGCGATCTTGTCGCCGGCGGCGCGCATCTTGGCCAAGTCGAGCAGGCTCAAGCGGCGTTGCGGGGTTTGGGAGGACACGGTGGGGTCTCGCAGAGGAATGAAAATCCGGTGTGCTCGGGGGCGCCCGGTCGGGCTGCGCGCTACGAGCGGAAGACGAAATAGATGGCGCCTAGGATACACAGGGCCGCCCATAGATAGTCAAGCTTGAGTGGCTGCTGCATGTAGAAAACGACGAACGGAACGAACACGGTCAGGGTGATCGCTTCCTGCAGAATCTTGAGCTGGGCGAGCGAGAGCTCGGTGTGGCCGATGCGGTTGGCCGGTACCTGCAACAGGTATTCGAACAGCGCGATGCCCCAGGCGATCAGTGCCGCGATCCACCATGGGCGGTCGTTGAGGTGCTTGAGGTGTGAATACCAGGCGAACGTCATGAAGACGTTCGCCGCCGACAGCAGCATCACGGTTTGCCAGAGGGCGGGAATTTTTAATTCGGCGACCACGGTGCGCTCACAACTTGACGATGCGTTGCATGGCGGTGGCGGGCAGCCAGGCGGCGAGGCTGCCTCGGCCCGGAAGGCGCAGGTCGGGCGCGATTTCGGCCAGCGGCACGACGACGAAGGCGCGCAGATGCAGGCGCGGATGCGGAATCTGCAGCTGCGGGCGGTCGATGACGAGGTCGTCGTAGAGCAGCAGGTCGAGGTCGAGGGTACGCGGCGCATTGCGGTACGCGCGCTGCCGTCCGAAGTCATGCTCGATGGCGAGCAGCGCGGTGAGCAGGGCCTCCGGGGGGAGCGTGGTCTCCAGCGCGGCGACGGCGTTGAGGTAGTCGGGCTGGCCCGGAGCGCCAACCGGCGCGGTACGGTAGAACGACGAGGCGCGCAGCAGGCGGCTGCCGGGCAGGGCGGCGAGGGTGTCGAGCGCGGCGCGCAATTGGCCGAGCGGGTCGTCCAGATTGGCGCCGAGCGCGATGTAGGCAAGGTGCATGACGGAGTTTGCTACGCTTCGCTGTCGCCGCCACCCGGTTTGCGTCGACGGCGACGGCGTTTCTTGGTGCCGTCGCTGCTTTGTGGCAGGAGCATGGCGGCGCGGGCGTCGCCGTCGTGTTCGATGAAGCCGGTCCACCACTGGGCCAGTTCTCGATCGACTTCGCCCGACTCGGCGCGCAGGAGCAGGAAGTCGTAGCCGGCGCGGAAGCGCGCTTGTTCGAGCAGGGCGTACGGACGCTTGCCCGAACGTTGTTCGAAGCGCGGCTGCAGCGCCCAAATGTCCTTGATGTCGCCAGCGATGCGGCGGGTGATAGCGAGCTTTTCGCCTTGCACCTCGAGCACGTCGTCCATCGCCAGGTAAAGCGCCGGAATCGGGCGCTCGCCGCCGGCCTGGAGCGCCTGCCACTTGGCGAGCACTTCGTGCCAGAGCAGGGTGGCGAAGAGGAAGCCCGGGGAAACCGGTTTGCCGGTGCGGATGCGCTTGTCGGTGTTGGCCAGCGAGAGCATCACGAAGCGCTCGCCGAGCGGCTGTTCGAGGATGACGTCGAGTAGCGGCAACAGGCCATGATGCAGGCCTTCGTCGCGCAAGCGACGGACGCAGTCGACGGCGTAGCCGGAAGTGAGCAGCTTGAGCATCTCGTCGAACAGACGCGAGGGCGGGACGCCTTCGATCAGGTCGGCAAGCTCCTGGATCGGGCGTCGCGTCGCCGGCTCGATCGCATAGTCGAGCTTGGCCGCAAGGCGAACCGCGCGCAGCATGCGCACCGGATCTTCGCGATAGCGCTTGGCCGGGTCACCGATCATGCGCAGGGTCTTGGCGCGGATGTCGTCCACCCCGTGGTGGTAGTCGATGACCTGGCCGCTGCTCGGGTCGTAATAGAGCGCGTTGATCGTGAAGTCGCGGCGTGCAGCGTCGTCCTGCTGGCTGCCGAAGACGTTGTCACGCAACACGCGGCCGCTCTGGTCGGTCTGCGCGCGGCGTTCGTCGTCGTGCTGGTCGTGGTGGCCTCGGAAGGTGGTGACCTCGATGGTCTCAGCTCCCATCATGACATGCACGATCTGGAAGCGGCGACCGATGATGCGCGCGCGGCGGAAGCACTGGCGCACTTGCTCGGGCGTGGCATTGGTGGCGACGTCGTAGTCCTTGGGCGGAATGCCGGCCAGCAGGTCGCGCACGGCACCGCCGACGACGAAGGCTTGATAGCCGTGTTGCTGGAGGGTTTCGACGGTGCGTCGGCTGCCGTTGCTAAGGTCTTCGCGGCGGATGCCGTGCTGGCTGGCCTCGAGCGTGGCGGGACGGGCGTGGCCCGGTTTGCGTCCAAAGACGCGGGAGATGAGTTTGCGAATCATCCTTCGGTGAAAAAGCGACCGGGATTTCCGGAAAAAGGCGAGATTGTACTCGAAATGTCTCTGTAAATCAGCCGCTTAATCTTGAATGTCAAAGATGCAGGTTGAGGACGGTCCAGCCCTGGGCCTCGGCGTGGGCGCGCAGGGTGGCGTCCGGGTCGACGGCGATCGGGTGGCTGACTTTGGAGAGCAAGGGCAGGTCGTTGAGCGAGTCGCTGTAGAACCAGCTGTGCTCGAAGGCGTTCCACCACAGGCCCATGGCTTCGAGCCAAGCCTCGACGCGCTCGATTTTGCCCTCGCGGAACGAGGGCGTACCGCGCGGCTTGCCGGTGAATTCGCCACCTTCCTGTGCGGGAATCGTGGCGATCAGGTGCGGAATGCCGAATTCGCGGGCGATCGGGCCGGTGACGAAACTGTTGGTCGCGGTGACCAGGGCGCACAGGTCGCCGGCCTCCTGGTGGCGGGCGACGAGGTCGCGCGCCTTGCGGCCGATCATCGGGCGGATGCGCTCGGCCATGAACTCGGCGTGCCAGGCGTCGAGGTCAGCGCGCCGGTGGCGGGAGAGCGACTGCAGCTGGAAATCGAGGAATTCGAAGATGTTCAGCGTGCCGGCTTTGTACTGCTCGAAAAACTCGGCGTTGCGGCGCTCGAAAGTGTCGCGGTCGAGAACCCCTTTGTTGATCAGGTGCTGGGTCCATTCGTAGTCGCTGTCACCGGCGAGCAGGGTGTTGTCGAGATCGAAGAGGGCGAGTTGCATGGGCGTAGGGCTTTCGCGTGAAGATGAATCCGGAGGGGCGAGGCCTGGCTCAGGCCTCGGGGCCGGCGAGCAGGACTTCGCGCAGGAGCGGCACGGTGATCGCGCGTTTATGTTCGAGCGAATAGCGGTCGAGCGCGACGAGCAGCGCGCTCAGGCTGCGCATGTCGCGCGGCGCACGGCTGACAAGGTAGTGCAGTGCATCGCTCGGCAAGCCCATGCCGCGGGCTTCGGCCTGAGCGCTCAGCGCAGCCAGTTGCTCGTCGTCGGTGAGCGCCTGCAGACGGTAGATAAGGCCGGAGCCCAAGCGGGTGCGCAGGTCTTCGCGCAGCGCCAGTTGCATCGGTGGAGCCTCCGCCGCGGTGAGCAGTCGGCCGCCGCGGGCGCGCAGGCGGTTGAAGCGGTTGAAGAGGGCGATTTGCCCTTCCGGGGCCAGCGCCTCGACGTTGTCGACGGCTTGAAATAGAGGCTCCTCGTCCATGTCGGCGAGTGTCGGGTCGGCTTCCGCGTCGTGGTAGGCGGCGCCACTGGCGCGCAGGAGGTGGCTTTTGCCAGCGCCCGCTTCGCCCCAGAGGACGAACGAGGGCTCGCCGCTGTCCGGAGACAGCCAGTGGGCCAGAGCGGTTAATGCTTCGCCGTTGCCGCCGGCGACGAAATTATCGAGGCTGGGCGGGGCTTCGGGCAGGAGTTCGAGGATGAGCTGACGCATGTAAAGTGGTGCTCGGCGCCGTGCCGACGGCACGCGTGACGTCGATTTCGGCTAAAATTCAGGCTTCTTCTGCGGATGAAGGTGCGCATTTTAGCACCAGCCGCTTTTGCAAGCCTCGTTTGGGACGACACACAAGATGACACAGCAATCGCTTTCCTACCGTGATGCCGGCGTGGATATTGACGCCGGGGATGAACTTGTCGAACGGATTAAACCGTTTGCCAAGAAAACCATGCGCGAGGGCGTGCTGAGCGGGCTGGGCGGCTTCGGGGCCTTGTTCGAAGTGCCCAAGCGTTATCAGGAGCCGGTTCTGGTTTCGGGTACCGACGGCGTCGGCACCAAGCTCAAGCTGGCGTTCGACCTCAAGCGGCACGATACCGTCGGCATCGACCTCGTGGCGATGAGCGCCAACGACGTGTTGGTGCAGGGCGCCGAGCCGCTGTTCTTTCTCGATTATTTCGGCTGCGGCAAGCTCGACGTGGACGTTGCCGCCGACGTCGTGAAAGGCATTGCGCAAGGCTGTGAGTACGCCGGTTGCGCCCTGATTGGCGGCGAGACGGCCGAGATGCCGGGCATGTACCCGGACGGTGAATACGATCTGGCGGGTTTTGCCGTCGGCGTGGTCGAAAAGTCGAAAATCATCACCGGGCGCGAAATTGTGGCCGGCGACGTCGTTCTCGGCTTGCCGTCCTCGGGCGCGCACTCGAACGGCTATTCGCTGATCCGCAAGATCGTTGCACGCTCGAACCCTGACCTCGATGCGCCGTTCGACGGCGATCGGACGCTGGCCGATGCGCTGATGGAGCCGACCCGCATTTACGTGAAGCCTTTGCTGGCGCTGATGGCCGCGCTGCCGGTCAAGGGCATGGCGCATATTACGGGAGGTGGTTTGACCGAGAACATTCCGCGCGTGTTGCCTGAGGGCGTCAAGGCCGTGGTCGAGCAATCGCGGTGGACGCGTCCGGCACTTTTCAACTGGCTGCAGCGCGAAGGGCAAGTGGCCGAGGGCGAAATGCACCGGGTCTTCAACTGCGGCATCGGGATGGCGGTCATCGTCGCTCAGGCGGACGCCGCCCAAGCCCTGCAATTGCTCCGGGAGGCCGGTGAGTCGGCGGTTGAGATCGGGCGGATCGAGGCGCGCGCAGCAGGGGAAGCGCAGACCATCGTGATCTAAACATTCCGGTTCCTGGTTTTAGAATTGGAAAAGGCGCCTGTGTGGCGCCTTTTCTATTGGTAATGAGCGTCGTGGGGGTGGGGTTCAGGCTTTGAGGCTGATCGCCGTCTGGCGGTCGGTTTCGCGTCGGCAGGGAGACAGGCGCGTGTCGAGCAGCACCGGAATGTTCTGTTGGCGGCGGTCGGCCTTGCGCCGTTCCTCGAAACCGAGTGGGGGATCCTTCCGGGCGGGGGCCTCGGCGGAGGGGCTGTTTGGTGTGGGCGCTTCGCCCGGGCCACGCTCGGCGCTATGCCCGTCGCGGCTGCCGTGCTCCTCGCCGGGCGTCCAGTGGCGCAGGCTGAATTGCGGCGCTTCGCCGAGGTCTGCCGAGGCGGCAACGGGCTCGGTTCGTTTGGCATCGGGCGGGCGGCCGTTCAAAAATTGGGTCAGGGCTTCGAATGGTATGCGCATGGCGTTCCTCCCCCGGTTTTGTTTTTGTGATGCATTTGATTTATCGGCATTATTCTTCGCTTCTTGATCCTTTGGCATGAGATTTGTCACGCTGTTCCGCGAGAAAAGTGTCGTTTGTTCTGCTGTGTGGCGATCGGCCGCGTTTGGGCGGCGTGCTAGAATCGCGCCCCCGCGATGCGCTCGTGCCCGCTGAGGATCATTCCGCCGAGGCGCTGCCTGGCCCGCTGTTGCGAGCGTTCGCGTAAAACAATTAACCGCACTGTACTTCGGTGTCGGCGTGCGTCCATCTTCTGCTCCGCCTTGGCGGAGGCCTATCAGTCAAAGGAAACCCCATGTCTGCAGTTCCAGCATCCGCTACCAATGAAACGAAGATCGTTATGACCGACCCGACGGCGCTCGGCGTGTTTGGCCTGGCCATCGTCACGCTGGTCGCCGCCTCTCAGAAAATGGGATGGACGAGCGGCACGACCTTTGTTCTGCCATGGGCGTTTTTCCTTGGGGCGGGGGCGCAACTTTGGGCGTCGACCGTCGACTTCAAGAAGAACAACTATTTCGGCTCGATCGTTCTGGGAGTCTATGGTTTGTTCTGGATGGGGGTTTCCTTCCACTGGGCCATTGCTCAGGGCTGGTTCGGTCCGGTCGATCCGGCGGCCGACCCCCGCCAATTCGCCTTTGCCTGTATCGGCTACGGCATCTTCTCGTTCTTCATCATGATTGCTTCGTTTGAGACCAATAAGGTCTTTGCCGTGATCCTGGTGTTGATCAACGTCCTGTTTCCGTCCCTGGCGTTTTCGCTGCTGGGCATCAACGCGTCGTTTTTCTCCGGTTTGGCGGCTTTGTCCGAGTTGCTGATCTCGCTACTGAGCTTCTATGCGGCGGGGGCGATCTTCCTTAATGGCTTCTTCGGCCGTGTCGTTCTGCCGCTGGGCGCGCCCTTCGGCTTCATCCGCAAAGGCGCGAAGTAAGGCGTGGTCTTCGCGTATTCCTAAAAGTGCCGGCGGAATCGCCGGCACTTTTTTGTCTGGCTTTTCGGCGATGCGACGACTAGAGTGAGTGTGCGCCGTGATTCGCGGCGAATCCGGTGGGCAGTGGTGGTGCCAGCCGCGCAGTTGGGAGAGCTTATGGGTCGTTGTCTCAACCTCATTACAAATACTGTCGCGTAGTACCCTGACGGCGAAAAGCCGAACACCGAGGCCGTGTGTGCCGAGGTTGAATCCCAGTAAGAGCCCATGTCTTTGAAGGCATGGGCTTTTTGTTTGTGGGGTGGGGGTGGTGGGAG
>NZ_JASDTF010000042.1:0-43975 GCF_041441355.1 Propionivibrio sp.
ACCCGCTGACCGCTTCTGCTGACGCTTCTTACACCACGTCCCGGGACACGATCCAGACACTTGCCCAGGCGAGGCCGAATCCGATGATTAACGGCCATCAGGACTGGCTGGAAGGCTTAATCAAGGCCGCTCGAAATCTCCAAACCAATTGATGTCACGTATCGCCCACCTGAAAGCAGGTTGAGGCGACCGAATTCCTAATCGACTGAGGTATGTCCATGAGCACCACCCTTAAAATCTTGATGATTCTTACTTCCCAGGCAACCATGGGAGACGACCCTCGGCCCACCGGCGTGTGGTTGGAAGAGCTGACCACGCCTTACTATGTCTTCGTCGATGCGGGCGTACAGGTCGATATTGCTTCCATCGCGGGCGGCAAGATTCCAATTGACCCGCATTCCCTGGAAATAGCAGGTAAGAACCCGCCCAGCGTTGAGCGATTCCTCAAAGACCCCGCCGCAATGCAAAAAATTGAGACCTCGATAAAGGTTGAGGGCATCTCGCCCAAGGGCTACGCAGCAGTCTTTCTTCCTGGTGGACATGGCACCATGTGGGATTTGCCGACGAGTAACAGCCTGGCAAAGTTGCTGACAAATGCCTGGGCTGACGGCAAGGTTATCTCGGCGGTATGCCATGGACCCGCAGGTTTGGTGAATGCCAAGGATGCTTCCGGTCAGCCGTTGGTCGCTGGCCGACGCGTCGCTGCCTTTACCAATAGCGAGGAAGCGGCTGCGGGGCTGACTGGCATGGTGCCCTTCCTGCTGGAAACCCGTGTCCGTGACTTGGGCGCAAAATATGAATCCGGTCCCGACTTCCAAACTTTTGCAATTCGCGATGGGAAGCTGGTTACTGGCCAGAATCCAGCCTCGTCGGCTGAAGTTGCTCGCTTGGTTTTGCAGGCGATTAAGGATGCTCCCTAAAGCCCTTTCTCCACCATGTTCGTTTGGTAGCATCTCCCGATTGGTTCACATAGTCCAACGAAAGGATGAGTAACACTATGTCCGCATTGTTTTCCCCATTTGCCCTCAAAGACGTCACCCTGCGCAACCGCATCGCCATTCCACCCATGTGCCAATACAGCGCTGTGGATGGAGTGGTAAATGATTGGCATCGGGTTCATTACGCTAGTCTGGCTCGCGGTGGGGCAGGATTGGTTATTGTCGAGGCTACTGGCGTTGCTCCCGAGGGGCGTATTACGCCGGCTTGCCTTGGCTTGTGGAATGACGAACAAGCAGCCGAATTGACCAAGGTAGTTGCCGCGATCAAGGCGGGCGGTTCTATTCCCGGCATTCAGATTGGCCACGCTGGCCGTAAAGCTTCCGCCAATTTGCCGTGGGAGGGCGATGACCATATTGCCGATGGAGACCCGAGGGGTTGGAGTACCATTTCCCCTTCGGCTGTGGCCTTCGGTGCCAATCTACCCAAAGTGCCCAAGGCGATGACCCTTGAGGATATTGCACGTGTCCGTGCAGATTTCGTTGCGGCGGCACGGAGGGCTCGCGATGCCGGCTTTGAGTGGCTGGAGTTGCACTTTGCTCACGGCTATCTGGCTCAAAGCTTCTTCTCTGTACATGCCAATCAGCGAACCGACCAATACGGCGGTGACTACGCCGGACGTAGCCGTTTCCTGCTGGAAACTCTGGCTGCCGTTCGCGAAGTATGGCCCGAGCATTTGCCGTTGACCGCACGCTTTGGCGTTATCGAGTTTGATGGTCGTGACGAAGAAACATTGTCCGAAGCGATTGAGCTATCCATTGCCTTCCGCAAGGCTGGACTGGATATGCTGAGCGTCAGCATGGGGTTCTCGACGCCGACCGCCAACATTCCTTGGGCGCCCGCTTTCCTCGCTCCTATCGCTGACAGGGTACGTTACGCGACCGGATTGCCGGTTGCTTCCTCGTGGGGCATCGACGTACCGACAGCTGCAGAGCGTGTTGTTGCAGACAAGCAGATGGACCTAGTCATGATTGGCCGCGCCCACTTAGCCAATCCGCATTGGGCTTACCACGCGGCCAAGGTTCTCGGCGTTGATAAACCTTCATGGGTCTTGCCGGCGCCGTACGCTCACTGGCTGGAGCGTTACAGCGTAGCTTGATAGCCGTTTCAGTTGTGTATTTTCACCGGGGGAACGTGATCGCCAGTTCCCTCGAATTGATTTGCCAAGAACTTTTAGGCGACCGGTTTGCGACTGTAAGCCGACGTTCAAACTTGAAGGTGAGTAATGACAGCAATGGGTCGATAGTCGCCACCCAAATGACCAAACAAAACGGGCAAGCGAATCGCTTGCCCGTTTCTCTTTCATCAGCAGAACAATTGGGACCACGAATTTCGGTCAAACCTGAACCCTATCCGCCGGGCAGCCAGCACCGAGGGTAAAGGTTGCGAGCGGGGCGTTTTTAAAGCCGCCCTGCAAGCCGCATCCAGAGGTCTTCCCAGCGGCAACATGCCCGCAAGGCGCATCCAGATGCGCCTTGCAGAGCCCCCTTAAATCAACGCCCTCAGCGCCGCCGCTTGGCGATCTGTCTTGAAAGCGCGATGAGCGGCAGGAGGCCGACGGCGACGATGGCGAGCGAGGCGGTGGAGGCTTCGGCGAGGCGTTCGTCGGCGGCGAGGGTGTAGGCCTGGGTGGCGAGGGTGTCGAAGTTGAAGGGGCGCATCACCAAGGTCGCCGGCAGTTCCTTCATCACGTCGACGAAGACCAGGAGGCCGGCGGTGAGCAGGCTGCCGCGCAGGATCGGCAGATGCACCCGGCGCAGCGCCCCGCCCTGGCCGCAGCCCAGGCTGCGCGCGGCTTCGTCCATGCTGGCGGTGATCTTGGCCAGGCTCTCGCCAACGGCGTTGAGCGCAACGGCAAGAAAGCGCACCAAATACGCGTAGATCAGCGCGGCGATGCCGCCGGTGAGCATGAGGCCGGGATTGACGCCGAACCACGCCTGCGCGGCGGCGATCAGCGCGTGGTCGAGGCGGGTGACGGGGATCAGCACGCCGACGGCGATCACCGACCCCGGCACCGCGTAGCCGAGGCCCACCAGCCGTTGCAGCGCCGCCGCAAGGCGCGCCGAGCGGCCGCGCGCGGCCTGCGCCTGGCGCACGGCGTAGGCGACGAGCAGCGCCAGGGCGACGGCCAAGAGCGCGGTCAGCCCGGCGAGGACGACGCTGTTGCCGGCGAGGCGGACGAAATGCGCGCCGAACTGCGCGTCGCCCTCGGCGAGCGCGAGGCGCAGCAGCAGGCCACCAGGCAGGGCAAAGCCGAAGCAGAGCGGCAGCGCGCAGGCCAACGTGGCGAGCAGCGCCGCGCCGCCTTTGAGCTCGCGCCCCGGCGCCGGGCGGTTGCGCCCGGTGGTGTTATGAAAGCGCGCCCGCCCGCGGCTCAAGCGTTCGAGCGCCAGGAGCAAGACCACGATGCCGAGCAGGCCGGCGGCGAGTTGCGCGGCGGCGACACGGTCGCCGAGCGAGAACCAGGCGCGGTAGATGCCGGTGGTGAAGGTCTGCACGCCGAAATACGAGACGGTGCCGTAGTCGGCCAGCGTTTCCATCAGCGCCAGCGCCGTGCCGGCGGCGACCGCCGGCCGGGCCAGCGGCAGCGAGACACGGAAGAAGCTGGCCCACGGCCCGCAGCCCAATGTCCGCGCGGCCTCCAGCATGCCGCTGGCGCGCTCCAGGAAAGCCGTGCGGGCGAGCAGGTAGACGTAGGGGTAGAGGACGAAGACGAACATCGCCACCGCGCCGCCAACGCTGCGCACCTCGGGGAACCAGTAGTCGCCGCGCCGCCAGCCGAAGGTCTCGCGCAGCGCGCTTTGCAGCGGACCGGCGAACTGCAAGAAATCGGTATACACGTAAGCCAGCACGTAGGCCGGCACGGCCAGCGGCAGCACCAGCCCCCACTCGAAGAAACGCCGCCCGGGAAAGTCGTGCATCGCCGTGAGCCAGGCGGTGGTGACGCCGACGACGATGGTGCCGCAGGCCACGCCCAGGCACAGCCAGAAAGTGCTCGCCAGGTAGTCGGGCAGCACGGTGGACGCGAGGTGCGCCCACACCGCGCCGGTCCCCTCCGAGCCGCCCTGAACGACGTTGAACAACACGCTGCCGACCGGCAGGGCGACGAGCGCGGCGAGGAGCAGCGAAACGGCGAGCAAGGGATGAATGCGGAACACGGGCAGGCGAGGCATGGCGGTGAGCGGGTAAATGCGAATTATAATGGGGCAGCGCAGGCTTCCGTGGCGCAAGACACGGGGCCGGCACCGCACAAGGCACACCGCCCAGAGACATGGAAACCCACGTAAACATTCCCGCCGCCGAATTAAAACCCAAGGCCAGCCACGCCCCCGGCGCCCCGCTCCTCGAACTGAGCGGCATCGTCCAGCGTTACGGCACGCACACCGTTGTCGACGGCGTCGATTTTTCCGTCGCGCGCGGCCAGATCGCCTGCCTGCTCGGCCCCTCGGGCTGCGGCAAGACCACGCTCTTGCGCTGCATCGCCGGCTTTGAACCGATCGCCGCCGGCGAAATCCGCCTCGGCGGGCAGCGCGTCACCGACGCCGGCTTCCGCCTGCCGCCCGAGGCGCGCCAGATCGGCATGGTCTTCCAGGATTACGCGCTCTTCCCGCACCTCACGGTCGCCGGCAACATCGCTTTTGGCATCGCCGCCCGATCCTCTGCCAAATCCGCCGCCGAACGCGCGGCGCGGGTCAGCGCCCTGCTCGCCACCGTCGGCCTCGCCGGCTGCGGCGAGAAATACCCGCACGAACTCTCCGGCGGCCAGCAGCAACGCGTCGCGCTCGCCCGCGCGCTGGCGCCCCGGCCGCAGCTCCTCCTGCTCGACGAGCCCTTCTCCAACCTCGACGTTGACCTGCGCGAACGCCTCGCGCTCGAAGTGCGCGCCATCCTCAAGCAGGAAGGCACCACCGCCATTCTCGTCACCCACGACCAGAACGAAGCCTTCGCCCTGGCCGACGAGATCGGCATCATGCACGCCGGCCGCATCCAGCAATGGGCCGCACCCTACGACCTCTACCACCAGCCGGCCAACCGCTTCGTCGCCGACTTCGTCGGCCAGGGCGCC
This sequence comes from Propionivibrio sp., assembly GCF_041441355.1. Classification (GTDB taxonomy): domain Bacteria; phylum Pseudomonadota; class Gammaproteobacteria; order Burkholderiales; family Rhodocyclaceae; genus Propionivibrio. The sequence goes on from NZ_JASDTF010000042.1 coordinate 5,063, forward strand.
TTCCTGCCTGGCACGGTGATCGACGGCCACACCGTCGACGTCGAGATCGGCCGCCTCGTCTCGCACCTGCCGCTCGAATGCCGGCAAGGCTGCGCCAGCTGCGGCCGCGGCTGCCACATCGAAGTGCTGCTGCGCCCCGACGACATCGTGCACGACGACGCCAGCGCCTTGCGCGCCGAAGTCCGCCAGCGCGCCTTCCGCGGCGCCGAATTCCTCTACACCCTGCGGCTGGCGAGCGGCGCCGAAATCCTCTCGCTGGTGCCCTCGCACCACAACCATGCCGTCGGCGAAGCGATCGGCATCCGCCCCGACGTCGACCACGTCGTCGCCTTCCGCCGCCCCGGCTGCCCGCCGGGCGCGCCCGAACGATGATCCCCTGGCTCGATCCGCACGACGACTTCCCGCCGGTCGAGCAGGCGCTGCGCGACCCCAACGGCCTGCTCTGCGCCGGCGCCGACCTTTCCCCGCAACGCCTCCTCGCCGCCTACCGCAACGGCATCTTCCCCTGGTTCTCGCCCGGCGAACCCATCCTCTGGTGGAGCCCCGACCCGCGCATGGCGCTCGTCCCCGGCGAACTGCGCATCACCCGCTCGCTGCGCCGCCGCCTGCAACAGGGCGACTACGAAGTGCGCCTCGACAGCGCCTTCGCCGCCGTCATCCAGTCCTGCGCCAGCACCCCGCGCCCCGGCCAGTCGGGCACCTGGATCACGCGCGAGATGCGCGCCGCCTACCTCGCCCTGCACGAACTCGGCTACGCCCACTCGGTCGAAACCTGGGTCGACGGCCAACTCGTCGGCGGCCTCTACGGCCTCGCCATCGGCCGCATGTTCTACGGAGAATCGATGTTCGCGCACCGCACCGACGCCTCGAAGATCGCCCTCGCCCACCTCGGCCGCTATCTGCGCCAGCACGACTACGGGCTGATCGACTGCCAGATGAGCACGCCGCACCTCGCTTCGCTCGGCGCGCGTGAAATCCCGCGCGAGGATTTTCTCGCCCGCCTGCGCACGCTGTGCGCCGCGCCCGGCGCTTCAAAGCGCTCCGGCCGCTGGCCAGAGGCGGGCGCGCAGCAGCCCTGGGGCGGCATCGAGGCCGAGCCCCTCGCCCTGAACGAAAACGAAGCCGCCCTGACCTGAGCCGGAGGATGCGATGGCGCTGCTCAACGACTCCGAACTCCCGCTCTCGCTGCTTCATTTCTACAACACCGCCGCCTACCCGTGCAGCTACCTCGCCGAGCGGCAGGCGGTCTCCCTCGTCGCCACCCCCACCCACCTGATCGACGGTGAAATCTACGGCCAGTTGCTGCACCAGGGTTTCCGCCGCAGCGGCGTGTTCACCTACCGGCCTGAATGCCCGGATTGCCGCGCCTGCGTGCCGGTGCGCCTGCCCGTTGAACGCTTCGCCCCCAGCCGCAGCCAGCGCCGCGGCCTCAAGCGCAATGCCGGCCTGCGCGCGCGCCAGTTCCCGCTGGTCGACGACGACGAGCACTACGCCCTTTACCTGCGCTACCAGGAAAGACGCCACGCCGGCGGCGGCATGGACCTCGACGACCGCGACCAGTACGCCCACTTCATCCTGCAAAGCCGGATCGACAGCCGGCTGGTCGAATTCCGCGAAGACGGCGTCCTGCGCATGGTCAGCCTGATCGACGTCGTCTCCGACGGCCTCTCCTCGGTCTACACCTTCTACGACCCCGACCGGCCGCACGCTGGCTACGGCACCTACGGCATCCTCTGGCAGATCGCCCAGTGCATCGCCAACGGTCTCCCCTACCTCTACCTCGGCTACTGGATCCGCGCGAGCCGCAAGATGGCCTACAAAGCCGACTTCCGCCCGATCGAAGGCTACATCGACGGCCAGTGGCGCGAGTTCGACCCGAACGACCCGACGGTGGGGTGAGCGCAACGCCCGCCCCAGCGCTGACATCCGAATCAAATCGCATCCCCGGAGGTTTTCCCCACCCCAAAAACAAGGAGGCCGCATGCGCAAAGTCGCCCTGATCACCCTGCACGGCATGGGCAAGATCAAGCCGTCGTATTTCGCCGAACTCGAAGTCGGGCTGAAGGATCGCCTGGGTGACGCCTGGAGTGCGGTGTCGTTCCAGAACGTCCAGTACGCGCCCATCCTGCAGGCGCCGGAAGACGCGCTCTGGGACGCCATGATGGCCTGCCCCGACAACGCGCTCGACGGCGTCAAGCTGCGCCAGTTCCTGCTCTACGGCTTTGGCGACGCCGGCTCGCTCGAGCACAGCCTGAAAAGCGACAAGCGCGCCTACCTCGCCACCCAGGCCGAAATCTTCGCCGCGCTCTCGCGCGCGCTCGCCGACGGCGGGCCGGCCGTGCCGGTGGTGATCATCGCCCAGTCGCTCGGTTGCCAGGTGATCTCCAACTACGCCTGGGACGCCCAGCACGAACGCAACCTCTTCGACCCGGCCTTCGCCGACTACCGCCAACACCAGCCCGTCACCGACCTGCACCGCCTCAAGACCTGCGTCCAGCTCGTCACCACCGGCTGCAACATTCCGCTCTTCGTCGCCGGGCTCGCCGAACGGGTCTGCTTCGCCGCCCCCAACGCCGAATTCCGCTGGGACAACTACTACGACCGCGACGACGTGCTCGGCTGGCCCTTGCGCCAGCTCGGTCCGAGCTACGACCTGATCCACGACCATCCGGTCAACGCCGGCGGCGCGCTCTCCGCATGGAACGTCGCCAGCCACGGCGAATACTGGTCCGACGCCAGCGTCCTCGACCCCTTGGCGGAAGCCCTGCGCCAGCGGCTCTGAGCCCACGCCCGCGCAGCACGGGGCCCGCGCCCGCGCGCCCCCGGACGACCAAGCTCGCCTTCGAGGCGCCCATTTTTCATGCCGAACGGTTAGGATGGAGGCTCGTCCTCCATCTCGATGCCTCGACGCCTCACGCCTCACGCCTCGCGCCCCGCCTCCGCATGCCCGCCCCTCCGCACGATGCTCCGCCGCCCGCCGCTCCGACCGCGACGCTGTGGGCGGTCGACCTCGTCAAGGCCTTGGCCGCGCAGCTGATCGTCTGGCACCACTTCGTTTCCTACGGCCCGCTCGTCAAAACCCTGCGCCCCTATGCGCCGGCCCTCGTCGACTGGCTCTACATCGACGCGCGCATGGCGGTGCAAGCCTTCCTCGTCGTCGGCGGCTTTCTTGCCGCGCGCAGTCTGGCGCCGCAGCTCGACGCGCCGGGGCCGGCGTGGGACGGGCGCCGCGTGGCAACACTCGCCGGCCGTCGCTACCGCCGCCTCATCCCGCCATTCTTCGTCGCCCTGGCCTTGGCCATCGTCTGCGCCGCGCTCGCCCGCGCCGTCCTCGCCGACCCCGACACCCCGGCAGCCCCGACGTTTCGCCAAGTGCTTTTCCATCTATTGCTGATCCACGACATCACCGGCACCGAGGCGCTGACCACCGGCGCCTGGTACGTCGTCGCCGACCTGCAGCTCTTCACCCTCCTGCTCGGCCTGCTGTGGCTGGCGCAGGCCTTGGCGCGCCGGATGGGCTGCGGCCCGGCGCCCGTCCGCGCCGCGCTGGTGCTCGGCCTCGGCGCGCTGTCGCTGTTCTGGGCCAGCCGCAGCCCGGCGCTGGAAGCCTGGGCGCTCTATTTCTTCGCCGCCTACGCCCTCGGCATCGCCGCGCAATGGGCCGCCTGGGTCGCCGCCCCCGCCCCCAACCGCGCCGGGGTGACCACGCTGCTCGCCCTGCTCCTGCTCTACGCCCTGGCGCTGGCCGTCGACTGGCGCGAACGCCCGCTCGTTTCGCTGCTCACCGCCGCGCTGCTGCTCTGGGGCGCGCGCGCCCGCTGCCCCTTCGGTCCGCGCCTTCAGGCATGCTGCGCCGGATTGAGCCGGATCTCGTACTGGGTCTTCCTCATCCACTATCCGTTGATCATGCTCTTCGGCGTTGTCGTCGAACGGCTCTGGCCCGGCCAGCCGCTGCCGGCCGCCGCCGGCCTGCTCGCCGCCTGGGCGGCGACGCTGGGCCTGGCGCAGGTGCTGCAAGGTGCCGGGCCGGCGGCACTCTTTTCCCGGCTGCTCGACGTCCAGCGCCGGCTTGCGCTGCTGCTCGTGCTCGGCGTCATCGTCGGGCCGGGCGTTGTCGACGCCGCACCCAAGCCACGGCCCGGCGCGAGTGCCGGGAAGGACGCCGCCCATACCCTCGCGCCCCCCCCGGCCAAGGCCGACGCGCCCGGCGCCCAGACCACCCTCGCGCAAGCCCCGCTGGATGCGCCCTGCGGCGGGCCTGCAAGCCGCATCCAGCGGTCGTTCCGGGGCACCGTGCCGCAGCCCGCCCCGTCGCGCGGGCGCAGCGCAGCACCGGCGCTCCCCGAACTGCGCCTGCGCGCCGCCGGACACGAAGACGCGGCGGCGATCAGCACCCTGATCAGCGACCTCGCGGCCCGCTTCATGGCCGCCGACTGCGACGCCGAAGCGCGCCAGCAGCTGCTCTCGACGATGACCCCGGCGGCGATCCGGCGCTACCTCGAGCGCGGCTACCGCTACCACGTCGGCGAAATCGACGGGCGCCTGGTCGGCGTCGTCGGCATCCGCCGGCATGCGCCCGCGCACACCCACATCCACCACCTCTTCGTCGCCGAATCCGAACACGGCCGGGGTTATGCCAGCCGCCTGTGGGCGCACGTGCGCGCCGCGACGGCCGCGGACGACAGCGGCGACATCGCGGAGATCACCGTCAACGCCTCGCCCTACGCGCTCGCCATCTACCGGCGCTGGGGCTTCCTGCCCGACGGCGAACGACGCGAACACGAAGGACTCACCGACATCCCGATGCGCTGGACGCAGGCCGCGCAGGCCAGACGCAGCGACGATTTCCTGCCCGACGTGCCGCCGGCCTGAACCGACGGCCCGAAGGCGCCCTGCCCCCCCCAGATCGACGCCGGCGCAGCGCCGACTAATCCGCGACCATTTCGCTGCCGATTTGCCCACGCTTCGCCTACCGTACGCCCGCCGGCCGGATTTGCGCGACAATGCTGATCGCATCACTCCCGTCCATGCCCCCCCATCCCCTTTCCATGCGCATTTTCATCGCCGCCGACATCCTGGGCCTCAGCCCGGCCCTGCGCCAGTGCTTCGCGCCGCTCGGCGACGACCTCGTTTTCCTCTCGCCCTGGGACGGCGAAGGCTGCCCTTACGCCAGCGAAGCCGAGGCGGCGCAAGCCTTTCACGCCCAGGACGGGCTGCGCCGCTATGCCGAAACGATCGCCCGCGCCGTAGCGAATGAAGCGGCCTTTCTCATCGGCTTGAGCGTCGGCGCCACCAGCCTGTGGCACTACCTCGCCAGCGCGGACTGTTCGCGCGCCAGCCAAGCGGTGCTCTATTACGGCTCGCGCATCCGCGAGCAGCGGGCGCTCGTTCCGCGCTGCCCGACCGAACTGGTTTTCGCCGCCCGCGAGGCGAGCTTCGACCCGCAGGCCTTGGCCGCCGAACTGCGCGACCGCGTTTCCGCCTGCTCGGTCGTCCCCGACACCACGCACGGCTTCATGAACCCCGCCTCGCCGCACTTCCAGCCGGCGCTCGCGGCGGCGGAGGTCGAGCGCCTGCGCCAACGGATCGACGCCTTGCGCAGGCCGCCGTATGCCTCGCCATGAGCCGCAGACCTTCGCCGCATCCGTCCTTGACCGAGGAGTTGCCATGCAAAGTTCGTCCGTGTTGCGCTGCCTGATCGAAGGCCTGCGCCTGCTGTTCTCGCCGGCCTGCCGTTTTGATGCCGCCCCTGTCGGCGCCCGCCTGCGCATGTCCGACGGGCGCGACTTCCGGATTTTCCGGCGCGTCGAGATCGACGCGCCGCCCCCGCCGGAAACGACGTTCATCGTCCGCTTCCGGCCCCGGCGGATGCCGCCCTGGCTCAACCGCACCTTCTCCTTGCTGCCGATGATCCCGATGCTCGGCTTCCGTGGCTTCCGCTCGAAATACTGGTGCGTCGACGACGCCACCGGCTTATTCCAGGGCGTCTACGAATGGCAAACGCAGGCGGACGCCGAGACCTACAGCCGCTCCATCGCCCTGCGTTTCATCCAGGGTCGCTCCGAGCCCGGCAGCGTGACCTTTTCCATCCACGCGCAAAAGACCTCGCCCAACGACAGCCTCTACACCCTGATCCGTTGAATGTGCCGCCACGCGGCGCGCCCCTCAGGGCCGCCGCGGCGGAACGCGCGCCGGCGCCAACGGCGCGACGCCCCGCACGCGCGCAGTCCCGTACGTCTGACCTTCCACGTCTTACGACGGCGCACCATCACTTGAGAGACTGCCACTGGGCGATGGTCAAGCCCTTCACCGGCAGCCGTCGGAAGCACCGTGGCCTTGATGAAGGTGCGCCGAGGCTTGCGCGGCATTCTCGCTCGCATTGGCCGTCGACGCGCCACCCTCTCCTGCCGGGGCCGCAGCCGCGGCAGCCGCTTGCGCGCCCCCTTGGTGGTGACTCTTGGTGCGCATCATGTGGGTCCATTTCGACCAATCATGCTCGCTGGCGCTCCAATGCCCGAACGCAAAAACCGGAGCCGCCAAGGCCACGCCCAGGACCAATACCCCCGCGCTTCGCATCCACACTCGATTCAGTTTCATTGCTTTCTCCTTTCATCCTCAAAAAAAACCATCCCTTCGCACGGAGCCCTCGTCGGCGTCCATTCAAGTTCAGTGCGAAAGGCGCCCTCAATCACGGCAACCACGACCACTCAACCGTACGCCCCGGAGCTGAATCCAATCAGAATCCAAGCTGAACCGCTCAACGATGATCCCGGTGCGCCCGCCGGCCCCGTCAAGAACATCAGCGGGCAGGCTTGGTACGGCGCTCGACGATCCGCCCGTCGCGGGCGTCGACCTTGAGCTTGAGCTTCACCGCGCCCGCCTGGACGATCTCGATCTCGTAGAACCAGGCGCCGCCCCTGCGTTCGAGTTCGGCATCGACCACCACCCCGGAGGCCTCACCCTCGATCCGCCCGAGCACGGTTTTCAGCGGCAGGATTTCGCCCGCGTCGACGGCTTTCAAGACCGCCTCAGGCCCTCGCTGCTCGGGCGCTCGCGGCTCGGCCGCCGCAACGGGCATCGCCAGACCCGCGGCCAGGAAAAGGGCACAGACCAGCGGGGCACAGGCCAGCGCCGGCAGGCGCACTGGTTTCGTTTTCATCGTGATTCCTTTCTGCAAACGTAAAGTCGAACCGGACACCACGCGCCCGGCACCGTCTTTATGCCCTCCCGCGCCTGAACCTGACCTGAACGCCACCGCTTGATTCGTCCTCGCTACGGCCTACGGTGTTCACACGGCGCGGCCCCGCGCGGTTCTTGATGTTTTCTTGATGCGGCAACGCCAACTCTTGGCACCGACTTGACGCGCACTTTTCGAAAATGCAGTCCTCGTCACACCGCATGGAGTCCGCAATGGACCTTTATTACTGTCTCGGCATCGGGGCCATCGTCGCCCTGGTGTTCGTTCTGATCGCCGGCTGCGCCCGGCTGAAGGGTTGAAGATGGACCCGTTCGTCATCCTCGGCGGCCTCGTCGCCGCGCTGCTGTTCGTCTATCTCCTCGTTGCCCTGATCACCCCGGAGCGTTTCTCATGACCGCCCACGCCTGGATCCTGCTCGCCGTCTTTCTCGGCGTCCTGCTCGCCGCCGGCCGCCCGCTCGGCGCCTACATCGCCCGCGTCGTCGACGGCGACTATGCCTGGGCGCGGCGCCTCGAAGCGCCGCTCTACCGGCTCTGCGGCGTGCGCGCCGACGAGGCGATGGGCTGGCGCAAATACGCCGTGGCCATCGTCCTCTTCAACGTCCTCGGCCTCGTGTTCACCTACGCCGTGCAGCGCCTGCAAGGCGTGCTGCCGCTCAACCCACAGGGCTTCGGCGCGGTCTCGCCCGACTCGGCGTTCAACACCGCGATCAGCTTCGTCACCAACACCAACTGGCAAGGCTACGGCGGCGAATCGACGATGAGCCACCTGACCCAGATGCTCACCCTGGCGGTGCAGAATTTCCTCTCGGCGGCGACCGGCATCGCCGTCGTCGTCGCCCTGATCCGCGGCTTCGCCCGGCATAGCGCGCAGACCCTCGGCAACGCCTGGGTCGACCTCACCCGCATCACGCTTTACGTGCTGTTGCCGCTCTCGATCGCCTACGCCCTCTTCCTCACCAGCCAGGGTGCGATCCAGAACTTCGACGCGTTCAAAACGGCGACCACGATCGAAGCCACCACCTACGAAACACCACGCCTCGATGCCGCCGGCCAGCCGCTCAAGGACGCCGCCGGGCAGGTCCTGACCGAAGCGGCGACGACGCAGGAACAGACGCTGCCGATGGGGCCGCTCGCCTCGCAGGAGGCGATCAAGCTCCTGGGCACCAACGGCGGCGGTTTCTTCAACGCCAACTCGGCGCACCCGTATGAAAACCCGACGCCGCTGTCCAATTTCTCGCAAATGCTGGCGATCTTCCTGATCCCCTGCGCGCTGTGCTTCACCTTCGGGCGCATGGTCGGCGACGCCCGTCAGGGCTGGGCCGTGCTCGCCGCGATGACGGCCATCTTCGTCGTCGCCACGGTCGCCGTCATCAGCTTCGAGCAGCAGGGCAACCCGCTGCTGCACGCCCTCGGCGTCGATGCTGCGGGCGGCAATATGGAAGGCAAGGAAGTGCGCTTCGGCATCGCCGACACCGGCCTTTTCGCAGCGGTAACCACGGCGGCCTCGTGCGGCGCGGTCAACAGCATGCACGACTCCTACACCCCGCTCGGCGGCATGGTGCCGCTCGTCCTGATGCAACTCGGCGAAGTCGTGTTCGGCGGCGTCGGTTCCGGCCTCTACGGCATGCTCGTCTTCGCCATCCTCGCCGTCTTCGTCGCCGGACTGATGATCGGGCGCACGCCGGAATATCTCGGCAAGAAGATCGAGGCCTTCGAGATGAAGATGAGCGCCCTCATCATCCTCGTCACGCCCACCCTGGTCCTCGTCGGCACCGCCATCGCCGTCTCGTTCGACGTCGGCCGCGCCGGCATCGCCAACCCCGGCGCGCACGGGCTCTCGGAAATCCTCTACGCCTTCACCTCGGGCGCCAATAACAACGGCAGCGCCTTCGCCGGCCTCTCCGCCAACACCCCGTTCTACAACGTGATGATCGGCCTGGCGATGTGGTTCGGCCGCTTCGGCGTCATCGTTCCGGTGCTGGCCATGGCCGGCGCGCTCGCCGCCAAGAAACGCATCGCCGTCACCTCGGGCACGCTGCCCACGCACGGCCTGCTCTTCGTCACCCTGCTGATCGGCGTCGTCCTGCTGGTCGGCCTGCTCAACTACGTCCCGGCGCTGGCGCTCGGCCCCATCGTCGAACACCTGATGCTGGTCAGCGCGCGCTAACGGGAGAACACTCATGTCACGTCAAACCTTTACCCTCTTCGACCCTGCGCTCGCCGTGCCGGCGTTTGCCGACGCCTGGCGCAAACTCAACCCGGCCATCCAGTGGCGCAACCCGGTGATGTTCGTCGTCTATGTCGGCAGCGTGCTCACCACCCTGCTCTGGCTGCAGGCCGCCTTCCTCCCCAGCCTCACCGGCCGGGGCGAGGACGGGGCCGGCTTCATCCTCGCCATCGCGCTCTGGTTGTGGTTCACCGTCCTCTTCGCCAACTTCGCCGAGGCGCTCGCCGAAGGCCGCAGCAAGGCGCAGGCCGCCGCGCTGCGCGGCCTGAAGCGTGAAACCTGGGCCAAGCAGCTGGACGCCGCGCGCCACGACGCCAAATGGCACCTCAAGCCCGCCAACGATCTGCGCCAAGGCGACGTGGTTCTCGTCCAGGCCGGCGACTTCATCCCGGCCGACGGCGAAGTCATCGAAGGCGTCGCCTCGGTCGACGAAAGCGCCATCACCGGCGAATCGGCGCCGGTGATCCGCGAGTCGGGCGGCGACTTCTCGGCCGTCACCGGCGGGACGCGCGTCCTCTCCGACTGGGTCGTGATGCGCGTCACCGTCAATCCGGGCGAGACTTTCGTCGACCGCATGATCGCCATGGTCGAGAACGCCAAGCGCCAGAAAACGCCGAACGAAATCGCGCTGACCATCCTGCTCGTCGCGCTGACCCTCGTCTTCCTGATCGTCACCGCCACCCTGCTGCCTTTCTCGCAGTTCAGCGTCGAGGTGGCGCAAGCGGGCACGCCGGTGAGCATCACCGTGCTCGTCGCCCTGCTCGTCTGCCTGATCCCGACGACCATCGCCGGCCTGCTCTCGGCCGTCGGCGTCGCCGGCATGAGCCGCATGATGCAGGCCAACGTCATCGCCACCTCCGGACGCGCGGTCGAGGCCGCCGGCGACGTCGACGTATTGCTGCTCGACAAGACCGGCACCATCACCCTCGGCAACCGCCAGGCCAGCACCTTCCTGCCTGCCGACGGGGTCAGCGAGGCCGAACTCGCCGACGCGGCGCAGCTCGCCTCGCTCGCCGACGAAACGCCGGAAGGGCGCAGCATCGTCGTTCTCGCCAAGCAACGCTTCCAGTTGCGCGAGCGCGACGTCGCCGCGCTCGGCGCGCACTTCGTGCACTTCACTGCGCAAACGCGGATGAGCGGCGTCGACCTTCCGGAAGGACGGATCATCCGCAAAGGCGCCGCCGAGGCCGTGCGCGCCCACGTCGTCAAACTGGGCGGCGAATTCCCGCTCGCCGTCGAGCGCGCGGTCGACGACGTCGCACGGCGCGGCAGCACCCCGCTGGTGGTCGTCGACGGCCAGCGCGTGCTCGGCGTCGTCGAACTCAAAGACATCGTCAAGGGCGGGATCAAGGAACGCTTCGCCCAGTTGCGCCGCATGGGGATCAAGACGGTGATGGTCACCGGCGACAACCGCCTGACCGCCGCCGCCATCGCCGCCGAGGCCGGGGTCGACGACTTCCTCGCCGAAGCAACGCCCGAAGCCAAGCTCAAGCTGATCCGCGAACATCAGGCGCAAGGCCGCCTAGTGGCAATGACCGGCGACGGCACCAACGACGCCCCGGCACTCGCCCAGGCCGACGTCGCAGTGGCGATGAACAGCGGCACCCAGGCGGCCAAGGAAGCCGGCAACATGGTTGACCTCGACTCCAACCCGACCAAGTTGATCGAGGTCGTCGAGACCGGCAAGCAGATGCTGATGACGCGCGGTTCGCTGACCACCTTCTCGATCGCCAACGACATCGCCAAGTACTTCGCCATCGTCCCGGCGGCCTTCGTCGGCACCTACCCGCAGCTTTCGGCGCTCAACGTGATGGGGCTCGCCAGCCCGCATTCGGCGATCCTCTCGGCGGTGATCTTCAACGCCCTCGTCATCGTCTTCCTCATCCCGCTGGCGCTCAAGGGCGTCGCCTACCGGCCGCTCGGCGCTGCCACCTTGCTGCGTCAGAACCTTCTGGTCTACGGCCTCGGCGGTCTGCTGGTGCCCTTCGTCGGCATCAAGCTCATCGACCTTGTCGTCGGCCCGCTCCTCGCCGGCCTCGGCCTGGCCTGACCCATCGGATTTCGGAGAACCGCATGTCCATGCTTTCCACCCTCACTTCGCAACTGCGCCCGGCCGTCTCGGTCTTCGCCCTGCTCACCGTCGTCACCGGCCTCGCCTACCCCTACGCGGTAAACGGCATCGCGCAAGCCACCTTCCCCGCCGAGGCCGCCGGCAGCCTGATCGAGCGCGACGGCAAGCTCGTCGGCTCGACGCTGGTCGGCCAGCACTTCACCGACCCCGGCCACTTCTGGGGCCGCCCCTCGGCGACCGGGCCGCAGCCCTACAACGGCGCCGCGTCGGGCGGCTCCAACCAGGGGCCGCTCAACCCGGCGCTGGCCGACGCCGTCAAGGCGCGCATCGCAGCGCTGCGCGCCGCCGACCCGGACAACACGGCGCCGATCCCGGTCGATCTCGTCACCGCCTCGGGCAGCGGCCTCGACCCGCACCTCAGCCCGGCTGCGGCCGAGTACCAGATCGCGCGCGTCGCCCGCGCCCGCGGCCTCGATCCGGAGGACGTGCGCGCCCTCGTTGCCCAGCACCGCAGCGAACCGCAGTTCGGCCTCTTCGGCGATGCGCGGGTGAACGTGCTGACGCTCAACCTGGCGCTCGACGCCTTGCGCCCCTGAAATGCCCGAAGCACGCACTGGGCATCCCGATCGTGACAAAATACCCGCCTCACACGGCACCGGCCCTGGCCCCGGCGCCGTCTCCAACGATCACGAGGAATACCAGGTGCTGATCAACTGCGTCGCCTACGGCAACGGCAAGCGGATGTCCGAAATCCCGGTCGAGGACATCAGCGATTACATCGCCAAACCCGATTGTTTCGTCTGGGTCGCCTTGCGCGACGCGACGCCGCACGAACTCGACCAGATGCAGGAAGAGTTCGGCCTGCACGAACTGGCAGTCGAAGACGCCCGGCACGGCCATCAGCGTCCGAAGATCGAAGGCTACGACGACTCGCTGTTCGCCGTGCTGCACCTGCTCGACTACGTAGCGGGCGAACTGCGCAAGGGCGAGGTGAGCATCTTCGTCGGAAAGAACTTCGTCCTCTCGGTACGCAGCCACGCCGAACAGAATTTCCACGCCGTGCGCGAGCGCTGCGAGCACGAGGCCCATCTACTCCAGCAGGGGGCGGGCTTCGTGTTCTACGCACTGATGGACGCCGTGGTCGACCGCTACTTCCCGATCATCGACGCGCTCGAGTCCGAACTCGAGGAAATCGAAGGCCGTATCTTCGCCAAGGGCGGCGCGCGCGCTAATATCGAACGCCTCTACGACCTCAAGCGCAAGGTCACTGTCATCAAGCATGCGGTGGCACCGCTCATGGAGGCGATCGGCCGCCTGATCGGCGCCTGGAGTCCGGCGATCACCACGGGCTGCCGCGAATACCTGCGCGACGTGCTCGACCACCTGACGCGCATCAACACCTCGCTCGACACCATCCGCGACACCATTGGCACGGCGATCCAGGTCAACCTGTCGATGGTCACCATCGAAGAGAACGAAGTGAACAAGCGCCTCGCCGCCTGGGCCGGGATCTTTGCCGCGGCCACTGCGCTGGCCGGCATCTGGGGCATGAACTTCAAGGCCATGCCCGAGCTCGACTGGGAGTACGGCTATCCCTTCGCGCTGACGGCGATCGCCTCGGTCAGCGGTTTCCTCTACTGGCGCTTCAAGCGCGCCGGCTGGCTCTAAGGCCTCCGCATGCACGACGGCGACCTACGCCCCGACCCCGACAAGCTTCTCGACCGGGTCAACGCCGCAGCGGCGCGCGCCACGCGCGGCAAACTGAAGATTTTCTTCGGTGCCTCGGCCGGCGTCGGAAAAACCTACGCCATGCTCGGCGTGGCGCGCCAGCAGCTCCTCGCCGGCCAGGACGTCGTCATCGGCGTGGTCGAAACGCACGGACGGACCGAAACCGAGGTCATGGCCGACGGCCTGGAGCGCCTGCCGCTCCGGGAAATCGCCCACCGCGGCCACACGTTGCGCGAATTCGACCTCGACGGCGCGCTGGCACGCCGGCCGCAGCTCATCCTGGTCGACGAACTGGCGCACAGCAACGCCCCCGGCTCGCGCCACCCCAAACGCTGGCAGGACGTGGAAGAACTGCTCGCGGCCGGCATCGACGTCTGCACCACGATCAACGTCCAGCACCTTGAAACGCTCAACGACATCGTCAGCGGCATCGCCGGCATTCGCGTCTGGGAAACCGTCCCCGACCGCATCTTCGACCAGGCCGACGAGGTGGTCGTCGTCGACCTGCCGCCCGACGAACTGATCCAGCGCCTGCAACAGGGCAAGGTCTACATCCCGCAGCAGGCCAAGGTCGCGGCACGCAATTTCTTCCGCAAGGGCAACCTGCTGGCCTTGCGCGAACTGACGCTGCGCCGCACCGCCAACCGGGTCGACGGCGAGATGCAGGCCTACCGCCGCGAAATCGCCACTGCGCAGGCGCCCGTCTGGCCGACGCGCGAGGCCCTGCTGGCCTGCATCGGCCCTGACCGGCGCAGCGAAAAGGTGGTGCGCAGCGCCGCCCGCCTCGCCGCCCAGCTCGACGTGCCCTGGCACGCCGTCCATGTCGAAGCGCCGGGCGCGCCACCGCGCGAAGACGGCGAACGGGCACTCAAGCTGGCACAGGAGCTCGGCGCCACGACGGCCACGCTGACCGCGCCCGACACCGCCGCGGCGCTCATCGCCTATGCCCGCGAGCACAACCTCCCGCGCCTCGTCGTCGGCCGCTCCGGACGCCGCCTGCGCAGCCCCTGGCGCCGCCGCGTGGCCGACGCCATCGAGGCGCAGGCCGAGGACCTCGAGCTGCTGCGCGTTCCGCTCGCCGCCACGCCGCCGCGCCCGTCGTCCCTGGCGCGCCCACCGGCGGCGCTCGGCGATGCGCTCAACAGCTACGTCTACGCCTTCGCCGTCTGCGCCGCCACGGCCCTCGTCGCCTCCCCGCTCGCCGAAGTCTTCGAGCTGAGCAACATCGTCATGCTCTTCCTGCTCGCCGTGGTCGGCGTCGCGCTGCGCTGGGGGCGCGGACCGGCGGTCTTCGCCGCGCTGGTCGGGGTCGGGATGTTCGATTTCTTCTTCGTCGCGCCGCGCTTTTCCTTCGCGGTCAGCGACGTGCAGTACCTGATCACCTTCACCGTCATGTTCGTCGTCGCCCTGGTCGTCGGCCAGCTGATGGCCGGGCTCAAGGTCCAGGTTGCCGCGGTCACCGCGCGCGAACGGCGGATGAGCGGCCTGTACGCGATGTCGCGCGACCTCTCGGCAACGCTGGTCAGCGAACAGGTGGCGGAAGTCGGCGCGCGCTTCCTGGAAAGCGAGTTCGGGCTCAAGTCGGCGCTGCTCGTCGCCGACCTCGACGAGCGCCTGCAAGTCCTGCCCGGCGCGAGCACCGACGCCGACCTCGGCGTCGCCCGCTGGGCCTTCGAGCGCGGCGAGCCGGCCGGGCACGGCACCGATACCCTGCCCGCCAGCCGCTGCCTGGTGCTGCCGCTGAAAACGACGATGCGCCTGCGCGGCGTGCTGGCCGTCGAGCCGCGCCCCGGCCAGCCGATCAACCTCGAGGAACGGCGGGTGCTCGACACCTGCGCCTCGCTGCTGGCGATTGCCATCGAACGCATCCACTACCTCGAAGTGGCGCGCACGACGCTGGTGCAGATGGAATCCGAACGCCTGCGCAACTCGCTGCTGTCGGCCATCTCGCATGACCTGCGCACGCCGCTTGCCGCGCTCGTCGGCCTCGCCGACAGCGTGGCGCTGACCCGGCCGCCGCCCAGCGGCGAACAGCAGGAACTGATCGATGCGATGCGCGCCTCGGCGCTACGGATGAGCGCACTGGTCGGCAACGTGCTCGACATGGCGCGCCTCGAATCGGGCAACGTGCACATCAACCGTCAGTGGCTGCCACTCGAAGAGGTCGTCGGCAGCGCACTCGCGGCCTGCGCCGACGCGCTCGAGGGGCGCGCGCTGCAGGTCCGCCTGCCGGGCGACCTGCCGCTGCTCGAGGTCGACGCCGCGCTGATCGAGCGCGTGCTCGTCAACCTGCTTGAGAACGTCGGCAAATACACGCCGCCCGGCAGCGCCATCGAGATCGAGGCGCAGGCCGAACCCGGCGTCGTCCGCCTGTGGGTCGACGACCACGGCCCCGGCCTGCCGCCGGGACGCGAGGAGGCGATCTTCGAGAAGTTCGAACGCGGCCGCCGGGAAAGCGCGACGCCCGGCGTCGGCCTGGGCCTCGCCATCAGCCGGGCGATCATGCAGGCGCATGGCGGCGGCATCCGCGGCGAAACGCGCGCGGACGGCGGCGCACGCTTCACCCTGACCCTGCCGCGCGGCGAACCGCCGCGCGACGACGGCACACCGCCCGAGGAAGGAACCCCGCCCGCATGAGTGACGCCCGCATCCGCCTCCTGATCGTCGAGGACGAGGCCGACATCCGCCGCTTCCTGCGCCTGGCCCTCGAAAACGAAGGCTTCGAAACCTATGAGGCCGACACCGTCAAGCGGGCGCTGATCGAAGCCGGCACCCGCCGCCCCGAACTCGTCGTCCTCGACCTCGGCCTGCCCGACGGCGACGGCGTCGACTTCATCCGCGACCTGCGCGGCTGGTCGGCCGTGCCGGTGATCGTGCTCTCTGCACGCAGCAGCGAAGCGGACAAGATCGCCGCCCTCGACGCCGGCGCCGACGATTACCTCGTCAAACCCTTCGGCGCGGGCGAACTGCTCGCCCGCGTGCGCGCCCAGCTTCGCCGCCTGGCTCGCCCGGCGGTCAGTGGCGAAGCCGTGGCGCAGTTCGGCGAAGTGCGCGTCGATCTGGCCCGGCGCAGCGTCGAACGCTCCGGCGTCCCGGTGCATCTGACGCCGATCGAATACCGCCTGCTCACCAGCCTGCTCGCCCAGCCCGACCGCGTCCTCACCCACCGCCAGCTGCTCCAGGCCGTGTGGGGCCCCGGGCACAGCGAAGACACGCACTACGTGCGCGTGCATATGGCCAACCTGCGCAAAAAGCTCGAAGCCGACCCGGCCCGCCCGCGCCACCTCAAGACTGAAGCCGGCATCGGCTACCGTTTCGTCGGCGCCTGAGCGGCTGTCGGCAGGCGTTCAGACAGCGCCGGGCGACCGGCACCGTCGCGCCCTCCGTTGCCGAAATACCCTTGTTCAGGCTGTGGTTTCCCACAATGGAAGCCCCTTCCCCCGGTGCGTAATGTGTTCCCAACAGAGTCCGCCAAGGACCGCAGGGACATTCACCACTCAGGGAGCGCAGCATGGTCAAGCAGTCGCTATTCAAAAGCCTTTACTTCCAGGTCCTCGTCGCCATCGCCATCGGCGTCGTCCTCGGGCATTACTACCCCGAGACCGGCGCCGCGATGAAGCCACTCGGCGACGGCTTCATCAAGCTGATCAAGATGATCATCGCCCCGATCATCTTCTGCACCATCGTCGTCGGCATCGCCGGCATGAAGGACATGAAGAAGGTGGGCAAGACCGGCGGCTACGCCCTGCTCTACTTCGAGATCGTCAGTACCTTCGCGCTGATCATCGGCCTCGTGGTGGTCAACGTCTGGAAGCCCGGCGCCGGGATGAACGTCGACGTCAGCACGCTCGACAGCAAGAGCGTGGCGATGTACGCCGCGCCAGGCAAGATGGTGTCGACCACCGACTTCATCATGAACATCATCCCGACCAGCGTGGTCGACGCCTTCGCCAAGGGCGACATCCTGCAGGTGCTGTTCTTCTCCATCCTCTTCGGCTATGCGCTGCACGCCTTCGGCGAGCGCGGCAAGCCGGTCTTTGATTTCATCGAGAAGACCTCGCACATCCTCTTCGGCATCATCGGCATCATCATGAAGGTTGCTCCGATCGGCGCCTTCGGCGCGATCGCCTACACCATTGGCAAGCACGGCCTCGGCAGCCTGGCCCAGCTCGCGCACCTGATGGGTTCGTTCTACCTCACCTGCGTCATCTTCGTCGCCCTGGTGCTGGGCAGCATCGCCCGCTTCCACGGGTTCAGCCTGTGGAAGCTGCTCAAGTACATCAAGGAAGAGCTGTTCATCGTCCTCGGCACCTCGTCGTCGGAATCGGCCTTGCCGCGCCTGATCGCCAAGATGGAAAACGCCGGCGCCGAAAAGTCGGTGGTCGGCATGGTCGTCCCCACGGGGTATTCGTTCAACCTCGACGGCACTTCGATCTACCTGACGATGGCGGCGATCTTCATCGCCCAGGCGACCAACACCCCGCTCGACCTCAGCCAGCAGATCGGCCTGCTGATCGTCCTGCTGCTCACCTCCAAGGGTGCCGCAGCGGTCGCCGGCGGCGGCTTCATCGTCCTGGCCGCGACCTTGTCTTCGGGTGGCGCGATCCCGGTTGCCGGGCTGGCGCTGATCCTCGGCATCGACCGCTTCATGTCGGAAGCCCGCTCGATCACCAATTTCATCGGCAACAGCGTCGCCACACTGGTCGTCGCCAAGTGGTGCAACGCGCTCGACATGGATCGCCTGACCGCGGTGCTCAACGACGAAACCGCCGACGAGGCCGACCGTCCCGAACTCGTGCTCAACGACGCCGAGGAGGCGATCATGCCGCCGCTGCCGCGGCCGGTCGTCGATCATCACTGAGACCTCAGCGACCTGTATGAATCTGGGGCGGCCCGCAGGCCGCCCCGCAACCGGACACTTCCGGGCAACACCGGCCGGCGCGGCACCTCCGCCCGTCGCTTCGGCCTTCAAGTTCGTGTTGGGGCAGGCCCCGGCACGAACGTCTTGCCGCACACCGGCAGCGCATGACGGTCATCATCCCGCGACCGTGAGGCCTCGCCGGTGTGCGATTTTTTCTCATTCCGCGCTAGACGGAGGGGGTGGAAATCGGTGTATAATCATATGATTATGATGTACACCCTCGCCCGAAAACTGCTTTTCTCGCTCGACCCCGAGATTGCCCACGGCTTTGCCATGTCGAGCATCGCCAAACTCAACCACGCGGGGATCGCCTGCCTGCTGGCCAAGCAACCGGCGGCCGATCCGGTCCAGGTCATGGGCCTCACCTTCCCCAATCCCGTGGGGCTGGCCGCCGGACTGGATAAAAACGGCCAGTACATCGACGCCCTCGCCGCCCTCGGCTTCGGCGCCATCGAGATCGGCACGGTCACCCCGCGCCCGCAGCCGGGCAACCCCAAGCCGCGCATGTTCCGCATCCCCGAACGCGAAGCGCTGATCAACCGCATGGGCTTTAACAACGACGGGGTCGAGGCGATGCTCGCCAACGTCAAAGCTTCGCAGTTCGCGCAGCGCGGCGGCATCCTCGGCATCAACATCGGCAAGAATTTCGACACCCCGATCGAAAAGGCCGCCGACGACTACCTGACCTGCCTCGACCGCGTCTACACCGCGGCCAGCTACATCGCGGTCAACATCTCCAGCCCGAACACCAAGAACCTGCGCGAGTTGCAGAACGACGCCGCGCTCGACGACCTGCTCGGCCGCCTCAAGGCCGAACACCAGCGCCTCGCCGACCAGCACGGAAAATACGTGCCGCTGGCGCTCAAGATCGCGCCCGACCTCGACGACGAGCAGATCCAGGCGATCGCCAATTTGTTACGCCAGCACCGGATCGATGCGGTCATCGCCACCAACACCACGCTCGCGCGCGACGCCGTGTCCGGCCTGCCACACGCCGAGGAAACCGGCGGCCTCTCGGGCCGACCGTTGCTGGAGTCCTCGACGGCCGTGCAGCGCAAGCTCGCCGCCGCGCTGGCCGGCGAAGTCCCGATCATCGGTGTCGGCGGCATCATGAAGGGCGCCGATGCCGTCGCCAAGATCGAGGCCGGCGCCCAACTGGTGCAGCTCTACACGGGCTTCATCTATCGCGGCCCCGACCTCGTCGGCGAGTGCGCCGCCGCGCTGCGCGCCCGACGCCAGGACGCTCCAGGCTAATACTGCTGCTTTGCGCAGGGTTGAATGCCCTGCGGCAAAGGCGGATAATCCCGCAGCTCTGCGGCCCACGGGTCGCGGAGGCGTATTGGTCGTTCGTTTGGCCCCTTTTTCCCGGCACCTCATGACCCATTACCTGTTCATCCTCGTCGGCGCGGTACTCGTCAACAACGTCGTCCTGGTGAAGATTCTCGGACTCTGCCCCTTCATGGGCGTGTCCAAAAAGCTCGACACGGCGTTCGGCATGGGCGCGGCGACGACCTTCGTGCTCACCGTGGCCACCGGCGCCAGCTACGTGATCGACCACTTCCTGCTCACGCCTTTCGGCCTTGAGTACCTGCGCACGCTGTCGTTCATCGTCACCATCGCGGCCATCGTCCAGCTGACCGAAATGGTCATCCAGAAGTCGAGCCCGGTGCTCCACCAAGTGCTCGGCATCTACCTGCCGCTGATCACCACCAACTGCGCCGTGCTCGGCGTGCCGCTGCTCAACATCAGCAACCGCTACAACTTCGTCGAGTCTTTGCTCTTCGGCGCCGGCAGCGCGGTCGGTTTTTCCCTGGTGCTCGTCCTCTTTGCCGGCATCCGCGAGCGCATCGAGGGCGCCGATGTCCCCACGCCCTTCCGCGGGGTGGCCATCGCCATGGTCACCGCCGGTTTGATGTCGCTGGCCTTCATGGGCTTCGCCGGACTGGACCGCTACCAATGACCGCCGCCATCCTCGTCATGGCGCTCGGGGCCATCGTTCTCGGCGCCGCCCTCGGCTATGCCTCGATCAAGTTCAAGGTCGAGGGCAACCCGCTGATCGAGAAGATCGACGCCATCCTGCCGCAGACGCAGTGCGGCCAGTGCGGCTACCCCGGCTGCAAGCCCTATGCCACGGCCATCGCCGAAGGCGAGGCGGACATCAACCTGTGCCCGCCGGGCGGCCAGGAGGGCGTGCAGCGCCTCGCCGACCTGCTCGGACGCGAAGTCAAACCGCTCAACGCCGAGGAAAAACCCAAGCAGGTGGCGATCATCGACGAGCAGACCTGCATCGGCTGCACCCTGTGCATCCAGGCCTGCCCGGTCGACGCCATCGTCGGCGCCGCCAAGCAGATGCACACCATCGTCGAACCGCTGTGCACCGGCTGCGAGCTGTGCGTCAAGCCGTGCCCGGTCGAATGCATCCGCATGGAACCGATCCCCGAGAAACTCGACACCTGGAAGTGGAAATACCCGGTGATCGAACTTCGCCGCGTCGCATAGAACCAAAACAACATGTTGCGCAAACTCTTCCGCTTCAAGGGCGGCATCAAGCCGGAAACCCACAAATCCCCGTCGCTGGGCCAGCCGATCGGCCAGGCGCCACTGGTGCCGCGCTACGTCGTGCCGCTGCACCAAAGCATCGGCGGCACGCCCGAGCCGCTCGTCGTGCCGGGCCAGCGCGTCCTCAAGGGTCAGAAGATCGGCGGCCCGGACAAATGGATTTCCTCGGCCGTGCATGCGCCGACCTCGGGCACCGTCCTCGCCATCGAGGAGCGCCTCGCCGCGCATCCGTCCGGCCTGCCGACGCTCTCCGTCGTGATCGAGGCCGACGGGCGCGACGAATGGATCGAACGCCAGCCGGTCGCCCACCGCAATCTGGCCCCCGAGCGCGTGCGCGAACTGCTGCGCGATGCCGGCGTGGTCGGCCTCGGCGGCGCCGTCTTCCCCAGCCACGCCAAGCTCACCGCCGCGCGCAGCACACCGATGGAAGAGCTGGTGATCAACGGCGCCGAATGCGAGCCGTTCATGAGCTGCGACGACCTTCTGATGCGCGAGCGCGCCGACGAGATCGTGCGCGGCATCGGCGTTTTCCGCGACCTGCTCGACCCCAAGCGCGTGCTGATCGGCATCGAGGACAACAAACCCGAAGCCGTCGCCGCGATGCAGGCCGCGGTCGAACGCTGCGGCGAATCCTTCGCCGTTATCCCGGTGCCGACGCGCTACCCGGCCGGCGGCGCCAAGCAGCTGATCCGCGTGCTCACCGGCAAAGAAGTCCCGGCCAGCAAGCGCTCGCCCGAGATGGGCGTGCAGTGCTTCAACGTCGCCACCGCCTACACCGCCTGGCGTGCCCTGGCGCACGGCGAACCCGTCATCTCGCGCATCGTGACCTTGACCGGCAACGTCGAGACGGCGCGCAACTGGGAGGTGCCGCTCGGCACCCCGTTTGCCGACCTGCTGCCGCTCGCCCGCCCCCTGCCCGGCACCGACCGCTACTTGATGGGCGGACCGATGATGGGCTTCGAACTGCCCGGGCTCGAGGCGCCGGTCGTCAAGGCCAGCAACTGCCTTATCGCCGGCTCGCCGGCGCTGTTCCCGCCGCTGCCGCCGGAAATGCCCTGCATCCGCTGCGGCGCCTGCGCCGAGGCCTGCCCGCACGAACTGCAACCGTTCGAGCTGTATTGGTTTTCGCGTGCCAAGAATTTCGGCAAGGCGCAGGAATACGACCTCTTCGATTGCATCGAGTGCGGTTGCTGCAGCTACGTCTGCCCGTCGCGCATCCCGCTGGTGCAGTATTTCCGTTTTGCCAAGAGCGAAATCTGGGCGCGCGAACGCGAGAAGAGCCAATCCGACGCCGCCAAATCGCGTTTCGAATTCCGCAACGAGCGCGAAGAGCGCGAGAAGGCCGAGAAGGCCGAACGCCTGGCCAAGGCCGCAGCCGCCAAAGCCGCTGCGGCACAAGCGACCGCGACCGGCGAAGCCGCACCGGACGTTGCCGCAGCAGCCGCGCCGACCGCGCCGGTCGACGCCGATGCGGCCAAGAAGGCGGCGATCGCCGCGGCAATGGAGCGCGCCCGCCAACAGCGCGAAGCCGCCCAGCCCAAAAACACCGACGCGGCGGCACTGACCGCGGCGCAACGCCACGAGATCGCCGAGATCGACGCGCGCCGCCAGCCCGCGCCGGACGCCACTGCGCCTGCCGCCGACGAGAAGTGAACCATGAACGTCAACACACCGCCCTACCTTAGCCAGGACGTCAGCGTCCGGCGCATCATGCTGCAGGTGCTCGTGGCCCTGCTGCCGGCGATCGCCGTCTATGTCTGGCTGGTCGGCCCTGTCGTCCTCGTCCAGCTGGGCATCGCCAGCCTCGCCGCGCTGGCCGCCGAAGCCGCGATGCTGCGCCTGCGCGGCAAACCGCTCGCCCCCTTCCTCGGCGACGCGAGCGTGCTGGTCACCGCCTGGCTGGTCGTCCTCGCCTTCCCGCCGCTCGCCCCGTGGTGGCTGACCGTGGTCGGGGTGTTGATCGCCGTCGTCGTCGCCAAGCACCTCTACGGCGGCCTCGGGCAAAACCCGTTCAACCCGGCGATGGTCGCCTTCGCGGCCTGCATCGTCTCCTTCCCGGCCTTGATGGCGCAATGGCCGCCCGCGCATCCGGCCAGCAGCCTCGCCGACCACGTGGCTTTGATTTTCGGCCAACTGCCGCGCCTCGACGCGATGAGCGGCGCGACCCCGCTCGACGCACTCAAGACCGCACTCAAGCTCGGCGAGGGCAGCAGCGTCGCCGCCACCCGCGCTCACAGCGGCGTCTTCGGCCAACTCGGCGGCCGCGGCTGGGAATGGGTCAGCGTCGCTTACCTGCTCGGCGGCCTGTGGCTCTGGCAGCGCAAGGTGATCGGCTGGCGCACGCCGGCCGCCTTCCTCGCCGGCATCGTCGCCATCGCCACCCCGCTCTGGCTCTGGCAACCGGCGCAGTTCGCCGACCCGCTGTTCCATATCTTCGCTGGCGGCACCCTGCTGGGCGCCTTCTTCATCGTCACCGACCCGGTCTCGGGTTGCACCACGCCGCGCGGCCGGCTGATTTTCGGCTTCGCGGCCGGCGTGCTCGCCTACCTGATCCGTGTCTTCGGCGCCTACCCGGACGGCGTCGCCTTCGCCGTCCTGCTCCTCAACCTGTGCGCGCCGCTGATCGACGTCTACACGCAACCGCCGATCTTCGGCCACAAGAAGCCATAATCATGACCCCGCCCGTCAAACCGCTGACTGCGCCGCGCATGGCCGTCCGCACGGCGGTCATCCTGTTCGCCTTCGTCGTCGTCTTCACCGCCCTGCTCGCCGCTGCGTACACCTTCACCCTGCCGGCCATCGAGGCCGCAGCCGCCGAGGAGAAGATGAAGCTGATCGACGAGGTGCTGCCGCGCAGCGCCTACGACAATGACCTGCTCAAGGACACGCTGACGCTCGGCCCAGCCCCCGAACTCGGTCTTGAGGCCGCCAGCACCGCCTACCGCGCGCGACGCGGCGCCCAGACCGTCGCCCTGGTGTTCGAAGCCATCGCCCCGGACGGCTACGCCGGCAAGATCCGCCTGCTCATCGCCCTGGCGCCTGACGGCACGCTGCACGGCGTGCGCGTCGTCCAGCACAAGGAAACGCCGGGCCTGGGCGACTACATTGAGCCGAAGAAGGACAAGAACAAGGCGCGGCCGTGGATCACCCAGTTCGACGGTCTGCAACCGGCGAGCAGCGAAGCGCACGACTGGCAGGTGAAGAAAGACGGCGGTCGCTTCGACGCCGTGGCGGGGGCCACCGTGACCCCGCGCGCGGTGGTCAAAGCCGTGCGCAAGGCCGCGCTGTACGTCGAAGCCCACCGCGCGACCCTGTTTGCGGCGCCCTAGCCGATCGCCGCAACGCGCTCATCGAAACGCAAGGAGAATGACCATGACCCGCGACGAACTCCGCCGCATCGCCGAAAACGGCGTCTGGAAGCAGAACACCAGCCTGGTCCAGATCCTTGGCCTGTGCCCGCTGCTGGCGGTCACCACCAATCTGGTCAACGGCGTCATGCTCTCGCTGGCCACGATCCTGGTCATGGCGATTTCGGGTTTTGTCATCGCCAGCCTGCGCAACCTCATCCCGCACGAAATCCGCATTCCGGTCTTCATCCTCATTGTCGCCGCGCTGGTGACCGTCGTCGACCTGCTGTTCAACGCCTTCCTGCACAACCTCTATCTGGTGCTCGGCATCTTCATTCCGTTGATCGTCACCAACTGCATCGTGCTCGCTCGCGTCGAAGCCTACGCGGCCAAGAACCCGCCCCTGCACTCGGCCTTCGACGGCATCTTCATGGGCGTCGGCATGCTGTGGACGCTGGCCCTGCTCGGCGGCCTGCGCGAACTGATCGGCGGCGGCACCCTGCTCTCGGGCATCGACATGGTCATCCCCGGCCTGCAACCGCTGCAGCTCCTGCCCGCCGACTACCCCGGCCTGCTGCTCACGCTGCTCCCGCCCGGCGCCTTCATCCTGCTCGGCTGCCTGATCGCCTGGAAGAACTGGATCGAAGCTCGCGCCGCCGCACGCCGAAAACTGCCGCCGCCGGCGCCGGTCAGCACCGCCGAATGCCACTGACGGCATGAACGCCGCCCAGCGCACCGAGCTTTTCCGGCGCCTGCAAGGCGCCAACCCGGCGCCGAAGACTGAGCTCGAATACGCCTCGAACTTCCAGCTGCTCATCGCGGTCATCCTCTCGGCGCAAGCCACCGACAAGAGCGTCAACCTCGCCACCCGCCGCCTGTTTGCCGACGCGCCGACGCCGCAGGCCATGCTCGCCCTCGGCGAGGCCGGCCTGACCACCTACATCGACCGCATCGGGCTCTACCGCGCCAAGGCCAAGAACGTCATCGCCACCTGTGCGCAACTGCTCGAGAAACACGGCGGCGAAGTGCCGCGTGACCGCGCGGCACTCGAGGCGCTGCCCGGCGTCGGCCGCAAGACGGCCAACGTGGTGCTCAACACCGCCTTCGGCGAAGCGACGATCGCCGTCGACACCCACCTGTTCCGTCTCGCCAACCGCATCGGACTGGCCCCGGGAAAAACACCGCTCGCTGTCGAGCGGGCGCTGTTAAAGCGCGTTCCCGCCGAATTCCTGCAGGACGCGCACCACTGGCTGATCCTGCACGGGCGCTACGTGTGCAAGGCGCGCAAACCCGAATGCTGGCGCTGCGCGCTGATCGACCTCTGCGCCTACCGCGACAAGAACCTCGCGCCCTGAGCCTACGCCCCTCCGGTGCTTACGCCGCGCCGCACTCCCTTGCCAATGCTGGGCTACAGCTTGAATGGTAGGATGCCAATCGAATTTCGGGTATAATCGATCGATTTCTCTACCAGAAATCCCCCCAGGCCTGTTCGATCTGGACCCCGCATAAGGCGCGGTCCGGGTTTCGTGCAGCCACGATTTGGAGAAAAAAATGCCCGCCCCTCACGATTCCCGGCTCGCCACGAACGAGCCCGCCTCCGAGAAAGTCAGCCGCTACGGCTGGAAGGCCCTGGCCGGCTCGACCGTCGGCTACGCCATGGACGGTTTCGATCTGCTCATCCTCGGTTTCATGCTCTCGGCGATTTCCGCCGATCTGCAACTCACGCCCGCGCAAGCCGGCTCCCTCGTCACCTGGACGCTGGTCGGCGCCGTCGCCGGCGGCATCATTTTCGGCGCTTTGAGCGACCGCTACGGCCGCATCCGCGTCCTGGCCTGGACCATCGTCCTCTTTGCCGTCTTCACCGGTCTGTGCGCCTTTGCACAAGGCTACTGGGACTTGCTCATCTACCGCACCATCGCCGGCATCGGCCTCGGTGGCGAGTTCGGCATCGGCATGGCGCTGGCCGCTGAAGCCTGGCCGGCGAAGTACCGCGCCCGCGCCACCTCCTACGTCGCCCTCGGCTGGCAGATCGGCGTCCTCGGCGCGGCGCTGCTCACCCCGGCGCTGCTGCCGTCCATCGGCTGGCGCGGCATGTTCCTGGTCGGTGTCATCCCAGCCTTCGTCGCCTGGTTCATCCGCGCCAAGCTGCACGAGCCCGAACTGTTCGTGCAGAGCACGGTGCAGCGCCGCTCGATCGGCGAAGCGTTCCGCCTGCTCATCAAGGACAAGGCGACGGCCAAAATCAGCGCCGGCATCGTCGTCCTCTGTTCGGTGCAGAACTTCGGCTACTACGGCATCATGATCTGGATGCCCAGCTTCCTCTCCAAGCAACTCGGGTTCAACCTCACCAAGTCGTCGATGTGGACCGCTGTCACCATACTCGGGATGATGGCCGGCATCTGGGCCTTCGGCCAGATCGCCGACCGCATCGGGCGCAAGCCGAGCTTCCTGCTCTTCCAGGCCGGCGCGGTGGTGATGGTCCTCGTCTACTCCAACCTGACCGACCCGGCAATCATGCTCTGGGCCGGAGCCCTGCTCGGCCTGTTCGTCAACGGCATGCTCGGCGGCTACGGCGCGTTGATGGCCGAGGCCTACCCGACCGAGGCGCGCGCCACGGCGCAGAACGTGCTGTTCAACATCGGGCGCGGGGTCGGCGGCTTCGGCCCGGTCGTCGTCGGTTCGCTGGCTACGACCCACTCCTTCCAGACCGCGATCGGTCTGCTCGCCACAATTTATCTGATCGACATGGTGGCGACCAAGTATCTGATTCCGGAGCTCAAGGGCGCCGAACTCAAGTAAAACCTGCACCGACACTGGCCGCCGGGACAGGGACACCGCCCGGCGGCCATCTTTTTTCTATAGAATCGAGACTGAACCTTCGCTTCTTGCCGCGATCCGTTCGACTGACCCCAAGCACCGCAACGAAAGGAATTCCATGACGTTCCAGACCCTCGCCGCCGCTTTCGAGCAATCCGGCGCCGGCACCGACGACTTCAAGCGCCTTTACAAAGGGGCCTTCGAGCTGATGAAGAGCGACTCCGCCAACGCCGCCTTGTATTTCGTGATCGGCGTCGCGGCGCACGCCTACGTCGTGCAATACGAGGACCAGGGCGTGGCACCGGACATTTCCGAAGCTGCCAAGAAGGCGCTCGTGAGCTACTGCACCAAGATCGGGCAGGCCCTTGCCGCCGACCCGGCCACCCGCCTCGCCCTGCTCGGCGAAGTCGCCAGCGCCTACCAGTTCGAGATCCACAACTTCTAGGCACCGCGCCCGCCCGGCGGGCGCCAACACGCACCGGGCGGGCCACCCCGATACCCCGGGCCCTTCCGCCCCCTGCCCTCTTCTCCCGACGATGTTCAACCCCTCCCGCGAACAAGTCCGCAGCTTCTTCTGCGACGCCTGGCGCAAGCACCGCGCGCGCGAAGTCCTCTCCGGCGCGGAAGCCGTCGCCGCCGACCTGATCACCCAGCACCCGGAATACCACGCCTTGCTCGAGCAGCCCGAAAGCGCGCTGGAACAGGAGTTCACGCCCGAAACCGGACGCATGAACCCATTCCTGCACCTTTCGCTGCACCTGGCCATCGCGGAACAGATCAGCATCGACCAGCCGCCGGGCATTCGCACCGAATACGAGCGCCTGCGCCAAACGCTCGAGGTTCACGACGCCGAGCATGCGGTCATGGAATGCCTGGGCGAAACCCTGTGGCACGCCCAGCGCCACGGCACAGCACTCGACAGCACGCGCTACCTCGAGTGCCTGCGGCGCACAGGCTGAGTCCGGCGTCCGCGCGTTGCGCTACGCCCGCTCAGACGGTGGCGCAACCTTGAACACTTCGGCCAGCGTCGTCATCCCGGCGGCGACTTTCATCGCCCCTGAAATACGCAGCGGCTTCATGCCCTCGCGGTAGGCGAGATCACGGACCTTGGCCAGCTCGGCGCCGTCGGCGATCAGTTGCTTGACGTCGGGCGAGAGCATGAGGATTTCATACAGGCCGATCCGTCCGCGGTAGCCGGTCATGCGGCAATCGAGGCAACCGACCGGGTGATGGAAATGCGTCGGCCGGTTGGCCTTCCACGGCGCCACGAGGCGATCCCACAAGGCTTCGTCCTCGGGCGTCGCCGGAGCTTGCCGCTTGCACGCCGGACAGAGCACGCGCACCAGGCGCTGCGCCATCACCCCGAGCACCGTCGCCCCGAGCAGGTAGGACGGCACCCCCAGGTCGAGCATGCGGGTGAGCGCCGCCGGGGCATCGTTGGTGTGCAGCGTCGACAGCACGAGGTGGCCGGTAAGCGCGGCCTGGATGGCGATTTCCGCGGTTTCGAGGTCGCGGATTTCGCCGACCATGATGATGTCCGGGTCCTGCCGCATCAGCGCGCGCACGCCTTCGGCAAAGCCCAGGTCGATCGCCGTCTGCACCTGCATCTGGTTGAACGAGGGCTCGATCATTTCGATCGGGTCCTCGATCGTGCACACATTCACTTCCGGCGTCGCCAGCTGCTTGAGCGTCGAGTAGAGCGTCGTCGTCTTGCCCGAGCCGGTCGGCCCGGTCACCAGCACGATGCCGTTCGGTGCGCCCGACATCGTCTGCCAGCGCGCCTTGTCGTCGTCAGTGAACCCGAGCTCGGAGAAATTGCGCACCAGAACCTCGGGGTCGAAGATGCGCATCACCAGCTTTTCGCCGAAGGCGGTAGGCAGGGTCGACAGGCGCAGCTCGGCCTCCTGGCCATCGGCGGTGCGGGTCTTGATCCGACCGTCTTGCGGCCTTCGCTTCTCGACGAGGTCCATGCGCCCGAGAATCTTGATCCGGCTGACCATCGCCGCCATCACGCTCATCGGGATCTGATAGACCTGATGCAGCACGCCGTCGATGCGGAAGCGCACGATCCCGACTTCACGTCGCGGCTCGATGTGGATGTCGCTGGCGCGCTGCTCAAAGGCGTACTGCCACAGCCAGTCGACGATGTTGACGATGTGCTGGTCGTTGGCGTCGAACTGGCGGTTGCTGCGCCCCAGTTCAACGAGCTGCTCGAACGACGACAGCCCGGCGGCCTGCCCGCCCATCTGCGCCGCCTTTTTGACCGAGCGCGCCAGGTTGTAGAACTCGACGAGGTAGCGTGCCACGTCGAGCGGGTTGGCGATCACCCGGCGGATCGACTTCTTGGCGATCCCGGCGATCTCCTTCTCCCACTCGCGCAGGAAGGGCTCGGTGGTGGCGACGACGATCTCGCGCGCATTTACCTGCACGGGCAGGATGCCGAAACGCGTCGCATAAGCGCTCGACATCACATCGGTGACGGCGGTGAAGTCGACTTTCAGCGGATCGATGTGGAAATACTCGAGCTCGATCTTGGCCGCCAGCCATTCGCCCAGCGCCTCAAGGTCGAGGGGGCGATGCGGTGGCTGCAGCGACTTCCATTTCTGCTCGGCGACCACGGCCAGCGGATGGACGACCAGGCGCTTTAAGCGGCTTTCGGCAATCAAGGCATCGGCATCGGCCTTCTCCACCAGCCCGTCGTTCACCAACAGACCGAGCACCTCGGCGATGGTCAATCGGTGCTCGGGCGCGACGCTCGCAGCGTTCTTTGGCATGTGCACGTTCCAGCGACAGAATCCCCGGACTATACCCGACATGGAAGCCGGGCCTCAATGCCGAACGGGCGTATCGCCACCGCCACAGCCCCGTCTCCCGAAGCTCGCATGCACCCCAAACCGCCCATGTCGACGTCGCACGGGCATATACAATGAAACATCCCGCCGCTTTCGGAGCGCTCATGAGCATCCGCTGCCACCTCCGTCGCCGCCCCACCCGCCGGCCATGAACGAACAGACCAGTCCGCTTTCCGAGGTCGACCGCAGCATCCTCCACGCCCTGCTCATGGCCATCGGGCACACGCCTGACGCGCGAGTGACGGCGCGCGACTTCCTCGCTGCCTTCGTCCCCCTCTGTGCTCTCGACGGCGCCGCCCTCTGGTGGCGCGACGCGGCCCACGACGCGACGCTCCGCGGCGGCGACCTCCTGCTGCTGGCCGCGGAGCCTGCCGCGCTCGACGTCGCCGGTCGCATCCCGAACGCGCACCCGTTTGCGCAACACCTTGAGCGCAACGCAGCCTGCCGCATCACCAACGCCGGCAACGATGACGCGCCCGAGGGCTGCATCCTGCTGCCGCTTTCCGACGCCGGCCTGCTCGTCGTTTACCCCTCGGCGCAGCACGCCCCCTCGCCGGCCCTGCTGACGCATCTGCCCACGATCGCCGGGCGGCTCGCCGCCGCCCTCGACACCGCGTTCGCCTACGAACGCTTGCAGGCCTCGGAACGGCAGTTGCGCGAAAGCAACCGCCGCCTCGACGAAAGCAAACGCATCGCCGACCAGTACGCCACCGCCAACGCCCAGGCCCGCGCGCAACTGCACACCTTGTTCCGACACCTGCCCGACCTCGTCTGGCTGAAGAACCCCGACGGCGTTTATCTGGCATGCAACGGACGTTTCGAACGATTCTTCGGCACCACCGAGGAGGCGATCGTCGGCCGCACCGACTACGACTTCATCGACCGCGAACAGGCTGACTTTTTCCGTGCGCACGACCGCCTGACGCTCGAACGCGATGCTACCCTGAGCAACGAGGAGTGGATCAGCTTTGCCGACGACGGCCACCGCGAATGCCTGGAGACCACGAAAGCCCCGATGTACGACGAACACGGCACGCTGATCGGGGTGCTCGGCATCGGCCACGACATCACCGAACGCAAAGCGATGGAGGAGGCTTTGCGCAAAGCCGAGGCCGAATCGCGCCGCCTGGCCGCGCTATTGCGCCTCCTGTGCGACAACGTTCCGGACATGATCTGGGCCAAGGGCCTCGACAAACGCTACCTGTTCGCCAACAAGGCGATTTGCGAGCATCTGCTGTTTGCCCAGGACATCGAAGAACCGATCGGCAAGACCGACCTCTTCTTTGCCCGCCGCGAACGCGCCTCCCACCCCGAAGACCCGAACTGGCACACCTTCGGCGAATGCTGCCAGGACAGCGATGCGCTGACCCTGCAATTCGGCAAGCCTTCGGTCTTCGAGGAATACGGCAACCTGCGCGGAAAACCGGTCTACTTCGAGGTGCACAAATCGCCGTTCTACAACGAACACGGCGAAGTCATCGGCACCGTCGGCTCGGCGCGCGACATCACCGAGCGCAAGCGCATCGACGCCGAACTCGAACAACACCGTCGCCACCTCGCCGAACTCGTCCAACTGCGCACTGCGGCCCTGCTGCAGACCGAAGCCCGCGCCAGCCAGATTCTCAATTCGACGGCGGACGGTGTTTACGGCATCGATGCCGCCGGCAAGATCACCTTCATCAATCCCGCCGCCTGCCGCATGCTCGGCCTTGCGGCCGAAGCGGCCATCGGACGCTGTTCGCACGCCTTGTTTCACCACCATCGCGCCGACGGCAGCCCGTACCCGATCGAAGACTGCGGCGCCCACCGCTCGCTTGGCCTCGGGCGTGAAACCCGCGTCGACGACGAAGTGTTCTGGCACAGCGACGGTCACCCTGTCCCGGTGATGTACGCTGTTCACCCCACCACCGCCGACGGCCAGCCCAACGGAGCCGTCATTTCCTTCGTCGACATCAGTGCCCAGCGGGCCGCCGCCCTGGCCCGCGAGCGCGCCATCGCCGCAGCCGAGCAGTTGGCCCGGGTCAAGAGCGAATTTCTGGCCAACATGAGCCATGAAATCCGCACCCCGCTCAACGGCATCATCGGCTTCGCCCAGATCGGCCTGCGGACCTTCACCGATACCGAGCAGGCCTACCGGGCCTTCGAGAAGATTCTGAGTTCGAGCAAACGCCTGCTGGTGGTGGTCAACGACGTGCTCGATTTTTCCAAACTCGAGGCCGGAAAACTGCGCATCGTGGCACGCGAGACGGTGTTGCGCGAAGTCGTCGAGCACGCCCTCGAACTCGTCGGCGAACGCGCTGCGGCCAAACACCTCAGCCTCGCCCTCGACTTCGCCGCCGACCTGCCGCAGCGCTGCCTGAGCGATCCGCAGCGGATCAGCCAGATCCTGCTCAACCTGCTCAGCAACGCCGTGAAGTTCACCGAACGCGGCGAAGTGCGACTGAGCGTCGCACGCCAGGGCGATCAACTCGCCTTCAGCGTTGCCGACACCGGCATCGGCATCGCCAGCGCGGAACTCGGGCGCCTGTTCGACCCCTTCCATCAAGTCGACGCCTCGCTGACCCGGCGGTACGACGGCAGCGGCCTGGGCTTGGCCATCTGCCGCCGGCTGCTCGAACTGATGGGTGGGACGATCGAAGTCCAAAGTCACCCGGAACACGGCAGCGTGTTCACCTTCCGCATTCCCTACGTTCCCTGGCAGCCCACCGCCGCTACGCCCGAAACGCCCGCGGACGACGCCCGCGCCGAACGGCACGCGCGGCCGCTGCGCGGCTTGCGCATCCTCATCGCCGAAGACGATGCCACCAGCCAGATGGTGCTCGAACACAATCTGCGTGAGGAAGGCGCCGAGGTAATCACCGTCGCCAACGGTGAAGACGCGGTCACCCGCATCCGCGACGACGGCTCAGCGGCTTACGACCTGATCCTGATGGACGTGCAGATGCCGCGCATGGACGGTTACGAGGCCACCCGGCGCATCCTGACGATGGCGCCGGGTTTGCCGATCATCGGTCAGACCGCGCACGCGTTCAGCGAGGAAATCGACAAATGCTTCGCCGCCGGGATGCTCGGGCACATCGCCAAGCCGATCGACCCGACCAAGCTCACCGCCAGCATCCTCCACCACCTCAAGCGCGACGGCCAGTGGCCGGGGAGTCGCCAGCGCTAAAGGACTCGCCTGGAGCGGACGGCCACAGCGCGCACCAGCGCTCGAGCTTGCGCGCGAAAGGCAAGGTGTAGGCCGGGCTGGTCGACGGCACGACCGCGGTATGCAGGCCCAGGAGCGCCAATCGGCGGGCGCTGCGGCCGGCCTCCAGGCCATTGAAGACGGCGCTTCCAAGCTGCGGCGCAGCGCGCCTCAGGGCTGCAAAATCGTTGAGTTCGGGGTCCTCGATCGCTGCATCGAGCGCGCCTTCGCGGCGGCAATGGCGATAGACGTCCCACACCCCGACGCGATGCCGCAGCAGCACGGCGCAACGCCCGGCGTACGGCAGGCCGGCGAGCGGCTCACCGAGCAACTCGCCCATCAGCCGCCAGAACTGGTTCTGCGGATGCGCGTAATACTGCTGCGCCGCGAGCGAAGCCGGCGAGGGAAAGCTCCCGAGCACGACCACCTCGACCCCGGCATCGAGGATCGGCGGCAGGCCGGTGAGCAAGTCGCTGTTTTTTGCGTTCATCGCCACAGGATAATCACTCCCGGTCGCTCATGAAAAAAGCGCGGCGTGGCCCGTACCGGACCCGCCGCGCCCGGCGCACCTCGCGGCGCGCGTGTAGGCTCCGCGCTTACTTCGCGGACAACTCAAGCATCAGCGCGTTGATGCGCTTCACGAACCCGGCCGGGTCTTCGAGCGTACCGCCTTCGGCCAGCGTCGCCTGCTCGAGCAGGAGGTGCGCCCAATCGGCGAAATGCGTTTCCTCGTACTTCAAGCGCTGCACCGCCGGGTGCTTGGGGTTGATCTCCAGGATGGGCTTCATCTCCGGCGCCTTCTGGCCGGCCGCCTTGAGAATGCGCGCCAGGTTACCGCCCAGGTCGTGCTCGTCGGCGACGACGCAGGACGGCGAATCGGTCAGGCGGTGCGTGACGCGCACGTCCTTCACCTTCTCGCCAAGCGAGGTCTTGATCTTCTCGATCAGCTCCTTGTACTCGTCGGCGGCCTGTTCGGCTTCCTTCTTCTCGGCTTCGTCCTCCAGCGTGCCGAGGTCCAGCCCGCCCTTGGCCACCGACTGCAGGGTCTTGCCCTCGAACTCGGTGAGGTGGCCGGTGACCCACTCGTCGACCCGGTCGGAGAGGAGCAGCACTTCGATGCCCTTCTTGCGGAAGATCTCGAGGTGCGGGCTGTTCTTGGCGGCGGTGAAGGTCTCGGCGGTGACGAAGTAGATCTTGTCCTGGCCGTCCTTCATGCGCGAAACGTAGTCGGCGAGGGAAACGGCTTCCTCCGCAGTGTCGCCGTGCGTCGAGGCAAAGCGCAGCAGCTTGGCGATGCGCGCCTTGTTGGCGGGGTCTTCGCCGACGCCTTCCTTGAGCACGCGGCCGAACTCGCCCCAGAACTGGGCGTACTTCGCCTTCTCGGCATCGTCCTCGCTGTCGGCCAGCGACTCGAGCATGCCCAGCACCTTCTTCACGCAACCGCCGCGGATCGCTTCGATGTCCTTGGACTCCTGCAGGATCTCGCGCGAGACGTTGAGCGGCAGGCTGTTCGAATCGACGATGCCGCGCACGAAGCGCAGGTAGAGCGGCATCAGCTGCTCGGCGTCGTCCATGATGAACACGCGGCGCACGTAAAGCTTGACGCCGTGGCGCGCATTGCGGTCCCACAGGTCAAAGGGCGCGCGCTGCGGCACGTAGAGGAGCTGGGTGTATTCCTGCTTGCCCTCGACCTTGGCGTGCACGTAGGCGAGCGGGTCCTCGAAGTCGTGCGCGACGTGCTTGTAGAACTCTTTGTACTGCTCATCGGAAAGCTCCGACTTCGGCCGCGCCCACAGGGCCGAGGCCTGGTTGATCGTCTCATCCTCGTCGGTGGCGACCTGTTCCTTCTTCTCCTCGTCCCACTTCTCGCCCTTCATGACGATGGGCAGGGTGATGTGATCGGAATACTTGCGCACGATCTGCTTGAGCTTCCAGGCCGAGAGGAATTCGTCCTCCTCCGCGCGCAGGTGCAGGATCACATCGGTGCCACGCCCGGCCTTCTCGACCATTTCGACCGAGAAATCGCCCTCGCCGGCGGACTCCCAGCGCACCGCCTGGTTTGCATCCAGACCGGCGCGGCGCGAGATCACCGTCACTTTGTCAGCGATGATGAAGGAGGAGTAGAACCCGACGCCGAACTGGCCGATCAGGTGCGCATCCTTGGCCTGGTCGCCGGTCAGCGCCGCGAAGAACTCACGCGTGCCGGACTTGGCGATGGTGCCGAGGTGCTCGACCGCTTCTTCGCGCGAAAGGCCGATGCCGTTGTCCGAAATCGTGATCGTGCGCGCGTCCTTGTCGAAGGCAAGGCGTATCTTGAGTTCGCCATCATCGCCGTACAGCGCGGCGTTGTTGAGCGCCTCGAAGCGCAGCTTGTCGCAGGCGTCGGAAGCATTGGAGATCAGCTCGCGCAGGAAGATTTCCTTGTTGCTGTACAGCGAGTGGATCATCAGGTTCAGGAGTTGCTTGACCTCGGCCTGAAAGCCCAGGGTTTCCTTGTTTGCGCTCATTTAAGCTCCATCGATGGATAGATCAGGGGGCAGGTGGCAATCGCCGGCGCCGGCCCGCCAAGGCGGGAACGGTCGATGTCGTGGGATATGGGGGCGCACGGCAGGCTTTCAAGCCCGCACAGTGCAGCCGATCAAGTCATCGGCCGAAAATGGAATTGGGCTCAGTCCTCGATCGCGCGGTAGTCGATCTCGACCACCTCGATCTCCCGCCAGCCGGCCGGACTTTGGAAACGAACGAGGTCACCCTCGCGCGCCTTCAACAACGCGCGTGCCAGCGGCGAGACCCAGCTGATACGGTTGCGGGCGAAGTCGGTCTCGTCGACGCCGACGATCTGATAAGTCGTCTCTTCGCCCTCGGCGTCGCTGACGGTCACCGTCGCGCCGAAAAAGACTTGGCCGGTGTTGTCCTGGCGCGCCGGATCGACGACCTCGGCAAGGTCCAGGCGCTTGCCCAGGAAGCGGATGCGGCGGTCGATCTCGCGCAGGCGTTTCTTGCCGTAGAGGTAATCGCCGTTTTCCGAGCGATCGCCGTTCGATGCCGCCCAATGCACCACCTCGACGATGTGCGGTCGCTCCCGCCGCAACAGATGATCGAGCTCGTCCTTCAGGCGCGCGTAGCCGCCGGGCGTGATGTAGTTACGGGCGCCCTGCGGCAAAGGTGGTAACGGAGTGCCGCCATCGGCGTCCTCGTCCTCATCGCCGTCGTTTTCGCGGGTAAAAGCCTTGTTCATGGGTTTTCAACGTCTTGCGCGGGGAATCTCAATACTCGATGGCGTCGGCCGCAACATCGACGCGGATCACCTGGCGGCCCAAGGCCAGCGCTGTATTCAGGGCGAAACGTTCACCCCAGGCAGGGTCGTCGGCAAAGCGCCGTGCGCCCCCGTGCCGGGCAACGTCGAGAATTTTGTCGATCACCAGCACCTTGCCGAGTGGGCTGCCAGGCTCGACGCCCAGCGCTGAGTATTCCCGCTCGAACCAGCGCCGAGCTCCCTCGGACGCCCCACCCACCAAGGCGCCCGCCTCAAGCGGGAAGCGGAACTCCGTCTGCGGATCGAACGAAACAATGACGTATGGCGGCATGG
Organism: Propionivibrio sp.; assembly: GCF_041441355.1. Classification (GTDB taxonomy): domain Bacteria; phylum Pseudomonadota; class Gammaproteobacteria; order Burkholderiales; family Rhodocyclaceae; genus Propionivibrio. The sequence goes on from NZ_JASDTF010000042.1 coordinate 41,561, forward strand.
CGGCACTCCCGGAGTCTGTCAGGCAACGCCCTCATTCTAAGCGCAAACGCGAAGGGCGCCATGTTGCGCCCTCTTTGCCCCCCAATCCCACGCCGCAGAGCAAATGATCATAGCATTTTATCTACCACCGTCCGACGTTGTCTTTTCCCGCCCGCAGGCCTACCATGTCCTCGACGCGCCGAGCCTGCAGGCGCGTCGCAAGCAACCACGCAGGCATCACGCACGAGGACCGCCGGAATGATCCTGACCGAAGAGGAAATCGCAAACGCCCGCGCGACGCTCAACGAGCTGAGCGTCGAACACCGCGACCTGAACCTGATCATCGAGCATCTGGCCGCGACGCCGCTGCCGAATCAGGACCAGCTCCTGATCCACCGGCTCAAAAAACGCAAGCTGATGCTCAAGGACAAGATCCACCACCTTGAGGGGATGCTCGTTCCGGACATTCCGGCCTGAGGCCGGAACGCCGGGAAACGACTCGAAACGGCGGGCTGAGCCCGCCGCAGGGCGCCGACTAGAGGATGAAGCGCCCGATGTACCAGAACACCGCGGCAATCACCGCGCTGCAGGGGATCGTCAGCACCCAGGCCCAGACGATGCTGCTGGCGATGCCCCAGCGCACCGAAGACTTCTTGCGCGTCGAACCGACACCGACGATGGCTCCGGTGATGGTGTGCGTCGTCGACACCGGAATCCCCAGCGCGGTGGCGAGGAACAGCGTCATCGCCCCACCCGTCTCGGCGCAGAAACCGCCGACGGGTTTCAGGTGAGTAATTTTCTGCCCCATCGTCTTGACGATGCGCCAGCCGCCGAACATCGTGCCTGCCCCGATTGCGGCATAGCACGAAATCACCACCCAACTGGGTAGCGCGTCACCCGAGTGCAGCATGCCCGAAGCGATCAGCAGCATCCAGATGATGCCCATCGTCTTCTGCGCATCGTTGCCCCCGTGCCCGAGGCTATAGAGCGAAGCGGAAACCAACTGCAGACGGCGGAACCATGTGTCCATGGTGTGCGGAGCAACGCGCCGGCAAGTCCAGGCGACCAGCAGCATCATCAGCGAACCGAGGAACATGCCGAGCATCGGCGAGACCAGGATGAACGAGATCGTCTTGATGAGCCCGGAAGGGATCAGCGAGTCGAAGCCCGACTTGGCGACCGCCGCACCGACCAGGCCACCGATCAGCGCATGCGACGACGAGGACGGGATGCCGTAATACCAGGTGATCACGTTCCAGGCGATGGCGCCGACCAGTGCACCGAACACGACGTAGTGGTCGATCACCGAGGGATCGATCGTCCCTTTGCCGACGGTCGTCGCCACTTTGAGCTGGAAGACCAGGATCGCGATGAAGTTGAAGAAAGCCGCCAGCAACACAGCGTGCTGCGGACGCATGACACGGGTCGACACGATGGTGGCGATGGCATTCGCCGCATCGTGGAAACCGTTCATGAAATCGAAGACCAGGGCCAGGGCCACCAGAAACACCAGCACGCCCAGGCTGAAATTCAGAGTATCCATGCTGCGCCGCTCAGGAATTCTCGAGCACGATGCCTTCGATGATGTTGGCCACATCCTCGCAGCGATCGGTCACCACCTCGAGCAGCTCGTAAATGGCCTTGTATTTGATGAGTTCGCGGACATCCGGCTCCTCGCGGAAGAGCTTGGACATGGCGCTGCGCATTTCACGGTCGGCCGCCGACTCGAGTTGATCGACCTCGTGGCAGATCTTGAGGATCTGCGGCCCGTTGTCCATCGACGTCAGCAGTTGCACCGCTGCACGCACGCGCTCACAGCAGGAACGGCAAAGCACGCTCAGATTCACGGCTTCGGCGGTGATGTGGCGCACGTTGTAAAGATTGACCGTGTGGGCCACGTCCTGCACGAGGTCGATGATGTCATCGAGGCCGGTCGAAAGCTGGTGAATTTCTTCCCGGTCGAGCGGCGTGATGAACGAGGTGTGCAGTTGCCGCATCGTCTCATGGGTGATCGAATCGGCGGTCTTCTCCGCCTTGTCGATCACCTCGCGATGACGTGCCGCCTCGTCCTCCGAAGCATTGCGCGCATTCATCAGGTCCACCAGGGCCTCGCTCGCAATCGCCATCTGCTCGGCATGCGCGTTGAAAAGTTCGAAAAACTGGCCCTCTTTGGGCATGAAACGCGAAAACATAAGCTCTCGTAAAGTTTGAACTGTTGGAAATGGCGCGCATTCTACCATCCGAGCCCCTGTGACCGAGGGACAAAACGGCCGCGCTGAGGTTTATTGAGAAAAATTCCCAATCGCAGGCAAACAAGCACCGACCTCTCGCCAAACCTCAACCCATCACATGCGCGGAAACGCGCAAAAAATACGACAAACCCAGATCGTGTCCCGGGACGTGGTGTAAGAAGCGTCAGCAGAAGCGGTCAGCGGG
>NZ_JASDTF010000043.1:0-125255 GCF_041441355.1 Propionivibrio sp.
CGGGCGTGGTGTTCTGCGCCTCGTCGAGGATGATGAAAGCGTGGTTCAGCGTGCGTCCGCGCATGTAGGCGAGCGGGGCGATTTCGATTGCGCCGCGCTCGAAGAGCTTGGCCACCTTGTCGAAGCCCATCAGGTCGTAGAGCGCGTCGTAGAGCGGGCGTAGATAAGGGTCGACCTTCTGCGCCAGGTCGCCGGGGAGGAAGCCTAGGCGCTCGCCGGCCTCGACCGCCGGGCGGGTGAGGACGATGCGCTGCACCAGCTCGCGCTCGAAGGCGTCGACCGCCGAAGCCACGGCGAGGTAGGTCTTGCCGGTGCCGGCGGGGCCGGTGCCGAAGGTGATGTCGTGTTCCTGGATCTGCTTGAGGTACTCGACCTGGCGCGGGGTGCGGCCGTGCAGGTCGGACTTGCGCGTCATCAGCGCCGGCGAATGGCCGGGAGCGGCGGCATCATGCCGGCCGGGGCGATTGATGAGTTCGATCAGTCCGAGCTGGATTTCGTCGACGGTGAGCGAGGCCTTGGCGCGGGCGTAGAAGGTCTGCAGCGCCTCCGAGGCCAGCGCGGTCTGGCTGCGCTCGCCGCGAATGGTGAAGCGCTCGCCGCGGCGGGCGATGGTCACGTCGAGCGCGGTTTCGATCTGGCGCAGGTTTTCGTCGAGGGCGCCGCACAGGTTGGCTAGCTGGGTGTTGTGGACCGGCGAGAGGAGCAGGTCCACGGCCTTGGGTTTTGGCGGCGCCTTGGTGTTCATGATTCGCGGGTGACGATTTCGCCGCGCAGCGAGTGCGGCAACGCGGCGGTGATGCGCACGTCGACGAAGCGGCCGGTGAGGCGTGCCTGTCCTTCGAAATTGACGATGCGGTTGTTGTCGGTACGCCCGGCGAGTTCGCGTTCGTCCTTTTTCGAGAGGCCTTCGACGAGCACGCGTTGCACGCTGCCGACCATGGCCTGCGAAACCTCCTGCGCGAAGGCGTCGATGCGCTGCTGCAGGCGTTGCAGGCGTTCGAGCTTCACCTCGGGCGGGGTGTCGTCGGCCAGTTCGGCCGCCGGCGTGCCGGGGCGCGGGCTGTAGATGAAGGAGAAGGAGGCGTCGAAACGCACGTCCTCGATCAGCTTCATCGTCTTTTCGAAATCCTCGGCGGTCTCGCCGGGGAAGCCGACGATGAAGTCGGAGGACAGGGAGAGGTCGGGGCGCGCTGCGCGCAGCTTGCGCACCAGGCTCTTGAACTCGAGCGCCGTGTAGCCGCGCTTCATCGCTGCGAGGACGCGGTCCGAGCCCGACTGCACCGGCAGGTGCAGGTGCGAGACGAGCTTGGGCGTTTGGGCGTAGACGTCAATCAGGCGCTGCGACAACTCGCGCGGGTGCGAGGTGGTGTAGCGGATGCGCTCGATGCCGGGAATCTCGGCGATGTATTCGATCAGCAGGGCGAGGTCGGCCTTCTCTTCGCTGCCGGCCATGGCGCCGCGGTAGGCGTTCACGTTCTGGCCGAGCAGGGTGACTTCGCCGACGCCCTGTGCGGCGAGGCCGGCGACTTCGGTCAGCACATCGTCGAAGGGGCGAGAGACCTCCTCGCCACGGGTGTAGGGCACGATGCAATAGGTGCAGAACTTGCTGCAGCCTTCCATGATCGAGACGAAGGCCGCGCCGCCCTCGACCTTGGCCGGCGGCAGGTGGTCGAACTTCTCGATCTCGGGGAAGGAGATGTCGACCTGCGGCCGGCCAGCGGCGCGCCGGTCGGCGATCAGCTGCGGCAGGCGGTGCAGGGTCTGCGGGCCGAAAACGACGTCGACGTAAGGCGCGCGGGCCACGATGGCCTCGCCTTCCTGGCTGGCGACGCAGCCGCCGACGCCGATGATCAGGCCGGGTTTTTCCTTCTTCAGCAGGCGGACCCGTCCGAGGTCGTGGAACACGCGCTCCTGCGCCTTCTCGCGCACCGAACAGGTATTGAAGAGAATGATGTCGGCGTCGTCGGGGGTGTCGGTCTTGACGATGTCTTCAGAAGCGGCGAGCACGTCGGCCATCTTGTCCGAGTCGTACTCGTTCATCTGGCACCCGAAGGTGCGGATGAACAGTTTTTTTGCCATTGAATTGCTCTGCTATTTCTTTTGCGGGTAGGTGGTGGCTTCGGTGGGCTGCAGCATCCAGACGCGGTGCACGGCGCCCGAGGCGTCGGTGAGGAAGACCACGTCGTTTTTGCCCTGGATGGACATCGGCATGATGATCAGGTTCTGCCGATTGCGGAACTGCGACACCGGCGAGAGGGCCAGGAGCTTGCCGTCGATCATCACCGTGCCGTCGCCGGGCGGCGGCTGCATCACCCCGATTTTGGCATCGGGCGGCAGGGCCCGCTGCGCGGCATACAATTCGAGCTGTGCGGCGGCCTCGGGCGAAGCGTTCTGCATCGCAGCCTCGATGACGGCGCTGACGACGGACGCGATGAGCGATGAAGGAATCGGCATGGCGGCATTATAAAGCAGACCGGACCCGCCCGCGGCATTCCGATATGTCCCTCGTGCGGTGAGAAAAACCGCGTTGCCGCATGGGGTTAGCGCAAGCCGCCGGGTAGTTCGAGCGGTGAGCTCTCCGAAGCGCTTGACCGGCTCGCGACGGCCCCCTATAATTCCGCGCCTTCAAGGTGATGTAGCTCAGTTGGTTAGAGCGATGGATTCATAACCCATAGGTCGGCAGTTCAATTCTGCCCATCACCACCAAATTCAAGAGGCCGTCGATCCGCAAGGTTCGACGGCCTTTTCGTTTCTAGGGCCGGATATGGCAGCAGTGCGCTCAGCGCATCTGCCTGCCCGTCCGCTAAATCGTTTCGCCGCTCGCCAGCCGGATCAGGCGCTGGTTGTCGGAGCCGCGCCAGGGTTTTGTGGTCGGCAGGTCTTTCAGGTAAGGGCCATCGATCAGGACGTCGACGTCTTGCAGCAGCGGCAGGTGCTGGACTTCTTCGTGGCGGTAGCCGGTCCACAGCCAGATGTCTTTGTCCGGGTAGCGCTGCTTGAAGCGGCGGCACAGGTCGGCGACCGCGGTGCGGTTGGCGGGGAACAGCGGATCGCCGCCGGAGAGACTCAGCCCGTCGTGTTCGGCGCAGAGGTCGAGGATGCGGTCGCGGATCGCTTCGGTGAAGGGCTGGCCGGCACGCCGGTCCCAGGTGCTACGGTTGTAGCAGTCGGGGCAGGCGTGCGCGCAACCGGTGACGAACAGGGTGAGCCGCAGCCCTTCGCCGTTGACCACGTCGCAGGCGTAGTAGCGGTCGTAGTTCATGCCGGCAGGGCTTCGGGCTGCTCCTGGTCAGCCTCGGTGATGCTCTCTTCTGAGGCGGCGCCTTGGGCGAGGTGCTTGACGCGGCGGATCACTTCCTTCTGTTTGCCGGCGTTGAAGGGGCGCGCGTTGGGGCTGCCGAGGTAGCCGCAGACCCGGCGGGTCACCGAGAGGCTGGCGCTGTCCCGGTTGCCGCAGTCGGGGCAGGTGAAGCCTTCGGCGGTGGCGAGCGCTTCGCCCATGAAGCCGCATTGGCCGCAGGAGTCCACCGGGGTGTTGGTGCCGAAGTAAGGCACGTGCTCGATGGCGTGGTCCCAGATTCGCTCCAGCGCCTTGAGGTTGTGGCGCATGTTGGGCAGTTCGACGAAGGAGATGTGGCCGCCCGAGGCCGAGTCGGAGTAGCCCTTTTCGTACTGGATCTTTTCGAAGGGATTGACCTTGCGCGCCACGTCCAGGTGGAAGGAGTTGGTGTAGTAGCCCTTGTCGGTGACGCCGGGAATTTCGCCGTAGCGCGCGGTGTCGAGCTTGCAGAAGCGGTGGCAGAGCGATTCGCTGGGGGTCGAGTAGAGCGAGAAGCCCCAGCCCGATTCACGCTTCCAGCGCCGCGCGGTGGTGGCGAGGTGGCTGACGACGCGACGCAGGAAGTCCTGCAGCACGGGGTTGTCGAAGGGATGCTCGCCGCCGGACATCAGCAGCGCGACTTCGTGCAGGCCGATGTAGCCCAGCGAGATGGAGGCGCGGCCGTTGCGGAAGAGGTCGAGAATCTCATCGTCGGGCTTTAAGCGTACGCCGAAGGCGCCCTCGGTGTAGAGGATGGGCGCGATGTTGGCCTTCACGCCTTCGAGGCGCCGGATGCGGGTCATCAAGGCCTTGTGTGCCAGCGTCAGGCGTTCGTCGAGGAGTTCGAAGAAGCGCGCTTCGTTCTGCCGCGCCTCGATGGCGATCCGCGGCAGGTTGATGCTGACCACGCCGAGGTTGTTGCGTCCGTCCAGCACTTCGCGGCCGTTTTCGTCCTGCCATGCGGACAGAAAGCTGCGGCAGCCCATCGGCGACACGGGGACGCTCGATCCCGTCAGTTGCCGGTTGAGTTTGGCGGAGATGATGTCCGGATACATGCGCTTGGAGGCGCATTCCAGGGCCAGTTGCTTGATGTCGTAGTTCGGGTCGCCGGGCTTGAGGTTGAGCCCGTCCTCGATGAAGAACACCAGCTTCGGGAAGACGGGGGTGATGCCTTCCTTGCCCATGCCCTTGATGCGCACCTGCAGGATCGCGCGCTGCACGGCGCGCGCTTGCCAGCTGTCGCCCATGCCGAAGGAAAAGGTGACGAAGGGCTGCTGGCCGTTGGACGAGAACAGGGTGTTGATCTCGTACTCGCAGGCCTGGATGCCGTCGTAGGTTTCCTTCTCGGTGCGCTCGCGCGCGTAGCGTTCGGGGTCGGGGATGCTGTATTGCCGGGCGATCTCGAGGTTCTTCTCGTAGGTCTTCTGGACGTAGGGGGCGAGCGTCTGGTCGATGTTCGGGATCGTCGTGCCGCCGTACTGATGGCTGGCGACCTGGGCGATGATCTGCGCGGTCACGGCGCAGGCGACGCCAACGGACTTCGGGCTTTCGATGCCGGCGTTGCCCAGGTGGAAGCCGTGCTCCAGCATGCCCTTCAGATCGACCAGGCAGCAGTTGGTGAATGGCAGGAAAGGCGAGTAGTCGAGGTCGTGGTAGTGCAGGTCGCCGCTCTCGTGCGCCTGGCGCACGTCCTTGTCGAGGAAGTTGCCGGCGAACTGCTTGGAGACGATGCCGGCCATCAGGTCGCGCATTACCGGGAAGACGTTGGCATCCTTGTTGGCGTTCTCCGTCACCGCTTCTTCATCGGTCTTGTCCACGAGGCCCATGAGCTGGGCGTGTAGGGCCGAACCGCGCACGCGGATGCTGTCGCGGTCGTGGCGATACTCAATGTAGAGGCGCGCGACTTCGGGGTGCGAGCGCATCAGGGCATTTTCGACGTACTTCTGGATCGTCGGGATGTCCAGGACCGCATCAGCGTCGGTGTGCTGGCGGCACCGCTTCTCGACTTCAGCGGCGACGGACAGCGCCAGGGCGCTTGGATTGTCGACGCGCGCGGCCAAAGCCGCCTTCTGGCAGGCCGTGGCGATCTTGATGATGTCGAAAGCGGCGCTCGTGCCGTCGCGCTTGAGTACTGTGTGCATAGAAACTTCCTATTGTCGAAGCGCCTTCATGGCGTGCGAAGCCGCAGGGCCGTGACGCTGATCCAAAAAACAAAACCGATGCCCTGCGCCGTGTTTTGGGGGCAGGGCGTATGCGCTCGACGCTTCGGTTCGGCCGAGGTCGGGCGCTTGCGTGCATGGGCGGGCGAGGTGGTCGAAATCCGCGGGGCCGGCATGCGCAGCGGCGCGCCGTGAACGCGAACGCTGCCCTGGGGGATGATCCCGCTGGGCGACGCCACTTGTACGGATACCGGCCGCAACACGTTCATCCTTTCGTCAGGGACACCCCGTCCCCTCATTGATTGGAACGTTGTTGGGGCAGGTCTCCTGGCTCTCGGGTCGGTGCGTTCCGCCGGCCTTCCCGGACGCATCCAGTGGCAGGGAGAGGCGGAACGCTCGCCGATGACAGTTGCGGGGGCAGCTCCGGATTTCTGGCTTGGGGCCGGGCACCGGATTCCCTTTTAATCCCCGGTCGGGGAACCATCAACAGGCGGGAGTCTATAAGCGATGCCGGCGGCGGGTCAAGTGCAGAATACTACCGGTAGTGGTTTTCTGGTGCTTATGCACTAGATGTAGCGGTTTTGTGCCAAAGTCGCTGCCTGCGGCGATGTGCGGGCGAGCGGCCACTGAGTAAGCGTTGCCTGGCGTTCATTTTCCGTGGCGTCGAAAGGGCGCGCGAGGTGCTGATATATAATGCCGCCTTGTCCGCTCTCCCGATTTGTCCCCCATGGCGTTGCTCACCCTCGGCCTGAATCACCGCACGGCGCCGCTTTCGGTGCGCGAGCGGCTGGCCTTCCATACCGAGGAGTTGCGCCGCGCCTTGACCGACCTCGCGAGCTCCGGCCAGGTCTACGAGGCGGCGATCCTGTCGACCTGCAACCGCACCGAAATCTACTGCCAGAGCGATACGCCTGATGCCGCGGTGCGCTGGCTCGCCGATTACCGGCAGGTGGCGGGCAGCGATTTTTCGCCCTACCTCTACACTCATCCGGGGCGCGAAGCCGTGCGTCACACTTTCCGGGTGGCGAGCGGGCTTGATTCGATGGTCCTGGGCGAGCCGCAGATTCTCGGTCAGATGAAAGAAGCGGTGCGCATTGCGCGCGAGACCGGGACCTTGGGCGTGACGCTCGACAAGCTTTTCCAGAACGCCTTCTCGGTGGCCAAGGACGTGCGTTCGACGACGGCGATCGGCGAGAACATCGTTTCGATGGCTGCCGCCGCGGTACGCCTCGCGGGGCGCATCTTCGAGCGCTTGTCCGAGCAGCAGGTGCTGTTCATCGGCGCTGGCGAGATGATCGAGCTGTGCGCGGCGCATTTTTCGGCGCAGCAACCCAAGCGGCTGGTCGTCGCCAACCGCACGCTCGACCGCGGGCGGGCGCTGGCCGAGCGCTTCGGCGCCACCGCGATCCGGCTCGAGGAGGTCGGTGAGCGGCTGCACGAGTTCGACATCGTGGTGACCTGTACCGCCAGCCAGTTGCCGATCCTCGGCCTGGGGCTCGTCGAGCGGGCAATACGGGCGCGTCGGCGGCGGCCGATGTTCATGGTCGACCTCGCCGTGCCGCGCGACATCGAGGTCGAGGTCGCCGCACTCGACGACGTCTTCCTCTATACCGTCGACGACCTCGCCCAGGTCATCGAATCGGGGCGGGAAGCGCGTCAGACGGCGGTTGATGGCGCCGAGAGCATTGTCCACGCACGGGTCGAAAGCTTTTGCGGTTGGCTCGAGAGCCGCCAGTCGGTGCCGCTGATCCGGGCCCTGCGCGACGGCGCCGAGCGCAGCCGCCGGCACGAGGTCGAACACGCCTTGAAGCGACTGGCGCGCGGCGAGGCGCCCGAAGCGGTGCTCGAACAGCTGTCGCAACGCCTGACCAATAAATTTCTGCACGCGCCGACGCAGGCGCTCGGCCAGTCCGACGCCGGGCGCGAAGAAATGCACGCCGTCGTCCGGCGCCTTTTCGGCCTCCACGGCGAGTAGCGCCGTGCCTTGCGCCGCGGGCGAACCGCCGGCGGCGAGAACGCGAATCCATAGACCAAGACACGATGAAACAGAGCATCCGCGACAAACTTGAAAGCCTCGTCGGCCGCCTCGACGAACTCGACCGCATTCTGGCCAGCGGCGAGGCGACGCGCGACATGGACCAGTACCGCAAGCTGACGCGCGAACACGCCGAGCTTGGCCCGGTGGTCGCCCTGTACAAGGAGTGGCAGCAGGCCGAGGCCGACATCGCGACGGCGCGCGAAATGCTGGCCGATCCCGAGATGAAGGAACTGGCGGAGCTGGAGATCGAGGCCGCCGAAGCGCGCCTGCCCGGACTGGAGCTCGAGCTGCAGAAGCAGCTCCTGCCCAAGGACGCCAACGACGAGCGCAACGTCTTCCTCGAAATTCGCGCCGGCACGGGCGGCGACGAGTCGGCGCTGTTCGCCGGCGACCTCTTCCGCATGTATTCGCGCTACGCCGAGCGCCAGCGTTGGCAGGTCGAGGTCGTCTCGGCCAACGAGTCCGAACTGGGCGGCTACAAGGAAGTCATCGCCCGGATTTCCGGGCAGGGCGTCTATGCGCGGCTCAAGTTCGAGTCGGGCGGGCACCGCGTACAGCGGGTGCCGGCGACCGAGTCGCAGGGGCGCATCCACACCTCGGCGTGCACCGTCGCGGTGATGCCCGAGGCTGACGAGCTGGAGGCCGTGCAGATCAACCCCGCCGACATCCGTATCGACACCTTCCGCGCTTCCGGCGCCGGCGGCCAGCACATCCAGAAGACCGATTCGGCGGTGCGCATCGTGCACCTGCCGACCGGCATCGTCGTCGAATGCCAGGACGGGCGTTCGCAGCACAAGAACAAGGCGCAGGCGATGTCGGTGCTGGTGGCGCGCATCCGCGACATGCAGGAGCGCGAGCAGCACGCGCGCATCGCCTCCGAGCGCAAGAGCCTGATCGGCAGCGGCGACCGTTCCGAGCGCATTCGTACCTACAACTTCCCGCAAGGGCGGGTGACCGACCACCGCATCAACCTGACGCTGTACAAGATCGACATGATCATGGACGGCGACCTCGACGAAGTCTTCGGCGCCCTGACTGCCGAACATCAGGCCGAGCTGCTCGCGGCACTGGCCGACAACGCATGACTGCAAGCCTCTCCCGCGCGCAGGCCCTGGCCGACGCGGCGCCGCAGATCGGCCGGCGCGAAGCGCGCGAGCTCCTGCTGCTCGTCTGTGCGTGTTCGCACGCCGAGCTGATCGCGCGCGGCGATGCGGTGCTGGCTGAGGACGAGGCGGTGCGCTACGCCGACCTCGTGGCCCGCTGCGCAGCGGGCGAGCCTCTCGCCTACCTGCTCGGCAGCGCCTGGTTCGCCGGGCGCGAGTTTGCGGTTTCGCCCGCGGTGCTGATCCCGCGCCCCGACACCGAGGTGCTGGTCGAACAAGGCTTGGCGGCGATCGCCGGAAAGACGGCGCCGCGCCTCGTCGATCTCGGCACCGGTTCGGGCATCGTCGCGGTGACGCTGGCTTTGACGCGGCCCGATGCCGAAGTGAGCGCGGTCGACATCTCGCCCGCGGCGCTTGACGTGGCACGCAGCAACGCGGCGCGGCTCGGCGCGACGGTGCGTTTCCTCGCCGGCGACTGGTTCGCGCCGCTCGCTGGCGAGTGTTTCGATCTCATCGTCAGCAATCCACCCTACGTGGCGGCGGGCGATCCGCACCTGACGCGCGACGGCCTGCCCTTCGAGCCGCAAGGGGCGCTCACCGACGGCGTTTCCGGGGGCGACGGGATGGCCTGCATCGCGCATCTGGTGGCGCACGCCGCCGCGCACCTGACGCCGGGTGGCGCGCTGCGCATTGAACACGGCTACGATCAGGCGGTCAAAACCCGCACTTTGCTGCTGGCCGCGGGGTTTACCGAGGTCGATTCCTGGCGCGACGGCGCCGGCATCGAGCGGGTCAGCGGTGGCCGATGGCCCGCGCCGGCGTGAGTGCCGGCGCGCGGGTCGAGGCAAGATTTCTCTTTGATTGATAAACGAGGTTAGACATGGACGTGCAGGACATCATCCAGGAACAGGTCACCACTCACCCCGTGGTGCTTTACATGAAGGGCACCCCGCAGGCGCCGATGTGCGGCTTTTCGGCCACCGCCGTGAAAATCCTGCAGGCCTGCAACCTGCCGCTCTTCTTCAGCGTGAACGTACTCGAAGACAGCGCCATCCGCGAAGGTGTCAAGGTCTTCTCCGACTGGCCGACGATTCCGCAGCTCTACATCCGCGGCGAGTTCATCGGCGGCTGCGACATCATGCGCGAGATGTTCCAGAGCGGCGAGCTCAAGCAATTGCTCGAAGGTATCGCCGCACCGGACTGAGTTCGAAATCGCGCCGAGGACAAGCCGCCTGCGGGCGGCTTGATCTTTTTGGCGCCGGATTTAGGCGGTCGGCGCGTTGCCAGCGGTGAATTCCTCGTAGGCGCGCACCGCTTCGGCGGCATACATCAGGGTCGGGCCGCCGCCCATGTAGGTGCAGATGGCCAGCGTTTCCATCAGCTGTTCCTTGGTGACGCCCAGACGGATCAGGGTTTTGACGTGGAAGCCGATGCACGCATCGCAGCGGCTGGAGACGCCGATCGCCAGCGCGATCAGTTCCTTGTCGAGTGCCGACAGGGCGCCGGGCGTGAGCGCGGCCTTGGACATCGCCCCGAAGCCCTGCATGGTTTCGGGGATTTCCTTGCGCAGCGTGGCGAGGGCCTTGGAAACGTCGGTGGTGATGGTGGTGAAGGATTTGCTCATCGTGTTCTCCCTAACGCATATTAGAAAACTCTAATTTAGCACATCGTTTCGGGCGCGGGAAGCAAAACTTGCTTGGCATCGATGCGGCAGGCTGGCCTAGAATCGGAACTGGAGCGTTTGGCGGGCGGCCGCCGGCAGTAAGGAGAGAGACATGACGAACGATGCTAAAGGGACGGGCGGCGCGCGCCGGCTTGTCGGGGCAGTGGCATTTGTACTGGCTTTGGGCGGGTGCGCTTCGTACAGCGGCTATTCGCTCAAGGCGGGGGTGGCGACCGAGCCCGAAGTTGTGTCCACGATGGGCGCGCCGGCGATGCGCTGGCTCGAGCCCGATGGCAGCGTCCAGCTGGCGTATCCGCGCGGCCCGGCCGGGACGCAGACCTTCATGGCTTACCTCGGGCCGGACGGCAAGCTGCTGCGCATCGACAAGGTGCTGCGGCCGGAGGTGTTCGCCCGCATCCAGCCGGGGATGACGCAGGAGCAGGTGCTGCGCCTGATCGGCCCGCCGCAGCCGCACTGGACGCAATACTTCAAGGCGCGCGACGAGTTGGTGTGGGAGTGGCTGTTCTGCGACAACTGGAATCAGGAGGCCTTCTTCGACGTGCTCTTTGACGGCACCAGCAAGCTTGTGCGCTCGACCATGCAGCGCCAGAACCTCAACGGCTGGGACGGCGTGCCCCCGGGCTGCGGCCAGTAATGGGAATCAGGCCGACGCGAGGCGGGCGTTGGCCAGCGCCAGCCGGGCGGCGAGGACTTCGAGGAAGCCCTGATAGAAGTGCATGCGGCAGGTTTCCGACGCCTGCTGCAGCGCGGCCCCGTCGACGCGCACGATCTTGGCCTCGGTGAGCGCAACAACGTCGGCACCGCGTAGGTGCGGCCCCTTGCCGATGACTGCCATCTCGCCGAAACAATCGCCGGCGGTGAGCAGGTTGAGGATGCGGCCGTTCTTGGTGACCTTGAGTTCGCCCTCGACCAGAAAGCAGAAATAGTCGCCCTCATCGCCGTCGTTCAGGATGGCCTCGCCTTGGGCGACGCGGCTCCAGCGCGAGAAATGCAGGGTTTCCCAGATTTCGGCGTCGGCAAAGTCGGCGAAGAAGGGCATCTCGCGCAGCAAGTCAAACTTCTCGGTGTCGGCGAAGCCGCGCCGCTTGCTGCCGAACTGTTTTTGCCGGAAGGCTTGCGCCAGGTCGTGTGAAAAATCGGCCCAGCTCGCGTAACGCGTTTCGAGGTCCTTGCTCATCGCGCGCGCGACGATGGCGTCGATCACCGGCGGGATGCCGGTGCGCAAGGACGAGGGGGGCAGCGGCTCGCTGTTGATGATCTGGTAGACCATGCTGTAGTTCGAGCTGGCCTGGAAGGGCAGTTGCCCGGTGAGCAGCTGGTACATCACCACGCCCAGCGAATAGATGTCGGTGCGGTGGTCGAGCGGAAGTTCCTTGACCTGCTCGGGCGACATGTAGGCGGGCGAGCCGATGCCGGTGACCTGGGTGCGCTCGGGGCCGTCGACCAGCGCGGCGCCGAAGTCGGAAATCTTGATCTCGCCCCGGCTGGGGTCGTCGCCGGAAAACAGGATGTTGGCCGGCTTGATGTCGCGGTGGGTGATGCCGCTGCGGTAGGCAAAGTCGAGCGCACGCGAGCACTTGAAGACGATCTCGACGATGCGTTCAGGCGAGAGCAACGTTTGCGCGTGGCAGCAGGCTTCGAGGGTTCCGCCGGCAACGTATTCCATGACGATGTAGCACAGTTCCTCGGCGACCACCGCGTCGTAGATCTGTACGATGTGCGGATGAACGAGGCGGCCGACCAGCGCCGCTTCGTTCATGAACAGGTGGGTGTAGAGCGTGCCGCGTTCAGCGTGGCGCAGGGCGGCGGGCGTGGCGATCTTGATCGCCACGTCGCGCTGCGCGAAGGGGTCGTGCCCGAGATAGACGGTGGCGGTGGCGCCGCGGCCGATTTCATGGATCAGCGAGTATTTGCCGATCTTGTCCATGGCGCCCCCGGGGTGCGTTAGCCTCTGGCGCGTGCGCGGGCGATCGCCGCGCGCACGGTGTCAGGTGCGGTGCCGCCGATGTGCGCGCGCTGGGCGAGCGAACCTTCCACGGTGAGCACCGAATAGACGTCGTCCTCGACCAGCGGAGAGAACGTTTTCAGCTCGGCGAGCGAGAGCTGTGGCAGGTCGACGCCGAGTTCCTCGGCGCGGCGCACGGCCAGGCCCACCACTTCGTGCGCATCGCGGAAGGGCAGGCCTTTCTTGGCGAGGTAGTCGGCAAGGTCAGTGGCCGTGGCGTAGCCCTGGGTCAGGGCGTCGCGCATGTTCTCGGGACGGGTGCTGATGCCCGGGATCATGTCGGCGAAGATGCGCAGCGTGTCGCTGACCGTGTCGGCGGCGTCGAACAGCGGCTCTTTGTCTTCCTGGTTGTCCTTGTTGTAGGCCAGCGGCTGGCCTTTCATCAGGGTCAGCAAGGCGGTCAGGTGGCCGTAGACGCGGCCGGTCTTGCCGCGCGCGAGTTCGGCGACGTCGGGGTTCTTCTTCTGCGGCATGATCGAGCTGCCGGTGCAATAGCGGTCGGCGATGCGGATGAAGCCGAAGCGCGGCGTCATCCACAGCACCAGCTCTTCGGACATGCGCGAGACATGCATCATCAGCAGCGCGCAGGCCGAGCAGAATTCGATCGCGAAGTCGCGGTCGGAGACGGCGTCGAGCGAGTTCTCGCAGACGCCGTCGAAGCCGAGTTCGGCGGCGACGAATTCGCGGTCGATCGGGTAGGTCGTCCCGGCCAGCGCGGCGGCGCCGAGCGGCAGACGGTTGGTGCGGCGGCGCACGTCGGCGAAGCGTTCGGCATCGCGCCGGGTCATCTCGTACCAGGCCAGGACGTGGTGGCCGAAGGTCACGGGCTGCGCCACCTGCAAGTGGGTGAAGCCGGGCATCGGAGTCGCCGCCTCGCGCTCGGCCAGGTCGAGCAGGCTCTTCTGGAAGTCGCCGATGAGGACGAGGATGGCGTCGATCGTATCGCGCAGGTAGAGGCGGATGTCGGTCGCCACCTGGTCGTTGCGTGAACGGCCGGTGTGCAGGCGCTTGCCGGCATCGCCGACGAGGGCGGTGAGGCGCTTCTCGATGTTGAGGTGCACGTCTTCCAGGTCGAGCGACCAGACGAAGCGGCCGCTTTCGATCTCGCTCACGATCTGCGCCATGCCGCGCTCGATGTCGGCGAGGTCCTGAGCGCCGATGATGCCTTGCTTGGCGAGCATGCGGGCGTGCGCCAGCGAACCGCGGATGTCCTGTCGCCACATGCGCTGGTCGAAATTGACCGACGCGGTGTAGCGCTTGACGAGGTCGGACATTGGTTCGGAGAAGCGGCCGGCCCAGGTGTATTGGGCGGGAGCGTCGGCTTGGCCGGCGGGCGGAAGGGCGTGCTCAGAAGTCATGATGAATGCGTGGCAGTGGGCTAAAATGGCGGGCAGAACGAGGTTGTCATCGACGGAGCGCCCGCGTGATCCGGCTGTCGGGGCGACCGCAGGCGCCGGGCGGCGGCGAGTCTGAGCTTTGCGAACCTTGCCGAGGACGAGATGCCAAGTATAAAGCAAAACCCGGCCGGCCTTCCCGTGCCCGACTTCCGCAATTTCGGTGTCATGCTGCGCGTGTTGCTCGGCGTGAACCTGATGGCTTTCGCGGTCGCGCTCGGACAGGGCGGCGGCTTGAGCGACGCGGTGCAGCGCTTCGCCGAGCAGGCGGCCTGGGTGCAGCCCGTGCTGCTCTTCGACCTGTGCCTGCTCGCCCTGTGTCACGCGCCCTTGCAGCGTCTTCCGGTGCGGCTGGCGCAGGCCGCGATCCTGGCGCTGGCGGGGGTATCGACCGGGCTCTACGCGGAGCTGTGGGTCGGCCTTGGTCTGGCCCCCGCCGGCCTCGACGCCCGTCTGCGCGTGATGTTCTCCGGCATGCTGCCGGCCGCGGCCCTGCTGCTCTATTTCGAGCTGCGCGCGCGCGCCTTCTCCCCGGCGCTGAGCGAAGCCCGCCTGCAGGCGCTGACCGCGCGCATCCGGCCGCATTTCCTGTTCAACAGCCTCAATGCCGTGCTGGCGCTGATCCGCAGTGAGCCGCGCCGCGCCGAAGCGGCGCTCGAAGAGCTGGCCGAGCTGTTCCGCGCCCTGATGCGCGATCATCGCGAACTGCTGCCGCTGGCCGACGAGATCGCCCTGTGCCGGCAGTACCTGGCGCTCGAATCCTTGCGCCTGGGAGAGCGGCTGCAGGTCGAGTGGGCGCTCGACGCCATGCCCGCTTCCCTCCTCGTGCCGCCGCTGATGCTGCAGCCGCTGCTGGAGAATGCGGTCTATCACGGGATCGAACCGCTCGGGCAACCGGGCCTGCTGTCGATCCGCTGCGTCCGGGAAGGCGATACCTTGCGCCTCGATGTCACCAACCCGTTGCCGCCGCCGGGCGGCCGGGCCGGGCGGCCGGGCGGCCCGGCGGGCAGCCACATGGCGCTGGACAACATCCGCGAGCGCTTGGCGTTGTACTATGACCTGGAAGCCCGGCTGGAGACGCAGGAAGCGACGCGTGCCGACGGGCTGCGCGAATTCCGCGTTCGCATCGTCCTGCCTTGCCGGAGCCTTGCCCGTGACTGAAGCCGTCCCGTCCTCACCACCGCTGCGTGTCCTGATCGTCGACGACGAGGCGCCGGCACGCCGCCGCTTGCGCGACCTGCTGGCCGATGTGTCTGCCGAGCTGCCCAACACCGCCTGCGGCGAAGCCGCCGATGGCGAGGCCGCGCTGGCGATGGCCGCCGAGCAGACCGTCGACGTCGTTCTGGTCGACATCCGCATGCCGCGCATGGACGGCATCGAGTTCGCCCGTCACCTTGCGCATCTGCCCGTTTCGCCGGCTGTGGTCTTCGTCACCGCCTACGACACCTACGCGGTCCAGGCCTTCGAACTCAACGCCGTCGATTACCTCGTCAAGCCGGTGCGCGCGCAACGCCTCGCCGACGCCCTGCGCAAGGCGCAACAGCGCCGGCCGGCGGTTGAGCAGCTTGAGCGCGTGGCGCGGCAGGCGGGCAGCGTGCGCACGCACCTGCCCTGCCACGAGCGCGGGCGGCTGCTGCTGGTTCCGCTCGCCGACATCCTCTACCTCAAGGCCGACCTCAAATACGTCGCGGCGCGCACCGTCGTGCGCGAATACCTGCTCGACGAGTCACTCACCCAGCTCGAGGAAGAGTTCGGCGAGCGCTTCATTCGCCTGCACCGCAACGCCCTGGCCGCGCGCGAGGCCATCGTCGGTTTCGAGAAAGGACCGGCCGAAGACGGCGAACCCGCCTGGCAGGCGATCCTGCGCGGGCTGTCCGAACGCCTGCCGGTCAGCCGGCGGCAGTGGTCGCAAGTGCGTCAGTGCGTCAAGCAATTCTCGACCTGAGCGCCTGTCGGACGCGCGGCGGCGCGGCGCGTCTTTCGCCTTGCATGCGGGCGGCGGGCAAGGCCCCGCAGCGCCGGGGGCGCTGATGCGGCCGTGTTAGAATCAAAACCGCAGCAAGAGGCTGCGGCTGCATGCCGTGACCACCTTGCCTTCCCCGTCTTTCGTTTCGTCGCCAAGGTTTTGCCGTGACCCAGAACGTTCCCGCTCCGTCGCGCCTCGTCATCGCCTCGCGTGAGTCGCGCCTGGCCCTGTGGCAGGCTGAACATGTCCGCGACCGGCTGCGCGCCCTCCATCCTTCGGCGGCGGTCGAGATCCTCGGCATGACCACCCGCGGCGACCAGATCCTTGACCGGCCGCTGGCCGCGATCGGTGGCAAGGGCCTGTTCATCAAAGAACTCGAAGTGGCGATGGGCGAAGGGCGCGCCGACCTCGCTGTGCATTCGCTCAAAGACATCCCGATGGAGATGCCCGAGGGCTTCGTCCTGGCCGCGATACCGGTGCGCGAGACGCCCTTCGACGCTTTTGTCTCGTCCCGCTATACCGATCTCGAAGCGCTGCCGCCCGGCGCCGTGGTCGGCACCTCCAGCCTGCGCCGCGCGGCACTCCTGCGCGCGAGCTTCCCGCAGCTGCGCATCGAGAGCCTGCGCGGTAACCTCGACACCCGTCTGCGCAAGCTCGACGCCGGCGATTACGACGCCATCATTCTTGCCGCTGCTGGCCTGATCCGCCTCGGGCTTTCGGCGCGCATCCGGGCGCTGTTGCCGCCCGAGTTGTCCTTGCCGGCGCCGGGTCAGGGGGCGCTGGGGATCGAAATTCCCGCCGCGCGGCCCGAGCTTGCGGCCTGGGTCGCGCCGCTCGCCGACCCGGAGACGACCGCCTGCGTGCTGGCCGAGCGCGCTTTCTCGCGCGCCCTCGGCGGCAGTTGCCAGGTGCCGCTCGGCGCGTATGCCCAGCTCGAGGGGGGGGGGCTTCACTTGCGCGGTTTTCTGTCCACGCCCGATGGCACCCGCATGGTGCGCGGCGAAACGCGGGGGCGGCTCGACGAGGCCGAGGCGCTGGGTCAAGGCCTCGCATTGCGCCTGCGTGCCGAGGGCGGCGAAGAGATCCTGGCTGCGCTGGCCTGCGCCGCGGCCGGCACGGGCAACGCGTGACGACCCGCGCGATAGCCGTTTCCGGATGCCTCGCCGGGCGACGCATCCTCGTCACCCGGCCGGCGGCGCAAGCCGCGCCCTTGGCCACCGCAATTGCCGCCGAAGGCGGCGAGGCGCGGTGTTTTCCGCTCATCGACATTGCCCCGGCGACCGATCCTGAGCCGCTCGCGGCCTTCGTCGCGGCCCGCGCCACCTATGCGCTGGCGGTCTTCGTCAGCCCGAACGCGGTCGAACACAGTCTGCCGACCCTGCTTGCCGTGGGGCCGTGGCCCGAGGGGCTGACGGCGATCGGCGTCGGTCCGGGCACCGCCGCGCGGCTGGCCGATTTCGGCGTCGTTGCCCGGGTGCCGGCCGAGCATTTCGATTCGGAAGGCATGCTCGAATTGCCCGAGCTGCAGCCGGCGGCCGTGGTCGGCCGCCGCGTGGCGCTGGTGCGCGGCGACGGCGGGCGCGACCTGCTCGCCTCGACGCTGGCCGAGCGTGGCGCTCAGGTCGACGCGGTCGCTTGCTACCGGCGCCTGGCCCCAGGCCGGGCCGAGCCGCTCGTGTCGTGGCTGCGCAACAAGGCGGTCGATGCGCTGACCGTTTCCTCGAGCGAGGGTTTGCGCAACCTTTTTGCCCTGCTCGATACTGAAAATGCTGCACGGTTGACCCATCTGCCGTGCTTTGTGCCGCATCCGCGCATCGCCGCCACGGCCGCCGAACTGGGCCTGCGCCGCGTGGTGCAGACCGGGGCGGCCGATGCCGGCATCCTGCGCGCCCTGCGCGAATACCCGTGGTCCGAAAATGAGTAGTCCGAACGAAACCTCCCCCCTCCCCGACGCGGCGAGCGCTCCGTCCATCGCCGCCACCGAATCCTCCGCCAGCGCCCAACCGGCGTCCGGCGCAAGCGCCGAGGCTTCGCCGCCGGCGCGCACGCCGCCGTCCGAAAAAAGTTTCGCCGACCGCTTTGCCGCCGTCACCCCCTGGGTGGTGGTGGCCGTGCTGGCGCTGCTGGTGGCCGGCTGGCAGGCCTATGACACGCGCACCCGCTTGTCGGGGACGCAGAAGGAATTGGCGCGTCGTCTGAGCGCGAGTGAGGCGGCGGTGGCCAAGAATCAGGGCTTGGTCCAGGCCGGACAGGAGCAGGTCGGGCGCTTGCAGGACAAAGTCGACGAACTCGAGAACCGGCTCGCCGAATCGCAAAGCCAGCAGGCGGCGCTGGAAAAGCTCTATCAGGACCTGGCGCGCGGGCGTGAGGAGTGGGTGCTCGCCGAGATCGAGCAGGGCATCACCCTGGCCGCGCAGCAACTGCAACTCGCCGGCAACGTGCAGGGCGCGGTGCTGGTCCTGCAGGCCGCCGATGCCCGCCTGGCGGCGAGCAATCGGCCGCAGTTCATCAGCCTGCGCAAGGTGCTGTTGCGCGACCTCGACCGCCTGCAGGCCCAGCCACTGGTCGATTATCCGGGGCTTAACGTACGCCTGGACACGGTCATCGTCGCCATCGACAGCTTGCCGCTCGTCGTCGATGGACGGCCGCGCGAAGACTTCATGCCGGAAGCGAACGAGCCGTTCTCCCTGGCCGCGCTGGCCAAGGGCGAATACTGGCAGCGCTTGGGGCGCGAACTGTGGTCCGAACTGCGCGGCTTGATCCGCATCCAGCGCTTCGACCGCAGCGAACCGGTGCTGATGGCGCCGGGGCAGAGTTTCTTCCTGCGCGAGAACCTCAAGCTGCGCCTGCTCAACGCCCGGTTGGCGCTGCTCATGCGCGATCAATGGACTTTCCGCAACGAGCTCGCGCAGGCGCAGCTCTGGCTCGAGCGTCATTTCGACGGCGGCACCGCAGCCGTGCGCACGGCGCAGACCGCGCTTGCCCAACTGCAGGTCAGCGAGATCGCGCCCGAGTTGCCGACGCTCAACGCCAGCCTGTCGGCGATCAGGTCCTTGCGCGCCGGCAAGGAGGCGCGATGAGGGCTTTGCTCTGGCTGCTCACGTTGTGCGCGCTTGCCGCCGGCGTGGCTCTGGCGGCGCAGTACAACGACGGCTACCTGCTCCTGGTCCTGCCGCCGTACCGTGCGGAAATTTCGCTCAATCTGGCTTTGCTTCTGCTGCTGGCCGTCTTCGTCGTGGTCTATGGCCTGTTGCGCGGGATTGCCCTGACCGCCTCGCTGCCGCGCCGGGTGCGCGAATTCCGCGCCCGCAAGCAGCGTGAGAAGGCCGACGCGGCGCTGTTCGAATGCGTTCGCCTGCTGCTCGAAGGCCGCTATGCGCAGGTGCTCAAGCTGGCGGGCGAAGCCCATGCCGCGCACCGTCATCCCGGCCTGATTGCGCTGATCGCCGCCCGCGCGGCGCAACGTCTGGGTGAGCCGGCGAAGCAGAACGACTGGCTGGCGCGCGCGCGGCAAGGCGAAGCGAACCTGAAACCGGCGAGCTACCTGCTCGAGGCCGAAATGCACCTTGCCGCCAACGACGGCCCTGCGGCGCTGGCGGCGCTGGCGCAGGCACAAGAGGGGGCTGGCCGCCACTTCGCCGAATTGCTGCTGGCCTTGCGTGCGCATCGCCTGTGCGGTGATCACGACGAAGTCCTGCGCCTCTCGCGCCTGCTCGAAAAGCACGCCGCGCTGCCGGCCGACGAAGCTGCACGCGTGCGCCAGGCGGCCCATCTCGGACGCCTCGCGGAGCTGTCGGCGCCGTCGGCGCTGGCCGATGCCCGCGCAGCCTTGCGCGCACGCGTCGATTCGATACCCGACGGCGAATTCGATGCCCCCGTCGCCGCGGCCGCGGCACGCGCGCTGGCCGCCTGCGGCGAGACGAACGCTGCCCGGCGCTGCCTGGAGGCCCAACTGGCCAGGGCCTGGGACGGCGAGTTGGTGCGGTTCTACGGCGAGCTTCCGGGCGACCCGGCGCCGCGCATTGCCTGTGCCGAAGCCTGGCTCGCGACGCACGGCGAGGATGCCGATCTGCTCCTGGCGCTCGGCCGGATGTGCCTGGCCGCGCGGCTGTGGGGGCCGGCGCAGGGCTACCTCGAGGCGGCGCTGACCCGCGCCGATACGCGCGTCGTGCGCCTTGCGCTGGCGCAGCTTTGCGAGGCCACCGGGCAGCCCGACGCCGCGCTGCCGCACTATCGCGCCGCCGCCGAACGGCCGTCCTGAGGCGCGTTACCGACGCCCTTCGGCAAGGCCGCGAACGCGCGTCTATGCTGGATCATGGCGCGGCCCCGGCCGCGTCGTTCCCGCCCCTTCTCACCGTTTGTACGGCGTGCATTCAAGCGGCTAAGCCGGCGCTCCCGCGCCCTTGGACGATTGGCGGTGCCCCGTATCCGGCCGGAGCCGTTGCGATGATCGACATGCGCAAGATCTACAATTTCTACCCGCTCGAAGACGCGCCTCCGGCGGGTGCGTTGCCGACCGGCGCGGAGCTGTACTACGAATGCCTCGACTGCGAAAAGGTTGTCAGCTCGGTGCCGCACATCAAGGTCGCCTGCGCTTGCGGCAACCTGCACGGCGCCAAGGGCAAGCTCAGCGTCGAACACCCCGAACGGGTGCGGGTGGTGCGGGGGGTGCTGAAGTAGGGGCGCGGCCTATTCCGATTCGCAATAAAAGCGAGACGCGAAGACAAGCCGAAGACAGTGCTGTAGCACGACGAGGCGCCGTCGACAAAGTATCGGTTTTATTGTGGATCGGAATCAAACCCAGTCGCGCGGCGGCAACAGTTCGTAGAGCCGCGCTTCGGGCGAGCCTGGCTCGGGCTGCCAGTCGTAGCGCCATTTGACGATCGGCGGCAGCGACATCAGGATCGCTTCGGCCCGTCCGCCCGACTGCAGGCCGAAGAGCGTGCCGCGGTCCCAGACCAGGTTGAACTCGACGTAACGCCCGCGCCGGTAGGCCTGGAAGTCCCGCTCGCGTTCGCCGTAGGGCGTGGCGCGGCGGCGTTCGACGAGCGGCAGGTAGGCGTCGGCGAACGCGTCACCGACCGCGCGGGTGAGCGCGAAGCAACGCTCGAAGGCCGTTTCGCCGCCGGGGCCGGTGGTGTTCAGATCATCGAAGAAGATGCCGCCGACGCCGCGCGGTTCGTTGCGGTGCTTGAGGAAAAAATAATCGTCGCACCACGCCTTGTAGCGCGGATGCACGTCGGCCCCGAAGGGCGTCAGCGCGGCCTGGCAGCTGGCGTGGAAGTGGCGGATGTCCTCGGTCTCGGGGTAGTAGGGCGTGAGGTCCATGCCGCCGCCGAACCACCACAGCGGAACGTCGTCCGGGCCGGTCGGCTGGGCGACGAAGAAGCGCACGTTCATGTGCGCCGTCGGGCAGTAAGGATTTTCCGGGTGCAGCACCAGCGACACGCCGAGCGCCTCCCAGCGCCGGCCGGCGAGCTGCGGCCGCGCGGCGGTGGCCGAAGGTGGCAGTGCGGCGCCAGCGACGTGCGAGAAATTGACCCCGCCGCGTTCGAACACTTTGCCGCCTTCGATCAAGGCCGAAACCCCGCCGCCGCCTTCCGGGCGGTCCCAGGCGTCGCGCCGGAAGGGCGTGCCGTCGAGCGCTTCGAGCTGAGCGACGAGGCGGCCTTGCAGGCCGCTGAAATAGGCGTGGAGGGCGGAGAGGTCGGGGTGGGCGGTCATGGTGCTCGACTTTGTGGGGCGGAGACGGCCATGATGCCAGAAAGCGCGGCACCGGAAGGCGCCGCGCTGGATGCTTAGCGGTTGATCGCGCGGTGGCCGATGTCGCGGCGGAACTGCATGCCGTCGAAGTGGAGGCCGGTGATCGCGTCGTACGCGGCTTTCTGAGCCTGTTTGACGTTGTCGCCGAGGGCCGTGACGCAGAGCACGCGGCCGCCGGTGGTGACCACCTGGCCGTCCTTGTCCGCCGTGCCGGCGTGGAAGACGCGGACGTCCTCGGCGATTTCGCAGCCCTTGGCGGGCAGGCCGTGGATCGGGTCGCCCTTCTTCGGGGTGTCCGGGTAGTTCGCGGCGGCGAGCACGACGCCGAGCGCGACGCGGCGGTCCCATTCGGCTTCGATCTGATCGAGTTTGCCGGCGATGGCGTGTTCGACGAGGGCGACGAGGTCGGATTTCAGGCGGCTCATGATCGGCTGCGTTTCCGGATCGCCCATGCGGCAGTTGAACTCGACGGTCTTGACCGAGCCGTCCTTGCCGATCATCAGCCCGGCGTAGAGGAAGCCGGTGTAGGGCATGCCGTCGGCGGCCATGCCGCGCACCGTCGGCAGGATGATCTCGCGCATCGCCTTGGCGTGGATTTCCGGGGTGACGACCGGGGCGGGCGAGTAGGCGCCCATGCCGCCGGTATTGGGGCCGGTGTCGCCGTCGAAAATGCGTTTGTGATCCTGGCTGGAGGCGAGCGGCAGGACGTTCTTGCCGTCGACCATGACGATGAAGCTGGCTTCCTCGCCGTCGAGGAATTCCTCGATGACGACGCGCGCGCCGGCGCTGCCGAGCTTGTTGCCGGCGAGCATGTCGTCGATCGCGGCGTGCGCTTCGGCGAGCGTCATGGCGACGACGACGCCCTTGCCGGCGGCGAGGCCGTCGGCCTTGATGACGATGGGCGCGCCCTGGGCGTCGACGTAGGCGTGGGCCTCGGCGGCGTCGGTGAAGGTGGCGAAGGCCGCGGTCGGGATGCCGTGGCGGGCCATGAAGCGCTTGGCGAAGTCCTTCGAGCTTTCGAGCTGGGCGGCTTCCTTGGTCGGGCCGAAGATCTTGAGGCCGCGGGCACGGAAGACGTTGACCACCCCGGCGGCGAGCGGCGCTTCGGGGCCGACGACGGTGAGGTGGATGCCTTCCTGCTCGACGAAGTCGGCGAGCGCCTCGGGCGCGCTGATGTCGATGTTCTCGAGCTCAAGCTCGCGGGCCGTGCCGGCGTTGCCGGGGGCGACATAGACCTTCTGCAGGCCGGGCGTGCGGGCGAGCTTCCAGGCCAGCGCGTGTTCGCGCCCGCCGGAACCGATGACCAATAGTTTCATGTGAAGTCCTTTTCCGAAGGGGGTCGGCGAAGAAAGCGCTAGGCGCGGCGAGCCCCGGCAACCGGAATGGCCTGGCTGGCCATGAGGATTGACGGGGCTTGGCGCAACACCGCGCTTTCGAGCGGGAATGATTAGTGGCGGAAGTGGCGGGCGCCGGTGAAGACCATCGCAATCCCATGCTCATCCGCCGCGGCGATGACTTCCTCGTCGCGCATCGAGCCGCCGGGCTGGATGACGGCCACCGCGCCGGCTTCGGCGAGCACGTCGAGGCCGTCGCGGAAGGGGAAGAAGGCGTCCGAAGCGACGACCGAACCCTTGAGTTCGAGGCCGGCGTTCTTGGCCTTGATGCTGGCGATCTTGGTCGAATCGACGCGGCTCATCTGGCCGGCGCCGACGCCGAGCGTCATGCCGCCGCCGCAGAAGACGATGGCGTTGGATTTGACGAACTTGGCGACGCGCTCGGCAAAGAGCAGGTCTTCGATCTGTTGCGCCGTCGGCTGCACCTTGGTGACGACCTTGAGGCCGGCGGCCTGCGCGGTGAAGTCGTCGGCCGTCTGGACCAGGAGGCCGCCGCCGACGCGCTTGAGTTCAAGCGTGTTGAGGTTGCCGCCCAGCGGCACGACCAGCACGCGCAGGTTCTGCTTGGCGGCCAGCGCCGCCTTGGCTTCAGCGGTGTAGGACGGGGCGATCAGCACTTCGACGAAGTGCTTGCGGGCGTTCATCGCTTCGACGACGTCGATCCCGACTTCGCCGTTGAAGGCGATGATGCCGCCGAAGGCCGAGGTCGAATCGGTCTGGAAGGCTTTTTCGTAGGCCGGCAGCAGCGCGGCGCCAACGGCGACGCCGCAGGGGTTGGCGTGCTTGATGATGACGCAGGCCGGGGCGCTGAAGGCCTTGACGCACTCCCAGGCCGCATCGGCGTCGGCGATGTTGTTGTACGAGAGTTCCTTGCCCTGCAGCTGGCTGTAGGCGGCGATGCTGCCCGGCAGCGGCGTGATATCGCGGTAGAAGGCGGCCTGCTGGTGCGAGTTCTCGCCGTAGCGCAGCGTCTCGACGCGGTCGAAAGCGAGCTGCAGGCGCTCGGGGAAGACGGCCGGAACCGGCGCGGCGGCCTCGGCCTGAGCTTCGGCGCCGGCGGGCAGGCCGGTCAGCCAGTTGGCGATCATGCTGTCGTAGCGCGCGGTGTGGGTGAAGGCCTTCTTGGCCAGGGCAAAACGGGTCTCGAGCTTGAGCGCGCCGGCGTTGGCCTGCATCTCGGCGAGCAGCGCCGGGTAGTCGTCGGGATCGGTGACGATGGCCACGCCGGCGTAGTTCTTGGCCGACGAACGGACCATCGCCGGGCCGCCGATGTCGATGTTCTCGATCGCGTCTTCGAGCGTCACGCCGGGCTTGGCGATCGTCGCGGCGAAGGGGTAGAGGTTCACGCAGACGAGGTCGATGGTCGGGATGCCGTGCGCCTCGATGGTTGCCAGATGCTCAGGCAGGTCGCGGCGGGCGAGGATGCCGCCGTGCACCTTGGGGTGCAGCGTCTTGACGCGGCCGTCGAGCATTTCCGGGAAGCCGGTGTAGTCGCCGATCTCGGTCACGGCGAGGCCCGCATCGCGCAGCAGCTTGGCGGTGCCGCCGGTGGACAGGAGCTTGACGCCCTGGGCCACGAGGCCTTGGGCGAATTCGAGCGCGCCGCGCTTGTCGGACAGGCTGATCAGGGCTTGACGGATCTTCATGCTGAGTGTTCTCGAGGGAGGTGGATCGCGCCGGGCGGTCCCGTGCGGGCGCCGGCGTGGAACGAGGAAAAAGAGGGTGAAACGGGAAACGCGGGGTGGGCGGCAGGCCCGAGGCGCTTACAGCAGGCGGTATTCGGTGATCTTCTTGCGCAGGGTGTTGCGGTTGATGCCGAGCATTTCGGCGGCCAGCGTCTGGTTGCCGCCGGCCTGTTGCAGCGTGACTTCGATCATCGGGCGCTCGACGCTCTTGATGACCATGTCGTAGATGGCGGAGGGCTGCTCGCCGTCGAGGTCGCGGAAGTAGCTTTGCAGCGCGCCGGTGATGCAGGCGGAAATGTCGTTGTGGTCGTTTTTCGGTTTCATGCGAAAGGCCCCTTTGTTGCTGTTGTTGTTCACCCTGCCCATCTGCGCAGGCAGGGCAGGTACGGCGACGGACTTACGCGGCGTCGGCGACGGCCGGCTGGCTGTCGCGGTCGTCGCGAGCATCGTTTTGGGCGTAGCTCAGGCGTTCCCCGAGCGTGGCCAGTCCGTGGAAAAAAGCGTCGACCGCCTGCCGCTGTTCGGCGACGGTCGGGAGTTGGTTCATCATGTGGCGGAAGGCGGCCGAGCCGACCAGCCCCTTGGTGTACCAGGAGATGTGCTTGCGTGCGACGCGAACGCCCGTCTCCACGCCGTAGAAGGCGTAGAGGTCCTCGAGGTGGGCGAGGAGGATGGCGTGGATTTCGTCGACGCGCGGCGCCGGCAGGTGCTCGCCGGTGGCGAGGAAGTGTTCGATTTCGCGGAACAGCCACGGCCGGCCCTGTGCCGCACGCCCGATCATCACCGCGTCGGCGCCGGTGACGGCGAGGACGTGGCGCGCCTTCTCCGGCGTGTCGATGTCGCCGTTGGCGACGACCGGGATGTTCACCAGGGTTTTGACGTGGGCGATGGTCTCGTACTCGGCCTCGCCGGTGTATTGCTGGCAGCGCGTGCGACCGTGGATGGCGATGGCGCGCACGCCGGCGTTCTCGGCGATGCGGGCGATGTTTGGCGCGTTGCGGTTGGCCATGTTCCAGCCGGTGCGGAACTTGAGCGTCACCGGCGTTTCCGGGACTGCTGCGACGACGGCGTCGAGAATTTCGCCGACCAGTTTTTCGTCCTGCATCAGCGCCGAACCGGCCATCACGTTGCAGATTTTCTTGGCCGGACAGCCCATGTTGATGTCGATGATCTGCGCGCCGCGGTCGACGTTGTGCCGCGCCGCCTCGGCCATCATCTTCGGGTCGGCGCCGGCGATCTGCACCGCGATCGGCTCGACCTCACCCTCATGGTTGGCGCGGCGCTGCGTCTTGGCGCTGCCGTAGAGCAGCGAGTTCGACGTCACCATCTCCGAGACCGCGAGGCCCGCCCCCATCTGCTTGCACAGTTGGCGGAACGGACGATCGGTCACCCCGGCCATCGGCGCGACAAAAAGATTGTTCCTGAGCGTAAAGCCGACGAAATGCATGGGGTGGGATCTGCGATGGGGGGAGCGAAGGGGGGGGATTCTACCCGGTTTGCTGCCTAAAAAAAAGGCAGTTGCGGCGCGAAGGCGTTTGAGCCGGCGCGCAGGTCGAGGTTCCCGTGGACAACACAAAGCCCGTCCGCCGCCCCGGCGGGCGGCGGACGGGCTTTGTGCGAAACGGGGCTTAGCGCGGCTTGCCGTCGGGCAACACGATGTTGACTTCGAGCACCTCGTAATTGCCCTGTTTTTCGAGCGCGACCTTGATGTCGTCGGGGTTCACGGCGACGTACTTCGAGATCACGGCGATCAGCTCCTTCTGCATCGCCGGCAGGAAATCCTGCGCCCGCGAAGGACCGCTGCGCTCATGGGCGATGATCAACTGCAGGCGTTCCTTGGCGACCGTGGCCGTCTTCGGCTTGTTGCCGAACAGCATGGAGAGGAGAGACATGGCTTACTTGCCTCCGAAGAGCCGTTGGAACAGGCCGGGTTTCTCGTAGTCGACGAAGCGCAGCGGCTTGTCCTCGCCGAGGAAGCGGTCGACGATGTCAAAGTAGGCTTCGGAGACGTCGCTGTTTTTCTGGTGCACCACCGGGGTGCCCTGGTTCGAGGCCTGGAGCACGGTTTCCGACTCCGGGACCACGCCGATGATCGGAATGCGCAGGATTTCCTGCACGTCGGCGTGCGAGAGCATCTCGCCTTCCTCGACGCGCTTGGGCGAGTAGCGGGTGATCAGCAGGTGTTCCTTGACCGGCTCGCCGCCGGCGAGCGCGCGCCGCGACTTGGCCTGGATGATGCCGAGGATGCGGTCCGAATCGCGCACCGACGAGACTTCCGGGTTGGTGACGATCAGCGCCTCGTCGGCGAAGGTCAGCGCCATCACCGCGCCGTGCTCGATGCCGGCCGGCGAGTCGCAGACCACGTAGTCGAAGCCCATCGTCGCCAGCTCCTTCAGGATGCGCTCGATGCCCTCTTCGCTCAGCGCGTCCTTGTCGCGCGTCTGCGAGGCCGGCAGCACGTAGAGCTTGTCGTTGGTGCAGTGCTTGTCCTTGATCAGGGCCTGGGTCAGCGTCGCCTCGCCGTTGAGCACGTTGACGAGGTCATACACGACGCGGCGCTCGCAGCCCATGATCAGGTCGAGGTTGCGCAGGCCGATGTCGAAATCGATGACGGCCGTCTTGAAGCCGCGCAGGGCGAGGCCGGTGGAAAAACTGGCGCTGGTGGTGGTCTTGCCGACGCCACCCTTGCCGGAAGTCACAACAACGATGCGAGTCAAGGACGTTTCTCCAATGAAAAGCGCAGGGAGCTTCCTGCAGGGGTCTGACAAAAAAGGGTCGTCATGGTGCGGCCTTAGTCGGTGCTCAAGGCCGCCAGCGTCAGGCGGTTGCGTTTGCCGTCGGCGTCGGGCGCCAGCTGGACATGCACCGGGCGGCCGCCGAGGCCGTCGGGAATGCCGCTCGCGAAGGTACGGTAGATGCCCGCGATCGAGACGAGTTCAGCCTCGAAGCGGGTGGTGAAGATGCGCGCGTCGGTCTGGCCGCTGGCGCCGGCCAGCGCGCGGCCGCGCAGCGGCGCGTAGACGTGGATGCTGCCGTCGGCGATCACCTCGGCGCCGGGATTGACTGCGGCGAGAACGACGAGGTCGCCGCCGCGCGCATAGACCTGCTGGCCCGAGCGCAAGGGCTTGTCGAGGATGCGCACCGGAAGTGTTGGCGGGGCAGGCGGCGGGGGCGGCGGGACGACAGCAGCCGGAGCGGGGGCCGGCGCAGGGGGCGGCGGAGGCGCGGCCTTGACCGGGGCCTCCGCTTCGGCGGCGCGGCGCGGTCGGGTGTAGGGCGCGAGCTGCGGCAGGCCGGCGCGGGCCGCGCTTTCGCGCAGGGCCGGGTTTTCGGCGTGGATGCCGATCACATGCAGACCGTGGCCGGCAAAGGTGCGGCGGACGGCCAGCCAGTCGATCGGCGCGGACGGCGGCACCGCGAGGCCCTCGAGTTCAAGCACGGCGGCGTCGCCGTCGAAGAAGGCATCGCCGCCGAAGAGCTCGGCGGCACTCCGGGCCAAAACTTCGGGCTCGAGGCTGTGCAGCGTGACGCTGACCACGGGCAGCGTCGTGCCCTTGAATTCAATCAGGGCGTTGGTTTTGGGACGAGACATCGGTGCGGCGCGTTGCGTTTTCTTGTGGCGTCAGGGGGCGAAGTCTAGCCGAGTCGGGCCAAGAAATGAAATTGACGCGGGACGGGCGGGGTTTTCGGGGCGCCTGCCGATCTCCGGAAACCTAGTTGCGTCGGGCGCTGAGGACGGCCCGTGGTGCTCGGCGAGTTTTTTGCACCTTGCCTGGAAGGCGCATCCAGATGCGCCTTCCAGGCAGGTGGTCGCTGGGAAGACCGCTGGATGCGCCTTCCTGAGCCGGGTAAAACAGGCGATTGAGAATGACGTTGGCAAAGCGTAGGATGCGCGTGGATAGCAGTTTTGCGAGGGAATCGTGGTCTGTCCCCTAATTGCTAAATGAGGTGGTGATGAAGATTTTTTCGGTTGTCGCAAGAATTATGTTGGTGTGTATTGATTTTCTTGGGTTTGGTTTAATTTTTTTAGCCATAGGGGGTTGGTGGGTAAACGGGTTCGTGCAAATCGACAACCAGGGGCCGACGGTTGCTGTTTTTAAAGCAACTGTCGCGCTGCTTTTTGCTTTTGTTGGGTATTTTAAAATTATTTATCAACCAAGAGCATTCCGTTCCCCGCTGCGGTTTTATTTTTATACATACCTTGGTTTTTGTGCTGTTTTTTCATATTTTTACGGAGTATTTTATTGGTTTCTCTGATTTTATCCGATCACAATCAATAGAGAATAATAGGGGACAGACCACGATAAAAATGGCAGAGACATTTGTCCTTTCGGACCTCTGCACCCCCAGCCGTCGCGTCACCCCTCTGCTGCATCCGCCTCAGATTCGTCCCGCCCCGCGTTTTCCCGGATAATGCCGGGTCGGCCCGGTCGTCCTGACCGGCGCGTCTGTTTTATCTGGATTCCCGATGCACAGCCCCCACCAACGCTTGCCCCGCCAGGGGCTGATCCTGCTGGCCCTGTTGTCCCTCGGTTGGGGGCTCAACTGGCCGGTGATGAAGGTCGTTCTCTCCGAGGTGCCGCCGCTTTATTTCCGCGCCGGCTGCCTGATCGTCGGCGGTTTCGGCGTGCTGCTCATCGCCCGGCTGGCCGGGCATTCGGTGCGCGTGCCGGAGGGGCAGTGGGGGCGCTTGCTGCTGCTGGCGCTGTTCAACATTCTGGGCTGGAACGTGCTTGCGATCTACGGCGTCGCGCTGCTGCCCTCGGGGCGCGCGGCGCTGCTCGGCTACACCATGCCGTTGTGGGGCATGCTGCTCTCGGCCTGGCTGCTCGGCGAGAAACTCACCTCGCGCCGGGTGCTCGGCTTGGGGCTGGGCCTCGCGGGCATCGCCGTGCTGCTCGGCGGGAGCCTGGACGGGATGTTGCAGGCGCCGCTGGGCATCGCCTGCATGCTGCTGGCGGCGTGGAGCTGGGCGCTCGGGATCGTGCTCTTGAAGCGCCTGCCGGTGGCGCTGCCGCCCGCGGCGCTGACCGGCTGGATGATGCTGCTCGGCGGGCTGCCGGTGTTGGCGGTGGCCGTGCCGCTTGAGTCGGCGCGCCTTGTCTGGCCGAGCTTCTGGCCGGCCTTTGGCCTGCTCTACAACGTCTTCGTCTCGTTCATGTTCTGCTACTGGGCGTGGACGCGCATCGCGCTGATGGTGCCGGTGGCGGTGTCTTCGCTGTCCTCGCTGAGCACGCCGCTGGTCGGCGTGCTGGGCGGGGTGCTGCTGCTCGGCGAGCCGTTCGGCGGGCGCGAGGCCTTGGCCGTGCTGCTCATCCTGGCGGCCGTCGGGACGGTGTCGCGGCCGCGCTGACGGGCGTTCCGCTCAGGCCTTGAGCCGTTCGACGAGGTCGCTGACGAAGACTTCGGGGTGCAGGCCGACGCCGAGCACGGCGTGGCAGCTGGGGCAGAGGAAGACGCCGCCGGCGGCGACGTTCTGGTCATGGTCGACGATGTCGACGACCTCGAAACTGAGCTTGGTGACGGGGGCGTTGCACTTCGGGCAGAGGGCGGTGTGCTTCATGACGGCCTCCCGAGGGGGCGGGGTGGACTTTCATGCTAGCCGACCGTGGGGGAGACGCAATCTCCGCGCGCATCCGCCGACCTCGCGACCGGCGGACGGCGAAGCCAAGGCGTGGATGTCAGACCAGCATCTTGAGCAGGCCCTTGAGCACGGCCTGGATCGGCATCTGGATCGAGGCGAGGACGATCATCGGCACCAGCGCCGCCGCGAGCAGGGGCAGCAGCGAGGGGAGGGCGAGCGGCAGCGGGCGCATCGCCGAGATCAACTCGTAGGGGGCGACGATGTCGGCGACCGGGCCGAGTTCCGGCGCGTCGAGCAGCGGCTGCTCGGGCACCTCTTTCTTCTCGATCCAGCGCGCATGCACCAGGCGGCCGTGGTGGGCGATCAGTTCGCCGTAGGCGCGCAAGGCGTCTTTCTTGGCCCGCAGCATGACCCCCATGAAGGGCAGGAAGGGCAGCACGAAGAGCGCCGGGGCGAGGACGACGAAGGCGGCGATCTCGATGCGCAAGGCCGCCAGCGGCACCTCGTGATAGACGAGCTGGTGCGCCCACGACGAGGCGAAGACGGAGGAGATGCCGAGCACCAGCGGCGCGAACATGATCGGCAGGCGGCCGAGGAATTCGAGGCCGCCGCAGCGGTCCGGGTGGGTCGGCACCAGCGCCAGCGGCAGGCGCGCGATGCGCATCAGCAGCCGGGCGAAGAGCAGGGTGCGCCACAGCCAGGCGAGCAGCAGGGTGAGGAAGACCGTGCGCCCGACGTAGAGGTACCACCAGCCGCCGAAGCCGATCCGCGGCGTGGCCTCGCCTTCGGTGCCGGCCCAGGAGAGTTCGTGCGGCGTGTGCCCGGGCGTGCCGAAGACGAAGAAGACGACGATCAGGCCGGCCATCGCCACCCAAGGCAGGAGCGCGTCGCGCAGCCGGGCGGTGTCGGTGAGGATGGCGCGCAGCGCCGGATGCTGCTCGGGCGGGACGAGGCCCGAGGTGATCAGGCGCGGCAGCTGCTGCGTCAGGGTGGCATGCACCAAGCCCTCGCCGAGGATGAACAGCGGCACGGCGACGAGCAGGCGGGCGTTGATGCCGAAGTGGCCGAGCAGCGGCTCGCTGATCGTTCCCGGCAGCAGGTGGTTGACGTGCCAGGCCCACAGCGCCGTTGGCAGCCAGGCGAAGAGCGTCCAGAAGAGCATGCGCCGGACGATGCCCAGGCCGTTTTCGGGGATCAGCCCGATCTTGCGCTGCAGGCGGTACAGCGGGTCGTTGCGCACCAGCGACAGCGACCAGGAGGCCGCGTGTGTTTCCGGCGCCGGCGCTGGCGCCGAGGCGGGATCGGTTTCTCGATTCATCTGCACCCCTCTTCAATGGTCATGGTCTGACGCCATCCTACGCCTTGCCATTGGCATCGACAATCCGCCGGCCTGGCCTGGAAAGCGCATCTGGATGCGGCTTCCAGGCCGGCACGTGCTGTCGGCGCCATTGCATGCGCCTTCCGGGGCAGGGGTAAAAAACGAGGGGCTCGCCGGGAAAGCGCAGTCGCTACGGCCTTAGCCGGTGGCGAATTTGGCGGCCAGGAAGTCGACCAGCACGCGCACCCGTTGCGGGACGAAGCGGCGGCTCGGCAGCACCGCGTGCAGCGGGTAGGACTCGCCCTGCCACTCGGGCAGCACGCGCACCAGCGCGCCGCAGGCGAGTTCGCTGCGCAGCCCGGCTTCGGCCTTGAACACCAGGCCGCGACCGAGCAGCGCCCAGCGCAACGCGAGCGCCGCGTCGTTGCTGTGTCGGTC
This sequence comes from Propionivibrio sp., assembly GCF_041441355.1. GTDB lineage: Bacteria > Pseudomonadota > Gammaproteobacteria > Burkholderiales > Rhodocyclaceae > Propionivibrio. The sequence continues at coordinate 31,851 of NZ_JASDTF010000043.1, forward strand.
GCCGTCGACCTGCACCGTGCAGGTTTCGCTGCCGCGCACGAGCGACCACTGTTTGAGGCGACGGCCGTTGGCGTCGAAGGTCAGGCAGTTGTGGCGCGGCAGTTCGTTCGGGTGCGCGGGGGCGCCGGCGCGCGCCAGGTAGTCCGGCGCGGCGCAGACGATGCGCGCAGTGGCGCACAACGGGCGGGCGACGAGCGCCGAGTCGGGCAGGGCACCGAAGCGCAGGGCGAGGTCGATCTCGTCGCGCAGCAGATCCTGCAAGCGGTCGCCGACCGTGAGGTGCAGGCGTACGCCGGAGTGCGCGCGCAGGAAGTCGTCGAGCCAGGGCAGCAGCACGCTGTGCGCGAGCCCTTGCGGCGCCGCGAGGCGGATGACGCCGGTGAGGCCGCCGCGGGCGTTGTCGGCCTGCGCCACGCCCTCGTTGAGCAAGTCGAGCGCGCGTTCGGCGTAGGCGAGCAGCGTCTGCCCGGCTTCGGTCAGGCGCATGGCCCGCGTCGAGCGCTCGAAGAGGCGCAGCGCGAGCTGCGTCTCCAGGCGCTTGAGCGCCGCGCTGGCTGCCGCGGGCGTGAGGCCGAGGCGCCGGGCGGCGGCCGAGAGCGTGCCGCCGCGCGCCGTTTCGACGAGGATGCGCAGGTCCTGGATGTTTTCAATGTTCATTTGAAAATCATATCGGTTTTGGCGGATTAATCGATTCTATTTGATTTTGTATCGTTTCGTTCGGTGGTCGCTGCCGCGTTGTCTTGGCCCGGCTGCCGTGGTCGCCGGGCCGGCTGCCTGAAGGCGGCCGAAGCGCGCCCCCCATGCGAACGTTCTGTCGTCGCGGGTGGCCGGTCCGGCGTTTTTTTGATGCTCAGCGCCGTGGTATCTCCCATGCCCGGCCGCGACGGCCGGCGGGATGCGGCCTGGAAGAAAGGATGACGAATGAGTTTTTCCCACTGGTTGCTTTTCGTCGCCGCCGCGCTGGCGACGACCTTCAGTCCCGGCCCGGCGCTGCTGCTGGCCGTTTCGAACGCCATCGGCCTCGGCGCGCGGCAGGCGGCGTTCAGCTCGCTCGGCAACGCCGCCGGATTGTTCGCCCTGGCGGCGCTGACCTGGCTCGGCGTCGGCGCAGCGCTGGCCGCGGCGCCGTGGACGCTTGCCGCCATCCGCCTGGGCGGCGCGCTCTACCTCCTCTACCTCGGCTGGGGACAGTGGCGGCTGGCCGCGCGCCCCTGGCGGGCGGCCGGTGTGGCAACGGAGCGTGCGCCGGGCCGCGCGGCGCTGTTCCGATCCGGCTTCACCGTCGCCGCGACCAACCCCAGCGCGCTGATCTTTCTGAGCGCGCTGCTGCCGCAGTTCGTGCGCGCCGACGCGCCCCTGCTGCCGCAGTTTTTCCTGCTGGCGACGACCTTCTCGGGCTGCGCCCTGGTCGCGCATGCGACCTACCTCGCCGCCGCGCGCCAGGTCGCGCCCTGGCTGGCTTCAGAAGCCGGGCGGCGGCGCTTTCGCTACGCCTCGGGCGCGGCTTTCGTGCTGCTGGGGAGCGGCTTGCTGGTGGCGCGGGGCTGAGGCTTTTGCGCGGCTGGGAGCGCCATTGCATGCGCCCTCCAGGCCGGCTGCAGGGCGCGCCCTGCTTGGCGCTCAGGCGCGGGCGCCCCAGAGCATGCGCTTGGCGACGAGGTGGCGCAGCGGCGGGAGGGTGTCGAGGGCGAGCAGGCCGAGGCCGCGCAGGGCGCGCAGCGGCGGCAGGTCGTTGGAGAAGAGGCGGACGAGGCCGTCGGTGAACAGCGCGCCGCCCAGGCGGTCGAGCTGGCGGCCGCGGGCGTAGGCGGCGAGCGTGGCGCTGGCGCCGGGGTCCAGTTCTTGCGCATCGGCGGCGGCGAGCAGGCGGTCGGCGAGTTCGACGGCGTCGCGCAGGCCGAGGTTGAAGCCCTGGCCGGAAACGGGGTGCAGCGTTTGCGCGCTGTTGCCGATCCACACTTCGCGCGGGGCGACGAGCGCTTTGCGCAGGCGCAGCGTGAGCGGGAAGGCGTGGCGCGGGCCGCAGGCGGCGATTTCGAGGCGGCGCCCGAATTGGGCTTCGAGGGCGCGGGCGAAGGCGTTGTCGTCGAGCGCGAGCAGGGCGTCGGCCTTCTCGGGCGGGACGGTGAATACGACGGCGTAAGCCTGGCCGAGCGGCAGCAGGGCGAGCGGGCCGTCGGGCGTGAAGCGTTCCCAGGCGCGGCCGTGGTGCGCTTCGCGCGGCGTGGCTTCGCAGATGACGGCGTGCTGGCGGTAGCGGAAGGCGGCGCAGGCCGCCTCATCGCCGGGCGTGCCTTCGGCATGGACGACGAGGCGCGGCTTCAGCGTGCGGCCGTCGGCAAGGAGGACGCTCACCCGTTCGGGGAGTGCGGCGAGGCGTTGGATGGCGGCGGGCGCGAGCCAGGCGGGCGGGGCGGCTTGGCGGTCGAGGGCGCTTTCGAGCGCGGTGGTGAGGTCGCCGTAGCGCAGGACGTCGCCGAGGGCCGGCAGGCCGTAGTCTTCGGGGCGGATCAGGGTGCGCCCGAAGCCGCCGCGTTGCGAGACGTGGATTTCGCGGATCGGCGATTCGGCATGCGTAGGCCAGGCGCCGAGCGGTTCGAGCAACTGGCGCGCGCCATAGGAGAGCGCGAGCGCGCGCGGGTCGTTCGTGCCGGCGCCGCGGGGGCGGCGGTCGAGCAGGGCGATGCGCCACGGGCCGGGCGCGAGGGCGCGCGCGAGGGTGAGGCCGACCGGGCCGGCGCCGACGATGAGGATGTCGGGATCGGTGCCGGCGTGTCGTGCAAGCGGGTCAGTCACGCCGCATCGTCTCCTCGATGTCGGCGACGGTCTTGGGCGTACTGGTGTAGACCTCGTTGCCGTCGGCGGTGACCAGGACGTCGTCCTCGATGCGGATGCCGACGCCATGCAGGTGCGCCGGCGCGGCCGATCCTGGGCGGATGTAGAGGCCGGGTTCGACGGTGAGCGTCATGCCCGGGGCGAGCGTCGTCCAGTCCTCGCCGGTCTTGTACTCGCCCGCGTCATGGACGTCGATGCCCAGCCAGTGGCCGGCGCGGTGCATGTAATAGGGTTTGTAGGCTTCGCTTTCGATCAGCCCGTCGACGCTGCCTTCCAGCGCGCCCAGGTCGACGAGGCCCTGCACCAGCGCGCGCAGCGCGGCGTCGTGGTAGGCGTTGAACGGCACGCCGGGGCGCACGGCGTCGATTGCCGCCTGCTGCGCGGCGAGGACAACTTCATAAACGTCTTTCTGCGCCGGCGAGAAACGGCCGCTGACCGGGAAGGTGCGCGTCATGTCGGCGGCGTAGCCTTCGAGTTCGCATCCGGCGTCGATCAGCACCAGGCCGTGTTCGGGCAGCAGCTTGTCGTTCTCGATGTAGTGCAGGACGCAGGCATGATGCCCGCCAGCGACGATGGGCGAGAACGAGTGGCCGCTGGCGCCGCGACGGCGGAATTCGTAGGCGACTTCGGCTTCGAGTTCGTATTCGGCCATGCCCGGACGACAGGTGCGCATGGCGCGCAGGTGGCCGGCCGAGGTGATCGCGGCGGCGCGGCGCATGACGTCGATTTCGTGTGCGTCTTTGACGAGGCGCATGGCGTCGAGCGCGCCGCGCAGGTCGATGAAGGTGGTCGGTGCGCGGCGACCGGCGCGAACCTGGCCGCGCACGACGTTGATCGCCGCCATGAGGCGCTGGTCCCACGCCGGGTCGAGGCCGAGGGCGTGCCAGACGGTCGGCCGGTCGGCGATGAGGTCGGGCAGGCGCTGGTCGAATTCATCGATCGGATAGGCCTCGTCGAAGCCGAAGGTCTCGCGCGCCGCCGGCGGGCCGTAGCGGTAGCCGTCCCAGACCTCGCGTTCTTCGTTTTTCTCGCGGCAAAAGAGGATGCTCCTGGGCGCCGCGCCGCCGACGAGGACGATCACCGCCTCGGGCTCGGGAAAGCCGGTGAGGTACCAGAAGTAGCTGTCGAAGCGGAAACGGTGGTGGGTGTCGCGGTTGCGGACTTTTTCCGCAGCGGTGGGGATGATCGCGACGCCGTCACCGAGGCGTTCGAGGAGCGCCTGGCGGCGGGCGGCGTAGGGAGCGTGGCTCATGGCGTGGGCGAGCAGCGTGAGGTCAGGAGGAAATGGGAGTATGCAGTTGGCGATCGAGTTCCGCCAGCCGTTCGGGCGTGCCGACGTCGGTCCAGCGCCCGGTGTGCAGTTCGCCCTGAACGTGGCCGCGCGGGATCGCGGCGTCGAGCAGCGGGCGCAGTTTGAGCGGCGTGTTCGGGCAGACGCCGGCGAAGAAGGCCGGGTGGAAGATGCCGATGCCGGCGTAAGTGTGCGTCGGCCCGCCGTGGGCCAGCGTCACCGTGTTGCCCTTCAGCGTGAAGTCGCCGCCAGCGTGCTGCGCCGGGTTGGGGACGAAGACCAAGTGGGCGAGGGCGTTGTGCTCGGGGCCGAGCGTGGCGGCGAGCGCCGGGGCGCGGGCAACATCCCAGTCGCACCAGATGTCGCCGTTGACCACCAGGAAGGGCGCTTCGCCGAGGCGCGGCAGCGCGCGCGCGATGCCGCCGGCGGTTTCCAGCGCGCCCGGAGGCTCGGGCGAATACGTGATGGAAACGCCGAACCCGCGGCCGTCGCCGAGCGTGGCTTCGATTTTCTCGCCGAGGTGGGCGTGATTGACGACGATGTCGGTGAAGCCGGCCGCGGTCAGGCGTTCGAGGTGCCAGACGATCAGCGGTTTGCCGCCGGCGGCGAGTAGTGGCTTGGGCGTGGTGTCAGTGAGCGGGCGCATGCGTTCGCCGCGACCGGCGGCGAGGATCATCGTTTTCATGAGAGGCGGGGGCTCAGAAGGAGTACGCCGCTTGCGCTGGCGCGTCGTCCAGGCGGGCGAGCAGGCGGGCGAGCGGGGCAAGGTCGGCGTAACGGGCGGCGGTGCGGCGCAGGTAGGCCATCACCCGCGGCATGTCATTGACGTAGCCGGTCTTGCCGTCGCGGTGGCAGAGGCGGGCGAAGATGCCGAGCACCTTGAGCTGGCGCTGCGCGCCCATCCATTCGTAGTCGCGGTAGAAAGCGTCGAAATCCGGGCTGACGGGCAGGCCGGCGGTGCGCGCCAGTTCCCAGTAACGGATCACGAAGTCGAGTTCCTGCGCTTCGGGCCAGTCGATGTAGGCGTCGCGGTAGAGCGAGACGAGGTCGTAGGTGATCGGGCCGTAGACGGCGTCCTGGAAGTCGAGGATGCCCGGCGTCGCCGGAAAGGCGTCGCCGCTGACCATCAGGTTGCGCGAGTGGTAATCGCGATGCACGAAGACCTGCGGCTGGGCGAGGTTGTTGGCGAGGAGGCGCTCGAAGACGGCGTCGAGGTCAGCCCGCTCGGCGGCAGTGAGTTCGATACCGAGGTGGCGGGCGACGTACCAGTCGGGAAAGAGCGCAAGTTCGCGCGCCAGCAGGGCGCGGTCGTACTCGGGCAGGACGCCGGGGCGGCTCGCTTGCTGCAGGGCGACGAGGGCGCGGTTGGCCTCGCGGTAGAGCGTCGGCGCGCAGGCGGTGTCGGCGTTGAGTGCGGCGAGGTAAGTGGTGTGGCCGAGATCGGAGAGCAGCAAAAAACCGTGGGCGAGGTTCTCGGCATGGACTTCGGGAACATGCACCCCGGCGTCGTGCAGCAGCGCCGCAACCTTGAGAAAGGGGCGGCAATCTTCGTGCTCGGGCGGGGCGTCCATGACGATGCGCGTGCCGCCGTCGGGCAGCGTGGCGCGGAAGTAGCGGCGGAAGCTGGCGTCGGCCGACGCCGGGGCGAGCGCGACGGTCTGGCCGGGGAATTTCGGGGCAAACTGCGCGTCGATCCATTCGCGCAGCAAGGTGGTACGCGGCATGCCGCTTCTCCTCGGGGGTTGATGCTAAAATGCGCGGATTTTAACACCCGCTGCGCTCAGGTCTCGCCAGACCGGCAGCATGGCGGGGCGGCAAGACTGACGACGGTATTCGGATGACTGTTCCCGTTCGGCGCACCCCCATCGCGCTGCTCCTCTGCTACGGCTTTGCCGGCGCCATCGTTGGCGGGCATGTCGGCCCAGCGCACGCCCAGTCGACCCCCTTGCGGGTCGACCCGGTGTTGCTCGGCCTGCCGCCAGCCAAGCCCGTGCCGCCTCCGGCACCGGCTCAGCCGGAACCGGCGCGTGTCGACGTGCGCCCGGTCGAGGCGCCCGCGCCCGAAGCCCGTCCTCTGGCGAGTCCGACTCCCGAAGCGGAAACCGTGTCGCCTGCTGCGGCCTCAAAGCCCGGCGTGGCCGAGCCGGTCGCGGCGCCTTCGCCTACATCTTCGCCGCAGGAACGCGTCGAGCGTCCGCAGGCACCAACTTCGGAACCAGCGCCCCGCACGGCAGAGCGCGTGCCGGCGCCGGCGCCCGCGCCGGGGCCAAGATCAAGCGTTCCAGGCGCGCCGAGCGCCCCGGTTGTGCCGAGCGCTCCGGCGGCACCGCCACCACGCTCGGCGCCGCAACCTCAGCCCGTTGCTCCGCAACCCGTTGTATCGCAGCCGCAGCCGATCCCCAGCCCCGCACCGGCGCCTCGCGCGCCCACCTCGGCTCAGGCGCCGCTGCGTGTCGATCCGGCCTTGCTGGGCCTGCCGCCCGAGGCTGTTGCCGCACAAGCAGCCCGGCCCGCGACGACTTATTCGGCTCCGGTGCGTCCAGAAGCGCGCCCCGCCGCGCCGGCCGGGACTCGGCCGCAAACGCTGGCCGCCGCTTCGGGCGCAGCGCTTCCGGCCGAGCCGCCGCAACCCTGGTACCGCCGCGCCTGGGATACGGCGACCGCGCCCTACGACAAGGGGAATTGGGAGTTCTACCTGCCCTTGCACACGCATCACCTGCGCAGCAAGTACACCAAGGAGCAGATCGACTCCTACCAGGAAACGCCTTACGGGTTCGGCCTCGGCAAGGGGTTCTACAACGAGAAGGGTAACTGGGAAGGCGTTTACGGCCTGGCCTTCCAGGATTCGCACTTCAAGCCGATGTACATGCTCGGCTACGGCTGGAAGAGCGTCTGGAACACTTCGGAAAACACCCGCTTCGGCCTCGGCTATACCGCCGGCCTGCTGTCGCGGACCGACATCAACGATTATCTGCCCTTCCCGTACATCCTGCCGATCGCGTCCTTCGGTTACAAGAACCTCAGCCTTGAAGGGACCTTCATCCCGGGCGGGCAAGGCAACGGCAACATCTTCTTCATCTGGGCCAAGTGGGAACTCGGCAAACCGGGTGAGAAGATCGGCACTCCCGCGCCCAAGCCCGAGCCGCAGGTGCAATTTGCCGAGGCGCGCTTCGGCCCCGCAGTTCCGCTCGCGCAGCGAGTGCCGTATGGCCCCGAGGTGGCGGTCACCACCGTTGCGGGCGCGGCGACGGACGGCCCAGGCAGCGCGCAGCCGAGCGTGGCTGCAAGTGCGACTGCGGGCGTTGGTTCCGGACTGGCGTCCGGGACGCAGCCGCCGCTCGTGCCGGCGACCGGCCGTCGCGACGAGGTTTATGTTCCCGATCCGACGCCGGCCTTGGCCCTGCGTCCGGCCAAAGGCATGACCCCGCCGCCCAAGAGCAGCGAGACGCCGCGCCCGGTCTTCCTCAGCGCTTACCGCATGGGCGGCGAAGTTGAGCGCGAGTTCTCCGCTGAGGGCGACGCTGAACTGCGCAAGATTGGCACCGTGCTCAATTCCGACCAGCTGACCTACTGGCCGCTCGAGGACGAGGTCGAGGCGCAGGGTAACGTCCGACTGCAGCAAGGCGACGACGTGGTGACCGGGCCGCGCATGCGCATGAAGCTCGAAGATCAGGTCGGTTTCTTCGAGCAACCGGCCTACACCATGAAACGGGTGCCGCAGGCCGGCAGCCAGGCCGCGGCGAACAAGGCCTTCGCACGCAGCGAGGCAGCGCAGGTGGCGAGCGACGAGTGGTTCAGCTCGGGCTTCGCCACCCCGCGCGTCCTCGACATCAAGCCCGGCCAGGGCAAGATCGACCCGCTCAAGCGCGAGAAGGGCGCCACTGAAGCGCGCGGTGAAGCGGACCGGATCGACTTCGAGGGCGAAAACCAGGTCCGCCTGAGCAACGCCACCTACACCACCTGCATGCCCGGCAACAACGGCTGGTATGCCCGCGCCAGCAAGCTCAAGCTCGACTACGACCGCGAGGTCGGCGAGGGCGAGGATGCCACGGTTTACTTCCAGGACGTGCCCATCCTCTATTCGCCCTGGCTCTCGTTCTCGCTCAACAACGAGCGCAAGTCCGGCTTCCTTGCGCCTTCGCTGGGCACCAACACCGATCGCGGCTTCGAGGCCACGATCCCCTATTACTGGAACATCGCACCGAACATGGACGCGACCCTCGTCGCGCGCACGATGAGCAAGCGCGGCACCCAACTGGGCAGCGAGTTCCGCTACCTGAACACCGCCTATGGTGGCGTCTACCGTGGCGAGGTCAATGCCGAGATTCTGCCCAGCGACCGCGAGCGCAACGGCGATCAGCGCTACGCGCTGTCCTTGAAACATCTGCAGTCAACGTCAAATGGTTTTACCGGGCAGATCGACTACACCAAGGTGTCGGACGACGACTACAACACCGACCTCTCGAACAATGTCGTCAAAACCGCGCAGACCCAGCTCTTGCAACGGGGGCTGCTCACCTACGGTGGCGGAGGCTGGTGGTCGGCGACGGCCAACGTCCAGCAGTATCAGACGTTGCAGACCGACCTCAAAAACCCAGTGCTCGAGCAGTACCGCTTGCTGCCGCAACTGACGTTGAATGCGCGGCGCCCGGATTTCTTCGGGACCGACGCGAGCTTCATGGGGCAGTACACCAACTTTACCAAGGCCAAGCAGGTGATCAACGGGATTCCGATCAGCGATCCCGATGGCAAGCGTACGGTGCTCTATCCCCAACTGGCGCTGCCCTTCGAGACGCCGGGCTGGTACGTGACGCCGAAGTTCGGAGTCAACTCGACTCACTACAGCCTGAGCGGCCAGAAGGCCGAGACGCCCGATACGATCACGCGCAACCTGCCGATTTTCAGCGTCGATTCTGGGATGACCTTCGAGCGCACCGACAAGTGGTTCGGGCGTGACTACACACAGACGCTCGAGCCGCGCCTCTATTACCTGAACGTGCCGTACAAGGATCAGAGCCTGATCCCGAATTTCGACACGGCGCTCGCCGACTTCAATTTCGCGCAGATCTTCTCGGAGAACCAGTACACCGGCTGGGACCGGATCAGCAATGCGAACCAGCTGACCGCAGCGCTGTCGTCGCGCCTGATCGAGCCGACGACCGGGAACGAGATTTTCCGCGCCATGGTCGGTCAGCGCTATTACTTCGAGCGCAACAAGGTGGCTCTGAATTCCGCAACGCTTCCGGCAGCGGACGATGACCGCTGGCGGCGTTCGGACTTCCTCGCCGCCTTCAGTGGCCAGGTCTTGCCGCGCATCTATGCCGACTTTGCCTGGCAGTACAACCTGGCCGACCGCGAAGTGCAGCGCTTTGCCGTCGGCGGACGCTACAACCCCGAACCGGGCAAGACCTTCAACGCGGCCTACCGCTACAACCGCGATCCCAACGCGCCGGTCGACCAGGTCGATTTCTCGGCCCAGTGGCCGCTGAGCGGCAAGCTCTACGCCGTTGGTAGGCTCAATTATTCGTTCCGTGATGATGGCAGCGTGCTCTCTACGTCGGGAACGCAGAAGGGGCGCTTCATCGAGACTTTGGGTGGCCTCGAGTACAACGGTGGTTGTTGGGTCTTGCGCGGCGTTGTTCAGCGTTTGGCGCTGAAAGAGGACGACGCCTCGACCAGTTTCTTTGTCCAGCTCGAGCTGAACGACTTCTCGCGCATCGGCAGCAATCCGCTTAAGCTGTTGAGCCGCAGCGTTCAGGGCTACAGCCTGATCAATCAGCCCAGTGCTGATTCCAGTTATTGATTCCAAGAGGTATGCATGACGATGCTGATGCGCGTTTTTCTCGCCGCCCTGTGTTTCATCGGCCTGGCCCACGCCCAGAATGAACCGCTGCCGGCCGACCGCATCGTTGCGGTGGTCAACGACGAGGTGGTGACGCTGCATGAGCTGCGCACCCGCCTCAACATGGCCTTGGGGCAGTTGCAGCGCCAGGGCACGCCTTTGCCGCCGCGCGATGTGCTCGAGCGGCAGATGCTTGAGCGTTTGATCATCGACCGCGTCCAGTTGCAACGGGCGAGAGAGATCGGCCTGCGGGTCGACGACGGCCAGCTCGACAGCGCCATCCAGCGCATCGCGGCGAACAACAAGATGTCCTTGGCGCAGTTCCGCGACACCTTGCAGAAGGACGGGATCGCTTTCGCCAAATTCCGCGAGGAAATCCGCGACGAGATCACGATCTCGCGTCTGCGCGAACGCGAGGTCGAGAGCAAGCTGTTGATCTCCGAAGCCGAGATCGACAATTACCTGAGCGGCGATCCGAGCCGCGGTGGCGGTGAAGAGTACGAGGTGGCCCACATCCTGCTGCGCGCGCCTGAATCGGCGACGCCCGAGCAATTGCAGCGTCTCAAGCTCAAGGCCGATCAGATCGACGAGCGTCTGCGCCAGGGCGAGGACTTTGCCAAGCTGGCCGCCGCGTATTCGGATGCGCCGGATGGGCTGCAGGGCGGCAGCCTCGGCTGGCGCCCGCTCAACCGCCTGCCGAGCATTTTCGCCGAGGTCGCGCAGCGCCTGCAGTCGGGCGAAGTCGCGCCGGTGCTGCGCAGCCCCAACGGGTTTCACCTCGTCAAGCTGATCGGCAAGCGCGGCGGCGCGACCCTGCCCGCAGTGCAGCAGACCCGAGCCCGGCACATTCTGATCAAGGTGAATGAAGTCGTTTCGGAGGCTGATGCGCGCCACCGCCTGAACGGCATCTACGAACGCATCAAGCACGGCGCAAAGTTCGAGGAACTCGCCCGGCTGTATTCCCAGGACGGCTCTGCGGCCAAGGGCGGCGATCTGGGCTGGATCTATCCCGGCGACACGGTGCCCGATTTCGAGCGGGCGATGAACGAACTGCCGATCGGCGTCGTCAGCACTCCGGTCCAGTCGCCGTTTGGCTTCCACCTGATTCAGGTGCTCGAACGGCGCGTTCAGGACGTGTCGAGCGAGCGGCAACGCGCCGCCGCGCGTCAGGTGCTCAAGGAGCGCAAGATCGACGAGGCCTATCAGGACTGGGTGCGCCAGATGCGTGACCGCGCCTACGTTGAGTTGCGCCTCGAGGAACGCTGAACATGACGCGGCCGGTGATCGCCGTCACTTCCGGCGAACCTGCCGGCGTCGGCCCCGAACTCTGCCTGCGCCTCGCCGAGGCGCAGCTTGCCTTGGGCTCGGCCCGCATTCTCGTCCTCGGTGATCGCGGGCTGCTCGCCGAGCGCGCCGCTTCACTCGGATTGAAGGTAACGCTGCGCGACTGGCGTCCTGAGGTCGAGCCCTTGTCCGGGACGCTCGACGTGCTGCACGTGCCGCTGGCCGAACCGGTCCAGCCCGGTCGCCTTGATCCGGCCAACGCCGCCTACGTTCTGCGCCTGCTCGATTTTGCCTGCGACGGGTGTCGTACGGGCGAGTTTGCCGCCATGGTCACCGCGCCGGTGCACAAGGGGGTCATCAACCAGGCCGGGATCGCCTTCACCGGGCATACCGAATACCTTGCCGGGCGCACCGGAACACCGCAGGTGGTGATGATGCTGGCCGGCGGTGGCCTGCGCGTCGCCCTGGCGACGACGCACCTTGCGCTGCGCGATGTTCCGGACGCGATTACCGCAGAATCTCTGGCGACCACGCTGCGCATCCTGCAGGTGGAGATGCAACGCAAGTACGGGATCGCTGCACCGCGCATCCTCGTTGCTGGCCTCAATCCGCATGCGGGCGAAGGCGGCTACCTCGGGCGCGAAGAGATCGACATCATCGCACCGGTACTCGAGCGCCTGCGCGGCGAGGGCCTGCAACTGATCGGTCCCTTGCCGGCCGACACGATGTTTACCCCGCCGAGCCTGAGCCAGGGCGATTGCGTGCTGGCGATGTACCACGACCAGGGGCTGACTGCGCTCAAGTACGCGAGCTTTGGTCACGGCATCAACGTCACGCTGGGTCTGCCCATCATCCGCACTTCGGTCGATCACGGTACGGCGCTTGACCTCGCCGGCACGGGCCGTGCCGATCCCGGCAGCCTGTTCGTTGCGCTTGAGCAGGCGTGCGAGATGGTGGCGCGGGCGGGGACGGCTGAAAATCTTTAACCACGGAAGGCGCGGAGAAAGCGCAAGACCAGAATTCAAGCTTTCTTGGTGTTCCCCGTGCTTGGTTTTTGTTGTGGTTTGATTGAACGAATGAAACAGCTGCTGGGGCTTCAAGGTTTTAGCTCCGGCGTAACCCGCTGGTGCGGGTTAGCCTGCGCTGAACCGCTTGGATCGAAGGGTATGGAATGAAACAACACGTTGCGCGCAAGCGGTTTGGGCAGAATTTTCTGATCGATCGGCAGGTTGTCGCCGACATCGTGAATGCCGTCGCGCCGAGCCGCGAGGCCTGCGTGGTCGAGATCGGCCCGGGGCTGGGCGCCTTGACCGAGCCGCTCCTGCAACGCATCGACCGCCTGCACGTGGTCGAGATCGACCGTGACATCGTCGCTCGCCTTGAGCGTCAGCATCCGGCCGAGCGCCTGATCATCCATGCCGGCGATGCGCTTGAATTCGATTTTTCGAGCGTCTGCACCAACCCTGCGCAGAAGATGCACATTGTCGGCAACCTGCCGTACAACATCTCGACGCCGCTCCTCTTCCACCTCGCCGATTATGCCGAGCAGGTGGTCGACATGCATTTCATGCTGCAAAAAGAGGTTGTCGAGCGCATCGTTGCCGCGCCGGGAACGGCGGATTACGGGCGGTTGACGGTGATGCTCCAGTACCGTTTCGTCGCCGACTGGCTGCTCGACGTGCCGCCCGAGTCTTTCGATCCTCCGCCCAAAGTCGATTCGGCGGTGGTGCGCCTGATTCCGCGCCCGGCCGAGCAATTGACGGCGCGCGACCCGGAACGCTTCGCCACACTCGTTGCGGCGGCCTTCGCCCAGCGGCGCAAGATGCTGCGCAACAACCTGAAGGGCGTCTGCGACGAGGCTTTCCTTGTCGCCCAAGGTATCGCGCCGACGGCGCGCGCCGAGGAACTCGCGGTCGCCGACTACGTGCGGCTGGCCAACGCGCTTTCCTGAGCGCGCTGGCGCGAGGGTTTCAGGCCGGCGGCGCGTCGTCGGGACGGCGGCAGGTGTTGAGGCCCAGGGGCAGGTAGGCCGGACACCAGCCGATCAGTCCGGTGGCCAGCGGCACCAGCCCGATCCAGCCCCAGGCGCCGATCGTTCCGGCCAGGGCGAGGATGCAGAGCACCAGGCCGACCGCCAGACGGGCGATTTTGTCGATTCCGCCGACGTTCTTTTGCATGGCGAGTCCTCCACGATTGGGGCATCATTCAAGGCTTGCGACGGCACGAGTGTAGCCTAGGCGCTCTCACTTGCCAGCCTCGCGGTTTCCCCTCCCAGGAGAAGGCAATGTCCGAAAGCACGTCCCAAGATTCCGCACCGGTGTGGTTCGTCACCGGCTGTTCGACCGGCTTTGGCCGGGAGTTCGTTCATCAACTGCTGGCCGGCGGCTATCGCGTCGTCGCGACGGCCCGCCGGGCGGGCGATTTGGCCGAGTTCGCCGCACATCCTGCGGCTTGCGTGCTGGCGCTCGACGTCACCGATGCGGCCCAGATCGCCGCGGCGGTGGCGGCGGCCGAGCAGCGTTTCGGACGCATCGACGTGCTCGTCAATAACGCCGGCATCGGCTATTTTGCCGCCGTCGAGGAAGGCGAGGAAGCGGCGATCCGGCGGCTGTTCGACATCAACGTTTTCGGTCTGGCGGCAATGACCCGTGCCGTGCTGCCGACGATGCGCCGGCAAAAGCGCGGCTGCATCGTCAATCTTTCGTCGATCGCCGGCCTGCGCGGTGCGCCTTCGCTCGGGTACTACAACGCCAGCAAATTCGCCGTCGAAGGCCTTTCCGAGGCGCTTTGGCAGGAAGTCGAACCGCTCGGGATCAAGGTCATGCTGGTCGAGCCGAGCGGCTTTCGTACCGACTGGGCCGGGCGTTCGGCGGCCGAGAGCGCAGCGCGCATCGACGCCTATGCGGCGACGGCCGGTCAACGTCGCGACAAGGTGCGCGGCAACTCGGGCAAACAAGCCGGCGACCCGGCCCGCCTGGTGCGCAGCGTGATCGAAGCGGTCGCCTCGGGGCAGCCGCCGCACCGGATGCCGCTCGGCAACGTAGCGATCGACGGCGCCTTCGAGAAGATCGAGGAACTGCGTGCCCAGATGCTGGCCGGCGAAGCCCGCGCACGGGCTGCGGACGGGCCCGCCGGAGGCTAAGCAGGGCGCGCCCTGCAGCCGGGCGCCAGCCCTTTGTGGATGCGCCCCTGCGGGCAGGGGGCTCCCCAGCCGCGCGGCGGCAAGGTTCCTACTCGGTGAGCGTCGCCGTGACCGGTGCGTGGTCCGAGGGGCGTTCGAGCTTGCGCAGTTCGCGTTCGATGCCGGCGGCCGTGCAGCGCGCGGCGAGCGGCGCGGTCAGCAGGACGTGGTCGATGCGCAGGCCGAGGTTGCGCTGAAAACCGAGCATGCGGTAATCCCACCACGAGAACGTCTTTTCGGGTTGCTCGAACAGGCGGAAGCTGTCGACGAGACCCAGCGCCAGCAAGCGACGGAAGGCCTCGCGCTCGGGTTCTGAGCAGAGAATCTTGCCGGCCCAGGCCTGGGGGTTGTGCACGTCGCGGTCGTCGGGAGCGATGTTGAAGTCGCCGGCGAGCATCAGCTGCGGGTGCGCGGCGATTTCCTCGGCCAGCCATTTTTCCAGCGCGGCGAGCCAGTCGAGCTTGTAGGCGTATTTTTCGCTGCCGACCTCCTGCCCGTTCGGCACATAGGCGCAGATGACGCGCAAATCACCGACAGTCGCCGCGATCAGGCGTTTTTGCGCGTCGGGGTAATGCGGGTTGCCGCAAATGACGTCGGTGAGCGGCGCGTGGGAGAGCAGGGCGACGCCGTTGTAGGTTTTTTGCCCGGAAAAAGCAACGTGGTAGCCAGCGGCCTCGATCTCGGCCTGCGGGAAGTTGTGATCCTCGAGCTTGGTCTCCTGCAGGCAGATCACGTCGGGCTGTGCGGACGCCAGCCAGTCCAGCAGCTGCGGCAGGCGAACCTTGAGGGAATTAACGTTCCAGGCGGCGAGTTTCATGGGGTAAAGGTGCCTGAGGGCTTGCTGCCGTAAGGGGCGGTCTTGGGGTAGCCGGCGAGGTCGAGGAGGTTGTTCCAGGCGCCGTTCTCAAGCCCGGAGACGATCTGCTGGCCGACGCTGAGCGAGGGGATTCCGGCGCTTTCGCCGAAGCGTTTGCTGAAGTCCTCGATGTCTTTCGGGCTGGCAAGCATGCGCTCGGCGAACGGGACGCCGCGCCCGTTGAGCAGGCTGCGCGCCTGCTGACAGGGCTCGGTGCAGTGGGCGGCGGTGTAGAGCACCACCGGGTATTTGGCCGCAGCTTGGCGCACGGCGTAGGAAGGCGAGGAGGGGGCGTCACTTGCCATCGCTTCGCTGGTCTCCGTTTCGCGCGTGCTGCCTTGCGTGGTGTAGCGGACGCCGGGCGGAGGCGGCTGGTCGGAGTAAACGGTTTGGCCCGTGGTCCGGTCGACCCAGCGGTACGTGGTCTGGGCGCTGGCGGAGGCTGTCAGTGCGATGCCCAGCAGCACGGCCAGTGCGGTCGCGATGGACGGGGGCGGACGGTGCGGGGTCATGGCCTCTCCTTTGGGGCGATGCTTACGCCGGGATCATACCACTGTGCCGGAGCAGGGCTTCGACCTGCGGCTCGCGGCCACGGAAGGCGCGGAAGTTCTCAAGTGCCGGACGGCTGCCACCGCGTGCCAGGATTTCGTCGAGGAAGCGCTGGCCGGTGGCGGCATCGAAGGGATCACCAGCCTCTTCGAAGGCCGCGTAGCAGTCGGCCGAGAGGACTTCGGCCCACTTGTAGCTGTAGTAGCCCGCCGCGTAACCGCCGGCGAAGATGTGCGAGAAGCTGTTCGGAAAGCGGTGCCATTCCGGCGGGACGATGACGGCCACCTCGCGACGGACCTCGGCGAGCAGGTCGAGGGCTTCGCGCGGCGCGGCGGGCGCGTATTCGGCGTGCAGGCGCAGGTCGAAGAGCGAGAACTCGAGCTGACGCACGGTTTGCATGCCGGCAAGGAAGTTGCGCGCGGCGAGCATCTTGTCGAACAGCGCGCGCGGGAGCGGCGCGCCGGTGTCCACGTGGGCGCTCATGCCTTCGACGACGGACCATTCCCAGCAGTAATTTTCCATGAACTGCGAGGGCAGCTCGACGGCGTCCCATTCGACGCCGTGGATGCCGGAGACGCCCAACTCATCGGCGTGGGTCAGCAGGTGGTGCAGGCCGTGCCCGGTTTCGTGGAACAGGGTGATGACGTCGTCGTGGGTGAAGGTGGCGTCCTTGCCGCCGACCGGGCGCGGGAAGTTGCAGTTGAGGTAGGCGACCGGCGTCTGCACGCCGGTGGCACCGTCCTTGAATACCCGCCGGCGGGTCAGCGCTTCGTCCATCCAGGCGCCGCCGCGCTTGGTCTCGCGCGCGTAGAGGTCGAGGTAGAACTGGCCAACGAGGGCGCCGTCCGGGGTCGAGATGCGGAAGAAGCGCACGTCCTCGTGCCACACCGGTGCGTGGTCCGGTTCGACGCGCACGCCGTAGAGCGCCTCGATGGCGCGGAACAGGCCGGCGAGGACCTTGGGCTCGGTGAAATATTGCTTCACCTCCTGCTCGGAGAAGGCGTAGCGGGCCTGCAGCAGCTTTTCCGAAACGTAGGCGACGTCCCAGGGTTCAAGTGTTTCGAGCTTCAGGGTCTCGCGCGCGTAGGCGCGCAGGGCGGCGATGTCCTGTTCGGCGAAGGGCTTGGCCTTGCGCGCGAGATCGTCGAGGAAGGCGCGGACCTGCGCGACCGACTCGGCCATCTTCGGCACCAGCGAGACTTCGGCAAAGCTGGCGTAGCCGAGCAGCCCGGCTTCTTCGTGGCGCAGCGCCAGGATCTGACGGATCAACGGGGCGTTGTCGAGCGCCTCCGGGCCGAATTCCGAAGCCCGCGTCGCCGAGGCGCGGTAAAGCGTCTCGCGCAGGCGGCGGCTGTCGGCGTACTGCAGCACCGGCAGGTAGGACGGCATGTGCAGGGTGAACTTCCAGCCGGGTTTGCCATCCTTCTCGGCCGCTTCGCGCGCGGCTTCGATGGCGTCGGCCGGCAGGCCAGCAAGCTCGGCGGGGTCGCTGACGTATTCGGCAAAGGCATTGGTGGCGTCGAGCAGGTTTTCCGAGAACTTGGCGCCGAGTGCGGCGAGTTCTTCCTGGATGGCCTGGAAGCGCGGTTTCTGCGCTTCCGGAAGTTCGGCGCCGGAGAGCCGGAAGTCGCGAATCTCGTTGTCGAGGATGCGTTGGCGCGCGGCGCTGAGTGTGGCGTATTCAGGGCTGGCGCGCAGCGCCTTGTAGCGGGCGAAGAGGGCGAGGTTCTGTCCCAGTTCGGCGTAAAAACGCGAAACCTCGGGCAGCATGGCGTTGTAGGCCTCACGCCAGGGCGGGATGTCGAGCACCGAGTGCAGGTGGCCGACGATGCCCCAGGCGCGCGACAGGCGCTCCATGCCGTCGGTCAGCGGCGCGGCGAAGTTGTCCCAGCTTGGCGTTGCCGCATCCGCGTTCGGGGCGGTCAGGCGCTCGATCAACGCACGGCTTTCGGCGAGCAGTTGGCGGATCGCCGGTTCGACGTGCGCCGGTTCAACGGTGTCGAAACGTGGCAGGCCGGAAAAGTCGAGCAGCGGATTGGCGGAGACGGTCATGGGGTCCTCTCGGGCGACGAATGCGGAATGTGGGACGAGGAGTGTGGGGCGTATCTTTTGGAGTTGGCGGCGGCGCCCGAAAAAACAAGGGGCAGGGCAAAAAAAGAAGGGCGGCCGAAGCCGCCCTGGTGCGTCGATTAAAACGCCGCGCTTACTCGGGCAGCTTGTGGCCGGTGAGTTGTTCGTAGGCTTCGCGGTACTTGGCGCTGGTGCGGGCGATGACTTCGGCGGGCAGGGCCGGGCCGGGGGCCTTCTTGTTCCAGGTCAGCGTTTCCAGGTGGTCGCGCACGTACTGCTTGTCGTACGACGGCGGGTTGCTGCCCAGCTGGTAAGCGTCCATCGGCCAGAAGCGCGACGAATCCGGGGTCAGCGCTTCGTCGATGAGGTGCAGGGTGCCGTTCTGGTCGAGGCCGAATTCGAACTTGGTGTCGGCGATGATGATGTTGCGCGTCAGGGCGTAGTCGGCCGCGGCGGAATAGAGGGCGATGGCCGCATCGCGGGCCTGGGTGGCGATCTCGGCGCCGTTCTTGCCCGTGCCCTTGAGGACTTCGGCGAGCGCGGCGGCGCAACTCGTCTGGGCGTGCTCGAACGAAATGTTCTCGTCATGGTCGCCCTGCTCGGCCTTGGTCGCCGGGGTGAAGATCGGTGTCGGCAGCTTGGCGGCGAGCGGCAGGTCGGCCGGAAGCTTGATGCCGCAGACGGCGCCGGTTTCCTGGTAGTCCTTCCAGCCCGAGCCGATCAGGTAGCCGCGCACCACGGCTTCGATGGGCAGCGGCTTCAAACGCTTGACGACGAGGCCGCGGCCGCGCACTTGCGCCCGCTCTTCCGGGGCGACGACGCTTTCCGGATCGATGCCGGTGAGCTGGTTCGGAATGATGTGGCCGAGCTTTTCGAACCAGAAGTTGGCCAGTTGGGTCAGCACGATGCCTTTGCCCGGAATGGGGTCGGGCAGAACGACGTCGAAGGCCGAGAGGCGGTCACTGGTGACGATCAGTAGCTTGTCGGCGTCGACGGCGTAGATGTCGCGTACCTTGCCGCGGCCGAGGAGTTGCAGGCTCTTAATGTTCGATTCGAACAGGGCTTGGGTCATGATTCCGATCCAGAGGGGTGAACGTAGGGGGCGGTGCGGCAAGGCTGCCGCAGGTCGAATTATAAAATAGAACGAGGCCGGCAATGGGCCGGCCTCGTGAGCTTGTGTCGTCGTGACCGGACGGCGGGAAAAACGACCGCGCGGTCAGCGGCGGAGCGGTTTAGCGTACGGTCTGGGCAAGCTCGCCGTTGACGTAGCGCTGGGCCATCTTGTCGAGCGAGATCGGCTTGATGCGGCTCCCTTGGCCGGCGCATCCGAAGGCTTCGAAGCGGGCGAGGCAGATCTTCTTGGCCGCTTCGCGCGCCGGCTTGAGGTAGTCGCGCGGGTCGAACATGCCGGGCTTCTCGACGAAGTAGCGGCGGATCGCGCCGGTCATCGCCAGGCGGATGTCGGTGTCGATGTTGACCTTGCGCACCCCGTGCTTGATGCCGGTGACGATTTCCTCGACCGGGACGCCGTAGGTTTCCTTCATGTCGCCGCCGAATTCACGGATCTCGGCGAGCAGTTCCTGCGGCACCGACGACGAGCCGTGCATGACCAGGTGACAGTTCGGGATGCGGGCGTGGATTTCCTTGATCCGGTCGATCGCCAGGATGTCGCCCGTGGGCTTCTTGGTGAATTTGTAGGCGCCGTGGCTGGTGCCGATGGCGATGGCCAGCGCGTCACACTGCGTCTGGCGGACGAAATCGGCGGCCTGTTCGACGTCAGTGAGCAGTTGCTCACGGGTCATCGTGCCTTCGGCGCCGTGGCCGTCTTCCTTGTCGCCCTTCATCGTCTCGAGCGAGCCGAGCACGCCGAGTTCGCCTTCGACCGAGACGCCGATCGCGTGCGCCAGTTCGACGATCTTCTTGGTCGTGGCGACGTTGTACTCGTACGAGGCGACGGTCTTGCCGTCGGCTTCGAGCGAGCCGTCCATCATCACCGAGGAGAAGCCCGAGCGGATTGCCGCCATGCACACCGGCAGCGACTGGCCGTGGTCCTGGTGCATGACGATCGGGATGTTCGGATAGGCTTCGAGCGCCGCCAGAATCTGGTGGCGCAGGAAGGGCTCGCCGGCGTATTTGCGCGCGCCGGCCGAGGCCTGCATGATCACCGGAGCGTCCACCTGATTGGCGGCTTCCATGATGGCCCAGACCTGCTCCATGTTGTTGACGTTGAAAGCCGGCAGACCGTAGTCGTGTTCGGCGGCATGGTCGAGCAACTGGCGAAGCGAGACGAGAGGCATGGTGATCTCCGTGCAAAAGGGTGAAAGACTACATGATAGTCATAAAAACGGCGGCGCGCCGCCGTTTCCCCTTACTTTTTGCGGCTCGGCGGCTGACGTTCGCCGACGCGGACGATGGACAGCGTGTTGGTCCCGCCCGAGACGCCGTGCTGGTCCCCGTAGCTGATGACGATGAGATCGCCCTTCTCGACGACGCCGGCTTCGAGCAGGCGTTGCTCGGCGTTGTAGCGCATGTCATCGCGATCGTTCTTGGCATTCGGCAGGAGCAGCGGGAAGACTTCGCGGTAGAGCGTCATCTTGGTTTGCGAGGTCGGCTCATGCGTCAGGGCGAAGATCGGGATGCCGCAGTTGAGGCGGCTCATCCACAATGCCGTCGAACCCGAGGTGGTCAGCGCCGCGACGGCCTTGACCTTGAGGTGGTAGGCGGCGAACAGCGAGGCCATCGCGATCGACTGGTCGATGCGGGTGAACGTGCGGTCGAGGAACTCGCGGTCGAGCGTGATCTGCAGCGACTTTTCGGCTTCGAGACAGATGCGGGCCATCGCCTGCACGGTTTGCACCGGGTAGTTGCCGGCGGCGGTTTCGGCCGAGAGCATCACCGCGTCGGTGCCGTCGAGCACCGCGTTGGCGACGTCGGAGACTTCGGCACGGGTCGGCGTCGGGGCCAGGATCATCGATTCCATCATCTGCGTTGCTGTGATGGTCAGCTTGTTCTTCTCGCGCGCCAGATGAATCATGCGCTTTTGCAGGGCCGGCACGGCAGCGTCGCCGACTTCAACCGCCAGATCGCCGCGCGCGACCATCAGACCGTCGGAGGCGTCGAGGATTTCCTCGAGGGCGGCGACGGCTTCAACGCGTTCGATCTTGGCGATGGTCAGGGCGTGGCCGCCCGAGGCGCGCATCAGCTGGCGCGCCATGTACATGTCGGAGGCGCTCTTGGGGAAGGACACAGCGACGAAATCGACGCCGATCTTGGCCGCCGTCTTGATGTCTTCCATGTCCTTGGCGGTCAGCGCCGGGGCCGAGAGGCCACCGCCCTGACGGTTGATGCCCTTGTTGTTCGAGAGGTCGCCGCCGTGGCGGACGAAGGTGTGGATCTCGGCACCGACGACGCGCTCGACTTCGAGCACGATGCGGCCGTCGTCGAGGAGCAGGATGTTGCCGGCTTCGACGTCGTTCGGCAGGTCCTTGTAATCGAGGCCGACGCGCTCCTGATTGCCGAGTTCGCACTTGGCGTCGAGGATGAACTTGTCACCGTCCTTGAGGTTGATCTTGCCGTTCTCGAACTTGCCGACCCGGATTTTCGGACCCTGCAGGTCAGCCAGCAGGCCGATCGGGCGGCCGACCGTGGCGGCGATTTGGCGCACATGCGCGGCACGATCGATGTGGTCCTGCGCCGATCCGTGCGAGAAGTTCATGCGGAAGACATCGACTCCGGCGCGGATCAGTTTTTCGAGGGTTTCCGGGGCGCAGGAAGCGGGGCCGAGGGTGGCGACGATCTTGGTGTGGCGATTCATGGTGCGTCCTTTTTTTTGTCGAGGGAGATGCGTTCTCCCGAAGTTACATTTCCTTGAGGCAAGATGTCGATTTTAGCCTATTGCTCCCTGCAGTGCCAGTAAACACGGGCTTACGAAGGTTATAGTTATGACAAAAAGATAAATTGTGGTGGATGGAAAAACAGCCCTGTCCCAGTGTTGGCCGGCACAGAGCTGTCGTTTGGTGCGATGGATTTCCTCGCGTCAGGCGTTCGCAGAACGCCACCAGTGGTTGTGGTTGTCGCGCAGTTCCCGGTACGACGGCATCGGGTAGTAGGCGAAGTCATTGCCGTTGCCGACGAAGAAGCCGTTCTTGACCATGCGGAACGGGAAGTCGAGCGGGTGGACGCGCTGCACCATCTTGCTGTCCTTCGTCGTCGGCGTATCGTCGTTGCTGCGACGCGGGGTCAGGATCATCAGGGCTTCGCGCAGGTGATGCAGGTAGTCGTAGGGCAGGTCGTTGGCCTGGCCATTTTCCGGGTCGGTGGCCAGGTCGTCGAGGCGCAGTTCGACGAAGACGAGCGCCGGGAAGCGCACGAACTTGGTCGGTTTTACGGTGACGCTCTCGTAGAAGCCATGCGGCTCAAGGTTGCTGACCACCAGGCTGTTGACCGGTGAGAGGTCTTGATAGAGGTGGCGGCCGCTGCTGTCGCGCGCGGGCAGGGCGTCGCCGCGCTCAAGGCCCAGCGTGTGGCCGTAGGCCGTGGTCAGGTAGAGCTTGCCCAGTGCGCTGAGCGGCAGGTGCTCGAGCACGCGGTAGGTCGAAACATAGACCGAGTGCTTGGGCGTGCCGTCGGGCGCCGGGACGCAGCGAGCGAAGGCGGTATCGATCTCGAAATACGGGTGACGGAAGGTCGGATCGACTTCGAAGAACAGGCATTGGCCTTTGGACTTGAAACCGCTGCCGGTGGCGTAGTACTGGCCGAATTCTTCCGGTGGCAGGTTGGAAGCGATGAGCGCTTCGGGGATCAGCGAAAAATACAGATGAACGGTCATTGCCATACCCTTCTCAAAAATTATTTTTCGTCAGCCGACCGAGGCCGGCTGTGCACCGCTTCTTCACGGTGCCAACGGCTCACCCTGTGGCCGTCGAGTCGATTATAGGGGGCTGGCGGGCGGATGTCATCGCGGCCGAAGCGCCCTAGGGGCGGGCGCTCCGGCGACTGTGGCATCTAGTTTGCGTTGCGCGCTTCGAGGATGTCGACGGCAGGCAGGCGCTTGCCTTCGAGGAACTCAAGGAAGGCCCCGCCAGCGGTCGAGATGTAGCCGACCTTGTCCTGGATGTCGAAGACATTGATTGCCGAGACGGTGTCGCCGCCGCCGGCCAAGGTAAAGGCTTTGGAGCTGGCGACCGCTGCGGCCAGTGCCTTGGTACCGTTGGCGAAAGCGTCCATTTCGAACACGCCGACCGGGCCGTTCCAGACCACGGTTCCGGCCTGGGCGATGATTGCGGCCAGCGCTTGCGCCGATTGCGGGCCGATGTCGAGGATCATGTCGTCATCGGCGACTTCATCGACGCTCTTCACCGTGGCGACGGCGGTGGCCGAGAACTCCTTGGCGCAGACGACGTCGGTCGGCAGCGGTACCTTGACTTTGGCCATCACGGCCTTGGCCTGGTCGACGAGGTCGTGTTCGGCGAGCGATTTGCCGATCTTCTTGCCCGCAGCGAGCAGGAAGGTGTTGGCGATGCCGCCGCCGACGACCAGCTGATCGACCTTGTCGGCGAGGCTTTCGAGGACGGTCAGCTTGGTCGACACCTTGGAGCCACCGACGATGGCCACCAGCGGCCGCGCCGGTTGGGCGAGGGCCTTGGTCAGGGCTTCGAGTTCGGAGGCGACGCAGGGGCCGGCGCAGGCGATCTTGGCGAACTTGCCCATGCCGTAGGTCGTGGCCTCGGCACGGTGGGCGGTGCCGAAGGCGTCCATCACCCAGACGTCGCACAGCGCGGCCATCTTCTGGGAGAGTTCTTCGTTGCACTTCTTTTCGCCCTTGTTGCAGCGGCTGTTCTCCAGCATCACGATTTCGCCGGGCTTGACCTCGAAGCCGCCGTCGACCCAGTTCTGGACGAGGCGGACGGGCTGGCCGAGCAGCTCGGCCATGCGCTGGGCGACCGGTGCGAGCGAATCCTCGGTCTTGAATTCGCCTTCGGTGGGGCGGCCGAGGTGGGAGGTGACCATCACCGCCGCGCCCTGTTCGAGGGCGTAGCGGATGCCCGGCAACGCGGCGCGGATGCGGGTGTCGTCGGTGATGGCGAGAGAGTCGTCCTGCGGGACGTTGAGGTCGGCGCGGATGAAGACGCGCAGCCCTTTGACGTTAAGGTCGGTGAGACGCTTGAAAGTCATGGTGGTGTCCGATGCACAAAATGAAGAGAAAAAAAGGGCACTGACGCGCAGTGCCCTTCCTTGGCGTGAATTACTTGGCGATCACGCGCACCATTTCGAGAACCTTGTTCGAATAGCCCCACTCGTTGTCGTACCAGGCGACGATCTTGACGAAGGTACTGTCGAGCGCGATGCCGGCTTCGGCATCGAACACCGAAGTGCAGGGCTCGCCGCGGAAGTCAGTGGCGACGACCTTGTCTTCGGTGTAGCCGAGCACGCCCTTGAGCGCGCCTTGCGAGGCGGCCTTCATCGCCGCACAAATCTCAGCGTAGGTGGCTTCCTTGTTGAGCTCGACGGTCAGGTCGACGACCGAGACGTCCGAGGTCGGGACGCGGAAGGCCATGCCGGTGAGCTTCTTATTGAGCGCCGGGATGACCTTACCGACGGCCTTGGCGGCGCCGGTCGAGGACGGGATGATGTTCTCGAGGATGCCGCGGCCGCCGCGCCAATCCTTGTTCGACGGGCCGTCGACGGTCTTTTGGGTGGCGGTGGCGGCGTGCACCGTGGTCATCAGGCCGCGCTTGATGCCCCAGGTGTCGTTCAGCACCTTGGCCACCGGGGCCAGGCAGTTGGTGGTGCACGAGGCGTTCGAGATGATCGCTTCGCCGGCATAGGTTTCGTGGTTCACGCCGAAGACGAACATCGGCGTGTCGTCCTTCGACGGTGCGCTCTGGATGACCTTCTTGGCGCCCGCGGCAAGGTGTTTCTCGCAGGTTTCCTTGGTCAGGAAGAGACCGGTCGATTCGATGACGATGTCGGCGCCGACTTCGTTCCACTTGAGTTCGGCCGGATCCTTGACGGCGGTCAGGCGGATCTTCTTGCCGTTGACGATCAGGTGGTTGCCCTCGACCGAGACTTCACCCTTGAATCGGCCGTGCACTGAGTCGTACTTGAGCATGTAGGCGAGGTAGTCGGGTTCGAGCAGGTCGTTGATGCCGACGACCTCGATGTCCTTACTGAAATTTTGCACGGCAGCGCGGAAAACCATGCGACCGATGCGTCCGAAGCCGTTGATGCCTACCTTGATAGTCATGATTCCATCCTCATAGATAAAAAAACAAAAACCAACATCAGCCCGCTGGCACAGCCAGACACTTGCCTGACCACGGGCGCTCGCCTTCACGTCGTGCGGGGTTCGTGCCGCGCGTTCTGCCGGAGCGCCCGGTTCGGGCAGCGATTCCAGACTCGGGGCGGCGATACCGAGAGCGATAGTCCGTCTGGATTATCCGCCAAGACCATCGTTTTTTCTAGTAAAAATCGGCTGTAAAGCACGCACTGTGGCGTTTGGCGGTTGGACAGCCGGCGGGGCGCGGTTTAGAGTGACAAGATATCGAAATGCCATGGAGGGCGAACGTGACGTCACCACCCCACGAGGCGAGCCGCCTGCGATCGACCTGGAGCCTGCCGGTTTTCGTGCCCGGGATTCTGATTCTCGTCACCCTGCTGGCGGTCTGTAGCGTCAATCCGGACGGCGCGGAGCGCTTCTTCCTCGCCGGCCAGCGTTGGGTCGCCGCGCATTTCTCCTGGTTCTACTTGCTGGCGGTGGCGATTTTCTCGATCTTGCTGCTGGTCATCGCCGCCAGCCGTTACGGCAGCATCCGCCTCGGTGCCGACGACACGCGCCCGGAATTCTCCTTCACCTCATGGCTGGCGATGCTGTTTGCCGCTGGCATGGGCATCGGTCTCCTCTATTTCGGGGTTGCCGAGCCGATGATGCACTACACCGCGCCGCCGCTGGCTCCGCCGGGAACGCCGGCCGCCGCGCGCGAGGCGATGACCACGACCTTCTTTCACTGGGGCTTCCACGCTTGGTCGGTGTATGCGCTGGTCGGCCTGGTGCTCGCCTATTTCGGTTTCCGTTACAACCTGCCGCTGAGCCTGCGCTCGGGGCTTTACCCGCTGTTGCGCGAGCGCATCAACGGGCCGCTGGGGCATGCCGTCGACGTTTTTGCCCTGGTCGGCAGCATCTTCGGCATCGCGACCACCCTCGGTTTCGGGGTGCTCCAGCTCTCCGCCGGGCTGCACCGGCTGACCGGCTGGGACACCGGGACGCAGACCTTCCAGTTCGGGCTGATCGCCTGCGTCGTCGCGCTGGCCGGAGTCTCTGCCGCCTCGGGCCTGGACAAGGGCGTCAAGCGGCTGTCGGAATTCAATCTGCTGCTGGCGATGGCGCTCGGCCTGTTCGTGCTCCTGGCCGGGCCGACGATCGCGGTGCTTGGGTTGTTGCTGGAAAACGTCGGCAACTACCTTTCCTCGGTCGTGGCCCTGACCTTCCGCAGCTTCGCTTACGAACCGGCCAACAGTGCCGATTGGTTTTCGGGCTGGACCATCCTTTACTGGGCCTGGTGGATCTCCTGGTCGCCCTTCGTCGGCCTGTTCATCGCGCGCATCTCGCGCGGGCGGACGATCCGCGAGTTCATCCTCGGGGCCTTGTTCGTGCCCACCGGCTTTAACCTGTTGTGGATGACGCTGTTTGGCAACACCGCGATCTGGCTCGACCAGAATACCGCCAACGGCGCCCTGTCGGCTGCCGCCAGCCAGGTCGACGCGCTGCTCTTCATCTTCTTCGATTACCTGCCGGTCTCCGGGTTGACCTCGTCGCTGGCGGTGATCCTGATCGCCGTCTTCTTCGTCACCTCGGCCGACTCCGGCGCCTTCGTCATCGACACCATCGCCAGCCGCGGAAATCCGTCGTCGCCGGTCTGGCAGCGGCTCTTCTGGGCCGTCGTGCTGGGGCTGACCGCCGGACTGTTGCTGTATGCCGGCGGCTTGTCTGCGCTGCAGTCGATGACCCTGATCGCTGCCTTGCCCTTCGCCGCGATCATGCTCCTGCTCTGCGTCATCCTGATGCAAGGGCTGCGCGCGGATTTGCTGCACATCGATCGTAAGCTTTCGCCGGCGACCAATTTCTGGTCCGGCCACAACTGGAAATACCGGCTCGACGTGTTGTTGCACGGACGTCACCGCGACGATGTGCGCCGTTTCATGCAGGACGTAGCGCGTTCGGGCATGAGCGAAGTGGCGCGCGCACTTGAGACGCGCGGGATGTCCTGCCGCATCGAAACCGCCGACGAAGACCACCTGGCGCTGGTCGTGCCGCAGGAAGGGCGGCGCGATTTCGTCTATGGCGTCGAGCTGCAATGCCGTCCGGATGCGGTCTTCAACCCCGTGGCCGCCGCTTACCGCGGGCAGGGAGAGGGCGATCATTGTCTGCCGGTGACCTATTTCGCCGACGGCCGTGCCGGCTATGACATCCGCTACATGACCCGCGACGAGGTGATCGCCGACGTTCTGCGTCAGTTCGAGCGTTACCTCGAGCTTTCTCGCCAGGCTGGCACCGAGCTGCTGACCAGTGCGCCGGAGCATGGTCCGGGGCAATCCTGAAGCGGGCGACCGAAAACCCATGGAGATGAACATGACCGTAAGTACGAGCGAAGCCTGGCAACGGCTTCAGGCACAAGGAGCACGGCTGGCCGCGAGCCACCTGCGCGATCTTTTTGCCGCCGATCCGCAGCGCGTTGAACGGCTGAGCGCCGATTTCGACGGTCTGCACCTCGATTATTCCAAGCAGCGCGTGAACGTCGAAGCGATGGATGGGCTCGTGGCGCTGGCCGAGGCCGCCGCGCTGCCGGCCAAGATCGAGCGCATGTTTGCGGGCGATCCGATCAATGTGAGCGAGGGGCGTGCGGTCCTGCACGTTGCCCTGCGGCGTTCGTCCGCCCCGTTCCCGGCCGGTGCTGACGTGATGCCCGAAGTGCAGGCCACGCGCCAGCGGATGGCGGATTTCGCCGAGCGGCTGCGCGCCGGAAAATGTCTCGGGCACACGGGAATGCCGATCCGCGACGTGGTCAACATCGGCATCGGCGGCTCCGACCTCGGGCCGAAGATGATGAATCACGCCCTGCGCGCCTTGAGCCATCCGGCGCTGGACGTGCATTACGTCTCCAACCTCGACGGGGCGCAGATCGCGCCGCTGTTGCAGACGCTCGATCCCCGCACCACCTTGTTCATCGTCGTGAGCAAGACTTTCACCACCCAGGAAACGATGCTCAATGCGCAGACGGCCCGCGCCTGGCTGCGCGCCAACCTGGGCGACGAGGTCGATCTCTCCGCGCATTTCGCCGCGGTGTCGAGCAAACCCGAGCGGGCGATCGCCTTCGGACTCGATGCCGAACGCGTTTTCCCCATCTGGGACTGGGTCGGCGGCCGCTATTCGCTGTGGTCGGCGGTCGGACTGGCGCTGATGATCGCCATCGGGCCGCACGCCTTCGACGAAATGCTGCGCGGTGCCGAGCGCATGGACGAACACTTCCGCACCGCCCCGCTGGCACGCAATCTGCCGGTGCTGATGGCACTGCTCGGGATCTGGAACACCAACATCCTCGGGGCCGAAACCAACGCCGTCCTGCCGTACAACGAGTCCTTACGCTATTTTCCGTCCTTCCTGCAGCAACTCGAGATGGAAAGCAACGGCAAGTCGGTGACGGCCGATGGGGCTCCGGTCGGTTGCGCCACTTCGCCCATCGTCTGGGGCGAACTCGGGAACAACGGCCAGCACGCCTTCTTCCAGCTGTTGCATCAGGGCGGCCGTCTGGTGCCTTGCGACTTCATCGCCAGCGTACGCTCGGATTTCGCCGTCCCCGGCCATCAGGAAGCGCTGCTCGCCAATTGTTTCGCCCAGAGTTCGGCGCTAGCCTTCGGGCGTACCCCCGACGAGGTGCGCGCGGCCTTGGCCCAAGAAGGGTTGGCGCCCGCCGCGCTCGAAGCCTTGTTGCCGCATCGGGTCTTTGCCGGCAACCAGCCGTCGTCGACCCTGCTGCTGGCCGCTCTCGATCCGGCGACGCTCGGCGCCTTCGTCGCGCTCTACGAACACAAGGTTTTCGCGCATGGCGCGATCCTGGGGATCAATCCCTTCGATCAATGGGGCGTCGAACTCGGCAAGGCGGTGGCGCACCGCATCCTGCCGGCCTTCCACGACCCGGCGCAGGCGAAATCCCTCGACGCGTCCACGCAGGCGCTGTTATCGTTCTGTAAACGGCATGCCGTCTGAGCGAACGTCGCGGATCAGCCCCTCCTCCATCGTCCACCCAGGATTTCGTTTCCGAGTTCGGTTCCGCCATGAAGATCGTCTGCGTCCCTTGCACCCCTTGCGCCGGGCAGAAGCCCGGCACCTCCGGCCTGCGCAAGAAGGTCAGCGTGTTCAGCCAGCCGGGCTACCTTGAAACCTACGTTCAGTCGCTCTTCGATTGCCTGCCCGAACGGGCCGGGCAGGCTCTGGTGCTGGGCGGCGACGGGCGCTACTTCAACGATGTCGCCATCCAGACCATTTTGCGCATGGCGGCGGCCAACGGCTTCGGGCGCGTGCTTGTCGGTCAGGGCGGCATTTTATCGACGCCGGCGGCGAGCGCGGTGATCCGCAAGCGCCGGGCCTTCGGCGGCATCATCCTCTCGGCCAGCCACAACCCCGGCGGCCCGGACGGCGACTTCGGCGTCAAGTACAACCAGAGCAATGGCGGTCCGGCCAGCGAGAGTTTCACTGACGCGGTTTATGCGCGCACTCAGGCGCTGAACGAATACCGCATCGTCGAGGCGGCACCGGTCGATCTCTCGCGTTGCGGCGAAACCCTGCTCGGCGAACTGCGGGTCGAGGTCATCGATCCGGTGGCCGACTACGCCGAGCTGCTCGAGTCGTTGTTCGACTTCGACCGCATCGCCGCGCTGCTCCAGCGTCCCGAGTTCCGCATGCGCTTCGACGCCATGCATGCGGTCAATGGTCCTTACGCCAAAGCCATCCTCGAAGACCGGCTCGGTGCGCCGGCCGGAACGGTGGTCAATGGCGTGCCGCTGCCCGACTTCGGCGGCGGCCATCCCGACCCCAATCCGGTCTATGCCGCCGATCTGGTCGCCGCCGTCGCGGATCCGGCCAACGGCCTCTCCTTCGGCGCCGCCTCCGACGGCGATGGCGATCGCAACATGATCGTCGGCCGCGGGTTCATCGTCAGCCCGAGCGACAGCCTGGCGGTGATCGCCGCAAATCATGTGCATATCCCGGCCTACGCCAAGGGCATCGCCGGGGTCGCCCGTTCGATGCCGACCAGTTGTGCCGTCGATCGCGTTGCCGCCGCGTTGCAGGTGCCATGTTTCGAGACGCCGACGGGCTGGAAGTATTTCGGCACCCTGCTCGACGCGGGCATGGCCACCTTCTGCGGCGAGGAGAGCGCCGGTACAGGTTCGAACCACGTGCGCGAGAAAGACGGACTGTGGGCCGTGCTCTACTGGCTCAACATCCTCGCCGCCCGCGACGAGACGGTGGAGGCCGTGGTGCGCGCACACTGGCGCCGTTTCGGGCGCAACGTTTATGCGCGCCACGATTACGAAGGCATCGCCAGCGAACGCGCCGACGCCCTGTTCGCCGCCCTGCGGGCCGCACTGGCCGGACTTCCCGGGCAGACGACGCCGGCCGGGGCGATCCGTGCCGCCGACGATTTCTGCTACACCGACCCGGTTGACGGTTCGCGCAGCGAGAAACAGGGCGTACGCATCCTGCTCGAGGACGGTTCGCGCGTCGTTTTTCGCTTGTCCGGGACCGGCACCGAAGGCGCCACGCTGCGCGTCTACCTCGAGCGTTACGAGGCAGACCCGGCGCACCATGACCTGCCCGTGCAGCAGGCGTTGGCGTCGCTTGTCGCCTTGGCCGAACGCGTGGCGAGCATACGTGAATTCACCGGTCGTAATGCCCCGGACGTGATCAGCTGAAAGGGTGCGGCCAGCAGGCAATTTCTTGCGAGGAGTAAGGGGAGATGATCGAAAGGCGCACTTTCCAGTTGCTCGGGCGGGCCGTTGCCCTGGTCCTGGCGGGCGGGCGTGGCAGCCGCCTGCATGAGCTGACCGACCGGCGCGCGAAGCCGGCTGTGTATTTCGGCGGCAAATACCGCATCATCGACTTCGCGATGTCCAACTGTGTGAACTCGGGCATCCGGCGCGTCGGGGTGATCACCCAATACAAATCGCACAGCCTCCTGCGCCACCTGCAACGCGGCTGGAGTTTCCTGCGCGGAGAAGTGAACGAGTTTGTCGACCTGATGCCGGCACAGCAGCGCGTCGACGAGGAGTCCTGGTACCGCGGCACCGCCGATGCCGTCTACCAGAACATCGACATCATCGAAAACTACCGCCCTGCGCCCGAATTCGTGGTCATCCTCGCCGGCGATCACATCTACAAGATGAACTACGTCTCGATGCTCGTCGATCACGTCGAGAGCGGCGCCGAATGCTCGATCGCCTGCATCGAGGTGCCGCGCAAGGAGGCCTCCGGTTTTGGCGTGATGGCGGTCGACGAAAACCGGCGCATCACCGCCTTCATCGAAAAACCTGCCGATCCGCCGGCGATGCCCGGCAAGCCGGACAGTGCACTGTGCAGCATGGGCATCTATATTTTCAATGCCGCCTACCTGTACCGCGAGCTGCAGCGCGACATCGTCGATCCCGAGTCGAGTCACGACTTCGGCAAGGACATCATTCCGGCCGCGGTGCGCAACGGCGTCGCCCAGGCCCACCCGTTCGAGCTGAGCTGCGTGCATGCCCCGGAAGAGGGGCCGGAACGCGAACACTATTGGCGCGATGTCGGGACCGTCGACGCTTACTGGGAAGCCAACGTCGACCTGACCGCGACCGAACCCCTGCTCAACCTCTACGACGCCCGCTGGCCGGTGTGGACCTATCAGCCGCAGCTGCCGCCGGCCAAGTTCGTGCATAACCAGATCGACCGGCACGGCATCGCCATCGAATCGACGATCGCCGGC
Source organism: Propionivibrio sp. (assembly GCF_041441355.1). Taxonomy (GTDB): domain Bacteria; phylum Pseudomonadota; class Gammaproteobacteria; order Burkholderiales; family Rhodocyclaceae; genus Propionivibrio. The sequence goes on from NZ_JASDTF010000043.1 coordinate 63,774, forward strand.
GGCTGCATCATCTCCGGCGAACTCAACCGCTCGGTGCTGTTCTCGGGTTGCCGTGTGCATTCCTACACCCGCATCAACTGGTCGGTCCTGCTGCCCGACGTCGAGATCGGCCGGCATGCGCGTTTGAGCCGCTGCATCGTCGACCACGGCGTGCGCATTCCGCCCGGAATGGTGATCGGCGAGGATGCGCAGGAAGACGCGCGCCGTTTCCGGCGGACCGAGAATGGCATCACTCTGGTGACGCAGAACATGATCGACCGACTGGCCTGATAAGCTCATCGTTTTTTTCCGTTTAACCCATGCGCATTCTTCACGTCGCTTCCGAAATCTTCCCTCTCGTCAAAACCGGAGGGCTGGCCGATGTCGTGGCCGCCCTGCCGCCCGCGCTCGTCAAGCAGGGGCTCGAGGCGCGCCTGCTGTTGCCGGGGTTGCCGGCGATCCTCGAAGGCGTGCGCGACCTGCGCCCCGTCGCGCGGCTCGGCCCGGCCTTCAGCGCCGCGGTGATCGTGCTCAAGCTCGGTCGCCTGCCCGACAGCGGCCTGCCGGCCTACGTCATCGACGCGCCCTTCCTCTACCGCCGCAACGGCAACCCTTACGTCGGCCCCGACGGCAACGACTGGAGCGACAACCATCGCCGCTTCGCACTGCTCGGCTGGGTCGCCGCCCATCTGGGCGCGGGCGAACTCGACCCGGACTGGACGCCCGACGTGGTGCATGCGCACGACTGGCATGCCGGCCTGGCGCCGGTGTATCTGGCGCAGAACCCCGCGCGCACGGTCAAGTCGGTGTTCACCGTGCATAACCTGGCCTTCCGCGGCATCTTCCCGCTCGAACTGCACCCCGAGATGCACTTGCCGCTGCGCAAGCTGACCCCGACCGGGGTCGAGTTCCACGGCAAAATCTCGTTCATGAAGGCCGGCCTTGTCTATGCCGATCGGGTGACCACGGTCAGCCCGACCTATGCGCACGAGATCTGCACGCCCGAATTCGGCTGGGGGCTCGAGGGCGTGCTGCGCGAACGCAGCAACGTGCTGTCGGGCATTCTCAATGGCGTTGATTATTCGATCTGGAACCCGGCGAGCGGGCAGGTGGTGGCACCGTATTCGGCTCAGGACCTCGCGGGCAAGGCCGAGTGCCGGCGCGCGCTGCGCGAGGAACTCGGGTTGGCGCCCGATGCGCCCGGGCCGCTCTTTGCCGTGGTCAGCCGGCTGACCTCGCAGAAAGGCATGGACCTCCTGCTTGCCGCCCTGCCCGAGCTTTTGCGCGAAGGCGGGCAGCTGGCCGTGCTGGGTAGCGGCGACGGCGACCTTGAAGCCGGTTTCCGTTACGCGGCCTCGGTCAACCCGGGCAACGTCGCGGTGCGCATTGGCTACGACGAAGCGCTTTCGCACCGCTTCATGTCGGGCGCCGACGTGCTGCTGGTGCCGTCGCGCTTCGAGCCTTGCGGTCTGACCCAGCTCTACGCCTTGCGCTTTGGCACCCTGCCGCTGGTGCGTCGGGTCGGTGGTCTGGCCGACACGGTGGTCGACGCGAACGAAGACAATCTACGTGCCGACCGTGCGACGGGCTTCGTCTTCGGCGACGCCTCGCGCCACGCGCTGGCCGAGTCGATCCGGAGCGCGTGCCAGCTGTATCGCAGCCCCGAACGCTGGCGTGCGGTACAGCTGCGCGGCATGGCGCAGGACTTCTCCTGGGACGATTCGGCGGCGCATTACATCCGCCTCTACCGCGCCCTGCTGGGCGCATAGCGTCGACCGCCAGCGGGCGGCCGGACTGGCCGGCCCCGGCAAAGGAGCCGGGGCGTTCCGACGCTCAGTTTGCGTTGTGGCCGTTGAGCAGTGCTGCGATGTCCTTTTCGGCTTCGATCCAGTCGCGCACCGGGTCGCTCTGGAACTGGCTGCTTTCGGCACGGTAATACGCTGCCTCGGCGATCATCTTGTAGCGCTGTTCGTCGCTGATGACGACGGCCGTGGCGTTGACGACGGTCTTGACCGTCTTGCGTCCCGTGCTCGGGCTCACCGTCTTGGCCGGCGCGGTCGTCTTGCGCGCGGGCGTTGCGGTGCTCGGCTTGGTGGTCTTGGGCGTCGCTTTTGCGGCGGCCGCGGCAGGTTTGGCGGCCACAGCCTTGGTCGCGGGCTTGGCCACGGTCTTGGCTCCGGTCTTCGTGGCGGTCTTGCGGGTCGTCTCGGCCATGCGCTTTCCTTTCATGAACTGAACCGTGGATCGGAAGGTCGGACTGGGGTCCGGCTAGGCGCTGCCGGAATGCCACCAGTGGGACACGCGAAGCGCCGCGACCCTTTAACTATAAGCTTTTTTTCGCCTGCGCCAAGCCTGCTGCGCGGGCACGTCGCTCATCCGTCATCCGCGGTGCGCGTCCCGGTCGCTCCGGCGGCGGCCAGCGCGACCATGTACGCGGGCCAGGTCGGCGAGCAGTTCGGCGTGCCAGGGAGCGACCTGCGCCCAGTCGAAACGCCACGTCCAGCTGCCTTCGGCGACGCCGGGGCGGTTCATGCGCGCCTCGCTGCCCAGGCCGAGGACGTCCTGCATCGGCACGATCGCGCGGCTGGCGACCGAGGCCGAGGCGGCGCGGATCAGGTCCCATTCGATGCCGCGTGCATCGACGCCGAGGTAACGGCGCACGTAGTCCTGCGTCGTCGGTTCGAGCGCCTGCCACCAGCCGCGCGTCGTGTCGTTGTCGTGCGTGCCGGTGTAAACCACGCTGTCGCGCTCGTGATTGTGGGGCAGATAGGGGTTGTCGCTGCGCCCGTCAAAGGCGAACTGGAGAATGCGCATTCCGGGCAGGCCGACGGCATGGCGCAGGGCGTCGACCTCCGGGGTGATTTCGCCGAGGTCCTCGGCGATGATCGGCAGGGGCCGTCCGTCCTCCGCCAGCGCGTCGCGCAAAGCAGCGAACAGGGCCAGTCCTGGACCGGGTTGCCAGCGCCCGGAGGCCGCCGTCTCGGCGTCGGCCGGAATCTCCCAGTAGGCCTCGAAGCCGCGGAAGTGGTCGATGCGCACCACGTCGCAGAGGCGGAAGGTGTGCCTGAGGCGGGCGATCCACCAGGCATAACCTTCGGCGGCGTGCGCCGGCCAGCGGTAAAGCGGGTTGCCCCAGTGCTGCCCGGTGGCGCTGAAATAATCGGGCGGGACGCCGGCGACGACGCGTGGCCGCCCGCCGGCGTCGAGGTCGAAGAGGTGCTGGTGGGCCCAGACGTCGGCGCTGTGCGGCGAGACGAAGATCGGCATGTCGCCGACCAGCTCGACACCGCGCGCGTGGGCGTGCTGGTGCAGGGCGTCCCATTGGCGGTGGAAGCACCATTGGCAGAAGCGCCAGAAGCGGCAGGCCTCGGCCAATTCCTCCGCAGCTTTGGCGAGGGCGCCGGGGCTGCGCTTGGCAAGAGGCGCGGGCCAGTCCTGCCAGACCTTGCCGTGCGCGCCGAATTTTCCGTCGAGGGCCATGAACAAGGCGTAATCGTCGAGCCAGTCGCTGTGCTCGGCGCAGAAATCGGCGAAGTCGGCTTGCGCATCACGGCGCACGTCGGCGAAAAAGCGTTCCGCGGCGCGGTGCAGGCGCGGCAGGCGGTAGGCGCGCAAGGCCGCGTAGTCGATCTGGTGGGCGCTGAAGTCCGGCCGTGGTTCGAGCTCGGACGGGCGCAACCAGCCGGCGGCAAGCAGGCGTTCGAGGTCGATGAACAGTTCGTTGCCGGCGAACGCCGACGGGCTCATGTACGGCGAGTTGCCCGGGCCGACGCCGCCGAGCGGTAGCACTTGCCAGAGGCTTTGCTCGCCGGCGGCGAGCCAGTCGACGAAGTGGTAGGCGGCCGCGCCGAGGTCGCCCGCTCCGTGCGGGCCGGGGAGGCTGCTCGGATGCAGCAGGATGCCGCTCTGGCGGGGTAGGGGCATGGCGGGCTCCGGGTCAGGGCGCAGGCGCGGCGGGGGGGCTCGCTTGCAGGTAGATCTGGACCGCTTGGGCGTCGGCTTCGACCGCGCCGGCGCAGTCTTTCTCGGCGAACGGTGACGCCGTAGCGGTGGCGCAGACGCGGGTCCAGGGCCCGGCGGGCAGGACGTAGCGGACGGGCTGCGCGGCACGGTTGTAGAGAATCAGCAGGCGCGGTGTGGTGGTGTCCGACGCGTGTGGCGCGGGCGATTTCGATGGCTCCTGCGGCTCAAGCAGCATGCCAAGACTGGGCGGGGCGGTTTGCCAGTCGGCCTCGTTCAGCGCGCGGCCTTCCGGGTGCCACCAGCACACGTCGGGGCGACCGTGCGCGTCGGGCTGGCCGCTGAGCCAGGTTTCGCGGCGCAGTTGCGGCAGGCGGCGACGCAGGGCGAAGAGCCCGGCGACGAAGGCCTGCAGTTCGGAGGCGGCGTTGGTGGCGGGGGGCGCAGTGCCAGCATTGGTGGTGCCCGCGGCTTTGCTTTCAGCATTTTCCCAGGCGAACCAGGTCAGCGCGTTGTCCTGGCAGTAGGCGTTGTTGTTGCCGGCCTGGGTGCGCCCGAGTTCGTCGCCGCCTTGCAGCATCGGCACGCCTTGCGCGGTGGCCAGTGTCGCCAGCAGGGCGCGGACGAGGCGGTGGCGGCAGGCCAGCACCGTCGGGTCGGAGCTGTCGCCTTCCGCGCCGCAGTTGGTCGAATGGTTGTGGTCGTTGCCGTCGCGGTTGCCTTCGCCGTTGAGCGCGTTGTGCTTGTGCGCGTAGCTGACGAGGTCGCGCAGGGTGAAGCCGTCGTGCGCGGTGATGAAGTTGATTCCGGCCTGCGGGGCGCGCCCGGCGTGATTGAAGATTTCGCTCGAGCCGGCGAGGCGTTGCGCCAGCGCGCCGGCACCGGTGCCGCCGGTCAGCCAGAAGGCGCGAACGTCGTCGCGGAAGCGGTCGTTCCATTCGCTCCACCCGGGCGGGAAGTGGCCCAGACGGTAGCCGTCGGGGCCCAGGTCCCACGGCTCGGCAATCAGCTTGACGCGGCTGAGCAGCGGGTCCTGCGCCACGGCGGCGAGAAAAGCGCTGTCGCGGGTGAGCGCGGCGGCGAGGTCGAAGCGGAAGCCGTCGACGTGCATCTCGCCAGCCCAATAACGGAGCGCGTCCAGGGTCAGCTGCAGGGCGCGTGGATGGGCGAGTTTGAAGGTGTTGCCGCAGCCGCTGAAGTTTTCGTAGCGTTGCGGGTCGTCGGGGTGCAGGCGGTAGTAGCTGGCGTTGTCGATGCCGCGGAAGCTGAGGGTCGGCCCGAACTCGTCGGTTTCGGCGGTGTGGTTGAAGACCACGTCGAGGATGACCTCGAGGCCGGCGGCGTGCAGGCTGCGGACCATGCGGCGGAATTCGTCGCGCGGCGAATTTTTGGCCTGGCCGGCCGCGTAGCGTGGCTCGAGGGCGAAGAAGGCGAGCGTGTTGTAGCCCCAGTAATTGCTGAGGCCGCTGCGCACTAGGCGTTCCTCGTCGAGAAAGGCGTGGACCGGCAGCAGTTTGAGCGCGGTGACCCCGAGCGCGCGGTAATGCTCGAGCATGGCCGGGCTGGCGAGCCCGGCGTAGGTGCCGCGCAGCGCCTTGGGAACGCCCGGGTGGAGGCGCGTGGCGCCCTTTACATGGACTTCGTAGAGCAGGGTGTCGGCCCACGGGGTCCGCGGCGGGCGGTCGTCGCCCCAGTCGAAGGCGTCGTCATCGACCACGCGCGCATGCAGGCCGGGTACGGTGGTGTCGTCAGCGTAGGCGAAGACGCCGTCGATTTCGCGTGCGTAGGGGTCGAGCAGGCGGCGGCGCGGATCGAAACGATGACCATCACCCACGGGGCCGTGCACCCGGTAGGCGTAGCGCAATCCTGCGCCGGCACCGGGCAGGAAACCGTGCCACACCTGGTCGGTGCAGGCCGGAAGGTCGAGGCGCTGCTCGCCGTCATCGTCGAGCAGGCACAGCTCGACGCGCGTGGCGTGCGCCGAAAAGAGCGCGAAGTTGACGCCGCCCGCTTCGACGTGCGCGCCGAGCGGCCAGGGACGGCCGCGGCGCAGCGCCGGTGCGGCGGCTAGTGTTGCCATTCGAAGAGCACGGTGGCCAGCGGTGGCAGCGTGAGCTGCACCGACCAAGCCTGGCCGTGCGCGGGTACCGGCTCGGCGTCGGCCTGGCCGCAGGGGTTGCCGACGTTGCTGCCGCCGTAGAAATGCGAGTCGGTGTTGATGCGTTCGACCCAGGCGCCCGGGCCGGGAACGCCCAGGCGATAGTCGCGGCGCACCACCGGGGTGAAGTTGCAGACGCAGAGCACCGCCCGCTGGCGATCGCGGCCACGGCGGACGAAGGCGATCACCGAATTGTCCGAATCGTTGGCTGAAATCCACTCGAAGCCGGCGGGTTCGAAGTCGATTTCGTGCAGCGCCGGCGTGTCGCGGTAGAAGTGGTTGAGGTCGCGGATCAGGGCGCGTACACCGTCGTGCTGCGGGAAGGCGAGCAGGCCCCAGTCGAGCGCGGCATCGTGGTTCCACTCGTTCCACTGGCCGAACTCACCGCCCATGAACAGCAGCTTTTTGCCCGGGTGCGCCCACATGAAGGCGTAGAGCGTGCGCAGGTTGGCGAATTTCTGCCAGTAGTCGCCGGCCATCTTGGCGAGCAGCGAGCCTTTGCCGTGCACCACCTCGTCGTGCGACAGCGGGAGGACAAAGTTCTCGGTGAACGCGTAGAGCAGCCCGAAGGTGAGCTGGTTGTGGTGGTAGCGGCGATGCACCGGGTCGCGCGCCATGTAGTTGAGGACGTCGTGCATCCAGCCCATGTTCCACTTGTAGTGGAAGCCGAGGCCGCCCATCGACGGCGGCCGGCTGACCGAGGGCCAGGCGGTCGACTCTTCGGCGTAGGTGGCGGCGCCGGGGCATTCCTGGCCGAGCACTTCGTTCATCCGGCGCAGGAAGTGCACGGCTTCGAGGTTCTCGCGCCCGCCGTAGATGTTGGGCACCCACTCGCCGGCCTCGCGGCTGTAGTCGCGGTAGAGCATCGAGGCCACGGCGTCGACGCGCAGGCCGTCGACGCCGTAGCGTTCGATCCAGAACAGCGCGTTGCCGACGAGGTAGTTGAACACCTCGCGCCGGCCGAAGTTGTAGATCAGCGTGCCCCAGTCCTGGTGCATGCCTTCGCGCGGGTCGGCGTGTTCGTACTGCGGCCGGCCGTCGAAGCGACCGAGGCCGTGCTCGTCGCTCGGGAAGTGCGCCGGCACCCAGTCGACGATCACTTCGAGCCCGGCGGCATGGCAGGCGGCGACGAAGTCGGCAAAGCCCTGCGGCGGGCCAAAGCGCGCGGTCGGCGCGTACAGGCCGAGCGGTTGGTAACCCCAGGACCCGTCGAAGGGGTGTTCGGAGATGGGAAGCAGCTCGAGGTGGGTGAAACCGAGCTCGCTGGCGTAGGGGATGAGCTGTTCGGCGAGTTCCTGCCAGTCGAGAAAACCGCCGTCGCTGCGTCGGCGCCAGGAACCGAGGTGTACCTCGTAGATCGATACCGGCCGGTCGAGGCGGCTGCCGGGCGCGATGCGCGGTGGGACGTTGCGCGGGGTGAGGGCGTGGACGACCGAGGCGGTGGACGGGCGCAACTCGGCCGCGAAGCCGTAGGGGTCGGCCTTGTGCGGCAGCAGCTGGCCTTCGCGCGAGCGGATTTCGAACTTGTAGCATGCGCCTTCACCGACGCCGGGGATGAAGATTTCCCACACCCCGCATTCGCGGCGCAGGCGCATCGGATGACGTCTGCCGTCCCAGGTGTTGAAGTCGCCGATCACGCTGACCCGTTGCGCGTCGGGCGCCCAGACGGCGAAGGCCGTTCCGGGCACGCCGTCGACCACGCGCAGGTGGGCGCCCAGGCGCTCGAAGGGACGCAGGTGCGACCCTTCGGCGAGCAGCCAGACGTCCATCTCGCCGAGCACGGGCGGGAAACGGTACGGATCTTCGATCTCCTGCGTGCCGCCGGGCCAGGCGATGCGCAGGCGATAGGGGAAGTCGCGGTTTCGGCCGAGCAGCGAGGCCTCGAACAGACCGGAGTGTTCGCCGAGTGCGTCCAGTTTGCGCTCTTGCAGCTCGATCACCGCCTCGCCGCTCTCGGCGTCGATCACGGTGACGGCGTTGGCGCCGGGTTGCAGGGTGCGCAGCCACAGGCGCCCCTTGCTGTCGGGGTGCAGGCCGAGCACGGCGAACGGGTCGCCGTGCTCGGCACGACACAATGCGAGGGCTTCGGCCTTGCTCAGCATGTCATCCTTTCCGGAGAAGGTGCTGCATGTTCCAGGTATCGATGGCGTATTCGCGGATGGTGCGATCGGACGAGAAGCTGCCCATCCCGGCGACGTTGAGGATGGCCTTGCGCGCCCAGGCGTCGGGCGTGCGGAAGAGGTCGTCGATGCGCATCTGGGTGGCGAGGTAGTCGGCGTAGTCGGCGAGCAGCAGGTAATGGTCGCCGTAGTTGACCAGACTGTTGAACACGTCGTGGTAACGACGCCGGTCGGTGTTGCAGAAGAAGCCGCCGTCGATCTTGTTCAGCGTCTCGTTGAGCAGCGGGTTGTTCTGGTAGATGGCGCGCGGGTCGTAACCGTTGCGGCGCAGGGCCTGCACCTGCGGCGTGCTGTTGCCGAAGATGAAGATGTTGTCGGCGCCGACGTTGTCGCGGATTTCGATGTTGGCGCCGTCCTCGGTGCCGATGGTCAGCGCGCCGTTGAGGGCGAGCTTCATGTTGCCGGTGCCCGAGGCTTCGGTACCGGCGGTCGAGATCTGCTCGGAAAGGTCGGCCGCGGGCATGATCAGCTCGGCGACCGAAACGCCGTAGTTGGGGATGAAGACGACCCTGAGCTTGCCTCGAGTGCGCGGGTCGTTGTTGACCACGTTGGCCACGTCGTGGATCAGGTGGATGATCTGCTTGGCCATCTGGTACGACGAGGCGGCCTTGCCGGCGAAGATCACGCTGCGCGGCGGGAAGTGTTCGCCCTGGCCGTGCAGGATCATGTTGTAGCGGGTGATGACGTGCAGGACGTTGAGCAGCTGGCGCTTGTATTCGTGGATGCGCTTGACCTGAACGTCGAAGAGGCTGTCGGGGTCGAGGACGATGCCCGTTTCGCGCTGGATGTAGTCGGCCAGGCGCTGCTTGTTGGCCCGCTTGGCGGCTGCGAATTCCTGCCGGAAACCGGCGTCTTCCGCAGCCGGGCGCAATTCGGCAAGGCGGTCGAGGTGATGCCGCCAGTCCTTGCCCAGGCGCGTGTCGATCAGGCGCGCGAGGCCCAGGTTGGCTTGGCCGAGCCAGCGGCGCGGGGTGACGCCGTTGGTCTTGTTGTGGAAGCGCTCGGGATAGAGGCGAGCGAAATCGGCGAAGATGGTCTGCACCATGAGGTCGGAGTGCAGCTGCGAGACGCCGTTGATGCGGTGGCTGCCGACGATGCACAGGTGCGCCATGCGCACGCGCTTGTTGTCCGGGTTGCCGTCGGCGTCGTCGATCAGCGACACGCGGCGGATGAGGTCGATGTCGCCGGGGAAGCGCTGCGCCACTTCATTCAGGAACTCCTGGTTGATGCGGAAGATGATGCGCATGTGGCGCGGCAGCAGGTACTGCATCAGACCGACCGGCCAGGTTTCCAGTGCCTCCGGCATCAACGTGTGGTTGGTGTAGGAGAAGATGCGCCGGCACTGCGCCCAGGCGTCGCTCCAGAGCATGCCGTGTTCGTCGCACAGGAGGCGCATGAGTTCGGCGACGGCGATCGCCGGGTGTGTGTCGTTGAGGTGGATGGCGACCTGGTCGGCGAGGTTGGCGAGGCTCGGGTGTTCCTCGAGGTGATGGAAGAGGATGTCCTGCAGCGAGGCGGAGACGAAGAAATATTCCTGGCGCAGGCGCAGCTCGCGCCCGGCGGGCGTGCTGTCGTTGGGGTAGAGCACCCAGGAGATGTTCTCGAACCGGTTCTTGAATTCGGCGGCGCGCGCGTAGTCGCCGGAATTGAAGGCGTTGAGGTCGATCTGCGCCGGCGCGCCGGCCTTCCACAGGCGCAAGGTGCTGACCCGTTCGGTGGCGTGGCCGGGGATGACGTAGTCGTAGGCACGCGCCTCGACAGCCTCGGCGGCGTTCCACTCGGCCCATTCGCCGTGGTGTTCGGCCGTGCCACCGAAACGCACGGTGAAGTGCGTTCCGGGTCGCGGGAATTCCCAGGGAGTGCCGTCGACCAGCCAGGAGTCCGGGTGTTCGACCTGGGCGCCGTTGATGATCGACTGGGCGAACATGCCGTATTCGTAGCGCATGCCGTAACCCCAGGAGGGCAGCTCGAGTGTGGCCATCGAGTCGAGGAAGCAGGCGGCGAGACGGCCGAGGCCGCCGTTGCCGAGCGCGGCGTCGGGCTCGCATTCGAAGATGTCGCTTACCGGCGGTGCGCCGGTGCCGGCGAAGGCTTCGCTTGCCGCGTCGTGCAAGTCGAGCGCCGACAAGGCGTTGTCCAGCGAGCGCCCGATGAGGAATTCCATCGACATGTAATAGATGCGGCGCGATTTGTTGCGCCGGTCGGCGCTCTGGGTCTCGACCCAGCGCCGGGCGAGGCGGTCGCGCGCCACCTGGGCGAGCGCTTTGTAGATCTCCTTGGTGTTGGCGGTGGCCGGTTCCGCCGCGACGCGGGTCAGGAGTTTGTCGTCGACTTCGGCACGCAGGGTTGCGCCGTTGCTGCGGGAGGGGGTTTCAGGCATGAGTGGGCTCCAGGCAGGGGAAGTCGGTTGCGTGGGCCGCGCGACGAGCGCACGGCAAAAAAGACTGGACTGGACCGTGCCCGATCGCGCCTGCGCCGTCGGGGCCAGAGCGCCGGGCGGAAACAAGGGGAGCGGGGACGGCGGAACAGGGCATCACGGCAGCAGCCTCGGAAGTCTTCGAAAACACTGTCACTAGCGTTCGGACGTCGCTAAAGCGCGCCAATCCGCAGTCTAGACCAACGGCGAACGGCGCTGCAAACCCGCGTGTGCTTGCCGCGGCGGGCGTGAGGGCTAGGTGTTGCGCGGGTTTCATGGGGGGCGCGAAACGACGGATGTTGGCATATGCTGAAACGAAGCACGTCGGCATCGACAACAGGCGGCGCCGACGTTCGTACGGGAGAAACAAGAATGCGCGAATTCTCCGGCACCTGGATGCGTCATTCGGGCGATTTCTGGGGCGGTGGCGCGGCGATGCTGGTCGCCTTGCCGGCCGCGGTGGCCTATGGCGTCACCGCGTATGCCGCGCTTGGGCCGCAGTACACCGCCTTCGGCGCGCTCGCCGGTCTGTTCGGGGCGATCGCCCTCGGCTTGCTGGCGCCGACCTTCGGCGGCACCGACCGCCTGATCAGCGCGCCGTGTGCGCCGGCGGCCGCGGTTCTGGCCGCCTTCGCCTTCGAGTTCGTGCATCAGGGCGTGGCGCCGCCAGTGGTCGTGCTGTTGATGACCGTACTCGGCATCCTTTCCGGGGCGATCCAGCTGCTGATCGGTTTTCTCGGCGTCGGGCGCCTGATCAAGTACATCCCGTATCCGGTGGTCAGCGGTTACCTCTCGGGCGTCGGGCTGGTCATCATTGGCAGCCAGTTGCCCAAGCTGATGGGCGTTCCCGACGGCGTGGCCTGGTTCTCCGCCTTGCTCTCCCCGGCGCTCTGGGACTGGCGTGCGCTGGCGGTCGGCGGGGCCACTGCCGGGGTGATGCTGCTGGCGCCGCGATTGACCCGTGCCGTCCCCGGCACCGTCCTCGGGTTGCTGGCCGGGGCCTTGACCTACGGCGGACTGGCGGTCGGCGATCCGAGCCTGCGCACGCTGGAGGGCAACGGACTGGTGATCGGCGAACTGGGGGCTTCGGGGGCGGGTTACCTCGAGCTGATCGCTCAACGCTGGCGGGAGATCGGCGAGTTGCGGCTGGTCCAGGTCGGCAACCTGGTCGGCAGCGCGCTGACGCTGGCGGCCCTGCTCTCGATCGATACGCTCAAGACCAGTGTTGTCCTCGACCAGATGACGCGCACCCGGCACGACCCGGACCGCGAGCTGGCGGCGCAAGGCTTTGCCAATGTCGTGGCGGCGACGGTCGGCGGCATGCCCGGGGCGGGCACCATGGGGGCGAGCCTCGTCAACCTCTCGAGCGGCGCGCAGACGCGCATCTCGGGCATCGTCGAAGGCGCGCTGACACTGGTTGCCGGGCTGCTGCTCGGCGCCTTCGTGGCCTGGATCCCGGTGGCCGCCCTGGGCGGGGTGCTGATCGTCGTCGCCCTGCGCATGATCGACACCGACCCCTTGCGCTTCCTCGAATCGCGCTCGACCGTGCTTGATTTCTCGGTGGTCCTGGTGGTCATCGGCGTCGCCCTGTTCGTCGGGCTGATCGCCGCATCGGCGGCGGGTGTCGTCCTTTCGGTGGTGCTGTTCCTGCGCGAACAGGTCGGCGGCAACGTCGTTCGGCGCAAGAGCCTCGTCAGCCGTCGCTCCTCGACCTGGTACCGCCCGGAAGACGAGTTGCGCATCCTCGAAGCGCGCGGCGATGCTGCCGTGATCTACGAGCTGCAAGGCAGCCTGTTCTTCGGCACCGCCCGGCAACTCTACCTGACGCTCGAGCCCGATCTGCTGCGCGTCGATTTCCTGATCCTCGACTTCAAGCGCGTGCAGTCGCTCGACGTCACCGCGGCGCACATGCTCAAGCAGGTGCGCGACGTGCTCGCCGAACGCGAAGCGCCGCTGCTGCTTTCGAGCGTGCGTGAAACGCTGCCCAACGGCCGCAACCTGCGCGAGTTTCTCGAGCTTTCCGGGGTCATCGACGAGAGCGGGACGGTGCTGGTCATGCCTTCACTCGAATCGGCGATCGAATGGGTCGAGGAGCGCCTGCTCGGCGAGGTCAGCCGCGACGACACGCAGCTGCCGCCGCTTGAACTGCACGAGATCGAACTGTTCAAGGGCAGCCGGGACGACACCATGGCCGACCTGCGCGCCTGCCTCGAGGAGCGTATCTACCTGGCTGGTGAGACGATCTATCGGCGCGGCGACAGCGACGCCAACCTCTACCTGCTGCGCGGGGGCGAGGTGAAGATCATGGGGTATGTCGGCAACTCGACGCGCCAGTACCACATCGCCACCTTCGGGCGCGGCGAGTTTTTCGGCGGACTGGCCTTCCTCGATCACCGGCCGCGCGGCAACGACGCCGTGGCGGCACGGGACTGCGCGCTCTACGTGCTTTCGCTCGAGAAATTCAACTTCCTGGCGGAAGAGCACAAGCGCATCGCCTTCATGATCGTCTCCAAGCTGGCGCGCACCCTGGCCATTCGCCTGCGCCACACCGACGAAGAGCTGACCTTGTTGCAGGAGTTTTGATGCGCTCTGGCTAAAGCGCCACCTTTCGCCGTGCGCGCGTCAGTCGCGCCACTTGATCGAGCAGCCGATGCTGGGCCTTTGCTCGGTCGGCGCGCGGCCGCCTTCGGCAACTTGGCGCAGCGCCTCGAAAAGCTCGCGGCGCAGGTCCGGCGTCGCCGGGTTCTTGCCGCAGGAGTCGAGGCGACCGCGATAGACGAGGCGCAGTTCGCGGTCGAAGCCGAAGAAGTCCGGCGTGCACACGGCGTCGTAGGTGCGGGCCACGTCCTGGCTGGCGTCGTAGAGGTAGGGGAAGGTGAAGCCGCGTTCGACGGCCAGCGCGGCCATCTTGTCCGGCGCGTCGTCGGGATAGGCGACGACGTCGTTGCTCATCACCGCCGCGACGCCGTAGCCGAGCGCCTGCAGTTCGCGCGCCTCGCGGCAGATGCGGTCGAGGATGCCCTGCACGTAAGGGCAGTGGTTGCAGATGAACATCAGGAGCAGGCCGTTCGGGCCGCGCAAGCCGGCGAGATCGTGCTGCACGCCCTGCGTGTCGGGCAGGGTAAAGTCGGCGGCGACCCAGCCGGGCCGGCCGGGAGCGGATTCGATGGCCATGGGAACTCCTGCGAAGACAGTGGCAGCGTTGCGATGTCCCTATAATAGCAGCATGAGCATGACTTCCCCCCGCTTCTTCTGCCCGCTGCCGCTCGTTTCCGGCGCGTGCGTCGACCTGCCCGAATCGGCTGCACGCCATGCGGCGCGAGCCTTGCGGCTTGGCCCAGGTGATGCCGTTGTCTTGTTCGACGGTGGTGGCGGCGAGTATGCCTGCCGCATTGTCGAGGTGACGCGGCGTGGCGTGACGGTCGAGGTTGGTGAACACTCGGCGCGCGAGTGCGAGTCGCCGCTTCAGCTGACGCTGGTGCAGGCGCTGCAATCCGGCGACAAGATGGATTTCACCGTGCAGAAAGCCGTCGAGCTGGGCGTCGCCGGCATTGTGCCGGTGCTTTCCCGGCGTAGCGTGCTGCGCCTTTCGGGCGAGCGCGCCGAACGGCGCGTCGAGCACTGGCGTGGGATCGTCGGCGCGGCCTGCGAGCAGTCCGGGCGCAATCGCCTGCCCGAGGTGGCGGCGATCGTTCCGCTCGAGCGCTGGCTGGCGCAGCCGCCCGCCCCGGGCGTCTGCCGGCTGATGCTCGATCCGCGGGCCGCGTTGTCCCTGAGCGATCTGCCGCGACCGCCGGACGGGCGGGTCGAACTGCTGATCGGCGCCGAAGGCGGTCTCGCACCGGAGGAAATGGAGTGGGCGGCGCAGGCGGGCTTTGGCGGCGTCCGCCTCGGCCCGCGGGTGTTGCGCACCGAAACCGCGGGGCTGGCCGTGCTGGCCGCCCTGCAAAGCCTGTGGGGTGATTTCTAAGGAGATCGGAGCATGTTCGAATCGGCTGAGTTGGGCCATGCCATCGACAAAACCACCTTCCGTGCCGAGGTTCCGGCGTTGCGGGCGGCCTTGCTCGATGCGCAGTTCGAGGTGCGGGAGCAGGCACGCTTCCCGGTGGTGATCCTGATCAGTGGCGTCGACGGCTCGGGCAAGAGCGAGACGATCAATGTCCTCTACGAGTGGCTGGACCCGCGCTACCTGTCGACGCTGGCCTTTTCAGCCCCGTCCGACGAAGAGCGTGAGCGGCCCTACATGTGGCGTTTCTGGCGCGCCCTGCCGGCCAAGGGAAGGATCGGCATTTTCGCCGGGTCATGGTATTCGCATCCGATTGCCGAACGTATCCGCGGCGAGCTGTCGCGCGGCGACCTCGATCAGCGCATGGACCAGATCAACCGCTTCGAGGCCATGCTGGTCAACGAAGGCGCCTTGGTGCTCAAGTTCTGGTTCCACCTCTCGAAGGACGCGCAGAAGCAGCGCCTCAAAGCGTTGGAGAAGGATCCGCGCACGGCCTGGCGGGTGACCCAGGAGAGCTGGGCGCGGCTGAAAACCTACGACAAATTGCAGGAGGCCGCGGGGCACGTGCTGCGCATGACCAATACCTCCTGGGCGCCATGGATCGTCGTCGAAGGCACCGACGACCGCTACCGCTCGCTGACCGTCGGGCGGATCGTCCTCGATGCCCTGCAGAAACGCCTGGCAGACAGCCGCGACCAGGGCTTTCCGGTGGCGCCGCCGATGGCGCCCAAGACCGACGGGCTGGACGTGCTGACCGCGCTCGACCTCACCCACCGGCTCGAGAAGAGTGCCTACGAGGCCGAGCTGGCGCGCTGGCAGGGACGCTTGTCCGAGCTCGTGCGACACCCGGAGTTCAAGAAGCATTCGCTGATCCTGGCGTTCGAAGGCTCGGACGCCGCCGGCAAGGGCGGCAGCATCCGCCGCGTCACCGCGGCGATGGACGCGCGCCGCTATCAGATCGTGCCGGTTGCCGCGCCGACCGAGGAAGAACGCGCCCAGCCCTACCTGTGGCGCTTCTGGCGGCACATTCCACGCGTCGGGCGGGTGACGATTTTCGACCGCACCTGGTACGGGCGGGTGCTGGTCGAGCGCGTCGAGGGCTACTGCAGCGAGGCCGACTGGCTGCGCGCCTACACCGAGATCAACGATTTCGAGCACGAGTTGCACAAGGACGGCGCGATCATCGTCAAGTTCTGGCTGCAGATCAGCGATGAAGAGCAGCTCAAGCGTTTCAAGGAGCGGGAGAAGATCGAGTTCAAGCGCTTCAAGATCACCGAGGAGGACTGGCGCAACCGAGAGAAAGCGCCGCTCTACCATGCCGCGGTGTGCGACATGGTCGACCGGACGAGCACCTCGACGGCCCCATGGACGCTGGTCGAGGCCAACGACAAAAACTATGCGCGGGTGAAGATTCTGCGTACCATTTGCGAACGTCTCGAAAAGGCGCTGTGCGTCGAGCCATCGGCTGATAAAGCAGCCGAAAAAGCGGCCGAAAAAAACACTCTCAAATCGAAAGCCAAGGCCAAGGAAAAGTAAGACATGTCCGATGAGTTGAGCCCCGCCCAGTTCGTCTCGTTGTTCCGTGAAGTCGCACCGTACGTCAATCTGTTTCGCGGCAAGACCTTCGTCGTCGCCTTTGGCGGAAAGGCCATTTCCGGGCCCCTGGCCCGAACGTTGGCCTACGACGCCAACCTGCTCGTCGCGCTCGGCGTGCGCCTGGTGCTGGTGCATGGGGCGCGGCCGCAGATCGAGGAGGAGCTGCGCGAAAAAGGGCTCGAATCGATCAGCCACGGGCGCTACCGGGTGACCGACGCGGCGACCCTCGATTGCGTGATCGACGCCGTCGGCAGCGTCTATCTCGAGATCGACGCGCTGCTCTCGCAAGGTCTGCCCGACACGCCGATGGCCAACAGCACGATCCGCGTCGTCGCCGGGAATTTCATCACCGCCAAGCCGCTTGGTGTGATCGACGGGGTCGACATGCAGTATGCCGGCGCGGTGCGCAAGATCGACGCGGAGGGCATCCGGGCGCAGCTCGGAATGGGCAACATCGTCATTCTTTCGAGCCTGGGCGCCAGCCCGACGGGCGAGATCTTCAATCTGGCGATGGAAGAGGTCGCCGAAGCGGCGGCGATTGCCATCGGTGCCGAGAAACTCGTTTTTCTCACCGACAGCGTCGGGGTGACCGACATCGACGGCACCCTGCTCGACGAGATGACGACCGATGCCGCCGAGCGTATCAACACCATCGGCGATTGGCTTTCGCCCGACTTGAAGCGCTACCTGCCCTGCGCGGTGCGCGCCAGCCGTTCGGGCGTCGGGCGGGTGCACCTGATCGGTTACAACGAAGACGGCACGCTGCTGCGCGAACTGTTCACCCGTGATGGGGTGGGCACCATCATCACCCGCGAGTCGCTGGAAACGCTGCGCGACGCGCGCCCGGACGACATCAGCGGCCTGGTCGCGCTGATCGAGCCGCTCGAGGAAGACGGCACGCTGGTGCGTCGTTCGCGCGAACTGCTCGAACGCGAGATCACCCGCTTCTCGGTGGTCGTGCACGACGGCCTCATCGTCGGCTGCGCGGCGCTTTATCCCTACGGCGAGGATCAGGCGGAACTCGCCTGCCTGGCTGTGCATCCAAACTACCGGCGCTGGGGCTACGGCGAGAAGCTGATGAAGCGCATCGAGGCCCGCGCCCGGGCGATCGGCATCCGGCGCCTGTTCGTCCTCACCACGGTGACCTCGCACTGGTTCAAGGAGCGCGGGTTCTCCGAGCAGACCGTCGACAATCTGCCGGAGGAAAAGCGCCTCGTCTACAACCTGCAGCGCCGGTCCAAGGTCTACGCCAAGCCGCTCTGAAGCGGCGGATTTTTATCAACCGTCACGCCTCGCTAAGACGGCGATTTGTCTGGAGTTAACATGGCAAGAATGGTCAATTGCATCAAACTCGGTCGCGAAGCCGAAGCGCTCGATTTTCCGCCCTACCCGGGCGAGCTCGGCAAGCGCATCTTCGAGCAGGTTTCGAAGGAAGCCTGGCAGCAGTGGGTGCGCCTGCAGACGATGATCATCAACGAGAACCGGCTCAACCTGGCCGATGCCTCGCACCGCAAGTACCTGGCCGAGCAGATCGAAAAGCACTTCTTCGGCGAGGGCGCCGACCAGGTGCAAGGCTACGTTCCGCCGCGCGCCTGATCTGGCGCCGCGTTCGCTCGGCATTGCGGCATCCCGCCGGGCGGTCCGCTTGAGTGCGCCTCCGGAGGCGCCGGATCGGCGATAAAGAAAAAGGCTCCCGCGGGAGCCTTTTTCGTGCGCATCGGGCCGGTTCAGGGCTTGGCGATGCGTTCGGCGATCTCGTCGGCCGTGGCGTGCCGCACGTTGTCGCCCTTGACCATGTACACCACGTGGTGGGCGATGTTGCTGGCGTGATCGCCGATGCGCTCGATCGCCTTGGCGATGGACATGATGTCGAGCGAACGGGTGATCGTGCGCGGGTCTTCCATCATGTAGGTGACGAGTTGCCGGGCCACGCCGCGGTAGTCACCGTTGACCGAGGCGTCGAGGCGCAGGGCGTCGCCGACGAGCCTGACGTCAAGCCGGGCAAAAGCGTCGAGCGCAAGGCGCAGCATGTTCAAGGCGGTGTCGGCCATGTGCCGCAGCTCGACGTTCGGCGCGCCGTGGCCCTGGCCATGCATCTCCAGCGCCAGGCGGGCGATCTTGCGCGCCTTGTCGCCGATGCGCTCGATGTCGGCGATCGCCTTGAGCACCGAGACGATCATGCGCAGGTCGATCGCCGTCGGCTGACGCTTGGCGATGATCTGATTGCACAGCGCGTCGATCTCGACTTCCATGCGGTTGATGCGCTCGTCGGTGCGGATCACCGTTTCAAGCAAGTCCTTGTTGCCGTCGTAGAGGCCGGCGACGGCCTGGCGGACCTGCTGTTCGGCGAGCCCGCCCATTTCAAGCACGCGGGTGCGCAGGCTCTCAAGTTCGAGGTCGAAGTTCTTCGAGGTGTGGTCGTTCATGCGGCGTGACTCCGTCAGTCCGGGGCGGTTAAACGTGGTGGAACTCAGCATAGCGCGTCCCGGTTACGGATTTGTGTCATTCCCTGACCCCGTCCTTTGCGACGTTGCCGAACTCGTCTTGCCGGGCCAGAGGCTCGGGCTTCGGTTCGTCTTGGCGTCGCGCAGGCACTTGCGGCCATGGAATCAGTCGGCGTTCAGCGTGCGTACGCCTTCCGGCGTGCCGATCAGGCAGACGTCGGCCGGGCGGGCGGCGAAGAGGCCGTTGGTGACCACGCCGACGATCTGGTTGAGACCCTGTTCAAAGGCCACCGGGTCGACGAGTTCCAGACCATGCACGTCGAGGATGAGGTTGCCGTTGTCGGTGACGAAACCTTCGCGCAGGCGCGGCGAGCCGCCCAGACGGGTCAGTTCGCGCGCGACGTAGGCGCGAGCCATGGGGATGACCTCGACCGGCAGCGGGAAGCGGCCGAGTACCGGAACGAGCTTGCTCGAATCGACGATGCAGACGAATTTCTGCGCGACCGCAGCGACGATCTTCTCGCGCGTGAGCGCGCCGCCGCCGCCCTTGATCATGTGCATTTCGCCGCTGATCTCGTCGGCGCCATCGATGTAGACCGGCAGGTCATCCACCTCGTTGAGATCGAAAACCTTGATGCCGTGGCCTTCGAGGCGCTGGCGGGTGTCTTCGGAGCTGGCGACGGCACCGACGATGCGGTCCTTCATGCCGGCCAGCGCGTCGATGAACAGGCGCGCCGTCGAGCCGGTGCCGACGCCGACGATCTTGCCTTCGACCACGTAATCGAGCGCGGCATGCGCGACGGCTTTCTTGAGTTCGTCCTGGGTCATGACGTTTGAATCCTTGCGGCGGTGAGAAAGCCAACATTCTAGCAAAAGCGGGCCGGGCTTAAGCTTGGGCTAAGCCCAAAGCCGTTATACTGGCGCGTCCGTCCAGCGTCCCGTGATTCCCCCATCCCATTCCTGCGCCAAGGAGGCGAGCGTGCAGCACGAAGAAAGTCCGTTCAAGGGCAAAACCGGCCTCAGGAGGCTGTGGAACGCCTTCCATTACACGCTCGATGGCTTCGCCGCCGCGTACAAATGCGAAGACGCCTTCCGCCAAGAGGTGCGCCTGGCGGCGCTGCTCATCCCGCTGGCCTTTTTCCTGCCGGCCAGCGGCGTCGGACGGGCATTGATGGTGGGCAGCGTTCTGCTGGTGCTGATCGTCGAGCTGCTCAATTCGGCGATCGAGGCGGTGGTCGACCGCGTTTCGCTCGAACGTCACCCGCTTGCCAAGCGCGCCAAGGACGTCGGCAGCGCTGCGGTCTTCGTCGCTCTGGCCAACGTTGTCGCGGTCTGGGGTTGCGTGCTGTTCCTCTAAAACCGCCCTACGACGTCATGACGGCGCAGCCTTAAAACTGCGCGCGGCAGCTTTCGGCGTCGGCCATCTCGACCCGGTTGCGGCCGCTGCGCTTGGCGCTGAGCAGCGCATTGTCGGCGGCCTCGGTCAGTTCCTGTGGCGTGTCGTAGAGCGGATAGGCCGCCACGCCGGCGCTGAAGGTCGCGTAGAGCGCCCCGTTCTGGTTCGGGTGCGGCAGCTTGGCAAAGTCTTGCCGGATGCGGTCGATGAGCGCGTAGGCCTGGGCGGCGCTGACGTCGGGCAGGGCGAGCAGGAATTCTTCGCCGCCGTAGCGGCCGATCAGGTCGGCGGCACGTAGGCGGCCCTTGAGCAGCCAGGCCAGGCCGCGGATGACCTGATCGCCGACCGGGTGGCCATAAGTGTCGTTGATTGACTTGAAGTGGTCGATGTCGAGCATCGCCACGGTCAACTGCGAACCGGGCGTGAGCCGGCTGGCCATGACCTTGAGACGCGATTTCGCCGCCATGTGGTTGAAGAGCCCGGTCAGGCCGTCGAGCTTGGTCGAGCGCTGGGTTTCCCGGAAGCGTTCGATCTTGGTCTTGACCACCGCCGCGAGCAGCACCGGGTTGAAGGGTTTGATCAGGAACTGGTCGCCGCCCAGACGCAGGGCCTCGACCTGCATGCCGACGTCGGATTCGCCGGAAAGATAGACGATGGGCAGGGCGTGGTAAGCCGCCATCTGGCGCAGCACCCGGGTGGCCTCGACGCCGGTGAAGCGCGGCATGTACATGTCCATCAGCACGAGGTCGGGGCGGTAGGACTCGAGTTCTTCGAGCAACATGCCGGGGTCACGGATGGCGCGGCTGTCGATGCCGTTCTCGGCCAGGGTGCGCTGGATCAACGCGACTGCGACGCGCGAGTCCTCGACGACGAGCACCTTGTACTTCTCGGGCTCGTAGTTCTGGACGAGGTCGAGGACGCAGTTGAGGACCATCGACGAGCCTTCCTCCTGCGGGATCGTGAGATCGATCCCGGCGCGCATCAGGGCGACGATGGTGGCGATGTCGGGGCGGGCGCCGAGGAAAATGAGTTGGCTTGCCGGGCAGCGTTCGCGGATCGCAGCGATGGCGCTGTGGGTGCGGGGATTGGGGGTGCCCGGAGGCGGCAGGAAGAGCACGGCGAGCGGGATGTCGCCGGCCGGCAGCTGGCCGCCCCAGATCAGTTCTTGCGTCTGGAAGCCGAAAAAATCGAGTTGGGTGCGCAGGGCATAGCCGAGGTCGCGCACTTCGCGCGCCACCACCAGCCAGACCGAACGGGGCTTGATCCAGTCGCTTTCAGTGAGGGTCGTCGACTGCTCTTCCGCGCGCCTCTCGGGCGCGACGAGACGGGAGCTGGCAACCGCCCCCAGCAGGCCGTCGACCTGACGCTGGAGAACGGCGATTTCATGCGCCGCGATGGGGTGGGTGACCGGCGTTCCGAGGCGGGCGAGGGCTGCGTTTTCCAGGCCTTCGCAGATGCGCACGAGGCCCGGCAGACGCACGCGGTTGAAGTGTTCGGCGAGGCTGTTGACCGCGACCGTGAATTCGATGAAGTGCTCGAACGACCCCTCGTGAACGTAATTTTCCCAGCGGCTGCGCAGGACGTAGAGGCGATCGTTGATCATGGCGCGGAAAAAGGGGCTGGTGGCAAGCACCGAACCGTCTGATTATCAGGGATCAGGGCGGCGGGGGCAATGCTTGCGCCATCTTTTTTCGGCGCTGTCCGAAGGGCGACTACTGGTTGGCGAAGGCCAGCCGGTTGCGACCGCTCTCCTTGGCGGTATACATCGCCCGGTCTGCCCATTTGAGGAGGTCGTCGGGGTTGTCGCGGGTTTCGTCGAAGAGGGTGATGCCGATGCTGGCCGTGCATTGATGTTCGATGCGCTGGCTGGGTGCGTTCTCGTGGACGATGGTGAGCACGTAAGGCTCCGCCAGGCTGGCGCGGATCTTGTCGGCGATGAGTTCGACCTGGGAGAGCGAGGTGGCGCGTTCGCTGCCGAGTTCGCCGATCAGGACCACGAATTCGTCGCCGCCGAAACGCGCCACGCTGTCGAGTTCGCGCAGGCCGTTGCGCAGGCGCGAGGCGACTTCGATCAGCAGCAGGTCGCCGGCATTGTGGCCGTAGCGGTCGTTGAGCGGCTTGAAGTTGTCGAGGTCGATGAACAGCAGCGCGGCATGGCTGCCGTTGCGGCGGCAGGCGGCGATCGTCTGCTGCAGGCGGTCCATCAGCAGGCGGCGGTTGGGCAAGCCGGTCAACGTGTCGTGGAAGGCGAGTTGCCGGATCTGCTCCTCCATCCGCCGACGTTCGGTGATGTTGCGGCTGATCCCGTGGTAGCCGGCGATCGTTCCGTCGGCGGCGAACTCGACGCTGGCTTTGACTTCGGTCCACAGCTGCGTCTCGTTGCGGCAGGACTGGCGGCAGGCGAAGGTGGTTGCGGCGTCGTTGCCGGGCGCGTGGCTGGCCAGGGTGGCGAAGGCGTGCAGGATGAGCGGGCGTTCGTCCTCCGGCGCCAGCACCCAGAACGGTTGGCCGAGGACGCTTGCGGCCGGGATGCCGCGCAGCTTCTCGTCGGCCGGGCTGATGTAGGTGAAAAGGAAGTCGCGATCGAGCCGCCAGACGACGTCGGAGGCGCTCTCGGTCAACAGGCGGAAATGGGCTTCGCTGCGCTTGAGCGCGATCTCGCGTCGACGCAAGGTTTCGAGCAGGCGGTTAAAGCCGACGATGAGTTGGCCGACCTCGTCCTCACGGTCCACCGGCAGCGGCGGCGGTGCGTTCTCCTGCCGGCTGAGCTCGTCGAGACGCTGGGCGGTGACGGCCAGCGGGGCGAGATGGCGGCGCAGGAGCCACCAGGTGAGGCCGCCGGCCACCAGGGTCAGCAACAGCGTGTACAGGAGCATCCGGCGCTGCAATTCGCGGATCGGGGCGAAGGCCTTGCGTGTGGGTTGCGCGGCCAGCACCAGCCAGTCGGCGGTTGGCACGCGGCGGGCGGCGATCAGGCGGTCGCCTTCCTGCGAGTCGCGCAGGATGGTCGTGCCTTCTTCGCCCTCGAGGAAGCGGCTCAGGGCGGCTTGCGGACCGTCGAGACTCAAGGCGCTCATCGCCTTGCCGGGCTCGGTTGCAAGCACGATCAGTCGGTTTTGCCGGTCGATCAGGGTCAGCGTGCCGCGGCGGCCGTTGTGGCGCTGCGCCATCTGTTCGAAGAAAGTCGGCCCCTCAAGGTTCATCGAGCCGGCGAGCACGCCAGCGGTTTTGCCCTCGGCATCGAGGATGGGGACGGCCATGACCACCACCGGCACCTTGGCCGTGCGCCCGAGCAGCGGTTTCCCGATCGTCGGCTGGCCGCGTTGGAGAACACCGGCCATGTAGTCGCGGTCAGCGAAGTTGATGCCGATGTGTTGGGGATTGTAGGGCAGGGTGGCGAGGGTGTCGCCGGCGCGGTCGGTGATGAAAATGCGACTGTCGAAGATGGTCAGCAGATCGGGTCTTTGGTCGAGGAAACGCTGCAATTGCTCGGGCTCCCCAAGCTGCGGCGTAAGCGCTCCGGCCAGCGCTTGCAGGCTTTGCAGGCGTTCCTTGAGTTCGTGGTCAAGCTGCTCGGCAATCAGCCCGGCGGTCACCAACTGGTCGGCGCTGACCAGCTTTTCGATGTCGCGCTGCAAGCCGCGGGTCGAAAACAGCGACAGCGTCCAGAGGCTCGCCAGGAAAACGCCCAAGGTGGCGAGCGTGATCCGCGTCTTGAGCGAATGGCGGGACGGCGGAGAGTTCATGTCGCTTTTTAGCCGAAAGGACCGTGGCGCTATGGGTCGGTATCCCATCGTAGCGCCTTGGTGGGGCAAGGCGAGCCAGCGAAGCAGGTGCTGACTTCATGCGGCGCTAAAAGTGTGGCGGCGATACGACGACTGACTTGCCTTGCCGCGCGATTTCGCGCCTGGGCGTCGTTC
This sequence comes from Propionivibrio sp., assembly GCF_041441355.1. Classification (GTDB taxonomy): domain Bacteria; phylum Pseudomonadota; class Gammaproteobacteria; order Burkholderiales; family Rhodocyclaceae; genus Propionivibrio. The sequence goes on from NZ_JASDTF010000043.1 coordinate 87,829, forward strand.
GATCGCACCGGTAGGACGGGGGCGAAATGCGCGGCGCCGAAGCGCGCAAAAAAAACCGCGCCGAGGGGCGCGGTGTCAAATCCCATCCGTTGCGGACGGGCCAGGGAGGGTCATGCATTGTCAGCGGAGGGCGCTGAAGCAACGATTGAATCTTACGGGTTTACACCGGCTTCGTCTGTGCGCGTGTGCAGCAGTTTCGTGACGGTCTGTGACAGAGGTAGGTTTTGTTTTGAAATGTAATTTCAATTAATCCAAAAGGTCGAAATATGCCTTTTGGGTGGTTTTCGGGTGCGTCGAAGCGAGCGTTTCGCCCGGGGCGGGCGACGCTCGTTTCGTACCGCTTGCGCGGAGGTCGGAGAACCTTCCGGTGCTGCGCCGAACTTTTCCTCGGCGGCGAACGGCGGAGGTCAGGGGCGCCGGGAGGTTCGGGCACGCGGCGCGTGCGAACCTCCCGGGGGCCGGGGCTTACTTCTTTTTCGCCGGCGGGACGTCGGTACAGCTGCCGTGGGCGATTTCGGCGGTCATGCCGATCGATTCGCCGAGGGTCGGGTGCGGGTGGATGGTCTTGCCGATATCCACCGCGTCGCAGCCCATCTCGATGGCCAGCGCGACTTCGCCGATCATGTCGCCGGCCGAGGGGCCGACGATGGCGCCGCCGATGACGCGGTGCGTTTCGGCGTCGAAGACGAGCTTGGTGAAGCCGTATTCGGCACCGTTGGCGATGGCGCGTCCCGAAGCCGCCCAGGGGAACTTGGCGGTTTCGACCTTGCGTCCGTCCTTCTTGGCCTGGTCTTCGGTGAGGCCGACCCAGGCGACTTCCGGGTGGGTGTAGGCGACGCCGGGGATGACCTGTGCATCGAAGGCAGCACGCGCGAGCTCGGCATTGCCTTGCAGTTCGCCGGCAGCGACTTCGGCGGCGACGTGCGCTTCATGCACGGCCTTGTGCGCCAGCATCGGGTTGCCGACGACGTCGCCGATGGCGAAGATGTTCGGCGCGCTGGTGCGCATCTGCGCATCGACGGCGATGAAACCGCGGTCGCTGACGGCGATGCCGGCCTTCTCGGCGGCGATCTTCTTGCCGTTGGGTGTGCGGCCGGCCGATTGCAGGATCATGTCGTAGCGCACGGCTTCGGCCGGGGCGGCTTCGCCTTCGAAGCGGACGTAGAGCCCGTCGTCCTTGGCTTCGACGCCGACCGTCTTGGTCTTGAGCATGATCTTGTCGAAACGGTGGGCGTTCTGCTTTTCCCACACCTTGACCGCGTCGCGGTCCGGGCCCTGCATCACCGCGTCGAGCATTTCGACGACGTCGACGCGGGCGCCGAGCGACGAATAGACGGTCGCCATTTCGAGGCCGATGATGCCGCCGCCGATGACCAGCATCTTCTTCGGAACGAAGCGCAGTTCAAGCGCGCCGGTCGAATCGACGATGCGCTCATCGTTCGGCAGGAAAGGCAGGCGCACGGCCGCAGAACCCGCGGCGACGATGCACTTCTTGAAGCGGATGACCTTCTTGCCGCCGGTCTTGTCCTGCGCCTTGCCTTCGGTGGTCTCGACTTCGACGTGGCTGGCGTCGAGGAAGCTGCCGTAGCCGCGCACGATGTCGACCTTGCGCATCTTGGCCATGCCGGCGAGGCCGGTGGTCAGTTTGGAAACAACCTTGGCCTTATGGGCGCGCAGCTTGTCGACGTCGATCTGCGGTGCGGCGAAGGACACGCCGCAGTCGGCCATGTGCGAGGCTTCGTCGAGCACTGCGGTGACGTGCAGCAGCGCCTTGGACGGGATGCAGCCGACGTTGAGGCAGACGCCGCCGAGCGTCGAATAACGTTCGACGATCACGGTCTTGAGCCCGAGGTCGGCGCTGCGGAAGGCGGCCGAGTAACCGCCGGGGCCCGCGCCGAGGACCAGCAGGTCGCATTCGACGTCGACCGCACCGCTGTAGCTGCCGGCCGCAGCCGGCGCGCTGACCGGGGCGGCCGGTGCGGGCGCGGCCGCAGGGGCCGTCTGGACGGGCGCCGGGGCCGGCTGCGCAGCGCTTGCAGCGGGCGTTCCAGCGTTGTTCTCAGCCGCACCGCTGGTAATGCGCGCAACGAGGCTGCCTTCGGAGACCTTGTCGCCGACCTTGACCGTCAGTTCGGCGATCACGCCGTCGGCCGGGCTCGGGATGTCGATCGTGGCCTTGTCCGACTCGAGGGTGAGCAGGGCGTCTTCGGCCTTGACCGTGTCGCCGACCTTGACCAGCACGTCGATGATCGGGACGTCCTTGAAGTTGCCGATGTCCGGCACTTTGACTTCGATGATCTGGCTCATGCGTTTCTCCCGCTCAGACCAGCGCGCGCCGCATGTCGGCGAGCAGCTGGGCGATGTACACGTTGAAGCGGGTGGCCAGCGCGCCGTCGATGACGCGGTGGTCGGCCGAGAGCGAGAGCGGCAGGATCAGGCGCGGCTCGAATTCCTTGCCGTTCCAGACCGGCTTCATCGTCGACTTGGAAACGCCGAGGATGGCGACTTCCGGCGCATTCACGATCGGCGAGAAGCTCGTTCCGCCGATACCGCCGACGCTGGAGATGGTGAAGCAGGCGCCGCTCATGTCGGCTGGGCCGAGCTTGCCGTCGCGCGCCTTCTTGGCCAGTTCGCCGCATTCGACGGCGAGTTGGCTGACCGACTTCTGATCGACGTTCTTGATCACTGGAACGACCAGACCGTTGGGCGTATCGGCGGCGAAACCGATGTGGAAGTACTTCTTGAGGATCAGGTTCTCACCGTCGAGCGAGCTGTTGAACTCGGGGAATTTCTTGAGCGCCAGCTGGCAGGCCTTGATGATGAAGGCGAGCATCGTGATCTTGGCGCCCGACTTCTCGTTTTCCTTGTTCATCGCCACGCGGAAGGCTTCCAGCTCGGTGATGTCGGCGTCTTCGTGGTAGGTCACGGCCGGGATCATCACCCAGTTGCGGGCGAGGTTCTGGCCGGAGATCTTCTTGATGCGCGACAGCGGCTGGGTTTCGATTTCGCCGAACTTGGCGAAATCGACCTTCGGCCAGGGCAGCAGATCAAGCCCGCCGCCGAGGCTGGCGCCGACGGCGGCCGCGGCCGGAGCGGCTTGCAGCGCGTTCTTCACGTAGGCGGCGATGTCCTCCTTGAGGATGCGGCCCTTGGGGCCGCTGGCCGCGACCTTGGCGAGGTCGACGCCCAGCTCGCGGGCGAAGGCGCGCACCGACGGGCTGGCGTGCGTGCTGCTGCCGAGCGGCAGGGTCGGGGCCACCGCAGCGGCCGGTGCGACCGGTGCTGCGGCGGGCTTGGCGGCGGGCGCTGCGGCCGCCGGGGCGGGCGTTGCAGCAGGCGCCGGAGCGGCCTGCGGGGCCGCTGCCACCGGGGCGGGGGCCGGCGCTGCGGCCGCTGCCGTGGCTGCGGCTTCGACCAGCACGACCACCGCGCCTTGCGAGACACGGTCGCCGACCTTGACCTTGATTTCCTTGACCACGCCGGCGGTCGAGGAAGGCACGTCCATCGTCGCCTTGTCGGACTCGAGGGTGACGAGGGCGTCGTCGACCTTCACCGTGTCGCCGACGGCGACGCACAGTTCGATCACCGGGATGTCGGCGTAGTCGCCGATGTCCGGCACCTTGACTTCGATCAGTTGGCTCATTGCAAAATTCTCCTTAGACCGTCAGCGGGTTGGGCTTGTTGATGTCGATGCCGTACTTGGCGATCGCTTCGGCCACCTTGCTGCGCTCGATCGTGCCTTCGTCGGCCAGCGCCTTGAGCGCAGCGACGGCGATCCAGCGGCGGTCGACCTCGAAGAAGTTGCGCAGCGCTTCGCGGGTGTCGGAGCGGCCGAAGCCGTCGGTGCCCAGCGTGACGTAGCGGCGCTTGATGAAGGGGCGAATCTGCTCGGCGTACAGGCGGACGTAGTCGGTCGCAGCGATGATCGGGCCGCTGGTGCCGTCCAGGCACTTCTCGACGTGCGAGAGACGTGCGTCCTCGGTCGGGTGCAGCAGATTCCAGCGCTCGGCGTCGACGCCGTCGCGCGCCAGCTCGTTGAAGCTCGGGCAGCCCCACAGGTCGGCCTCGACGCCCCAGTCCTTCTTGAGCAGCTCAGCGGCGGCGATGGCTTCGCGGAAGATCGTTCCCGAGCCCAGCAGCTGCACGCGCGGCGCCTTGCTGGCCGCGGCCTTGCTGAAGCTGTACATGCCCTTGATGATGTCCTGTTCGGCGCCTTCGGGCATCGCGGGATGCTCGTAGTTCTCGTTCATCACCGTGATGTAGTAGAAGACGTCTTCCTGCTCCTGGAACATCCGGCGCATGCCGTCCTGCATGACCACCGCGATTTCGTAGGCGAAGGTCGGGTCGTAGCTGACGCAGCTCGGGATCAGCCCGGAGAGGATCAGCGAATGGCCGTCCTCGTGCTGCAGACCTTCGCCGTTGAGCGTGGTGCGGCCGGCGGTGGCGCCGATCATGAAGCCGCGTGCGCGCTGGTCGGCGGCGGCCCAGTAGAGGTCCATGGTGCGCTGCAGGCCGAACATCGAGTAGCAGATGTAGAACGGGATCATCTGCTCGTTATGCACCGAGTAGGCCGTGGCGGCGGCGATCCAGTCGCTCATCGCGCCGGCTTCGTTGATGCCTTCCTGGAGGACCTGGCCGGTCTTCGACTCCTTGTAGAACATCAGCTGGTCGTGGTCTTCCGGCACGTACTTCTGGCCTTCCTGGCTCCAGATGCCGACTTGGCGGAAGAGGCCTTCCATGCCGAAGGTGCGCGACTCGTCGGGAACGATGGGCACCACGCGCTGGCCGAGCTTCTTGTCCTTGAGCAGGATGTTGAGCAGGCGGACGATGGACATGGTGGTCGACACTTCGCGTCCGGCGCCCGAGGCCTTGAGCAGCGGCTCGAAGGCGGCGAGCGGCGGGACTTCGAGTGCCGCGGCCTCGGTGCGACGGCGCGTCAGGTAACCGCCGAGGGCCTGCCGGCGCTCGTGCATGTACTTGTACTCGGGCGAATCCTCGGCGAACTTGAGGAAGGGCAGCTTCTCGATGTCCTCGTCGGCGACCGGGATGTTGAAGCGGTTGCGGAAGTGGATCAGCGCGTCGCGGTCGAGCTTCTTCTGCTGGTGCGAGATGTTCATGCCCTCGCCGGCTTCGCCCATGCCGTAGCCCTTGATCGTCTTGGCCAGGATCAGCGTCGGCTGGCCCTTGTGCTCGGTCGCGGCCTTGAAGGCGCTGTAGATCTTGAAGATGTCGTGGCCGCCACGGTTGAGCTGCCACAGGTCGGCGTCGGTGTAGTCGGCGACGAGTTCCTTGAGTTCGGGCGTGTTGAAGAAGTGCTCACGCACGTAGGCGCCGTTCTGGCGCTTGAAGCGCTGGTACTCGCCGTCGACGAGTTCCATCATCCGCTTCTTCAGGAGGCCCTTGGTGTCGCGCTCGAAGAGCACATCCCAGTGGCGGCCCCAGAGCAGCTTGATGACGTTCCAGCCGGCGCCGCGGAAGGTGCTTTCGAGTTCCTGGATGATCTTGCCGTTGCCGCGCACCGGGCCGTCGAGGCGCTGCAGGTTGCAGTTGATGACGAAGATCAGGTTGTCGAGCTTCTCGCGCGAGGCCATGCCGATGGCGCCCAGGCTTTCGACTTCATCAGTCTCGCCGTCGCCGAGGAAGGCCCAGACCTTGCGGTCGTTGGCCGGGATGAAGCCGCGGCTTTCCATGTACTTCATGAAGCGCGCCTGGTAGATCGCCTGGATCGGGCCAAGGCCCATCGAGACGGTCGGGAAGCGCCAGAAATCGGGCATCAGCCAGGGGTGCGGGTAGGACGAGATGCCCTTGCCGTCAGCCTCGCGACGGAAATTGATGATCTGCTCGTCGGTCAGGCGGCCCATCAGGTGGGCGCGCGCGTAGACGCCGGGGATCGAGTGGCCCTGGAAGAAGACCAGGTCGCCGCCGCCTTCGTGGTCCTGGCCGCGCCAGAACCAGTTGAAACCGACGTCGTAGAGTGCGGCGGACGAAGCGTAGGAGGCGATGTGGCCGCCGACGTTGGTGTCCTTGTTGGCGCGAACGACCATGGCCATGGCGTTCCAGCGCAGGTAGTTGCGGATGCGGATCTCGATGTCGGCGTTGCCGGGGTAGGGCGGCTGGCGGTCGACCGGGATGCTGTTAACGTATTCGGTGGTGGCGCTGTACGGAATGTCCACACCTTCCTCGCGCGCCTGTTGGATCATTTGTCCGATCAGGAAGTGCGCGCGTTCGGCGCCCTCCTTGTCGATGACACCGGCGAGGGCATCCTGCCACTCACGGGTTTCTTGCGGGTCGGCGTCGTTGCCGGCGGCGTTCAAAGGGAGGTCCGGTTGTGCTGCCATGATTCATCTCCAAGGAGGTGTAGTGGGCCTGCCGTTGCAGTGCAACGGCTTGAAACGACAAGGATAATACGACGCGGATTAGGACGTGCCGGAAAATGCTCAATTGGCACGATTTTTCGCATTGTAAAACAGCGTTTTGGATCGTGCAATTGTAAATAAGTTCAGTTCGCTTCAGTGCAGCGCGCGATCAGGCCGTCCTGGACCGTGCAAAATGGGGTTCTGAGCGGCGCTTCGTTGCGTTAGAATCATATGCGATGTGCATTGCTGTTGACGTGGTTTCCTCATATCAGATAGGAGGGGCGGATGGCGGCAGTCTTTCCGGCACCGGCCGGCAGCCGGCAACTGATGTCGGGCAATGATGCGGTGGCGCGCGCGGTGTGGGAGGCTGGCGTTCGCGTCGCGGCCGCCTACCCGGGGACGCCGGCGACCGAGATGCTGGAAACCCTGGCCACCTACCCGGACCTCTATACGGAGTGGTCGGTCAACGAGAAAGTTTCCCTCGAGGTCGCGCTCGGGGCGGCGATGGCCGGTGCGCGGGCCTTCTGCGCGATGAAGCACGTGGGGATGAACGTCGCCTCCGACGCGTTGATGACGATGACGCTGACCGGCGTCGTCGGTGGCCTGGTGATCGCCATCGCCGACGACGTTGGCCTCTCCTCTTCGCAGAACGAACAGGACTCCCGCCACTGGGGGCGCTTCGCGCATGTGCCGGTGCTCGAACCGGCCGATTCGCAGGAGGCCTATGCCTATACCCTGGCGGCGTTCGCACTGTCCGAACGTTTTGCGGTGCCGGTCATCCTGCGCCTGACGACGCGCATCTGCCACGTCAAGTCTCTGGTCCATGTCGGTGAACGGCAGGGCCATGCGGCCCAAGGGTTTGTCAAGGACACGGCACGCTGGGTGATGGTGCCGGGCAACGCCGGCCGGCGGCTGCCGCAGATGTACGAGCGCGAGGACAAATTGCGCGCTGCAGCCGAGGCTTCGCCGCTTAATCAGGCCGAGGACGGCGGCGACCGTCGGGTCGGTTTCATCGTTTCCGGCCCGGCGTACATGCATGTGCGCGAAGCTTTCCCGAGTGCGCCGGTGCTCAAACTGGGTTTCTCGCATCCGTTGCCGCGGCGCAAGGTCCGCGACTTCGTCGCCCGTTGCGCGCAGGTCGTGGTGGTCGAAGAGGTCGAGCCCTTGGTCGAGACCGAGGTGCGCGCCCTGGGACTGGCGGTGCATGGCAAAGACATCCTGCCGCGCAGCGGCGAACTGGCGCCGCAGGTGCTCAAGCCGGCGGTGGCGCGTCTGATCGGCGAGCCGTACACGCCGCCCGAAGTGCTGCCACAGCCCGTCTTTCCCCGCCCGCCGACCTTGTGCGCCGCCTGCCCGCACCTCGGCGTGTATTACGCCCTGGCGCAGATGCGCAACACCACGATCGCCGGCGACATCGGTTGTTACACGCTGGGCTTCGGTCCGCCGTGGAATGCGCTCGACACCTGCATCTCGATGGGCGCCTCGATGGGTGTTGCGCTGGGGCTGGACAAAGGGCGCGGCGAAGGCGAGGCGGACCGCAAGATCGTGGCCGTGATCGGCGATTCGACCTTCCTGCACATGGGCATGCAGGGGCTGCTCGACATGGTGTACAACCGCGGCAACGTCACCGTGCTGATTCTCGACAACCGCGCGGTGGGCATGACGGGCGGCCAGGGTAATCCGGGAACGGGGCGCGACATCCGTGGGCGCGAGGCGCCGCGCGTCGATTTTGCGGCCTTGGTCAAGGCGCTTGGCGTGGACGAGGAACGCGTGCATGTGGTCGATCCGTATGTCTTGCCGACCCTGTTCAAGGTGCTGCGCCAGGAAAGCAAGCAGCCCGGGCCGTCGGTGATCATCACCAACCAGCCCTGCGTGCTGGTCGAGCACTATCGCGCCCGGACGCCTTTCCGGGTCGACGAGGACAAATGCACCGGCTGCGGCAACTGCGTCGACTTAGGCTGCCCGGCAATTCACGTGACGCGGCGCGATACGGTGGTGAAGGCCAGCGGCAAGGCGGTCGCGCGCGCTTTCGTGCGCATCGACGGCCAGGGCTGCACCGGCTGCGGCCTGTGCCTGACCCCGTGCGCGCCCGATGCCATCGTGCCCGTGGCGCGGCCGGGCGACGCGAGCGCACCGGCCTGCGCGGTGTCCGAGACGAGTGGCGCTTGAGCGCCACGACCGCAGCCCAGCGAAAAGGAACGAAGATCATGGCGGAAGTCACCAACATTCTCGTCGTCGGCACCGGAGGGCAGGGGGTGATGACGGCGGCCGAAATCCTCGCCGAGGCGGCGCTCGCGGAAGGGCACGACGTCAAGAAGACGGAGGTTGCCGGGATGTCGCAGCGCGGCGGCGTGGTTTCCTCGCACCTGCGCTTCGGCCCGCGCGTGCTCTCGCCGCAGATCTCGCCCGGCTGCGCCGACCTGCTGCTCGGTTTCGAGGCCGCCGAAGGCCTGCGCTGGCAGCACATGTTGCGCCCCGACGGACTGGCCCTCATCAACCTCGGGCGTCTGGTGCCGCCGGTGGTCGAGCTGGGGCTGTTCGAGTATCCCGACGATCCGATCGGTGCCGTTCAGGCCGCGGGGCGGCGGGTGGTCGCCTTCGACGCCTCGGCGCTGGCGCGCGAGATCGGTGACCTGCGCCTGGGCAATTCGGTGATGCTCGGCGCGATCGCCGACCACTTGCCCTTTTCCGCGGACGTGCTCGAGCGCTGCCTGCTGCAGCGCTTCGCGGCGCGCAAGCCGGCGCTTGTCGAACTCAACCGGCGCGCCTTTGCTGCCGGTCGCCAGGCCGCCGCGCAGGCGGTTGCCGGAGTTGCGGTAGAATAACGGCCCTTTCAGTCGGGTCCGTCACGTTGCCGGAGGTTTGCTTCGGCCCTCGGCGCGCCCGGCGTTCTTCAAGTCTTTGCGGGATGCTCATGACGGCTCAACTACTCGACGGAAACGCGCTCGGCCAGAAGCTGCGCGCCGGATTCAAACAGCGTGCGGAAGAACTTGCGGCTCAGGGCGTGCGCCCCGGCCTCGCCGTCATCCTGGTCGGCGAAGACCCGGCTTCGCAGGTGTACGTGCGCAACAAGGTCAATGCCTGCGAGCAGGCCGGCTTCCATTCCGTGAAGTGTACCTTCGCGCCTGATGTCGAACCGCAGGTGGTGCTGGCCAAGATCGCCGAACTCAACGCTGATCCGGCCATCCACGGCATCCTCGTGCAGCTGCCCTTGCCGCGCCAGTTCGACGCCGACGCCGTGCTCGACGCGATCGCCGCCGAGAAGGACGTCGACGGTTTCCGCGCCGAGAACGTCGGCGCGCTGATGCAGGGCCAGCCCTGCTTCATTCCCTGCACGCCCTACGGGGTGATGAAGTTTTTCGAGGACGCCGGGATCACCCTCAAGGGCAAGGAAGCCGTGGTCGTCGGGCGCTCGAACATCGTCGGCAAGCCGATGGCCATGCTGCTGCTGCACGCCGGCGCGACGGTGACCATCTGCCACTCGCAGACCCGCGACCTCGCCGAGCATTGCCGCCGTGCCGACATCCTGGTCGCCGCGGTCGGTCGGCCGCGGATGATCACCGGCGACATGGTCAAGCCCGGCGCGGTGGTCATCGACGTCGGCATCAACCGTCTTCAGGACGGCCCCGACGCCGGAAAACTGTGCGGGGACGTCGATTTCGCCTCGGTCAAGGACGTGGCTGCGTTCATCACTCCCGTGCCGGGCGGCGTCGGGCCGATGACGATCACCATGTTGTTGGCCAATACCCTGGAAAGCGCCGAGCGCGCCCTCAACGCTTAAGGAGACACGCAATGTCCACGCAACAACCCCTGGTCGGGATTCTCATGGGATCGGACAGCGACTGGCCGATCATGCGCAAGTGCGCTGAAACGCTTAAATCATTCGGCATCGCCTACGAGGCCAACGTCCTTTCGGCCCACCGCACTCCGGACCAGGCCCTCGACTACGCCGCGACGGCGCAGGCGCGCGGCCTCAAGGTGCTGATCGGCGCCGCCGGCGCGGCCGCTCACCTGGCCGGGGTGATGGCCGCCAAGACCGAATTGCCGGTGCTCGCCGTGCCGATGCCGTCCAAGCACTTGGGTGGTTTCGACTCGCTGCTGGCCATGGTGCAGATGCCCGGCGGCATCCCGGTCGCCACCTTCGCCATCGGTGAGGCCGGCGCGGTCAACTCGGCGCTGTTTGCGGTTGCCATGCTGGCCCTCAATGACGCCGAAACGGCCAAGAAGCTGTCGGCCTTCCGCGCCAGCCAGACCGAGAAGGTGCTGGCCAAGAAACTGACCGACCTGCCCTAATCGGGCGCAGGCTGCCCGAGGCACCTGCTGGCGTCGGCTTGCCGATGTCGTAGTCTTGGGCGATAGTACGGTCTGCAGGCCGGCCACGGGGCCGGCCGTTTTATTTTGATCGACCCGACGATGAGCGATTCCTTTGCCGACGCCGTGCGCCTGTTACAGGCCGGCGAACTCGTGGCCTTCCCGACCGAGACCGTCTACGGTCTTGGCGCCGATGCCGCCAACCCCGACGCGGTGGCGAAAATTTTTGCCGCCAAGGGCCGCCCGGCCGACCATCCGCTCATCGTGCATCTGCCTGGCGCCGCATTCCTCGAACAGTGGGCCGTCGACGTGCCGGCGGCGGCGTGGGAATTGGCCGAAGCCTTCTGGCCCGGGCCGCTGACCCTGATCCTCAAGAAAGCGCCCGGAGTGCCGCTGGCGGTGACCGGCGGACAGGACACCGTCGGCGTGCGCGTACCGGCGCATCCGGTGGCGCTCGACCTGCTGCGGGCCTACGCCCAGGCGGGCGGGGGGCAGGGCGGACTGTGCGGCGTCGCCGCGCCGTCGGCCAACCGTTTCGGACGCATCAGCCCGACCGACGCGGCGCACGTGCGCGAGGAGTTGGGCGCTGCGGTCGCGCTGGTGCTCGACGGCGGACGCTGCGCGGTGGGCATCGAATCGACCATCGTCGACCTCTCGCGCGGGGCAGACGCGCCGCCGCGCCTCTTGCGTCCCGGGCGCATCACGCCGGAGCAGATCGAAGCCGTGATCGGCGTCCGCCCGGAAGCGCCGCAGACGCCCGGGCAGGCGCCGCGCGTGTCGGGCGCGCTCGACGCGCATTACGCGCCGCTCACCCCGATGCGCGTGGTGACGACCGCCGAACTCGATGCCGCGCTCGCCGGCCTGGTCGCCGAAGGGCGCAGTTTCGGCCTGCTGGCCTACAGCGAGCACGCCGGCCAGGCCGTGCCGCCGCACGCCTTGCGCTGCTTGCCGGCCGACCCCGACGGTTATGCGCACGGCGTTTATGCCGCCTTGCGCGAACTCGATCAGGCCGGCAACGAACTGATCGTCGTCGAGGCGATCCCATCCGACCTTCGCTGGGCTGCGGTCGCCGATCGCCTGCGTCGCGCCACCTGCGGCGCCGGGGTGGCCTGAGCGGCCGGCTGAAAGCGCGCCCAAACGGCCTTCCAGCGGCGCTGGAGGGCGCGTCCCGCCGTCCTTCCAGCCCCTCGGTTCCTGACGTTATCTCTCGGTCTTTGCGCGGGCCGGTGGCCCGTCCGTCGGGCGCGCCTTCCCTTCGCGGCGGAGCATCTCGCGCGCCATCAGCGTCAGTTGTTCGTCGATCTCGTCGCGCACGAAGGGGCGCCCGACCAGTTGGGCCAGGCGTCCGTCGGGCTCGATCTCGGCGTGGTAGCGCAGTTCGGTGGTGTCGCCGTCGGGCTTGAGGCGGGCGACGCTGGAAAAGCTTCGCGCGCGTCCGGACACTTGGCGCGAGTCGATGCGCCGCGGCGCATCGAGCGTGATTTCGCGCACCGATTCGAAGTCGTAGCTGAACGGACCATAGTGCGCGGTGCCGCGTTGCAAGACCGTCAGCGTGTTGCCGGCGCGCGCGACGATGCGGCTCTCGGCGAGGTTGTTCATGATCTCGGGCATGCGTTCGAAATCGGTGAGAACCGACCAGGCGGTGGCGACGCTGACCGGCAGGCGCCCGTAGGCCTCGACGATGAACACCCCTTCCCGTTTGTCGACCCGGACCTGAATGTCCGGCAACTCTTGCGCGTGCACTCCGGGCCATGCCATGCCCAGGGCCAGCAGAAGGGCCGCGAGCCCTTGGCGTGTGCTGCGGAAACCGGCGTCGAGCATGGCAGCTTCTCCGGGCGTCGAGTCAGCGACGGTCGCGGTGCGAGATTTCAACGACGCGCGCGCGGCGCGCCAGTGTTTCGACGAGGGCGAGCGCCGCAGCGCGGTTCGGCGCGTCGAGGTTGGCGTCCCATTCGTCGAGCAGGTAGAGCGGACTGTCGGTGTTGGCCACGATTTCGCGCAACACCTGCAGTTGCCGTTCGCCCGAAGAATAGCCGGTTTTCTGGGCCGCTTCCTCGGCTGCGGAGAGGGCTTCGGGCTCGTCGGGCGGGGCGTCCTCCGTGTCCTCCGGGGCGACCTCGCCGGCCGGCCCGTTGAAGGCGAAGGCCAGGCGATCCAGGGTCGGCCAGTAGTAAGCCCGGCCCTGGAGTCGGGCCTTGAGCGCGGCCAGCAGGGTGGACTTGCCGCTGCCGTTGCAGCCGCGCACGGAAACGAGCCCCGTCGGGGCAGACAAGATGCGTGCGACGGCGTCATCGAGGTCGGTGCAAGGCGGGTGGCTTGCCGGTTCGCGCAGTTCGAGCCGGCCGAAATCGACGCGGGCGACGAAGCCGGCGTCGGGTGTTGGACGGTGATGGCTGCAGATGCCTTGGATGCGCGTCCAGAGGGCGACGAGGTCGGTGACGCCGGCCGTGAGCTGGTGCATGTCGAGCGTCATCTCGATCTGGCGCGGCAGCGTCGCCGCCAGGGCGATGAGCAGGGCGGTGTTGCCGGCACTGTCGAAGGCGATCCAGGCGGTCGTGCCGAGCACCAGCCCGAGCGCGATCAGTCCGCTCACGGCGCTCCAGCCTTCGCGCATCAGGATGGCGCGGACCTGGGCGACCAGGGCGGCCTGCAGGCGCTGCTTGAAGTCGCGGTGCCAGAGGGTGAAGTTGTAGCGGTTGCCGCTGAAGATGTTGTCCCAGGCGTTGTAGGTGCGCGCCGTCATGCGGTTGGTCATCTTCTGGTTGGCGAGGTAGGCCGCGGCCAGGGGTTTGCGGAGCGACCACTGCAGCGCGGCGAGGACGACGAAGGCGACGGCGAAAGCGGCCGGCAGGCCGGCGTCGATCTCAAGGCCGAGCACCAGGGCGTTGAACAGCAGCTGGAAGAACAGGCGCAGGTGAAATTGCAGGGTGAAGATCAGCTCGAAGCCGACGTGGAAGGTCTCGCTGGTCAAAAAGGGTTCGGTGGCTTCGCGCGCCTCGGCGTCGCCGAGCAGTTCGGTCTGGTGTCGGTTGCTGCGCGCGAAGTGCAGCATGTAGCGGGCGTAGGCGCCGAAACCGGCGCGCTCGGCGAAGATCCAGCTGACCGCGCCGGCCAGGTAGGCGAGGGTTTGGGCGAGGACGATCCAGGCGAAATTGAGCGGAACCAGCGTGTTCTCGCCGATTTCGCGCGCGATGCTGATCACCAGCCAGGTCGTTGCGGCGCTGCAGGCTTCTTGGATCAGGATCATCGCCAGCATGGCGAAGATCGCCGGGCCGAGCAGGAAGCGCAGGAAATCCCGGGGCGTGAAGGGGCGGCGCGACATGAGGGAGGGGCGGGCGGAGAAACCGGGTTTCAGGTGGCGTTAGAGGGGCGTGATCCGCAAGGCGCGGTTGCGGCGCTCAAGCGCAAAAAAGCAGACCGAGGCCTGCTTTTTTGGTGCTGCGGGAAGGCTGGGGCCTTCTTGCTGCTTTACTTCGGGGCGGGTTTCTTGCCCTTCGTTTTTTTCTTGGTGGCCATGATCAACATCCTAGAGGGTGGTTCCGAGAGAGTGTTGCGATCAGATCGCCAGCGCAGTGTAGTCCGATTGTGTAAGCAGCCTGCGGCAAGCATGTAAAAGTTTGTAATTCCGTCGCGAGCGCCTCATCGGCGGCCTTGCCGGACCGGCGGCGGTAGGTATTGCGCATCGTCGCTCGCGCAACGGCAGGGGCCGCGGAACCCGCCCGCCGGGCACGGATGCCGGCGGGCGCATTCGTTCTTGCGGCGGGGCCTACAGTTCGTTAGGGTCGACCCAGGCCTGCGGGTCGGGCTCGACGACAGCGAGCAGGGCGCCGAGGACGTCCGGGTCGAACTGGCTGCCGGCGCCGGCGCGCATGTAGGCGAGGGCCTGGTCGAGCGGCCAGGGATCCTTGTAGGGACGGCGGTGGATGAGCGCGTCGAAGACGTCGACGGCCGCCACGATCCGTGCCGCGAGCGGGATTTCCTGCCCGGAAAGTCCGCGCGGATAGCCGCTGCCGTCGAAGCATTCGTGGTGGCCGCCGGCGATCTGGGCGCCGTAGGCGAGGTAGCTCTCGCCGCTGATCAAGGCGGCGGCCTTTTCGAGGATGAGCTCGCCGTGGCGGGCGTGTTCCTTCATGACCTCGCGCTCTTCCGGGGTGTGCTTGCCGGGCTTGAGCAGGATGTGATCCGGCGTGGCGACCTTGCCCACATCGTGCAGGATGGCTGCAGTGCCGATCATGGCGCGGAAGGTCTCGGTGATGATGCCGGGGAATTTCCCCTGATGGACGAGTTCGGCCACCAGGGCGTTGGTCAGCTTCTTGACGCGGACGATGTGCGCCCCCGTGCTCTCGTCGCGGAATTCGGCGAGGTCGGCGAGGGCGATCACCGTGGCTTCGTTCGAGGCGCGCAGTTGCTGGTAAAGGAAGAGGTTGTCGAAGGCCGAGGCCATGCGGTCGCAGAACACGCCGAGCAGGTCCTTCTGGAAGTCCTCGAGCGGCCAGGGTGGGGTGAAGACGATGACGAAGCGATAGCCGTTGCGAGCGGCGAAATGAAGGACGTCGTACGGATGCTCGAAGAAGCTGTGTCCGAGGTCGAAGGCGCGGCGGACGAGGGGCGCGAAGACGTGATCGTCGCCAAGGTTGCCGCGCCCGGGCAGGTCGGCGTACTGTCCGGTGGCGGCGACGACCTCGTAGCCGGCGACCGGAGCGTCGCTGGTGCGGTGGATGCGCTGGGCGCAGAGGACGCCGTCGGCGCCAACGTCGAGAATGGCGTTGATCTGCGCCAGGACGCCGGAGGAGAACTCCTGCAGCGAGCTGTAGCGGTAGAGGTTCTCGGTGCCTTTGAGGATGCGCCGCAGCCCGAGCCGGGACTGGTCGATGACCAGCAGGCTCTCGTAGGTGCGCAGCGAGGCGAGGACGACGACGAACAGCTTGCGCGTGGTCAGCTCGGTCTTCGACTTGTAGTCGTTGATGTCGTAGTCGACGATCACCTGCTCTTCCGGCGCGTGGCCCGGCTGTCCGGTGCGCAGGACGATGCGCACCAGCGGGTTGGCGAGGTCCTTGCGGATCTGGCGGGCGAGCTTCAAGCCGGCGTCGTCGCTCTCCATGACCACGTCGAGCAGGACGATGGCCGTATCCGGGTGTTTTTGCAGCAACGTGTAGCCTTCGGCGGCGGTGTAGGCCGAATACAGCGCCAGCGGCCGGCCGCGGTAGGTGACGTCGCGCAGGGCGAGGCGAGTCATCGAGTGCACGTCGGGTTCGTCGTCGACGATCAGGATCTTCCACGGGTGCTGCTGCGACCATTCTTCGATGGTGCTGGCGACGCCAATGTCGTCGGTCATCCAGTTGTCTTCGGCCGGCGCGGTCGTGGTCATGGCTCAGTGGTCCTTTTTCGATTTTTCAGCCAGCGTTTGCGGAATCCGCAGGGTGAAGCAGGTTCCGGTGGCGGCGTCGCTGCGGACACGGACGGTTCCGCCCAAGCGTTGGGTCACGATGTTGAAGACGATGTTGAGGCCGAGGCCGGTGCCGCCTTCCGAGCGCTTGGTGGTGAAGAAGGGCTCGAAAATCTTGCTCAGGTGTTCAGGAGGAATGGGCTTGCCGTCGTTGGCGCATTCGATGATCACCCATTCGTTCTCCCGGCGCGCCCGGATCTCGATTCGCCCGCGGTCGCCTTCATTGTAGCCGTGGCGCAGGGCGTTGGTGATCAGGTTGGTGAGCACCTGGGCGAGCAGCCCGGGGTAGGTGTCCATCTGGATGTCCGCCGGGCAGTTGCAATCGACGGCGATCCCCGTTTTCTTGAATTTGGGCCGCAGGCTGGTGAGCACTTCGCTCAGGTAGGCGTCGAGTTCGAAGCTGCGCCGGGCTTCCGAAGTCTCGTCGGCGGCGACCTGTTTGAAACTCTGGATCAGGTGGGCGGCGCGTTCGGTGTTGCTGAGTACCAGCCGGGCGCCTTCGTTGACCGAATCGATGAAATTGAGGAATTCGGACTTCTTGATCGTGCCGTCGTTGACCTTGCCCTCGATCTTCTTCGATTCCTCGAGCAGGAAGGAGGCGCCGGTCACGGCGACACCGACCGGAGTGTTGATTTCGTGCGCGACGCCGGCGACGAGCGATCCGAGCGAGGCGAATTTTTCCGACTGGACGAGGCTTTCCTGCGCCAGGGTGAGGGTGTCGAGGGTGCGGGTCAGTTCGGAGTTGGTTTCGATCAGCTCTTTTTCCGCCGCATCGCGGCGTTCGATGTCCGAAGTCAGGCGGCGCTCGATCTGGTTGAAGGCCTCGACGATCTCGCCGAATTCGTCTTCGCACTTGATTTCAAGCTCGCCCCCCTGCGGGTTCTTGGCCAGGTCCTTGAACGCCAGCGAAAGTTGGGCCAGCGGTGCGATGACCAGGCGGCTGACCACCGAGAAAAGCGCGAAACCGATGACCAGGTTGAGGACGATGATCTCGATCAGCAGGTTGAGCAACTGCCGGCCGAGCAGATCGTTGAGGCGGGCGCGGGAGAAGGTGATCAGGGCGTGCCCGGCCTCGGCTTCGGGCGCTTTGGGGCGGTTGGCGAAGGTCGTGGGGAAGGTTTCGTGCAAGGGCACGCGCACCGTCTCCTCGTTCTGCAACTGGCCGCCTCCGCCGCCGCGGGCATTCGGATCGGCCGTCAGCTTGCTGCGAAAGGCGAGCAGGCTGCCGGCTGCGCTGTCACCGCCTTCGCCGACTTTCTGGAAAACGTAGATGGCCATCACGTCGGGCGAGTCGAGCTCGGCTTCGATGACGCTGGCGGCCTGGTTTTCGTCGTAGTTCCACAGGGCCTTGGCGAGGTTGACCTGCAGGCGCTTGGCCAGCTCGAGCTTGCGGCTCTCGTAGCCTTCGGTGAGGTCGGCACGCAACGAGAAATACGAGAACATCGACGACACAAGGAGCACTACGGTGACGACCAGGAACAACAGCAGGTTGAGCTTGAAGCGCATGCGTTTCCCTCGTAAGTCGCACTCGGCGCCGGCCTTTGCGCTTCAGGTCGGCGGTCGGCCAGCGGCGTGTGTTTGCACGCCGTGGAGATACTATCGACGATAGCGCCTTGCGCTCTGGCTGGCAAGCCCGGTCCTGCCTACCACCCGTGCAGGCGCGGCCAGGTTTGGCATTCGCCGTTTTCCATACGACAGTGGTATTCCGGGAACTGGGCCCCGGTGGCACAGGCGTGGTTGGGGAGGATGCGCAGCCGGCTGCCGATCGGGAAGCGGGTGGCAATGTCGGCGTCGGGTAGGGGGCCGTCGACGCGGGCAACGATGCCGTGTTCCTGGTTGGCGTCGCAGACCGTGTAGCCTTCGAGCGGGGTGCCGTCGAGGGTGCAGACCTGTCCGTAGCCGAAGTCGCGGCCCTGTTTTTGCGTCCCGCGGTCGCGACTCAGTGCCATCCAGCCGGCATCGACGATGGCCCAGCCCTTTTCCGTCTGGTGGCCGATCACCGTGGTCAGCACGGACAGGGCGATTTCGTCCTGGCGGCAGACGCCGACGTTGTGCATGACCAGGTCGAAGAAGACATAGACGCCCGCACGGACCTCGGTGACGCCGTCGAGCGCTTCCGCGCCGAGCGCGGTGGGGGTCGAGCCGATGCTGACGTTGGCGCAGGGCAGCCCGGCGGCGCGCAGGCGTGCTGCGGCCTGTACGCAGGCGGCGCGTTCCTGTTCGGCGATCGCCGCCAACGCGGTGGGCGTGCGGCAGGCGTAGCTCGATCCCGCGTGGGTGAGCACGCCGCCCAGTCGGGCAGGCCCCGCCGCGAGTCGGCGGCCGACTTCGAGCAGTTGCGGATCGTCGGGGCGGAGGCCCGAGCGGTGGCCGTCGCAGTCGATTTCGATCCACACCTCGAGGCTGCAGGCGTGCGCCTGGCAGAAGTCGACGATGGTCTGCGCCGTGAGCGCGTTGTCGGTGATGATCTTGAGTTCGCAGCCCGCTTCGCGCAGCGCCAGTGCTTGCGGCAGCTTGTCCGGGCTGATGCCGACGGCGTAGAGGATGTCGGTGACGCCGGCGGCGAAGAAATGGCGCGCTTCCTTGAGCGTCGATACGGTGATCCCGTGCGCGCCGGCGGCGAGTTGGGCGAGCGCCACGGGGGTGCATTTGCTGGTCTTGACGTGCGGCCGGAAGCCCACGCCGAGCGCATCCATGCGCCGCTGCAGGCGACGGACGTTGGCCTGCATGCGGGCGTGGTCGATGATGGCCGCGGGCGTGTCGAGGGCTTGGAGTTTCTCGTTCATGTTCAGCAGCCACCGTTGCCGGTTAAGGCGCAGAAGCGCTGCAGGTCGACGTTGCCGCCGCTGATCACGACGCCGACGCGCTGGCCGCGCAGCGCCTCCGGCATGGTCCGGGCGGCGGCCAGGCCGAGGCAACCCGTCGGTTCGACGATCAGCTTCATGCGGCTGGCGAAGAAACGCATGGCCTCGACGAGTTGGAGGTCGGAAGCAGTGAGGATGTCGTCGACGTCGCGCCGGATGAGGGCGAAAGTGTATTGGCCGAGGTGTTGGGTCTGGGCGCCGTCGGCGATCGTCACCGGGGTGTCGATGTGCACGATTTCGCCGCTGCGGAACGAGCGCTGGCCGTCGTTGCCGGCCTCGGGTTCGACGCCGTAGATGCGGCAGCGCGGCGACAGCGCGCGCGCGGCGAGCGCCGATCCGGAGAGCAGGCCGCCGCCGCCGAGACAGACGAAAAGGGCGTCGAGCTCACCGACCTCCTCGATCAGTTCCTTGACCGCCGTGCCCTGGCCGGCGATGACGTCCGGATGGTCGTAGGGCGGGATCAGCGTCAGTCCCTGTTCCTCCGCCAGTTTGCGGCCGATGGCTTCCCGGTCTTCGGTGTAGCGGTCGTAGAGTACGACCTTGCCGCCGTAGCCGCGGGTCGCGGCGACTTTCATCGCCGGCGCGTCGTTGGGCATGACGATGGTGGCCGGCATCCCCAGCAACGCGGCCGATAAGGCGATCGCTTGCGCGTGGTTGCCCGAGGAAAACGTGACCACGCCGGCCCGGCGCTGACGTTCATCAAAGCGCGAGAGGGCGTTGAAGGCGCCGCGGAACTTGAAGGCGCCCATGCGCTGCAGGTTCTCGCACTTGAAGAACACCTCGGCGCCGAGTTCGGCGTTCATCGTGCGCGAGGTCATTACCGGCGTGCGGTGGGCGTGGCCGGCGAGGCGCTGGCTGGCGGCTTCGACGTCGGCGTAGGTGGGCAGCGGGAGAGGCGGGAGGGACATGGCGGCGTTCCGGATGAGTGAAAACGGGATTTACCAGGGCCAGGGAATGCGCGTGCCGAGATCGTGTTCGCACGCGCGCTCGAACAGCATTCGGGCGGTGGTCAGGTCTTGCAGTGCGAGCCCGGTCATGTCGAAGACGGTGATGTCTTCGGGCGCGCGTTGGAAAACGTCGGCGCCGGTCAGCAGGGCGCCCAGCTCGCCGCTCGGGACTTCGGGTGCCCATTGGCTTTCGCCGATGCGGCGCGCCTGCTCGCGGTCGTCAACGAAGAGGCGGGCACGTTCCAGCAGGCCGGGCGGCAGTTCCCGCTTGCCCTGGGTGTCGGCGCCGACGCAGTTGAGGTGCGTGCCCGGCTGCACGGCGCTGGCGGAAAACAGCGGCCCCGCCCCCGGGGTGGCGGTGATGACGAGGTCGCTGGCGGCGACCGCGGCGTCGCGGTCGGTGGCCAGTTGCGGGCGGCAGCGCGGCGCGAACTGTGCTTCGAACGCCGGGTCCGGGGCGCCGTCGACGCTGACGTAGCGCAGTTCGTCGAGGCTCGGCATGAGGCGCAAGGCGAAACTCGTTTGGATGCGTGCCTGCACCCCCGTGCCGAAGACGCACAGGCGGCGGCAGTCGGGACGGGCCAGATGCTGCAGCCCGAGGCCGCCGGCGGCGCCGGTACGTAGCGTGGTGATGCGGTTGCCGTCGATCACGCACACGGGCCGGCCGGTCGCCGGATCGAAGAGCAGGATCGTGGCCTGATGCGGTTCGCCGCCCTGAGCGCGATTGGCGGGCCAGAAGCCGGCGGCCTTGAACCCGAGCAGGTGCTGGCTGGCGACGTCACCGGCCTTGATGCCGAAGATGCCGCCGCCGGGGAGTGCCTCGCGGATCATCGGGAACACGCGGCCTTCCTGGCGGTTGTGCAGGCAGAAGGCTTCACGCACGGCGGCCAGTGCATCGTCGGGGCTGAGCAGGCGGTCGATGGCGTCCCGGTCGAGCAGGAGGAGGCTGGCTTTAGCGCGCATCGCTGTACACCGTCGCCCGAGAGACCCCCAGATGCCGGGCGACGGTCTCCATCGCGCGGCGGAATTCGAGGCAGCCTTCGGTCTTGAGTTCGCGGATCAGCGTCCGGCGTGCATCGGGCTTGAGCGCGCGCGGGGTTGTCCCCCGCTGCGCGGCGAACTGGTCGATGCGCTGGCGGATCGCGTCGGCGCCGAGCGGGGCGAGGGTTTCGGGTCGCATTGGCGTCTCGCCGGTGCGCACGAATTGCGCGACCGTCTGCTGCATGCCGAGGAAGAAGCTCAGGTCGGCGTTGAGGCACAGGGCGGCGATGTAGCGCCCGCTCGAATCGCGAATGCCGATCGAGGTGCTCTTGACCGGGCGGCCGTCGGCGTAGCGGTTGGCGTAGTTCGCCAGGACCTGCGGAAACTCGGGGTCGGCGATCCGGGCCAGGCCGAGTTCGGTGGCGGGGGCCCCGACTTCGCGGCCGGACTGGTTGTTGTGGATGGCCAGGATGGCGTGCTCGGGGTGGAGCAGGTCATGCACCACGACCTCGCAAAACGGCGCCAGGGTTTCGCCCAGGCCGCGGGCGATGTGCTGGACCTGTTCGAGGAGCAGGTGCTGTTCAGTGGTGGGGCGTGGCATTGATACAAAATATCCAGAGTTGGACAAAGTGTCAATTTTCGGTTGCTGACGATTCCGGCGCTATGGAATAAAACTGGTTGTTCTACGTGGAGTGTGTGTTTTTTGCCTCCAATTCCCGCTGGGGGTGAAATAAAAGCTTGTCTTTGGCGCCAATCACGCGCATAGTTCCGCCAGCGATTCTCAAGCAGTGCCGTTGCTGTTTGGCCAAGTGAGCGCGTTCGCGACCGCTTCCTGCATCATCCCGCCGTCTTGGAATTCGCCCCATAGCATCGGGGCACACCCCGTTTTTTTTCTACTTTTTTTGTGGATTTCTTAGACATGGCAACTGGTACCGTTAAGTGGTTCAATGATTCCAAAGGTTTCGGCTTTATCAGCCCGGATGGCGGCGGTGAAGATCTCTTCGCCCATTTCTCGGCCATTCAGTCGAAAGGCTTCAAGTCGCTCAAGGAAGGCCAGCGCGTCACGTTCGACGTGAGCACCGGCCCGAAGGGCTTGCAAGCTGCGAACATCTGCCCGATCGACTGATCGACGTGCTCATGACCGGTGGCTTGCCCCGGTCTTGACGGCAGAACAAAGGCCCGCTTCGTGCGGGCTTTTTTTGTTTGTGCTTCGCCTCTTCGCTTTGCCGTATCGGCCGATATTACGGCCGGACACGGGCTACGCCGCGCTTGCGGACAGTGGCACGGCGATTTCCTGGCGCGCTTCGAAGCGGACGAGCTCGCGTACCCCGAGGTCGCGCAGTTCGGCCACCGTCTCGGCGAAATGGCGCCCGACGCTGTGCGGCGCGTGGGCGTCGGAGCCGAGGGTGAGCGGCACGCCCGCTGCGGCGAGGCAGGCGACGATGTCGCGCCCGGGCATTGACTCTCCGGCCGGGGCATCGCGCCCCGAGGTGTTGATTTCGACCGCGACGCCGGCGGCCAAGAGGTCGGGGATCAGCGGTTCGACGTAGGCGAGCATCCCGCTGCGCGGCCGGCGGCCCATCTTCTTGGGCAGGTCGAGGTGGCCGACGATGTCGCAGAAACCGGCGCGCAGCATGACGCCGAGCTGATGGAAGTAGAGTTCGCAGACGTCTTCGATGTGCCACTCGTCGTACATCGCCGGCTCCTGCAGTTTTTCGAAGCCGATGTTGTGCACCGAGCCGATGATGTAGTCCCACGGGTACTGCTGCTGGACGGCGAAGGCTTCGTCGAGACGGCTGGGGATGAAATCCATCTCCATGCCCAGGCGGATGTTGAACGGCTGCGCACCACCCCGGTCGTAGCGGGCCTGCAGCGCGCGAACATCAGCGACGTAGGCATCGAGCTCGTCGGCCTGCATCGCGTAGCGGCGTCCCCGGTTGTCGTGCAGCATCCAGTGGCTGTGATCGGAAAAGCCGAAGTCGCGCAGGCCGAGGGCCAGCGCGCGCTCGACGTAGGCGGTCATTTCGCCGCTGGCGTGGCCGCAGCGCGTGGTGTGGTTGTGCAGATCGATGAGGCCGAGCATGCGGAGTTTCTGAGCAAGGAAAAGGAAACCGGGCACCGCGATTCAGCGCCCGGAGCGTGGTGTGGCGCGGCGCGCGCCTAGTCGGCTTTGACCACCGAGACGCCGTGGTCGGCGAGCATCAGTCCGATCTCGCTGCCCAGCGGCAGGACGTCGGTAAGCTCGGGCGAGACGACGAAGATGTTACCGAGTTCGGTCTTGAAGGTGTACTCGTAGAAGCTGCCGAGGTAGGAGCGCTTGATGAGCGTGCTCGCGAGCCCTTGGCCGTCGCGCTGGATCTGCCAGGCTTCGGGCCGCACGGCGACTTTGACGGCACCGGGGCCGAGCGCCTGCTTCGGTTCGATGCTGAGCGGCCCGAGCGCGACGCGGCCGGCGGCGTCGGCGATGCCGGGGAAGAGCATGGCCTCGCCCATGAATCCGGCGACGAATTCGGTCTGCGGGCGCTCGTACATGTCCTGCGGCGAACCGCTCTGGGCGATGAGGCCGTCGTTCATGACGATGATCAGGTCGCTGACCGCGAGCGCCTCGCTCTGGTCGTGCGTGACGTAGGCGACGGTGAGGCCCAGCCGTTGCTGGATGGCGCGGATTTCCTCGCGCATGTCGCGGCGCAGGCGGGCGTCGAGGTTGGAGAGCGGCTCGTCGAACAGCAGCACGCCGGGTTCGAGGACCAGCGCGCGCGCCAGGGCGACGCGTTGCTGCTGCCCGCCGGAGAGTTCGCTTGGCATGCGTTCGTCGTAGCCGACGAGGCCGACGTTGGCCAGCGCTTCGATGGCGCGCTGGCGGGCGGCGTCCTTCGCCTGTCCGGACATGCGCAGGCCGTACATGACGTTCTCGACGACGTTCATGTGCGGGAAGAGCGCGTAGCTCTGGAACATCATGCTCACGTTGCGGTCGGCCGGGCCGAGCGTGGTGACGTCCTTGCCTTCCATCAGGATCTGGCCGGCGGTCGGCGACTCGAGGCCGGCGATCATCCGTAGCACCGTGGTTTTGCCGCAGCCCGACGGGCCGAGGATGGTGGTCAGGGTGCCTTTCTCGATGGCGAAGCTCACGCCCTTGACGGCGTAGGGGCCGTTCGGGTCGGTGCCGTAGCGCTTGGTGATGTTCCTGAATTCGACGCCGATGCTCATGGTTGTTGTCCGGAAGCAGAAGGTGGGAGGGGGCGGGAAGATCGCTCAGCCGGTCGTCAGCGGCACGGCCGGGGCGCTCCGTCGCCGCCCCAGTTTACGTTCGCCGACAAGGTACTGGATGAGCGCGATGATCACCGACATGAGGATGATCAGCGCCGTGCAATAGGCCAGGGCGATGCCGTAGTCACCGTTGCCGACGCGGCCGATGATGTAGGTGGTCGCCAGTTCGTTCTCGGCGGTGACGAGGAAGATGACCGCGCTGATCGTGGTCATGGCGCGGGCAAAGCTGTAGACCAGCGCGGCGACGAGCGCCGGCTTGAGCAGTGGCAGGGCGACGGCGAAGAGCGTCTGCGCGGTCGTCGCGCGCAGGGTGAGCGAGGCTTCGTCGAGCGACTTGTCGAGCTGCTTGAAGGCCGCCATGCCGGCCTGCACGCCGACCGGCAGGTTGCGGAAGAGGAAGCACACCACGATGATCAGTCCGGTGCCGGTGAGTTCGATCGGCGGCACGTTGAAGGCCAGGATGTAACTGACCCCGAGGACGGTGCCGGGGATGGCGAAGGAGAGCAGGGCAACGAATTCGAAGGCGTGGCGCCCCTTGAACTCGATGCGCGAGAGCAGGTAGGCGATGAGCAGTCCGATGATCGCGGTGATCGGCGCCGAGATGCCGGCGAGCTTGAGCGTGGTGAACATCGAGTTCCACGCCGTGCCAGACCAGACCAAGCCGAACTGACCCCATTCCAGGCCGAAGGCGGTGGAAAAATGCGCAAGGGTGAGCGTGTAGTCGCGGCCCCAGGTTTTCACGAAGCCGCCGGCAAAGGCGAAGAGATAGACGATCAGCGTGAAGGCGAGCCAGGGATAGACGAAAACGACCAGGGTGCGCCGGACGCCGGCGGGCAGGCGCATCGGGATGCCCGAGTCGCCCTTGCCGCTGACCGTGGTGAACTGGCGTTTGCCCAACAACCCCTGTTGCAAGGCGAAGACCCCCAGGGCAAAGAGGGTCAGGATCCAGGCCAGCGAGGCGGCGCGGCCTTGGTCGTACTGGGCGCCGACGATGGCGAAGAAGACTTCGGTCGACAACACCGAGAACTGGCCGCCGACAACGATGGGATTGCCGAAGTCGGCGATGCTCTCAACGAAGCCGACCAGAAAGGCCTTGGCGAGGCCCGGCTTGAGCAGCGGCAGGGTGATGGTGAAGAAGGTCTTGCTGCGGTCCGCGCGCAGCGTCTGTGCGGCTTCTTCCATGCTCGGCGCGATGCCTTGCACGACGCCGCGCATGATCATGAAGGCGATCGGGGTAAAGGCGAACATCTGCGCGATCCAGACGCCGAAAGACCCGTAAAACCAGCGCGTCGGTGGAATATCGAAAGCGTATTCGAGGAACTGGTTGACGATGCCCGCGCGCCCGAAGAGCAGGATCAAGCCGAGGCCGACGACGAAGGGCGGGGTGATGATCGGCAGCAGGGCAACGACGCGCAGCGGCGTTTGCACGCGCGGCCCGGCGGCGCGCTCGGCGAGCAGGGCCATCAGGGTGCCGAGCACGGTGGTGCCAGCGGCGCAGGCCAGGGCCAGGAACAGCGTGTTCCAGGCGACGCCACAGCGCAGGCCTCCGGCCAGGCAGGAGAGGCTCCAGATGCGCTCGTCGCCGACCCGGGCGAAGATGGCCAGCAGCGACCACTGCCCCGTTTCGTCGATGAAGGCGCTGGACAGCGCCTTGGCGACCGGGAAGGCGATGAACAGCGCCAGCAAGGCCGAGCAGGTCAGGACCGAGGCGGCGATGAACAGGTCGCCCTTGAAATAGCCGACGCGGGCCAGGCCGAAGGCGGTCAGGACGAGCAGGGCGAGCAGGACCACGAAGGCCCCGGCGCCCATGCCGAACTGGTTGCTGGCCAGTTCGCCGAATGCAGCCGCGAGGGGCGCGTAGGACCAGCCGCGGGCGCCGATGGCAAAGCCGCTGAACAGCAGGCCGGCGAGGCCGAGTACGCCGCCTGCGAGCAGCCAGGCACCTTGCGTACGCCCCGGGCGAACGCACAGCCCGAGGCCCGCGATGCCCAGTCCGATGAGGCCGAAGAGCAGCCAGGGGCGCTGGTGCTCAAGGGCCTGGACGAGGCCGTTGGCGGTTTCGGGGCCGGCGAAAATCTGCCCGAGTACCTGATACCAGGCGGTGTCGTGGATGGTGTACCAGGGCAACAGGAGAAACCCCAGCAGTCCGGCGCTCAACCAGGCGATGATGGCGGTGTTCGGATTCTTCTTCATCAAAGTCGATGCGGTAAGGGGCGGCTATGGGGTGCTGCCCGAGGTTGGCGGTAAGGCGAAGATCCCCGCCCGCGCCAGTGGGCGGGCGGGGATTGGGGGCGCGGAATTAGCGCGGCAGGGTATTGACTTCTTTTTCCCAGCGCGCGATCAGGCGCCGACGTTCGGCGCTGGTGCCGTACTTGGCGTAGTCGTAGTCGATGAACTTGATCGTCTTGAAGTCCGGGATGCGCGGATCGATCTTGGCGTGCTTGTTCGACGGCAACTGGAACTGCTTGGTCGCCGCGGCCATTTCCTGCGCCGCCGGGGTGAGCGCCCACTCGTAGAATTTCTTCGCCGCGGCGGTGTTGCGCGCGCCCTTGATCAGGCTCATCGAGCCGATTTCGGCACCGGTGCCTTCGCTTGGCGTTACCGTCTCGACCGGAAAGCCGTTGAGCTTTTCACCCGGTGCGTCGTGGATGAAGCTGATCGAAACGGCCGATTCGCCGCGTGCCACCGCCTTGATCGGGCCGGTGCCCGAGCGGGCATACTGGCCGACGTTGCGATGCAGGCCCTTGAGGTATTCGAAGGCCTTGTCCTCGCCCATCAGCTGCACCAGCGTGGCGATCATGGTGTAGGCGGTGCCGCTCGAACTCGGGTTGGCGACCTGAATTTCACCCTTGTACTCGGGCTTGAGCAGGTCGGCCCAGGTCTTGGGCACGGCGAGCTTGCGCTTGGCGAGCAGTTCGGTGTTGTAACCGAAGCCGAGCGGTCCGGAATAGATGCCGACGGTCTTGTAGCCCGATTGACGGGCTTGTTGCTCGGCCCACGGATGCAGGTCGGCGAGCGAAGGTGACTTGTACTCGGCGGTGAGGCCGAGTTCTGCGGCCTGCAGGTGAGGGTCGCCGGTGCCGCCGAACCAGACGTCGGTCTTGGGGTTGTCCTTCTCGGCGATCAGTTGGGCCAGTGCTTCGCCCGAGCCTTTTTGCACGATGTTGATCTTGGCGCCGGTGGTGCGGGCGTAGACCGTGCCGATCATGCTGCACCATTCCGCTTGCACGGAGCAGATGATGTTCAGTTGCCCGGCGCCTTGCGCATGGGCAGCGAAGGCGCCGACCGAGAGCGCGGTGGCGAGGAGCGTACGACGCAAGAGCTTGGACATGACCTTTCCCCTTCATTGTTGTTGTGGCGTGTGCAGCCGCAGGACAGACGGCCGCATGGCGGGGACTGTAGTCGATCGGCCGACGCGCGTCGATATGCGCGCGAGCGGGCGGAGGGCCTCTGAAAGCACACTGAAAGCCGAATGAAAGCCGCCGTCGCAGGGGCGGCGACGGCGGTGGGTAACGTCTCGAGGGAAGGCCTGCAAGGCAAGCAGGACGGGCGTTTTCGGGCGGCTGCAGCGCCCGTCCCTTGGGCCTAGTGGAACTGCGCTTCTTCGGTCGATCCGGTGAGCGCGGTGACTGACGAAGCTCCGCCCTGAATGACGGTGGTGACGTCGTCGAAATAGCCGGTGCCGACTTCCTGCTGGTGCGAGACGAAGCTGTAGCCGCGTTCGCGGGCTGCAAATTCGGGCTCCTGCACTTTTTCGACGTAGGCCGTCATGCCGCGCGCCACGTAGTCCTGCGCCAGGTCGAACATGTTGAACCACATCGAGTGGATGCCGGCCAAGGTGATGAACTGGTACTTGTAGCCCATGGCCCCGAGCTCGCGCTGGAATTTGGCGATCGTTGCATCGTCGAGGTTCTTGCGCCAGTTGAACGACGGCGAGCAGTTGTACGCCAGCATCTTGCCCGGGTGGTGGGCATGCACGCCTTCAGCGAAGCGGCGCGCGAAGGCGAGGTCGGGGGTGCCGGTTTCGCACCACACGATGTCGGCATATTCGGCGTAGGCGACGGCGCGCGAGATCGCTTGGGCGAGGCCTTTGCGCGTCTTGAAGAAGCCTTCGGCGGTGCGCTCGCCGGTGAGGAAAGGCTCGTCGTTGGCGTCGTAATCCGAGGTCAGCAGGTCGGCGGCCTCGGCGTCGGTGCGCGCGATGACCAGCGTCGGCACGCCGCAGACATCGGCGGCGAGGCGCGCCGCGATCAGCTTCTGGATCGCCTCCTGGGTGGGAACGAGCACCTTGCCGCCCATGTGGCCGCACTTCTTGACCGAAGCGAGCTGGTCTTCGAAATGCACGCCGGCGGCGCCGGAACGGATCATCGCCTTCATCAGCTCGAAGGCGTTGAGCACGCCCCCGAAACCGGCTTCGGCGTCGGCGACGATGGGCGCGTAATAGTCGACGAAATCCGGATGCCCGGCGCCGATGCCCTTGGCGCACTGAATTTCGTCGGCGCGGCGGAAGGCGTTGTTGATCCGCTCGACGACCTTGGGCACCGAATCGACCGGATAGAGGGACTGATCCGGGTACATCGCGGCGTAGTTGTTGTTGTCGGCAGCAACCTGCCAGCCGGAGAGGTAGATGGCCTTGACCCCGGCCTTGACCTGCTGCATCGCCTGGCCGCCGGTGAGGGCGCCGAGGCAATTGACGTAGGGTTCGTGGTTGACGAGTTGCCAGAGCCGCTCTGTTCCATGCCGGGCGAGCGTGTGCTCGATCGGGAGGTTGCCGCGCAGACGCACGACATCGGCGGCGGAGTAGCCGCGCTTGATGCCTTTCCAGCGCGGGTTCTCGGCCCAGTCCTTTTCCAGTGCCGCAATGTGTTGTTCGCGATTGCTCATGATCGACCTCTCGAAAATCAAAAAATGACCGGAAGGAAGTGCAAGCTGCCGGGGCGCGGGAGCGAATCGCGAGGAATGCAGGCAGGTTGTGCAGAGCAGTATACGAGGCGCACAAGGGTGAAACAAGTGTCTTATATAAGACAGAAGAATTTATTTTTTCTTTACTATTTAATGGGTTGTGTCCTTTTTCCCGTATTGCGCGATGACGTTCTTGCGATACGAAACCGCGTCTTCAACGAGACCGCGCTGACCGGCCTGGAGGGCGCGGTCAGGACGGTCATGAACTCAGCGTGCCAGCGCGTGAATGTCGGCGAGCAAGGCGTCGACGCTGGCCGGGGTGGTGTCCCAGGCGCACATGAAGCGTGCCCCGCCTGCGCCGATGAAGGTGTAGAAGCGCCAGCCACGGTTGCGCAGCCCTTCCAGGACGGGCTGCGGCAGTTCGACGAAAACGCCGTTGGCTTCCACCGGAAACAGCAACCGGGCGCCCGGGGTGTTGCGCAGCCCGTCGGCCAGTCGCCGAGCCATGGCATTGGCGTGAGCAGCGTGGCGCAGCCAGGCGCCGTCGGCGAGAATGCCGAGCCACGGAGCTGAAAGGAAGCGCATCTTGGAGGCCAGCTGTCCGGCTTGTTTGCAGCGGTAGGCGAAGTCTTCGGCGAGTTCGCGGTTGAAGAAGACGACAGCCTCGCCAACTGGCAAGCCCATCTTGGTGCCGCCGAAACAGAGCACGTCGACGCCCGCGCGCCAGGTGATGTCGGCCGGATCAACGTCCAGCGAGGCGACGGCGTTGGCAAAGCGGGCGCCGTCCATATGCACGCGCAGTCCGTGGGCGTGCGCGGCGCGGGCGATGGCTCCGATTTCGTCGGGGCGATAGACCGTGCCGATTTCGGTGGCCTGGGTCAGCGTGACGACGCGCGGTTTCGGGTAGTGGATGTCGCTACGCTTGCCGATGGCGTTGAGCACGGCCTCCGGGGTGAGCTTGCCGTTGTCGCCGCCGGCAGGCAGGAGCTTGGAGCCGTTGGAGAAGAATTCGGGGCCGCCGCATTCGTCGGTTTCGACGTGAGCGAGTTCGTGGCAGACCACGCTGTGATAGCTCTGGCAGAGCGAGGCCAAGGCCAGAGAATTGGCCGCAGTGCCGTTGAACACGAAATAGACGTCGCAATCGGTGGCGAAGACTTCGCGCAGGCGGTCGGATACTTGGCGCGTCCACTCGTCATCACCGTAGGCCGGAGCGTGTCCGGCGTTGGCGTCGAGCAGCGCGGCAAGGGCTTCCGGGCAGATGCCCGCGTAATTGTCGCTGGCAAAGTGTTGCATGGTCGGGGCTCCTGTGACGGTAGACGAGCATTGTCTCATTCAGCGTGGCGCTGTGTACCTGCAAAAACGAACGGCGCGCCTGGGCGGCGCGCCGTTCGGTCGGTTATGGACGCGAAGTTTATTCTGCGTGGGCGGGCTCTTCCTCGAACACCAGTCGCACTTGACCACTTTCGTCGAGATCGACGGTGACATGGCCACCGTGCGTCAGCCGCCCAAACAGCAAGGCATCGGCGAGCGCGGCGCGGATCGTGTCCTGGATCAGGCGCGCCATCGGCCGCGCGCCCATCAGCGGGTCGAAGCCCTTGCTGGCGAGGTGAGCCTTGAGCGCGTCGGTGAACACCGCGTCGACTTTCTTCTCGTGCAACTGGGATTCAAGCTGCATCAGGAATTTGTCGACGACGCGCAGGATGACTTCGTGGTCAAGCGCCTTGAAGGAGATCGTCGCATCGAGCCGGTTGCGGAACTCAGGGGAGAACAGGCGCTTGATTTCGACCATCTCGTCGCCGGCCTGCTTGACCGAGGTGAAGCCCATCGTCGACTTTTGCAAGGCTTCCTGCCCGGCGTTGGTGGTCATGATGATGATGACGTTGCGGAAATCAGCCTTGCGCCCGTTGTTGTCGGTAAGGGTCCCGTGATCCATCACCTGCAGCAGGATGTTGAAGATGTCGGGGTGGGCCTTTTCGATTTCGTCGAGCAGCAGAACGCAGTAGGGCTTCTTGGTGACTGCTTCGGTGAGTTGTCCGCCTTGGTCGAAGCCGACGTAGCCCGGCGGCGAACCGATCAGGCGCGACACGGCGTGTCGTTCCATGTATTCCGACATGTCGAAGCGCAGCAGCTCAACGCCCAGGCAATAGGCGAGCTGCTTGGCGACCTCGGTTTTGCCGACCCCGGTGGGGCCGGAGAAAAGGAAGCTGCCGATCGGCTTGCCCGGCGTGCCGAGCCCCGAACGCGCCATCTTGATGGCTTGCGCCAAGGCGTCGATGGCAGGGTCCTGGCCGAAGACGACGGCTTTGAGGTCGCGGTCGAGGTTCTTGAGGGCGTTGCGATCGTCGGCGGTGACTTGGGTTGACGGCACGCGCGCGATGCGGGCGACGATCTCCTCGATGTCCTGCTTGCCGATGACCTTTTTCTGCCGCGATTTGGGCAGGATGCGCTGCGCGGCGCCGGCTTCGTCGATGACATCGATGGCCTTGTCCGGCAGATGGCGGTCGGTGATAAAACGCACCGAGAGGTCGACGGCGGAAGTCAGTGCCGCAGCTGAGTATTTGATGCCGTGATGGGATTCGAAACGCGACTTCAGGCCCTTGAGAATCTCGATGGTGTCGGGAATCGAGGGCTCATTGACGTCGATTTTCTGGAAGCGGCGCGACAGGGCGTGGTCTTTCTCGAAGATGCCACGGTATTCGTTGTAGGTTGTGGCTCCGATGCACTTGAGCTGGCCGTTGGAGAGTGCCGGCTTGAGCAGGTTGGAGGCATCCATCGTTCCGCCCGAAGCCGAGCCCGCACCGATCAGGGTGTGAATTTCGTCGATGAACAGAATCGCATTCGGATTATCGGCGAGTTGCTTGAGTACCGCCTTCAGCCGTTGCTCGAAATCGCCGCGGTACTTGGTCCCGGCCAGAAGCGCGCCCATGTCGAGGGCATAGACGTTGGCCTTGGCGAGAATTTCGGGGACTTCGCGGTCGACAATGCGCCGGGCCAGGCCCTCGGCAATTGCAGTCTTGCCGACGCCCGCTTCTCCGACCAGCAAGGGATTGTTCTTGCGCCGCCGGCAGAGCGTTTGGATGACGCGTTCGAGTTCAAGTTCGCGTCCGATCAGCGGGTCGATGCGACCTTGGCCGGCCAGCGCGTTGAGGTTGATGGTGTAGTTTTCAAGCGGGCCGGCGTTGGGTTCGGTTGCGGTTTCCGTCTCCGCTTCGGGCTCTTTCTTGGGCGCACCTTGCGCCGCTTTGGCAATCCCGTGCGAGATGAAATTAACGACGTCGAGCCGGGTCACCCCTTGCTTTTGGAGGTAGTAGACGGCGTGCGAGTCCTTCTCTCCAAAGATGGCAACCAGAACATTCGCGCCGTTGACCTCCTTCTTGCCGGAAGACTGGACGTGCAGGATGGCACGCTGGATCACACGCTGAAAACCGAGCGTCGGCTGGGTGTCGATGTCGTCCTCGCCGGCAACCGTCGGCGAATGTTCGGCGATGAAGGTGCTCAAGTCATTGCGCAGTTGCTCGATGCTGGCACCGCACGCCCGCAGCGTCTCGGCCGCAGAGGGGTTATCGAGCAGGGCCAGGAGCAGGTGCTCGACCGTGATGAACTCATGGCGCTTCTGCCGAGCCTCAACAAAGGCCATGTGCAGGCTGACTTCGAGTTCTTGGGCAATCATCAGTTTTCCTCCATCACGCAGGCCAGCGGATGCTGGTTTTCCCGTGCAAAGGCCGCAACCTGTTCAACCTTGGTGGCGGCGATGTCGCGCGGATAAACGCCGCAAACGCCTCTTCCTTCCACGTGAACTTTGAGCATGATTTGCATGGCTCGTTCTCGGTCCATTGAAAAAAATTTCTGTAGGACGAGAACGACGAAATCCATCGGAGTGAAGTCGTCGTTGAGCAGCAAAACCGTGTAAAACGGAGGCGGAGCGAGCTTGCTGCGTTGCGCCTCGAGTACGGCGCCTGTCTGGTGCTGTTTGGCCATGTCCTCATTCTAACCAGTCCGCAGACGAAGGCAAAACATCCGAGAAAACGATGATAACAATCAAAAAAAACCACACTTTTCGGCTGCTGCGGCTGGAAATGCTTGACGCATCATCGGCGACTAGCGTACAAAGCTCTGGTGTTCAGGTCCGATCACTGTCGGGTTGGAGCACGACAGCGGGCACTGCCCGGGTTTATTTTTTTTAAGGAAGTAGTGTTATGGCAACTGGTACTGTCAAGTGGTTCAACGATGCCAAAGGTTTCGGGTTCATTACGCCGGACGATGGTAGCGAAGACCTCTTTGCGCATTTTTCCGCCATCAACATGGGCGGATTCAAGACCCTCAAAGAGGGCGAGAAAGTCACCTTTGATGTGACGCAGGGTCCCAAGGGCAAACAAGCTTCGAATATCGTGCGCGCCTAATCGGACTGCGCCGAAAAACCCGCCGCTAGCGGCGGGTTTTTTTTATCTGTTGTTCGCAAATTCGCGGGCGCCGCGAGTAATTGCCGTGCGGGCGCGCGAGTTAAGCAAGACGCGAAGGGAAGGCGACGCGCTCAGTAGTCTGCGTTTTTGGTTCGAGGGCGAAGAAAAGAAAAGGGCCCGGCGTTTATCCGGGCCCCTTGATGGTGGAGGCGGGGGGGATCGAACCCCCGTCCGCAAGTCCTCTACAGGCAGTTCTACATACTTAGTCCGGTCAACTGGGTTTTAACCTTGGTACGCCGGCCGAACAGGCTTACGTCAGGCGAGTCACCTTGGATTTAACCCCGGCCAAAGTAACCCTGGCAAGGGCGAGTCCCTGTAAATGTCGCTGTTGTGGGTTGCCCCACCTGACCCAGGGACCAGTCAGTACAGCGGTCAAGCCGCGTTAAGCGGCGAGAGCGAAACGCTCGTCGTTGGCGTTTGATTGTTTCCAGATGGATTTACGAGGTCACTGGTCCTCGGTATGCCCTGCGCTGCTTTGCAACCCACGTCGAAGCCAGGTCGCCCCCATGGATGCCCGTCACAAGAACGCACATCACAAAAGTCGTACAGCACACTGATTCTAGCACGCCAGGGCGTGTGCGCGCGTTTACTTCGTCCGCCGTGTGTGGACGAGGTAGTTAACGTCCGTATCGCGGCCCAGCCAGTAGCGGCCGGTCAAGGGGTTGTAGCTCATGCCGATGACCTCATCGGGTTCGAGCTTGACGCTTTTGGCCCAGCGCGTGAGCTCGGAAGGCTTGATGAATTTAGCGTAGTCGTGGGTGCCGCGCGGCAGCATCTTGAGGATGTACTCGGCACCGATGACCGCGAGCAGGTAGGCTTTCGGGTTGCGGTTCAGGGTGGAGAAGAAAACGTGTCCACCGGGCTTCACGAGGCTCGCGCAAGCAGCAATGGTACTGGCGGGATTCGGAACGTGTTCAAGCATCTCCATGCAGGTAACGATGTCGAATTCGCCAGGTGTTTCGGCTGCCAATTCTTCCGCGGCAATTTTGTGGTAGGTGACTTGTGCGCCGCTCTCCAGAAGGTGCAGGCGGGCGACGGCCAGTGCTTTGTCCGAAAGGTCGATCCCGGTGACCTGCGCTCCGCGCTGGGCGAGCGCTTCAGTCAGGATGCCTCCGCCGCAGCCGACATCGAGAATTTTCAAGCCTTTGAGTGGCGTGTGTTCTTCGATCCAGGCCGCGCGCAGAGGATTGATTTCGTGCAGCGGTTTGAATTCACTGTTCGGATCCCACCAGCGGTGGGCCAGCTGGCTGAATTTCTCGAGTTCGTTCGGGTCGGCGTTTTGCATGGCAGGCGCAGAGTTTGGGGCAAAAACAAAAAAGCCCTGCCGAAGCAGGGCTTTTTGCTCAATCGGCAGAATTACTTCTTGGTGCCGATGATTTCGATGTCGACGCGACGGTCAGGCTGCAGGCAGGCAATGACCTTGGCGCTCTTGGCACCCTTGCACTGATCGGGCTTGGTGACCGGCTGCTTGCTGCCCTTGCCTTCGGTGTAGACGCGGTTGGCCGGAACGCCCTTGGCAACCAAGTAGTCCTTGACCGAAGCGGCACGCTTCTCCGACAGCTTCTGGTTGTAGGCGGCGCTACCGATGCGGTCAGCGTGGCCGACGGCGATGATCACTTCGAGGTTCAGTTGGTTGGCCTTGGCAACGACGTCGTCCAGCTTCTTCTTGCCTTCCGGACGCAGGGTGGCCTTGTTGAAGTCGAACAGAGCGTCAGCGGCGATGGTGACCTTCTCGCCGAATGCGGCGGGCTTCGGAGCGGCCGGAGCGGCAACCTTCGGCTCGCAGACTTCCTTCGGCAGCAGGTCCTTGTCGCACTTGCAGCCAGCCGGATCCTTGGCGGCAGCAGCAGGCGTCCAGAAGCCGGTGCGCCAGCAGAGGCCGTTGGCGCTCGTCGCGACTTCGCCGCGGGCGTCGATCACGTAAACGCGGTCTTGGGCTTGGGCCAGCGAGGCGCAGAGGCCGAGAGTGGCGGCCAGCACGGCCATCATCGAATTTTTAACGGTTTTGTTCATCTGGATTTCCCTCGTTAGTTAAAGCCTGCGGTTTTTCGTCCGTAGGGCCTAGTACGCCTCAGTAGGTTGGTAAAACATTATGCGGACGAATTTGATTCTGCCACAAAGCCGCGAGATTTTTCAACTCAATTTCCGTGCTTCCAGGCAGGTGTCCGTCAGCAAAACGTGGCTTTCCGGCAACCCACACATCACTAACATACTCTCGCCCTGCTGAATAAACAAGAAGCGATATGACATCATAGCACGGGGCCAGTTGGGCGTCATTTAAGGCGATGGCGCAAAGGTCTGCCCATTTCCCTATTTCGATGGATCCGATTTCGTTTTCCATTCCCAATGCGTGCGCGCCACCTAAAGTTGCCATATGCAAGGCTTGTTGCGCCGAAACCACAGTCGCGTCACCCGCAACCCCTTTGGCGAGCAGGGCGGCGAGGCGCATCTCGGCAAACATGTCGAGACGGTTGTTGCTCGCCGACCCGTCGGTGCCCAGTCCGACATTGACGCCATGGGCGAGCAGCGCCGCGATCGGAGCGAAGCCGCTCGCTAGCTTCAGGTTTGAGGAGGGGCAGTGCGCGACCGTGCAGCCGTGAGCTGCGAGTAGCGCCATTTCGTGCGTTTCCAGGTGAACGCCGTGGGCGGCAATCAGATTGGGACCCAAAATGCCCAGGCGATGCAGCCGCTCCAGCGGGCGGCAGCCGAATTTTTGCTGGCTGTCGATGATTTCCTGGCGTGTTTCGTGCAGGTGAGTGTGGATCGGCAGGTCGCATTGCTCGGCCAGGGTGGCGATCTGTGCGAACGTCGTGTCGCTGACCGTGTAGGGGGCGTGCGGAGCGAGACAGAACGTGATCAGTTCGTCGTTGTGGAAAGCGTCGCGCACGGCGAGCCCCTTGTCGAGGTAGTCGTCGGGGTCGCTGGCGTAGTTGGTCGGAAAGTCGAGCGTGACGAGTCCGAGCGCAGCGCGCATGCCGAGGTCTTTTGCCGCTTCGGCGGCTGCCTGCGGGAAAAAATACATATCGGCAAAGCAGGTGGTGCCGCCGCGGAGCATTTCCCCGCAGGCGAGGCGAGTCCCGTCACGCACGAACTCCGGCGAGACGTGTCGCGTCTCGAGCGGCCAGATGTGGTGCTGCAGCCATTCCATGAGTGGGCGGTCGTCGGCGATGCCTTTCAGGAGGCTCATGGCCGCGTGCGCGTGCAGATTGACGAGGCCAGGGATCAAGGCGTGCTCGGTCAATCGGGTTGTGTGGCGGGGGGCGTAGCGCAAGGGCGCTTCGGCCTGTGGCAAAACCGCCACAATTCGCCCCTGGTCGATGGCGACGGCGTGGTTTTCGAGGACGCATCCCGCGGGGGTGACAGGAATGATCCAGCGGGCTTCGATGAGCAGATCGACCGGGGTGAGGGGCATGGGCTGAGCCTCGTGGATGGGTGGCGCAAGCTTAACCGCTTTCCTTTTTGGATGCGCTGGCTGCGTCGATGCTACGTGCCTGGGGGGTGGTACCGATGGGCATGTTAGAATACCCGGCTTGGTCACGATGGCGAGAGATGACGCTGTCGTCTCGGGCTACGTGCTGGAATGATACGGATCGACAATGGAACAAGCCGTGGAACAATTCGCCAAAGAAACCCTGCCCATCAGCCTCGAAGACGAGATGCGCCGTTCCTACCTCGATTACGCGATGAGCGTGATCGTCGGTCGGGCCTTGCCGGACGCGCGCGATGGTTTGAAACCGGTGCATCGACGGGTTTTGTACGCGATGCACGAACTGGGCAACGACTGGAACAAAGCCTATAAAAAATCGGCGCGTATCGTTGGTGACGTGATCGGTAAATACCATCCGCACGGCGATATCGCGGTCTACGACACGATCGTGCGGATGGCGCAGGAT